>NZ_JAGEPF010000070.1 GCF_017573465.1 Actinomadura violacea
TGTCTAGTCCCACGAGATGCTTGACGTTCTAGTCCCGGGACATGCTTGACGGATGTTCTAGGTTTCATGGGGCGGCCTTGCGGGGCCGGTGGGCTTTGATGCTGCGGACGGGCTGGGTGGTGGTTCGCCGGATTGTCCGCATGTCGTCGCCGCCCAGTTCGATGGCCAGTGTGGTGTCGGCGACGTGGATGGTGACGACCTGGCCGGCGTGCAGGCGGCCGAGGGAGACTTTCTGTCCGGCGACCATGACGACGCCGGTGTTGCTGGCCCGGCGTTGCACGGTGACCGGTTCGGTGCGGGGCCGTGGCGGCGGCCCGGCCCGCCGCAGCCCGCGCAGTGCCCGGACCTGCTCGCAGGTGAACGGGTTGGGTCGGGTGCGCAGCAGCTCACGGGTCTGCAAGTCGAAGAACATTAGCGTGGCAGGTTCGATGCGGATCCCGACCCGGCGGCCCCGCAGGACCTCCGCCGCCAGCACCATCCGGCCGCCCAGCCCGACGTTGCCGTCCTTGTTGACGGTCCGGTCGACCTCGACCGCGTCGCCGTCCTCGGCGGGCGGCAGCGGCGGCGGCCCGGCCTTGCGGGCGCCGCGGGCGGCCAGCGCGGTCAGGTCCGCGGTCGATAGGTGCGATCGCACCGACTTGATCCGCGCCCCGGCCTTCAGCAGGTGAATGACGTCGGTGTCGGCCCAGAACGTCACCGTCACACCGGCCTGGGCGGGGCCGAGCCAGAACTGACGACCGGCCACGAACATGTTCCCACTGGCCGGCACGGTCCGCTCGAACTCCACCGCCCCGCCATCCCACACCCTGCCCTGCGTGACGCCTTCAGCGATCGGGGCGGCTTGGTCCGGCGAGGGCGGCTCGGCCGGTTCGGGCTCACGGGCGGGTGGGACGGCGGCCAGGCGGACCGCGGCGGGCAGCCGCAGCGGCAACAACTCCTGTTCGTCCTGGGCGGTGCGGGTGTCGAACCGGTCGGCCGGACATGCCATGCCCAAAGCCTGGTGAGGGCGGCGGGTGTTGTATTCGACCACCCAGCCCGCCACCGCGGTCCGGGCTGCGTCCAGGTCATCGAACGGCACCGCGTCATCCAGCAGTTCGCGCCGCAGACTCTGGTGGAACCGCTCGACCTTGCCCGTCGTGGTCGGCGACCGAGGCTGCGTCAGCCGATGCACGATGCCGTTGTCGCGGCAGATCCGGTCGAACAGCACCTCACCGCCATGCCCGAACCGGTCGGTGAACTGCTTGCCGTTGTCGGTCAGCACCTCACCCGGCACCCCGAACTCGCGCAACGCCGCAGCGAACGCCAGACACACCGCCCGCCCCGTCGCCCGCGGCACCACCTCGGCGACCACACAGAACCGCGAATGGTCATCGACCCCGGTCACCACCTTGCACTCCGCCCCGCCTGCCAGGAACACCCCGCCGACGATGTCCATCTGCCACAACGCCATCGGCTCGTCCCGCTCCCAGCGGCGGAACTCCTGACGCTTGCGGCGCCGCCGGCCCGGCTCGATCAGCCCGTGCCGCACCAGCGCCCGATGCACCCCCATCCGCGACGGCACCGGCACCACGTTGAGGCGACCGATCTCATGCACGATCCGCACCGGACCCCACCGCGGATGCTCCCGCCGCAGCTCACACACCACGGCCTCCACCTGCGCACTCATCTGACCCGGCGACGACACCGGACGCCTGGACCGATCGGCCAACCCCGCCAGCCCCTCGGCCCGATACCGCTTCACCCAGGCATGCACGCTCTGGCGCGACACCCCGAACCCGGCCGCGACCTCGATCACCGGCACACCCGCCAGCACCTGCAGCACCGCTCGATACCGCTGCTCGACAACCGACAACTCCACCAGGGCCAATCCCGGCCTCCCTGACGCGCGACGCCCGCAAACGAACACGCGACAGCCAAGCCGAACAGGCACCCGTCAAGCATGTGATGGGACAGAGGTGTCAAGCATCTCCCGGGACAGGACACAGGTGTGATGTCTGGGCCGGACGAG
>NZ_JAGEPF010000072.1 GCF_017573465.1 Actinomadura violacea
CTCCCTAAGAATTGGGGTGGTCCCGGAGGGCCGGGTGTGGCTGATGATTCTCTGCTGCTGTTAGGGCTTCCAAGGAATGGCCGCCCGGCCCTCCAGGACGCTCCGACCCACTGATTGAGAACTGCGGGCATCGCTGGTTAGGGACCTGGTGGCGGAGTGCTCCGTGGGCCATGTCGTTGCTGGTCACGGTCGGAACGGAGTAGAACGCTTGAGCGAGTCGAAGGCCCGAGTCTGGGTCGGTATCGACGTCGGCAAGGGGCACCACTGGGCGGTCGCCCTGGACGACGAGGGCACCAAGGTGCTCTCGCGCAAGGTCGTCAACGACGAGACCGCGATCCTGGAGACGATCGCCGCGGTTGCCGAGCTGTCCGACCAGGTGCTGTGGGCGGTGGACATCTCCGGCAAGGCCGCCACGCTGCTGCTGGCGCTGCTTGTCGCGCACGGCCAAGAGGTCGTCTACGTGCCCGGCCGGACGGTGAACCGGATGGCCGGCGCCTACCGCGGCGAGGGGAAAACCGACGCCAAGGATGCCCGGGTCATCGCCGACACCGCCCGGATGCGGCGACGCGATCTGATCCCGCTGGCTCCGCCCGCCGAGCTGGTCGCCGAGCTGCGGCTGCTGACCGCACACCGCGCCGACCTGATCGCCGACCGGGTCCGGCTGATCAACCGGCTGCGGGACCTGCTGCTGGGCATCTGCCCCGCCCTGGAACGCGCCTTCGACTACTCGTCCGCCAAGGGCCCGGTCGTGATGCTGACCGAGTACCAGACCCCGGCCGCGCTGCGCCGCACCGGCGTCAAGCGGCTGACGACCTGGCTTCACCGACGCAAGGTGCGCGGCGCCGACCAGGTCGCCGCCAAGGCCGTCGCGGCCGCCGAGTCCCAGCACACCACGCTGCCCGGCGAGAAGCGGGCGGCGGCGCTGGTGCGGGACCTGGCGCACCGGCTGCTGGAGCTGGACGCCCAGATCAAAGACACCGACAACCAGATCCGCGACACCTTCCGCGCCGACCCGCGCGCTGAGATCATCGAGTCGATGCCCGGCATGGGCCCGATCCTGGGCGCCGAGTTCATCGCGATCGTCGGTGACCTGTCCGGCTACGCCGACGCCGGACGCCTGGCCGCACACGCCGGCCTGGCACCCGTCCCGCACGACTCGGGCCGCCGTACCGGCAACCTGCATCGCCCGAAGAACTACAGCCGCAGGCTGCGGTACATCTTCTACATGGCAGCCCAGACCGCGATGATGCGTCCTGGCGTATCGCGCGACTTCTACCTGCGCAAACGCGCTGACGGGAAGATCCATACCCAGGCGGTCATGGCGCTGGCCCGCCGCCGGATCGACGTGTTGTGGGCGATGCTGCGCGACAACCGAGCCTTCTCGCCCGGGCCCCTCGCGCACGCTGCCTGAACCGCTCACAGGTCACCCGGCCGACTTGACTTAGTCATTGAGATTCCTT
>NZ_JAGEPF010000073.1 GCF_017573465.1 Actinomadura violacea
AGTAGTACTGGCCGCGGACGGGGTCGTAGGTCCAGTTGGACTGTTCGGTGTCGACGAAGATGATGCGGGCGTCGGGGTATTTCTCGTCGGTGTCGTCCCACATGTAGAAGTCGCCGAACGGCCCGTCCGGATCGGTCCGCGACGCCTGGAACCAGGAATGCTGGTCGCTGGTGTGGTTCATGACGAGGTCGGCGATGACGCGGATGCCGCGCGCGTGCGCCTGCTCGATCAGCTCCACGAAATCGCCGAGCTCCCCGAAGTCGGGGAGGATCCGCGTGTACTCGGAGATGTCGTAGCCGCCGTCTTTCAGCGGCGACTGGTAGATCGGCAGCAGCCAGAGGCAGTCGACGCCGAGCCATTCGAGATGGTCGAGTTTGGAGATGAGGCCGCGCAGGTCGCCGTAGCCGTCGTTGTTGGAATCGGCGAATCCGCGCACCGACACCTCGTAGAACACGGCCGTCTTGAACCAGTGCGGGTCGCGCGGAGTCTCGGGACTGAATGCGTCCGGGACGGGTTCCGACGCCGCCGGTACCGCGTCCGGGGGGATCTCGGTGACGGGTTCGTCCCTCGGCACCGGTCCGGGCGTCGGGCCTGGTGTCGGGGAGGGAGGCTGTGGCTCGTTAGGTCCGCTCAACTCTCGCTGCTCCGGAACGTGAAGATGTGCGCCGGTCGAAGGTGCGGGTCCAGGTAGACGTAATTGGCCTTCCGCCACGTGTACGTCGCGCCGTCCAGTTCGTCGTGCACGGCGAAGGGGCGGTCGGGGGCGTCGGGGAGGCCGAGTGCGGCGAGGTCGAGGTGGACGGTCGCCTCGCGCGGCTGATGTGGATTGAGGTTGACGATCGCCAGGACCACGTCGTCCATGTGCCGTTTGGAGAAGGCGAGCAGTTCCGGCTGGTCGATGTGGTGGAAATGCAGGTTCCGCAGCAGTTGGAGCGCCGGGTGGGCGTTGCGGAGGGTGTTGAGCTGGGTGATGAGGGGGGCGATGGTGGTGTTGTCGCGGTCGGCGGCTTCCCAGTCGCGGGGGCGGTACTGGTATTTCTCCGAATCGCGGTATTCCTCGCTGCCGGGGCGGACGG
>NZ_JAGEPF010000074.1 GCF_017573465.1 Actinomadura violacea
CCGCGGTCGCCGACGAAGCCGGTGACGCTGCGGCCCTGGTAGGTGACCTTGACCTTGGTGTTCATGGGCCAGCTGGGGCTGGCGAACATGCCCTTTTGCATCGGCTTGCCGCTGGCGGGGGCGCCGGTGTCGCCGTTGACGCCCGATCCGTCGTCCCAGAAGTAGGAGGCGGTGGTGCTGCCGGACAGGATCGCGCGGGTCTTGGGCGCGGTCTTCCCGGCGGTGGTCTTGCCGGTGTTGCTGGTGGTGTGGTTTTGGGTGGTGGCGGTGTGCGCCATCGGCTTGTCGGCCGGGGCGCCGTGGGCGCTCTCGACCGCCACGCCCGCGATCAGCATGCCCGCCAGGGCGGTGCCGGTCAGAGCGGTCAGGGCGGTGTCGATGGCTCGCTGCTGCATGTTCATCCTTCGCTCGGTGGCCCCGCACACCGGGTCACCCGTGTTGGGGTGTGGTCACGCCCGTTTTTGGGCGTGGCAGGTCCGGTGCGCGGCGCGTGGTGGTGATCGCGCGGGGGATGGAAAAGAAGAAGGGGGGAGGCGGGGCCGGTGCCCCGAGGGGGAGGGCGGGGGCCGGGTTGTGGCCCCCGGGGGTTACCGGTATTCGGGGTAGCCGTAGCCGGCGACGGTGGAGGTGTCGCGGACCTTGGTCTTGACGGCGTTGCCGGTGTTGCCCTCGATGGTGTTGATGGTGCCGTCGTGGTTGTCCTTGACGACGATGCCGACGTGGTCGATGCCCTTGATCCCGCCGCCGTTCCAGGCGAAGAAGACCACGGCGCCGGGCTTGGCGGTCTGGCCGAAGCGGCCGGTCTTCTTGAACCACTGGGCGTGGCTGACGGTGTAGGCGTCGGCGCCCATGCCCTTGGTGCCGGTGTGCTGGCCCAGCCAGGACACGAACATGTCGCACCAGGACTGGCCCTTGTAGACCGAGGCGCTCTTGGCGCCGATGCGGTGCGCGTTCTGCTGGCCCAGCGCCGAGTCGATGTACCAGTTGTTGAACTTGCTGTTGCCCGAGGCGTCCTCGTGCGTGCCGACCTGGGTGCGGGCCAGGTTGATCACGTCCTGCGCGCTCGCGCC
>NZ_JAGEPF010000007.1 GCF_017573465.1 Actinomadura violacea
CGCCGGTGATCTGGTGGAGGCGCAGGCGGCCCTTTACACCGGGGATGCGTTCCATCGGGATTGGGCGTCGGGGACGTTGGACCGGGTGGCGGCGCTGGGCGCCGAGGCGCTGGTGGGCGGACGCGGCTCGGTCGCGGTGGGCCGGGACGCGGTGGACGCGGCGATCGACCAGACCCGCCACTTCCTGCAGGTGATGATCGGTGAGGTGACGGCCGTCCAGGGCCGCGGCGGGACGCTCAAGGAGGCGTTCGAGGCGGTGCACGGGGAGCTGGAGCCGCGTTATGGGCGGTGGCCGATCTTCGAGCACTGTCTGCCGTTCGATGTGTCGCGGCTGTGGGACGAGCTGTCGGGCATCGAGCGGCCCGTCATCTGGACCGCCGAACGCGACCGGGCCGTCTGGGACGAGCTGCAGGCATGACGATGGGCAGGAACGAGACGGATCCGGTCGTCATCGTCGGCGCCGGGCCGGTCGGGCTGGTAACGGCACTGCTGCTGGCCCGCTTCGAGATCCCCACGATCGTGCTGGAGGCCGCCGCACGGCGGGACCCGACAGGGTCCAAGGCGATCTGCTTCCAGCGAGACGTCCTCGACGTGTTCGACCGGGTCGGCTGCGCCGAGAAGATGATCGAACGCGGCGTCACCTGGACGACCGGCCGCACCTATTACCGCGGCACCGAGCTGTTCGCCGTCACGTTCCCCGGCTCGGGACGCAGCACCGTGCCCCCGTGGATCAACATCTCCCAAGCGGAGGTGGAACGGTACCTCCTCGACCTCGCCGACGCGGAACCGCTCATCGACATCAGATACGGGCACCCGGTCATCGGCCTCCACCAGGACGAGACCGGCGTCGAGGCCGATGCGGCCACCGCCGGCGCCAGGGTCGTCGTCCGCGGCACACATCTCGTCGGCGCGGACGGCTCGAAGAGCACGATCCGGCAGCTCATGGGCGTCGGATTCCCCGGCCGCTCGTTCAGCGACCAGTTCCTCATCTGCGACATCCGCGCCGACCTGCCGTTCCCCAACGAGCGCCGCTTCTACTTCGACCCCGAATGGAACCCCGGCCGCCAGGTCCTCGTGCACCAGTGCCCTGACCGCACCTGGCGGATCGACTGGCAGGTGCCCGCGGACTACGACCTCGAAGCCGAACGGGGATCCGGCGCGCTCGACACCCGCATCCGGAAGATCACCGGGGACGTCCCGTACGAGGTCGTCTGGGCGTCCGCCTACCGGTTCCACCAGCGGCGGGCCGAGACCTTCGCCCGCGGCCGGGTGTTCCTGGCGGGGGATGCAGCGCACCTGTACGCGCCGTTCGGCGCGCGCGGGCTGAACTCCGGCGTTCAGGACGCCGAGAACCTCGCCTGGAAGATCGCGTTCGTCCGCCGGGGCCGGGCACCGGAGGAACTACTCGCGAGCTACGACACCGAACGCCGCGCCGCATCCGGGGAGAACCTGGTGGTCACTACCCGCACCATGGAGTTCCTCGTCCCGCACACCGCCGAGGAGAAGGCCCGTCGGCTGGCCGCGCTCGAAGCCGCAGTCACCGACCCCGCCGCGCGCACCCGCATCGACTCGGGCAAGCTCGCCGAACCGTACTGGTACCTCGACTCGCCGCTCACCACCCCGACGGGGCCCGTCGGCGACTTCCCGCGCATCGCGGGAGCCGCCCGCCCGCCGTTGCCCGGCGTGCTGTGTCCTGACGCTCCTTGCACCGTCGGCGGCCGCGAGACCCGGCTGCGCCGGCTGTTCGGAACCGATCTCATCGCGCTGACGCGGACCGAGAAGCGGTGCGCCGAGATCGCCGAGCAGGTGCACGGCCTGCCCGTCCGTTCCTACGCGCTCGACGCCATCGACACCACCGGCGTCGTGGGGACCGCGCTGGACGCCGGGCCCGACACCGTCCACCTCGTCCGGCCCGACGGCCACCTCGCCGCCGTCCTTCCGGACTTCGACCCGGAAGCCCTGGCCGGCGCCGTCCGCCGGGCCATGGGCCACCGCTGACAAGCGAGAGCGGTCGGGCCATCGCAGGCCCGGCCGCTCTACTCCTGGATCAGGACTTCTGAACGGTCAGCTTGAAGACGTTCGGGTAGACGACCTGCTGCACCGTGAGGCAGCCCCGGGCGCCGGTGAGCGCCAGGTGCTGGGCCTCGTAGCGCTCCAGCCCGCTCTCGTTGATCTCACCGACGGAGACGGACCTGCCCTCCGGCGTGGTGAGGGTGTCGGTGCAGAAACCGTAGTAGTCGTTGCCCACCTTCCTGGTCGTGGTGCACTCGGTGTGCACCGAGCCGACCGTCGCGCCGCCCTGGGTGTAGGCGAGCGAACCGGTCGAGATGAGCTTGCTTCCCGCGCCGCGCGGGTCGCAGGTCGGGTTGTCCGGGCCGGGGGTGCAGGCGGGGATGAACTGGGTGTCCCCGTCCGCGACGGTCTCGTAGTAGACGTTGGTGGTCGCGGCGGCGGCCGGGGACACCGCGACGCCGACGCCGGCGAGCGCCATCGCGAACGTGATGAGCACCTTGCGCATTCGTCCTCCTGGGGGGAGAGAGTCGGTGATCGCTGCGCAGCCGCCTCATCGTCGACCGGCCCGGCCGCCGGGCAAAGGAACGCGGTCCGCCCAACGGGACGCGCAGGTCAGCGACGCCAGGCGCCCGTCCAGCAGGTGCCGCCGTACCCCGGCCAGGACCGGTCGAGGACGACCAGCCCGCGCCGGGCCGCCCACCGGATCACCGGACCGCTCGTCAGCCGCACGCGATGCCCGCCGGCCACCACGGCCCACGCCAGCGTCGCGCCGCCGTTCGGGTCGGGACGCGTCAGCACGCGCCCGCCGGCGCCGGGAGCGGCGAGCACCTGGACGCCGAAGCAGTCCGACGGAGCCGTCGGGCGGTCGAGCACCGTGTCGTGCACCGGTACGACGATCGGCGCGGGCGCGGGCGGCGAGGGGATCACCGCGCCGGGGTCGAGCGGATGGGCGGGGTCCATCGGCGCGACCAGGAACACGTCGGCGTCGGGCCGCGCGCCGCTCGGGCCGGACGACGCCGCGTCCGGCGTGTCGACGTACAGGGTGATGAGGTGACCGGCGACCCACGCCGTCTCCACCTCGTCGGGCACCGGCGGCTCACCCGCCGTCGCCGTCGCCGTGCCGCCGAGCAGGAACGCCCCGGCGGCCGTGCTGACCAGAAGAACGCGATGCTTCATCGACGCCTCCAATGCGGAGAAGGAATGAAGCCACAAACTTCGGTCTGCTCTGAGCGTGCCCGCAACAGATGTGTTTCGCTCACCGATTCAGCGCGACGGCTGAAGCCGAATGACCGGCCAAACCAGCGCCGAGCATCAGCGGATGAGGCGTCGCCAACAGATGATGGCTGCGGCGACGGTCACGAAGGCCTCGTGAATGTCGTCGAGGCTGCTCCCAGCGGACGTGTAAGCGGCGAAACCAGTGCAGCAGGCGCTCGACGACGTAGCGGTGGACACCCAAGCCAGACCCGTGCGGGGCGCCGCGGCGAGCGATGACCAGCTAGATTCCCTTGCCTCAGACCAGACGGCGGTATTTGTCGCGGTCGGCCAGCAGTCGCCGGGGCGTCTCCGACCCGGCCGCGGATGGGCGGCACCCTATTCAGCAGAGCCAACAGCGCGTGACATCGTTGCGGTTGCCGCCGGTCATCGCCAGGGCGAGCGCGGGCCATGCCCGTCGGTCAGCACATGGTGCTTAAAGCCGGCTAGCGGCATGCAGTTTTCCAGCAGACGACGGTGCAGCCGATCCCACACCCCGGCCTGATGCCACTCGGCAAGGCGGGCCAGCACGTTATGCTCGAACCGCACTCCAGTTCCTGAGCGGGGAACCCCCACGGGATCCCCGCAGCGCAGCAAAACAAGATCCTGCACAGCACCTGCGGTTGTCCAACCGCTTACGGCCCGGGTGGCACTCGCGGCGCTCGACCTTCGGCAGCAGCGGCTCGATCAGTTCCCACAGGCTGTCGGCCACGCTCCATGGAAGCGATCTGAAGGCCCGGATCTCCGAGGCCAAGCAGCAGGGGTGGCTCGGTAGGCCGAAGATCTGCGCACAACCCTCGCCGGCGCGGCCGCCGGCACCCCCGTGTTCGGACCGCGAGATGTGTCCGGATCGGGCGGTAGCTTTCCGGCATGATCAAATCGCCCTCCTTCGAACTGCTCGACGGTCTGCTCGGCCGCCGCACCGACGACCCGCGCCTGATCGAGCTGCACCGCAACTACCCCTTGAAACCCCTTCCCGCGTTCACCGACCGAGAGGACATCTCTCCGACCGGCTCGGACGCGCACGGGTTCGCGCTCACCTACCAGGCGACCGCGCGCGTGCCCGGCTGCTATCCCTCGATCAGGGTGCGGGGGCGCGGCCCGCTGCTCGGCTACCTCACCAAGGTGTGGATCAGGGAGAACTACCCCTTGCCGATGGGGGACGGCCTCAGCACGGTGCTGCCCGAGCCCGAGGTGCGCGCACGAGCACTGCACAGCAGCGTCCAGGAGTACGGAAACATCGTCCATGTCCTGCGCCGCGACGAGCGCAGCACCCTGGAGGCGCGCTATCACGACGACGGCCGATTCATCTGGTTTCTCCTGACGCTCAACGAGCGGGACGAGGACGATCCTGAACTGCTGAAGTCAGCGGATGCGGTCCTGGCCGCCGCGCCGGCGCGGGAGTACCCGTCCTGGCCGGAACCCGGCGTCGACGAGCCCTTCCCCGCTGCCCTGCGTGCACTGCACGACCACCAGGCCGTGCACGGATTCGGCGAGATCAACTTCGAGATGCGCGACCACTTCACCTTCGGCGGGCCGCACGCGTGGACCGGCAACCCCGCGGCCGAACGAGAGTTCCGGGTGTTCGGCCAGGACGCCAGTGGCGGCCTGGCGGCCTTCTGGTTGGTCCACCAGGGACGCCCTGTCGAGGAGCAGCCCGTGGTCTTCCTTGAGAGCGAGGGCGCCATGGGACCCGTCGCACCGAACCTGCGCGACCTGCTCTACCTGCTCGCGGACGGCATCGGGCCCTACGAGGCCATCACCTTCGGAGCCTCCTACTGGGACGCCGACCCGCAACCCCAGATCGCCCGCATCGCCGAAGACCACTTCGGAACCCGCCAGGCGCGCACACCTCAAGAGATCATCGACGACGCCGACAGCGAGTACTCCGACCTCATGGACCGCGTCGACGCGCTCAGCATGCACTGACGGCACTGCCACCCACCCCGCCCGGTCACGCCGACACATCCCTTACGGGGCCGCTGTCGACCGGTGTGGCACGCCACGTACGCACCGTTCTGTACAGCAGATCGAGCCCTCGCAGTTCGTGTTGCACGCGGTCAGGGCGGCCGGCAGTACAGGAGGGCGGCTAGCGAAAGAGCCAGGCGCGCCCGCGTCACCAGCGACTCGGCCATGGTCACCGCCAACGGTGGACCGGCAACTATGAAGAAGGGACAGGGAGTCATAGTCCATGGCACGAGCACGCGCGTCACTCTGGAGACCAGACCGACAAGAACCAGGTGACCCCGAAAATCGAAAGTTGACACCCTCAGGCGGCGATGCCCGGAAATTCCAGGCCCAGCAACATGGATCAAATCGTCCACCTGAACATTTTCGGCGGGTGCAGGCCCCGAGTAGCACCACCTACCCCGCTGGCGGCAACCCGATCGGCACCAGCATCCTGTGCAATCACCGCGACGAACATCGCCGGCGAGCAGCCGTAACACACACCCCCGAGACGGGCTTCGGGGGCCGGCATCGACCGCGATCAAATCGCGGTGGCCACCTTCCACGCCGAGTGCATCGCGCCCTCGATGTAGTTGACCTCGTCGGCGTCGCCGACGAGGTGGACCTCGATACCGCTCTGGGCCAGTTCGTCGGCGAGCGGCGCCGCCGCCGAGACGCCCGACGCGACGACGACCATGCGCGCCGGCGCGGAGTGCGACTTGCCCTCGACAGTGAACTCGACGGTCTTGCGGGTGATGCGCTCGACGGTCGCGTTGCGGTGGATCTTCACGCCCAGCTCCTTAGCGTGCTTGACGGCGGTCCAGCGGCGGGGCATCGCCATCGGCACACCGAGTTGCCGGCCTTCCTCGACCAGGGTCACGCGGCTGCCGCGCTCGGCGAGGAACTCCGCGAGTTCGAGACCGACGAGCGATCCGCCGATGACGACGACGTACCTGCTCATCGGCAGGAACTTGAGGAACCTGCGGCTCAGGTCGCGAATCCTGGAAGGGCTCTTGGTGATACCGGCGAGACCACCGAGCCTGCCGGCGACCCGCAGGAACAGCGACTGGTCCGAGACGTCACCGGTGCCGGTCATCAGGCCGCGCAGGCTGTCACCGGTATGCACATGGGGCAGGTCGCCGCCCGGCACGCTCGGACGTCCGCGCACAGCACCTGTGGCGACGACGACGGCGTCCGGCGCGAGGGCCCTGATCGTCGCGGCGGTGGCCTCGGTCTTCAGCCGGACGTCGACACCGGCCCGCCGCACCTCCTGGCTGAGCCACTTCAGCAGGCGCTCATTGTCCGGAGTGGTCAGCGTCGAGAACCACAGCGTTCCGCCGAGACGATCGGTCTTGTCCAGCAGGGTGACGCGGTGGCCGCGTTCGGTGGCGACACGGGCGGTCTCCATGCCGCCCGGTCCGGCACCGACGACGACGATGTGCTTGGGGGCCGAAGTGCGCGGGAACGGCAGCAGCGTCTCGTTGCCCAACGCGGGGTTGACCGCGCACAGCGGGGTGGCGTCCCAGAAGTTCTCCTGCACGCACACATAGCAGTTGATGCACGGCCGGATCTGCTCGCTGAAGCCGGCCTTCAGCTTGTTGACCAGGCCGGGGTCGGCCAGCAGCTGGCGGCCCATGGCGACGAAATCGGTGTGGCCCTCGGCGATCATCTGCTCGCCGACGTCGGGCAGCATGCGCCCCACGGTGATGACCGGAATCGACACCGCGCGCTTCACGACCGCGGCGTTGGCGGTGTAGAAGCCGACCGTGTTGGGCAGCGGGCCATCGGTGAAGTTCGCGAATGCGTTCAGCGCGGTGCCGGTGACGTGGATGGCATCGGCGCCCGCCTGCTCGAACAGGGCGGCGGCACTGGCGGCCTCGTCGGGTGTCAGCCCCTCGGACTCGCCGTACTCCTGGCCTGAAAGACGCACGATGACGGCGAGGCCGTCACCGACCTCTTCCTTGACCGCGCGGATCACCTCGCACGACAGCCGCGCCCGGTTCTCGAGCGACCCGCCGTACTCGTCGGTGCGCTGGTTCGAGTAGCGGCTCAAAAAGCCGCCGAGCACGTAGTTGTGGGCGCAGTGGATCTCGACGGCGTCGCCACCGGCGGCCTTCACACGGTCCGCCGCCTCCGCGAACATCCGGACCAGCCACGCGAGGTCCTCGTGGGTGGCCTCATGGTGGGCGGCCTTCTTGCCCTCCTGGATCGCGGCCATCTTCCCGAGCTCCTCGGGAGTGCAGTCGATCATCGCGCTCATGTCGCCGGGCGGCTTCGGGACGGACGGCACCAGCTGCGGCCGTCCGTCGAGGGTGTCGATCCGGGCGACCTTGCCGTGGTGCACCATCTGCACGCACAGCTTGCTGCCGGCCTCGTGGACCGCGTCGGCCAGCGCCTTGAGGCCGGGGATGAACCGATCCTCGGAAAGGCCCGGCTCCTTGCGGCTGGTGCAGCCCGCCGGGTAGGCGACGGCGCAGCAGCCCGTGATGATCATCCCGGTGCCGCCCTTGGCGCGGGCCGCGAAGTGGTCTATATCGGCCTGGTGGATCTCGCCGTCCTCGCAGAGGTTCATGTCCATCGCGGGGAGGACCACTCGGTTGGCCAGCGCGAGGGGCCCGATCTTGCCGGGCGAGAGGAGGGCAGGGAACGTTTGCTGTCGGATCACCACCAGCGGGACGATATTTCACAACACCGATTGCTTCCGGCGCCTTCTCGCTCAGCGAGACGTACCCGGGGGCAAGGTCCGAGTGTGCCGCGACGAGACGATGAGCCACGTTGGTACGCCACGGCCGCCAAGCGGTGATCCGCCGGATCTTCAATGACAGGGTCCACCGCCAGAGCGCGCAGCCTGCAGCCGCGGACGGTCTGTGGACGCACCTTGCGCAGGCATTGTCGGCTTCGACGACACGACGGGAAGGCGGCCCAGCGGGCTGTCGACCGGCATGGCCTCGCACCTGTCGCTACGGCCGGACTCGGGTGGGCGCCGGTACCGTCCGGGGCCGAGTCGGGCCCCGGTGCAGCTGGCTTGCGCGGGCCACGTGAAGAGTTACCGCCGCGTTGAGTACGGCGGCTAGCAGGGGGACGACGATCTGTGCGGCGAGTGCTGTCATGGAGCCGCTTGTCGAGCTAGTCGATGAGCAGGACGCGCGGCACCTTGTACGGCAGCAGGGATGTGCCGAGCGGGCCGAGGTGGATGTGGTGGCCGATCGGAGCCGACCGCGTGCGGCTGCGGCCGACGGCCGCTCCTGGAGTACGGCCGGAATGCGCCGGAAAGGGATTGTCGCGCAGGTCAAGAGGGTGGAGCGGAGGCCGCCGCGCTGCCGGGTGTACTGCCAGCGCAGCGGCTCGTGCGGATCGCGGCGGCAGATGAAGCCGCCGAACCGGTCCAGTCCGTTCGCCAATCGTCGCTACGATCTTGTCTTGCGGTCTTGACGGCTCTTCCGAATCACCCACCGGAGATTGCCCATGCCACAGGTAACGATCTTTAACCTGAAAGAATCCGATCCGCTGCCCGACATCGCGGAGGCTGTCAGACGCGCTCTGACGAGCATGCCGGAACTTCAGGTAAACGATCACGAAATCGACCTTGTCCCTGTCATGGCTCCGGACTCCTTCGACGCCGTGACGACCAGGATCAACGTTGATCTGTGGGAGCACGAAGCACGGACCAAAGAAGCGCTGCAGGAGCTGGCGACTCGGGTCGCTAGGGCCTTCCAGACCGTAACCGGGACAAACCGAAAGGTGAAGGCGGTCATCCGACCGTACGACGTGGGACGCAGCGGCTGGGTGTCATTGGGAGCTGATCAGCGCGCCTGCGAGTGATCGAGGCCACCACGTCGGCGACGTCCACGGCCTCACCCCGCCCGGCGCGCAGGGTTGTCGCGCGTGGACAACAGCGGGCGGGCGCTACCCAGATCGGCCACTGAATCGGGACGGCGCCGCGCGGCGACCATCTGGTGGAAACGCCTGTCCTCAGTCGATCATGAACCAGTTGCCATGCCGGTACGACAGCGTCACACCGCCCAGGTCGTGCTCGGTGAACCTCGCGCTGGAGACCACGGCGCGCGTCGGGATGTCCACGTCTCCATTGGCCCGCCTCGTCACCCTCGTCTTGTTGATGGTGGCGCTCCGCAATGCACTCAACTGCGAGTCGGAGAACATGCTCCGCATGATGGCGAAGGTAGTCCGGCATTTCCCGAATCCTTCGGCTTCGGCCTTCTTTGCTGCCGGCCCAGCAATGACGCACACGGTCTTCAGGTCGCCTCGGCTCAGCGCGTGCAGCACGGTCACATAACGCGCGATCGCGGCCTCGGTGGTTTTGGGCACCGCGGTCGAAGAGGGCGACGGAGGCGGCGGGCTGGGCGCCGACGGCGTGGAACTTGCGACCGGCAGGCCGGCTTTCGGGTCGGACGTGGTGTCGGTCTTCCCCCCGTCCTGGCACGCAGACGCTGCGAGGAGGGCAGTTAGGGTCAGCACGCTGGCGCCGAGACGTATGGCGGGTTTGCTCACAACAATCCTTAGCGGCCGGTTTTCGGGCAGACCAAAGGTAGCCGGATTTGCGCGCTGGTATCTAGCTTCCCTCGATTCTTCTGACCTCGCCTGAGGGGGAACAGGCGGGCGACAGTTGTGCTGCTCACGCAGCATCCTGCCGGGCTGTCGCGCCCGCCGGTCTCGACGAACCCAAGGTGAAGTTCCTGGGTGCGATGACGTCACAAGAGCCGGGGGCAACTCGGCACGGCTCGAGGCGATCGTGTGGCGGGACGTGGCCTCCACCGAGGGGTCGGGGTGCTGTTCAGGCATGGTGTCGTTCGTGCCAGAGGGCGTGTAGCGCGAGGCCGCGTCCGGTGGCCTCGATGCTGGCGCCGACCGGCTGCCCCGCCGTCGGGAAGATGCATTGCGGTCGTCAGGCCCAGCATGAGGCAGATCGTCGCGGCGATCACGTGTTGGGGGACGAAGACGCCTGGGCCGTTTCCTTCCGGCTGGCGTGGGTGGCGGTCGCGAGCGGCGTGGTTCCCCGTGGCGTCCTTCCAGGCTGAGGGGCTGGTGACAACACGGTCGCGTCGGCCGGTGTACGGGTTCGAGACGGTTCAGCGATAACCGCTGATTCGAAGGTATGGCCAGGCCGGGGCTATGGATGTAGGTGTGGAACCGAGTGTTTGCGAACGGCCGGACGGTGTGGATAATTGCCATCAACCCGGCTCGGATCCGGACCAGCCAGGACCTTGCCGAGCAGTTGGCTGTGCTGTCCGCTCGGTATCCGCAAGGGGTGCAGTGCTTGGCCGCGGACGCCGGGTTGGGAACGGGGACGGTCCGGGACCTGATTAAGGGTCGTACAGCGATCCCTCGGGTCGGCACGTTGAAGAACTTCGTGGCGAGTCGGTTCGGGAACGTGTGCGGGCCCGGAGGAACCAATGCGCGGCGATCAATGGGATGGCGCCGACGGGGTACCAGGCAACATCAATGAGGTCGAACCGGGCGCCCAGGAGCTGCCGCGCGAACCAGCTGCGTTGGGAGAGTGCCGCAGGTATGGGGGTGAGCTGGGCGAACTCGATGAACCAGCAGTATGCGATCGTGGCACTGCCAGCGGACAGTGGTGAAATCGGCGGCCATATGCAGATCACTATCGTGTAGACGATGGCCGCGGACAAGGCGGCGCCTGAATACTGTTCGATAGGCCCGTCCATCGCGGCACGGATTGCGTAGGCCGCGCCTGCAAAGCCGGCTGCTGAGACCACCATGAGGAGCCGAATCCAGCGCACTGCGAGCGACATGACGCAATAGTAGGTGATAGTGCAGTTGAAAGTGTCCCACGTGGGTTGCGGATAATGCGGGATCGTGTCGTCAGATCTTGCGTTGCGTCTGGTGCCGGATGAGTTGTGGGAGCTTCCCGAGCCGCTGATACCGGCGTTCCGAGCGCGGAGGCAAGGGCGGCGGTGAGTGATCGGGCGGTGTTCACCGCGGTCGTGTACGTGCTGACCAGCGGATGCACCTGGCGGCAGTTGTCCGGCGAGTTCGGTGTCACCCGGTGGACGGCGCATCGCCGGTTCGCTGCCTGGACCGGAGTCATCGGTTCACTTGGCTGCGATCTGGAGAATGGAGTCGGCTCCTTCCCGTCCGCCGGCGTTCCCCGCCATGACCAGGCTGCCCGGCCGGGATGCGGCTATGTTCCAGGGCAGGTCGCAGGGCAGATTCATGGCGTCCACCGGGTGCGAGGGCATCCGGCATCCACTTCTGTTCCCGTTGAGGTGGCGTGCGACGACCATTGCCGTTCCCGCGTGGACGTGGACGACGTAGTTCGCGCGGTCGTCGCCGGTGAGGATGTACAGCCCGTCCGCGCCATCGCCCGCCATCGTGTAGGCGGGCATCGAGGTGAGGACGCCTGCGATCCCCGCGGACCGTGCCGGAGCGGCGAGTCGTCCTACGGTGCCGTCCGCTCGGATCGTCATCACATCGCTGATGCGGGGTGAGGGCGCAGCCGGCCTGTTCTTCGGTGCGTCGTAGTAGGCGGTGAGATACACCGTCCCCTTGGCGTCCATGGCTGTTTCGACCAGCCGCGGATTCGTGGCGGCCCGGTACGGTCGGCGGAGTTGGTAGAGACGGGTGAGCCGTTCTTTCGCGAGTGCCCAGACGACGTCGCCGTCCCCGATGACCAGCGAGCCGTCCGGCCGTACGCCGAGCGGAAGCGGGACGCCGCGAAAATGGTGGGCGGCCGCGTTCGCGGTCCGGGGAACGGCCCGAGTCGGCGTGCGGGACCTGCCCGTCGCACCGGCCAGAACCGAGACTTTGACGGTCCCCTCCTGGTCGACGGTGACCTTCTTCAGGACGGTGCCGCTTCCGAAGGCGAGCGAACCGTCAGGGAGGACCGCCAAGCCGCCATAGGTCTGCCCCACCTGGTCCTCGTAGAGGACGGTCTGTACCCTACGGTCGGGCGTCACCCGCACCAAGTACTGGTCCAGCCCGTACACGCTGCCGTCGCGTCCGGCGGCAATGGTCCCGGTGAAGTCGCCGAAGGCCCGTTCCGCCAGTGAACCCTGCCCGGGATTCAGGAGCACGGCCGCCTGCCCGGGTGCGGGCGGCTTCCATCTGCCGCCGCCCTGGTGACAGCCGGACGTTCCGATCAGAACCGCGACGAGGACCATCACCATCCGCCTGCGCACTGCACAAGTCTGTCACTTCGAACATCTAAGGAGGCAATGCCTGCGCGGAATTCTCATCGGCTGTGAACATGCTGCCTTCCTTGCGCGGGCGTTGCTCTCCGCGACTGCGGAACCGCGAAGAGCGTGGATCTGTCCGGGGGATCAGGGCCGTTAGTACGATGACGGAGCAGGGGCGGTCTGGGATTAGGCGAAGGACGTGTGCTGGGTCCCGCTCGTCGCGGTCGGCCTCGCCGAATCCCTCTGGACGATCGACCAGGACATCCCATCCGCGGCGTTCGAGGAAGCCCCGCTGCCGCCCCTTGACCGCAAGCCCCGTAAATCGGCAACAGCCGCCGCTGAGCGGGGGAGGGGGGCCTGCCCGCGCTGGTGGGGATAACCCCCGGAGCGATCTTGGAGCGTGCCTGATCGCGGGCCCTTAGAGGTCGGAAATAGCGTTTCAGACATGACTTTGACTCTGCGCGGGCGCCTGGCTGTGGCGTTCGGTGTCGCTGCGCTGCTCGCCTGTGATGTGGTCCCGGCCGCTGCCCGGCTTGGCGGTCCCTCCGCTGCGGAGCGGTTGCGGCAGGACGCCGAGGCGATCCGCGCTCTCGGGGTCAGCGGGGTGCAGGCCCGCATGGTCGGTCCTGACGGTCGGCAGTGGGTCGCCACCAGCGGTACCGCCGACCTGGACACCGGCCGCCTGGTCTCGTCCAACGGCTACTTCCGCATGGCCAGCACGTACAAGACGCTGGTGGCCACGGTGGTTCTCCAACTGGAGGCCGAGGGCAGGCTGTCGCTGGACGACACCGTCGGCCACTGGCTGCCCGGAGTCGTGCACGGCAACGGCAACGACGGCAGCCGGACCACTCTTCGCCATCTGCTCCAGCACACCAGCGGGATCCGCGACGACCTGCCCGGGTACACCACGCCGGAGGAGTACTACCAGCAGCGCCACGACATCTACAGCCCCGAGCAGCTGATCGAACGCGCCATGGCCCACAAGCCGGACTTCCCGCCCGGCAAGGGCTGGGCGTACTCGAACACCGGCTACATCCTGCTCGATATGATCATCCAGAAGGTCACCGGCCGGCCCGCCCACCGGGAGATCGAAGATCGGATCCTGCGCCCGCTCGGCCTCCACCAAACCCGGTGGGGTGGCACCTCACCTACCCTGCCCTGGCCGCATGCCCGGGCCTATCAGCTGTTCGGTCCGGGTACCCCGGTGGACGTCACCGAACAGATACCGGTGGACTACCAGAACCTTTCGTGGGTCACGACCACGCGGGACCAGAATCGCTTCTTCCGCGCGCTGCTCGCGGGCCGGGTGCTGCCGGCGCGGCAGCTGGCCGAGATGAAGCGGACCGTCCCCGTGAGCGCGGAGGTCCAGCAGCTGTGGCCCGGCGGCCGCTACGGCCTCGGCCTGGTTGAACGCCCCCTGACCTGCGGAGGCACCTACTGGAGTCACGAGGGTGGGGACGGAGGGTACATCACCCTCAACGGCGTCACAGAGGACGGCAGGCGCAGCGCCGTGGTCTCCATGTCCGAGGCGCGCGGCGACACCTTCGAGCACATCAAGGAGCAGGAGGAAGCGGCCAGCGTCCTGATCGACCACGCACTGTGCGCCGGAGTCCCCGGCACCCCATGAAGTGAGACGCCGCCACGCCGGCCTCAGACGCCGTGCCGACGCTCACCACTTGGCTCGCGGCCGGCACCCGGTAGCTCGCCTGGCCCCAGATCGTGGTCAGCGGTCAGATGTGCAGAACCATCGGCGCAACCGCGTGCGGGAAATCGCACGGTGCGGATTGGACGGGGAAAAAGCCCTCCCGGGCTGCCGCGCCCTTGACTTGTCAATGACCCAGGCTCTGCGGCGGGCCGTTGCTGGCGGTGCACCCGGGCCCCCGGACGCGGAAACCGCTTCGTCGAGCCCGAGCACTGGCGCGGGCTGCCCGACGGACACACCCGCGTCACCACCCACCGGTCACGCCCCAGCCGACCCGGGCGACCAGATGGCGGCCCGACGACGGCGCCACCAGCGGCCATGAGCATTGGCAGCGTGACACCGTGCCCGCTAGCGCGCTCGGCCAGCCGTCTCTTCTCGTCGGTCGTGAGTCGACGGTAACGCCAGCACCCGGACCTGCCTCCACTGTCTCCGGATTGGCTGCCAACGGCAGCGGCGGACGGGGGCAACTCGGACAGGCGGTCGGTCCGCCTCGTGGGCCTCCGCCCGCAGGGCATCCTGCCGAGTGAAGGCACGTTTCGCATTTTGAGACGTTCTTTCTCGTTATGTGGATCAGCGTTACGATCCTGCGAGTCGGTCTCCGGTGGAGGAGGTGGGGTCATGGTCGAGGCTGCGGCGCTTCCGCTTCCGTGGCAAGTCGGGTTTCAGGCGGGTGGCAACGAGAGCATCGCCGACACGCTCAAGGCCGGCATCGGCGGTTCGACGGGCATGCGACCGCACGAATTGCTGGAGGCCTCCCTTGCCACGTGCATGACCATCTCGGCGCGGATGGCGCTGGCCGACCTCGGCATAACCGAGGCGGAAGTAGGTGTACGAGTGCACCTGGAACGCGAGGAGTCGGAGACCCGGTTCTGCTACGAACTCCTTCTCGCTCCGGAGCTTGAGGCCCACCGGCCCATGCTCGTAGAGCGCATCACGGGCTCGCCTGTGCGCTCCACACTGAGCAAGTCGTTGGTCTTCGAAGCGCTCTGACTGCGCCCGGTCCAAGTGACGTTGCCGTTGGCGATGACTTCGCAGAGTCGTTCGGCGTAGCGGCAAAATCAGGTATCTTGCCCGGCTCTTCTCGGGCTTTGAAGCTCGCTGCCGCGCTCAGCTCACCTCGCCGGCAGCAGTGGCATTCACATTTTTGCGGACGATGGGGCTGGCGGTAGAACCGGCTCAAGGCGGGATGGTGGTTCGTGCAGGCGCTGTGGTGGGCAAGGGGCGGTTGGCTGATGCTGTACCTGTATCGGCTTGGCTTGTGTCGGGGGTTGAGCGCGTGCCTGATGGCGGTAGTGCAGGGGTGAGGCTCCCACCTCCCGTTTGAACGCGGTGCTGAAGGCGCTCTCGGAGGCGTAACCGAGCTCGGCGGCCAGCGATCCGATGCGGACGTCGCCGTCTCGCAGAGCACGCTGCGCCAGCAGCATTCGCCACTGGTTGAGATAGGTAAGCGGCGGTTGGCCTGCCACGGTCCGGAAGCGTTCAGCGAAGGATGTCCGTGACATCGCCGCGGCGTGTGCCAGTTCCTGCAGGCGCCAGGGCTTCCCGGGCTCGGTGTGCATGAGGTGCACGGCCGGACGCAACCGTTCGTCGGTCAGGAGCCGTAGCCATCCCGGAGGCAGTTCGGCCTGGTGGACGTAGGTGCGCAACACATCGAGCAGCAGGAGTTGGCCGTGCTGCCGGATCGCGAACCCCGCACCGATCCGGTGCCCGGTCACTTCGTTGAAAAGCCGGTCGAGACCGCCGCGCAGGTCGGCCGCCGCGGCAGGGGAGGCGGAGGCTTGGACGTGCCCCATAGCCGGAAGCGCCTCTTGTAGCAGTGCCCGGCCGATCGGGTTGAGATCGACGGCGATGCCGATGACGACGTCGTCGCTGTTGGGATCGGCGCCGGAGAGCCGGGCGAAGTTCTCTTGCGGCCGGATCTCCTGGCGCGGCCCGTCGCCGTCGCCGCCCTGCTGTTCGAGCCATGTCCGGCCGTTCAGGATGGCGACGTCGCCCGGCTCCAGTTCGATCGGCCCGGCCACGCCGTCGGCGGTCAGCCGGGCGCGTCCGTACACCATCGCGATGAGCTTCAGCGGGTCCTGGATGGGAGCGCGCGCCAGCCAAGGGCCCCGTGCCGCGAAGCCGCCAGAGACCAGGCCGCGGATCTCGACGAGATCGAACACCTCAGAAAGCTGATCACCGACCATGGCCGTACTTTTGCGCATGAAATGCGCACGGTCAATTATTCCGAGTACGGCCCGGCGGCGGGAGGGTGGTGGCATGACGCACAAGCAGCATCCTCTCGGGTCCGGCTTCACCGCGGCCTCGACCGCCGATGAGGTTCTCGCCGGCATCGATCTTTCCGGCAAGAACGCCGTCGTCACCGGCGGCCACGTCGGGCTCGGTCTGGAGGCCACACGCGCGCTGGTCAAGGCGGGCGCCTCGGTCACCGTCGCCTCGCGCGACCCCGGACGTGCGGCGGCGGCGCTGGGGGAGACCCAAGGCATTGAGATCGGCCGGCTCGACCTGGTGGACCCGTCCTCGATCGACGCCTTCGTAGGTCGCTACCTCGGCTCCGGCCGTCCGCTCCACATCCTGCTGAACAACGCCGGCGTCATGGCTCCCGCCGAGCTGACCCTGGACGCGCGCGGCTACGAGATACAGTTCGCGACCAACCATCTGGGCCACTTCCAGCTGACTTCGGGCCTGCTACCCGCACTGCGCGCGGCGGGTGGTGCCCGCGTGGTCAACACGACGTCCGGTGCGACCCGTATCTCCGGCATCCGATGGGACGATCCGCACTTCGCCACCGGCTATGACGGCCACCTCGCCTACGCCCAGTCCAAGACCGCCAACGTGCTCTTCGCCGTCGAGCTGGACCGCCGGTGGTCCCACGACGGGATCCGCGGCTACGCAGCGCACCCGGGCATCATCGTCGGCACGAACCTGGGCGGCTCGATGCCCGCGGACCAGGTGCGGGCCATGAACCTGGCGATGGGCCTGGTCGACGAGTCCGGCCGGCCGATCATCGACCCCGAGAGCGGGAAGAAGACGCCCCAGCAGGGTGCCGCCACCATCGTGTTCGGGGCCACCAGTCCGCTGCTCGCCGACACTGGCGGCGTCTACCTCAAGGACAACGACATCTCGCCACTGGACGACGCCGCCGATCCCACCGCCCAAGGCGCCGACCTGATCCGCTCCCAGAACGTCGTCCCGCACTCGATCGACCCCCAGTCCGCCCAGCGCCTATGGACGATGACCGAGCAGCTCATCAAAACGTGACCCCTTACCCAGGGTCCTGATGAACCCCAGCAGCCAACCGCAGCCGCCGCAATTCCTGTCCAATCTTCCGCAACTGCTCACCCCGGTCGTTGCGGTGGCCGCAACAAGTACTACAAGTTCACCGTCATCGACGACTGCACGCGGCTGCGGCTGCTGCGCATCTACCCGACCTTCAACCAGAAGACCTCGGTCTAGTTCCTGGACTACGTGCTGTCGAGGCTGCCGTTTGAGGTCGAGGTGATCCAGACCGACAACGGGGCGGCGTCCAGTCGGAGTTCCACTGGCACGTGCTGGACAAGGGCATTGCCCACACCTACATCAAGCTGCGAACACCGTGGCTGAACGGCAAGGTCGAGCAGGTCGGGGCCGTACTGGGCGATCAGGGGCGGGCCGAGCTCGACCCAGGTCATGCGCCGCAGTGCTCGACCTCGCCGCCGTCCCCGACGGCATCTGGGGAGTCGGCGCCCAAGGGGCCCGGCGGGCTTCAACGGCTGACCCCACCAAGGCAGTGCGGGCGTTCGCGGTGGCCGCCAGCTCCAGGCCGCACGGGCTGCAGCCGGGTTCGGCGGTCCTCCGCTCGCCGCTACACTCCCCGCCATGAGCGGGCCGCGAAAGTCCTGGTGGCGGCGGGCGACCGCCGCCAAGGCGCCGATGTCCGGGCCCCAGAAGGCTTTGGCCTGGATGGGCCTCATCATCGCAATGTTGGCGTTCGGGGCGATGGGGCTCGGTGGGGCGATTGGTGGAGCGGTCGCCTGGCAGCGCATCCCGAACGAGACGGCCACAGCGGCGGGGGTCGTGACCCAGGCCGGACACTGCGGCGGCAAGAGCAGCACAGACGGAAGAGCCACTTTCTCCGTTGCAGGCAGTACGTACACCGCCCGTGTCGCCTGCGATGCGCGGATCGGGATCCATGTTCAGGTCAAATACGATCCCGCCGATCCGGCTCACAACAACGACAGCCATGGTCGAGCCACTGTTCTGTTCGTGATGGCGGCCATCGGCTTCGTTGCCCTAATGGGCTCGATAGCGGCCGCCGTTGGGGTGCACCGGACGCCAACGCAGCGGCCCAGCCCTCGCAGGAATGCTCCCGGCAGACCACTGCATCGCTCGCCGTAGCCCCGTTTAACCTGCCGGACGTGCGATTCGGGGCTTCTCTGGGCTGCGGGGGCCGGGGTGCGGGTCAACTGTCTCTGGTCGTCTCTGGCCCGGCGGTCGTCAGGTCGTCGGCAGTTGCTGGCCGGACAGAGGACGGGGACGTCGCGGGCGGGTGACGGGCGGGCGGAACACGAGGTGTTGTGCCGGGTATGGTCGGCCCGGCCGGAGGTGAAGTGCGTCAGGGAGTGGCGAGCACGGGGCCGGGGGCGGCGCGGTAGAGGTGGGCCAGGCGAGGAGAGACGATCGCCGTCGGTAGTTCGGGGTCGAACCAGCGGTCGACGTAGGTCCAGTGGTACGGGTGGAGCAGGTACGGCCCGTTGAGGCCGTCTGCGTTGGCGAATTCTTGCTCCCACGCGTGGGTCCAGTGGCCGGTTGCACGGCTCAGCGCCCAGGAGCCGATGGCGGGGATGTGGCGGGGCATCGCCATGAGGTCGGCCTCGAACGAGGCGATCGTGTCTGGTGGGGCATCGGGCCGCACGGTGAGCAACAGTGTTCGTTTGATGCGCCGGCCGGGTAGCTCGACATGCGCGGAGGCGATCTGCGACAACGCGACGGCCTCGGCCCCGGGGACATCGGGGGCGGTGTCGGAGACCAGATCGAAGCTCGCGCCGCGGCCGCCGACGCTGCCCGGCAGGTCGGGACCGCCGTCTGCGCCGGGCACCGTGGTGTCTGCGTGGGCAAGGATCACCCAGCGGGGCATGTGACCTCCTCCAGCAGGCGCCTGTCGCGGCCGTAGGCCAAGGCGTCGGTGGCGTCCCAGAAGGCTTTCACCGACGGATCAGCCGCCGCGGCGGTACGCATCGCGTAGAAGTCGTAGGGGGTGGGCAAGGACCAGAGCAGGTAGAGGGTGACCTGCTCTGGGCCGGTGTAGCAGCGCCATGTCCGCTCGAGCCGCATTCCGCGCTCCTGCGCGCCCGGCAGGTACTCGCCGCGCCAGCGGTGCAGCCAGTTCTCGACCGCCGGCTCGGGCAGGACGACGGTGTCGAGCACGCTGGTCATAGCTTGTCCAGCACGGTGTCGCGGTAACGGTCGATCTGGTCGCGCAGGGCGTCCAGTCCGCGCGGACCCAGGAGACTCTCCGGATGGGTCCTTGAAAGGCGGGGCGCGAGCACGATGCGGGTGGCGCCCGCATCGACGTACCGGCGGACGAAGGCCGGATCCCACTCACGCTCGGGATCGCAACTGCCAGGCCAGGCGGTGATCTCGACGGTGCGGCCGTCGGCGCTGGCACGCAGCAGATCGGCTCGTTCGGTGAACTCCGCGGGCGCGATCGTGTACGGAAACCAGCCGTCGGCGACGCGACCCGCCCGCCGGACGGCCGGTTCGCTGTTGCCGCCCAGCACGATGGGGACCTTTCCGGACGCGGGCCGGGGCAGGCAATGCACGCGATCGAACGCGACGAACTCGCCCTGATAGGAGGCAGGGGCCTGCGACCACAGCGCCCGCATCGCGGCGATGCACTCGTCGAGACGGGCACCGCGCCGCTGGTAGGGCACGCCGACCGCGGCGTACTCCTCCTTCTGCCATCCGATGCCCAAGCCGAGCATCAGCCGCCCGTCGGACAGCAGATCGATCGTCGCGGCGCGCTTGGCCAGCACGACCGGGCTGTGCAGCGGCGCGACCACCATGGCGGTCCCGAACCGCAGAACGCCGGACCCGCCGGCCATGTAGGCGATGGTGTCCAGGGGGTCGGGCATCGGAACGCCCTGCGGCGGCCCGGGGATCCGGCCGCTCTCGGAATAGGGGTACAGCGGTTCGTACTCGGCGGCGACCACCACGTGCTCCACCGTCCACACCGACTCCACGCCGGACTCTTCGAGCGTGCCCGCGTAGTCCCGCAGGAACCCGCCCGAGGTGATCAGGCCGTCCGCGAACGGCGCCATCATGCCCAACTTGATCATGCGCACTCCCGCCCAGAAGGTGACCTTGCGGTGACGGCCATCACAGCCGTCCGCTCCCAGGCGGTGACAGAGCGCTTCCCGGTCACCGGGAGGGCGAGCAGGCCCAGCCCGGAGACACCGAGCAATGCCGGGCCGGGGTGCGCATGTGTGGCGGCGCCAGCGATGCCGGACGGATCGAGCAGGCCATTGACGTCGCGCGGCGAACAAGCCGGAATCGCAGAGGAGACCCTCGCGACCCGCAAATGCAAGACGAAATCCGGCGGCGCAGGGAGCTGCAAGGCCGACGGGGAGCGCTACCAGAACGCCGACCATGAACTGTAGGGGGACCCAAACCGCCCTCGTCGAGGGGGCGAGCCCGGACGTCACCGAGCGGCTGGCCGACCGCGATCATCGACGTCGCCATGGGACGGCCCGGCACCGACGTCGCCCGCGAGGCGTCGACCATGGTGCTGACCGACGACGACTTCGCCACGATCGTGACGGCGATCGAGTCCGGGCGCCGCGTCTACGACAACGTCCGCAAGTTCATCCAGTACATCTTCGTCCACGCTGCCCCCGAGCTCGTGCCGTTCCTGGTGTTCGCGCTCAGCGGCGGCCTGATCCCGCTGCCGATCCTCGCGATCGACCTCGGCACCGAGACGCTGCCAGCCCTGGTGCTCGACCGCGGGCAGACCGAGCCGGGCATCATGAGCCGCCCGCCCCGGCCGTCCTCCCGAGGGTCATCTCCCGGGAGATACTGATTCGCGCCTGGGGCTACCTCGGCCTGGGCTCCATCGCGCAGGTGAAGTCGGTCTTCTTCTACGCGCGCTGGCGTGCGCCGGTTGGCGGCCGCCCCAAGCAGAGCGGCCCTACAATAACCAGATGAGAATCCACGCCGAGTATGTGCGCGCTTCACCCCACAGGAGTTGGACCGCGTACTAGCCGACCCTGAATGGGGAAGGACGTTCGCCGAGGAACTTCGTGATGCTGAGGGAATAGACCGCTACACCTCCATGTCACAAAGCACGGACCGCTGCTTCGACACCGCCATGTGGGACGCGCTGCAGATCCTGATAGGTCGTGCACTGCCGAAACTCGACACGTGCCCGATCTTGGGAGGCACGCCGTTCGGGGAGAGATGGCGCTACGACAAGCCGCGTTTCCTCACCCTAGAGCAGGTATGCGCGCTGGCCGAGCAATTGGCCGCGCTTCCGTTCGACCGGCTCGTGGACGCCTATGACGCACGCGCCCTTGCGGAGGCCTGCAACGGCCCATGGGGACGGGATAACCTGTTCTGTCTCAAAGATACCTATGGGGCGTTTTCTCTTAGCTACTTTCCGGGGGCGGCAGCCTCAGGGCAAGCCATGGTCCTCTATCGTGCGGAGAATTCGAGGCCCCAAAACCCGCAACCGATGTGATCCTCGCTCCGGACGAGAGAGCACGGTGACGTGGCGGGTGTCGCCGCAGGCGACTTGCGGCGTGCCGGTGGGACCTTGGGTGTGGGCGTGACGCAGGTTGTTCACCTGTTCGACAAGATTCGGCGCGGCGTCGCTTATGACGCCTGCCAGTCGGCCGTCACCTACAGGCCCGAGGGCTATCCGAAAAGCCTATGAGTGCAGGAGCAAAAGCTTCTCGAAGGTGTCGACGGTTTCTTCTCCCTCAATATCTTCGCGAAAAGCCGTAGGGTGCGGCCGGAAAGCGGCCTGATCAAGGCTCAAGGCGCAAGGACGTGAGAGGAGCAGTCGAAGGGCGGAGCACTACGCCAGGTGATCGATGACATTGAGGTGCGAAGGATTCGCTCGGTCCGCGAACTCGGACTCCTCGAAGACGGCGACGGTGACCTGATGCGCGACATCCGTCAACGCCCGGCGGCGCTCTCGGACGAGCACGCCGGTGTTCGGCGAATCGGGCGCTCTGGACGACCGGGGGGCCGGCGCGGTGGGACGTGGGGCCAGGTGGAGCCCCACGATCGTGGCGGTGCTGCTGTACTCCGGCGCCTGGGTGGAGGAGTGCGCCTGCTTGGCGGCGGAGGACATCCCGGTGACCGCGCGGATATCACGCAGGTCGTGCTCGTGGCCGGGGTGCCCGGGTTGCGGGCCGCATCGCGCCGGTCGTCGCCTCGGCACTCGGCTACCGCCACAACACCACCAGCGAAGGGACGGCTCGATGGCTTTGATCGCTCGGCACGGCCCCGAGTGGACCTATATCGACCACCACCAGTTCTTTCTCATGGAGCCGGACCAGCAGGCCGACGTGCCTGAGGAAGCCGGACCGCTCATTTCCACTACCGGTGAAGCGGTCATCGTGCACACCGGAATCGCCAACGGCAACGTCGCGGTGCACATCGAGATCCACGACCACGAGCCGCCCTTGGACCATGCGGACTGGGAAGAAGTCGCCGAGGCCAGCGTGCAGGTGGAAGAAGGCCCACTTATGGTGCGCTGCCTAATGGAAGATCCACCAGACCTGCCGATGCTCACTCCGGCAGGGCCCGGCCACTACCGGGTCCGCGCACACGCTCGTGGCCGCGACATCGCATACGACGGATGTCGCGATCACAGGAGGTCTATCTCTTCCAGATCTGGTCGGCTCCCCACCTGCCGTTGCACCTGCTCAAACAGACCGATCTGTGCGGCAAGGGCCTGCGCCGCCCTCGACACCTCTCCTAGGAGTAGCTACTCCGGTCTTCAACCGACGCGCGATACGACAGACCGCCGGTCACAGGGCCAGTCGGCCCTCGTCTTCAGGCGACCGGCAATGCCCACGGGCACGGAGCGGCAGCCTGGCGACCGCGCATCGCTACGTCACCGAGGTCTTCGTGCTGCCGGCCGAGCGGGCACCAGATCTGCGCGAGGCGACGCGAACCGTCCAGCGGAAGGCCTACGCCATCCAGGACGGCGCCCACCGGCACGGCGTGAACATCCACTCCTGGCCGACCCGCGCGGCCGACTGGTCCGAGTGTCAGCGGTACTGCCGGGCTTGACGCACGACCTCACCGCCGATCCAAGACACCCTCGCCCTACCCGAATGGGAGAACACCCTGACCGACGCCTGGACCTCACCGCTGCGTAACGCCGGACGCACGCCCGTTCCGGCGGCAGCGCGGCTGGACCATCTCGGCATGATGCCAGCGGGGCGTCGGCGATGCTGGACGCGTGGAGTACGTGTCCAGAGTGCCGCGCCCGCCGCTGGACGGGCTCATCGACGATCTTTACTACCTGGAGGGTGCGCCGCCGTACGCCCGGCTGACGCTGCCGCCGATGCCGGCGGCGCTGCTCATCGTCAACCTCGGGGCGCCGTTCCGCATCCGCGCCGGCACCGATATCGAGACGGCCGAATACGCTGACGGCTGCGTGGTCACCACGCCCACCCGCGCGTTGGAGTTCGGGTACCCACTCCGGACCCGGTCCGTCGGCGTGCACTTCAAGCCGTGGGGGCTGGCGCTGTTCCTGCCGATGCCCGCGGCCGAGCTGTGTGACCGGCCGGTGACGGTAGAGCAGGTCTGGGGCCGGCCCGCCATTGCTGAGCTGCGAGACCGGCTGGCCACGGCGGACGGCCCGCACGAGATGCTGACGCTGCTTCAGGAGGAGCTGATGCGTCGGCTGTGTGAGACCGCCGGCCTCGGTCTGGTCCGCCATGTGAGTAGCGTCATCGCGGCGACCAGCGGGGCGGTGGCGATCGGCGACCTTAGCGTGGCAGCCGGTGTCAGCAGCACTCATCTGGCACAGCGGTTCAAGGAGCTCATCGGCGTCACGCCGAAGCGGCTGGCCCGCACCCACCGCTTCGCCGCCACCGTGTTCGCGATCGACCCTGCCGGACCGATCGACTGGAGCGATCTAGCCGGTGGCGCAGGCTACTTCGACCAGGCCCACTTCGGCCACGAGTTCCGGGCGTTCACCGGGCTCACGCCGACCCGGTACCTCGAAGTCCGGCGGCGGTTCCTGCACGAACATCCCGGCCACGTACTGGACAGCTGGCCACTGCCGACCGATTGATTTCTTACAAGAGCGACACCCCACGAATCGCTAATTTGGGGGGATCCCCAAAGCAGAGGAGAGCCCCGTGGGCAAGGTGGTCATGTACAGCTCGGTGTCGGTGGACGGCTTCATCGCGGACGAGAATGACCAGCCCGGACCGCTGTTCGACTGGTTGTCCAGCGGTGACGTCCCGTTGGACGAGAGCGGCGAGGTGAAGGTGTCGCAGACGTCCTACGACTACACCCGGCCGTACTGGGACCAGATCGGAGTCACGATCGTAGGCCGCCACGTCTTCGACCTGACGGACGGCTGGGACGGGAACCCGCCGAGCGGCATCGACCACGTGGTCGTCGTGACGCACCGGCCGGAGCCCGAGGGCTGGGACCCCGAGGCGCCGTTTCACTTCGTCGGCGGCGTCAAGGCAGCCGTGGCCAAGGCGCAGGAGCTTGCGGGTGACCGAATGGTCGAGGTCGCCGCCGGCGACGTCGGTGGCCAGGTACTTGCCGCGGGCCTGATCGACGAGGTGCGCATGGACGTCGTACCCGTCGTGTTCGGGGCCGGCAAGCGCTACTTCGGGTCGGTCCACGCGCAGCACCTTCTGGAAGACCCTGACGTGGCGATTCAGAGCAACCGGGTGCTTCACCTGCGTTATCGGGTGCGCCGTTGACCGATCTGAGCGGGTGCACAAAGACATCCGTTATGAACGGTGACACAGGATCGGGGCCTCCGGCTGCGTTCGCGCATCGCTGTCCTTGGTCGGGCAACCGACGCCGATCCGCCCAAACACCTCATTTGCGGCAAGTTCAACTCAAGATCACCGGTTGCCGGTTTCCCGTCGTATCTCGGCAGACCCCGAACGGACTCGGCCTAAGCGTGGCCTCGAGACTTTGGCCCGATCAACGCGCCGACGTCACCCTCCGACCAGAGCTTCTGATAACGCGAGGGCGATCTAGGGTGGCAGCACCAAGCGGTACCCGAGGTGCTCACCACGATCCGCAGCGCTGAAGCGAGCCGCGCTGGACGGCGACACCCGTCGCGCCTACGACTCCATTAATCGCCTGGCTGGATGCTGGCGGCCCCGACAGCGACCCTCACCGAAGCACACGACCGGGACTTCGCCGTCAGCAACTACAAGAGCATATGAAGACCGTGCTGCGCCGCGCGTCGAATACCGTCAACGCCGACCTCACCGCGTTGACCACTTCTTCACCCAGCTCGGACTCTGCCCCGCCGTGAGCGGGTCGGCGGCGGCGCGATGCGGCTGACGCTCTGGTACCGGCCGTTTCGATGCCTGACCGCGCACGGCGACCAGGCGATCCTGACTCGCTGCCGCGACAAGGAGAAGGGCCGGCGCTGGAAACTACGCTGAGCCGACCACCCGGTCCGTTCCGTTGGGACCGGACAGCGGGCGGTCCTGCTTCGCCCTTCGGCATAGCTCTAGGAGTTCCGGCCGTCTCCGCCGTAATCACTCGGGAGCGGTCCATTCCTCGGCTAGGAGCGCGTATGAGAGACCGTCGAGCCATCCCTTGGTGCGGTGGAGAGAGTCACTCACCGTGTGCTGTTCGCGGCGCATCCCTACCCGCTCCATCAGCCGCCACGAGGGTTCGTTGTCGTAGAAGCAGTCCGCGTGCAGGCGGCGCAGGCCAAGTCTCCCGAAGGCGATGTCGATGAGGCCGCGTACCGCTTCGGTGGCGTAGCCCTTGCCGCCGTAGGAGGGATCGATCGTCCACCCGAGCTCTCCTTGGACGCTTTTCGCCTGGTCAGCGACCTCCTCCTGGGCCCAGGCGTCCTGGACCTGCAGCATCAGATCGCCGATCACCCGGCCGTCCAGTTCGACGATGAGCACGTCCGCGAGCCGCTCCTCGCGGAGAAAACGCTCACGGTAGTCGTCGAACGTCGTCGTGGCGGCCCCAACCCATTCGTGGACCTCCGGCAGCTTCCGGAATGCCCAGGTCGCGTCCAGATCGTCGGGGGTGGCTCGGCGCAACAGCAGTCGCTCGGTGGTAATCGGCCAGTCCAGCGTGTCAAGAGGGTGACGCATGGGCCTCATGCTGGCAGAGGGCCGTGGTGACACACAAAGTGGATTACTGCGGGCGACGTCGCAGCAACGACGCGGAGATCGCCTGACAGGAACCGGCAGGACCAGGGCGGCGGGGCTGGTCGGGTGTCACAGGACGGGCGGGGTTGTCGGTTCCGTCTGGTGGGCGTCGCTGAGGTCGTTGGCGACGGCGTGGAAGTCCTTGGGGAGGCTGTAGTCGTGGTTGCTGGGGATTGCGGGCGCCGACCTTGTCCAGGCTGGCGCGGATGGCCGCACCGGTTGCGCCCGGGGGTGTTGTGGCGGATGCGGCTTCTGGCGCGGCCGGACACGGTGCTGCGCTGCACCGTGACCTGATTGCGGGCCGACGCGCTGCCCGCTCGAAACCCAAGCGGCCCGGCAACCCGCCGACCGTCCGCTCCGTCCGCCCTTGTCCTCCGCTTGGTGTGGGAGAACCTGGGTTGGGCTACCTGCGGGGACACTGCGAGTTGCTGGTGCTCGGTATCGAGGTCGCGGCCTCCACCGTCTGGAGATCCTCAAGGACGCCGGCGTCGATCCGGCGCCCGAGCGTGCCTCCCGCCGGCTGGGTCGGCTTCCGGCGCTCCGAGGGCGAGGCGCTGCCGGCGTGTGACGTCCTGGAGACCGTGACCTTCACCGGCGCCCGCATGTACGTGCTAGCGGTCATCGAGCATCGCACTCGCCGCATCCGAGTTCCGGATGCTATTGCTCACCCGACCGCGTCGTAGGTGACACAGACGGTCCGGAACCTGGTCATGGACCTTGAGGACCCGGCTGCCGGCCACGGTTCCTGGTTCGCGGCCGGGACGGCATCTTCGCTGAGGTGTTCGACGCCGTGCTGGCCGATTCCAGCATCCAGGCAACGCTGACCGGGGTGGCGAGGATGAACGTGGCGATAGCACGGTGGGTGCTGACCTGCCGGCGTGAGCTCTTGGACGGCACGTTGATCTGGAACCAGGGTCGCCGGTCCTCCGCGAGCGAGACCCCTCGGGCGTCGCGAGGACGCCTCGGCCTGCTCCACCCGGAGCCGGTCTCCATCGGCAAACTCAACGACGTCTGCGAGGCCATCGAGATCTGCCGCACCGCCCGCACCGGGCATCTCGCCGGTGTTCACCCGCCACCAGAACAACCTGGAGTCCGTGCTCACCTACGAAGGCGCGCACGGTACCGACCGAGTACGCTCCCGTGCTCGGTCGAGGAGTTCCTGGCATCCTTGGTAATGCTGGCGGTCTTGATTCGCACAGCAGGGGACTATGCCTCGGTACCGGCGCCGGTTTGGAACTCAAAGTGGGTGTAGCAACGTGGAAGATGAGCCACTAGCGCGCGCTGCGTCCATGGTCGGCGTTGACGTAGAGGAAGCCAAACGGCTTTATCGCGAAGCGACCAGAGGAGGCGTTGCTGGCGCGGCGCGCGCCTATGCTCAACTTCTGATCGACCTCGATGACTTTAGCGAGGCGGAAGATGTGCTGCGCAAGTCCGTCGATGCAGGAGAACTGTCCAATCGCGGCTTGTTGGCCAATGTACTGGTTTACATGTACCGCGAGGTCGAGGCGATGCAGATTCTGAGCACCGCCTTCCGGGAAGGTGAGATCGGTGCGGCGCTGCAGGCTGCGACCATCTTTGCGGAGATTCTAGATGACCGAGAACAAGCCGAGATGTGGTACAGGCTCGCGGTGCGATCAGGTGATCCCGATGCCAAAAATGATTACGGAGACTTCCTGAGAGGGGACGAAGCGCGGCTGGATGAGGCAGAGAGGCTTCTTCGGGAGGCCATGGCGGGCGGGGACCCCTTGGCGCCCGGAAATCTCGGAAGGCTGGAGATCGACCGAGGCAATTATGGTGTTGCGGTAGATCTGCTTCTCCAGAGCTTGGCTTCGGGGTGCGAGACTGTTCTATTGCCGCTTGCTGAAGCCGAAACGCGGCTTGGGAACGACGACAAGGCTCGCGAGTACTTCAAGCAGGCTCGCGATCGCCGGGTGCCCAATGCGCGCCTGGCTTATGCGCGATTTCTCGCTGATCGTCTTAAGGGAGGAGCGGCGGACGAGGCGGAGCGAGAATTTCTCATCGCAGTAGAAGAAGACGGCTCAAGGGAAGCGGAGGCCAGTTTTTATTACGGTCTCTTTCTTGAAGGCGAAGACAGGGGTGACGCTGCGGTCAGGGCTTACCTGCGTGCAGCACGGAAGAACAATGAAGCCGCTCAGCATAATCTCGCGCTGATCTATCTTGATCGCGGCGACTTGGAGAAGGCTGAGAAGTATTTCAGGAAGGCTGTGGAAGCCGGTTGCGGTGAGGCCCTGTCTTCTTATCTGGATATGCTCAATGGTCAGGGCAGGTTCAAGGAGGCGGCATCGCTGCAGCGCGGATCAGATTCTCCACATGCGGCGCGCTGATCTCTCTGCGTCGGCGGGTTGGTCTGTGCGGTGGTCTTTCCACGCGCCTGTGAGGCTTTGATGTACGTGGTCACGAGTTTGAATCGTGAGTTCGAGCGCATTGGCGGTTTCCTGTAGAAGTGGCACGTGCCGTTCGAACATTTCGGGCGTCAGTGCGGCTGCCGCAGATGAACAAGAACGCATATCCGACCGACACGTCCCGGTGCCGTCGCCCGGCCTGCAGCCAGCGCAGGTAAGCCGCACGGCACCTCGGCGCGATCTCCGAGTAGCAGGGCCGGTGACCCAGGCCCTCTCCCGCCCAGTCCGGTGCACTCCGGTCGACCGGAAGCAGCGGGTCGATCAGTGCGGGCTCAACGCCGTCCCTCGACAAAGGCCGGCATCCACATAAAGCATGCCGTCTGGGACCGCACGATCCCCGACTCAGCACGCTTCTCCAGGCGCCACCCAACTTGCCGTTGCGTCCCCCTGCACTGGAGGCTGCTCGGTCCCCAACGTCACCTCCCACCCCCTCAACCTGCGCATCGTCCGCCCGCGCCAGGAGGCAGACACGATGCGTAAGAGACGACGCCCCCACCGGCTACGCGGATGACATGGCTGCACCAAGAACCGTGTTGAGCCGATACGCCGCCGTTCTGCTGGCTTTCCCGGTGGGCGCTGGCCAGCAGGGACCGGCGCGCGCCAAGGGGGCCCGGGCGGGGCCCCCTTGGCACAGGATGCCCAGGACCAGGGCCAAGACGACGTCACGGACTCCCTTGGTGATCAGGAAGCCGCCGCCGCCACCGGACGGCGGGCTCGGCAGTCCGAAGCCCAGCGTCGCCGTCTCCGGGCTCAGGATGAACTCCGTCCCGAACCAGAGGATGTGGCGCTCGTTGGCTCCGGCGGTCGCCGCTCCCGCCGCCGGCCTCACGACCGGGCGTCGCCTGGGGCGACGTGCATGTCTGGGGCGTGGAAGTAGGTGCCCCTGCGGCCTTTGGTGTGCTTGCTGTGATAGCTCTGCCCGATTTCCTGGCATACGGGATCGCCGGAGTGGGTGATTCCGCTGTGCTGGATGCGGGCGAGGGCGGCGTTGAATTCCTGTTCGGCGTTTCGACGTCACCCGCGCCTCGATCCTCGCCGCGGCCCGCGAGCGGTTCGCGGCGGGCGGCTACGAGAAGGCGACCATCCGGGCCATCGCGCGCGACGCGGAGATCGACCCGTCGATGGTGATGCGCTACTACGGCAACAAGGCGGGTCTGTTCGCGGCGGCCGTCTCGATCGACCCTGGCCTGCCCGTCGAACCGCGCGAGGAGATCGGCCGTACGCTGGTGCGCCAGTTTCTCACCCTGTGGGAGGAGAGCGGGGAACTCACCGCGCTGATACGGGTCGGCGCCACCGACCCGGCCGCCGCCGAGCGCATGCAGACCGTGCCGCGCGACCAGTTGATCCCGCTGGCCCGCGGAGTGGGCCCCGAGCCGGAGGAGGCGCCGGCGCGGGCGGCGCTGTGCGCCTCGACTGTGCTGGGGCTCGCGTTGACGCGCTACGTGTTGCGGTTCCGGGCGGGCGTGGCGCTCGGCTGCGAGGAGATCGTGGACTGGCTCGGCCCCACGATCCAGCGCTATCTCACCGCACCCACGCCCTGAAGCGCGCGTTCAGGCTTCCTCGATCACGCGAACGCGGGGTGGCCGCAGGTCCCTCGGATCGATGGTCAATGCGATGCGCTCGCGATTTCGAATGGCGATGAGGTCTTCTTCCCATCCGCCTTCACGCAGTTCGGCATCCGTCATGATCAGGTCTTCGTTGTTGCGGCTTGTGGCTGCCAGATGCCCGATGAATCCGTGGGGTAGTCGCTCGACGATCCAGTCTGGCCATGCGGCGGCTACCTTCGCTGCGAGTTGAGGTGGGACGCTCTCCGTCGTCCAGTAGCGAAGCCGGCGTGAGGGAAGATCGACGATTGCGCCGGCGTTAACGGTCTGCTCGGCCGGCATAGGGTACGGCGCGCGAGCAAGCAGCGACGCCGTGAGAGATGCGTCGTGATGCGCCAAGAATGGCACGATATCGTTAACGGCGAGCTGATAATCCATGACGATATCGTCGGATCCGATAACGCTCACCACAGCGGTTGCCGGAGCGAACCAGTCTGCGATCGTCTCGTGGTAGAGAACCGAAATCTCTCGCTCGCCGGGATTCCAGTCGACGAACCAGCCGTCCCGAGAGGTCAACGCTGCGTCCAGTGGAGTTGCCTCCGTTGCGGCCGGCGTTACGACCGCCGGCCTGGCCTCCGGCACCATCTCGACAAGAGCCTCGCGTCCGCTCCATGCATAACCGACATCCCAGCCGGACCATCCAGGAGCCGAAGCCAGCCGCGCCGCAGTGCTTTCAAGGTAACTCACACCCGGCTGCAGAGTTTGAAGGCCGCAGCCGAAAAAGCGATACCGATGACCGACGAAATCGAGCACGACACCACGGCAGAACCACGAGTCCACGAGATCACGTGCGGAGTCGTCGCTCACCGCCACGCCACCGCGCAAGATCGACTCGGCGATCCGGATGCGATCGCCTTCCTCGGCGAGGAACCAGTCCCCCCACTTCTCGCCCATCGTCCAGCATGATCCGTCTTCGGCCCGCAAGACGTAAGCGGTCCAACATCCCATTCCAGATCTCCTCGCGGCGCATTCGCCCAGGCCGTTGGAATCACTACGGCAACGACACCTCGGTGTCGGGCAAACGATGAGCGTCCGCCGCCCGGCGGGTCGCGATCTCGCGGATGCAGTACGTCGCGATGGCCAGAACGGCAGGGAGGACCGTGCCCGGTTCCGGGCGGACGAAGGCGATGTAGGGGGTGACGGTGACGGAGTGGTCCAACGCGGTGGCTCCGGTGTCGAGCACCGCGACGACATTGAAGGCCACGAGCGCATAGCCCGCTCTACGGATCCAGAGTCCGGTCCGCGGCGTGAGCGCGGCGGCGAAGGCGAGCAGGCTCACCAGAGCGACGGTGGAGACGGCCAGCGTCCACCAGTACTGTCCGTAGCCGCCCTGTTCCTCAGCCGTACCCGCGATCACCGCGCCGTAGATGCCGAACAGGAGCAGAGGCAGGACGAACCGGGTCACTTTCGTCACCGCCGCACGCCGGCCCGGATGCGACATGAGAACGAAATAGCCGATGAGCCAAGCCGTGGCGACGGTGACCGCGAGGGTGCCTGTCGCTGCGTCGCGGGCGTCGGAGACACCGTTCACGTTGATCGAGACCAGTACGGCGGTCGCCACCACGATCAGCAGCCATACCGTGCCCGGCAGCCAGGGCCCGCCCACCGATGTGCTCTTGGTCGTCGAAGACGGGGGGACGTCGTCTTGCCGCGTGAGCACCTTGGTGGGCGCCCGGTCGAGTTGCACCAGGGCACGGGAGACGTCGGCGGCCGATTCGTATCGCTCAGCCGGGTCCTTCCTCAGAAGTCTGTGTACGAGAACGTCCCACGAGCCGGGGATATCGGGCCGCACCGAACTGGGAGCGGGTGGTTCCTGGCTGAGATGGGCCGTCAGATAGCCGACGCTGTCGGGTGCCTGGAAGGGCAGTCGGCCGGTGATCAGCTCGAACAGCAGGCACCCGAGTGCGTAGAGGTCGCTGCCGGGTTCCGGGTAGCCGCGTGCCTGCTCGGGGGCCATGTAAGGGGGAGTGCCGACGATGAACCCGGTCTGGGTGAGACGGTCGCCGGTGGCGTAGGGGTCGACCGCCCGCGCGACGCCGAAGTCGAGGACCTTCACCGCTCCGGTCTGCGTGATGAAGACGTTGGACGGCTTGATGTCCCGGTGCATCACGCCCGCCGCATGCGCCTCGGTCAAGGCTTCGCAGACCTGCGCGCCCCACCGGGCCGCGTCCTCCAGGCTGACGTCGCCCCGGGCCAGCTTTGCGTCCAGGCCCTCGCCCCGGACCAGTTCCATCACCAGAAACGGGGCGTTGCCGTTCTCGGGACCGCTCTCGCCAAGATCGTGGACGGTCACGATGTGCGGATGTTGCAGACGGGCCGTGATCCGGGCCTCCCGCAGGAACCGGGCACGCGCCTCACTCGCGCGGCTTCCGCCCCCGCCGAGCAGCGAGATCACCTTGACCGCGACCCGCCGGTCCAGCGTCTCGTCCTGTGCCTCCCAGACCTCGCCCATGCCGCCCTCGCCGAGTTGCCGCACCAGCCGGTAGCGGCCTCCCAGGAGCTGATCCCGCACTGTGACCCCTCACCCTCGGCTTCGCCCGCCCGATCATGCCACGCCGCCTGCGGCTACGCCTTGCGCCGACGGCTTGAGCCGGGCTTCGGCTCAGGGCGGCGAGGCCGTCGCGGAAGATGCTCGTGAGGAGGGCGACCACTTCTTCGTCGGTCGCGCCATCGGGGACGAACCGTCCCGACCATTGGACCTCGGCTGCGGCCTCTTGGACGGTCACCGGATGCATTCGCATGGTCGAGATGTAGATGACGTCGCCGTCAGGTTCTTCAACCGCCGGACGCGTCCTCAGACGCCTTCCGGAAGTGGCGCCTGGGGGCTGACGAGGCCGGACTGGCGCAGCACTGCAGGGCGGCCGCCTTGATGCTCCCCCCGGGCCGGTCGGCGATCTCCCTGAGACGCCGCACCTTCTCGATGATCTCGGGGAAGGCGTCCGCGTACTCGAAGTGGGTGCCGTCAGCGAGGACCCCGGAGCTGCAGGGGCCGCCGACGATCATGTCGACGCCCTGTTCGGCGGCCATGGGCAGGAGCCGCTGTAACGCGTGTGCGTGGTCGAGCAGCGTGTAGCGCCCTGCCAGCAGGAACCCGTTGGGCCGGGGCTCGTCCAGGGCGAGCGTCATCTCGATGGGCTCGGTGTGGTTGACGCCGAGTCCCCATGCCTCGATGACGCCCTCGTCGCGCAGGCGGGATCTCGAAGACGTTGTCCTGCGATCCCTGAGGGCCGGTTGATTCAGGGCCACTACCGCTGTGGTCGTGCGCGCGCCGACGACCACTGCTCGTTCTCCCTCCGCTCCAGGCATCACTACGACCGGGGACGTCGAGACTGCTCACGGGCAATCGGCAGTGGAGGAACCCGCGTGGCCCAGATGGCCGGCCGCTGCGTGTCGAGCCCGGGCTTCTCCGCCCCGGCGGTTTCAAGGGACGTCGGCGTCATTCGGGCAGATCGGCTACGACCAGGCCAAACGCGGTCGCGAGGTCGATTGTCTTGCGGGGTGTTGAGCATTGCCTGGCCAGGCTTGTCTGGTCGAGGCGGCCGTCACGTGCTTGGAACAGGAACCGTGCGGCGGGATGTTGCCGTAGTTCTTCCTTGGTGAGGTTGCCGGCGATGCGGTGTGCTGCGGCAGCCAGGGCAGGAAACGACGACTGCAGTTCCGCGGACCAGGCAGCGACTGTCTCTAGCCAACTGCGCACGGCGATGTCAGGTGTCGAGGAGAACCTTGAGATCGCCTCAGCCAGTTCGGGCCAGGTGAAGTCACGCCAGGGCTTGGTCTTCAGGACGGGCAACTGCCATCGGCGCTTGGCGATCGACCAATGATCCGCGTGCGCCTGCACCGAGTGCACCGTGAAATCCGGCACGCATAGTGCGGTCAGGTTCCAGCCATGGCAAGCGCCGGTGTCCAAGCCGAAGATCCTGCCGTCCCGAATCATCGGCTCATGCCCGGTTACGTGATGTCCGAACACGATCGGCTTGGTGTCGGTGTAGTGATGGTGCCAGTGGCTGTCGGGGAACAGCGCGGCGAGTTCTCGTTCGCCGCTGGTCGAGCCGCAGAGGATCTCTTCCTTCTGGTCGGCCAGCGGGATTCCTGCCAGCATCGCGGCGTGGACAACGCGGACATGGTCGTTCTCGAAGTAGTACGGCAGTGTCCGCATCCAGTCGACTGTTTCGGCGTAGCGCTCGCCCAGCTGCAGACGCGTGATTTCTTGCGCATAGGAGAAGATGCCGCGCACATGCTTGCGCTCGTGATTGCCCATGACCACGACCGAGTTCGGGCGCTCGCGGAAAAGACCGACCACCTCACGCGGCGCTGGACCACGGTCGACCAGATCGCCGACGCTGACCAACAGGTCGTCCGGGTGGAGATCGACTTTCTCAAGCAGTTCGAGCAATTCGTCGAAACAGCCGTGGATGTCGCCGATGATGACGGTGCGCCGCATCCGGGCGAGCCTAGGCAGGCATCGGTTCGGCGCGCAAAGGATTTTCCGAGGAGCCGGGTATGGTCGCTGGTCATAGGCTTCCGGGCGTGGTTTCACCAGTCTCGGGTAGCGATCAGTTCCTCGATGTCGGCGCCGTCGAAGCCGTAGGCGGTGGCCACGAACCAGAACTCTTCGCCGATCACGTCGCGGGCGACCGTCTCGATCTCGCTGCCGGCCGCATCGAACTCCTCCTGCAGGGCGTTGAACTCGTCGGTCGCGGCGTGCGTCAGCGCGTAGAGCGCCGCCAGATCGGCGGGCTGCTCGGTCTCGATCCGCCCGCACAGACTCAGCAGGATCGCTTTGCCCTTGTCGACGAGGTGATCCGGGAAGTACCCGTCGTTGTACATCCCGGTGAGGAACTCGTGCTCGAGCACCTTCTGGTTCGTCACAGCCACCACAATTGCCCCCTTGTCTGCCATACGGGTCTCTGGCACATGCTGCACGGCGCCACTGACAACACCGGTCCTGATCTCCTGGGGGCGCGGAGCCCACTGGCCGACGACGCGGGTGTCGGTGCGAGCAGCCGGGGCGGTGACCGCGATGGCGTGCCCGGCCGAGGTGATTCGGAAAGCGCAGCGCGGCTTCTTGTCGCCTAGGGCGTGTATCGAAAACGGATCTCGAGCTGTGAACACGGTTCATGGGACGAGGAGATCTCACGGACGAGCAGTGGGCAGTGCTGGAACCGTTGCTGCCGAAGGGCGCGAGAGTGGGACGGCCCCTTGTCCGGCCGCGCCGGCAGTTGATCGACGGCATACGGTTCCGTGTGCGGATCGGTGTGCCGTGGCGGGACGCGCCCGTCGAGTACGGACCACGAAGCCGGGTCTACGACTTGTTCCGCCGGAGGCAGCGCAACGGCACCTGGCAGCGGATCCTCACTCGGCTTCAGTCCCTGGCCGACGCGAGAGGCGCGATCGTCTGGGGCTTGAGCGTCGACTCCGCAGTCTGTCGCGATCACCAGCATGCGGCCGGGCCCACAAACGGGGTGACCTGCAGATGGAAGCGCCTGGCGATGTGTTCACCGAGCCCGGAGATCACGGGCTGGGAAGGTCGCGCGGCGGGTTCACCACCAAGTTGCGTCTGGCGGTCGAGTAGGGCCACAAGCCCATGTCGATCGTGATCACGGCAGCGCGCCTACCTGTGCCGCTGTGGCATCCGCTGCACCATTCCGGATAAGAACGACCAGGCGCGCAACCGCAAGAAACTCGGCTCCCTCGGTGGCTGGCCGCCCGGGTTCATCGCCGAGGACTATAAGGCTCGGCATGCCGTCGAGTACGGCATCAACCGCCTCAAAAGGAACCGGGCCGTGGCCGCGAGATACGACAAGCTCGCGGGCCGCTGCGAGGCCACTGTCCTCGTAGCGGCGATCAATGAATGGCTGTGACCAGCTCAATCAGGGATGACGAACGTCCGTGGACGTCTGGGCGGTTCAGGTGTTGATGGCATGTTCGACGAACTGGCCGCAGGCGCGGAATCCCAGGCGGCGGTAGACGGGCTCGCCGTCGGTCGACGCCTGCAGGACCGCGATGCGGTGGTCTCGTTCGCGGGCCGTGCCAAGGGCCGCGAGCGTGATGGCTCCGCCGTAGCCGCGTCGGCGGTGGGTGGCCAAGGTGGAGATGTTGTAGATGCCGGCGACTCCCGCGTGGTGGAACACCTCGGCGGAGCAGACCGGACGGTTCTCCACGTAGCCCACCAGGTACCGGGCCGGGCAGGTCGCGGCCGGCGCCTGCGAAGCGGCCCGGGCGAAGAAGTCGCGGACGGTTTCAGCGGGTGGATTCCAGTTCGCGGCGAGGACCTTGGCGTAGTCGGCGAGCTGCTCGGGCGTGGTCACCGTTCGGATGTCCAGACCCGGGACAGAGGGAATCGGCAGGGTTTCGTCCAACTCGGCCCACATGGCCGTCTCACGCTCGGACACCGGCAGGCCGGCTGCCGTCAGGCGGGCAGTGAGGTCTGTCGGTGTCGAGGCAGGTCCCACCCACCAGGAGAAGCTGCGGCCGGTGCCGGCCAGCGTCCCGACGGTCTCGGCGATGCGGGCCGCGGCGTCGCCGGCGGTGAAGCGGGCCGCGGCGACGATGTTGAACGTGTCGTCGTCCAGACCGCTGTCCGCGACCAGGAGGTCGCCGGTCTCTGCGACGGTCGCACCGGACATGCTTCGGTGCAGATGGCAGGCGTGTTCCGCCAGGTTCCGCTCCATCCTGTCCGTCAAGTCGGCTTCGTTGAGAAAGTAATCATGCATAGCGTTTGATCCCAGCACGACCGAGCGAAGACTGCATGTCACTTTAGGCGGTGCCACGTCGACGACCAGCACTTTCGATACACGCTCTAGGGCGCCGGTGGTGGGCGGGGCGGGTACGGACGCCCAGGTGAAGATCATCAGCGAGGACGCCGCGTATCGGCTGGCCGGGTCTGGCGCGCAGAAGTTCGTGGCCGGTGGCGTCCAGGTGCTGATGCGCCCTGACGGCACGGCCGTCTTGGTCACCGAGGCTGCTGAGCGCCTCGAAGGTCACCGGCAGGTGCGCGAGGTCGTCCTGCCGTGGAGGTCGGTCGCGTCCGACGAGCGCACCCGGTCGCTCCTGGAGGGCTTCGACGATCTGCGGCGCCGGGTGTTGCTGTGGCTGCCCGGGGGCTTGGCGGACTTGGGGTGGGGGCGGGGTCGCTCAGGTCCACCCACCCCCTTCCCGGCCGCGCCGCCGTCATCGGCGGCGACGCTGACCCAGCAGTCGTCGACGTCGGGGGCGCTGGACTCCGGCGGGCCGGGATACAGGCAGGCGATCCGGCCAGGCGCCACCGCGAACGTGACCGGCTCCCACTCGGCCAGCAATGGCTGCAGCGGAACCCGCCCAGCGGCTCCCGCTCACGCCACGGCGCCCTCTCGTGGATGCCGCTCAGCCACCCGTCCTGGTCGTCGCGGATCTCCTCGCGCTGGACCGCCAGCACCTCAGGATCACCCTCTCCAGGCGAAAGCTGCCAGCCGGGCCCGTACTCACCGTCACCACCCAAGCCAAGCGGGATCCTTCCGGTCTGGTCGACCTCCAGTTCGGCAAGAGGATGCAGGAAGCTGCGGCGGTATCTACGGCCCAGCAGATCGGGATGGTGGCGGGCCAGACGATAGAAGTCGGCCAGCACCGGAGGCACCGCGATCTGCGGCGGAGCCTGAAATTCGGGCCGCCAGGCAGGCTGCAGCCGTCGCGGGAACCAACCCGCCGCGAACTCCCGCAACGCTCGGCGCCGATCGGTCAGAGCGTGCTCCAGCCACCCGATCCGGTGCCGGCTCATCCACCGGAACCAGCAGCGACCGCTGGAGATCCAACCACGAACCCCCTGGACGTCGACTGGTACACCTTCACCGGCTGAGCCACGACGGTTCGCCGGTCAACTGGTCACTGAGGGGTGTCGGTCGCGGTCGTCCAGCGGGGATCGATATGGCCCAGCCAGGCGTCTTGAGCGTCCGCCAGCGGTCGGGTGAGCGGTAAGGGCAGGAAGCGGCAGGCGAACGTTAGGCCGGTGTCGTCTCCATCGCCGTGGACGGTGTGGTGCCATGCGTCCGCCGTGGTCGCGGGCGCGTGAAGGTGGAAGTAGGTGGTTCTGCGCGGCTGGTGGGTGTCCGGATGGGGCTTGTCCTCCGCGGCGATGTGCCGGACGACCGAGGCGGTGAGCAGACCGGTCTCTTCTGCGACCTCTCGCAAGACCGCTTGTTCCAGCTGCTCACCTGGTCGGACACCGCCGGCGGGGATCTGGGTTCCGGCTTGGGGCATGCCGACGTGGTCGAAGACCAGGAGTTCGGGGACGGCGCTTTGCCTGATCACGTAAGCCGCGACGCGGATTCTCGGTCGGGTCACCTCGGCATTGTCCACGCTGCGCGGTGGCTGCGGTCAGGACGGTGCTCCGATGGGTGCGGCATGGGCGAGGCGGTCGCCGAGGGCGGCGGCGGTCGCGCCGGCGGCGCCGAGGGAGAAGGCGATCTGCCGTCCCCACAGGAAGTACCGGTGGACGGGGTAGTCGATGTCGGCGCCGATTCCGCCGTGCAGGTGCTGGGTGGCGTGGACGGCCCGCAACCCGGCGCGGGACGCCCACCATTTGGCGACCAGCGCGGCCGTCTCGGCGGCGTCCTCTTGGCCGGTGTCCAGGAGCCAGGCCGCGCGCCGGGTGGTCAGCCGGATCGCCTCGGTGTCGAGGTAGGCGTCGGCGGCCCGCACCGCCACCGCCTGGTTCGTCGAGAGGGGGCGGCCGAACTGCTCGCGCTGGGACGTGTACTGCGCCGTGACCTGGAGGGCCTGCTCGCAGACGCCGGTCTGCAGTGCCGCCAGCGCCACCCGGGCTCGGAGGCGGGACCAGGAGAGCACTTCGGCGCCGTCCGAGGGCAGGAGGTTTGTGTCGGCGACGGTGACGCCGTCGCAGCGGATCGAGGCGCGGCTCTCCCTGCTGGTGGCGCCGAGTTCGGTCGTGGTGAGGCCCGCGCTGTCGGTGGGCACGATCGCCATCACGGTCGTTCCGTCGTCGAGCCGGGCGGGGACGAGGAGTGCGGCGGCCTCCCGCGCGGCGGGGACGGAGAGGAGGTCGCCGGTCAGGGAGAGCCCGGCGGGGGTGCGTGACGCCGCCAGTCCGGCGCCGCCCGTGCTCTCCTCCAGCGCGGAGGTGACCGGGGCCGATCCGTCCAGGATGCCGGGCAGCCAGGCGCTGAGCTGGTCCGGGGTGCCGAAGCGGACGATCGTCAGGGCGGCGATGGCCACGGGCCACAGCGGGACCGGCGCGACCCGCCGGCCCTGCTGCTCCAGCACGGTCACCAGGCCGAGCATGCCGAGGCCGGCGCCGCCCGCCTGCTCGGGCAGCGCGATGCCGAGGAGGCCGGCGTCGGCGAGCGCCTTCCAGAGGGTCGGGTGGAAGCCGCCCCCGTCCTTCTCGGCTTCCACGACGCGGTCCAGGGTCGCGAGGTCGGTGAAGATCTCGTTCGCCAGTTCGCGCGCGGCTTCGAGGTCGCCGTCCAGGTCGAAGTCCATGTCAGCTCCGTTCAGGGGTGGTCGCGGGGCGGCGGCGGGCGGCGAGGGTCATGCCGAGGCTGTTGGACGCGACGATCTCGCGCATCACCTCGTTGGTGCCGCCGCCGAAGGTGTTGTTCTGTGCCCGGCGGCCGAGGGACTCGACCCGGCCCTGCAGCGCGGCGCCGGGGCTGCCGGGACGCAGCAGGCCGGCGGCGCCGAGCACTTCCTGGAGCCGGCCGTAGGCGGTCACCACCGCCTCGGTGCCGAAGATCTTGGCGGCCGCCGAGTCGCCGCCGCCGAGCGTGTTCGCGGCGACGTCGGCCACCAGGCGGAGGCTGAACAGCTCCGCGGCGCTGAGGAGGGCGTACACCTCGGCCATGGTGTGGCGCACCCAGGGGAGGTCGTGGACGGTGCCGTCGCCGAGCCGCTCCTGCCGGGCCCAGGCGAGCACCTCGTCGAACAGTTCGTTGGCGATGCCGCCGCGGGCGGCGAGGGCGACGCGCTCGTGGTTCAGCTGGTCGGTGATCAGGCTCCAGCCCTGGTTCAGCTCGCCGACCAGGTTGGACAGCGGGACGCGGACGTCCTCGTAGTAGGTCGCGGCGGTGCTGATGCCGCCCACGGTCTTGATCTCGGTGGCGGAGAACCCCGGCGCGTCCGTGGGCACGAGGACGACGGAGATGCCCTTGTGCCGGGGCGCGTCCGGGTCGGTGCGGACCGCGAGCCACACCCAGTCGGCGAAGACGGCGGCGCTGGTGAAGATCTTGTTGCCGTCGATGACGAGGTGGCCGCCGTCGATGCGGGCGCGGGTCCGGAGCGAGGCGAGGTCGGTGCCGGCTCCAGGCTCGGTGTAGCCGATGGCGAAGATCAGCTCGCCGGCGAGGATCCTCGGCAGGAAGTAGTCCTTCTGCTCCGGTGTGCCGTGCTTCATCAGCGCCGGCGCCACCGTGTTCAGGGTGACGAGGGAGAGCGGCGCGCCGGCCCGGATCACCTCGTCGTAGAACACGTAGAGCGCCTCGGGGTCCTCGCCGCGTCCGCCGTACTCCTCGGGGAAGCCGAGCCCGAGCCAGCCGTCCTCGCCCATGCGCCGCAGGATCCGGCTGAAGGTGGGGCCGCCCTCGGTCTGGTCGACGAGGTCGCGGCGGTCCCGCGGGCTGATGATCTCGGCGAAGTAGGCGCGCAGTTCGGCGCGCAGCCGCTTGGAGTCCGCCGACAGGTCGGGATGCATGGGCCGCTCCTTCAGGAGTCCTGGCGCGGCAGCCCGAGGACGCGCTGCGCGATGACGTTGAGCTGGATCTCGACGGTCCCGCCGCCGAACAGGACGGACGGGAGGCCGATGTGGTCGATGGCGTAGCCGCCGTCGGCGACGGCTCCGGCTGGTCCGAGCAGGGAGACCAGCGCGCGCGAGCCGTCCCGCTGCGCGATCGCGTTGAAGACCTTCTGCACGCTGATCTCGGCGCCGAGGTCGTGGTCGGACAGCCGGGCCAGGACGCCGCGCAGGCCGAGCGCCGACAGCGCCATCTCGCGGGCGGTGTTGCGGCCGAGCACGCGGACGGCCTCGTCGTGGGACGCGGCGTGGTCGCCGCGCTCGATGAGCGCGCGGACGGTCTCGGCGGAGCCGTGGGTCAGCATGCCGCCCATGCTCAGCCGTTCGTTGGACAGGGTGGTCGCGGCGAGTCTCCAGCCGCGGCCGGGTTCGGAGACGAGGCATTCGTCGGGCACGAAGACGTCGTCGAGGAAGACCTCGTTGAACTCCGCGCGGCCCGTCGCCTGCCTCAGCGGGCGGACCTCGATGCCGGGCGTCCTCATGTCGACCAGGAAGTACGACAGGCCGCGGTGCTTGGGCGCGTCCGGGTCGGTGCGGGCGAGGCACACGCCCCAGTCGGCCTCGTGCGCGCCGGACGTCCACACCTTCTGGCCGGTGAGCGACCAGCCGCCGGGGACCCTGGTCGCCCGCGTGGACAGCGCCGCGAGGTCCGAGCCCGCGCCGGGCTCGCTGAACAGCTGGCACCACACGATCTCGCCGCGCAGTGTCGGCAGGACGAAGCGTTCCTGCTGTCCGGGCTCGCCGTGCGCGAGGAGGGTCGGCAGCACCCATTCGCCGATCACGGTGGTCGGCTGGTGGAGGCCGCGCCGCGCGAACTCCTCGGCGATCACGGACTGCTCGCCGGGGCCGGCCGCGAGGCCGTAGGGCGGCGGATAGTGCGGTGCCACCAGGCCGGCTTCGGCGAGGCGGGCCCGGCGCGGCCCGCCACGCACGGCGTACCGGTCGTCCTCCCCGGGGGTGGCGGGCAGGGTCTCGATCTCGTCGAGCACGCGGCGGACATCGGCCCGCAGTTCGGGGAAGGCGTCCTCGGCCACGAAGGCGAAATCCCGGGCGTCCGCGCGGGCGGCCTCGCCGAGCCGGTGCGCCCACTGCTCCTCGGGGCCGCAGGCCGAGGCGATGCTGAGCGCGCGGCGCCAGTACAGGTGCGCGTCGTGCTCCCAGGTGAAGCCGATGCCGCCGTGCATCATGACGCACTCGAACGCCGCGTCGATCCCGGCCGGCAAGGCGGTCACCGCCGCGGCCGCGGCGGCGAGGCGCCGCTGGGCGGCCGGCTGCTGCTCGGCGCGCGCCGCGTCCCAGGCGGCGGCGCAGGCCGTCTCGGTGCGGACCAGCATGAGGGCCGCCTTGTGCTGGACGGCCTGGAACGCCCCCACCGGCCGGCCGAACTGGACGCGGGTCCGGACGTACTCGACGGCGGCGGCGAGGCACCACGACGCGATCCCGGCAGCCTCGGCGGCGAGGACGGTGTTGACGGCCAGGTCGGCGCGGGTCTGGTCCGGGGCTTCCAGGACGTCGCCGGGAGCGACCCGGTGGTCCGCCAGTTCGAGCCGCCCGACCGACCGGGTCAGGTCGGTTCCCTCGTCGACGTGCACGACGGCCGTCTCGGCGGGGGTGAGCCGGAACCACAGGGCGCGGCTGGAATCGCCCCTCACGGCGGCCCGGACCACGACCTCCTCGGCCCCGGGCAGGCCGAGCACCGGACGGCAGGAGCCGTCCACTCGCCAGCCGTCCGGCTCCTGCACGGCGGTCAGACCGGACGTCGTCACCAGTGCCCCGGTGGCGCCGCCGGCATAGGCCCCGAGCAACCGGTCCCGGACCGCCGACGGCGGGGACGCGGCGACGACGGCGCCGGCGATCGCGGTCGGCACGAACGGGCCAGGGACCAGGGCACGCCCCAGCTGCTCGGCCACGACGGCCAGTTCCATCAGGCCGGCGCCCGCGCCGCCGTGCTCCTCGGGCAGGTGCACCGCGTGCAGCCCCTGGCGGACGAGGGCGTCCCACGCCGGCGGGCGCCCGCCCGCCGCCAGGTCGGCGAGGGTCTCACGGGTCGCCGCCACGGGCGCGTGGCGGCGGGCGAAGGCGGCGGCCGAGTCGGCGAGCGCGCGGTGATCGTCCTCGATGGGGAGTGGCATGGGGGTCCTTGTCCGGATGGTGGTCAGAGTCGTTCGAGAATGAGGCAGGTGGTGGCCGCCGCGGCGCAGATCGCGATCATCGCGATGTGGGCGTCGCGGCGCTCCAGCTCGTCGATGGCCGTGGCCAGCAGCCGGATGCCGGTCGCGCCGGCGGGGTGGCCGATCGCGATCGCGCCGCCGTTGACGTTCAGCCGGTCCTCGGGCACGTCCAGCTCGCGCGCGAACGACATGGGGATCGAGGCGAACGCCTCGTTGACCTCGAAGAGATCGATGTCGGCCGGTGTCATTCCGGTCCGTTCGAAGAGCCTGCGGGCCGCGGGGACGGTGCCGTCGAGCAGCAGCTCGGTGCTCCCTCCGACCACGCATTGGGCGAGCAGCCGCGCCCTCGGCGCGACCCCGAGTTCGCGGGCCCGCTCCCGGGACGTCAGCAGCGCCGCGCTCGCCCCGTCGGAGACCTGGGAGGACGTGCCGGCGGTGTGCAGCCCGTACGGCACGGTCGGCCGCAGCCGGGCCAGCGCCTCCATGCTGGTCTCCCGCAGCCCCTCGTCGCAGGTGACGAGCGTGCGGCCACCGTCGCCGTCCGGCACCTCGACCGGGAGGACCTGCCGGTCGAGGGCACCGGCCGCCCAGGCCGCCCGGGCGCGTTCCTGCGAGCGCAGCCCGAACGCGTCGATCTCCTCGCGGGTGATGCCGTGCACCGCGGCGATGCGGTTGGCGGCGTTGTACTGGTCCGGCTGCTCCACGTTCCAGGACGCGGGGCGCGGCGAACCCTTGCCGAGCCGGATCTCGGCGGCGACGGCGAGCGGGACGCTCGACATCACCTCGATCCCGCAGGCGACGCCGACGTCGAGCGCGCCCATCGCGATCTGCCCGGCCAGCAGCTGCACCGCCTGCTGGGACGTGCCGCACTGCGCGTCGATCGTGGTCGCTCCGGTGCGCGGCGGGAGGCCCGCGTGCACCCACGCGGTGCGGGTGATGTTGCCGAACTGCTCGCCCGCGGGCGTCACGCATCCGCCGATGACCTGCTCGGCGAGGTCGGGGGCGATCCCGGCGCGGTCGAGGACGCCGCGCTGGACGTGCCCGAGCAGCTCGGCGGCGTGCAGCGGCGAGAGCCAGCCCGCGCGCTTACCGAAGGGGGTGCGGACCGCGTCGATGATCACCGGGCTCATTGCGGCACCTCGTCCCTCGTCCGGTGGCCGCGCGTGCTCGCGAAGCGGTGGATCGACTCGGTGATGCGGGTGACGTGCTCGTCGGTCAGGCCGTGGCTCATGCCGAGGGTCATGCCGCGCTCGAACACCGCGTCGGCGGCCGGCAGCCCCTCCTCGGGGACGCGGTGCTCGACGCCCGCCATCATCGGATGGCGGGTGATGTTGCCGCTCCAGACGGTCCGGGTGTCGATGCCGTCGGCTTCGATCGCCTCCTGCAGGTCGCTGCGGGAGAACGGGGCGTCCTCGTTGACCAGCACTGGGTAGCAGAGCCAGGCGGTGTCGAGGCCCGCGGTCTGCCGCGGCGTGGTGAAGAAGTCGGGGAAGGCCGCGTAGGCGGCGGTGTAGGCGTCGAAAATCTCGTGGCGGCGCTTGTAGTTCGCCTCCAGCTTGCCGAGCTGGACGACCCCGTACGCCGCGCCGAGCTCGGACGGCTCGAAGTTCCACGGCAGCAGATCGAAGATGAAGTCGTTGTCGTAGGCGACGCCGTCGAGGTCCTGGCGGAAGACCCGGCCGGTGCCGTTGCCGAACAGGTTCGGCTCGGACCGGCGGCCCCAGCGGCGCAGCAGCAGCGCCCGGTCCCGCGACTCCTCGTCGTCGACCATCACCATCCCTCCCGTGCTGGCGCAGGTGATGATGTGCGCCATCGAGAAGCTGGTGACGCTGATGTCGGCGCGCGCCCCCGTGGGGGTCCCGCGCAGCTTCGGGCCGAGGGCGTCGCAGCAGTCCTCGATCACCTTGAGGCCGTGCCGGTCGGCGATCGCGCGGATCGCGTCCCAGTCCGGTGCGTTGCCGGCCAGGTTCGGGAACAGCAGGGCCCGGGTCCGGTCGGTGACCAGCGCCTCGATCCGGCCGGGGTCGACGTTGAACGTGTCGGGTTCGACGTCGGCGAAGACCGGGACGAGTCCGGCGCGGACGATGGGTGCGACGTCGGTGGAGAACGTCAGCGGCGAGGTGATCACCTCGCTGCCGGGCGGCAGTCCGAGCAGCTCGACGGCCAGGTACAGGGCGGACGACCCGGAGTTGCACATGACCCCGTACCGCTTGCCCGACAGTGCGGGGACGCGGGTCTCCAGCTCCTTCACGTTCGCGCCGATCCGCAGGCCTTGGGGGCCGCTGCGCAGCACGTCGACGACGGCCTGGATCTCCTCCTCCCCATGGGTGGCGCGGGCGTAGGTGATGCGTTCGCTCACGGTGGGCTCCTTGTCTCGGTTGGTGGGGCGCGTCCGGTCAGCGGTCCGCGGTGAGGACGATCGCGCTGTGCGGGACCGGCGAGCCGCCGGTGACGAGCACGTTGCCCAGTTCCTTCGCCGGCTGGTTGACGGAGGTGCCGCGGATCAGGCGCACGCCCTCGGCGATGCCGTTGACACCGTGGATGTAGCCCTCGCCGAGCTGGCCGCCGTGCGTGTTGATCGGGAGCCGGCCGTCGAGGGCGACGCCGCCGGCGGCGATGAAGTCCTTGGCCTCGCCGCGTCCGCAGAACCCGTACTCCTCCAGCTGGAGCAGCACCATCGGGGTGAACGCGTCATAGAGGACGGCCGCGTCGATGCCGTCGGGGCCGACGCCCGCCTGGCTCCAGAGCTGCCGGGCGACCAGTTCGACCTCCGGCATCTCGTCGATGTCGGGACGGTAGTAGCTGCTCATCGAGATCTGCTGCGGGCCGACGCCCTGCGCCGCTCCGGTGATGACGGCCGGGGGGTGCGGCAGGTCGCGGGCGCGCTCGGTGCTGACGATCACGAGGGCCTGCCCGCCGTCGCTCTCCTGGCAGCAGTCGAGCAGCCGAAGCGGATCGGCGATCATGCGGGAGTTCTGGTGGTCGGCCAGGGTGATCGGGCGCTCGTAGAACCACGCCTTGGGGTTGCGCGCGGCGTGCTCGCGCGACAGCACCGAGACCCGCCCGAAGTCCTCGCTGGTGGCGCCGTACTTGTCCATGTAGCGCCGGGCGAGGAACGCCTCCTGCTGAGCCGGGGTGAGGAGCCCGTAGGGGTTGATCCAGTTGCGGTACTCCTGGTCGGTGTTCGCGCTGTAGGCGAACGGCGGCGGGCCCGCGCCGAAGCGGTGCCCGGACCGCTCGTTGAACGCCCGGTAGACGACGACCACGTCGGCGACGCCGCCGGCGACGGCCAGCGCGGCCTGCTGCACCGGGGCGCAGGCACCCCCGCCGCCATGCGGGATCCGGCTGAAGAACTTCAGCTCCGGGATGCCGAGGGCGCGGGCCACGGCGATCTCCGGGTTGGTCTCCATGGTGAACAGGGCGAACCCGTCCACCTCCTCGACGCCGATCTGCGCGTCCTCCAGGGCGGCGAGGACGCTCTCGCACGCGAGGCGCCACTCGCTGCGACCGGAGTCCTTGGAGAACTCGGTGGCCCCGATGCCGGCGATCGCCGCCGCCCCGGAGAATCCGCCGCCGCTCATCGGTCCCCTCCCTCGGCCGGTACGACGACCACCACGTCGGCGGTCACGTGGACGCCGCGCGAGTTCCTGCCGGTCACCCGGACGGACACCGAGTCGCCGGTCACGCCGGTCACCTCGCCGGACAGGCGCATGGTGTCCCCCGGGAAGTTGGGCACGCCCAGGCGAAGCGCGACGCGCGCGATCCGGGCGTGCGGACCGGTCCAGTCCGTGACGTAGCGGTCGACGAAGCCGTTGGTGGAGTTGATGCTCATGAAGATGTCGGGCGTGCCCCGCTCGGCGGCCTTGCCGGGGTCGTGGTGGACGTCCTCGAAATCCTGGGAGGCGATCGCGGTCGCGACGATCAGCGTCCGATCCAGCGGGAGATCCAGGGCGGGCAGCGTCGTGCCCACCCCGCAGTCCGGGAACGTCATGCCGCGTCACCTCCGGGCAGGGTCAGCCGGGGGAGGATCTCGCCGTGGGCATGCTCGGCGAACCCGACCTCCAGCTCCATCCCGGTCTCCAGCTCGTCGAGTTCGACGCCGGAGATGTCGGCCACCAGCCGGGTGCCCTCCTCCAGGTCCACCAGCCCGACGGCGAGCGGGTAGTCGAACGCGTCGTCCTTCGGGTGGTGCAGGACGGTGTAGCTGTGCAGCGTGCACCGGCGGGTGGAGTCGACGCTGTCCCAGGAGAAGGACCGGCAGGACGCGCAGGCGGGGGCCGGCGGATGCCGCAGCGTCCCGCAGTCGGTGCAGCGCTGGATCGCCAGGCGGCCCTCGCGGGCCGCGTCGAACCAGAACCGGTTGTCCTGGGTGATGATCAGCCGGGGAACGGCGGTGCGGACGGCTTCGCTCATCTGCCCTCCTCCTTGGTGTCCGGGTCGAAGCGCAGCAGCCGGAACCGCTCCTCGGCGAGCGGGCCGCCGTGCTGGTCGACGTAGCGTTTGTGCAGCGTGATGAAGACGCCGTCGCCGAGCGCGGTGCGCTTCACGGGCGAGACGTCCTCGATGGTGAAGTGGGCGGTCACGCGGTCACCGGGATGCAGCTCCCGGGCGTAGTCCTGCTCCACGTTCGTCGCGACGACCGAGGTGAACCCGGCCTCGTCCAGCACCGCGAGGAGCCGCGAGTAGGCGAAGTCCTCGCTGACGCCCTCCGCCCGCAGCCGGTGGATCTCCCGGTGGCGGCGGTAGCCGGCCATGACCCACGTCGAGATCATCGCGGGCGGGCCGACGACGTCGCGCCGGCCGGTCGCGCGCGCGGCCTCCGGATCGGTGTACACCGGGTTGGAGTCGTCGTGCGCCTCGGCCCAGTTCCGGATCATCGCCGCGTCGACGTCGTAGCGCGCCACGCGTGGAGGCTCGGCCACCTCGCCCACGAACGGGGCGCAGCGCTGCTCCAATTCCTGCACCATGGACCTCCTGGAAATCGTCGGCCGCCGTCAGGCCACATGCGCGACGGCGTGGGTGAGCACGGGCGCGTCCCCCTGCTCGGGGCAGGTGGCGGAGAGGGTCAGCACGTCCCCGTCACGCCACACCGACGTCCGGATCGTCTGGCCTGGAAGCAGGGACCCGGCGAAGCGCACGCTGATGCCGCGCAGCCGGTCGGTATCGCCGTCCAGAACGCCGTCCACGACGGCCTTGGCGACGATGCCGTACGAAGCGAGCCCGTGCAGGATCGGCTGCTCGAACCCGGCCGCCTTCGCGAACTCCGGATCGGCGTGCAGCGGATTCAGATCGCCGTTGAGGCGGTAGAGCAGCGCCTGGCCGGGGGACGTCGGCGACTCCAGCACATGGTCGGGTGCGCGGACGGGCGCGGACCAGGTGGTGTCCGGACCCGGTGCGCCGCCGAAACCGCCTTCGCCGCGCGCCCAGATCTGCATCCCGGTCGTCCACAGCGGTTCCCCCGAGGGGGCGGTCGCGGTGCCCTCCAGCACGATCAGCGCGGCCTTGCCCTTGTCCCACACATGCGTCACGCGCGACGACAGGGACGCCTCGCCCGACGCGGGGAGCGGGCGGTGCACCGTCAGCGACTGGCCGGCATGCAGGATGCGGCGCAGGTCGACGTCGATGCCGGGCAGTCGCATCGCGGGGAGGCCACCGTCCCCGGCGGAGACGCCCTGCCCGGCGACCATGGCGAAGGTGGGAAGGACCCGCAGGTCCCGCTCGAAGGTGTAGCGCAGCTCAGGGTCGAGGTCCGCGGAGCGGCCGGCGCCCAGGGACAGGTGGTACAGCAGCACGTCGCGGCGGTTCCAGGACAATGTCCTGCGGGCCGGCGCGGCGGACAGCGCCTTGTCGATGTGGATGCCCATCGCTCAGGCCCCCGCGCTCGTTGCCGCCTCAGGGTTCAGCGTCATGAGAGCAGCCTGCCGACCGACCGCTGCGCGGCCGGGTACGGATCCCGCTGGGTGGCGGGGGAGAGCGCGTCGCCGAGCAGGCCCATTCGCCGCCTCACCCGCCATCTTGTTCAGTGGGAGCGGACGAGAACGTCCACCCCGCCCAGGGCGAGCATTCCGCCGTGGCCGAGTGCGTGGTCCTCGGCGTGCCACACGAAGAACTGGGGCAGGAGACTCAGGCCGTCAGGCCGTCGTGCCGCCCAGCCGGGCGCCGAGCAGCATTTCGCAGGAGACGCGGATGTCGTCGTCGGCCTCGTCCGGTGACAGCCGGCCGTTGAGGCAGGAGAGCAGCACGCCGTACCAGCACGATTCGAGGAGCCGCATCAGCCGCTCGTCGGCGGGTGCCGGAGAGTCGATGCCGGCGATGCCGAGCAGCATGTCGCGGAACGTGCGGTCCGAGGACCAGGGGCCGTTGGGGATGGCCTGGGCGGTCTGGTCGGCTTGAAGGACCGTGCACGCCAGCCGGTGCCGCCGCATCATCTGCTCCCTGGCCCGTACCAGGACCTTCACCACGGCTTCGAGGGGAGGTTCCGACGCCGACCGCAACCGGGCGGCATCCTGTGAGAGCTGTTCGACCTGCCTGCGCTTCACGGCGGCGAACAGATGGAGCTTCGACGGGAAGTAGCGGTACAGGGTGGCGATTGCGACGCCCGCCTCGTCGGCCACGTCCTGCATCTGGACCCGGTCCAGGTCGTGCACGGACCCGAGCTTGCGCGCCGCGCGAAGGATCCGCTCGTGCCGCTCCTTCTGGAGCGGCGACCTCGGCTCGGCCGCCGGGCGTGCGTCGGCGATACGTGGCACTGCGTCTCCTTCGGTCGATGCTCTTCATGGTGCCGCAGCCCCCCGGTGGAGCCTAGGCGTCCACCGGCCGGTCAGATCCAGTCGCCGTCCTGGCCGATCGCGGCGAGACGGGCCAGAGTGTCGGCCGACCAGGTCTCCGCCGGCGCGCCGGCGGGGTCGACGCGCTCGCTCTCGACCTGCGACACCAGTGCCAGGGAGATCGTCCTGGCCGCGGCGGCCACCAGCGGGGCGACGGCCTCGAGCGGACACTCCGCACCCCCGACGAGCGAGACGGCCGCGAGCGGGCCGTCGGGACCGCGCACGGCCGCGGCGGCACAGCAGATGCCGGGAGTGTGCTCACCGCGCTCGAAGGCGATTCCGTTGCGGACGCGGATCCGGTGCATCTCCTGGTAGAGGATCCGCGGATCGCTGATCGTGCGCTGCGTCAGCCGGCCCATCGAGTCGCCGACCAGCGCGTCGACCTCCTCGGCCGGCAGCCACGCCAGCATCGCCTTGCCGAGCGCGGTCGAGTGGGCCGGCGCGCCGCCGCCCACCCGCGAGGGCACCTTGGCGGCGAACGAGCCGCCCACCTTGTCCAGGTAGCGGACGTCGGCGTCGTCCAGCACGGCGAGATGCACGACCATCCCGGTCTTGAGCAGCAGGTCGTGCAGCACCGGGGCGGCCGCGGAGCGCAGGTCGAAGAAGCTCTGCGCATCGGCGCCGAGCCGCAGGGAGCGCCGGCCCAGCGAGTAGCCGGCGGACGAGTGCCGCAACCACGCCGCCTTGACCAGCTGATCGAGGATCCGGTGCGCGGTGGACCTCGGGAGCCTCGTCGACCGGACGATCTCTTCGAGGGTCAGCCGCATCGTCGAGCCGTGGAAGGCGTCGAGGATCAGGGTCATCCGGTCGACCATCGATGGAGGGATCTCCCGCGAGGGGCACCGTGACGGCACGACCGCGGCGGTTGACGTCATTCCGACCACCCACCCGAAAACTGAAGTGAATTCTGCTTTCTGGTTTGGAAGGTAGCGCTCACGTGCGCAAAAGGGAAGAGCCGCGCCCAACTCCGTCGCATCCCACCGGCGCGCCCCGGCAAGCTCGGCCGCGCAGCCCGTCGACGACGGCGGCCGGCTGCGCCTTGGGCAGGCGGTGGACCCGGCCGAACTCCTCCGCCCTCATACCGAGGGAGGGGGCGAGGAGGACGTGGGACTCGGTGCCGCCGACGCCGTGGAGATCTCGATGAGTTCCGGGTACGTGGGCGGTCGAGAGATGCATGCTCGGCCCGTCCACACTCCGTCACGTCAGGAGGACCCGATCGTGTCTCGTTCCGTGCTCTACATGTCCATGTCTGTCGACGGCTTCATCGCCGGTCCCGATGACGGCCCGGAGAACGGACTCGGCACGGGCGGAGAGGTGCTGCACGCCTGGCTGTTCGACGGCGACATCGAGGCCCGTGGCGGAGCCGGCGTCCCGGCCATCCGAACCAGTGCGGCCAGCCTTCCTGTGGTCGAGGAGGTCATGGCCACCGGGGCCGTGCTGACGGGACGGCGCACGTTCGAGGCGGCCGGCGGCTGGGGCGGCGACCACCACGACGGTGTCCACATCGAGGTGTTCACCCGCGCGGAGCCGGGCGCCGACGCCGTCCAGGGCCCCAACGTCCGCTATGCCACCGACGGCATCGAGGCGGCCATGGCACGCGCCAAGGCGGCCGCCGGCGACCGCGACGTGCTGGTCCACGGAGCGGTGACGGCGCAGTTGGCGCTGCAGGCCGGAGTGCTGGACGAACTCGTGATCCACCAGGTCCCGGTACTGCTCGGCGCCGGCCGGTCGCTGTTCGGCGCATTGGGCTCGCCCCGCCCGCTCGACCTCGTCCGCGTCATCGACGCTCCAGGGGTCACGCACCTGCGCTACCGCGTGGTCGGCTGAGCGCGTCCGCCGCGGTCGCGAGCCCGGACCGGTTCGGTGTTGCTGAGCCATGGTCATGGTGAGGTCGGGCGGAGAGCGATGAATGCCGTGTCGTCGGTGCTGTCGGAGCCGAGCCGGATGAGCAGTTCGTCGCAGAACACCTCGAGAGGGGCGTGGGAGAGGGCGGCGGCCTGTTCGCGGAGCCTGTCGAGGCCGCGGTCGAGGGGCTCGCCGCGGCGTTCGATGAGGCCGTCGGTGTACAGCAGCACGGTCGAATCGGCGGGCAGCGGGACCCGGGCCCCGGGACGCGGAAGGTCGAACCCGGTGCCCAGCATGAGACCGCCGCCGTCCTCCAGGTAGCGGGCTTCTCCGTCCTGCGTGGTCAGCAGCGGCGGCAGGTGCCCGGCGGAAGAGTAGGACAGCTCCCAGAGGCCCGCATGGCATTCCTTGACGACGGCATAGACGCAGGTGCCGGTGGCTTCCTGGGCAAGGGTCCGGTTCGCCATGTCGAGGTGGCGCAGGACCTCCTCGGGCGGCTCCTGGCAGACGACGGAGATGCCGCGCAACATGCTGCTCAGCCGGCTCATGGTGGCGGTCGCATCGATGTCGCTGCCGGTGACGTCCCCGATGACCACGGCGGTGCCGCCGTCCGGGAGCGCGAAACCGTCGTACCAGTCGCCTCCTACCTGCGCGGTGATGGCCGAGGGGACGTAGCGGGCGGCGAGCCGCAGGTTCTCGATCTCCGGCAGTGCAGGAAGGAGGGAGTGCTGCAGGTGCTGGGCGATGGTGCGGACACGGGTGAACCTGCGCAGGTTCGCCACCTGGAGGGCGAGCCCCCGGGCCAGCTCTCCGACGAGATCCACGTCGTCCTGCATGAACGGCCGTTGCGAGCCGAGACGTCCCACGGTGAGCGCGCCCAGGACCTCGCGATGGGCCTGCAGCGATGCGACGACGGCGCTGCCGACGCCCAACTGCTCGGACAGCTCGGCGTACCGGGTGTCCAGCGGGCTCTCGCCCTGCCCCATCGGGGGTGTGCCGGTGAGCAGCAGCGGTCCTGCGCCGCGCAGCGCCCGGGCGAGGGGGCCCCGGGCGGGACTCGACGGCGGAGGGAGCGCGCCCTCGTACGCGGAGGGGGACGACCCGGGATCGTGGTGGACGACGATGGCCCGCTCGACCTCGTCGTGCTCGTCGATCAGGTCCACCGCGCACCAGTCCGCCAGCCGCCGGGTCAGCAGCAGGGCGAACTGGCGAAGGGCCTGCGGCAGATCCTCGGCTTCGCTGCCGGCGCGCCTGCTCTCGGCCAGCAGGGAGAGTCGCTCCAGCTCCGACATGCTCCGGTCGCGTCCGCGCGCTCGCTGCGCGGGCTCATAAAGCCGCGGGGACGCGGGCGGAGGCTCTGCCAAGGCCGCCGCGCGGCTCTCATTGAGCTCCCCGGGCCAGTCGGCGGGCGGCGGCTCGGGCGCGGCCGTGCGGGGGAGGAGCTGGGCGACGAAGACGGTGCGGCCGTCGCTCATCTCCTGGGCCTGGATGAGCAGGCGGATGGGTATCAGCCGGCCGTCGCGGTGCAGCGCGGGGACGGGGACCGGCCGGCCCAGGATGCGGGGGCGGCCGGTGAGCAGCAGGGACGTGAACGCGGCCAGGTGGCGTTCGCGCAGATGCTCGGGGATGAGCACGGGCAGCCGCCGCCCGACGAGGTCGCCGGCGTCCCAGCCGACCAGGTCCGACGCGGCCTCGTTCGCCGCGATGATCTGGTTCCGGTCGTCGATGGCGATGGTCGGGAACCTGCTGGCCTGGATCTGTTCGCGGTTCCAGGGCCTCAGCTCCAGGGACGAGTCGGTCGGCTCCCGGGGGACCACCGTCCACGCGGTGGGGGCGCCCCCGCCGAACTGCCCGATGATCTCGTCGAGCATCCACCGCCGCAGGGCGGAGAGCTGCGGAAGGGCGGGCCGGGTCAGGAGCGCCTCGAACCGGGTGGCCTCCTCGGCCTTGTCGAGGACGCGGCGCAAGGCGAGCAATGCCGGCGTAACGTGCGCAGGCACCGGCAGGGTCAGGGTGCGGACGTCGGCGTCGGCGGGATGGCCCTCGCACGCGGCGGCCACGCAGGCGCTGATCACGTTGCTCACGTCGTGGGCGGCTTCGAGGTCGTCCGGCCGGATGCCGAGCGGATCCCCGGCGGACGAGGCGAGGACGAGCTCACGCAGCAGCGCATGCCGGTGCTGCTGTTCGGCCATGCACAGCGCCCACGGCAGGTCGGCCAATGTCACGCTACGGCGGTCGCCAGAGTACGGAACGGCGGGCCCCCAGCCGGCGGAAGCCGCCGATGGGGAAACAGACGGGCCCAATTCGAACCACACGGACTTGGTCTTCTCACCGGTGTCGGCTCCGCAGCGGGACGCGAGCCGCTCGACGAGATAGAGGCCCCGTCCCGTATCGGTGTACGGATGGCGGCGCCGCGGCACCAGCCCGCGGCGCGGTTCGCCGTCGACGACCCGCGCGTGGACCGTGCCGTCCACGGACCGCACCGACACCCCGACCTCGGTACGCGCATGGAGCACCGCGTTGGTCACCAGCTCGCTGACCAGCAGTTCGGCGGTGCGCAGGGTATCCAGAGCGACGCTTCCCGCCAGCCGGTCCCGTACGAAGTCCCGGGCGTGCGCCGCACTGATCGGTGACGGTGGGAACGTCCGCTGGGCCCCTTCATGCGCATCCGGATCACTCATGTGGTCAGTGTGGTCCGCGCCGGTGACCGAAGTCCCGATCGCCGACGCGTGTCATTCGATTGCCTTTCGACCGTCGCGTCCGGCGCAATACCGCCCAGGCTCTGTTGACCCGCTGTATCCGGAAAGCGGCGCTTTTTTGGGTCAGTCCATTCAATTCTGGCGGACCTTGAAAAAGCGGGACCGATTGTGGAGGAGCGGTGTTACTGGTGGCATCTCGCGCGTGGGGCAGACGGTAGGTGTCCGATGTCCGGCATCTCGGGCAGCCGTTCCGCTGGGCTCGCGGTGGCAGAGTGAGGGTATGCGCGTGGCGATCCTCGGGCCGTTGTCGGTCACCCATGAGGGCCGCGGTGTCGCGGTGGGCGGTGCGCGGTTGCGGGTGTTGCTGGTCAGGCTGGCGTTGGAGCCGGGCCGGCCCGTCGCGGTGGATTCGCTGGTGCGGGATTTGTGGCCGGATGGTGGTCCGTCGGATCGCGTGCATGCGTTGCAGGCGCTGGTCTCGCGGTTGCGGCGGGCGCTGCCCGAGGGGCGGCTGCTGTCGACGCCCGGGGGATATGTGCTGGACGTCCCGGGCGAGGCGGTGGACGCGCTGTCGTTCGAGCGGCTGGCCCGGGACGGCGCCGGGGCCCTGCGGGCGGGCGACGCCGTCCGAGCGTCCGCGGTCCTGGGCGAGGCATTGGAGCTGTGGCGGGGGCAGGCGCTCGCCGACGCGGCGGGTCTGCCGTTCGCCGACGCCGCGGCCGTCCGGCTGGAGGAGCTGCGGCTCTCCGCGACGGAGGACCGGGTCGCCGCGGAGCTCGCCGGCGGAACCGATCCTGGGCGGCTCGTCGCGGAACTGGAGGAGCTGGCGGCGCGGCATCCGCTGCGCGAGCGGACCCGGGCGCTGTCGGTCCGGGCCCTGCACCGCGCGGGACGTGCCGCCGAGGCGCTGGCGGCGTACGAGCGGTTCCGGGACGTGCTGGCCGAGGAACTCGGCACCGACCCTGGACCGGAACTGCGGGACGCCTACCTCGCCGTCCTGCGATCGGCCCCGCCGGAGCGGCCGCGCGGGAACCTGCGCGCCCCGTCGACCAGCTTCGTCGGACGGGGGGACGAGCGCGCCTGGATCAGGCGGCGGCTGTGGGAGGGGCGGCTGGTCACCCTCGTCGGGCCCGGCGGCGCGGGCAAGACGCGGCTGGCGACGACCGTCGCGGCGGAGGTGGCCGGCCGGTTCCCGGGCGGGGCGTGGCTGGTGGAGCTGGCGGCGGTCGCCGGCCCGGCCGAGGTGCCGCGCGCGGTGGCCGAGGCGCTCGGTCTGCGGGCCGGCATGGGCGGGCGCAGCACCACGGACGTGCTCGTCGACGCGCTGTCTCCGGAAGAGACGCTGATCGTCCTGGACAACTGCGAGCACGTGGTGGGGGCGGCCGCCCGGCTCGCCGACGACCTCCTCGGCAGATGCCCGGGCCTGCGCGTCCTCGCGACCGGCCGGGAGCGGCTCGGGCTGGACGGGGAGGCGCTGTGCCCGGTTCCGCCGCTGGACGCGACGGAGTCGGTGCGGTTGTTCGCGGAGCGGGCGGCGGCGGTGCGGCGCGGTTTCGAGGTGGGTGCCGGGAACGCCGCGCTGGTCGGGGAGATCTGCGGTCGGCTGGACGGGCTGCCGCTGGCGATCGAGCTGGCCGCCGCGCGGCTGCGCGCGATGCCCGCCGAACAGCTCTCCGCGCGGCTGGAGGACCGGTTCGCCCTGCTGGGCGGCGGCGCCCGCACGGCCCTGCCGCGGCATCGGACGCTGCGCGCCGTGGTCGCCTGGAGCTGGGACCTGCTGGACGGCGCGGAGCGCCGGTTCGCCGCGCGGCTGTCGGTGTTCCCCGGCGCGATCGGCCCGGAGGAGGCGGCACAGGTCGGCGGGCGGGCGGACGCCCTGGAGGCCCTCGACGCGCTGGCCGACCGGTCGCTGCTCCAGGTGGTCGACGGTCCGCGGCCGCGGTTCCGGATGCTGGAGACGATCCGCGAGTACGGGCTGGAGCGGTTGGAGGCGGAGGGGGAGACCGGCGAGGCGAAGGCGGCTCATCTGGCCTGCTTCCTCGATCTGGCCGAACGTGCGGAACCGCACCTGCGCGGCGCTGGACAGCTGCACTGGATCGGGGTGCTGGACGGCGAGCGCGACAACCTGTCGGCGGCGCTGGCGTGGGCGGTCGAGTCGGGCGACGCCGCGTCCGCCGTCCGCCTGGGGGCTGCGCTCGCCTCGTTCTGGATGATCCAGGGGGACCACGCCGAGGCGGCGCGGCGGCTGCGCCTGGCGCTCGAAACGCCGCAGGAGGGAGGCGCCCTCGGCGACGCCGCCGCGGTCGCTCTGGGCGGGTACGCGTTCAACACCGTCCTGTCGGGCGGCGACGCCCGCGATGACCCGCTGCTGAAACGGTTCCGGCGGGGTGCGGCCGCCGCGCATCCGCTCGCCGCGCTGGCCGAACCGTCCGCGGCGCTGCTCGACGACGATCCGGCACGCGGGCTCGCGGCCGTCGACCACCGCCTCACCGCGGAGCGGGACCCCTGGGCGCGTGCCGCGCTGCACCTGGTGCGGGCGATGCTGAACGGCAACAGCGGCGCCATGGACGAGGCCGCCCGCGACATCGCCGCGGGCTTGGCGGAATTCCGGCGGTCCGGCGAGCGGGCGGGGCTCGCCCTGGCGCTGGCGTTCTCGGCGGAGGCGCGGACCGTGGCGGGCGGCTTCGAGACCGCGATCGCCGAACTGGAGGAGTCCGTCGGCCTGCTGCGCGAGCTGGGTCAGGAGAGCGGCGCGGGGATGCAGCGGGTGATGCTCGCGGTGGCGCGGGCCCGCTCCGGCGACGTCCGGCGGGCCCGGGACGAACTCGCCGCGATGATCGCCCCCGGTGCGGCGACGCCGGCCCGGCACCTGGTCCCCGCGCACCTCGCCCTCGGCGATCTCGCCCGCCAGGACGGCGACGCGGGCCGGGCGCTCCACCACTATGCCGCCGCCGAGCGGTACCTCGCCCGCGTCCCCTCCTACCCGCAGTTCGGGTCGCTGCTGGAGACCGCGATGGCGCACCTGGCGATCGAGGCGGACGACCCGGACGCGGCCCGCCGCCGGCTCCGCAAAGCCCTGGCCCTGGCCACGGACGCGCCGGACCTGCCGATCGCCGCGGTCGCCGGGATCGCGGTGGCGCGGCTCGGCGCCGCGTCCGCGCCCGAGGCGGCGGCCGAGACCCTCGGCGCGGCATCGGTCCTGCGCGGCGCGCCCGACGCGTTCAACCCCGACGTCGTGCAGGCGTCCCGGGTACTGCGGCGCGCCCTGGGGGAGCGCGCCTACCGGGACGCCTACGCGAAGGGCGCCGCCCTGAAGGTCGCGGACGCGCTCGCCCTCGTGGACGATCAGCTGCGCCGCCGGTAGGCCGCCACCGCCAGCGGCGCGAACACCGCCAGGAACACCGCCGACCACACCAGCGTCAGCATCGCCTGATGCGCGACGGGCCCGCCGATCAGCAGGCCGCGGCACGCGTCCACGGCATGGCTCACCGGGTTCACCTCCACCCACGCCCGCAGCCAGCCGGGCAGGGTGCGGGCCGGCACGACCATGCTCGTCCCGAAGGCCAGCGGGAAGATGCCCAGGAACGCCACCGACTGCACGATGACCTCCTCCCGGATCAGCACCCCGATGAGGACGGTGATCCAGCTCATGCAGAACCCGAGCGTCACCGCGAGCGCCGCCGCGCCGAGCGCCCGCACCGGCCCGGTCTCGACGCGGAACCCCAGCAGGTAGCCGGTGGCGAACAGCACCACGACGGCGACGGCGTACCGGATCAGGTCGCCCAGCACTGAGCCGGCGAGCGGCGCCGACCGGCCGATCGGCAGGCTGCGGAACCGGTCGAACACCCCCTTCTTGATGTCGGTGTTGATGCTGAGCCCGGTCGCCAGCATCCCGACCAGGATGGCCGTCATCACCAGCACGCCGGGGAAGATGTACTGCAGGTACCGGTGCGTCGAGCCCGACACCGCGCCGCCGAACAGGTACACGAACAGCAGCAGGAAGATGATCGGGACGAACAGGGCGTCGCTGAGGAGCCCCGGGTTCCGCCGGTTCTTGGTCAGGCTGCGTCCCGCGAGCAGCATGCTGTGCCGGACGAGCCCGAACGGCCGCCGCGCCGGCGGCACGACCGTCCGCGTGGTGTCGATGGTCGCCGTCATGCCGCCTCTCCCTCGCTCGTGTCGCCGGTGCGGTGGCCGGTCAGGGTGAAGAAGACCTCGTCCAGGCTCGGCAGCCGCAGCGACAACTCGGTGACGGAGATCCCCGCCGCCCCGAGGCGCCGGACGGTCTCGGCGAGCGCTCGGTCCCCGTCCTCACCGGCGACCGGCGCGACGAGCACGCCGCGGCTGGGCGACTCCGCGTCGCGGCCGGTCACCGCGTTGAGGACCGCCGCGACCTCCACCAGCCGCCCGGCGTCGCGCGGCCGGACGGCGATGGTCTGCCCGCCCGCGATCCGCTTCAGTTCCGCGGGCGTCCCCGCGGCGATCACCCGTCCGCGGTCGATCACCGTGATCGCGTCGGCGAGCGCGTCCGCCTCCTCCAGGTACTGCGTGGTCAGCAGGACGGTCCCGCCGTCGTCCGTCATCGACCGGATCAGCCGCCACGCCTCCTCCCGGCGCCCCGGGTCCAGGCCCGTCGTCGGCTCGTCCAGGAAGATCACCGCGGGCCGGGCGATCATGCAGGCGGCCAGGTCGAGGCGGCGCCGCATCCCGCCCGAGTACGTCGACACCTTGCGTTCCGCGTCCTCGGCCAGCCCGAACCGGTCCAGGAGCTCGGCGGTGCGGGCGCGCGCCTCGGCCTTGCGCAGGTCGAGTAGCCGGCCGATCAGCACGAGGTTCTCGGCACCGGTCAGATCCTCGTCCACGGACGCGTACTGGCCGGTGAGGCCGATCAGCCTGCGCACCTTCGCCGCGTCGCGGACCACGTCCAGCCCGCGCACCTCGGCCCGCCCCGCATCGGGCCGCAGCAGTGTCGCGAGCACCCGCACGGCCGTCGTCTTCCCGGCGCCGTTCGGCCCCAGCAGACCGAGCACGCCGCCCGGAGGAGCCGACAGGTCCACCCCGTCCAGTGCGATCGTCTTTCCGAATCTCTTGACCAGGCCCTCGGCCCGGATCGCGTCGTCCATACCGGCGACGGTCCCGCAGCCCGCTCACAGATCGCTCACAGCGGCCGGATCGGCCTGCCCCGTCCGTGGCCGAGGACGGCGCCGCCACCGGGCCCGGGACGAGTGCTCGGCGGTCCCGCGGCGTGTCCCCATGGCTTTCGGCTATCGCGCTATGCAATGAAATGGGGGGATGCTCTTGCGCAGGCGTAACGGCGGCCGCGTGCAGTGAAGGGGGATGCGGTGGTGCGGAGGAGGGGGCGCCCGGTGCCCTACGGGTATCGGTGCATCCGCGATGAGCGGGGGCGGTACGTGACACAGCTGCCCATGGAGCCGCAGGCGAGCGTCGTCCGCGAGATCATCAGCCGGGTCGCCCAGGGGCAGGGCATCCAGCCGATCATCCGTGAGCTCGAGGGCCGCGGCGTGCGCGCTCCGCGCGGCGGCCCGCGCTGGTCGTGGTCGGTCGTGCACGACATCGTGCGCAACCCCGCCTATATCGGCAAGGCCACCGCCGATGAGGAGGAGCGGGTGGCATGGGCACCCCTGGTGCCCGAAAGCCTGTTCTTCGATGCGCAGCGCTCCCTCGGCGGATCGGACGGTCCGCCGGGGGCCTATCCGGCCCTGAGCCTTCTGCTGTGCGCCGTCGGCTCCGGTTACGGGATGGCCGCCGGCTGCCTTCAGCTGGTCACCTGAGGCGATGTGGGGCCCGAGGCTCTGCCCCCGGGCCCCACCGCTCTCAGGAGAGCGGGCTCTGCGTCACTGTGCCCGCTCCCGGACGACGCGCGCGATGTCGAGGCGCCGGACCATGCGGTTGGCGGGGATCTGCGACAGCAGCGACGCGCCGAACATGGCGAGGGCGGCGAGCACGAGGGTCGGCCAGCCGATCTTGAGTTCCATGGAGAACATGTCGCTGTCGAACGACTTCAACGCCGCCCAGGCCGCGACGACCCCGGCGACCAGCCCGGCGGGCGTCGCCAGCGCGGTGGCGGTGAGGTTCTCGACCGCCAGGATCCCCGCGATGCGCCGCAAGGGCACACCGGCGGCCTGCAAGGTGGCCAGCTCGGAGCTCCGTTCGGCGACGTTGACGGTCATGGTCACGTAGATGACGGTGAGGGCGAGGACGCCGCCGAGCACCAGCATCACGCCCACGAACATCCAGAACAGCTTCAGGAAGCTGTTGAACTGCCGTTTGACGGCCTGCGCGTCGGCGTAGGCGACCACCCCGGGCAGCCGGCTGATCTGCGCGCGCACCTGGTCGCGCTGCCCGGAGCCGGTGCCGGGAGCGAAGCGCAACTCGTAGGAATCGGTCCGGGCACCGGTCAGCGACTGGACGGTCTGCCGGGCGCCGTAGACGGAGGTGCCGAGCGGTTCGTCCACGAACCCGGCGAGCCGGACGGTGCGCGCGCCGCCGGAGGAGTGCACCGTGACGGTGTCGCCGACCGAGACGTGCAGTTTCGCGGCCAGCCCCTTGCCGGCGAGGACGCCGCTTGAGGGGAGCGGCTCGTCGCCGCCGCCGTCGGTGCGGAAGCCGTGCATCCGGGTGCCGGGCTCGTAGCCGGTCAGCGTGGTCTGGTACGAGCGGCCCGCGGCGGTGAGGCTCACCGGTACCGCCGTCACCGGTTCGACCCGTGCGACGTGCCCGATCCCTCGCAGGGCCGGGGCCAGATCGGGCGCGCCCGGTGCGGCGGTGACGGTGGCGTCCTGCCGCTGCACGTCGCCGAACTGGGTGTTCATCATCGACCGCATGCTGATGATCATGCCGCCGGAGACCAGCACCAGGACGAGCGCGAGCAGCGTGCCGGTCATGGTGGCGGCCGTCCGGCGCTTGCTGCGGGTGAGCCCGCGCAGGGCGAGGCGGGCGACCACGGGCAGGCCCCGGGCGCGGGCCACCGCCCGGCTCCACGGCCCCGGCGGCCGCAGCGTCCCTCCGTCGCCGCGCATGGCCTCGGCGGGCGCGGCGCGGGACGCCGACAGCGCGGGCGCGATCCCGCCGGCCAGGCCGACAGCGACCCCGAACAGCACCCCGATCACGAGGGTGAGCGGCCGCGCCTGCACCACGGTGTCCGGGATGCCCAGCCCCTTGGTGTAGGCGTGCGTCATCCCGGAGGTGGCCAGTTGTCCGAGGGCCGCTCCGGCGAGGGCGCCGGCGGTTCCGGCGATCGTCCCGTGCCCGAGGTAGTGCCGCACGGCGACGCGGCGGGGCGCGCCGCCGGCGAGGAAGGTCGCGATCACCTTGCGCTCGGACAGGACGAGCCGGGTGATCAGCACGTAGGCGGCGATCGCGGCCGCGGCGAGGAACAGGACGGGGAACCCGACGGCCATCTGCCGGAAGCCGGTCAGGTCCTCGTGCAGGGTCGCGTTGGACGCCTGGTCGGCGCGTTCGGTGACGTCCACCGCGCCGGCGGCCCGCAGCGCCGCGGCCGCCCGCCCGCGGTCCGCGGCCGTCGCGGAGCCCTTCATCTGCACCAGCGTCTGGGACTGGGCGTGCGCGCCGGCGAGGGACCGGGCGGTCTGCTCGGGGGCGAAGACGACGGCGAACGAGTGCGGGTCGGACAGGACCTCCTGGCGGTCGCGGGCCGGCCACAGGTACTCGGGGGAGACGACGACGCCGCGCACGGTGAGGGTGCGCCAGGTGCGGCCGTCGAAGGCCTGCAGACGATCACCGGGGGAGAGATGGAAGGTGTCGGCGGCGTGCTTCTCCAGCAGGACCTCGTCGGGTGCGCCCGCGGCCAGGTTCCGGCCGTCCTTCACATCGACCGCGTCCACCGCCGCCGGTCCGGTGGCCGGCATGCCGGTCACGCGTCCCAGCAGCTTGTCGCCGCCGAGACGCAGCGGCAGGTCGGCCTGGGTGCGGGTCGCCACGCGCCCGACACCCTCGGCACCGCGCGCGGCCTGCGCGGTCTTCTGCGGATCGCCGCCGGTGGCGGTGAGGTCGGCGAAGTGCAGCCGGTCATAGGTGCGGTTGTAGGAGGTGGTCAGGTTGCGGAAGGCGTCGTAGCTGGCGACGAACAGCAGGACGCCGACCATGACGGTGACGGCGATCGCGGCGAACTGCGGGAGGCGGCGGCGCAGGTCGCGCCGGGTCTTGGTGATCAGGACGCGGTGCACGGCGCTCACCAACCCACGGACACGGCGTCGGCCGGCGCGGCGTTGCGCTCGACGGACTGGACGGCGCCGTCCCGCATCGTGATCACACGGTGCGCGATCGCGGCCACGGCGGCGTTGTGCGTCACCATCAGCACGGTGCGGCCCTGCCGGTTGGTGTCCTGCAGCAGCTTCAGCACCGACTTCCCGGTCGCCTGGTCCAGCGCCCCGGTCGGCTCGTCGGCCAGCAGCAGGTCGGGGTCGGTGGCCAGGGACCGTGCGATGGACACCCGCTGCTGCTGTCCGCCGGACAGCTGGGCCGGGAAGTGGTCCATGCGGTCGCCCAGCCCGACCGCCTCCAGGAGCCCGGGCACCTTCCGGCGGTCGCCGCGTCCGGTGAGCTCGACCATCGCCTCGACGTTCTCGCGCGCCGTCAGGGTGGGCACCAGGTTGAAGAACTGGAACACGAAGCCGACGTGGTCGCGGCGGAAGCCCACCAGGTCCCGCGGCGGCCGCCCGGTCAGGTCGATCCCCGCGACCTCGACGGTCCCGCCGTCGGCGGTCTCGATGCCGCCGATCACGTTCAGCAGCGTCGTCTTGCCCGAGCCGCTGGGGCCGAGCACGACCACCATCTCGCCGGCCTCGATGTCGAGGTCGACGCCGGCGAGGGCGGTGAGCGCGGCCTCGCCCGTCCCGTAGGTCCTGGTCACCTCGCGCAGGCGCACACTGCCGCGCGGGGTCGTCGGTTCTGCCATGGAGCCCTCCTCGAAGGGTCGTGACGACCGCGGGCGGCTCCTTCCGGCGGCCATGGGCCGCCGGGCTCGCCGGTCAGTCGTCGGGTGGCATCGACGGGACCGCCCCTTCGGGCGTGAGTCCGGCCATGCGCATGATGGGCGCGGCCAGGGGGGTCGAGCGGAGTCCGGGGTCGAGCATGTAGTGCAGCACCAGGCCGTCGATCGCGGCGCCCAGCACGGTGGCGGTGGCTTCGGCGTCCTCCACTCCCTGTTCCTCGAGCCACCGCGCCGTGGCGGTGCGCCACCGGCCGAGCAGTTCCGCCAGTTCGGTGCGCAGCCGCTCGATCCGGGTGGCGGCGAGCACCGCCTCGGTCATCAGCAGTGTCAGCGGATCGTCCGAGGGGTAGCCGGCGACCGTCGCGAGCATCTCGCCGAGCCCGCCGGGGGCGGACCCGTTCTCGCCGAACAGGACCAGCATCCGGTCAAGCTCCTGCCGGACCGCGTCCAGCGAGGCCTCGACGAGCAGATCGGTGACGCTACCGAAGTGGTAGTGCACGACTCCCGGACGCACCTGCGCGCGATCGGCGATCTTCCTCGTCGTGGCGGCGCTCCAGCCTTCCTCGACGATCAGCTGCACCGCGGCGTCGAGCAGACGGGCACGGGTCTGCTGCCCGCGGGCCGCGGAATCGGCGGACATTCGGTACATGCTCCTTCGACCTGGCGAACTCCTGCTCCGGACTGTAGTCCCCGTCGATTTGGACAAGCACCCTGGACGATCGGCTTGGTCGATTGACTTGGACGATCGACCAGGGCGATAGACCAAACATAGCACGGCCTTCCTCGCGGTCAAGGGATCCGGCGATGCGCGCGAGGCCGCGCCCGCGCTCACCGCATGCATTGCGGGTCGGCTCGGCAAAAGGTTCGCCAACGCGAGAATCCGGGCGCCCGTGCCGGTCACGAATGGGGTGAGCCGCCAGGACCCCCGTCCTCCGCCCGTCCTGCTCCCGCCTGTGATCGACGGCGACTCGGGGACGGCGCGGAAATAGGAGATGAGGCCGGTGGGATGGCATCGACTACCGCGGCCGCGAACCATCCGCGGACGGGACACGCTGATCACCGTGGTGGCGGCCACACTGATCTTCACCGTGCTCGCGATCGGAGCGGACGTCATCGTCCGCTCCCGGGAGAGCGACTTCGCGTTCACGCGGACGGAGGTGGCCACGCGGCGGGTGAGCGCCGCGGTGCGGCAGGGGGCGATCCAGAACCCGCTGCCCGAGGGCCCCTACGGAGTCCGGCTCCTGCAAGTGGTCGACGCCGGCCGGAACGTCGTCACCGCGAGCAGGGACGCGGCGGGACGGCCCCCGATCAGCTCGGTCGTGCCGCCCCCCGACAACCGGCTCGAACGCCTGTACGCGTGCCCGGCGCACGACGGGGGATGCCTGACGGTGGTGGCCGTCCGGACCACCGTCGCCCGCGACTCGCCCGTCGTCTACGGGGCGCGCCCGGTGCCCTGGATACTGGCGGGCCCCTACATCGAGCTGATCCTCGCCGTCGGCGCGCTGTTCCTCATCTCCATGACGACCTGGGCGGCCTGGCTGGTCGTCGGCCGGACGCTGCGCCCCGTCGGCGAGGTCCGCGGCCGGCTCGCCGAGATCAGCATCAGCGACCTGTCCAGCCGGGTGCCCGAGCCGTCAGGCGAGGACGAGGTGGCGCAGCTCGCGCACACCGCCAACGTGACCCTCGACCGGCTCGAGCGGTCCGTGCGCCTGCAGCGGCAGTTCGCGTCGGACGCCGCGCACGAGCTGCGCACACCGATCGCCGCCCTCCGGCTCAACCTCGAGGAGATCGCCCTGCACCCCGACGACCCCGAGGTGGGCCCGGCGGCCCGCGCCGCGATCCGGGCCGCCGACCGCCTGGAGTCCATCGTCGCCGACCTGCTGCTGCTCGCACAGATCGGCACGGCCGCCGAGACGCCCGAGGACCTCGACTTCAGCGGCCTGGTCAACGGCGAACTCCGCGCACACCGCTCCGCTGCCGGCGGCCCGGACCGGCGGCCGCCGATCACCGTCGACGCCGACCTCGCACCCGGCCTGTACTGCCGGGGGGTCCGCGCCCAGCTGGAGCGCGTCGTCGACAACCTGCTGGACAACGCCCTGCAGTACGCCGCCACGACCGTCGAGGTCCGCCTGGAGAGCAGGTCCGGCGACGCCGTCCTGACCGTCGGCAACGACGGCCCCCAGATCCCGCGCGCCGACCGCGAACGCGTCTTCGAGCGGTTCGCCCGCCTCGACACGGCCCGCAGCCGCGACGCGGGCGGAACGGGCCTCGGTCTCGCCATCGCACGTGAGATCGCGAACGCGCACCGCGGCTCGATCGCCATCGACGACGGCACCCTCGGAACGCGGTTCATCCTTCGCCTGCCGCTCGTGACCGGGCCCACGGCGATGCGCCGGAACTCGGACGCATGAGGTGAGGGGAAGGCGGAGTTCGCGGACGGCGGAGGTCGTCGGCGGCCGCGGCGTCAGCGGTCAGGGAGCGTTCGGTGACGTCGGATCGGGCGGCTCGACCAGGCGGTGCCGGTAGGCGAGCGCGACCAGCTGCGCGCGGTCCCGGGCGCCGAGCTTGGTCATCGCCCGGCTGATGTGGGTCTTGGCGGTGGCCTGGCTGATGGACAGGACGGCGGCGATCTCGTCGTTGCTCATGCCGTGCGCCGCGAGCCCGGCGACCTCCCGCTCCCGTCCGGTGAGCATAGCCAGCGCTCCAGGATTGATCTGGCGGGTGGAGGCCTTGTCGACGAGCCGGGCGATCAGCCGGCGGGTCAGACCGGGGGACAGGAGCGCTTCGCCGCCCGCGACCACCCGGATGCCCTGCAGCAGCTGGCCGGGATCGGTGTTCTTGATCAGGAAGCCGCTCGCCCCGGCGTCCAGCCCTTCGATGACGTACTCGTCGTGATCGAACGTCGTGAGGATCAGCACGTGCACGCCCGCGAGGTCGGGGTCCTCGGCGATCCGGCGGGTGGCCTCCAGCCCGTCGACGCCCGGCATGCGGATGTCCATGAGGACGACGTCGGGGCCGGTCCGCCGGGCCAGGTCGACCGCCGCGGCGCCGTCGGCCGCCTCGCCCACCACGATCATCTGCGGCTCGGCGTCGATGAGGGCCCGGAACCCGGCGCGGACCAGCATCTCGTCATCGGCGATGAGGACCCGGATCGGCTCGGGCCGGCCGGTCGTCGGCGGGCGCATGCCGTCATCCTGCCTGGTCCGGGGTGGGTATCACACACAGCACCTGGAAGCCGCCGTCGGGATGCGGGCCGGCGGTGAACCGCCCGGACAGCGCCACGGCGCGTTCGCGCATGCCGCTCATGCCGTGGCCGTCCTTACCGCCGGTGTCGCGGGGACCTGTGCCGGGGGCCGGCCCGTCGTCGCGGATCTGGATGACCAGCTGCGCGGGTTCGTAGCGCAGGTCGAGCCGGACGGTGCGGGCGTGGGCGTGGCGCACCACATTGGTCAGTGCCTCCTGGATGATCCGGTAGGCGGCGAGATCGACGGCTGCGGGCAGCGGCCGCGCGTCGTGGTGGATGTTCAGCTCGGGCCGGACGCCGGCCGCCCGGACCGGGTCCAGCAGGGCGTCGAGCTGGTCGAGGCCGCCGCGGGGCGCCCGCGGCCGGTCGGGTTCGTCGCCGTCGGCGCGCAGGATGCCCAGGATCGTCTTGACGTCGGTCAGCCCCTCGTCGCTGATCTGCTTGATCGCGCGCAGCGCCTCCACCGCCTGGGCGGGGCGCGTGGCGATGAGGTGGATGCCGACCCCGGCCTGCACGCTGATGCCGGCCATGGTGTGGCCGAGGACGTCGTGGAGTTCGCGGGCGATGCGCAGCCGCTCCTCGACCACGAGGCGGCGGGACTGCTCCTCGCGGGTCCGGGCTTCGCGGGCGAGCTGAGCGCGGGTGGCCACCAGCAGTGCACGGTTGTATCCGACCGCGGTTCCGGCGGCGCCGGCGGTGAAGGCCATCCACATGGCGTTGCCCGTGATCCCGGCCGGCGCGGCGCCGTCGAAGGCCAGGCGGATCGCCGCCATCGCGGTGAGCGCGGTCACCGCCGCGCCGGCCAGCCCCCACCGCCACCCGCGCAGGGACGCGAGGGTGTAGCAGGCGACCAGCGGGACCAGCGGGACCAGCGGGCTGGGATAGTGGACCGCCGACCAGGCCAGGGCGGCCGCGTTGAGGACGACCAGCACCGATCTCGGGTACCGGCGGCGCAGCGCGACGGCGCCGGCCATGACCCCGACGAGGCCGACCGCCACGGCGTCGAGCCGCTGAGGGTCGTCGATCCACGGGAGTTTCGCGCCGGCCCGGCTGCCGGCCAGCACCAGCACCAGCAGCGCCACGCCGAGCCCGATGACGGAATCGGTGCGGTTCGGTGCGGCCCGGCGCGCGGTGCTGAGCGCCTTTGACGTCTGCATCGCGAGACATTCTGCCTGTATCCGCTGGTCATGCGCATCCGCTGTCCGGAGTACCGCGCTCGGCGTACCGGTCTACCGCGTAGGGATGACCTACTCCGGCGGAGTGAGCCGCGAAACGCGACCGCCGGCCGACGCGAATTGCCCGCACCTGCCGCCACGATCGGTTGATGACGGGCGCGAGCGAGGCAGAAAGAGTTCCGCTTCGGAATTTCGATGTGCGGCGTTCTCGCGATCACGGCGACATTGCGCCAGAGCCCTTTCGCAATTCCTTGATTCGTGAACGCGCGACGGATCAAGGCGTCCAGCGCCGAACGCGAACGACTTGAGGAGAAGATGATGACGACCGAGGCTCCACGCACGGATGGGGCTCTGGCCGGACTGGCCCGTTTCTGTTACCGGCGGCGCCGCCTGGTCCTGCTCGCCTGGATCGTCGGCGTGATCGCCGTCGCGTTCGCCGGCTTCGGCTACGGCGCCGCCCCCGACAACGACATGTCCGGCGGGGGCTCGGAGTCCGCCAAGGCGCAGGCACTGATCGAGAAGCACTTCCCCGAGCGGCAGGGGGACACGCTCACCCTCGCGATCAAGGCGGACAAGGGCATCGACGACCCCGCCGCCCGGCGGACGATCGAGAAGGTCGTCGCCGACCTCGAAGCCTCACCGATCACCGGCCCGGTGACCTCGCCGTACCAGGACGCGAAGCTGGTGACCAAGGATCGCCGCATCGCCCGCACGATCATCCCGCTGACCGAGAAGGCCGCGACGAAGACCGAGGTCAAGCCCCTGGTGGACGCGGTCAAGGATGCCTCCGGAGACGGCGTTTCGCTGGGGCTCGGAGGCGAGCGGGCCGAGAAGGCCGAGACGCCCAAGCAGAGCCCGGCCGATAGCGCGGGCGTGCTGGCGGCGGCAGTGATCCTCTTCATCGCCTTCGGGTCGCTGGTGGCGATGGGCCTGCCGATCGTGACCGCGCTGACGGCGATCCTCGGCGGCCTCGCCCTGACCAAGCTGTCAGGGCATCTCGTACCCGCGCCGGACTTCACCGTGGTCTTCGCCGCAGTGATCGGGCTCGGCGTCGGCATCGACTACGCACTGTTCATCGTGACCCGCTACAAGGACGGTCTCCAGGAGGGTGACACTCCCGAGAGCGCCACCGTCAGGGCCATCACCACCGCTGGCCGCGCGGTGCTGTTCGCCGGCACGACCGTCGTGATCGCCATGCTGGGACTGGTCGTCATGGGACAGCGGCTGATGACCGGGGTGGCCATCGGCGCGTCCGCGACCGTGCTGGTGACCATGATCGCCGCGGTGACCCTGCTGCCGGCGTTCCTGGGCTTCATCGGCCACAGGATCGACGCGCTGCGGCTGCCTCGCCGTACGTCCCGTCGGGGCGCGTCCATCGACGGCCCGGCACCGGCGCGCCGTACCGCCGCCGAGCGCTGGGCCGGGACGGTACAGCGCAGGCCGATGCTCGCCGCGGTACTGGCCGGGGCGGGTCTGCTGGTGCTGGCCGCCCCCGCGCTGTCGATGCGCCTCAGCCTGCCCGACGCCAGCGTGCAGCCCCACGACAGGGGCAGCTACACCTCGTACAAGATCCTCTCTGAGGGTTTCGGCCCGGGCTACGGCGCACCCCTGATCTTCGCCACCGAGGCCGGCTCCAAGGACGGGCTGGGCGCCGTCGTCGAAGCGGTCCGCGCGACCAGGGGCATCGCCTCCGTCACGCCGCCCCAGGTCAGCGAGGACGGGAGGGCCGCCACCTTCACCGCGTTCCCCAAGAGCGGATTCCAGGACGAGGCGACCGCCCAACTCGTGCGCACGCTCCGCGACGACGTGCTGCCCAAGGCGCCCGCCGGCGACAAGGTCCACATCGGCGGCCCGAACGCGGCCGCGATCGACTACTCCGAGCAGACCGCCTCGCGCCTGCCCCTGATGATCGCGGTCGTCATCGCGCTGTCGCTGGTGCTGCTGATCGCGCTGGTCCGGTCGGTCACGATCGCGCTGCAGGCCGCCGTGATGAACCTGCTGTCGATCGGCGCCGCCTACGGTGTCCTGGTCGCGATCGTGCAGTGGGGATGGGCGGGCTCGGCACTCGGGTTCGCCACCGACATGCCGATCACTACCTGGGTGCCGCTGGTGATGTTCCCGGTCCTGTTCGGCCTGTCGATGGACTACGAGGTCTTCCTGATCTCGCGGGTCCGCGAGGAGTGCGAGCGCACCGGCGACACCCGCACCGCCGTCACCCACGGGCTGTCACGGACCGCCAAGGTCATCACCGCGGCGGCCGCCATCATGATCGCCGTCTTCACGACCTCCATGCTGGGCCCCGACGTCGCGGTCAAGCAGGTCGGCCTGGGCATGGCCGTCGCCGTGCTCATCGACGCGACCATCGTCCGGATGGTCCTCGTCCCCGCGGTGATGGAACTGTGCGGCAAGGCCAACTGGTGGATGCCCGGAGGACGGTCACGGAAGACGACCGCGGCTGCACAGGCCATGGCCGGTGAGAGGGAAATGGGCAAGGTCTGACCCGTCGCCGGCCCTGCTGTGCAGTCCGGCCGCCGCGCCGCATCCAGCGGCGCGGCGCCGGACACCGGCGTTCGCTTCTCAGCCTCGGCGGCGCAGCCTGTACCAGTGCGGATTGGTCCTGTTCATCGGCCAGCCGAGGCCCGCGGTTTCCGCGGGTTCGGCGACGAGCATCTCCCATTCCGGGAATGCCTCTTCGACTTCCGCTTGGGAAACTCCGCCCACTCGGGAGCGCATTCGGCTGAGGCCGAAGGCGAGCATCAGCAAGGTGGCGTCGGGCTCGGCGAGGGCGGTGACTCCGCGCCCCACCGCCATGCGCTGGTCGGCGTCGAACCCTTGGAAGCAGCCGATGTCGAGGAAGAAGCCGAACGTTCCCAGATCGGCTGACCGCAGGTCTGTGACGTCCCCGACGCGGTAGGAGGCGCCGGACGTGTCGCGCTTCTCGGCGGCCTCGATCGCGGCCGGCACGTAGTCGATGCCCACGGCCTCCCATCCGCGTCGCGCGAGGTCCGGTGTGAACTGTCCCCGGCCGCAACCGAGGTCGAGCGCACGGCCGAGCGGGCGTGACCGCTCGGCTTCCTCGCGGTCCAGTTGGGCGGCGATGCTCGCCGCCGCCGCTTTTCCGTAGCGCTCCCAGGGAGTGAGTCCCAGCCGGTACAAGCGGGCGTAGTTCGTCATCTGGACTACCTCACGTGACGTGCGATCGAACGCATCTACTACGGCCCATAGTACTACGGAATGTAGTAGATGACCATGACTTCCGGCCACCCGATCGGGCGGCGATGCCGACGCGATCGGCGGTATCGACGCGTCCGCCGGAATGAGCGGAACGGTCATCTGACGGGCTTTCAGTTCGGGCGCCTTGGCGCTAATCTGACGGCCAGTCAGAAACGGGCGGCCCTCGGCCGCCCGTCCGGCCCGCTCGCGGAGGCATGGTCCCGATGGAAACCCACACCCGGCCCGGCGCACCGCTCGCCGGGATCCGGATCGTCGAGGCGTCGATGCTCGGCCCCGGCGCCGCCACCACCCACCTGGCCGACCTCGGCGCCGATGTGATCAAGGTCGAGCCGCCGCGCGGCGACTACCTGCGTGAGACGACCTGGCCGCTCGTCTCGGGGGTGTCGCTGATGCACCTGCACATCAGCCGGGGCAAGCGCAGCATCGTGCTCGACCTGCGCACCGCCGAGGGCCGGGAGGTCTTCCTCGACCTGGCGAGGGGCGCGGACGTCGTCGTGGAGGCGATGCGGCCGGGCGGGCTGGAGCGCCGCGGCGTCGGGCCCGGGGTGCTCGCCGAGGCCAATCCGCGCCTGGTGTTCTGCGGCATCTCCGGATACGGCGAGACGGGCCCGTACCGCGGCCTGCCGAGCCACGGGGTCGCGTTCGACACCTGGGCCGGGCTCGTCCGCCCGGAACCGACCGGGGACGGCCACTGGTCGATCCCCGAGCACTCCTCGACGGGCATCAACGCCGGCCCGCTGTTCGCCGCCCTCGGCATCCTCGCCGCGGTCGTCCGGGCACGGGCGACCGGCGTCGGGGGCCGCCTGGAGGTCGCCCAGTCGGACGCGGCGGCGTCGATGGACTGGCTGCGCAGCGAGACGTGGCGGGCCTACGAGCGGCCCGAGAGCGAGGTCACCGGCAACAGCGCCGACGGGTTCCGGCGCCGCGAGCCGGGGACGGCCGGCATGCGCGACGGGGTGCGGTACCAGTTCTACGCGACCGCGGACGGCCACATCCTGCTCATGGCCTCCGAGCGGGAGCTGTGGCGCAACTTCTGCGCCGCCGTCGGCCGCCTCGACCTGTTCGACCGGCATCCGGGCTCGCGCTACGCCGACCACGCCGTCGGCGACACCGTGCTGCGCGACGAGCTGACGGAGATCTTCGCCGGCCGCGGCAGCGCCGAGTGGATCGCGTTCGGCGCCGAGCACGACGTGCCGATCGGACCGGTGAACACGCCCCGGACACTGGCCGGCGACCCGCAGTTCCAGGAGCGCCTGCCCTGGCTGCCGGCCGAGCGGCTCGGCACCGACCAGCTGCCGAGCCCGATCAGGTTCGTCGGCGAGGAGCGCCGGGTGCCGGCCCGCGCGCCGACGCTGGGCGAGCACACCGGGGAGATCCTGCGCGAGGTGCTCGGCTACGACCCGGCGGCGATCGCCCGGCTGCGCGAGTCCGGCGCGCTGGGCGAGGTGCAGGAGCCGGGCGCGTTGCCTATTGCACAAATCTGACGCCCCATCATATTGTCGCTTCCACTGCGTCCTTGGAGGTGAGACCATGGAACTCGCCCGAAACAGAACGAGTTCTACGATCCCACGGCACGATTCGGAACCACCGCCCGCCGCCATCCACGCGACCGGCGTCGAGCGCCGGTTCCGCCGTGGCCGCGCGGACGTGCACGCTCTGGGGCCGGTCGACCTCGACATCGCGGCGGGCGAGTTCTGCTGCGTGGTGGGGCCGTCCGGATGCGGGAAGTCGACCTTCCTGCGGCTGATCGCCGGGCTGCTGCGGCCGAGCGCCGGACGCCTGGAGATCCGTGCCACCGCCCAGAACCCGGCCGCGATGATCTTCCAGGACTACGGCATCTACCCCTGGAAGACCGTGCTCGCCAACGTCCGCTTCGGGCTGGACGTCCAGGGCGTCCCGCGCCGGGAGGCGACGAAGCGGGCCCGCGACTGGCTCTCCCGGATGGGCCTGACCGACTTCGCCGACGCCTACCCCGCCTCGCTGTCGGGCGGCATGCGGCAGCGGGTGTCGATCGCCCGGGCCCTCGCCGTCGAGCCGGAGATCCTGCTGATGGACGAGCCGTTCGCCGCGCTCGACGCGCAGCTGCGCACCATCCTGCAGGAGGAGCTGCTGGCGATCTGCGAGGCGGACCGGCGCACCGTCCTGTTCATCACGCACAGCCTGGAGGAGGCCATCGTCCTCGGCGACCGGGTGCTGGTGATGAGCGCCCGACCCGGCCGCATCCTGGCCGAGCGCGTCCCCCCGTTCGGCCGCCCGCGCAGCGGGGACGTCCGGCACTCGCCCGAGTGCGCCGAGCTGAAGGCCGAGCTGTGGGACCTGCTGCGGGGCGAGATCGAACCGGCCGGAGGTGGCGGCGAATGACCGGGCAGCAGACCCTGCGGGCGGCGTCGGCCGAGGAACGGATCATCGTCCGCGAGCCGGGGGCCGCGGAGCGGTCGCCGGCCGCCGCCGCGACCCGCCGGCGCACGCTGGAACTCGGGCTGGCGATCGCCGTCCCGGTCGTCCTGGTCGGGCTGTGGCAGCTCGCCTCGGGCCAGGGCTGGATCGACGCGCGGCTGTACCCCTCACCGTCCACCATCGTCGCCAACGGGTGGGACCTGGCCCTGGACGGCAAGCTCTGGCCGGACGTCTGGGTGACGAGCCGCCGGGTCGTCCTCGGCTTCCTGCTCGGCACCGGCATCGGCGTGCTGCTCGGCCTGGTGATGGGCACCTCGCGGACGGTGCGCGCCGCGCTGGAGCCGCTGCTCGACGCGCTGTACGTGGTGCCGAAGCTGGCGCTGCTGCCGATCTTCCTCAACATGTTCGGCCTGGGCGAGGGGCCCCAGCTCGCGCTGGTCGCCACCACCGTCTTCTTCTTCGTGTGGATCTCCACGATGTCGGCGTTCCTGGCCGTCCCCGAGGGGTACCGCGAGGCGGGCGAGGTGTTCGGGGCGGGCCGGTGGCAGATGTTCCGGCACGTGCTGCTGCCCGGCGCGCTGCCCCAGATCATGGTCGGCGCGCGGATCGCGGCCGGGGTGTCCGTCCTGGTCATCGTGGCCTCGGAGTTCGTCGCCGCGACCGACGGGCTGGGCTATCTGATCTTCAATTCGCGGGCGCTGTTCCAGAACGACGTGATGTACGTCGGCATCGTCTGCGTCGCGGTGCTCGGCGTGCTCTTCTCCGAGATCATCCGCTTCATCGGCCGGCGGCTGACCCCCTGGGCGCCCGGTGACCGTGACCGCGTCCGTACCTGACCAGGCGTTTCGGTGCCGGAGGACAACATGAGACTGCCCGTTTTCGTTCCGATCGTCGCCGCCGTGGCGCTCACCGCCGCCGCGTGCGGCGGGGAGGGCGCCGTCAGCGCGGACACCCCGCGCAAGGCGCGCCCGATCAGCCCGGTGGCCGGTTGCGGCGCGACGGCGTGGAGCGATCCAGCCGACCTCGAGCCCGACCGCGCCCCGGCCCGCTGCAAGGCCGGCGCGCCCGCGCCCAAGCCGCTGGCGAAGAAGACCAAGATCACGATCTCGTCCAGCACCGGGTCGGCCGAGTTCGTGGCGCCGCTGCGGCTCGGCATCGCCAAGGGCGAGTTCGCCAAGGAGAACCTGGACGTGGAGTTCAAGCAGCTCGGGGTCGCCGACTCGATCCCGCTGCTGGCCAAGGGCGACCTCGACGCGATGTGGTCCGCGCCCGAGGCGGCGTTCTTCAACGGCCTGCAGCAGCGGTTCGAGCTGCGCTGGGTGCTCGGCAACTACTCCTCCAGCCCGCAGTCCAAGTCCGGGCTCTGGGCCCGCGTCCCGAAGGGCGCCGCGCCCGGCGCGGTGAAGCTCGACGACGCGCAGGTCGGCACGCTCATCGGCAAGGGCAGCGTGATCACCTACCCGATGAGCCAGGTGCTCGGCAAGCACGGCACCAGCCTCAAGAAGGTCCGCTTCACCAGCCTCACCGGGCCGTCCGACACGGTCACCGCGCTGGAGAACGGCGGCGTGGACGCGGCGTGGATGGTCGACCCGGTCTGGAAGCAGGTGGACGGCAAGCCGGGGCTGCGGTTCCTCGGCGGCCAGCCGCTCGGGGAGCCGCTCGGCGGCCTGATCTACGGGCCGGGGATGCTGCGCAAGAACCCGGACGCGGGCGTGGCGTTCGTCCGGGCCCTGGTCCGGATCGTGAACACCTACTTCACCGGGGACTACAAGAAGAACGCCGCGTTCGTCGGGGAGCTGGCGTCGAGCCTCGGCCTCAAGCCGGAGGCGCTCACCGCCGTCCCGGCCCCGATCTGGGACTGGGAGATCCGCAAGGGCACCACCGACCGGCTGCAGAAGGCGTACGTCGAGGGCGGCGCCCTGGGCAAGACGGTACCCGAGTCGGAGGCCGTCGACCGCACCTTCTACGAGGAGGCCGTGGGCCACAAGCCCTGACCCGCACGAACCCCGCGCCGCATTGGCACGGCACAGTACGGCCCCGGAACCGGGAGGACGGTTCCGGGGCCGTACGGCGTTCCGGTGGTTGCGGGCGGGTCCCCGCCGCCGCGGGCGGGCGCGGCGGCGGGGGAGTGCTCAGACCAGGTCGAGCTTCAGCATCCTGATCGCGTTGCCGCGGGTGATCTTGTAGACGGTCTCGGCGTCCAGGCCCTGGAACATCTCCTCCGCGACCTTCCTGGTGTGCGGCCAGGTCGAGTCGGTGTGCGGGTAGTCGGTCTCGAAGGTCACCCGGTCCACGCCGATCCGGTGCAGCGACTCCAGCCCGTGCACGTCGCGGAAGAAGCAGCCGTACACCTGGCGGCGGAAGTAGGTCGACGGCGGCTCGGGGATGGTGTCGCGCACGCCGCCCCAGGCCCGGTGCTCCTCCCACACGTCGTCGACCCGCTCCAGGACGTACGGCAGCCAGCCGATCTGCCCCTCGGAGTAGGCGACCTCCAGCTGCGGGAAGCGGACCAGGACTCCGGAGAACAGGAAGTCGCACAGCGAGGCCATCGCGTTGTTGAACGACAGCGCGGCGGAGACCGCGGGCGGCGCGTCGGCGGAGGTCGCCGGCATCCTGGACGACGAGCCGATGTGCATGTTCACGACCGTGCCGGTCTCCTGGCAGGCGGCGAAGAACGGGTCCCACGCGCCGGAGTGGACGCTCGGCAGCCCGAGGTGCGGCGGGATCTCGCTGAAGCAGACCGCGCGGACGCCCCGCGCGGCGTTGCGGCGCACCTCCTGGGCGGCCAGCTCGGCGTCCCAGAGCGGGATCAGGCAGAGCGGGATCAGCCGCCCGCCCGAGTCACCGCACCACTCCTCGACCATCCAGTCGTTGTAGGCCCGCACGCAGGCCAGGCCGAGCTCGCGGTCCTTGGCCTCGGTGAAGGTCTGCCCGCAGAACCGGGGGAAGGTGGGGAAGCACAGGGACGCCTCGACATGGTTGAGCTCCATGTCGGCGACCCGCGCCTTGGGGTCCCAGCAGCCCGGCCGCATCTCGTCGTAGGTGATGGGGGACATCGTCATGTCGTCGCGGTCGAACCCGACGGCGGCGACATGGCGCTTGTGGATGTAGACGAGGTCCTCGTAGACCCAGCAGTCGGCCTGCGGGCCGTCGTCGTCGAAGGTCTGCCGGTAGGTGCCGCCGCCGATGTGTTCGACCGAGCCGATGCCGCGGCGTTCGATCCGCGGGCCGCGGTCGCGCAGCCGGGCCGGCAGCCAGGTCCGCCAGACGTGCGGTGGCTCGACGACGTGGTCGTCGACGCTGATGATCTTCGGTAGCTCGCCGAAGGACAGGCTCATGGTGTCCATCCCCACTAATCTGATGGGTCGTCAGAAACAAGGTAGTGGCGTACCGCCGATTGCGGAAGGTCGCCGGCGGTGGAAACTGACGGGGTGTCAGCTAAGGGTGGACGACGGCCAGCGCGTCCAGCGCGACGGCGCCGTCCGGCAGTACCGCGAGCGGGTTGATGTCCAGCTCGGCGAGCACCCCGTCCAACTCCAGCCCCATCCGCTGCACCTTCATGATCACGTCGACCAGCGCGCCGACGTCCGCCCGCGGCCGGCCGCGGGCCCCGTCCAGCAGCGGGAACCCGCGCAGTTCGGCCAGCATCCGGTGGGCCTCGGCCGCGTCGAACGGCGGCACCCGGAACGCCACGTCCTGGAACACCTCGACGAAGACGCCGCCCAGCCCGGCCATCACCGTCGGGCCGAACAGCTCGTCGTGCGCCAGGCCCACGACCGCCTCGACGCCGCCCCGCACCTGCTCGCAGACCAGGACCGCGTCGACCCCGGCATGCGCGGTGATCCGCCGGTACGCCTCGCGCACCTGCGCCGCCGAGCGCAGGTCCAGATGCACCAGCCCGAGGTCGGACTTGTGCGCCACGTCCGGGCCGCACCCCTTCAGCACGACCGGGAACCCGATCGCCGCCGCGGCCCGCGCCGCCGCCGCGGCGCTGCCGGCCAGCTCCTCGCGGGGCGTCCGGATCCCGTACGCGCGCAGCAGCTCCTTGGCGGTGTGCTCCGAGGCGGGGCCGGCCGCGAGCAGCCGCCGCCCCTCGGCCGCCGCCGGCGACGGGGTCCGCGGCGCGTCCGGGAACGCGGACCGGTACCGGCCCTGGAACTCGTGGAAGTCGAAATAGGCGCGCACCGCCCCGACGCAGTTGGCGAAGGTGCGGAACACCGCCAGCCGCCGCGAACCGAGCAGGACGTCCCGGTAGGCCGCCTCGGTCCCGGCAGGCGAGCCCCACACCACGCAGACCGGCTTGTCGGTGCGCTCGGCGATCTCGGCGAGGTCCCGGGCCAGGACGTCGCTCATCGGCGGGAACGCGCCGGTGATCGGGCAGATCAGCACGCCGACCGCCGGATCGGCCACGAGCGTCTCCAGGATGCGGCGCCCGCGCCAGTCGCCGACCGGATGGCCGCCGTTGTCGACCGGGTTGGAGACCCGCAGGTAGCCGGGGATCCACTCGTGCAGCGCCTTCTGCGTCCCGGCCGACAGCTCGGGCAGCTCCAGGCCCGCCGCCGAGCACAGGTCCGCCATGTGCGCGCCGGTGCCGCCCGAGATGGCGTACACGCAGACCCCGCCGCCCACCGGCGGCTTCGCGCGGGCCAGCAGCGCCGAGGTGTCCAGCAGCTCGTCCAGCCCGTCGACCCGGGTGACGCCGAACTGCCCGAGCACGGCCGAGGCGACCGCGTCCGACCCGGTGAGCTTGCCGGTGTGCGAGGCGGCCATCGACGCGCCGTCCCGGGTCCGCCCGACCTTCACCACGACGACCGGCACCCCGCGCCGGGCCGCGTGGTCGGCGGCCAGCATCAGCGTGCGGCCGTCCTTGAAGCCCTCGACGTATCCGGCGACCGCGCCGACCTCCGGCAGGTCGGCGAAGTGCCGCAGGAAGTCGGCGAACTCCAGGTCCGCCTCGTTGCCGGTCGGCGCCCAGTGCGACACCCGGACGCCCAGCTCCTGCGCTTGGAAGATGGGGCGGCCCTGGTGCCCGCTCTGCGAGATGAGCGCGATCGCGGGGCCGTCCAGGTCCTCGCGGAACTCCTCGAACGCGTTGAGGTTGGTGTTCGGGCCCAGCACCCGGGGGCCGTCCAGCGCGAGCCGGCCCATCCGTTCCTGCGCCGCCCTGCCGTCGTCGCCGAGCTCGGCGAAGCCGGACGCGAAGACCACGGCGAACCGGGCCCCGGCGGCGGCGAGCTCGTCGAGCACCCCGGCCGGATCGCCGACCAGGACGGCGGCGACGTCGATGGGCTCGGGCACGTCGGCCACCGACCGGTGGCACGGCTCGCCGTCGACCAGGTCGCGCCCGGGGTTGACCGGGTGGACGCGCGCGCCGACGCGCCCGGCCCAGGCGCGCAGCCTCCGGTAGACGGCGGTGTTCGGCCGGCCCGGCGTGTCCGAGGCGCCGACGACCGCGAGCGTGCGCGGCCTGAAGAACACGCCGAGGTCCTCGTCGCGGAGCGCCAGGACCCGGCCGCTCACGTCCCGCTCGATGTCCTCGGCCCGAAAGGTGCTGTTATCTGACATGCCGTCAGCTTAACCTCGGACAGGCCGAAATCTGATGGGGCATCAGAAAATAGACGACGGAAGACCCGCTCCCGGATCCGTCGGTCGACGTGCGCGTCCGCGTCCGCGGCCACGGCCGCGGGGGCGCGGGCTACTTGGGCGGGCGCTTGCCCGACACGGCCCAGAAGACCAGCTGGGCCATGCTCTCCCGCAGGTTCCCGACCCCGATCTCCCAGGACTCGTAACCGCGCTGGTGGGCGGCGTTGTGCGCCATCATCCCGACGAGCGCGCCAGCCATCGCCTCGGGGTGGACGCTCTCGGCCACCCGGCCGCGCTCCTGCATCTCGCCGATCACCGCGGCGAGCGCCGTGACCACGTTGTTGAGCATGCGGACGCGCAGCGTGTGGAAGCGCTCGTCGCCCTCGATCGTGGCGAGGTCCACCACCCGCAGGACCGCCTCGTTGTCGCGCCAGAACTCCAGGAAGCCGTCGACGAGCAGCTGCGCCGTCTCGTAGCCGGACTTCCCGGTCCACGGCTGGTCCTCGACGAGCGGGCGCAGCCGCCTTCCCGCCTCGGCCATCTCGGCCGCGATGGTGAGGACGGCGGCCTCGATGTCGGAGAAGTACTGGTAGAAGGTGGCGGGGGACGTCCCGGCTCGCCGGGCCACGTCGATCACCGTGATGTCGCGGTACGGCGAGGTGGCGAGCATCTCCGTGAGGCGGCTCAGGAGCCGCTGCCGGGTCGCCCTGGCCCGCCGGCCCGCGACCCTGCCGTCTGCGGTCAGCACGGTTTCTGGCATACCGTCAGTTTAGGGCCTCCGGGCGCGCGGAGCCCACGGGTCCCGCACAGACTTCAGGGGCCGCTGGGCGGGGCGATGGTGATCAGGACGGGCCGTTCGGTGATCCGGACGGAGTCCTCGGGATGCACGGAGCTTCCGCCGCCGTCCAGGCGCTGCACGGCCCGGGCGCCCGGTGGCGGGACGGTGTCGGCGGTCCCGGTGTGCGTCCACCGGATGACGGCTGGACCGCCGGGCAGGACGAACTCGCACTGCCACACGTTCGCGGGCAGGCCCATGGCGAGGCCATGGCCGCATGCATGGATCTTGGCGCGGGTGAGCCAGCGCTGTAGGTGCTCGACCGCAAGAGCGGCACCGGTGGGAGTCCCGCCCACTCCTTGCAGGACGATGGGAAGCCGGGTGCTGCCCCAGTTGTAGAAGTACATGCGCTTGATACCGAGCGTTGTGGCGTACATGCCGGTCAGATAGAAGCGGGCGGCGTAGTTCGCCGCCCGGTCCTGGTCGAGCGGGCCGTACAGCGGCAGCTCATGGGTGGTCCCCGTGCTCCACAGGTCCGGATGGACACCGGCCTTGTGCATCGCCGCGTCCAAGCCCAGCAGAGGTTCCAGCATGGTCTCGGGCGGATCGGCGGGGCGCCGCTGATGGAGCTTGACGCTCGCGGCGTCACAGAAGTCGTATCCGCCCAGGTCGGCGAAGCGTCTCAGAGCCTTCGCCGTTTCGGGCCGCCACAGCGCCCCCATGCTCGGGCACACCACGCGCGCCTTGGGATCGATCTCCCGGATCACGCGCGAGGCCCGCTTCGTCATCTCGGCGAGCCGCTCGGTGGTGTCGTTGAAGAAGCGCCGGTCGCTGCCGTTCACCCACACCTCGTAGGCGGCGAGCCGGCCCTTGTAGCGCCGGACGAGGGCCCGCACGAAGCCCTCCCAGTCGCCGAGATCGTCCGGGGCCGCGGCCCGGGCACCGTCGGGGTAGGGCATCCGCGGTGCGTTCGGCGCCGCCCATCCGGGCGTGCCGCCGAGCACGAACATCGGTTCCAGAGCGCCGCGTTCCGCGCCCGCCACGAGCCGGTCCAGGGTCGCCCAGTCGTACCGGCCGCGCTCGGGTTCGAGGTTGGACCAGCGGGTGCCGCTGTCCCAGAACCGGACGGACCCGACCCGGAAGGACGGCATCTCGCCGGTATCGGAGTTGATCGTCACCCCGAACATCGACGGATCGACCGGCCTCGGGTGGACCGACCAGCTCGGGCCGTGGACCTGCTGGGGCGCGCTCGAAGCACGGAGCGGGCCGGGCAGCGAAGACACCGCCGTGATCGCCACGGCCAGAGCGACGGCCGCGAACTTGACGAGCCGCGTCCCGCGCGCGGCGCTCATTACGTTCGCGGCGCGTGGCACGGGCGTGGTCGGCGACGGCGCGGATCGTGGTTCTTCCGCGCGGATGTCCGGCGCAGGAGGAGGGGGCGGCGCCTGGGGGACGGGCTCGTCCCGGTGGACGGCCATCCACGCCTCGATCAGGCGGTGCGTCTCGCGCCGGTCCGCGCCGCAGGCCCTGGCGATCCGCGAGAGGGTCTCGGCGTCGGAGGGCACGGTCTTCCCGGCGCAGTAGCGGTGCAGTGTCGACCGGCTCGTCAGCGCCGTGCGGCTGAGCTCCTCGTAACTCCGGCCGCTGCGTTCCTTCAGCTCCTTCAGCAACCGCGCGAACTCGGCCGTCGTCTCCAACGGAAGCCTTCCGTCGCTCGTCCCCCTGTCCGGCAGATGGTGCCACGTCTCCCAAACCGCCGACAAACACACACGTCAGGACGTGTTCACCGTCCCAGGCGTCCCAACGGGACGGTGATCCGTTGTGGCGGTCCGTCCCGTCCTGCGAGCTTGTTCGTGGCCGTCGCGGAGCCGCGGCGGACCCGGCACGAACACGTGTCCGGGAAGGCGATCCAACGGGGAGAACATGAGGACCAGAACCAGGACCACCGCGCTGTCGGCGCTCGCCGTCGCCGCGCTGGCACCGCTCACCGCCGGCCTCGCGACCACGCCGGCGAACGCGGCAACGCCCGCCGCACGGACCTTGCGGGTCGCGCAGGCGGCCCCGGCCGGCGCTCAGGTGTCGGCCGCGGCGAAGTGCACGATCCGCAAGTACTCCAGCGCCGGATGGGGCGAGAAGATCTCCCACAAGGGGAAGGGCACCGCGAAGTACAACTACGGGGTCACCAAGTACCGAGGGCGCCAGCTCATCCTGCGGACCGGGCGGATCTACGACCGTTCGTCCGCGCGGATCCTCAAGGGCTACAAGAAGGGCGACAAGGTCTGGGTCGACATCACCGGGAACGGCGGCAAGAGCTGGCAGGCGTGCGGCTCGACCAGCGGCGACCGCACCGGCTGGTTCCTCCACGACTACAAGAAGCGCTGGATACGCGCCTGCATGAAGGTGGACGGCCACGTCAAGTGCGCCACCAACGGCAACAAGAAGGGCCCCGGCAAGCGCTGGTGGTGGAGCGACTCCTGACAGTGGAGAGCGAGGCCGATACGCCGAGCCCGGGGTGGCCTGACAACGGCAGGGCTTGACCGGCCGGCATGGGGGCCCGGTCGTGCCGCTGCGCGGTTCGCGCAGCGGCACGACCGGTCGCGTACGACCACGGAGAACGGTGACCGGCACGCCACGGCGATGAGGACCCGCGGTGAGACCAGAGGTCAGCGATCGTGCCCGGTTCGTTGCCGCCTGCGGTATGCGGCCGATCGGTCCTTGCTTCCGCAGGCGGTGCTGGAACACCAGCGGCGGCGGCCGGGACGGCTGGTGTCGACGAACAGCAGGGCGCACTCCGGACTCGCGCACTCGCGGATGCGGTCGGCGGCGGTGCCGGTGAACAGGTCGATGGCGTCGCGGGCGACGGTGCTCAGCGCGGCCTGCTCACCGCCACCGCCTGGCAGCGTGAGCCGGCCGGTTCCCTCATGGAGGACGGGGACCAGAGCCGGGACGGCGGCCGCGGCGGTGATGGCGGCCTCGTCCTCGGCGGCGGCAGGCCGTCCGGCCATCACCGCGCGGGCGACGCGGTAGATCGCCTCCCGCAGCGTGCGGGCCGCGTGCAGGCCGGCCGGCGTGACCGCGACCGGTTCGTCGAGGAGTCCGCACTCGCGATACCACCGCGTCAGGTCGGCGGGGCTCCGCAGGCGCTCGTAGTTGCCGCGCCACCGTTCGCCGACGGTGGCGACGAGGGCCAGGCTCAGGCGGCCGGAACGGAAGTTGAACCGCAGTTCCTCGGCGGGCACGTCCCCGGTGCGGGTTGCATCGGCATCCACATCACGAGTATAACTCGTGACGTGATCAGCATCGTCCGCGCCGACCACCTCGTCCTGACGGTCCGCGACATCCCGGCCACCGTCGCGTGGTACAGCACCGTGCTGGGGATGCGGCCGGTGACCTTCGGCGCGGGCAGGCAAGCTCTCACGTTCGGCGGACAAAAGCTCAACCTCCACCAGGCGGGGCGCGAGCTGAAGCCCCGAGCCGCGCATCCGGCACCCGGCTCGGCCGACCTGTGCCTGGTCAGCGCCGCCTCCCTCGCCGACGTCCAGGAACACCTGCGCACCTTGGCCGTGCCCATCGAACTGGGGCCGGTCGCACGGACGGGCGCCACCGGTCCCATCACCAGCATCTATCTCCGGGACCCGGACGAGAACCTCGTAGAGATCAGCACGTACGACTCCGGCCGGCCCCAGGCCCCCGCCCCTTACGACCTGCTTCCGCCGGTCGCCCCTCTGACGGTCGACAGTCCCGACATCGCCGACGGCCGTCCGCTCGCCGAACGGCACGTCCACGACAGCCTCGGCGGCGGGAACAAGAGCCCGGAACTGACCTGGACCGGCGCACCGGCAGGCACCTGCGGCTATGCGGTGACCTGCTTCGACCCGGACGCCCCCAGCGGCAGCGGCTTCTGGCACTGGATCCTTCTCGGGCTGCCCGCCACGTGCGCCCGGCTGCCCGGCAACGCCGGTCGCGGTGACGGTGGGCACCTCCCGGCAGGCGCGCTGCATCTGCGCAACGACTTCGGCGCTCACGCTTACGGAGGCGCCGCCCCGCCGACCGCGGACCCCGCACACCGTTATGTTTTCGCGGTTCACGCCGTGGACACCGACGACCTCGGCCTGGCCCCCGACACCAGTGCCGGACGCGCCGGTCTCGTCCTGACCGCGCACACCATCGCCCGCGGGGGCGTTCGGCCCACCTACCAGCGCAGCGCGCCCTAGGTCGGGGAGCCCGCGGCCGGTTGACGGCTCGCGGCGTTCCAGGACGTCGACTGAACGCTCAGATTTGTGCCTATTAAGACGAAGGAGCACGATGAACGACTCTGCACCCTGGACCGTGGCCGTGCTCGGCCCCGGTGGCGTGGGCGGCCTGCTCGCCGCACTGCTCTCCCGCGCCGGACACAGGGTGATCTGCGTGGCCGGCGAGACGACCGCGGCCACGCTGGCCCGCACCGGGATCAGTGTGCACAGCGCCCAGTTCGGTGACTTCACCGCGCAGGTCGAGGCCGTCACCGAGCTCACCGAACCGGTCGACCTGTGCCTGATCACCTGCAAGCAGACCGCACTGGAGGCCGCACTGCGGCGCGTCCCGCCGGCCGCCGTCGACAACGGCGTGATCGTTCCGCTTCTCAACGGTGTCGAGCATCCGGACCTGCTGTGCCGGCGGTACCGCCCGGAACTGGTGGCGCCCGCCGTCATCCGCGTCGAGTCCACCCGGACCGCTCCCGGCGTCATCGAGCACGGCAGCCCGTTCACCGACATCGACCTGGCCGGCGATGCCGTGTCTTCGCAGCGCCTCGAAGCCACGGCCGCGATGCTCAACGCGGCCGGCGTCCACACCAACGTGCAGTCCGACCAGACCGCCTCACTGTGGCGCAAGATGAGCTTCCTTGCCCCGATGGCACTGCTGACAACGCGACACGGGCTGTCCATAGGAGAGCTCCGCTCCGCGCGGAGGCAGGAACTGCTCGAACTCGTCGAAGAGACCACAGCGATCAGCCGCATCTACGCCGCCGGGATCAACGCCGATGCGGTGATGCGGGTGTACGACGACTTCCCGCCGGAGAGCAGATCCTCAATGCAGCGCGATGTCGAAGCCGGCCGCCCCCTGGAACTGGACGCCATCGGCGGTGCACTGCTGCGCGCCGCCGACCGACACGCCGTCGAGGCACCGATCATCAGCAGACTGGTCACAGAGCTGACAGCGCTCACCCCTCCGGGTACGACAATCCAGCCTCGGCGCCATTCGTAGGACCGCCCCGACCGGGCAGGGGAATCGAGGAGCGACAAGTGCCAACTCGGATGATCCGCGCGCCGTCATACATGCCGACGCCCCCTACGACAAGGACAACGAAATGCATCGCCGCCAGGCCCTCGCCGTGATCGCCGCTGCCGCCGCCGGGGTGGCCGCGGGCGCCGTCCCCGAGGTGTGGCGCCCGGAGCGGCACCGGTCGGCGCACGCGGCCGCGGCACGCCGGACCCCCGCGCCGCCGCCCGATCCCGGGTTCGCGCCCGCCCGGTCGATGAAGGCCGTCACCAGCCCGGTGCACACCCTGCACGACCTGGCTCCGGCCGCGCCGCCGAACGCGGTGGCGCTGACCATCGACGACGGGCCGCACCCGTACTGGACGCCCAAGGTCCTGGACGTGCTCGCCGAGTTCGACGTGCACGCGACCTTCAACATGATCGGCGAGCAGGTGCCGGAGAACACCCGGCTGGTGCAGCGGATCGTCGCCGCCGGGCACCAGATCGCCGACCACACCCTCACCCACCCGATCAACCTGCCGCAGCTGCCCGCGGCGCGCATCCATCAGGAGATCGCCGAGGCGCACGACCGGATCGCCCAGGCGTCATCGGCCGCTCCGCGGTTCTTCCGGTCCCCGGGCGGCAACTGGTCGCAGCAGGTCATCGAGACCGCCGGCGCACTCGGGATGATCTGCGTCGACTGGGCGGTCGACCCCCGCGACTGGGCCCGTCCGGGCGTCCCGCACATCACCGCCTACCTCGAGAAGGCCAAACCGGGAGACATCCTGCTGTGCCACGACGGCGGCGGCGACCGCTCCCAAACCGTCGCGGCGCTGCGCACCGTCCTCCCCGCCCTCAAGCAACGCGGCCTGACCTTCGTCGCGCTTTGATGAGCGAACCGGAAGAGCACTCGCAGACCTTGGCCATCCCGCGCGGCGGGGGTTTATTCGTAGGCTCGGGGAGCGCGTGCCAGGTTCTCCTGAATCTTGTCGCGGACGAGGGCGAGAAAGGCGTCATCGGCGGGTCGTGAGTACGCCATCGTCGGGTCCGGATAGATGACGACGTCCACGCGTTCTGTGGTGGCGGAGATAATGGACAGGCCGGACGACCTGCGAGCAGTATTGATCCGCACTGTGGCCGGGGCGACTTTGGCGCCAGTACTGGGAAAGGCTTGTATTCGTTTCGGCCGGCGGATTCCGACCTTCCATAGAGCGACCGAGTTCTGGTCGATGCTGAGGATGAAACCGGCCATGTTCCGCATGCCGAGGGTTGGACGGCACAGGAACGCCAGGCCGTCCCGGCGCAGTGCGGCCAGGGTTCTGCGCTGGTTGCGGACCGCGAGCCGCCCGTAGATCACCAGGGCGAGCAGCGGCAGGAGCGCCAGCGCCACGACCAGGAGCAGCAACGGGAGGAGATGCATCGGCCGACCGTAACCCATTCGGCGGGCCCGTGGTGTCGGTCCGTTGTGTCGGCGCGGCATTCGCGGACGTTCGGGAACCGAACGGGCGGCCGGCGCATCAGTATCTCTGACATCGGTTCGTGTGGGAGTTCTCGTGAAGCGTGCAGCCTCAGTCCTTTCCGTTCTCGCGCTCGGCGGTGCGCTGCTGCTCACGGGCTGCCAGAGCAACTCGCAACGCTGCGTCAACGGCAAGTGCCATGTGACCGTGAGCGGCGCCGGCCAGACCATCAGCGTCAACGACATCGATGTCGTCGTATCGCGGATCTCCGACGGGGGCATGACGGTGAGCGCGGACGGTTCGGCGCCCGCGCGGGTCGGAAACGGCGAGCGCGCACAAGTCGGCCCCGTCACGATCAAGGTGACTTCGATCGACGGCCAGACGGTCAAGTTCGACCTGGAGTAGTTCCTGGGTCTTTCTCGGTGGCGACGGCGGAGGCCGAGAGGAGTGTCGCGGCGGCGAGGCCGCCCCAGAGGGCGGCCGGGCCGTGGAGTGCGAGCGTGGTGATGACAGCGGGGGAGACGGCGAGGCCGAAGCCCGTGGAGAGCTGGAAGCGGGCGAGGGCGCGTCCCAGGACATGGGCCGGGGCGAGGGCGGTGACGAGTGCGGTGGCGCTGCCCGCGTAGATGATCTCGCCGAGGGTGCAGACCACGGACACCGCGGCGACGGCGGGGGCCGCCCAGCCGTGTCCCAGTGAGGTGGCCGCGAGGAAGCCGAGGTAGGACGCGGCGAGGACCACGCCGGAGAGGGCCAGCACGGTCCGCCGGGAAAAGCGAGACATCAGGACGGTGACCGGCACCTGCAGGGTGACGACCAGCGCCGTGTTGGCCACGAAGACGGCCGCCGGCCACACCGGGGATGCGTGGAGCTGCGTCACCAGGACCAGAGGGAGCGCGACCTCCGGGACGTTGAGGCAGAAGACGTAGACCACGTTGGCGGCGAGCAGCGCAAGCATCCGGGGTGCGGGCTTGTCGGCCCGATCCACGGCAGGGGCGGCTTCCGCCGGACGGGCGTGCACGTGGACCGACCACGCCAAGGCGGCTGCGGCGAGGTAGGCGAGCGCGGTGACGGCCGCCAGCGCCCGCAGTGCGGTGGTGCCGCCCGCCAGGCATGCGGTGGCGAGGAGTGCTCCGACGCCCAGGGCGGCGTTGCGCAGGGCGCGGCCCGCCGCGAGGGCGGTGTCGCGTTCCCGGCCGTGGGCGACCGTGGCCACGAGCGCGGCGTGGGCGGCGGGCCATGCCTGGTTGCCGATGCCGAGGAAGAGCGCCGCCGTTGCGAAAAGCCAGACGTGCCCCGCCGGGGCGGCCAGCAGCAGCGCCACGCCCAGCACGCGCACCAGCATCGACGCCGCCACGACCGTGCTGCGTGCGCCGCGGTCCAGCCATCGGCCCACCGCGGGCATGCACGCCAGACCCGCGACGATGCCGGCCGTCATGGCGACGCCGGTCACCGGCGCGGACAGCCCCAAGACCGTCACGCCGTAGAGCAGCAGGAACGGCCGCAGCAGGCCGGTGCCCAGCGCGTCCACGGCCAGGGCGACGGCATAGCGGGGGCCTCCGGAAGCGCGGACGAGGGCACGTGGCTGAATTCCGGTGATGGTTGCCATGGCGCCAGACGGTGCGTGCGGCCGCCGGGGCAGGGCACGTCGGTTGACGCACATCGTCAATCGGCGCCGTCACCTGGTCGTCCGGGCGGTGATGATGAGGGGATGACGCTGAGGATCGACATCGGCGGCCTGCCGTCCGAGCGGGTCCGGTTCGCCGCCTCCCCGCTGGCCGAGCTGACCGCGATGCTGCACGTGCTGGCCGAACCCGGGCATCACCCGCAGTTCGCCGGCTGGGCAGCGGACGTCTGGGCCGGGCTGCGCCCGGAGCCGGCCGAGCGGCTCAGGGAGGCGGAGTTCCTCTGGCGTTCCTCACAGGCCGACTTCCTGATCCCCGCACGGCCCCGTCCGACCCTCGCCGAGGAACTGGACGACGTGGACCGGATCGACGACGAGACGTATGTGACCGCCGCGCTCGTCACCACGTGCGGCAGCAACCGGGTCCATTTCCGCGGGGCGTCGCCGCTCACCGATGCGATGGCGCGCGAGCGAGCCCTGGACGTGGCCCAGGCCCGGGGCGCGCTGCAGGAGGCTTTCGCGGAACGGCTGCTCGCGGACCCGGCCGCGGTGAGGGCGCGGGTGCGCCGCACCCTCGAAGAATGCGCCGAGGCCTTCTTCGACGGCGCCTGGGCGGACGTCGCGGTGCAGCTCGCCACCGATCTGCGCCTGAAGAACGAACTGCTCAGGCGCCAGGGCATCGGTGCGGCACTCGCGTCGGTCTCCGGCGCGGTCACCCTTGCACCGGACGGCGACTGCATCATCGTGGACAAGGTGCAGGACAAGGCGACCGCCGCCCGTGATGCCGGGGTCACCTTCATCCCCAGCGTCTTCGGCCGCCCGCACCTCGTGGCGGTCCACGCGCCCGGGTGGCATCCGGTGGTGCAATACCCCGTGGCCGAGCCGGGCCCGGCGGAGCCGGTCTCTCTGGAAACGGTCACCCTCCGGCTGGAGGCGCTCGCACATCCGGTGCGGCTGCGGCTGCTGCGCACCCTGGCCCGCGGCCCGCACACCACCGGCGAGCTGGCCCACTTCTGGGAACTCTCGCCCCCGGAGGTGTCCCGCCACCTCGCCGTCCTGCGCCGCGCGGGCCTGCTCACGGCCAGGCGGCAGGGCCGTTACGTCCGCTACACCCTCAACCTGCCCGATCTGACGGCGCTGGGCGCCGACCTGCTGGCGGCCGTACTGCGCTGAGTGGCTTCATAGCTTGGCGGACGCCTTCTGCTCAGCGGGGCCGAACGGCCCGAGTGATGAGTTCTGCCGCCCCCATCCGTCATACCTGCGACGGGACACGCTGAGACGGAAGGACGAGTGATGAGTGCGGACACGTGGCCGGCGGGGCTGGGCGAGGTCGGCGAGCCGGAGTTCTCGGGGCTGGCGGAGCGGCACCGGCGGGAGCTGCACGTGCACTGCTACCGGATGCTCGGGTCGTTCGAGGACGCCGAGGACACCGTGCAGGAGACGTTGCTGCGCGCCTGGCGTCGGCGGGAGACCTTCGAGGGGCGGTCGACGTTCCGGGCCTGGCTGTACCGGATCGCGACGAACGCGTGCCTGGACCTGCTCGCCAAGCGCCGCCCCGAGCCCGCGACCGGCGGCGAGGTGCCGTGGCTGCAGCCCTACCCGGACCGGCTGCTCGACGAGCTGCCCGCCGGCGACGCGGACGAGCCGGAGATCGTCGCCGTCGCGCGGGAGACGATCGAGCTGGCGTACCTGGTCGCGGTCCAGCACCTCGCGCCGCGCCCGCGGGCCGTGCTGATCCTTCGGGACGTGCTCGGCTGGCCGGCGAAGGACGTCGCCGAGCTCCTCGGGGACTCCGTCAACTCCGTGAACAGCGCGCTGCAGCGCGCCCGCGCCGGCATGCGGGAGCACCTGCCCGCCGAGCGGCAGGACTGGACCGGCGGCGAGGAGGACGCCGGGACGCGCGAGCTGGTGCGCCGCTTCACCGACGCCAGCGTGGCCACGGACGTCGACGGGCTCGCCGCACTGCTGCGCGATGACGTCCGCTGCTCGATGCCGCCCACGCCGGGCCTGCAGGTCGGTCGCGACGCGGTGGTGAACGACTGGGTCGAGGACGGCTTCGAGGGCATGAAGGGCCTGCGCGCCGTCCAGACCTCGGTGAACCGGCAGCCCGCCGTCGCCTTCTACCTCTGGCGCGAGCCGGAGGGCGCGTACCTGCCGCTGACGATCGACGTCCTGCGCGTCACCGGCGGGGCGATCACCGAGATCGTCACCTTCCACGACGACCGGTTCCCGCTGCTGGGGCTGCCGGAGCGCCTGCCGGCGGACGGCACGGAGTAGCCCCGGACCGGCCACCCGATGATGGAGGATGGCATGAACAGCATGAACGACAGCGGCGTCGTCGCAGGTCCGGCCCCGGACCCGACGAGCCGCGACCGCCGGTTCCGCGGGCTCGCCGGCACCGGCCTGGTCGCCGCGCTCGCGGCGGCCGCGGCCACCACCCTCGCCGCGGCGCTCGCCCAGGCCGCCGGTGTCGACTTCGAGCTCCCCGATGGCGGCGAGTCGATCCCGTTGCCCGGGTTCGCCGTGGTGACCGGCTTCTTCTCGGTCGTGGGCACCGGCATCGCCGTCGCATTTCTTCGCTGGAGCACGCGCCCCGCCACGCGATTCGTGTGGACGGCCATGGCGCTGACCGCGGTCTCGTTGGTCCCGCCGCTCATCTCCGGGGCGAACACCGCCACGACCACCGCCCTCCTTGGTCTGCACCTCGTCCCCGCGGCGGTAATGATCACCACCCTGGCGCGGAGCCTCCGCGCCCGCACCGGCTGACGGTCCCGCAACGGAACGCCGCGAGAACCGGCCAGGGCCGCCCACCTGACCGGTTCCGCCGGTGTCCGGACCGCGCTCTTGCCCGGTTCGCGGCGCCGGTTCTATCCGGCGTCCACGGGGCGGTGGGCGGCCTGGCGGGCCGGATCCTGGTCCTGGAGGCGGCTCGCCTGGAGCGCTATCCGGGCCGGGGACGGCCAGTGGACGTCGTAGGCGCAGCCCAGCCTTTCGAGCAGGCGGATCAGCGCCGCGCTCGGATCGGTCTGTCCTTTGAGGACGCCGTGGCGGGCGCTGGTCGGCTCGATGTGGTGCCAGTTGTGCCAGCCCTCCCCGAACGTCAGGAGCGCCACCCAGCGGACGTTCGAGGAGCGGTCGCGGGTGGGGAAGGCGCGGTCGCCGAAGCAGTGCGCGATCGAGTTCACCGACCAGGTGACGTGGTGGACGATCGCGTAGCGGACCAGACCGGCCCAGAAGAGGGCGGTCCAGAAGCCCGTCCACGACCAGGAGAGCAGGCCGCCGGCAGCGGCGGGCAGCAGGAAGGACGCGGCCGCGATCGCCGGGTAGGCCGCGTCGACCCGGCGGATGTCGGGGTCGGCGAGCAGGTCGGGCACCCAGTGCGCGCGGTTCGACCGCCGGCGGGCGCCGTAGAACCAGCCGACCTGGGCGTGCAGCAGGCCGCGCAGCAGAGCGAGGCCGCTGTCGCCGTACGCCCAGGGGGAGTGCGGGTCGCCCGGCTTGTCCGAGTACTTGTGGTGTCTGCGGTGTTCGGCGGCCCACAGCGAGGGCGGCCCCTCAAGGGCCAGCGCGCCCGCCAGGGCGAACGCCACCCGGACGGGGCGGGTGCACCGGAAGGAGCGGTGGGTCAGCAGGCGGTGGTAGCCGACGCTGATCCCGAAGATGTTGACGGTGTACATGACCAGGGCGAGCAGGACGTCCAGCGGTCCGATCCCGCGCCCCCAGGCGACCGCCACCGCCGCGGCCAGGGCGACGGGAGGCAGGACGACCAGGACGAGCAGGTAGGCGTGCCTGCGGGACTCGGAGACCTGGACCGTTTCCCCCCGCGCCCGATCCGTCATCGCCCCTCCCGAAGGTCGGCACCCATTGAACGCCGGGCCCGCGGCCCGGCGGCAGTTGCCTGACGGACAGGCAATCATCACCGAGTGAAGCCATTTGACTACATGAAGTGCCAAATCTCTTGGCGTCACCCGTTTCCGCTCCTTACTCTCTGGATCCGGCCGGTCACGAGTTCGGAGCTGATGCCATGCGACCCGACGGGTACCTCGCCACCTACGACAGGCTCGCCCGGACCGATCCGCCCGCCGCGCAGGCCCGGCTGGCCGGCTGGCTGCGCACCGGCTGGCGGGAGCTGTTCGCCGAGCTGCGCGCCGCGCGGCCCGTCCTCGCCGCCCCGGCGTTCACCCTGGTCACCCGGCACGCCGACGTCCTCGACGTGCTGGACCGCCCGGCGTCGTTCCCGGTCGCCGCCTACGGGCCGGCGATGGAGTCCGCGCTCGGCGCCCCGATCATGCTGACCCGCGACGGGACCCCGCTGAACTGGCGCGAGAAGGGCCTGATGCAGGTCATGCTCGCGCCCGAGGACGTGCCCGGTGTCCGCGCGCTCGCGGGAGAGCTCGCCGAGCGGGCGCTGGACGAGGCCGGCGGCGGGCTCGACGCGGTCAGCGACCTGTTCAGGGGCGTTCCGCTGAAGGTCTGCGCCGGCTACTTCGGCTTCCCGGGACCCGACGAGCGGACCCTGTCGCGCTGGTCGCGGACGATCATGACCGACGTGACCGCCAACCTCGCCGGCGATCCCGGCGTGCGCGCCGAGTCGGCCGCCGCGGGCGCGGAGATGATGGCGTACCTGCGCGGGCTGGTCGCCGAGCGGCGGGAGGCACCGGGCGGCGCCGACGTGCTCGGCCGGCTCGTCCGGACCCGGCTGCCCGCCGAACTCGGCTTCGACGACGAGCGCGTCGCGGTCAACGTCGCGGGCCTGCTGCTGGGGTTCGTGGAGAACGCCGCCGGGTCCATGACGAACGTGGTGTCGCTGCTGCTCGCCCGGCCCGATCTGCACGCCGAGGCCGCCGAGGCCGCCGGCGACCCCGCGCGGTTCGACCCCTACGTCTGGGAGGCGCTGCGGTTCGACCCCTTCCTGAAGATGATCGTCCGGTTCTGCGCGCACGACCACGTACTGCCCAGCGGGGAGGCCGTCCCGGCCGGACGCCTCGTGCTGGCCGCCGTTGCGTCCGCCATGTTCGACGACGACGCGGTCGACGACCCCGCCGCCTTCCGGACCGACCGGGCCGAGGACGCCTGGCTGCACTTCGGCCACGGTCCCCACGCCTGCCTGGGCGTGCACCCGGGCCGGGCCGTCATCGCCGAGACCGTCCGCCGCGTCATGCTGCGGCCCGGCCTGCGCGCCGCCGGGGAGGTGCGCCGGGACCGGGACGTCTTCCCCGACGCCCTCGATCTGCGGTTCGACGTTCCGGCGCGCGAGGAGGCATGACCGTGCGACGGACCCGTCAGAGCGCCCGCGGCTTCGCCTCCGACGGCGCGCGCAACCGGCTGCGGTTCCTCGCGCTGACCCGCGGCCGGCCGCTGTGGCGGCTCGCCGAGAGCTCGACCGGGCTGCGCCGCCGCATCAACGCCGCCGTGATCGACCACGCCGTCCGGGAGATGCCGCCGCGCCCCGAACCGCTGAGCACCATGGCGCCCTACACGTCCTGGTCCTCGCTGACCGACCGCACCTACAGCGGCCGCCACCTGCCGCCCGTCCCCGACCAGGAGACCGGCCGCCCGACGGTGGAGCAGGCCGCGGACCTGTTCGTCCGGGACGGCGCGATGATCCCCTGCCCCCGCTCGACGGTCCTGTTCGCCTACTTCGCCCAGTGGTTCACCGACGGGTTCCTGCGCGGGGAGTCGCGCGAGCCCCGCGACCCGCGCCGCAGCACCTCCAACCACGAGATCGACCTCAACCCGCTGTACGGGCTGGACGCCGAGGCCACCGACGCCGTCCGCGCCCACGAGGGCGGCCTGCTCAAGAGCCAGCTCCTCAACGGCGGCGAGTTCCCGCCCTATCTGTGCGAGAACGGCAAGGTCAAGGCGGAGTTCTCGGCGCTGTCGGTGGTCCGCATGGAACGGCTCACCGACGAGGGGCGCGACACCCTGTTCGCGACCGGCGGCGACCGCGGCAACGTCCAGGTCGGCTTCACGATGATGACGGTGCTGTTCCTGCGCGAGCACAACCGGGTCGCCCGGGCGCTCGCCGCGGAGAACCCCGGCTGGGACGACGAGCGGCTCTTCCAGACCGCCCGCAACATCGTCATCGTCGAGGTCATCCGGCTCGTCGTCGAGGAGTACATCAACCACATCACGCCGTACCACTTCCGGTTCCTGCTGGACCCGCGCCTCGGCCGGACGCTGCGCCGTGCGCACTGGCACCGCCAGAACTGGGCCTCGGTCGAGTTCAACCTCGTGTACCGCTGGCACAGCCTCATCCCGTCGGACCTGGTCGTCGGGGACGCCGAACTGCCCGCGGTGCGGACGCTGTTCGGGGCCGCGCTGATCCCCGCGCCCGGGCTCGGCCGGCTGTTCGAGGACGCCTCCGAACAGCGCGCCGGACGCATCGGCCTGTTCAACACCGACCCGCTCCTGCGCGAGGTCGAGGTGTCCTCGATCGCCGACGGACGCGCCCTGCAACTGGCGTCCTACAACGACTACCGGGCCCACTGCCGCTTCCCCAGGGTGCGGGACTTCGCCCGGGTCTCGGGCGCCCCGCGGGTGCGGGAAGCGCTGGCCGACCGCTACCGGAGCGCCGACGACCTGGAGCTGTACGTCGGGCTGTTCGCGGAGGAGCCCGGGTCGCCCGCCGCCGTCCTGCCCCCGCTCCTCACCAAGATCATCGCGATCGACGCGTTCTCGCAGGCGCTCACCAACCCGCTGCTGGCCCCGCGCGTGCTGAACGCCGAGACCTTCACCCGCTTCGGCCTGCGGACGATCGCCGAGACCCGCACGATCGGCGACGTGCTGGCCCGCAACACCCCCGAGGACCCGCGGCCCCGCTTCGTGAGCATGACCTGGCGAGGAGCGCTGCGATGACCGCGGGCGGCGGGCCGGGGGAGGCGGGCGCCGCACCGCGGCTGCCCGCCGCCGCCCGCGAGCTCGCCGAGATCGCGCACACGCTCCGCGAGGCGTCCGCGCACGCCACGGCCGCGCTCGCCGATCCGCGGATCGCCGCCGCCGCGTGCCGCGCGCCGCGCGAGGGATGGCGCGCGCAGCGGGCGCTGGCCCGGGCCGTCACGAACCCCGCCGGGCTCGGCTGGGCGCCGTCGGGCGGCGCGCTCGGCGTGCTCGGCGCCAAGCTCGGCGGCTTCGCCGGCGCGACGAGCCTGCCCGTCTCCGTCATGACCACGTCGCTGCGGCTGCGCATCGCCGAGGTCGCGGCCGCCGAACCCGCGCTCGCCGAGGACCCGCTGGTACGCCGGCTGATCGAGGCGGCCGGCGAAGGCCGGGCCGGGGTGGCCGGTGCGCTGCGCGCCCTGATCGCCGACCGCGGGGCGGCGGGCGCGCTCACCGCGCTGTCCCCGGTCTTCAGCGAGGTCCTCGCCCTGCACGCGCTGCTCGACCGCAACCCGCTGAACGACCACACCGCCTGGCTCATCGCCACCGGCGCGGGCGCCGCGACCGCCGACCCGCTGACCGGGCTGAGCAACCGCGTCATCGCGCGCCTGGACCGCGGCCTGGGCGCCGCCGTGCGCACCGAGCCGACCGCGGCGGAGGCGGCGCGGTTCTGCCGGGACGCGTCCCTGCTCGGCCTGCTCGGTGATCTGACCGCGATCGGGCCGACCGGCCGCGCGCTGGTCCTCACCGTGCGCGGTCCCGACGACGTCGAGCGGTACGTCCTGCTGGCGCCCGGCATGCGGATGGGCGTGCCCGACGACGCCTCGCCCGCCGACCTGCTCGGCGCGTTCAGCAGCACCGTCCTGGACAGCGGCCCCTACAGCCGCTCCCTCGCCAAGGCGATCGCCGACCACCGGGTCCCCGCCGGCGCCGACCTCGCCCTCATCGGCCACAGCGCCGGCGGCGCCGCTGTCATGAGCCTGAGCCAGGACACCGCGCTCAACGCCCGGCACCGGCTCACCCACGTCATCGCGATCGGCTCGCCGATCGATTTCAAGCGACCCGCGAACCCCGCGACCTGGGTCGCCAGCATCACCAACCGGCACGACCTCATCCCGAGCCTCGACGGGCAGGGCAGCGGCAACTGCTTCGAGCGCCGGCCCGGCTGGTACGTCGTGGACTACACCGACCCGACGCACCTGTTCCCCGCCTGCCACAGCCTGGAGCAGTACGCCGCCAACATCGAGCACGACCTCCCCGAGGCCCGCGCGGAGATCGAGCAGCGCCTCGCTCCCTATTGCGGTCCCGTGGCCGAACGCCGGCTCTACCAGCTCTACGACGACGCGCGCCGCCCGCCCGGCTTTCCCTTTCTCACCGTCGCCGACCGTCTCGAACCCACCCCCGACGGGCCGGTGGAGCTGCCCGCGCGCACGTCCGACGCGTCGTCGCTGACGGCCTGGTTCACCATCGACGCCGCCTCGGCCGCCGCCGTGACCGGCGGCTGCGTCCCGGTGCGGGTCGGCCCATGGGCGCTGGCCGCGCTGCACGTCCACGACCACCGCGCGAGCACGCTCGGACCGCACCACGAGATCACCCTCGGCGTGCTGGTGCACGATCCGTGGTGCCCGCGGCCCGTCGGCGTCTGGTGGGACCTCCTGCGCCGCCCGCAGTTGCGCGGCGCGGGCCTGCGCACGCTCGCCACGGCGCTGAGCACCCCCGCCGCGGGCGCCGCCCACCGGAACGTGTGGAGCGACGATGCCTTCACCGCCCCGGTCGACGTCCACCTGGACGGCAGGACCGCTGCTCTCACCGTCGGCTCCCCGGACGCCCGCACGCTGACGCTCGCCGGAACGCTCGGCCCGAGCGGCCCGTGGCGCTCGGGCGACCTCGTCCTCTACTCCGTGCGGAAGGGCGCCGTGCTGCGCTCGCTCGTCCGCACCCACGGACCGGCCCGCCTGTACCCGGCGCCGCGAACCCGGTTGCACGTCGGCGCCGCGGACAACGCCCTGGCCGACGGGCTGCGCGCCCTCGGCCTCGACGAGGCCCGGCCCATCCTCTGCCACGGCAGCCCGCGCCGCCTCGTCCGGCGCGACGCGGGCGCCCTCGTCTTTCCCGCCTAGGAGGCCGCCTTGCCCACTCGCCGCCGCCCGGTCGCCGACGCCGCCGCGCTGCTGCTCTCCGACGTCGAGGCCGTCGACCGCGCCACGGCCCGCCTGCGCGTCCTCATGCGGCGGCTCCAGGACGTCCAGGAGACCCCGCCATGGTTCGCCGCCGTCATCGACGCCCACATCACGGCCGCGACGATCGCCGCCGCGGACCTGGCGCGCGCGGCGTCCTGCCTGCGCGCCCTCTCCGAATCTCGCGCACCGGACGGCGCGAAGCCGGAGGGGACGACGGTCCCGCCCCCGCTTGAGCACGACCGACGGCTGCCGGAATAGCCGTCTACGGTGGGCGGATGAGGATGGAGATCGCTGAGGTCGAGGGGTGGCTGCGGGAGCGGCTGCCGGGGCTGGCGGAGCAGTACGAGGTGCCGGGGGTGGCGGTCGCCGTCGACGCCGGCGGGCGGGTCGTCGAGGCGGCGGCCGGGGTGCTGAGCACGGCGACGGGGGTGGAGGCGACGGTCGACTCCGTCTTCCAGATCGGGTCGATCACCAAGCCGCTGACGGCGACGCTGGTGATGGGCCTCGTCGCTGAGGGGCTGGTGGAGCTCGACGCGCCGGTGGACAGCTACCTGCCCGGGTTCCGGAAGGCGACCGTCCGGCAGCTGCTGTGCCACACGGCCGGGTTCGAAGGGGACGTGTTCACCGACACGGGCAAAGGCGACGACTGCCTGAAGAGGTATGTGGAACTGCTGGCCGACGTGCCGCAGCTCTTCGAGCCGGGGGAGATGTTCTCCTACAACAACGCGGGCTTCAGCGTGCTCGGGCGAATCGTCGAGGTGGTGCGGGGCGAGCCGTTCGACCGGTGCATTCGGAACCACCTGTTCACGCCTCTGGGCATGACGCACGCGGCGTGCGATCCGTACGAGGCGATCCTGCATCGCGCGGCGGTGGGGCACATCGGCGGGCGGCCCGTCCCGGTCTGGGCGCTGCCGCGCTCGAACGCCCCCGCCGGGTCGATGCTCGCCATGACCCCGCGCGACCTGCTGGCCTTCGCCCGCGCGCATCTCACCGACGAGGGACTGCAGGCCATGCGGGAACCGCAGGTCACCCTCCCGGACATCGGCTGGGGGACGGCCTGGGGCCTGGGCTGGGAGCTCTACGACCTGCCGGGCGGCCCGATGTTCGGCCACGACGGCAACACCATCGGGCAGTCGGCCGTCCTCCGGGTCGACCCGACCCGCGACGTGTGCGTTGCGGTCTTCACCAACGGCGGCGACCGCAAGCCGCTGATGAAGGAGATCCTCGGCAGGGTCGTCGAGACGCCCGCGAAGCCCGTCCCGGACTCCACCGTGCGCCCGGACGCCAGGCGCTACGAGGGCGTCTACCAGTCGAGCACGAGCCGGACCACGGTGAGCGCGGACGAACGGGGACGGCTGTGGCTCGACCAGGTCCCCCTCGGCTTCGCAGTCGAGGCCGGCGACGAGCCGTACCGGACGGAACTCCTCGGCTGGCGCGGGGACTCCCTGCTCCCCGCGGAACCCGGCCACGGACCCGTCGCATTCCTCGGAGACGACGGCGAGGGACGCGCGCGCTACCTGCACACTGGCCGAGCCGACCTCCGCGCGCCCGAACGAACCGAACCCTGAGACCCACCGACTCGCTCAGGTGCGGGAGGTTCCGGTAAACGCGGACGGTCCGCACAGCAGTGGGGCACCGCTCAGTGGGTGCCCGTCGAACGACAACTGGCCCCACCTCCGTCAGGGGTGGGGCGAGTTGTTACCAAGGGGCGCAGACGAAAGTCCTAGCCCCACGGTACGAAACAGCCCGGGAGCAGCGAGCTCCTGGGGTCTTCGCCGTTACGAAGGCCACCCTTCTGTGACCGCTGGGACCGAAGGTGCAGGCGTGTAGCAGAGCGGCGCGCTCTTTGGGTCCAGCTTGTGGTGGTGTGGCCGGGCGCCCAGAACGTCGGGCCGGCTCCGTCGCCTACCGGCACCAGGTCGTCTTCGAGGAAGTCGTCCGCCGGCCGGGGCTGGACCGGACGATTCTCCGGCGCCGAGGTTTCCGCTTGAACGCCTACACGCGTGGCGGTTCGCCGTTTTCGGTGGTGCGGTGATCGGTCAGGCACTGTGAGCGGGGCCGGTGAGGCCGTGTCGCAGCAGCCCGGTGAGGGTGCCGATCGCCTCGTCGTCGGTAAGGGAGCGGCCGGCCGGCTCGCCTTTCCCGGTGAGCCAGACCGCGCAGAACCCTTCCAGTAGCGCGTTGAACGCTGACGCCAGGACGACGGGGGTGCCGGGCAGGTCGAACCCGGCGATCTTGAGCCGCTGGAGGTGTTCGCGCATGGTCTGGAGTTGGGCGTGCCGGATCTGGGCGAGGCGCTCGGCGAACTCCGGGTCGACCAGTGCGGCTTGGCCGAGCGCCTGGATCTCGGGCAGGTGCGCCTTGTAGGTGTGCCAGTACGCGGCCACCCGGGCGCGCAGGGCGGGCTCGGCCGACAGGTCGTCGCCGGCCTCGTGGGCGGAGAGTTCCCGGCCGGCTTGGGCGAGCCAGTCCGACAGCAGTGCCTGCAGCACGTCCTGCTTGCCGGTGAAGTGCTTGTAGAAGGAGCCCGCGGAACGTCCCGCCTCGGCCGTGATGTCGGTGATCTTGGCGTTGAGGTAGCCGTCGCGGGCGAACACGCGGCGGGCGGCCTCCTTCAGGGCGATCTCGGTCTGCGCGGCCTTCTGCCTCCGGCTCGCAGGCGTCGGTTCGGATGCGGACACACGGCCCCCTTGACGGACGGGCGACTTTGAGTGAATCATGATTCACTGAATCTAGATTCATCGAATCATCATTCAGGCACAGTATGACCCACCGGAAGGGTGGAGCCATGGGCAAGGCACGCAACGGCGACGTCGAACTCGCCTACGAGACCTTCGGCAGTCCGCGGGGCGCACCGTTGCTGCTGATCAGCGGTACCGGGGTGCAGATGCTGGTCTTCCCCGAAGACCTCTGCGGCGCGCTGGCCGACCTCGGCTTCCAGGTCGCCAGGTTCGACAACCGTGACACCGGCCTGTCCACGCACCTGACCGAGATGCCGGCACCCGGCTGGCTCACGACCGTGATCCGACCCTCTTCGGCGCCGTACCGGCTGGAGGACATGGCCGAGGACGCCCTCGCGGTGCTGGACGCCCTCGGCTGGGAGTCCGCGCACCTGGTCGGCACCTCACTGGGCGGAATGATCGCCCAGACGCTCGCCCTCCGGCACCCCACCCGGGTGCGCACCCTCACCTCGGTCATGTCCACCCCCGCCGCCCGGCTCGGCACCATGCCCAAGATCACCACCCTTAAAGCGATCATGAAACTCTCCGCCATGCCGGTCACCGGCCCGGACCAGGCGGCCCGGGAGGCGGTCGCGATGAGAAGGCTCATCGGTTCTCCGCGCTACCCGTTCGACGAGAAGGAAGTGGGCGACATCGGCCGACGCTCCTATGAGCGCCACCCCGGCAGCCCCGAAGCCGACGCACGTCAACGCGCCGCCGTCACCGCCTCCGGAGACCGGCGCAAGGCGCTGACCACGCTGCGCATCCCCACCCTCGTCCTGCACGGCGAGGACGACCCGGTCATCCGGCTCAAAGGCGGCCGGGCGACCGCGGCGGCCGTCCCCGGCGCACGCCTGGTCACCTACCCCGGCATGGGCCACGACCTGCCCCGCCAACTCTGGCCGTCCATGCTCGAGCAGATCCGAACCCTTGCCTTCCCGCAATGACAGATCATCACTCAGCCACCAGATGGGGCCAGAGCCAGTTCATCGGGTGGGACCAAGAGCCGCGCGTCAAACCACCGCGCACCTCACCGGAGGGGGACGACGATCGCCCCAGCGCGGTGTCCCGTTTCCGCCTCGTCCAGCATGAGGGCGGCCAGTGACGCGCGGGAGATCCGAGGCGGTAGCAAAGGGCGCTTCAGATCCGCGAGCGGCACGGTGTGGCGAGTGGGGCTGATGGGTCCGGCGGCCAGGTCCGGGGCGTGAAAGACGGTGGCGCCCGCCTTCAGCGCGACTTGGTCGGCCTGTGCCTTCTCGGCGAGTTCCTTGCCCACCGCCAGGCGCATGATCGCCTGGTAGATCCGCCCGCCCGCATTGGTCGACACGCCTGATCCCAGGGCGCCCAGCCACACGGTGCGGACGCGAGCCTCGGCGAGGACGTCCGCCCCTGCGAGCAGGGCGCCCGGGCCGTCGCCCTTGCTGATGCCGATCGCCGAGACGACCGCGTCGGCGTCGCTCACGTCCGGGAAGGTCTCCGGCAGGCGGACGTCCGCCTGCCGGATCTCGATCTGCCCTGCTCCGGCGGACGCGGGCGCCGCGTACCGGTCCGGGGCGCGGACGAAGGCCACGACCTGGTGGCCGCGCTCGAGTGCCTGGTCCACGAGCAGCCGGCCGACCTTGCCGGACGCGCCGAGTACCGCGATGCGCATGATGGATCCACCCCTAACTGAACAACTGTTGGTTACATGAGTGAACAACTGTTGGTTAGCGATGTCAACCCGGCCGCCGGGTAAGGTGAACAGCCGTTGCCGATCGTTCGCGCAGGGCAGGGCAGGGGAGGGGCGAGTGCCTGAGGAGCGGGCCGCTACCCGCAGGCGCAACCCGCGAGGGCAGGGGCAGGTGCTCCGCGCCCAGCTGGTGGAGGCCGCGGCAAAGCTCCTGGCCACTCTCGACCATCCGGAGACGCTGACGCTGCGGCAGGTCGCGCGCGAGGTCGGCGTCGCGCCGGCCAGCATCTACGGCCACTTTCCGGACCTGAGCGCACTGATCCAGCACGTACTGCGGCTGCGCTACGACGAGCTGGCCCGGCTGATGGGCGAGGCCGCCCGGTCGGCCGCGGACCCGCTGGACGATCTCGTGGCCCGGTGCGCGGCATATGTGCACTGGGGAGTTGAACAGCCCGGCCACTACCGGACCCTCTTCGGGAGCCGTATGCCCGCCGACCTCGTCCCGGGATCGGCTCACGGCGCCGGCGCCGACCTGCTCGAGTCCGTCGTCGTCTCCCTGGCGGCCGTCACCGACCCGGACGGGACCCGGACGACGGAGGAGCAGCGGTGGCAGGCCGGCCTGCTGCTCTGGACGGCGATGCACGGCCTGATCACCCTCTACAACGACCACGGGAACGTCCCATGGCCGTCCGTGGACGGCCTGCTCGCAGAACTGATCGGCCTGCACGCCGCACGACCGGCGATCGAGATCGCGGAGCACCTCGCCCGGAACCGTCCGAGCCGCCGGGACTTCAGCCCCGACTGAGGCTCCGGGGCGGGCGAGGCTCAGGTCAGGCCGACCTTTCCCTCGGCGGCACGGCGGTCGCGATCGCCGTGCCCGCGTCGGTCCGGCTCAGCGGACTCGGTCGTAGACCATGGCGACCTCGCCCAGTTCGCCGGTCTCCAGCCGTGTGAGCGTCCACCGCGTAGAGGGCACGCCGTCGTCGAACAGCCGCGGGCCGCCTCCGGCGATCTCGGGGCAGATCAGGAGATAGAGCCGGTCAAGCAGGTCCGCCGCCACGAGCGGCTTGATGACGCTGGCGCTGCTGTTGACGAGGATGTCGCCCTCGCCGGTGGCCTTGAGGTCGGTGACGACGTCCGCGGCGGGGGCGTTCACCAGCCGGGTGCGTTCCCACGGCGACTCGGTCAGTGTGGTCGACAGGACGACCTTCTCCGTGTCGACCAGCCACTTCGCGTATCCGCGATCGCGCGGGTCGGCGTTCTCGTCCTCGGCGACCGACGGCCAGTACCCCAGGAACCCCTCGGCATTGACGCGGCCGAGCAGCGCCGTCGTCGCGCCCTCCCGGATGCGGGTGAGGTGGTCCCGCGCGACCTCGGTGGCCACATACGGAGCGATCGCCCCGAAATCGCCGGGCCCGCCGGGGCCGATGTAGCGCCCGTCGAGAGTGAGGGCCAGGTTCGCGGTGACCTTGCGGGCGGTCGAGTCGGTCATTTCGTGCTCCTTGTGCCGGTGCGGTGCCGGGTGTCGCGCGGGTCCGCGGCGAGGATCGCCGCGAGCTTGTCGAGGCTCTGGCCGAAGCCGATCTCGATGCCCGCGACGAAGTCCGCGGAGTCGACCGTGCTGTCGGAGATGCGGAAGTGGACGTCCAGGTCGGTGCCGGTGCCGGTCGGCTGGAGCCGGAGGTCGATGTGGGAGGTGAAGGCGGGACCGCCGTCGGGGAGCAGGGGAGAGGACCGGTAGGCGAGGCGCTCGCCGGGCCGCGCCTCTTCGACGACTCCTTCCGCGCGTCCGGCGACCAGGTCGGAGCCGTCGGTGTCCTCGGTGTCGCGGTACTCCAGGACGACCCGTCCACCCGGTCGCGCCTCGAAGACGAGTTCGGAGACGCGGAGGTCGTCGGGCGCCCACCAGCGGGCGAGCAGGGACGGTTCGGTGAGGTGCCGCCAGACCAGTTCGGGGTCGCCCGTCAGTGACCGGAGGAACCTGAACGAGCGGCCGTCGGCCCAGCCCGGATTCTCGGCGGCGAGCCGCTCGGTGCCGAGGCTGAGCGCGTAGCGGTCGTAGGTCTCGCGCGCGCCGCCGGCCTGGTCCGCGATGTCGGCGAGCCTGCCGAGCGCCGCCGCCAGTTCCCGCAGCGGGGCGGGCTGCAGCGCGTAGACGCGGCGCTGGCCGGTGCGCTGGGAGGTGACGACGCCGGCGCGTTCGAGGGTCTGCAGGTGCTTGGTGGTCTGCGGCTGGCGCGCCTCCGCGAGGCGGGCGAGGACGCCGACCGGGCGGGGCCGCTCGGCCAGCAGGGTCACGAGCCGCCAGCGGGCCGGATCGGCCAGTGCGGCGAGAAGTGCGTCCATGGCAGCAAGTATTCTCCACAACGAATATTCGTGTCAAGGAATAAGTTCCCCCCGGCCAGGGCGGGGCGCCTTCCCTCCGGCTTCTGTCGAGCACCAACGTTTTGTTGACAACAATGTGTTGATGGCTCAAGGTGGTCCGCATGGAGGATGCAGAGGCCGACCATGGTCAGGCCGCCCGCGAGGCGGAGGCGCGCAAGCGGTTGCTGGACTCGGGTGCTTCGTCCCTTCCGCGGGCGCCCTGGCTCCACGGGAGCCAGCCGCCCTCGGCGGTCGATCTGATCCATTTCGCCCTGTGGCGTGGCAACGCCGGCGACCTCGACGAGCGCGCCGTGATGGCGGCCTTGGCTCTGCTGCCGGCCGCCCGGGCCGAAATGGACCAGGTGGAGGCGGCGCTGATGTTCACCGCGCGTGCTCAGGGCCTGTCCTGGCCGCAGATCTCCCGGGCCATGGGGCTGGCGTCCGCGCAAGCCGCGCAGCAGCGCTTCGGCCGGGTGTCGGGTCGCGTCGAGAACCGTCGAGAGGGTGCTTGAGGTGGCGTTCTCGTCCGCGCCGGAGGACTTGGCCCTGCACGGCGTCCGAGTGCTCGGCTTTTCGACGACGTCCCGCGTCGCCGCACGTTACGGAATGGACGTCGAAACGGTAGACGAGGCGCTTCTGGACTTCGAAGCCCGAGGTTGGGTTCGCAGGTCGAGCTTCGCCGGTAACTCCGGCTGGTCACTGACCGACACCGGCCGCGCGGAGAACGAGAAGCGGCTGGCCGGCGAACTCGACCGGGCAGGTGCACGAGACGCCGTGACCGACGTGCACGCCGCGTTCGTGCCCCTGAACCGGCGCTTCGGCGCCGCCTGCACCGACTGGCAGATACGTCCGACACGGCTCGATCCCATGGCGTTCAACGATCACACCGACTGGGCCTGGGACGAACGGGTCCTGCGGACGCTGGCGAACGTGGGCAGGTCCTTCGCCGAGCTGTGCGGTCGGCTCGCCGAGTCCCTGGCCCGCTTCGACGGCTACGCCGACCGGTACTCCTCGGCGCTGCGCAAGGTGGACCTGGGACAACGCGCCTGGGTCGACGGCCACGACCGGGACTCTTGCCACATTCTGTGGATCCAGTTCCACGAAGATCTGCTCGCCACTCTCGGCATCCCGCGAGGATCCGACACCTGACGACCTCTTGGGTAGGGTCGGGCAGTGCCCGAGCTGAAGCTGCTGCATGCCGGCCATGCTCCAGCGGTTCTCGCCTTCGAGCTGGCGAACCGCGCCTACTTCGCCGCCTCGATCTCCGACCGCGGTGACGAGTACTTCGACCAGTTCGCCGACCGGCACAGTGCCTTGCTGGCCGAGCAGGAGGCCGGCGCCGGCGCCTTCTACGTGCTCGTCGCCGAGGACGGCTCGATCCTGGGCCGGTTCAACCTGTACCGCTTCGAGCACGGCACTGCCGACCTCGGCTACCGGGTCGCGCAGCACGTTGCGGGCCGCGGGGTGGCGACCGCGACCGTCCGGGAGTTGTGCCGGCTGGCGGCGGCGCGGCACGGGCTGCGGACACTGCGGGCGGCCACCGCCCGCGCGAACGCCGCGTCCCAAAGGGTCCTGATCAAGGCGGGGTTCGTCCCGGTCGGCCCGGCCGACCCGGCGGACCTGGGCGGCAAGCCCGGCACGTGGTACCAGCGCGACCTGGTATTCCGTGAGTAACCCGTGATCCTGGGGACGGGCATGGCCAGGGCGGGCGCGCTATTTCATGATTCTGACGAGTGCGTGGTGACGTAGTCTGGTGATACCGAGGGCATTTCGTGCGTGGGCCACCATGTCGGCGCCGTTCTCGGAGGATGACGACCCGGTCCTTGACGGACCGAGAATGGGGCCTTCTAGATGGCCCACACCACTCGACTCACCCCCGTTCCCGCTGCAGCCGGATGCGATTTGCTTCCGCCTCCGGCGACGTCCCGGCTTCAGTTGACGCTCGGAGATGCCGGGAGCGGAATCTTGGACGGCGGCTGGTGGCCCCGGTCGCGCGACGCGGCCGCCGAACTCGCCGAACTGGCGATCGCCCTGACCGACCGGCTGGGCATGCCCACCCGCCTGACCATCGACTTCGACGACTGGGACGACGTCCCGCTCCGCATCACCGCCCTGGGGCGGGTCATCAGGGTGGGCTGGCTGCCCCACCTGGACCACATGGTCGCGGTCACCTGCGGCCGCGACGAGCCGATCCTCCTTCTGGTCATTCCGCCCGAGACGCCCCGGGCCTCCGCGGAGGAGGCTCTGGCCAAGGCGGCGGCCGGGACCGGCGATCTGCTGCCGGAGGAGATCCTCGCCACCGCCCGCCCGTGAGGGTCGGACCGGCCCGTGCGACCTATCGCCTGCCTTCCGGGCCGCCGCCGGGCGTTCCGTGAGCGGAGATCACCATGACCACCTTCATGGCCGCCGCAATCGCATGGTGGCGGCCGGAGGAGAGCCCCGATGGGCCGTGAGGCCCGTGGGCACCGGACTCGGGCGGGACGAGACGCTCGAAGCACGATGAAGGACGAGTACTTCGCGCTGATGAAGGGCCTCGCAGGCGGTATGGCCGTTGCGGTCGTCGCCGTCTGCGCGGTCATCGGCGTGGTCTTCCTGATCGTCCGCTGAACGTCCCCAAGTCGACGTGTTCAGAGCTCCCGCGCCCGCGCGGAACGGGCGCCCCTCTCCGGCTACAAGGGCTCGCTGATCCAGCGCCATCCGCCGTCGACATGGCGCGCGCTGATCAGCTGCGCGCTGCCGGAGTCCGCGACCTCGGCGATCATCCGGATCAGCTGCCGATGGAAGTCGGCGGGCGGGTGGCCGCCGCCCGGCGAACCCTCCAGAAGGGTCACGCTGACCTTCGCCTCGTCGCGCAGCTGCACGGTCAGCCGTCCGGTCTTGTCCAGCCGAAGGATCACGATGGCATCGGCCCGGATCAGGTCGCCGTCGGCGGCCGAGATCCACACTTCGGGAAAGGTCCCGCTCATGAGCCTCACCTCCCTGAACCTGGGGAACCTGTACCCACCACTCCAACATAGGGACTCCTCCGGCCGGTATCGCCTATGGGCGTACAGGGGCGGGTGGGATGTGGGCCAGGCAGGAAGTGTCGGGGACTCGCAGGTCGCGGATGAATCGTGTCTGGATGGCGGCCACGCAGCCGCTGGGTTCGTGTTCGGCCACGTGGCCGACGTTCGGCACCTCCACTACCGTGGCGCGGCGGAACTGGCGTGCGGCCTGGCGGCCCGTCTCGGTCGGGGTGTTGGCGTCCAGGTCGCCGGACGTCACCAGGACCGGGACGTCGGGGAACGGGCCGGCGGTCGGCCGGCTCGGGCCGCGGCGGTCGGGCCAGCGGATGCAGGTGTCGCCCTGGTCGTAGCTCATGCTGGTCCAGGCCCGTTTTCCGAACGGCCGGAAGTCCCGCTCGGGCAGCGCGGCGCGTCCCGCCGAGAACTGCCGGAGCCGGACCGGCAGCGCCGCTTCGCGGTCCCACAGCGTCGGGTAGTCGTTGCAGACGACGGTCGCGGCCAGTTCGGGGTTGAAGGGCTGCGGGTCGTCTTGACGCAGCGAGGACCCGCTGAGCGGGGCGGCCTGCCGGGCGGCGTCGATCAGCAGCGCGTTGTCGGAGTGCAGGGCGCCGCGGACCATCGCGGGGACGTCCCCGATGCCGGCGGGCGCCGTCTTGGCCAGGCCGTAGACGACGGAGGCCAGCGCGGTGTCGTCGAGTCGCCGCTGCTGTCCGTCCAGCGTGTAGGGGATCGGGCGGGCGTGCAGCCGCCGGGAGAGCCGTGCGATGTCGCGCAGCACTTGGTCGCCGTCGCAGGCGCCGGCGCTGCGCCGGCAGACCAGTCGCAGAGCCCGGCGTGCGGCCCGCGCGTTCGGACGGCCCCGCATGTCAACGGCGAGCGGATAGGCGCTGGAGAGTACGAGCGAGCGCACCCGCTCGGGGTGCCGCTGGGCGTAGACCGTCATCAGGTAGGTGCCGTAGGACTCCCCGAACAGGTCCAGCCGCCCGATGCCGAGCTCGGCGCGGACGGCGTCGATGTCATCGGCGATCTCGGCCGAGGTGTAGCCGCGCGCGCGAACGCCCAGCCGCCGGCCGCACTCACCGACCGCCCGCACGAATGTCGCACGGGTGGCGGGCAGCGAACCGAGCGTCCCGCAGCTGAGCGGATCGGAACGGTTCACCCCGCGCGGATCGACGAGCAGCAGGTCATGGTCCTTCAGCAAGTCGCCGAACATCCGCGCATACGTGGCGGCGGAGGCGATCGCCGAGTCGCCGGGGCCGCCGGGGTTGATCGTCACGGTTCCCGCGGCGGGCCGCGACGTGTCACGGTGCTTGATCAGTGCGTAGGCCACGGTGATGTCGCCCAGTCCGGGACGGGCCCGCACCAGCGGCGCCCGCACCGTCCCGCATACCGCACCCGGCACCGGCACGCACTCGTCCGATGCCGTTCGCTGCGCCGTGCCGGCGTGGCCGGCCGGCACGGCGACCGTCGCACCCGCCGCGACCGCGGCGACCCCGGCCATCAGCATCCCGATGCTCTTCGAGATCAACTTCATGCACGGAAGCCTGAGCGGCGCGGGACCGGCCGCGCATCGTCCTGCACGGCGAACCCGCGACCCACACCTGAGAGGGAGATCGAACCGGCCGGAGACCGGGCGGCGGCCTACGGCTTCGGGACCGGGGCGGTCAGCTCGTCGGCCAGGAGGTCCATGAGGAGACCGTCGTGCCAGGTGCCGTCGGTGCCGCGTTCGTACCGGCGCATGATGCCGACCGGACGGAAGCCGACTTTCTCGTAGCAGCGGATGGCGGCGGCGTTGGACGCGGCCGGGTCGATGGTGAGCCGGTGGTGGCCGTGGTCATCGAAGAGGTGTCGCGCGACGGTGTGGACGGCGTCGGGTCCCAGACCCCGGCCGCGCACGGACGGATCGAGATAGATGTCGATGCCGGCGTGCCGATAATCGGGGTCCTCTTCCGCATGCCACTGAATCATGCCGACGGCGTGGCCCTCGTACTCGATGACCAGTTTCTCGGTGTCGGGATCGGCGAGGTCCCGGGCCACTTCGGCGGCGAGGTCGGCGTCGCCGCGCCACCATCGGTACACCTCCGGTTCCGCACGGACAGCGGCCAACGCCGGCACGTCGGCCTCCGTCGGGGGCCGCAGCGTCACCGACGTGCCATGAAGGATCTTGCTCACGGCTCGACGATATCCGCCGGCGCACGCGGCGGCTGCGTCAACGCCTTTGGCGGATCAGTGCTGTGGGTCGACGAGTCGCGACAGCAGCGTGATGAACTGCCGCCGCTGGGCGGCCGTCAGAGGCGCGAGGAACTCTTCCTGAATGCCGTCGATGACCTTGTCGAGCTCGATGAGCCGTTCGGCGCCCGCGGCTGTGATCGTGACGATGTTCCGGCGCTTGTGGGCGGGATCGGCCGAGCGCTCGACCAGGTCGCGCGACTCGAGCCTGGTCAGGGCGGCGGTCACATCGCTGCGATCGATCCCGGTCCTGCGGCCGAGCTCGGCCTGGCTCGCGGGGCCCCACTCCTCCAGTGCGGCGAGGAGCCGGTAGTGGTAGCCGCGCAGTCCGTCGCCATGGGCCTCGAAACCGGCGCCGAGCAGGCCCGAGGCACGCGCGTGCGCGCGGCTGACGAGCCAGCTCGCGCGTCCTTCGAGCCGGGTCGGCGTGCGGCCGGCGTCGTGATGGGGCGTGGGCACCCGGCAAGCGTAACAGTTGTGGGTCGCGCCAACACTCGCTATGTTGGCCTTGCCAACATAGAAGCCGGGCTCGCCGCATCGGCGTCCAGCCGCGCAGGGGGACACCGCCGGCCCGCGAACCGGCCCCGGAATCCGCCGTAAAGGAGACCGACAATGAACACCTCGCCGAAGAACGAGGCTGACCGCGTTCTCGTCATCGGACGCAGCCCCAGTGTGCTTCTCGCCACCGTCGACATCCTGCGGGACAAGGGCTATTCCGCGGACACCACGAACCAGTTCGACCAGGTTCTCGACGACTACGATGTCGCCGATCTCGACGTCCTCGTCTTCGGTGGCATGGTCCCCGCCGACATGAAACAACGACTGCGTGCGGACATCTCCGAACGCAATCCGCACGTGACCTTCATTCAGGGCCTCGCCGGCATCGCCGGTCTCATCGCCGCCCAGGTGCAAGCCGCCACCTCGGCTGAAACCACCGAAAGTGGCGAGGTCGTCTACGACGCCGCACAGCGCTCGGTGCGACTCGTGCTCGACGATTCCGCCACCGTCGCCGTCGAGGCGTGGTGGCTCACATCGTTCGTACCTCCGGAGCCTGAAAGCGCATCGATGCGCGTTTGCGAGGGCCGGCTCGACGCGGGGTCGCACACCATTCCGCTTCCGGATCGGGTGCCGTCCGAGGGGTCCTTCGCGGCCGTCACCGTCGGCTCGTCCACGCGCGTGTTCACCGTCGGCCCCATGCCCGAAGCCGTCAAGCGGCTGGCGCCTGCTTCGACCGCCGACAATCGGCTTCCAGAGGTCCGCCGGGTCGCGACCGGCACCGATGACCGGTGACGGGCGGGTGGCCGGCCGGTCTTGCGCGGCCGGCCACCCGCCGCCGTCCTCGGTCGGGCGCGATCGGTCAGCGTCGGACGATCCGGCGGACGGCCAGGCCGCCGCCGGTGGCGGCGAGGACCAGGCCGCCGAGGATGACGGGCACCCGGCTTCCGCCGGAGTCGGCCTTGGGGGAGGGCCCGTAGCCGCCCGCCATGCCCTGCCGGTCGTAGGCCGAGCCGGGCATGCGGTCGCCGTAGCGCTTGCGGACCGCCCGCTGGTAGGACGCCAGGGAAACCGACGGCGCGCCGGTCATCTGCCGCGCCTCGGCGTTGAGCGGGCGCACCCGGCCGTCGCGCAGCACGTACCACGCGTTGACCTGCGGTTCGCGGAAGACCGTGCCGCCGTTGCGGGTGTAGGTCTCCTCGTCCGCGCCGGAGGCGATGTTGGCGAGCCGCCAGGCCCCGTTCTTCTTGACGGTCCACACCGAGGCGTGCTGCCCGTCGGCGGAGACCGCCTCGGTGGCGAGGAACGCCAGCCGCGCGACGGTGCCCGACGCGCCGGTGACGAAGCCGGGGTTCAGGTCGTAGACCGGCACGGTGGCGCCGGTCAGCCTGGGCGCCGCCTGCTGCACCGCGGTGGCGCTGACCTTGTCCGTCTTCCCTCGTCCGGCGAAGAAGCGGGCGAGGGTCGGGGACGCCGCGGCGGCGGTCTGCCTGGCGGCGGCCACGTCGGCGGCCGGCGGCGGGGCGGGGGCGGGGGAGGGGGACGCGGCGTGCGCCGGCGCCGCCGCGGCGGCGACGATGGCGCCGCCGAGCGCGAGACCCGTGAACGTTCTCATCTCACGCCTCCTCATGCGCCGATGTAGTCGAGGGAGTGGGTCCAGAAGAAGCTGTCGTTGTCGACGTAGTAGTCGTAGGACGACCAGTTGTAGCGGTAGCTCGACGGCCATGGATTTCCCCAATAGACCATGTTCGAGCTGTCGTCGTAGCCGTACAGGACCTCCATGTGCCCGCCGCCGCTCGTCCATTGGATGCGGGCGATCACGGGCCGCCGCGCGTCGATCTCGCGGGTGACGGCCCAGTAGTAGAGGTGGCCGTCCACGTAATTGCCGGGGCTGATCCCGATCTTGCGGAACGCCGTCTGGTCGTTGGCGAGCGTCGCCTGGCTGTTGGGGCAGGACGAATTCACGGACCGGTCGAAGGCGAGGTTGCAGAACTGGTTCTGGCTGTAGTCCTTGCCCATGAAGGCGGCCACGGTGTCGCCGGACGCGGCCCAGCACCAGTTGGACATCTCCTGCGCCTGCATCGAGATGTCGAGCCGCAGGGCGGCTGCGTCGGCGGTGCCGGGCACGGCCGCGACGGCCAGCGCCAGCGCGCAGACGGCGGCGCTCCGGCCGAAACGTACATGCATGAGAGCGAACTCCTCCGGGGCGGGGGTGGGGACCTTCGGACGTCCGCGGAACGTCAAAAGAATGGTCGGCCCGCGACCGGTCAGAGGCAACCCCTGCGGCGCCGGAGGCATTTCAACGTATACGCCGCCATAAATTGAACGGGTTTCTCCGGGGGGTCTCAGTCCCATTCCCAGCGGATGCCGTGCACTCCGGGCCGCACTTCCATCTCGGCCACGTGGACGGCGCGCCAGCCGGACAGCCGGAGCTCCGCCACGTCCGCCGGGGGCGTCACCGTGTTCGGCTGCCAGACGCGGAGGCAGCGGGCCGGCAGGGCGTCCGGCTCGAAATGGACGTGCAGCAGGTACATGTGCATGGGGTGGCGGAACCACCGCTGGTAGAAGGTCGCCTCGGGGCCGCCGCGGCTGTAGCCGAACTCGTAGTCGACCATGTACGTCTCGCCGCGCCGCAGCGGGTGCTCGAACAGCAGCTCCGCGGCGGTGACCCCGGCTTCCGGGTCGGTGCGCACCTGGCCGAGGCGGCAGTGGGACGCCCGGCGGATGTCGGGCAGCATCTCCTTCTCGCAGTAGTGCACCGCCACGTGCCTGTCGACGCCGTCGGTGCGGGCCTGGAACACCACGCGCGTGCGCACCGACCGCTCGTCCCGCCCGGCGCCGACGCGGACCGTCTCGTCGCAGCTCAGCCAGCGCAGCTGACCGTCGACCGGGTTGCGGATCTGGTCGAGCAGCCGGTCGACGCTGGCGTGCACCTGGCTGACGTCGCGGTACGACAGCGCGCCGGGCACGTTGTGGGCCCACCGGCCGCGCGGGCGGCGCGGCCCCAGCAGCGCGGTCAGGGAACCGGGCGCGAGTTCGAGGATCTCCTCGAGCGCCTGGACGGCGGACAGCGACCGGGACCGCTCCGGGCGGCACCTGCCGCGCTGCCAGTTGCTGAGGCTCGCGACGCTGACCTGGATCCCGCGCTCGGCGAGCCTGGCATGGAGCCGTTCCAGGCCCAGCCCTCGGGCCTGGACCGCCGTCCGCAACACACTGTCGAACGAATCCGCCATCGCCGGATCCTCCTGATGAGCGCGCCTACCCGACGACTGAAGATCATCAAGGACCAGGAGTCACGAGGAACGTACTGACTCGCCGTCCAAGAGTCCAGATCGCCGCCACCGGGCAGCCGGTCGTCTGCGTGTTCTGGATCAACGTGCCGATCGGGCCGGCCACGATGGGCCTCGCCGCGCGGTGGCTGCCGGAGTCCACCGCGCCGCGGGCGCGCCGCCTCGACCTGCGCGGCGTGGCCGTGCCGAGCGCCGCGCTGACGTTGGTGGCGTTCCCGCTGATCCAAGGCCGGCAGGCGGGCTGGCCGGGCTGGAGGGCTGGGCGTGCCTGGCCGCGAGCCTGCCGTGCCTGGCCGCCTGCGCCGCCCGTCCAGCCGAGCCCGCCACGGCCCCCGAACCGAGGCGGTAGTCCGGCCGGGCCCGGGTCAGTGGTGGCCGTCGTTGCGGGGGCGTTCCAGGACGAAGGTGTCGACGGGTTTCGTGGCGCCGCCGGGACCGGTGACGGCGTAGTAGGTGACGTTCATCGTGGTCTTGCCCCCGGGCCTCCCCGGGTCGACCTGGAAAGCGCAGAACCCGTACGGGTTGATCTTGTCGCGGAAGGCCGACCAGGGCGCCGGCTCGTCGACGTAGACCGGCTTGTAGTGGTTCAGGAGCTTCGGGTCGCGTTCGGTGCCGCGTTCCACGATGACCTTGGCCTTGGGCGTGTCGTAGAGGAGCTAGTTGGAGGTGAATCCCATCCCGCCGCCTCCGATGACGAGGTGGACGGTGCCCCGGCCGGTGTCGGCGCGGTGCGGGTCGGTGGAGACGGGGATGGGCGTCATCGTGGAGTTGCCCTGGTGCCCGCGGACGGGATGCGAGCGTTCGTAGTGGTGTTCGTGGCCGCATACGACCAGGTCGACGCCGTACTGGTCGAACAGCGGCAGCCACGCCCTGCGGACGCCGAGGTCGGCGCCGTTGGAGTCGGCCGTGGAGATGACGACCTGGTGCATGCACACCACGATCCAGTCGATGCCGCGGTCGGCGCGGGCGCGGCGCAGTTCGTCCTCCAGCCAGCGCCGCTGCGCGCCGGCGGAGTAGCCGCTGATGTAGGTCGCGCCGCCGTCCTGCAGCGCGACGTCGTCGTTCTGCAGGACGATGACCCGCACGGAGCCGGCGGTGAACGCGTACCAGAGTCCCTGGAACTCGTCGTCGCCGCCGTTGCCCGGCACCTCGAAGTAGGTCTGGAAGGCGCGGAACCCGATCGGGCCGTTGCCCTTCTCGTTCTCGTGGTTGCCGGCCGCCGGCATCCACGGCCGGTTCCGCGCGGAGCGGCTGGTGTTGATGAACCAGTCCCGCCACACCCGGGTCGGGTTCCCCGACAGCTGGGCGTAGCACAGGTCGCCGTTCATCAGGTGGAACAGGGGCGCGGCCCGTTCGACGGCGGTGGTGGTGTCGCCGGCGAACGGGGAGCCGTAGTTGTCCTGCGTCCACAGGGTGATCTGCTCGGTCGGCATGGCCTTGTTGACCTGCGGGGTGGCCTGGTCGCCGAAGCTGGTGAAGGTGAGGGGGCGGCGGCCGCGCGGGGCCGTCCGGAACGTGCCGGCCTCGGGCGTGGCGCCGTCGTGGACGGCCAGGTAGAGGTACTCGGTGTCGGGCCGCAGCCCGCGGATCCGGGCGTGGTGCGAGCGGACCTCCTCGCGGGTGACCGGGTCCCGGTAGGCGCGGGTGTCGGCGCCGTACGTCCGGCCGAGGCCGCCGGTGAGCGTGCCGACCATGACGCGCGGGTTGCGGACCGGCAGCGGCGTCTGCCACGAGACGGTCATCTCGGACGAGGCGTCCGAGCCGAACTGCAGGTGGAGGCCGGAGACGCTCGGTGCGCCGGCCCGGCCGGGGGAGTGGAGCAGCAGCGGGGACGGTGCGGCCGCGCGGGCCGGGGCGGTGTCGAGGGCGAGCAGGGTCGCGCCGGCGCCGGCGGCGGTGAGGACGCCGCGGCGGGAGATCGGGGGCCTTTCCGGTGAGCTCAAGGACGCTCCTCAGGGGGAGGGGGATCGAGCGGGGCGTCAGGCAGGGGTGCGGATGGCGGCGCCGTCCAGGCCGGGACGGACGAGGATCTTGATGTGGTCCTCGGGGCGGCGGAGCGCGTCGACCGCGGCGGGGACGCCCGCCAGGCCGACCTCGCCGGTGATGAGGGACGCGGCGTCGACCGTGCCGTCGGCGATGCGGCGGAGCGTCGCCGCGTACTCCTCGTGCGGGTAGACCAGGCACATCTCGATGACCAGGTCCTTGTAGACGCCCACGACGGGGCGGATGACGTCGTCGGACATCACGGCGCCGATCTGCATGATCCGGGTGCGCGGCGGGACGGCGTGCATCAGCCGGTTGAGCAGGCCCGTCGCGGAGACGCAGTTGAACACGGTCAGCGCCTGGCCGGCGGAGGCGAGCGACCGCCACACCTCGACCGGGTCCTGGTCGGCGGGGTCGAGGACGCGGTGCGCGCCGAGCCGCAGCGCCGTCTCGCGCCGCAGCCGCGACGGGTCGGACACCACGATCGGCGCGACGCCCCGCTCGGCGAGGCCGGCGACGACGCCGAGCCCGATCGGCCCGGCGCCGACCACGACGGCGCTGCCGTCCGGGCCGATGCCGGTGCGCGCGACGTTGCCGAACCCGACGGCGAGCGGTTCGGTCAGCGCCGCGACGGCCGGCGGCACATGGTCGGGGACGGGCTCCAGCGCCATGGCCTGCAGTACCATGCGCTCGCCGTAGCCGCCGGGGAAGTCGTTGCTGTAGCCGATGCCGCGGACGACGCCCGCCGCGTCGATCGCCCACGGCAGCGCGACCGCGTACTGCCCTTCGACGACGCCGGGGGTGTCCGGGCCGGCCGCCAGGACGCGGACGCTGAACTCGTGGCCGAGCACCACGTCCCGCGCCGGGTCGAACAGGAACATGTCGACGCCGCTGTCCCGCGACGCCTCCAGGAAGTCGCCGGTGTGGGCGAGGGCCGACAGGTCGGACCCGCAGATGCCGCACGCGACCGTCTCCACCAGCACCTGGCCCGGGCCGGGCTTCGGCTCGGGGATCTCGTCGGTGACGAGCCGTCCACCGCGCATGACCGTCGCACGCATCGTCACTTCTCCTCCGCGTTCGCCTCGGCGAGGACCTGGCCGTGCTTGTCGAACGCGGCCATGACGCTCTGCTTGAGCGCGCCGATGAACCGCTCGTTGTTGGCGTTGGCCCACGACAGGCTGGCGGTGCGTCCCGCGTTGAGGCCGCGGAAGTGCGGGACGACGTGCTCGGCGAACAGCTCGTAGCCGCGGCGGGTGGCGGCCGGGTCGGCGCAGTTGTGGCCGAGCAGCAGGAACGTGCCGAAACCGCCGGTCTCCTCGATGAGCGCCTCGATCGCCTCGATCGCGTCGTCGGGGGTGCCGATGACGGCCCGCCCGAACGTCGGGAAGCCCTCGGTCGTCCACTGTTCGACGGCGCTCTCGGCGGTCTTGCCCCACGGCATCGTCATGCCGCTGAGCTGCTCGATGTAGTGGACGAAGTCGAGCACGCCCCACTGCGCCTCCTCGCGCGCGCGCTCGCGGGTCTCGGCGATGTGCATCGGCGCGACGAGCCGCCACCGCGACCGGTCCGCAACGTGCCCGTGCTCGGCGGCGGTCTTCTCGTACACGTTCCAGTTCGGCATGAGCGCCTCGTAGCCGGTCGGGTCCGACGCCGCCAGCGACAGCAGCGACAGCCCGTGCCGTCCGCCGAGGACCGCGCCGCTCGGCGAGATGGTGGACGCGACCGCGATCTCCACGCCGCCGGGCGTGAACGGCGCGAGCTGGACGCGGGCCTCCTCCAGCGTGAACCAGCCGGTCTTGGCGGTGACGGTCTCACCGCGCAGCAGCGGGACGAGCGCGTCCAGCGACTCGGCCATCATGTCCCGCTGCCGCATCGGGTCGATGCCCATCATGAACGCGTCGGACGGGAGCTGGCCGGGGCCGGTGCCGAGCATGACCCGGCCCATCGTGAGGTGGTCGAGCAGCGCGATCCGGTCGGCCAGCATCAGCGGCTGGTGGTAGGGGAGCGAGCTGACGCCGGTGCCGAGCCGGATCCGCCGCGTCCGCTCGGCGGCGGCCGCGATGAACACCTCCGGCGAGGCGATGATCTCCATCCCGGCCGAGTGGTGCTCGCCGATCCACGCCTCCTCGTACCCGAGCCCGTCGAGGTGCTCGACGAGCGACAGGTCGCGCCTGAGCTGGAGGGCGGGGTTGCCGCCGAGCCGGTGGTAGGGGGCGATGAACACGCCGAATCGGGTGGGGCCTCGCCCCTGGGAGCTGTCTTGCGCCTCGGACACGCGGACTCCTCCGGAGTTATAGGACACTTCTTTCTGAGAACGTGTATTTACGTCCTATATGGGGGCAGGGGTAGGGTCAAGAGGCCGGAAGCGAGGAGTCTGGAGCCCGATGGCAGTCGCCGAACCCGCCCTGCGGCGCCGTCCGGACGGCGGGCCGAGCGCCCGCGCCCTGGTGTTCACCCTGCTCGGCGAGTACGTCCGGTGGGCCGGCGAGGACACGGTGCCGCTGCGCGCGGTCGTCCCGGCGCTCGGCTCCCTCGGCGTCGCCGATGGAGCGACCCGGCGGGCCGTCACCCGGCTCGTCCACGAGGGCTGGCTCGCCGCCGAGCCCGTCGGCCGCCGCACCCGGCTGCGCCTGACGCCCCGCATGGTCCGGCTGCTGCGCCGCTGGACCGAGCGGCTCGTCCGCGCCGTCGAGAAGACCCCGTGGGACGGGGAATGGCGGATGCTGCTGCTGCGTCCCGCCGAACAGGCCCCGCAGCACGGCTGGCTCGCCGAACGCCTGGAGTTCGAGGGCTTCGGGCCGCTCGGCCGCGGAGTGTGGATCGCCGCAGACCCCGGCGGCGTCGACGCCGTCCGCGAACTGCTCGACGACCTGGGCCTGCGGCCGCACGCCACCTTCCTGACCAGCCGGATCGGCTCGGGCGAGGAGGAACGCGCCCTGATCGGCCAGGCGTGGGACCTCCCCTCGATCCGGCCGCTGTTCACCGACTTCATCGACCGCTTCGCGGGCCTGGAGCCCGGCACCGACGAGGAGGCGTTCGTCGCCCGCCTCCGGATGGTGCACGCCTGGCGCCTGGTGTTCGACCGCGACCCGCGGCTCCCGACCGTGTTCCTGCCGGACGACTGGCCCGGCGAGCAGGCGACCGAACTGTTCATCAACAACTGGCTGAGCTGGTACGAACCCGCCGACCGCTGGTGGAACCGCCTCTGCGCCGCCCCGTGAGACCCCCGGCCCCGGGCCGTTCGCCGCACCGAGAAGGGGGGCGGGGGCTTCGGGCGTAAGAGAGCGTGAGCACCATCCATGCCTTCGGAAGGGTCCCGCATGGCCAACCCCCCAGCCCCAGCGGACCGGCCATGACGGGCGCGCCTTCCGGCCTCAGCCGGCCGGCGCGGCCGGAGCCGGAGCCGGAACCGTCCGACGCCGAGGTCATCGCCGCCTCGCGCCGGAACCCCGAGCGGTTCGCGGTCCTCTTCGACCGGCACTACACCGAGATACACCGCTATGTCGGCCGGCGGCTCGGCACCGATGGCGCCGACGACATCGCCGCGGAGACCTTCCTGATCGCCTTCCGGCGCCGCGGGACGTTCGAGCCCGCGCACAGCTCCGTCCGGCCCTGGCTCTACGGCATCGCGACCCGGCTGATCAGCCGCCACCGCCGCGACGAGCTGCGGCGCTACCGGGCGGTGGCCCGGATGCCCGCCGATGACGTCGTCGAGAGCCACGAGAACAGCGTGGCCGCCGCGGTGACGGCCGCCGGGTTCGGCCTGAGCCCGGTGCTGGCCGGGCTGCGGCATGGCGACCGGGACGTCCTGCTCCTGGTCGCGCTGGCCGACCTCACCTATCCCGAGGTCGCCGAAGCGCTCGGAATCGCCTACGGCACGGTCTGCTCCCGCCTGAGCCGCGCCCGCAAGCACGTCCGCGCGGCCCTGCGCGCCGCCGGCCACACCGTTGAGGAGGACGACCGTGGATGACCTGACCATCATCGAGCAGATGCACGTCCCCGAGCCGCCGCCCTCTCCGCAGACCGCCGCCGCCGCCCGCCGCCGCCTGCTGCAAGAGGCGGCGGGAGCAAGGTCCCGGCGCATCCACCGCAGTGCTCCGCTGCCTCGATCGCGGCGCACGATGGTCCTCACCGCGGGAGCCACCGCATGCGCGCTGGCCGTCGGGTCGTGGATGACCTACAAGTGGGAGACGCGGCCCCTGTACCACCCCGAACCGCTGGCCGGGCAGAGCGGACCGGCCTCCACGTTCCTGCTCACGGCCGCGGACGCGAAGACCCGGCACGCCTCCGACGGGCGGCTGTGGTACGTGCACCGGGTCGTGGGCGAAACGGTCGTGGCCGCGTCTCCGTACCGCCCCGGCGTCCACTACACCGTGCAGACCACGCTCGATGACTACTCCGTCACGGCCAAGTCGGCGAAGGACTTCGGCGTACACCTTCCCTACAGCAACAAGGACTCGGCCGGCGTCGGCTGGAACGGCGGCGAGGTCGCCGTCCGCCCCGTGTCACCCGCCGACATGGCGGCCTGGAAGGCCGACTTTCAGCCCGGTGCCCAGGACCTCAGCCTCCAGCAGCCCGACGAGGAGCGGGGGCCGTTCAGGGGAGAGGGGGCCGAACTGGACTTCGACAACGCCGACGCCCTCAGCCTGCCCGCCGACCCGTCCAAGCTCCGTGCCTGGATCCTGAACTACGCGACGAAGTTCGATCACCGGCGGCTGAACGACCCGGACCTCTACCTGTTCACCGGCGCCCCCATCTTCCTGGTCGACCGGGTCGTCAGCGACCGGGTGCGGATCGCCACCTACCGGATGCTCGCCGGCCTGAAGGGCGTGCGGATGATCACTGGCACCGATGCGGACGGGCGCACCGGCAAGGGCGTCGCCATGCGGCAGACCACCGGCGACTACGGCACGATCGAATGGCAGCTGCTCATCGACCCCGAAACCGGAAGGCTCACCGCCAGCCAGGGCATCGTGGTGACCCCGGGCCGCAAGAACGCCGGTCTGCGCCCCGGCACCCGGGAGTTCTTCGAGATCGTCAAGAAGGCCGAGTGGACCAACGCGCCCACCAAGAGCCTCGTCCCCAAGTCGGTGACCGACCCGATCCTGGAACCCCCGACCGGGGACTAGGGGAGGATCGCGTCGATGTAGCCGCCGTCGGTGCGCAGGGCGCCGCCGGTGGTGGCCGAGGCGTGCGGTGAGCTGAGGTAGACGACCATGTTGGCGATCTCTTCGGGCTCGATGAGCCGCTGGAGCAGCGAGTTCGGGCGGTGCTCGGTCATGAAGCGGCGCTGCGCCTGCTCCCAGGGCAGGTCGTTCCCGACCATCTCGGCAACGAAGTCCTCCACGCCCGCGGTGTGGGTCGGGCCGGCGAGGACGGTGTTGACGGTGACGCCCGTCCCGGCGACGGCCTTGGCGTAGCCGCGCGAGACGGCGAGCAGCGCCGTCTTCGACACGCCGTAATGCACCATCTCCGCCGGGATCGCCACCGCTGAGTCGCTCGCGATGAACTGCACGCGCCCCCAGCCGCGTTCGGTCATGCCGGGCAGGTAGAGGCGGGCGAGCCGGACGCCGGACAGCACGTTGACCTCGAAATAGCGCCGCCATTCGGCATCGTCGATCTCCAGGACGGGCCGTGCCGAGAAGATGCCGAGGTTGTTCACCAGGATGTCGACGTCGGGCACCTCGGCGCGCACCGCTTCGGCGCCTTCGGCGGTGGCGACGTCGGCGGCCACGCCCCGCAGGTCCGCGTCCGGCAGTTCCGCGCGCAGCCCGTCCAGAGCGCGGGTGACGCCGTCGCCGGACCGTCCGTTGACGACGGTGGTCGCTCCGGCCCGCGCCAGCCCCGCCGCGATGGCGCGGCCGATGCCCTGGGTGGAGCCGGTGACGAAGGCGGTCCGCCCGCTGAGATCGATGTCCATGAGGGGGACCATTCCCCCGCGATATAGGTTCAGTATCAGCGGGTCTCCCGAAAATCGGCGCAGCTCTTGGAGTTGACGTTGGGGGAGGACATGGCCGCGTTCCAGGATCTGGTGACCCGCTTCCACGCCCATGCCGGGAAATGGCCTGAACGCGAGCTCCTGACCTTCGTGCGAGCCGTGCGGGAGGACGGCGAGCTCGTCCTGCGGGACGACCGCCGCAGCCGCGGCGAGCTCGACCGGACGGCCCGCGCGATCGCCGTTCATCTGGCGGGGCGGGGCGTCGCGCCCGGTGATCGGGTGCTGGTGCCCGGGTCGCATGGACTCGACTTCGCGGAAGCGTTCCTCGGCGTCCAGTACGCCGGCGCGGTGCCGGTCCCGGCTCCGCCGCCGGGCGGCAGGCGGGAGCACTACGGTCGCGTCGCCGGGATCGCGCGTGACGCCTCGGTCCGGCTCGTCCTGGTGGACGGCGAGGGCTTGGCGGACACCGCGGCCTGGATGGCGCAGGAGAAGGTGACCGCGCTCGGGCCGGTCACGGTGGACGAGGCCCGGGCGGGGGACCCCGAGGCGTGGCGCCCGCCTCGCCTGGACCCGGACTCGCTGGCGTTCCTGCAGTACACGTCGGGATCCACCGGACGGCCCAAGGGCGTCATGGTGAGCCACGGCAATCTCGCCCACAACCTCGGGATGCTCGCGTCCGCGATGGGGCTCCACGAGGGTTCGCGTCTCGGCGGCTGGTTGCCGATGTTCCACGACATGGGCCTCATCGCCCTGCTCCTGGAGCCGATGTATCTCGGCGCCACCTCGACGCTGATGGCGCCGATGCAGTTCGTCAAGTATCCGCACACCTGGCTGCGGATGATCGGTGAGCGCGGCATCCACATGTCCACCGCCCCGAACTTCGCCTACGACCTTTGCCTGCGGAAGGTCACCGACGAGCATCTCGCGGGCCTCGACCTGTCGGGCTGGACGCACGCCCTCAACGGCGCCGAGCCCATCGACGCCCGCACGCTCGACGCGTTCAGCGAACGGTTCGCCCCAGCAGGTTTTCGCCGGACGGCGTTGTCCCCCTGCTACGGGCTCGCCGAGGCGACGCTCTATGTGAGCGGGACGCCGGTGGCCGATCCGCCCGTCGAGGCGGTGGTCGACGCGGCCGCGCTCGAACGCCACCGCTTCGAGCCCGTCGCCGCGGACGGAGTGGCCGGCGCGACGGTCCGGCTGGTCTCCAGCGGGCGGGTCCGGGACCTGGAGACCGTGATCGTCGAGCCGGAGACGGGCACGGAACTGCCGGACGGGCGCGTCGGCGAGCTGTGGATCCGGGGCGAGAGCGTCGCGCGCGGCTACTGGGGCGACCCTCCGCACGGCCGCGGCACGTTCGGCGCGGTCACGGCGTCCGGACGTGGCGGCTTCCTGCGCACCGGCGACCTCGCCGTCCGCGTCGACGGATGCCACTTCATCACCGGCCGGGTGAAGGAGACGATCGTCCTCAACGGCCGCAACCTCTACCCCTACGACGTGGAGCGGGCCTCACGCGCGGCGGACCCGGCCCTGGCCGGGCTGCCCTCCAGCGCGTTCGGGGTGGCGGCGGGGACGGAGGAGCTGGTCGTCGTCCAGGAGGTCCGGGGCGGCGAGCGGACGCCGGGCGCGCTGCGCGAGCTGACCGGCGCGGTGCGGGCGGCGGTCGCGGCCGAGTTCGGCGTGCGGGCCAACGTGGTGCTGGTGCGGCCCGGCCGGATCCGCCGCACGACCAGCGGGAAGATCCAGCGCGGGCTCATGCGGGAGCTGTTCACCGGCGGATCGCTCGATCCGCTTCACGAGGAGCTGTCCCCGCGGCTGGCGGACCGCTACCGCGGCGCGGACCCCGTCGAGGCCGGCGCATGACCGTGAAGGCGATGCTTCCCGCCGCCCGGTTCGAGGCGGCGCTCGGCGACCCGCACGATCCCTCCAGGCCGTTCAACCTGGCCGAGAGCGCCGCGCTGGACGAGGCGGAGGAGTTCCCGGCCCGCGCGGCCGCCGAACTCGACCGGCTCGGACTGCCCGCCTATTACGTCCCGGCGGCGCACGGCGGCGAGCTGCACGATCAGGAGGAGCTGTTCCACCTGGTCAGGGTGCTGGCTCGCCGCGACCTCTCGGTGGCGATCGGGCATGTGAAGACCTATCTCGGAGCGGTGTCGGCCTGGGTGTGCGCGGATCCCGTGCAGGCGCGTTCCGTCGGTGCGGGCGTCGCGGCGGGGCAGGTGTTCTCGTGGGCGCTCACCGAACGCGAGCATGGCAGCGACCTCCTCGCTGGGGAGGTGACGGCCGAACGCGCGCCGGGCGGCGGATACGTCCTCAGGGGCGAGAAGTGGCTGGTCAACAACGCGACCCGGGGCCGCTGGTCGTGTGTCCTGGCCAGGACCGACCCGGCTGGGGGCCCGCGCGGGTTCACCCTGTTCATGGTGGACAAGCGGGCTCTGCCCGCCGGGCGGCACCGCTGCCTTCCCAAGGTGCGCACGCATGGCATCCGAGGCGCGGACATCAGCGGGATCGCGTTCCTGGACGCCGAGGTGGGCCCCGAAGCGAGGGTCGGCGCGGAGGGCGGGGGCCTGGACATCGTGCTGCGCGCACTCCAGCTCACCCGGACGCTGTGCGGGGCGCTGTCGGTCGGCGCCGCCGACCACGCGTTGCGCGTCGCCCTGGACCTGCTCTCGCGGCAGCGGCGTTTCGGCGCCGCCGTCACCGATCTGCCGCTGAGCCGCCGGGAGCTCGCCTCGTGCTACGCCGATCTGCTGCTGTGCGAGGCCGTCGGGCTCGTGACGAGCCGGTCGGCGCAGACGCTTCCCGGCGAGCTGGCGGTCGGTTCGGCGGTGACCAAGTTCCTGGTGCCGACGACCGTGGACCGCCTCCTCGGACGCCTCGCCAAGATGCTCGGGGTGCGCGCGCTCATGGGCCCCGTGCCGGACGGGGCGTTCGGCACCTGCCCGCACGGCCGCTTCCAGAAGCTCCACCGCGACCACCGCATCGTCGCCATGTTCGACGGGAACACCGTGGTGAACCTGAACCTGCTGGTCAACCACTTCCCGATGCTGGTCCGCGGCCACCGGAACGCGGCCGTGGACGACGCCGGGCTCGAACGGGCCGCCGATCTCGGCGCCCCGGTCCCGGCCGTCGCCGCCGACGAGCTGACGCTGATCTCCAAGGCGGGGAGCTCGGTCGTCCAGGCGCTGCCCGGCCTCGTCCGCAGGGTCCGCGCGGACGGCCCGGCGGACCTCGCCGAACTGGCCGGCCGGGTGCAGGCGGCGGCGTCCGAGGTGCACCTGCGGATGGCGGAGCATGCCCCGGCGCCACGCCTGGTTCCGGCGGAGGCGTTCGCCGCCGCCGAAGACTACACGTCGTGCTACGCCGCCGCGGCCTGCCTGGCTCTCTGGGTGCACGGCCGTCCGGGGACGGGAATGCCCGCGGATCTGTGGACGGACGCCGTCTGGGTGAAGGCATGCCTGGTCCGGCTGCTCGGACGGCTGGAGCCGGCGGCCGGGGACGGGCGCGCGGACGGCGCGGTCGACGCACTCTACGGCCCGCTGCTGGCGCGCCACCAGGAGGGCTCGTTGTTCTCCCTGCTCGACATGAGGCTTCCGGACCGGCGCCCCGCAGACGAGCCCGACCGCGCCGAGCCGGCGGGCGCGGCCCGGTGAGCGCCCAGACGGCCGCGGGCCTCGAAGCGGTCTTCGGGCCGCCGGGCGACCCCGCGAACCCGTTCGGCCTCGCGGCCGTCGTCCGGGCCGACGAGCTCGGCGCCCCGCCGCCGGCGGCCCGCGCGGCGCTGGCCGCGTTCGGTGTCGGGGCCGAGTTCGTGCCGCGCGAGCTGGGCGGCCGTTTCGACCGCGCCGACCGGATGGTCCGCGTGCTGCGCCCGCTGGGCCGCCGCGACCTCGCCCTGCTGATCGGGAGCGGCGCCATCGGCCTGATCGCCGCGGCCCCGGTGTGGGTCGCCGGCGACGCCGCCCAGCGGGCGTGGACGGCGGAACTGCTGCTCGGCGGGGCCCGGCTCGCCGCGGCCTTCACCGAACTCGGCCACGGGTCGGACGCCGCCCGCATGGACCTGCGCGCGGTCCCGCGCGGCGACGGCTTCGCGCTGACGGGCGGCAAGCAGGTCATCAACGAGCTCGACCGGGCCGACGCGTGCGTGCTGCTGGCCCGGACCGGCACCGCGGGCTCGGCCCGTGACCTTTCGCTGTTCCTGCTGGACATGGCCGGCGAGCCCGGTCCCGGCACGCGCTTCCTGCCGCCGTTCCCGCTGGCCGTGCTGCGCGGCAGCCGCCTCGTCGGGGTCGAGTTCGACGAGCGGCCGGTGCCGGCCGGCGCGCTGCTGGGCGAACGCGGCCACGCACTCGAAGTGATGGGGCGGGCGTTCCAGGTCACGCGCGCGACGCTGCCCGGCATGATCCTCGGATCGCTCGACACCCTGCTGCGCACGACCGTCGCGTTCGCGCTAGAACGGCGGCTCTACGGGCGGTCCGTGGCGGACCTGCCGCACGCCGCGGGCGAGCTGACCGGGGTGTTCGCCGACCTGCTGGCGTGCGACGCGATGGCGACCGTCGCGGCCCGTTCCCTCCACCTGCTCCCCGGTGAGACCAGCGTGTCGTCCGCGCTGACGAAGTACCTGGTGCCGGAGCTGCTGCAGGACGCGGCCGACCGGCTCGGCGCCGTCCTCGGAGCGAGGTCCTACCTCCGGGAGGGGCCGCACGCGATCTTCCAGAAGCATCTGCGGGACCTGCTCGCGGCCTCGGTCGCGCACACGGGCGGCACCGTCTGCCTCGCCTCGGTCATACCGCAGCTCCCGGCGCTCGCCCGCCGGGCCGGGAACGCCGGCGCCGCGCCCGCCACCGTGTTCCGGCCGGACGCCGACCTGCCCGCGCTGCCGTTCGACCGGCTGGCGCTGAGCGCTCGCGGCAGCGACTCGGTGGCCTCGCTCTGGACGGCTCCGGAGACCGCCGACCTCCCCGAGCCGATCGCGGCCCTGCACAAGCAGTTCGCCGCGGAGGCGGAGCGGCTCCGCGCCAGGGCGGCCGCCCTCCCGCCGCGCGAACGCGTCCTCACCGCAGGGCCCGAGGGGTTCGCGGTCGCGGAACGCTACGCGGTGCTGTGGGCGGCGGCCTGCTGCCTGGGCGTCTGGCGGCACTCCCCGGACCACCACGACGAGGCGTGGGCCGTCGTGGCGCTGCACCGGCTGGCCGGACGGCTCGGGCTGGTGACGGGCCCGCCGCCGGCCGCCCACGCCGACCGGCTGCACAGGATCCTGCTGGACCGCCACGAGCGGCGCCGTTCCTTCGACCTGGCCGACGAACCTCTCGCGACCCAAGGGTGAACACGATGTCCTCAGCAACGAACCCGTCTTCCGCCGTCAACGACGCGGTCCAGGAGTGGCTGACCCAGCGGGTCGCGCTCTACCTGGACCGGGAGCCCGCCGACCTGGAGCCGGAAACGCCGCTGCAGCAGTACGGCCTGGACTCGGTCTACGCCGTGGCGTTCTGCGGCGACGTCGAGGAGCACTTCGGCGTCGAGATCGAACTCACCCTGGCGTGGGACCACCCCACCCTCGCCGCCATCACGCGCTACCTTCACGGCCTCCTGGGTGACGCCGGCCCGGTGGCCGAGCAGGCCGGATGACCGCCGTACGCGGTGGCCTGACCCTCGGGCAGCAGGCCTTATGGCACTTCTACCGGCAGGACCCCGCCGCCACGCCCTACCTCGTGTACTGCGCATTGCGCGGCGAGTTCGACGAGGACGTCCTCGCGCGGGCCGTGAGGATCGCGGGGGGCCGCCATGACCTGGTCCGGTCCACCTTCGCCGAGGACGGGGAAGGGCCCTACCGGACGATCCACGATTCGGGCCGGCCCGTCCTGGAGGTCCGGGACGCACCTGGCCTGACGGGGACGGCGCTTCGCGACGTGGTGCTCGCGGCGGGCCGCGAGCCCTTCCGGCTGGAGGACGACGGGGCCTTCCGCGTCGTGCTCGTCCAGGGAGCCGTCGAGCAGGTGCTCCTTGTGGCGGGACATCACATCGCCACCGACGCGATCTCCCAGTGCCTACTCGTCCGGCACATCATCGACGCCTACGCGGACCTCGCCGAGGGGCGTGCACCCGACGAGACGCGGGCGCCGTCCTTCGAACGGCAGGTCGAACGGGAGCGCGCTCTCCTCGCCGGGCCCCGCCTCGCCGAACTCGAGCGGTACTGGCGGCAGGTCTGCGAGGGAGCGGCCATGGACCTGGAGCTGCCGGTGGACCGGCCCCGTCCGCGCCGCCCGGCGCAGCGCGGCCGCACCCACGTCGAACCGCTCGGCGCCGCCCTCACATCCGACCTGAAGCAGGCCGCCGCGCGCGCGGGGACCACGCAGTTCGCGCTGCTGCTGACGGCCTTTCGGCTGCTGCTGCACCGCTACACCGGCGAGACGGATCTGGTGATCGGCTGCCCCACGGCGACCCGCCGGGTGCCGGGCCTGCGCGCCACCGTCGGCTACTACGTGAACCCGCTGGTGCTGCGCGCGACGATCGCGCCGGACGACACCTGCGCCGAGCTGGTCCTCGCCGCCCACGACGAGATCCGCCGCGCGATGGCGCACCACGACTACCCCTTCCCGCTGCTGCCCACCGCGCTCGGCGTGCCCCGCGACGCCGCCCGCTCGCCGGTCTTCCAGATCACCTTCACGATGGTGGCGACCGGCCGCCTGGACCCCGTGGCCGACCTGCTCGCCGGGGGAGTCGAGACCCTGCGGTACCGGGGGCTGCGGCTGGCCGCTTACGAACTGGACCAGCAGGAAGGCCAGTTCGACCTGGCGGTCGAGGTCATGGCCGGGAGCGAGGGGACGAAAGTGCTCTTCCGCTACCGCGACGACCTCTACGAACCCGAGACGATACGCCGCCTCGGCCGGCACTACGTGCGGCTGCTGGAGGCGCTGCCCGACGCGCTGCCGGACGCGGGCGCACGCCCGGCCGCCTCGTTGCCCGCCGTGGACGCCGGAGAGTGCGCAGAACTGCTCGCCCTCGGGCGCGTGAGGAGCTGACCGCATGACGAACGCCCCTACCGCGGAATCGCTGCCGGCGCTGGTCGCGGCCCAGGCGGCCGCCACACCCGACGCGATCGCCGTCGAAGCGGTGGCGGATCCCGCCGACCGCCTCACCTACCGCGAGCTGCTGGACGGCGCAGACGCTCTCGTCCGGCGGTTACGGGCTCGCGGGGTCGGTCCGGAGGTGCCGGTCGGGATCTGCCTTGAGCGCGGCACGGCGACCGTGACGGCCCTGCTCGCGGCCTGGCGCGCCGAAGCGCCCTATGTGCCCCTGGACCCCGCGCACCCGCGCGACAGGCTGCGCGGGATCGTCGCAGGTGCCGGGCTTGAGCACGTGCTGGCGGACGACCGCACGGCCGCCATCGCGCACGAGGCCGGCGCCCGAGATGTGCTCCGGATCGACGCGGCCCCGCCCGCGGACGAGCCCGCCGTCCCGCTGGCGGCTCCCGATCCGGCGTCGGCGGCCTACGTGCTGCACACCTCGGGTTCCACCGGAACCCCGAAGGGCGTCGTGATCACCCATGAGGGCATCGCCGGACGTGTCCTCTGGGCCGTCCGGCGGCACGCGATCGGCGCCGGCGACCGCGTGTTGTGGAAGACCCCGCTGAGCTTCGACGCGGCGGGGTTCGAGGTCTTCGCGCCGCTGGCCGGCGGGGCCACGCTGCTCGTCGCCCCGGCGGGAGCCGAGCAGTCGCCCGCCGCGCTCGCCGCCGCTGTGCGCGACGGCGCCGCCACCGTGCTGCAGGGCGTTCCGACCATGCTCCGGCACGTCGCGGGCGAACCGGGATGGGCGCACTGCCGGTCGGTGCGGCTGGTCTTCTCGGCCGGAGAGCCGTTGCGGGCCGGCGACGCGGGGCGGCTGCTGGCGCCGCTCGGCCCGGACGCCGAGGTGTGGAACACCTACGGACCCACCGAGTGCTCCATCGACATCACCGCGCACCGGTTCGACCCCGGCCACCCCGCCGGCCACGTGCCGATCGGCGTCCCGATCGACGGGATGCGGGTCGTCGTCCTGGACGAGCGCGGCGAGCTCGCACCGCTCGGCGCCCCCGGCGAGCTGTTCGCGGGCGGGCCCGGCGTGGCGCGCTGCTACCTGGGCAGGCCCGCGCTCACCGCGGAGCGGTTCGTGCCCGACCCGTTCGGCCCGCCGGGCGCCCGGCTCTACCGGACCGGCGACCGCGTCCGCTGGCGGCCGGACGGCGTGCTGGAGTTCCTCGGCCGGCTGGACGACCAGGTCAAGGTGCGCGGGGTGCGGATCGAGCCCGGTGAGGTGGAGGCCGCGCTGTCGGCCCACCCGGCCGTCCGCGAGGCCGCGGTGACCGTGGCCGCCGGGACGGCCGACGGCGAGCGCCGGCTCGTCGCTCATCTCGCGGGAGACGCGGTCGCGGCCGGGGAGCTGCGCGCGTTCCTGCGGGACAAGCTTCCGGAGCACTTCGTCCCCACCCTGTTCACCTGGCTGGACGCGCTGCCCCGCACGTCCGGCGGCAAGCTCGACCGCCGCGCGCTGCCCGCACCCGCTCCCGCCCAGGCGCCGCCCGCTCCGGACGACGTCCCGCCCGCGACCGCGCCGGAGCGGCTGGTGGCCGGCCTCTGGTCGGAGCTGCTCGGCGTGCCGGACGTCGGCGCGCACGCCGACTTCTACGAGCTCGGCGGGCATTCGCTGCTGCTCGGACGGCTCGCCACCATGATCACGACGGCGGCGGGGCGGCCCGTCGCGCTCACCGACCTGCTGGGCGCCCCGACGGTGGCGGCGCAGGCGCGGCTGCTGTCCGTCCCGGCCCCCGCCGCCGGTGCGGACGCCGCGGGCCGGGATGTCGGGGAGCCGCCGCAACTCTCCTTCGGCCAGCAGCGGCTCTGGCTGCTCGACCGGATGAACCCCGGCGCGGCCGAGTACGTGGTCCCACTGCTGCTGCCGCTCCCGGGGGGCGCGGACGCCGCCCGGGTCCGCGAGGCGATGAGGACGCTGGCCGAGCGGCACCGGATCCTGCGCACCCGCTACCCGGTCGTGGACGGCGAGCCCCGCCCGGTCGTCGACGCCGTCGCGTCCGTGCGGCTGGCGGAGACCCGGGCCGCCGACGCCGCCGCCTTCGACGAAGCCCTGACCGCGGAGATCGCGCGGGGTTTCGACCTGGCGTCCGGGCCGGTATGGCGGGGGCTGCTGCTCCACGGGCCCGGCGACGCGGACAAGCTGCTGCTGACGGTTCACCACATCGCCTGCGACGGCTGGTCCTCGGCGGTGCTGGAGCGGGAGTTCGCGACCGTCTACGCGGCCCTTTCCAGCGGGTCGGATCCGGAGCTGCCGCCGTTGCGGGTCCACTACGCCGACCACGCCGCCCGGCAGCGCGCGCGCCTGTCCGGGGAACGCCTCGAAGACCTGCTGTCGTACTGGCGTGCTGCGCTTGAGCACGCCGAACCGGCCGAACTGCCTGCGGACCGTCCGCGTCCGCCGGTCCGCGACGGTTCGGGGGCGCTGCTCACCTTCACCGTCCCCGCCGACCTCGCCGGTGCGGTCGCCGAAGTCGGCCGCCGTGCGGGCGCCACGCCCTACACCACGCTGCTCACCGCCTTCGCGGTGCTGCTCGCCCGGCACACCGGCCGCTGGGGCCAGACGATCGGCGCTCCCGTCTCCGGCCGGCTGGACGCCGAGGCCGACGGCGTCGTCGGGCCGTTCCTCAACACGCTCGTGCTCCGCGCCGACCTCGGCCCCGGCCTGCGGGTCGGCGAGGCGCTGCGGCGCATGCGCGGGACCGTCCTGGACGCGCTCGCCCACCAGGAACTGCCGTTCGAGCTGCTGGTGGCCGACCTGGCCCCGCCCCGCGACCCGTCCCGCACACCGCTGTTCCAGGTGATGTTCGACCTGCACGAGGACGGCGCCACCGCACCGGGCGCGGAGAACGTCCACGCGGCGACGCTGCAACGCGCCTGGCGGAGCGCCAAGACCGACCTGTCCCTGATGCTGCACCGCGCCCCCGACGGGTCGCTGACCGGCGCGATCGAGTACGCGACCGCGCTCTTCGACGCGGCCTCCGTCCGGCGGATCGCGGACCGGTACACGCGGCTGCTGGCGTCGCTGGCCGAAGGCGCGGACGACGCCACGCTGGCCGAGCTCGACCTGCTGCCGCCGGAGGAACGCCGCCTGGTCACGCACCGCTGGAACGCCACCGGGGTGCCGCGCGAATGGCGCCGCCCGCACGAGCTGTTCGCCGACCAGGTGCTGGAACGGCCGGGTGCGATCGCGCTGGCCGACGTGTCCCGGCCCGGCGGCGAGACACTGACCTACGCCGAGCTCGACGCCCGGGCCGAGGCGTGCGCGGCTGCGCTGCGCGCGGCCGGCGCCGGACCGGAGACCGTCGTCGGCGTGCTGCTGGAGCGCGGCCCCGACCTGCTCGCCTGGCTTCTCGGCGTGTGGCGGGCGGGCGGCGCCTACGTGCCGCTCGGCCCCGACCTTCCGGCGGGGCGCCTCGGCCACATGGTCCGGGACTCCGGCGCCCGCGTGGTCGTCGCCGCCGAACACCACCGGCACCTGCTCGCGGACGCGTTCGACGGGACCTTCCTGGCGCCCGCCGTGCCCGCGCGTCCGATCGAACCGGCACCGGTCCCGCCGGCGGCGGCCGACCCGGGCTCCCTCGCCTACGTGATGTACACCTCGGGTTCGACCGGCCGTCCGAAGGGCGTCCAGATCGAGCACCGCGCGCTGGCGAACCTGCTGTCGGCGGGGCTCGAACGGTTCGGCGGCGGCGCCTGGCTGGCGCTGACGGCGGTGACCTTCGACATCTCCGGGCTGGAGCTGTTCCTGCCGCTGGTGTCGGGCGGACGCGTCGTCCTCGCGGACGAGCGGCAGGTCCGCGACGGGCGGGCGCTGGCCAAGGCGGTCGCCGACCACGGCGTCACGCACGTGCAGGCCACACCGTCCGGATGGCGGCTGCTGCTGGAGACGGGGTTCGCCGCGCCCGGCGTCACCGCGCTGGCCGGCGGCGAGGCGCTGCCGGCCGACCTGGCCCGCGACCTGTCTCCGCACGTCGGGCGGCTGACCAACGTCTACGGGCCGACGGAGACCACCATCTGGTCCACCGCCTGGCCCGTGCCGGACGAACCGTCCCGGATCACGATCGGCGGGCCGCTGCAGAACACCACCGCCTACGTGCTGGACGAGCGGATGTGGCCGGTGCCGGTCGGGGTGATCGGGGAGCTGTACCTCGGCGGTCAGGGCCTGGCCCGCGGCTACCGCGGCCTACCCGCGCAGACCGCCGAGAAGTTCGTGCCGGACCCGTTCGGCCCGCCCGGCGCGCGGCTCTACCGGACCGGCGACCTCGTCCGCGCCCTGGCGGACGGCACCCTGGAGTACCTGTCACGGGCCGACGACCAGGTGAAGATCCGCGGGCACCGCATCGAGCCCGCCGAGGTCGCGGCGGTGCTGCGCGCCCATCCGGAAGTCCGCGACTGCGTGGTCACCGCCGCCCGGGTCGGTGCGGAGGCGCACCTGGTCGCCTACGTCGTGCCCGCCGGACCCGCGGACGGCGCACCGCCCGCCACTGTGCTGGCCGAGCACTGCCGGGCCGTGCTGCCCGACTCGATGGTGCCGCTCGCGTTCGTCCCGCTGCCGGAGCTGCCGCTGAACCCCAGCGGCAAGGTCGACCGCGCGGCGCTGCCCGACCCCGAGGTACTTCTCGCGGAGAACCTGGCCGCCGGGCCGGACGCGAACGGCTCCGCCGGCCCTCCGCTCGACGGCCCGGTGCGCCGGACCCTCGCCGAGCTCTGGGCCGAGCTGCTCGGCGGGCCGGCGATCCCGCACGCCGGCCTCGACTTCTTCCGCCTCGGCGGCACCTCGCTGCTCGCCGCCCGGCTGGTGGAGCGGATCCGCACGGCGCTCGGGACCGATCTCCCGCTGGCCACCGTCTTCAGCCGGCCCACCCTCGCCGACCTCGCCGACGCGGTGGAGGAGTCGGTGCGGGCCGACATCGCCGCGCTGGACGAGGGGGAGCTCGCCGTACTGCTCGGGACGGGGCGGGACGGCGCCTGACGCCGTCCCGCCCCGTCCCGCCTCATCGGGTCCGGCGGTGGGAGATGCCGCGCCAGTCCTCGTCGGAGGCGGTGCGGAACCGGGCGGCGACGGCGAACGGGTGGCGAATCATGGGAGCTCCTTCTGCGGTTGGGCGGGACGTTCTTTTTCGCTGGTCGACGGAATTCGGTGTACGTGCTGAGAGGTGATCTGGTTGGACATTTCGGTGAACTCTGAGAAAGCCCTTTCGGTCGGGCAGGAGGCGCTGTGGTTTCTGCGTGAGCTGGCCCCGGAAAGCGCCGCCTACAATCTCGCGTTCGGGGTGCGGGTGCGCGGCCGCGTCGACGGGGCGGCCCTGCGCGCGGCGGTGGCGGCGGTCGCGGCGCGGCACGACATGATCCGCTCCCGGTTCGCGGTGTCGCGGGGCCGTCCGGTCCGCCTGGTGGGCGCCGAGGGCCCGGGTCTGGAGATCGAGGACGCGACCGGCATGGACGGGCTGCGCGCCGCCGCGCACCGGGTGGTGGCCGAGCCGTTCGACCTGGCCGCCGCCGCGTTCCGGTGCCGCCTCGTGCGCGGTCCGGGCGACACCTCGGTCCTGGTCCTGGCCTCCCACCACATCGCCAGCGATGCCCTGGCCCACGGGATCGTGCTGCGCGAGGTGTTCGACGCCTACGCCGCGCTCGTCGCGGGCAAGGCGCCCGGCTGGCCGGAGCCCGCGGGCGACTTCGACGGCCATGTGCGCGACGAGGAGAGGCTGCTGGCCTCCGCGCGGGCGGCGGAACTGGAGCGGCACTGGCGCGCGGAAGCGGTCGGCGCCGAGGCCGCCGAGTTGCCGACCGACCGGCCGCGCCCGCCCCGCCGGGCCTTCACCGGCGGCACCATCGAGCACGCCGTGCTCCCGGAGCAGGCCGCGCGGATCGCGCAGGCCGCCGACGCGCTCGGCGTGACGCGGTTCTCGTTCCTGCTCGCGGCGTTCCAGGCGGTGACGCACCGGTACACGCGCAGCGCGGAGTTCCTGGTCGGCTGCCCGCTGACGACCCGGTTCGGCCGCGCGCACCGCGAGACCGTGGGCTACTTCGTCAACACCGTGCCGGTCCGGGCGCGGTTCGGGCCGGCGACCACGTTCCGGGAGACCGCCACCGCCGCGCAGCGCGCCGTGACGCAGGGCCTGGCGCACGGCCGGTACCCGATCGGACGGCTCGTCCACGACCTCGGCGGGCACCGGGACCCGGGCCGGTCCCCGCTGTTCCAGCTCACGTTCACGATGGTCGGCGGCGAGGGGGCCGGCCCGGTGGCCGCCCTCGGCCTGGCGGGGGAGCGGTCGGCGGCGCGGGCCCGCGTCGCGGGCCTGGACCTCGCTCCCCTGGACCTCGACCAGCAGGAAGGGCAGTTCGACCTGGCCGTGGAGATGGTGGACGCGGGCGGGACGCTCAGGGCCGTGGGCCGCTACGACGGCGCCCTGTTCGAGCGGGACACCGTCGCCCGGTTCCTCGGGCACCTCGTCGCCTTCGCGGGCGCCGCGGCCGAGGCCCCCGACCGTCGCGTCCGGCAGGTGCCGCTGATGGACGCCGACGAGGCGGCCCGCACGCTGGCGCTCGGGGCGGCCCGTCCCGCCGGGGACGCCGGTCAGCACACGTCCGCCCGGTTCCGGCCGGTGCCGTAGCGGAACCGGCGCAGCCTGATGCGCTCGCACCCGTCGCCGCAGGTCGCGGTGACGGTCCGGTGCGTGCCGCCGAGTTCGGCGACCCAGAACACGTCCCCGATGATGATCTTCTGCCCGCTGGTCGCCGTGCCGTCCTCGGCGGAGCTGAACACGATGTCGACGTCGGAGCAGCCGGCCGGGAGCTGGCCCCAGGCGACGGCCCACTGGTCGCGGCCGCCGGGCGGCCGGCCCCGCCACGCGCCCCGCACGAGCGGGCCGCCGATCGAGCTGACCACCGAGATGTCGGCCAGCAGCGGGCCGGCGTAGACCTCGAAGGCGGGCCTGCCGCGCACGCCCTTGGCGGTGTGCACGGTGATGCCGCTGAGCGGCAGCCGGACCAGCGGGGGCGTGGTGTGCTCGAACACCGGTCTCATGGATCCCCCTCCGGGACGTGCTCGGGCCGCCGACGTCCACAGTCTCCAGGCCCCTCTTTCATGTGTCAAGAGTTCTTTACAGGTATAAGTTCCATTTAGATGGTGCTGATAGCCGGTATGCGCGACGCCGTTAGGGACACCGCGCGGCGGCCCTGACAAGAGCCCGGTATAGGGCCCGTATAAGCACCGACTCGCAGGCTTGGTCCAGCCATTGACGCAGATCTGCTCTCGCCGGCGGATTCTGACACCCGGGGGAAGGTGGAACGTGGACGGCAGTCCGCTGAAAGGGATACTCGACACCGTCGGCAATACGCCGCTGGTGGAGTTGACCGCGCTGAGCGGCGGCGCCGGCTTCCGGCTGTACGCGAAGCTGGAGCGCTTCAATCCAGGGGGGAGCACCAAGGACCGGACGGCGCTGAGCATGGTCCGCGCCAGGGTCGTGAGCGGGGAGCTCGTCCCGGGCCGCTCCACGATCGTGGAGTCCAGCTCCGGGAACCTCGGCGTCGGCCTCGCCCAGATCTGCCGCTACTACGGGCTGCGCTTCGTGTGCGTGGTCGACGCCCGCACGACCGAGCAGAACCTCGCCATCCTGCGCGCCTACGGGGCGGAGGTGGAGCGGGTGTGCGACCCCGACCCGAGCACCGGCGAGTACCTGCCGGTGCGGCTGCGCCGGACCCGGGAGCTGGTGGCCTCGATCCCGGACGCGTACTGGCCCAACCAGTACGCCAACCCGCTCAACCCCCGCGCGCACCGGACGACCATGGCCGAGATCGCCGAGTCGCTCGACGGCCGGGTGGACTACCTGTTCGCCGCCGCCAGCACCTTCGGCACCCTGCGCGGCTGCGCCGAGTACGTGCAGGCCAACGGGCTCGCGACGACCGTCGTCGGGGTGGACGCGGTCGGCAGCGTGATCTTCGGCCCCGAGCACGCGACCGGGACGCACCGGCTGCTCCCCGGGCACGGCGCGTCGGTCCCGCCCCCGCTGGCCGCCATGGACCTGGTGGACCGCGCCGTCCACGTGACCGACCTGGAGTGCGTGGTGCAGTGCCGGCGCCTGGTCGCGCGCGAGGCGATCCTCGCGGGCGGCTCGTCCGGCGCGGTCGTCGCGGCGGTGGAGCGGCTGCGCGGCGAGCTGCCGGCGGGCGCCAACGCCGTGGCGATCTTCCCGGACGGCGGCGACCGCTACCTCGACACCATCTACTCCGACGCCTGGGTGCGGCGGCACTTCGGCGAAGTCTCCCATCTATGGAAAGAGCGAACATGACAGAGAACGAGCGCTTCCTGGTGGTGCGGAACGACGAGGAGCAGTACTCCCTCTGGTGGTCCGGACGCGACCTGCCCGCCGGCTGGCACGCCGCCGGCGTCGAGGGCACCCGCGAGGAGTGCCTGGCGCATATCGGCGAGGTCTGGACGGACATGCGCCCGCTCAGCCTCCGCCGCCGGATGGCCGCGGCCGCGTCCGGTGCCGCGGACGGTGCCGCGTCCGGGGCGCCCGCCGAGGCCGGGTCCGGGAGCCCTGCGTGATCTCGCTGGCCCGGCTCTTCGTCCGGCAGGCCACGCGCACCCCGCGCGCCACGGCCCTGGTCGGCGGCGAGGAGAGCGTCACCTACGCCGAGCTCGACCGGCGGTCGGCCGCGCTGGCCGCGCACCTGCGGGCGCACGGCGTGCGGGCCGAGGCACGCGTCGCGGTCCACCTGCCCCGCGGCGTGGACCTGGTGGTGGCGCTGCTGGCGGTGTGGCGCGCGGGCGGCGCCTACGTGCCGCTCGATCCCGCCCACCCCGACCGGCGCAAGGCGGACACGCTCCGCGACACAGCGCCCGTCGCGGTCGTCACCTCGCGGGACCCCCGCCACCGCCTCGCCGCCTCGCTCGCGGCCGGCGCGGCGATCGTGCACCCCGGCGACGCGCCGGACGGGCCGCCCGCGCGACGCCCGGACACCGGCCCGGACCTCGACCCGGACTCGGCGGCCTACGTCCTGCACACCTCCGGGTCGACGGGCCGCCCCAAGGGGGTCGAGATCACCCACGGCGGGATCGCGAACCGCGTCATGTGGACGGTCGGGCGGCACCGGCTCGGCCCGGCGGACCGGGTGCTGCACAAGACCGCCGTCACCTTCGACGCCGCCGGATGGGAGATGTTCGCGCCGCTGGTGAGCGGCGGCGCCGTCGTGCTCGCGCCGCCGGGCGCCGAACGCGACCCCGCGCGGCTGCTGCGCGTCGTGGCCGCGCACCAGGTCACCGTGCTCCAGGTCGTGCCGTCACTGCTCCGGCTGCTGGTGCGCGAGGACTGGAGCGGCTGCGGCTCGCTGCGGCTGCTGTTCAGCGCGGGGGAGCCGCTCGACGCCGAGACATGCCGCCGCCTCCTCGAACGGCACCGGTGCGAGATCTGGAACACCTACGGCCCGACCGAATGCTCCATCGACGTCACCGCGCACCCGGTCGGCGCGGACGTGCCGAGCGGGCCGGTGCCGATCGGCCGCCCGATCGACCGGACGTGGCTGCGCGTCCTCGACGAGGCGGGCGAGCCGGTCCCCGTGGGGGTGCCGGGGGAGCTGTACGCCGGCGGCGCGGGGCTCGCCCGCGGCTACGCCGGGCGGCCCGACCTCACCGCCGACCGGTTCGTGCCCGACCCGTACGGCCCGCCGGGCGCGCGCCTCTACCGCACCGGCGACCTGGTGATGTGGCGGCCCGACGGCGACCTGCGCTACCTCGGGCGCGTGGACCGGCAGCTGAAGGTCAACGGCGTCCGGATCGAACCCGCCGAGGTGGAGACCGCGCTGACCGCGCACCCCGACGTGGCGTGCGCCGCGGTCGACGTCCGGGGCGGGCGGCTGGTCGGCTACGTCGTCCCGGCCGCGCACGACGCGTCCGGCCGGGCGACGGCCGCCGCCGAACTGCGCGCCCATCTGGCGGACCTGCTGCCGTCCCCGATGGTCCCGTCCGCCTTCGTGACGCTGCCGGGGCTCCCGCTGACCACCAGCGGGAAACTCGACCGCGAGGCGCTGCCCGACCCGAGCCGCGAGCCCGGGCGCGCCGGGCCGCCCGGCGACGCGGCGCCGTCCCCGGCCGAACGCGTCGTCGCGGAGGTGTGGGCCGGCCTGCTCGACACCGGCATGCCGGGACGCCACGACGACTTCTTCCAGCTCGGCGGCCACTCGCTGCTGCTGGCGCGGCTGGCGGCCGACCTGCGCGAACGCAGCGGGGCACCGGTGGACGTGGCCGCCCTGTACGGCGCCGCCACCGTCGGGCAGCAGGCCCTGCTCCTCGACCCCGCCGGAACCGGACGCCTGGGACCGCCCGCCGCCGACCAGGCCGTGCGGCCCGTCCCGCGCGGCGGGCCGCTGCCCGCGTCCCACGGGCAGCGGCGCATGTGGTTCCTCGACCGAATGAACCCCGGCGGGGCCGAGTACGTGGTGCCGCTGGCGCTGCGAATCGACGCGCCCCCCGCCGAGCTGGACCGCGCGCTGACCGTGCTCGCCGCCCGGCACGAGGCGCTGCGCACGCGGCTGCGGCTCGACGGGACGGAGGTCGTCCAGGTGATCGACGAGCCGGGTCCCGTCCGGGCGCGGATCGTCGACACCGTCCCGGGGGACCTGTCCGATCAGGTCACGGCAGAGGTCGGCAGGGGATTCGACCTGGAGAACGGGCCGGTCTGGCGCGCCATGCACCTGCGCACGGCCGAGGATCCGCCGCTGCTCCTGCTCACCTTCCACCACGCCGCCTGCGACGGGGCGTCGCTGCTGGTCATCGAACGGGAGCTGCGGGCGCTGTGCTCCGCGAACCACGGCGCACGAGACCTTCCCGACGAGGCAGGCCGCCTCGACCAGGCGGACTACGCCGCCTGGCAGCGCCGCAGGGCGGAACTTCGCGCGCCGGGCGACCTGCCGTACTGGCGGGCCGAACTCGCGGACGACGACCCGTTCGAGCTGCCCGCCGACCGGCCCAGGCCGCCGCGGCGCGACACGGCCGGCGCGGTCGTCCGCTGGACGCTGCCCGCCCGCCGCGCCGAAGCCTTCGCGGAGGTCGGCCGCGCGCACGGCGCGACGCCCTACGTCGCGCTGCTCGCCGCCTTCGGCTGCCTGCTCGCCCGGTACGGCACCACCCGCCATGTGACGGTGGGCTCGCCCGTCTCCGACCGCGACCGGCCGGAGTTCCGGGACGTGGTCGGGTTCCTCTCCGAGACGCTGGTGCACCGGCTCGACCTGTCCGGCGACCCGAGCTTCCGGGAGGTCCTGGAGCGGGTCGGCGCGAGCGTCCGCGCCGACTTCGCGCACCGGCACGTCCCGTTCGAGCGCCTGGTCGAGGAACTGCGCCCCGACCCCGATCCGAGTAGGACGCCCCTCTTCCAGATCATGTTCGACCTCCAGGAGGACGGTGTCAGCGGGCCCGCCGAGGACCCGGCGTTCGCCGGCCTGCTGGACCGGGCCTGGCGGGTCGCGCGCTCCGACCTCGGCCTCACCGTGCGGCGCGCCGCCGACGGCACCCTGACCGGGCGCTTCGAGTACGCGACCGCGCTGTTCGACGCGGCGACCGTCCGGCGGCTGGCCGACCGGTTCGTCCGGCTGCTCGGCGACCTGGCCGCGCAGCCCGACGCCTCAGCCGCCGACCTCGCGGCCCCCGCCGCGGACGAGCGCCGCGCGCTGCTCGCCCGCGCCGCCGGCCCCCGCGCCCCGGGCCTTCGCCCCGGCCGGCCGCCGCAGCGGGTGTGGGAACTGGTCGAGGAGCGCGCCCGCCGCGCCCCGGAGGCGGTCGCCCTGGTCCAGGGCGACCGGCAGGTCACCTACGCCGAGCTCGACGCCCGCGCCGACGCCGTCGCCCGGAGGCTGCGGCTCGCCGGGGTCGGCGCCGACACCGTCGTGGGACTGCCCGCCCGGCGGGGCCCGGAGTTCGTGGCCCGCGTCCTCGGCGTGTGGAAGGCGGGCGGCGGCTACCTGCCGCTCAACACCGCCGAGGCACCGGACCGGGCCCGGCGGATGGTCCGCGATTCGGGCGCGTCGCTGATCCTCGCCGACGCCGGCCAGGACCTCGGCGATGCCGTGCCCGCCGGAGTCCCGGTGCTGCGCGACGACCCCGCCGCGGACGAGGAGGCGCAGGCCGCAGGCGAGGACGTGCGCACCGAAGGCACGGGCGAGGAGCTCGCCTACGTCATCTTCACCTCGGGATCCACCGGGCCGCCGAAGGGCGTGCAGGTCGAGCAGCGTTCGCTGGCCAACCTCGTGCTCGCCACCCGCGACGACTTCGCCCGCGGCGAGCAGGACGTGTGGCTCGCCCCCGCCGCGCCGTCCTTCGACATCTCCCTCGTCGAGCTGTGGGTGCCGCTGGTGTCCGGCGCGCGGGTCGTGCTGCCCTTCGACGGCGAGGCCGCCGACCCGGCGGCGCAGCTCCGGCTGATCGCGGAGCACGGCGTCACCCACCTCCAGCTCACACCGGCGGGCTGGCGGATGCTGCTCGCCGCCGGGCTCGGGCGCGTCCCCATGGTGGCCCAGGTCGGCGGGGAGAGCTGCGACCCCGCGCTGCTCGCCGAGCTGACCGCCGCCGTGGACCGGCTCCACAACGTGTACGGGCCGACCGAGGGCACCGTCCGGACCACCGGCTGGCCCGTCCCCGCCCGGCCCGGGCGCGTCTCGCTCGGCTCGCCCATGGCCGGGACCACGGTGCACGTGCTGGACGAGCGGCTGCGGCCGGTACCGTTCGGCGCCGTCGGCGAGATCTGCCTCGGGGGAGCGGGCGTCGCCCGCGGCTACGCGGGACGGCCCGCCGCGACCGCCGGGCGGTTCCTGCCCGACCCCTACGCCGCCGAGCCCGGCGCGCGCCTCTACCGGACCGGCGACCTGGCCGTCCGGCACCGGGACGGGACGCTGGAGTTCGCCGGCCGCGCCGACGGCCAGCTCAAGATCCGCGGGCACCGGATCGAGCCCGCCGAGGTCGAGGCCGCGCTGACCGCGGTCCCGGACGTGCGGGACGCGCGGGTCGTCGCGCACGGCGACGGCGACGACCGGCTGCTCGTGGCGTACTGCGCGACCGGCCCCGCCGGGCTGCCCGGGCACGACGCGCTCACCGCCGCCTGCGCCCGCGTGCTGCCGGCCGCGCTGATCCCCGCCGCGTTCGTCGCGCTGGACCGGCTGCCGCTCACCACGCACGGGAAGGTCGACCGGCGGGCGCTGCCCGCGTTCGACCCGCGCGGCGGCGCCGCGGCGGCGCCTTCCCGCCCGCCCGCCGAGGGCGCCGAGCGCCGCATCGCCGGGCTCTGGGCCGGGCTGCTCGGCGCCGAGCCGGGCGCCGACGACGACTTCTTCCGGCTCGGCGGCACCTCGATGCTCGCCGCCCGCGCGGTTGCGGCCGTCGGCCGCGCGTTCGGGCTCGCCCTTCCGCTGAGCGTGCTGTACGAGCGGCCGACCGTCGCCGCCCTCGCCGCCGAGGTCGCGGCCCGGCTGCGCGCGGAGATCGTCGCGCTGCCCGCCGCCGAGGTCGCCGCGCTGGTCGATCCCGCCGCGTCCGCAACCACGATTCAGGAGACCCAGCCATGACCGTCAACGACGTCGAGGCGCTGCGCGAGGAACTGCTCCGCCGCCGCCTCGCCGGGCTGGCCGGCGCGGGGCCGCGGGACGCCGCCGCGCCGGCCGGCATCCCGGCGGCCGACCGCACGGGGCGGCTGCCGCTGTCGGCGCAGCAGCGCCAGCTCTGGTTCCTCAACCGGCTCGACCCCGACAGCACCGAGTACCTGATCCCCATGGTGCTGCGGCTGCGCGGCCCGCTGGACGCCGCCGCGCTCGGCGCGGCGTGGGCGCGGCTGACCGCCCGGCACGAGGTGCTGCGCACCCGGTTCGACCTGGACGGCGCCGAGCCGGTCCAGCTCATCGACCCGCCGGGCCCGGCGCCCGCCGTGGAGGACGTCCCCGGCGGCACGGCCGAGCACCGTGCCGCGCGCGCTCTGGAGATCGCCGCGGCGGAGGCGTCCACGCCGTTCGACCTGGCCGCCGAGCCGCCCGCCCGGCCGCGGCTGCTGCGGATCGCGGACGACGACCACCTGTTCTGCCTGATCGTCCACCACATCGCCTTCGACGGCATGTCGCAGCACGTCCTCGCCCGCGACCTCACCGCGCTGTATCGCGCCGAGACGCTGGGGACGCCGCTCCCGCCGGCGCCACGCGTGCAGTACGCCGACTACGCGGCCTGGCAGCTGTCCCGGCGGGACGACGCCGCCGTCACCAGGGACCTGGCGTACTGGAGGACGGAGCTGGCCGGGCTGGAGCCGCTGGAGCCGCCGGCCGACCACGCCCGGCCGGCCGTCCGCGACTGGCGCGGGGCGGCCGCGCCGGTCCCGTTCACCCCGGAGCTGTCCCGGCGCGTCCGCGAGACGGCGCGGGAACGCGGCACGACGCCGTTCGCCGTGCTGCTCACCGGGTTCCACGCCCTGCTCTCGCGCTACACCGGCCGGACCGACATCGCCGTCGGCACCCCGGTCTCCGGGCGCCGCGAGGAACTCGACGCGCTCATCGGCGACTTCGTCGGCAGCGTCGTGCTGCGCGCGCGGTGGACCGGCGCACCGGGGTTCGGCGACCTGCTGGACGCGGCGCGGCCGCGCGTGGCGGCCGCCCTCGACCACGCCGGGGTCCCGTTCGAGCGGCTCGCCGACGAGCTGGCCCCCGAACGCGACCTCAGCCGGACGCCGCTGTTCCAGGTGGCGTTCGCGCTGCACGACGCCGGCCCCGTCCCGCTGGACCTGCCGGCCGTCCGGGTCGAACCGGTCGAGCTGCCGTGGCGCACCGCGAAGTTCGATCTCACCCTCCAGGTGGAGGCCACCGCCGACGGCTTCCGCGGCCAGCTCGAATACGGCACCGCGCTGTTCGAGGCCGCCACCGTCGAGCGGATGGCGGGCCACTACGTCCGGCTCCTCGGCGCCGCGCTGGAACGGCCGGACATCCCCGTCGCCGACCTGCCGATGCTGCACCCCGGCGAGGTCGCCGAGCTGACCCGCGGGCCCCGCCGCCCGGCCGCGGCGGACGAGGGCGTCGCGCTGCACGAGCGGGTCGCCGCGTGGGCGGACCGCACGCCCGGCGCGGTCGCCGTCGTCGCCGGGGACGAGCGCTGGACGTACGCCCGGCTGGACGCCGAGGCCAACAAGATCGCCAGGATGCTGCGGGCGCGCGGTGTGCGGGCGGGCGAGCCGGTCGGGGTCCGCCTCGGCCGGAGCGCGCGGCTCGCGGGGGCGCTGCTGGGCGTCCTGAAGGCGGGCGCGGCGTACCTGCCGCTCGATCCCGTCCACCCGCCCGAGCGGTCGGCGTTCATGCGCGCCGACGCCGGCGCGCGCCTCGTGCTGACCGAACGGGACCTGGTCGAACCCCTCGACGCGAAGGACGAGGAGGACGGGCTGATCGTTCTCGACGGCTCCGCCGTCCGCGCGGACCTCGCCGCCACCCCGGACACGCCGCCGCCCGGCGTCGCCGTCCATCCGGACGACCCGGCGTACATCATCTACACCTCGGGCTCCACCGGCCTCCCGAAGGGCGTCTGCGTCTCCCACGCCAACGTGTCCCGGCTGTTCGCCACGGCGGACGAGCACTTCGGCTACGGCCCGGACGACGTCTGGACGCTGTTCCACTCCTACGCCTTCGACTTCTCCGTCTGGGAGCTGTGGGGCGCGCTGTGCCACGGCGGCCGCGTCGTCGTGGTGGACGAGGGCACCGCCCGGTCCCCGGAGGACCTGCTCGCGCTGCTGGTCGCCGAGCGGGTCACGATCCTCAACCAGACGCCGTCGGCGTTCCGCGCCCTCACCGCCGTCGCCGACGCGCGGCGGGTCGCCGACCTGTCCCTGCGGGCCGTGGTGTTCGGCGGCGAACGGCTCGACCCGGCGGTCCTGCGCCCGTGGGCCGACCTGGCCGGGCTCGACCGCCCCGAACTCGTCAACATGTACGGGATCACCGAGACCACCGTGCACGTCACCTACCGGAGGCTGGACGAGGCCGACGTGTACGGCGAGGCGCGCAGCCCCATCGGCGTCCCCCTCGGCGACCTGTCGGTGGTCCTGCTGGACGAGCGCGGCAACCCGGTGCCGGAGGGCGCGGCCGGCGAGATCCACGTCGGCGGCGCCGGACCGGCCCTCGGCTACCTCGGCCGGCCCGCGCTGACCGCCGAGCGGTTCGTCCCCGACCCGTACGGCCCGCCGGGAGCGCGCCTGTACCGCAGCGGCGACCTGGCCCGGCGGCTCCCCGGCGGCGCGCTGGAGTTCATCGGCCGCATCGACGCCCAGGTGAAGATCCGCGGCTACCGCATCGAGCCGGAGGAGATCGAGGTCGCGCTCCGCAAGTGCGCGGGGGTGCGGGACGCGCGGGTCGTCGTCCGGGCCGACGGCGGGCACCAGGAGCTGGTCGCCTACGTCGTCCCCGGCGAAGGCGGTGAGGGCGGCGAGCCGTCCCCGGCGCGGCTCGGCGAGGAGCTCGGCCGCACCCTGCCACCGTACATGGTACCCGCCGCCTTCGTGATGCTGGAACGCTTCCCGCTCACCCCGAGCGGCAAGCTCGACCACCGGAGCCTGCCCGCCCCGCACCGCTCCGCCCTGCGCGTCGCCGGCGCCCGCGTCGCGCCGCGCACCGACGGCGAGCGGCGGCTGGCCGGGATCTGGGCGGCGGTGCTCGGGCACGACGAGGTCGGCGTCGACGACGGGTTCTTCGACCTCGGCGGCGACTCCATCCGCGCGGTCGCGCTGGTCGGCGCGCTGCGCGGCGCCGGGTTCGACGTCGCCGTCCGCGACGTGCTGGAGCACCGGACCGTCGCGCGGCTGGCCGAGGCCGCCGCCGCCCGCGCGCCGCTGGCCGGCTCCGCCGGTCCGGTCGCGCCGTTCGCCATGCTCGAACCCGCCGACGCCGCGCGGCTGCGCGGCGCGGACGGCGTCCAGGACGCCTACCCGCTGTCGAAGGTCCAGGCCGGGATGCTCTTCGAGATGCTGTCCGGCGAGGACCGCAACTACCACAACGTCACGACGTTCACCGTCCGCGACGACGCGCCGTTCGACGAGGCGGCGCTGCGCGCCGCAGCCGCGGAGGTCGTCGCCCGCCACGACGTGCTGCGGACCTCCATCGTCCTCGACCGGTACGCCGAGCCGCTCCAGATCGTCCACGACACGGGGGTGATGCGGGTCGGCAGCCGGGACCTGTCCGGCCTCGCCCCGGCGGAGCGGGACGCCTCGATCGCCGCGTTCATGGCCGCCGAGCGCGCCACCCCGTTCGACCTGGACCGGCCGCCGCTGCTGCGGGTGTTCGCGCACGTCTACGAACCCGGCCGGTGGCGCGTCTCGATCACCGAGTGCCACGCCATCCTGGAGGGCTGGAGCTACCACTCGCTGCTGATGGAGCTGCTGACCTGCTACCGGCGGTTCCGCGACGGACGGGAGCCCGAGCCGTACGACCGGCCGGACGTCCGGTACGCCGACTACGTCGCGGCCGAGCGGCGCGCCCTGCAGAGCACCGCCGACCGCGACCACTGGCAGCGGATCGTCGAGGAGCACCCGCGGCTGACCCTGCCCCCGTCCTGGGCGGACGAGGGCCCGCGCACCCGCCACCAGGTCCGCGTCCCCTACGCCGACCTGGAGGACCGGCTGCGCGCGCTCGCGACGGACGCCGGCGTGTCGTTCAAGAGCGTGATGCTCGGAGCGCACCTGAAGGTCATGAGCATGGTCACGCACGAGCGGTCCTTCCACGCCGGGCTCGTGTGCGACACGCGACCGGAGGAGACCGGCGCCGAGCGGGTCTACGGCATGTACCTCAACACGGTGCCGATCCCGTTCGAACGCGGCCACCGCACTTGGCGCGACCTCGTGCGGGGGGTGTTCCAGGCGGAGGTGGACCTGTGGCCGCACCGCCGCTACCCGCTGTCGCAGATCCAGGCCGACGCCGGCGGCGGCGAACGGCTCGTCGACGTCTTCTTCAACTACCTGGACTTCCACGTCGTCGACACCGACCTCGTGGACTACCAGGCCAGCGTGGACGACAGCCCGAACGAGTTCCCGCTCTCGGTCATCACCCAGGCGGGCGCGCTGGTGCTCGTCACCGACACCGGCGTGCTCGGCCGCGACGCGGGCCGCAGGCTGGGCGAGATGTACCGCGCCGTCCTGGAGGCGATGGCGGCCGACGCGGACGGCGACGCCCGCCGCACCTTCCTGCCGGAGACGGAGCGCGACCTGCTGCTGCGCCGGTGGAACGACACGGCCTCGCCCCGCGACCCCGACCCGGTCCACCGGGTGTTCGAGCGCCTGGCCGCGCGGACCCCGTCCGCCACCGCCGTCGTGCACGGTGAGGGCGGCACGACGTACGCCGAGCTGGACGCCGCCGCCAACCGCGCCGCCCACCACCTGCGCGCGCTCGGCGTCGGCCCGGAGACCGTCGTCGGGGTGATGCTCGGCCGGGGACCGCTCCTGCTGCCGTGGCTGCTCGGCGTGTGGAAGGCCGGCGGCGCCTACGTCCCGCTCGACGCCGCCTACCCGCCCGAACGGCTCGGCTTCATGCTCGCCGACTCCGGCGCGTCCGTCCTGGTCACCGAGTCCGGGTACCGGGAGCTGCTGGCGGGCGCGTTCGACGGCCCGACCGTCTACGCCGACCTGGACGCGCCCGCCGTCGGAGCGCGCCCGGCCGATCCGCCCGACGACCCCGCCGACCCCGACGGGCTCGCCTACGTCATCTACACCTCGGGCTCGACCGGCCGTCCGAAGGGCGTCCTCGTCCCGCACCGCGGCCTGGCCAACTACCTGTGGTGGACGGTCGAGGGGTACACCGGCAACGGGAGCGGGGGCGCGCCGCTGTTCTCCTCCATCGCCTTCGACATGGTGGTGCCGAACCTGTACGCGCCGCTGATGACCGGCCAGCCCGTCCACATGATCGACCAGGACGTCCCGGCGATCGAGCTGGGCAGGGCGCTCGCCGACGCGGGGCCGTTCGACTTCATCAAGCTCACCCCCGGCCACCTGGAGCTGCTCACCCACCAGCTCGGTGCGGACGAGGCCGGGCGGCTCGCCGCGCTGCTGGCCGTCGGCGCCGACGCCTTCCCCGGCCGGACGCTCAACCGCTGGCTGGAGCTCGCGCCCGGGCCGATCGTCCTGAACGAATACGGCCCGACCGAGATCTCCGTCGCCAACAGCACCCACGCCGTCACCGGGCCCGAGGACCGGGAGCTGGTCCCGATCGGCAGGCCGATCCCGAACAGCACCATGTACGTGCTGGACGAGACGATGATGCCGGTGCCCGTCGGGGTCCCCGGCGAGCTGTACATCGGCGGCGTCGGCCTGGCCCGCGGGTACGCGGGGCGGGCCGCCCTGTCCGCCGAGCGCTTCGTGCCCGACCCGTTCGGCGGCCAGCCCGGTGCGCGCCTCTACCGGACCGGTGACCTGGCCCGCGTGCTGCCCGGCGGCGACGTGGACTTCCTCGGCCGGCTCGACGAGCAGATCAAGATCCGGGGCTACCGGATCGAGCCCGGCGAGGTGCAGGCGGTGCTCACCGGCCACCCCGGCGTCGCGGAGGCCCTGGTCCTGGCGCACGGCCGCGCCGAGCGCAAGCGCCTGGTGGCCTACTGCGTTCCCGCCGGAGGCGGGCTGCCCGACCAGGAGACGCTGCGCGACTACTGCCGCGACAGGCTGCCCGAGCACATGGTGCCCGGGGTGTTCGTGGCGCTCGACGAGTTCCCGCTGAACCGCAACGGCAAGCTCGACCGGAAGGCGCTGCCCGTCCCGGCCGTGTCCGGGCCCGGCGCGGACGGGACCGGCGGCGTGGCCCGCCGAGCGCCCCGGACCGAGGCGGAACGCGCGCTCGCCGACCTGTGGGCCGAACTGCTGGACGTGCCCGAGGTCGCCGCGACCGACGACTTCTTCGCGCTCGGCGGGCACTCGCTGCTCATGCTGCGGGTGGTGGCGCGCGCCCGCGCCGCCGGGATGCCGCTCGGCACGCGCGACGTGCTCGAATGCCGCACGGTCGAGGCCCTCGCCCGGCGCTCCGAGGCCGCCGCGGCCCAGGCGCAGACCCCGGCGCAGGCCGGGGCGCGGGACCGGGAGCGCCTGGTGTGGTTGCGCCGCGACGGCGCCGGACGCCCGCTCTTCTGCGTGCACCCGGCGGGCGGCAGCGCCCACTGGTACCTGCCGCTCGCCGATCCGGCCTTCTCGTCCGGGCCGGTCGCCGCGTTCGAGGCGGAGGACATGCCGGGCCGGGAGGCGAGCCCCGCGCTGGTGGAGGAGCTCGCCGCGGTCTACGCCGCCGAGCTGCCGGCGGCGGACGCCGGTCTTCCGCCGACGCTGCTGGCGTGGTCGTCCGCGTCCACCATCGCCTGGTCGATGGCACGGCGGATGGCCGAACAGGGCACGGCGCCGAGGCTCGTGCTCGTCGACCCGCAGACCGACCTTCCATGGGACGGGCCCGGTGTCGACGACCCGCTCGTCGACCGGCTCGCGGAACTGTTCGCGGCCCGCGCCGACCTCACCGAACTGGCCGGTCGGCGCACCGGCCTGGACGCGGAACTCGTCGGACTGCTCGCCCTGGCGAACATCGAGGCCACGCCCGCCACCCTGGACGCGGTCGCGCCGCGCGTCGCCACCTGGCGGCTGCTCACCCGCTCCATGCAGCACTACGCGTACGCCCCGATGCGAGGCCGGATCACGCTGGTCCTCACCGACGAGTGCGCGTCCGGACGGCACTCGGTCAGCCGCGACCGCGGCTTCGACGCCTACCTGGCCCGCTGGCGCGAGCTGGCACCGGACGGCCTGGACGTCGTCCACGTCCCGGGCGAGCACGACGCCGCCCTCACCCGCGCGGAGGAACTCCGGCCCCTGCTCTACCCGGAGGAGGACTGATGGACATCGACACGGACACCGCCATTAACCTCGACACCGCCGTCGACATCGACGCCGGGCGGCTCCTGCGCGACCTGGACGAGCTGGCCCGCTTCGGCGGGCGCCCGGACGGCGGCGTCGACCGGGTCGCCGGATCGCCGGCCGACCTGGCCTCCCGCGCCTGGCTCGCGGACCGCCTCGCCGAGGCGGGCCTGGCCGCCCGCACCGACGCCGCCGGCAACGTGTTCGGCCAGGTCCCCGGCGCGCGCCCGTGGCTGCTCGCCGGCTCGCACACCGACACCGTCCCCGCCGGCGGGCGGCTCGACGGCGCGTACGGCGTGATCGCGGCGCTGGAGGTGCTGCGCACCCTGCACGAGCACGGCCATCCGGCGGCCGGCGCGCTGGAGGTGGTGAGCTTCTGGGACGAGGAGGGCGCCGGTCCGGCGTCGGCGGGCGGCCTTGCCGGCTCGACCGCCATGTGCGCCGGCGACCACGTCCGCGACCTGCGCGCCTACCTGGAACTGCACATCGAGCAGGGGCCGCGGATGGAGCGCGACGGCCTGGAGCTGGCGGTGGTCGAGGGGATCGTCGGCATCGAGCGCCACCAGGTGGTGATGCGCGGCGCCGCCAACCACGCCGGGACGACCCCGATGGACGAGCGCGCCGACGCGGGCCGCGCGGCCGCGGTCGTGGCGGCCGCCGTCCCGGACCGCGTCCTCGGCGTCGACCCCGCGATGGTCGTCAACGTCGGCCACATCGAGTTCCTCCCGGGTGCGCCGAACGTCGTCCCGGGGGAGGCCCGCCTGGTGGTGGAGTGGCGGGGCGCCCGCGACGACTCGCTGCTGCGCGCGGAGAAGGAGCTGTCCGCCCTCGCCCACGACACGGCCGAGGCGCTCGGCTGCCAGGGCGAGATCCGTGCGGTGTCGCGCAAGCCGCCCGCGGTGTTCGACCCCGGCCTCTGCGACCTCGTCGCGCGGGCGTGCCGCGCCGCGGGCGGCCCGGCCGGCCGGATGCACAGCTTCGCCGGGCACGACGCGGGCGTGCTCAGCGCGCACGTCCCCACGGCGATGATCTTCGTTCCGAGCGCGGGCGGCGTCAGCCACTCGCCGCTGGAGCACACCCCGGAACCGATGCTGGCGCGCGGCTGCCGGGCGCTCCTGGCCGCCGTCGCCGAGGCCGCCGGACGCGGTCCCGCCGGCACTGGCGGCACTGGCGGCACCGCCCGCCCGCCCAGAGGTGAGGAGTAATGCGATGAGCGAATCCGCCGCGGTCGCGTCCGTCCCGGACCGGCCCCCGCATCCGGTGCCCGCGCCCGTCCCCCCGGCGCCGGCCGCGTCTCCCGCCGCGCGGCGCGGGACCGTCCAGGTCGCGGTGTTCTGCGGCGCCCGCGCGGGCGCCCGCGGCGACTACGTCGAGTTCGCCGCGGCGCTCGGCGCCGGGCTGGCCGCGCGGGGCGCCGGACTGGTCTACGGCGCCGGCTCGGTCGGCGTCATGGGCTCGGTGGCCGCCGCCGCCCGCGCGGGCGGCGCCCGGGTCGTCGGCGTCATCCCCGCCTCCCTGTTCGAGCGCGAGCGGCCGTCCTCGACGGGGGAGGAGCTGGTGGTCGTGCGGACCATGCACGACCGCAAGGCGCTGATGTACCGGTTGTCGGACGCCTTCATCGGCCTGCCCGGCGGGCTCGGCACGCTCGACGAGCTGATGGAGGTCGCGACGTGGAGCCAGCTCGGGCTGCACGCCAAGCCGGTCGTGCTGCTGGACGTCGCCGGCTACTTCCGGCCCCTGCTCGCCGCCCTCGACCACGCCGTCGCGGAGGGGTTCGTCAGCGCCGCCGACCGGGCCCTGATCACCGTGGCGGAGACCGTCGGGGAGGCCCTCGACCTGATCGCCCCGGCCCGCGGCCACGAGGACGACCGGGCGGTGGAGGCCGGCCGCGGCCTCGCGGCCGCCCCCTTCACCCCCAACGGGAGGACACGATGAGGCACGACGCACGCGACCTGATCTCGCTGACCGACCTGGCGGACGAGGACCTGCAGGCGATCGTCCTGCGCGGCGTGGACCACGCGGCGGGCCGCACGGGCGGCGAACGCCCGCTGACCGGCCGGGTCGTCGGCACCTACTTCAGCAAGACCTCCACCCGCACCCGCACCGCGTTCACCTGCGCCGCGCTGCGCCTCGGCGCGCAGGTGATCGCCTACGGCCCGGGCGACCTGCAGCTCAACACCGGCGAGAGCATCGAGGACACCGGCCGGGTGTTCGCCGCGATGCTGGACGCGGTGGTGGCGCGGACGGCGGGCCCGCCCGCGGAGCTGCGCGCCATGGCGGCCCACCCCCGGATGGCGGTCGTCAACGCGATGACCGCCGACGAGCACCCCACCCAGGCGCTCGCCGACCTCACCACCCTGCAGGAGCGCTTCGGCGGCATCGAGGGGCTGCGGCTGCTCTACGTGGGGGAGGGGAACAACACGGCGGCGGCGCTGGCCCTCGCTCTGACCCGCTTCGCGGGCACGCACCTGGAGCTGCGCACACCGCCCGGCTACGGGGTCGACCCGGCGGTGCTGGAGCGGGCGCGGATCCTGGCGGACGGCCACGGCGCGGTCGTCGCCGAGCGCCACGACATGGCGGACCTGCCCGGCGACCTGGACGTCGTCTACACCACCCGCTGGCAGACCACCGGCACCAGCAAACCGGACCCGGACTGGCGTTCGGTGTTCGCGCCGTTCCGGGTGACGGCCGAGCTGTGGGACGACCATTCCAAGGCGGTGTTCATGCACGACCTGCCCGCCCACCGCGGCGAGGAGGTGGACGCCGACGTCCTGGACGGGCCGGCGAGCATCGCCTTCACCCAGGCGGAGAACAAGCTGCACAGCGCGATGGCCGTCCTCGAGTGGTGCATGCGGGGATGAGCCGGGCCGGGGAGCGCGAACCGGCGGACGGAGTCACTCCGCTGCGCGGCAACACCGACTTCCTGCTGCTGTGGATCGGCGCGGGGCTGTCCCTGCTCGGCGCGCGCGTCGTCTCCCTGGCCTACCCGCTGCTGGTGTACGCGCAGACGCACTCGCCCGGCCGCGCGGGGCTGGTGGGGTTCGCCGCGCTGGCCCCCTACGCGGTCGTGCAGCTGCCCGCCGGGGTGCTGGTGGACCGCTGGGACCGGCGCACCGTGATGATCGCCTGCGACGCGGGCCGGGTGCTCGCGCTCGGCGCGCTGGTGTGCGCGCTGCTGCTGGACCGTCCGGCGTTCGCGCTCCTTATGGCCGTGGCGTTCGCCGAGGGGAGCCTGACCGTCACCTACCGGCTGGCGGAGCGCGCGGCGGTCCGCAACGTGGTCGAGCCCGGGCAGCTGCCGGCGGCGCTGTCGCGCAACGAGGCGCGGGAGCAGGCGGCGGGGCTGCTCGGCCGCCCGTGCGGACCGGCGCTGTTCGGGCTCGCCGTCTGGGCGCCGTTCGTGTTCACCGTCGTGGGGCAGGCGCTCGGGCTGCTGACGCTGCTGCTGATCAGGAAGCCGTTCCAGCGGCCCCGCGCACCGGCGGGGCCGCGGCGGATGCGGGCGGACCTGGCGGCGGGGCTCGCCTGGGTGTGGCGCGAGCCCCTGATGCGCGCGGCGTCCGGCCTGATCGCCGGCAGCAACCTGCTGTTCCAGGCCCTCAACCTGACGCTGGTGATCACGATCGGCAAGGGCGCGGACCTCACCGTGATCGTGGCGGTGTCCGCGGTCGGCGGGATGCTGGGCGCGCTGTCGGCGCCGTGGTTCCGGCGGCGGGCGAGCCTGCGCACCGTCATCATCGTGGCGAACGCGGTGTGGGCGGTGCTGATGCCGCTGGTCGCGCTGACCCGCGACCCGGTCGCGCTCGCGCTGCTGTTCGCCGGGATGGGCTTCGCGGGCGCGGTGTGGAACGTCGCGGTGGTGGTCTACCAGCTGCGGGTCACGCCGGACGAGCTGCAGGGACGCATCAACGGCGTCGTCGGGCTGGTGGCGTTCGGGCCGACCGCGCTCGGCTCCCTGCTCGCCGGCTACCTGCTGGGCGAGTTCGGGCCGGCCGGGACGGTGTACGCGCTGTCGGCCGCGATGGCCGTCCTCGCGCTGGCCGCCGTGGCCAGCCCCGCCGTGCGGGCCGCCGGGCCGGCCGCCGACCGGCCCGGCCGGGAGGAGCGGCCGCCCGAGCCGGCCGGCGCCGCGGCGTCCGGCACGACGCCGGGCGGCGCCGCACCGGGCGGCGCCGCGAGGGACGCGTCGTGACGGGCCGGCCGTTCACTCGACCGTGCGGAGGATGCGCTCCATGTTGGTGACCCGCTCGCGGAGTTCGGTGAGGTCGTCGTGGATCCGGCTCTCCAGCTCCTGCGACCGCAGCACCAGTTCCTTGAGGTCGCTCTCGCGCGCCGCCGAGACCCGGGCCGTCACGATGCGGCTCGCCACCGTCAGGATGGTGACCACGAGGACGGTCATGAGGGCCACGAAGCCGAGCACGAAGGTGATCTGGCCCCAGTCGCTCCAGCTGCCGCTCGCAGCGGTCATTTCTGCTCCTTGGCGTTGTTGCTGAGAGTGGAGGCCGCCGCGGCAATCGAGGCGGCGGTCAAGGCTATCTCGAAGGACGTCACTTCGAGGTATTTCATGGCTTTGCCGTCCTTCGACAGCTCCAGCGTGGCGCGAATCAGGCCGGCCTCTTCCAGGCGCTGCGCGTGAATGTGCAGGAGCGGGCGGCTCATCTGCAGTTCGCGCGCGAGCTGGCTGACGTAGTTCCGCTTACCGGCGAGCGCGGCGATGATGCGCAGCCGGTGCGGGTTGGCCAGCGCAGAAAGGGCGGCCAGCAGTTCGTCCCCCGTCAGTGGGGTGTTGCTCATTTGGGTTCCCTTGACGACAGGTGATCGGGAAACGGCGCTCCGGTCAGGGTAGTGGACGGCTCTTGTATTCCGAAGATGTCATGTGTTAGGAATAGTTTACACGTGATGACCTCGTCATACAACAGGCCGCTCGGGCGAGCGGCCGGGCCAGGGGGACGCATGGGACCGCGGACGACGCTGGCGGCGAGCGCGGCGGTGGCGGCGCTCGCCGCCCTCGCCACCGGCTGCGCGGACGACTTCGGGCCGGCCACCAACCACGCCAAGGACAGCGCCACCGTCACCGGCGCGGCGCCGGTCGTGGACATCCACAACGGCAGCGGCTCGGTGCGGATCGTCGCCGGCGCCGGGCCGGTCAAGGTCCACCGCACCATGGACTACCACCACACCAGGCCGGGGCCGATCCCGCGCACGGCCGGCTCGGACGGCACGCTGCGGCTGGCCGCCGACTGCGACGGCTGCAAGATCGGCTACGAGCTGACCGTGCCGCCCGCGACACAGGTCCGGGTGCACGGCGGCAGCGGCCGGGTGGACGTCAGCGGGGTCGCCCAGGTCCGCTACGACGGCGGGTCCGGCACGGTCGGTGTCACCCGCGTCACCGGCCCGGTGCAGGTGCGCACCGGCTCGGGATCCGTCGACGTCAGCCATGTCGGCGCCGCCGTCACGATCCGGGCGGCCTCGGGTGACATCGGGCTGGCGGACGTGGGCGGCGCCGTGGTGGCCGTCACCAGCCACGGCGACCTGCACGCCAGCGGCCTGCGGGCGCCGTCGGTCGAGGGCCGCATCGGCTCCGGGTCGCTGAAGCTCGACTTCGCGACCGCCCCGCAGCGGGTCACCGCGCAGAGCGGCTCGGGGAACATCGAGATCCGGCTGCCGTCGCAGGGGTACCGGATCGAGGCGGCGGCGGGCAGCGGCTCGGTCCACCGGCGGGTGCCGGACTCGCCGGCGGCGACCGCGCTGATCTCCGCGCACAGCGGATCGGGGGACATCGACATCGACGGGCGCTGAGCCGCCGTCCCGGACAGGGCGATATAGGAAAGATGGAGCGGTGTTGGGGAGCCTGCGGGAAAAGGCGGAAGAAGGAGCCAGAAGCATGCAGCGCTCAGCCGATCCCATCGTCCGCGCTCAGGTCCGTGCCGTCATCGCGGAAATCCTGGAGCTCGAACCGGAAGAAATCACGCCGGACGGTCTCTTCCGGGAGGACCACGGCGCCGACTCCATGACGCTCATCGACATTCTCGGATCGCTCGAGAAGGAATTCGACGTCGCCATCGGCGAAGGGGAGTTGACCCGCATGGTGAATCTGGACGGAGTCCTCGCCGTGCTCACCGACGCGGGACTCGCCGGGGCCGCGGCACCGGACGCGGGGGCGCCGCGGTGAACGCCGTACCGAAGGCCGTACCAAAGGCTGGACCCAAGGCCCCGGTCCGCCGGCGGCGGGTCGTCGTCACCGGGATCGGGCCGGTCACCAGCATCGGCACCGGGGCCGATGCGTTCCGGCGCGCGCTGCGGGCCGGCCGCGACGGCGCGGGCCCGATCACCGGGATCGACGTCGCCGGGTTCGAGCACACCCAGGGCTGCGAGGTGCGCGGCTTCGACCCCGCCGCCCACCTCGACGTCCTGGACCCGGCCGAGTGGGGCCGCGCGGCGCTGTTCACCGCCACGGCGGCCCGGCTGGCGGTCGCCGACGCGGGGCTGGACGCGGAGACGCTGCGCCCGCTGCGGACCGTCGTCGCCGTCGGCACGACCGACGGGGAGTCCCAGGACCTGGACGCGCTGGTCCGGCAGCGGGCCGAGCGCGGCCCGTCCGCCATGGACCCGGCGCTGGCGCGGCGCGTCGCCCCGATCCGGCTGGCGGTCGCCGCCGCCCGGGAGCTGGGGCTGACCGACGTCGAGCCGCTGACCGTGTCCACCGCCTGCGCGGCGGGGAACTACGCGATCGGGCACAGCCTGGACGCCGTCGGTTCCGGCGCCGCCGACATCGCGCTGTGCGGCGGCGCGGACGCCCTGTGCCGCAAGACCTTCGCGGGCTTCTACCGGCTCGGCACCATCGCGCCGGAGCGGTGCCGCCCGTTCGACGCCGACCGCAACGGCATCCTCACCGGCGAGGGCGCCGGGATGCTCGTGCTGGAGCCGCTGGAGGCGGCGCTGCGGCGCGGCGCGCGCGTCTACGCGGAGGTCCTCGGCTACGGCCTGAACTGCGACGCCGACCACCCCGTCGCGCCGAACGAGGAGAGCATCGCGCGCTGCATGCGGCTCGCCCTGGAGGACGCGGGCGTCAAGCCGTCCGACGTCGACCTCGTCTCCGCCCACGGCACCGGCACCCGCGCCAACGACGTCACCGAGACCCGCGCGATCCGCCGGGTGCACGGCGACGACCCGCCCCGCACGGTCTCGGTCAAGTCGATGATCGGCCACACGATGGGGGCGGCCGGCGCGCTGGCGTCCGCCGCCTGCGCCCTGTCGATCCACCACGGGTTCGTCCCGCCGACCATCAACCACCGCCGCACGGACCCCGAGTGCGCGATCGACTGCGTGCCGAACCGGGCGCTGCCGGTCCGGCCGCGCATCGTGCAGAACAACGCGCTGGCGTTCGGCGGCACCAACTGCGTGCTGATCCTCGGGCGCTGCGACGAGGCGGAGCGGGGAGGCGCGCGGTGAACCCGCTGATCACCGGCTGGACGGCCGTGTCCCCCTACGGCGTCGGCCGCGCCGCGTTCGCCGCGGGCGTCCGGGCGGACGGCACCGCCGTCGCGCCGCTGGACCGGGCGGAGTGGGGCGGCCCGCCCGTCCGCGAGGCCGCGCGGGTCCCGATCGGGGCACCGCGCGACGTCCTCGGCCGCAAGGGGACCCGCACCATGGACCGGGCCACCGCGATGGCGGTGCTCGCCGCCCGCGACCTGCTGCGCGACCCATCGCCAGAAGAGGCCGAGGCGGTGCCGGAAGCCGAGGCGGAGCGCACGGCGCTGGTGCTCGGCGTGTCCACCGGCCCGATCGCGAGCCTGATGGACTTCACCGCGGACTCCTTCACCCGGGACCGGCCGTACCTGGTGGACGCGGCCCGCTTCCCCGGCGCGCTGATGAACTTCACCGCCGCCCAGCTGGCGATCTGGCACCGGCTGCGCGGCCCCAACTCGACGATCGCCGCGTCCCGGGTCGCCGGGCTCGCGGCGCTCGGGTACGCGCTGCGGCTGCAGCGCGCGGGCCGCGCCGACACCGTGCTGTGCGGGGCCGTCGAGGAGTTCACCGAGGAACGGGCCTGGCTGGAATGGCATGCCGCGCCGCCCGGCGCACTCCCGCCGGTGCTCGGCGAAGGCTGCGCGATGGTGCGGCTCACCATGCCGGCGGCCGCCGCGGACCAGGGGCCGGCGGCCGAACTCGCCGCGGTGGCCTCCGGGCTCGCCGGGCCGGACAACGCCGCACAGGTGCTGGAACGCTGCGCGCGGCGGGCGCTCGCCGAGGCGGGGGAGCGCCCGGACGACGTGTGGGCCGTCGCGCCCGCCGACCCGCCGGGACCGCCCGGCGACGCCGAGGCCGAGGCGATCGACGCCCTGTTCGGCCGTGCCGACGGCCGCGGCGGGGGACCGGTGCGCGTCCGCACCGCCGGCCGGCTCGGCGACACGCACGCCGCGTCCGCCGCGTTCCAGACGGCGGCCGTGCTCGCCCTGGCCGAGCACGACGAGGCGGCCGCGGGACGGCCCGCACTGATCACCGCTGTGGACCGCGACGGCGCCGTCGCCTGCGCGGTCCTGCGCCCGGCCGCCGGGAGGCGGCCGGGCTGATGAGACCCCGATCCGGATGATGAGGTGACCCATGAAGAAAGCGAAGGCGGCCGGCGTGCCCGGCCCGGCCGGCGCGCCCGCCGCCTCCGGCTCCCGGGACCCGGAGGCCCGCCGCCCCGGCCCGGGCGGCGGGCAGGACGGCCCGGCCGTCGCGCTGACCGGCGTCACGCGCCGCTACGGCGCGGGCGACGCCGCGGTCACCGCGCTGCGCGACGTCACGGTCGCGCTGCCGCGGCGCCGCCTGACCTGCGTCATGGGCCCGTCCGGATCGGGGAAGAGCACCCTGCTGCAGTGCGCCGCCGGGCTGGACCGGCCGACGTCGGGCCGGGTCGCGCTCGGCGACGTCGAGCTGACCTCCCGCTCGGAGGAGCAGCTGACCGAGCTGCGCCGGGAGCGGGTCGGGTTCGTCTTCCAGGCGTTCAACCTGGTGCCGTTCCTCACGGCCGAGCAGAACGTGGGCCTGCCGCTGCGGCTGTCGGGCGCGCGGGTGGACCAGCGGCGGGTGCGCGAGGTGCTCGCCCGCGTCGGGCTGGGCGAGCGCGCGCGGCACCGGCCCGCGCAGCTGTCGGGCGGCCAGCAGCAGCGGGTCGCGATCGCACGCGCCCTGGTCGCCGACCCCGAGGTCGTCTTCGCCGACGAGCCGACGGGCGCGCTCGACACCGCCGCGGCCCGCGAGGTGCTCGGCCTGCTGCGCCGGTCGGTGGACGCGCTCGGCCACACCGTCGTCATGGTCACCCACGACCCGGTCGCCGCCTCCTACGCCGACACCGTGCTGTTCCTGGCGGACGGGCGGGTCGTCGACACGCTGGACGGGCCGTCCGCCGACGCCGTCGCGGCGCGGATGAGCAGGCTGGAGGAGGGATGCTGAGGCTCGCCCTCTGGTCGACGTGGCACCGCAAGGGCGCCCTCGTGGCCGCGTTCGTGGCGCTGTGGGCGGCGGCCGCCCTCATCACCGCCTGCGGCGTCCTGCTGCAGACCGGTGTCGCGGGCGAGCCCCGGCCGCAGCGGTACTCCGGGGCGCCCGTCGTGGTGACCGGTGACCAGAACGTCCACGTCGTGCAGTACCACAAGGGCCACGCCCGGCACCGTTCCCGTGCCATCGACCAGCGGGCATGGCTGCCGGAGAGCGCGCTCGCCCGGGTCGCCGGCGCGCCCGGCGTGCGGCGCGCCGTCCCCGAGCTGAGCTTCCCGGCGAACCTGGTCTCGGCGTCCGGGCACCCGCTGGGCGGGGGGCCGTCCCTCGGGCACGCCTGGCGGTCGGCCTCGCTGACCCCGATGGCGATCGCCGCCGGACGCGCGCCCGCCCGCGCCGACGAGATCGCCGTGGACGCCGGCACCGCCCGCCGGGCCGGCGTCCGGCCGGGCGACCGGGTGCTCGTCCAGTCCACCCGGGCCCCCGCGCGCTACACCGTCAGCGGCGTGACGGACCGCGGCCTGCGCGGCCAGGCCGCCCTCTACTTCGCCGACCCCGAAGCGCGGCGCCTGGCCGGGCACCCCGGCCTGATCACCGCGATCGGCGTCAGCCCGGCCTCGGCGCTGCCCGCCGTGCGCGACGCCCTGCGGGGCGTGCCCTCCACCGTCCGCGCCGGGAACGCGCGCGGCACGCTGGAGTTCCCGGACGCGTCCGGCTACAAGGTCATGCTGATCAGCATGGGCGCCACCGTCGGCGGCATCTCGCTCGGCATCGCCGTCCTCGTGGTGGCGGGCACCTTCACCCTGTCGATCCAGCAGCGGCTGCGCGAGATCGCCCTGCTGCGCGCCGTCGCCGCGACCCCCAAGCAGGTGCGCAGGCTGATCGGGCGGGAGGCGCTCGTCCTCGCCCTGATCGCCGGGACGGCCGGGGCGCTGTGCGGGCTCGGCCTCGTCGCCGCCCTGCGCGGCCTGTTCGTGGCGGCCGGGTCGCTGCCGCCGACGCTGCCGCTGTCGGTCGGCCCGTATCCGGTCGTGGTCGCCGTCGCCACCGTCACCGCGGCGGCCTGGTCCGCCGCGCAGACCTCGGCGTGGCGCGCCAACCGGATCCGGCCGGTGGAGTCGCTCGGCGAGGTCGCCGCGCCGCGCCCCGGGACCGCCCGGTGGGCCCGCGCCGTCGGCGCCGCCTGCCTGGCCGGGTTCGGCGGGGTGCTGGTCGTGCTCAGCCTGCTGCACGACGAGAAGGGGGCGCTGCCGGTCGCGTTCGGCGGCGTGGTGCTGGCGGCGGGGGCGGTCGCGGTGTTCGGCGCGCCGCTCGCGCGCGGCACGGTCGCCCTCACGGCGCTGGCCGCCCGCTGGTCCCCGGTCGGCGGCTACCTGGCCGCCGAGGGCAACCGCGCCGACCACCGGCGCCTCGCCGCGGTGATCGCGCCGCTCAGCCTCGCGGTCAGCATCACCTGCACCGTGGTGTTCGTGTACACGACGCTCGGCGGCGCGGCCTCCGCGCAGGCCCGCGCCGGAACCATCGGAGACCACGTGGTGACCGGCCCCCTCGGGGTGCCCGCCGAGGCCGCCGCGCAACTGCGCCGCGTGCCCGGCGTCCGCACCGTCACCGAGATCGTGCACAGCGACGTCTACCTGGGCCGCGACCGGTACGCCGCGGAAGGCGTCACGCCCGCCGGCGTCGGCGGCACACTCGACGTCGGGGTCCGCGAGGGATCGCTGGCCTCCCTCGCGGACGGCACCGTCGCCGTGAGCCGCAACGCCGCCGGCGGCATGCACGCCGGCCTCGGACACGTCCTGCGGCTCAAGCTCGGCGACGGCACGCCGGTGTCCGCGCGGGTCGTCGCCCTCTATGACCGCGGCCTGGGGTTCGGGGACGTGCTGCTGCCGCATGACCAGGTCGCCGCGCACGTCGACGATCCACGGGCCGCCCAGGTCGTGGTGAACGGCGGGACGCGCGACCAGGTCGCCGCCGCGCTGGGCGCCTTCCCCGGCCTGAAGCAGTCCGGCCCGCACGCCCCGCCCGCCGCGGGCCCGCAGGGCGGCGGCTCGCTCGTCAACATGGTGATCATGGCGCTCGTCGTCGTCTTCACGGCGATCGCGGTGGTCAACACGCTGGCGATGGCGACCGCCGGGCGCCGCCGCGAGCTGGCGCTGCTCCGGCTGATCGGGACGCAGAGCCGGCAGATCCGCGCGATGCTGCGCTGGGAGACGCTCGCCGTCGCCGTCGTCGCCGTCGCCGTGGGCTCGCTGATCGCGCTGGCCACCCTCGCGGCCTTCAGCGCCGGCATCACCGGGACGGTGGTGCCGCACGTGCGGGTCCCCGCCTACGCCGCGGTGGTGCTGGCCGCCGGAGCGCTCGCCTGGGCGGCCACCGCCGTGCCGGCCCGCGCCCTGCTGCGCAGCAGGCCCGAGACGGGCATCGGCATCCGGGAGTGACGCGCGGCGCGGCGCCGTCCGCCGCGGGCGCCCGGCGCCAGCCCGTGCCCCGTGCGGGCCGGCGGGACGTCACCGGGCGCCCTCGGCCGCGTGGTCCCCGTTCATGAGGGCGGCCGTCCCGTTCCACGCCTCCGGCGGGCCGAACTCCTCCAGGGCGTCCAGCCTGGACCGCAGGACCGCTCCTTCCGGATAGCCGAGCCGGACGCAGTGGTCCAGGCCGCGCCGCCACGACGCGGCGGCGTCGTCCGGCGAGCCCGCCGAGAGCTGCGCGTCCCCGAGCGCCAGCAGCGTCCGCGTCTCCCACAGCGGCATCGCCAGCGTCTCCCAGAGCCGCACCGCCTGCTCCAGCAGCCCGATCGCGGCGGACGGCCCGCCCAGGGCATGGGTGACCTCGCCGAGACCGCGCAGCGCGACCGCGTGACCGAACCCGCCGCCGAGACCGAGGTCGGCGAACCGGCCGATGGCCTGCCGGTAGAGGGACCGGGCGCGCTCGGGCTGGTCCCACAGCCGGTACAGGTCGCCCAGGCTGATGAGCACGTAGGCGACCCCTGTCCAGTCCCGCATCGCGGTCAGCCGGGATCGGCACTCCTCCAGATGCGCCGCCGCCTCGGTGAACCGGCCGGTCTCCCGCTCGATGATGCCGATGTTGCGCATCATCAGCGTGGCGTAGCGCGGCCGGTCGAGCGCCGTCCAGATGGCCTGGCTGTTGCGGTACAGCTCCATGGCCGCCTCCGGCTGCGCGAGTTCGAGGCGGATCTCCGCGAGGCCCGCGAAGCACTGCGCCTCGCCGACCCGGTGCCCGGCCTGCCGCGCCATCGTCAGCGCCTCGTTCAGCAGCCCGGCCGCCCGCTCGTGGTCGCCGGCCTGCCGGTAGCTGTCGGCGCAGTGCACCAGCGCGTCCACCTCGCCGCTCCGCTCACCGAGCTCGCGGAACAGCGTCTGCGCGCTCTCGGCGTGGGTGCGGTGGGCGTCGGCGTCCTTGAAGTAGGCGGCGAGCTCCGCCAGCCCGCGGTGCGCCACGGCTTCGCCGAGCCGGTCGCCGGCGCGGTGCGTCGCCGCGAGCACCGCCTGGTGCGTGCCCGTCCACTCGTCGAAGCGGTGCCGCAGGTCGAAGTAGCCGGTCACCGCCTGCATCAGCTCCCACGCCGCGGTCGTGCGCCCCGCCCGGCACGCCTGCTGGACCAGCGCCACCAGCACCGAGAACTCGGCGTCGAACCAGGCGAACGGGTCGGCGACCAGGGACTCCAGCCGCCGGGGGTCGGGCTGCCAGCGCGGCGCGCCGCCGGAGATCACGCCGAAGCACTGGGTGGGCAGGATCCGGTCGGCGGCCGCCGCCACGGTGAGCCAGGCGCCCAGCGCCCGGTCCAGCACGGCGTCCCGCTCGGCCGCGCCGTCCCGCTCCTCGGCCAGCTCCCGGGCGAAAAGCCGGACCAGGTCGTGGAACCGGTAGCGGGTCAGATGCGGCAGGCGGCCGGGCGAGGCGATCTCCAGCAGCCACGCGTCGGCGAGCCGCTCGGCGATCCGCACGCCCTGCGCCTCCGACACCCCGAGCAGCACGCCGACCGACCAGGCCGGGAGGTCGGCGACGTCGAGGGCGCCCAGCGCCCGGAAGGCGCGCTGGTCGATCCTGCGCAGCCCGTCGTAGCTGATCCGCAGGCTCGCGCGCACGTCGAGGTCGTCGAGCTGGAACTCGTCCAGCCGGTCCTGCTCGCCCACCAGCGAGGTGACCAGCCCGGACAGCCGCCGGTGCGGGCGGCTGGCACAGCGCCCGCAGGCGATGCGCAACGCGATCGGCAGCCCGCCGCACAGCTCGACCAGCCGCCGCGCCGCCTCCGGCTCGCTCGCCGCGTGCTCCGGGGCGACCGCCGCCACGAACGCGAGCCCGTCGGCCTCGCTGAGCGGCGCCAGCGGCAGGTGCCGCGAGCCCTCCAGCGAGGCCATCGGCCGGCTGCTCGTGACGACGATGCGGCACATCGTCCCGCCCGGCAGCAGCGGCCGCACCTGCTGCACGTCGGCGGCGTTGTCCAGCACGATCAGCACGCGCCGGTCGATCAGCCTGCTGCGGTAGAGCTGGTGCCGCTCCTCCAGCGTCCCCGGAAGGATCAGCTCCTCGCCGCCGAGCGCGCGCAGGAACCAGGCCAGCACCTCCGCCGGATCGAGCCGCTCGTCCCCGTTGCGGCGCAGGTCCACGTAGAGCTGCCCGTCGGGGAACTCGTCCGCCAGCAGGTGCGCCGCCCGCACCGCCAGCGCCGTCTTCCCCACGCCCGGCATCCCGGAGATGACGGTGACGAGCGCGTACCCGTCCGCCCGGCCGTCGGGCCCGTCGTCCGGCGTCTGGCGGACGGACGACAGCAGCCGGCGGAGTTCCTCTTCCCGGCCGGTGAAGTCGGTGACGTCGCGCGGGAGCATCGCGGGGCGCACACCCAGCCAGCCGCTGACGGGGCGGACGGCGTCCGCGGCCGGGTCCGCGGCTGTGCCCGCAGCTGGGTCCGGGGCGGCGGGCCCGGCCGGCGGACGTACCGTGGCGGAGCCGTCATGCGGCCTGTCCAGGTCCGATCCGTTCCCCCGGCGCTCGTCCCGCAGCGGCTCGAGCGGCCGCTGGTTGAGGATGGCGTGATGAGCCGCCCGTAACTCGTCGCCGGGATCGATGCCGAGGTCGTCGAGCAGGTTGCGCCGCGCGTTGTCGTAGACGCCGAGTGCGTCGGCCTGGCGGCCGCTGCGGTAGAGGGCCGTCATGAGCTGCTCGTGCAGCTTCTCCCGGTACGGGTGTTCGGCCACCAGGCGGGTCAGCTCCGAGATGAGGTCGTGGTGGCGGCCGAGCACGAGGTCGAGCCCGATGCGCTGCTCGACGGCCGTCATGTACTCCTCTTCCAGCCGGGGCTGCTCGGCGATCGCGAGGAAGTCCGCCGCGTCGGCGAGCGGATCCGCGCCCCGCCACAGGGACAGCGCCGCGGCGATCTCGGCCGCGGCATCGGTGTGACGGCCCTGCACCGCCAGCCCCCGCCCCCTGCGCACCAGCTCCCGGAACTCGTCGTAGTCCAGCCATGCCGAGCCGAGCCGAAGGAGATACCCGGGCTGCTGCCGCACGATGCAGATGTCGGGGGCCAGCGCCTTCCGCAGTCGCGAGACATAGGTGTAGATCTGCGCGGTCGAGGTGGACGGGGGCCCGTCGCCCCAGAGCATCTCGCTCAGCGTCTGGTAATGGACCGTCTGGTCGTGGTGCAGGAGCAGCGTCTTGAGCACGGTGCGCGGCTTGCTTCCGTTGACGGCGATGCCGCGGTCGGCGTGCCTGATCTCAAGAGGACCGAGGATGTGGAGTTCCATGAGGAGCCTTCGATGATGGCGGGGCCCGGTGCCGGAAGCGTGATGGAGCGATCCAAATGCCGCTGAACTGGGCGTATCGGGGAATGGAACGACACCTTTGATTACCTGCGGTTGATCTATGGATTCATTCTGTCAATGATTTGTCAATCACGGCTTACTCGCGAATAATTCCTTCGATTCATAGCACGTGCGGGCGCCGTTTCAGGGATTCATGGCCGGAGACGGTCATTCCGTGATGACCTTGAGTGATGGCGGGGACACGCGCCGATGACCTGATGCGTTTCAGGCGAGCGGCCGGTGCGCGGTCATCGGGAACATGGGCGGTCCCGCGCGCGGTGGGCCGCACCCGCCGCCGTCCACTCCGCGACCATCGAGACTTATGGCCATTGTTGTGCTGCGATTGCCATTCCATGGAAATTGCCATTGATTGGTGTGGCGGCGGTCATTCTCGTCCTGCGTTGACCTTCGGGTAATCGTCGGTCGGGGCGCCGCAGGTCTGCGCGACCCCGTCACCGGGCACGACTCGCCGTCCGCCCCGCGAACCACTCGGCCGGTCTCGGTGCGGGTAAGGCGGCCGCTTACCTAGCGTTGTTCCGCGGGCTACTACGTTCGTGTAGAAATTCGGCGGCATCGAGGAGCGGTGCGGACGCATTCCTCGCCCCTGGACTCATGCGATCGGAGGGAGCCCGCGTGGGCAGGACCGAGCAGGCGGACGGCGTCGTCGCCCCGCACGTCCAGGACGGTGTGAAAGCCGGAACGCCGCGCGGGCAGCTCGGCATCTGGGCCGTCCTGTGCGCCTGGCATGTGATGTGGGTGCTGGCGCGATCGCACGGCGCCGGCGGGTCGTGGCACTACTTCGCCACCGGCGCCGCCGTCCTGTTCGGCGATGACCGGGGACAGGGCCTGCACCTGTACGCGACTCACCCCGAGCTGCAGATCGGCCCCCTGTCGTTCGTGGTCGCGCTGCCGTTGGACGCGCTGGGGCCGCCGTGGGGCCGGACGGCGGCGGTCTTCCTGATGTCCTGCACCGGGCCGCTGCTGCTGGCCGCGATCTGGCGGCTCGTTCCGTCCCCGCATCGGCGGCCGGCCCGCCTGCTGGCGGCCGGTCTGGTGTTCCTGCCGATCTGGGCGGAGCTGGCGACCCACGCCGGGCACCTGGACGACGTCCTGGCGCTGTCCCTGGCGATCGGTGCCCTGCATGCCCGCGTCCGCGACCGGCCTCTGCTGGCGGGGCTGCTCGTGGGAGCGGCGACCGACGCCAAACCCTGGGCGCTGGCGTTCGCGGCCATGCTCCTGTTCCGCCCGGCGCGGTCGGCGATCGCCGCGTTCGCGGTCTGCTTCGCGGTCGTCGCCGCCGGATGGCTGCCGTTCCTGGTCTACGACCCGCACACCATGCACGCCGCCCACTTCACCATCGCCAACGCGGCGGGATCGGGCCTGCGGGTCCTCGGCTACCACGGGCCGCGCACCCCGTCCTGGGACCGTCCCGCGCAGCTCGCGCTCGGCGTGCTGATGGGCGCCGCCGCGGTCCTGCGCCGCCGCTGGGAGGCGGTGATCCTGCTGGCCACGGCCGCCCGGATCCTGCTGGACCCCGAGGTCTACGGCTACTACACCGCCGGGGTGCTGCTCGGTACCGTCGTCTTCGACCTGCTCGCGACCCACCGGCGCCTCCCGCTGGTCACGATCGCCGCCGCGCTCACCCTCTATCTCTCCCGGCAGCTGTCCGACGTCCATGCCGTGCCGCTGACGAACTCCCAGCTCGGCCTGTTGCGCGTCGCCTTCGTCGTCATCGCGGTGATCGCCGTCTTCGGTGCCGCCCGGGCCGCATCCCGCCGCCAAGAAAAAACTACAAGCTTGTAGAATCTCACTCTCGGTATCCGTATCCTCACTTACAGCGTCCGCGGGCGGGCGCCGTCATCGATCGCCGCGCCGACATCAACCGGGGGTTCGCGCATGACCATCACAACGGCTCACTCGCTCAGCGCCGGGGACCGGCTCCGGGCGGCCGTCCGGACGGCCGAGACCACGCCGCTCATCGGGGTGTTCGACATGTTCTCCGCGTCGATCGCCGCACGGCACTTCGACGGCATGTTCGTCTCCGGCTTCGGCTTCGCCGCCTCGCACTACGGGCTGCCCGACATCGGCTTCATCGCCTGGCCCGACATGGTCGGCTTCGTGCAGCGGCTCCGCCTGGCCTTCCCGCGGCACCACCTGCTGGTCGACGTCGACGACGGCTACGTCGACCCGGAAGTGGCCTGCCACGTCGTCGCGCACCTGGAGGCCATCGGCGCGTCCGGGGTGATCCTGGAGGACCAGAAGCGCCCGCGCCGCTGCGGTCACGCGGACGGCAAGCTGATCCTGCCGCTGGAGGAGTACCTGGCCAAGCTCGACCTGGTGCTGGCGACCCGCCGCGCCCTGGTCGTCGTCGCCCGGACCGACGCCACCGAGGAGGACGAGATCCTGCGGCGCGCGGCCGCGCTGGCCGCCACCGACGCCGACGTGATCCTCGTCGACGGCGTCCGCAGCACGGCCGCCATCCGGCGGATCCGCGAGGTGATCGGGGACAAGCCGCTGCTGTTCAACCAGATCGCCGGCGGGAAGTCGCCGCGGCTCTCCCTCGCCGACCTGACGGGCCTCGGCGTGGACGTCGCCATCTACAGCACCCCGTGCCTGTTCGCCGCGCAGACCGCGATGGAGCGTTCACTCGAAGACCTGAGGAAGGCCGACGGGCTGCTGCCCGAGACCTCCATCGGCGTCGCCGACTCCACCGCCCTCCTGGAACGCAACATCAGCCGCCACCACCTCACCGGCCAGAGCCGGGACGGACTCTCCTGACCGTCCCGCCCCGCCACCGGGCCGCCCAGAACGCGCCGCGGACCACGGCCTCCTTGACCGCGACGGCGGCCCGTCCGGTCAGGGCGGCGGCGACGGCGGTGTCATCGGAGCGGGTGAACTGGATGACGGCGTCGCGGCGGCCGAGGCTGATGTTCTGCCCGACGTAGCGGAACCTCACCGGACGCGGCGCGCGTCCGGCGGCCCGCGCCGCCACGGCCCCGGCGACCGCCGCGCCCATCGGCACGCCGGTCTGGCAGGACATGCGGGTCTCGCCTCCGACGGCCGGGGCGGCCACGGCGTCGCTGGCGCCGAACACGTCCGGGTGCGACGCCGAGCGCGGCGCCCCGTCCACGACCATGCGGCCGCGCGCGTCGGTGGCCAGGCCCGCCGCGCCGGCCAGCGGCGGTACGGCGAACCCGGCCGCCCACACCACGGCGTCGGCAGCGATCTCGCGGCCTCGGTGCGGAGCTACCGCCGCTTCTTCGTGATCGGCATGGGCGTCTTTGCGGCGTCCGCCCTGTGCGCCCTGGCCCCGGACGCGCGGGTGCTGATCGCGGCGCGCATCGTCCAGGGCTTCGGCGGGGCGCTGGCCAACCCGCAGGTCCTGTCGATCGTCCAGACCACCTACGCGGGAGCGCGGCTGCGGCGCTTCTTCGGGCTGTACGGCGCGACGATGGGGATCGCCTCGATCGCGGTCCCGCTGCTCGCCGGGGGCTTCGCGTTCGGCCTGTTCACGGCGGCGGGCTTCTCGATCGTCCTCGGCAACGTCACGCCCGAGGCCGTCGGATCCGCATCGGGTCTGCTGCCGACGGCGCTCAACCTCGGCGGCGCCTTCGGCGTCCCCCCCCCGCCGGGGCCCTGTTCCTCGGCGCCGGCGGCTTCGCCTCCGCCCTCCTCCTCGACACCGCCGCGTTCGCACTCACCGCCCTCGCGTCCGGGAACCTGCCCCGCGCCGCGTCCTCTGCCCGCCCCGGCCTGGTGGCGACCACGAAGGGATCTGGCTCATGACCTCGTGCTTCCACGGCAAGACCGTCCTGGTCACCGGCGGCGGCTCGGGCATCGGCCGGGACGTCGCGCGATCCTTCGCCCGTCCCGAGCAGGTCGCGGCGCTGGTGACGGAGACCGTCCAGCGCCACGGCGGACTCGACATCGCCGCCAACGCGGCCGGTGTCCTCACCGCGACGGGTGAGACCCGGACCGAGCGCGACGACCGCTATGGCCGGCAGGTTCCGGCCGGGCGGGTCGGCGCGCTGCGGGAGATCACCGCGGCCGTCCTCTACCTCGCTTCGCCTGAGGCGGCCTTTCTGATCGGCACCGACCTCGTCATCGATGGCGGCGCCGCCGCCTGAAGCGAGCAACCGGCCGGTCGACGGCGTCCAGGCAGGTGACCATTACGGCCTGGTCGCCGGCCTCGGGCCTGAGCGGCCGGTGTCGGCGGGAGCCGCCGGCGCGTCCGGTCCGGTGCGGCGGACGAGGGGCAGGAAGAGGTCGTCGACGATCGTCTGGATGCGGGCCGGCTTCAGGGGTTCGAGGTCCATGAACAGGTCGTGGCGGACGAGGTCGAAGGGCATGGCGAGGACCGCGGGAGGGATCGTCGCCAGGTCGATCTCGCCGCGGTCGTGCGCGCGCTGGTAGAGGGCCTGGACGCGCGAGAGGCGCTGGTCGCCGATGATCTGGTCGCGTGCCTGCGCGGGAGTGAGCCCGGTGTCGGACAGCAGCCCGGAGAAGGCGGCGGCCGCGGCGACGGCGAAGAAGGCGGCGCGGGCCCGGCCCATGCCGGTCAGCGCGGCGATGAGGTCGCCGCGCAGGGTGCCGGTGTCGGGGAGGTCGACGGGGTGGCTGTTGCGGTGGTGCTCGAGCGCGGCGAGCGCGAGCCGGTCCTTGTTGGCCCAGCGGCGGTAGAGCACGGCGATGCCGGTGCCGGCGCGGGCAGCGACGGACTCCATGGTCAGCTTCGCAAAGCCGGCCTCGACCAGCTCGTCCCAGGCCGCGTTCAGCAGCGCGGCCTGGAGTTCGGGGCCGCGCCGGCGGCGGGCGGGTTCAGAGGCGGTTGCCACCCCTCCAGGTTAAGAGAGGTTTGCATTCCTTAGCAACCGGGACGTACTCTGGCTAAGAGATGAATTCCTCTCTTATTGGAGGCCGGCCGATGACGGAGACCACCGGGGCGAAGCTGTCGCCGCAGGTGAGGAACGTGCTGATCGCGCTGGTCGTGGGCGGGATCGCGGCGATCCTCGACTCGACGATGGTGACGCTGGCGATCCGCACGCTGGCGGTGAAGCTGCACTCGACCGCCGGGACGATCCAGTGGGTCACCACCGGCTTCCTGCTGGCGATGGCCGTCGCGATCCCGGTCACCGGGTGGGCGGAGCGCCGCTGGGGCGGCAAGCGGGTCTGGATGGGGGCGCTGGCGCTGTTCGTGCTCGCCTCGGTGCTGTGCGCGGCGGCGTGGAACGACACCAGCCTGATCGGCTTCCGGGTGCTGCAGGGGTTCGGCGCCGGGCTGATCTTCCCGCTGATGCAGACGCTCGCGGTGAGAGCCGCGGGCGGCCGGGCCGGGAGCCGGCTGATGGCGGCCGTCAGCCTGCCGATCGCGCTCGGCCCGATCCTCGGGCCGGTGATCGGCGGCGTGGTCCTGAACTGGCTGGACTGGCGCTGGCTTTTTCTGATCAACGTGCCCGTGATCGCCGCCGGGCTGCTGCTGGCGTGGCGGTTCCTGCCCGCGGACCGCCCGGCCTCCCCGTCCGGACGCGGACGCCTGGACTGGATCGGCCTGGCGCTCCTCGCGCCGGCGCTGACAGGGATCCTGCTCGGCCTCTCGCAACTGTCCGAGGACGGCGGAATCGGCCACACCGGGGTGCTGCTGCCGCTGTCGGCGGGAGCCGTTCTGCTGGCCGCGTTCATCGCCCGGGCGTCGCGGCCCGGTGAGCGCGAGCCGATCGTCGATGTCCGGTTGCTGCGCGTGCGGTCGCTCGGGAGCGCCTCGGCGGTCCTGTTCGCCGCGGGGGCGGCGATGTACGCCGGAATGTTCCTGCTGCCGCTGTACTACCAGCAGCTGCGCGGCGGCAGCGTGCTGGACGCCGGGCTGCTGATGATCCCGCAGGGCGTGGGGGCGCTCGCCTCGCGCTTCGTGGTCGGCGGGCTGACCGACCGGTTCGGGGCCCGTGCCGTGACGGTCGCCGGGTTCCTGCTCGCCGCCGCCGCCACCGTCCCGTTCGCGCTGGCCGGGCCCCGCACGAGCCTGTGGTGGCTGGGCGCCGTGCTGCTCGTCCGCGGGCTGGGGGTCGGGGCGGTGCTGATCCCGCCGATGTCCGTCGCCTATCAGGACATCCCGGCGACGGGCATCCCGCACGCCACCATGAACACCCGCATCGCCCAGCAGGTGGGAGCGTCGTTCGGCACCGCGATCGTCGCCGTCGCCCTCCAGACGCAGCTCGCCGGCGGCGCCACCGGCGCTTTCGGGGGCGCGTTCTGGTGGGCGATCGCCATCACCGTCGCGGCGGTCGTCCCCGCCATCGCCCTGGGCGGCGTCAGCGGCTTGAGCGCGTCCAAGAGGGCTGCTCCGCCGCCCCTTCGGTCGCCATCGTCGTCCTCATCGCCCGCTGGTCGGCCCCGTCCGGGGACGGAGCCAGCCGTGCGATCGGAAGGCGGATCGTGACGAGGAGACCGCCTGCGGGCCGGGGCGTCAGGTCGAGGACCCCGTCGTGGGCTCGGACGATGCTGTGCACGATGGCCAGCCCGAGTCCGACGCCGGCGTGCTCGTCGGTGCGGACGCGTTGCGTTCCGCGCTGGAAGGGTTCGGTGAGGGTCGGCAGGAGTTCCGGCGGGAGCAGATTGCCGGTGTTCTCGACACGCAGCACGCTCGCGTCGTCCTCCGAGGCGGTGTGGACGGTCACGGTGCCGCCGTCGGGGAGGTTGTGCACGATCGCGTTCTGGACGAGGTTGGACACCATCCGCAGGATGAGCTCCGGGGATCCGACGGCCAGCGTCGTCTCGCCGGTGACCTCGAGCGCGATCCGGCGCTTCTCGGCCAGGGGGAGCAGCGTCTCGGCGGCCTCCTCGGCGATGAGCGACAGGTCCACGGGCTCGCGGGCGAAGCTCCTGCGGTCGCTGCGGCTGAGCAGCAGGAGGGCCTCGGTGAGCTCGATCGCCCGCCCGTTGACGGTGTGCAGCCGTTCGATGAGCTCGCCCTGGTCCCGTCCGGGGTCGTTGCGGGCGACGTCGAGGAGCGTCTGCGAGATCGCCAGCGGGGTGCGCAGTTCGTGGGAGGCGTTCGCGGCGAACCGCTGCTGCTCGTCGAGGTGGGACTCGAGCCGTTCCAGCATGGTGTCGAACACGTCGGCGAGCTCGCGGAACTCGTCCCTGGGGCCCTCCAGGCGGATCCGGTGGGACAGCGACCCGTCCGAGGCCAGCCGCGCCGCGTCCGCGATCCGGGTGAGGGGTGCGAGCATCCGGCCGGCGAGGAGCCAGCCTCCCAGGAGCCCGAACAGCAGGAGGAAGCCCAGTGCCTGCGCCGCGCGGGGGGCGAAGGCGCGCCAGAGGTCGGAGCGGTTGGGGATGAACGGCGGCCCCGGCCCCCTGTGCCGGTAGAACCCCGGCCCGGGCGTGATCACGTTGTCGGGTACGTAGCGCAGCAGGAACACCCACACCACGGCCAGCAGGATGGCGCCGGCGAGGACGATGACCCCGGCGTAGCTGAGGGTGAGCTTCAGCCGGGCGCTGAGCCCCGGGCGCCTACGCATGATCGCCGCCGGGGGACGGGGCGCCGATGCCGGTGTCGATGCGGTAGCCGACGCCGGGCACCGTGGCGATCAGCCAGGGCTCGCCGAGCCGTTTGCGCAGCGCGGACACCGTGATGCGGACGGCGTTGGTGAAGGGGTCGGCGTTGGCGTCCCAGGCCCGCTCCAGCAGCTCCTCGGCGCTGACGACGCCGCCCTCGGCGCCGACGAGGACGTCGAGCACGGCGAACTGCTTGCGGGTGAGCGCGACGTAGCGCCCGTCGCGGAAGACCTCCCGGCGGAACGGGTCCACCCGCAGGCCCGCGATCTCGCTGACCGGCGGCCGCACGTGCCCGCGCCTGCGGTCCAGCGCCCGCAGCCGCATCACCAGCTCCCTGAGCTCGAACGGCTTGGTCAGGTAGTCGTCGGCGCCGAGCTCGAACCCCGACGCCTTGTCGTCGATCCGGTCGGCGGCGGTGAGCATGAGGATCGGCATGCCGCTGCCGGACGCGACGATCCGCCGGGCGATCTCGTCGCCGGACGGGCCGGGGATGTCGCGGTCCAGCACCGCCAGGTCGTAGGAGTTGACGCTGAGCATCTCCAGGGCGGAGTCGCCGTCGCCGGCGATGTCGGCGGCGATCGCCTCCAGCCGGAGGCCGTCGCGGACGGCTTCGGCCAGGTAGGGCTCGTCTTCCACGATGAGGACACGCACAGCTCAAGGCTAAGCGGCCGTGCATATCGTCGGCGTATGGCAAACTGACGCGCCCACGGCGCCGCGAGAGTGATGCGGGTCACTTCGGCGGATCGGCTCCAGGTGTCGTGGTCGCGGGAACGGCGGCGGCATCGACCAGGCGTGCGACGAGTTCCTCGTACGGGATCCCTGCGGCGGCGAACATCCTCGGTACCTGCGATTCCGCCGTCATCCCCGGCATGGTGTTGACCTCGTTCAGGACGGGCCCGTAGCCGGTGAGGAAGAAGTCGATGCGGGCGACACCGGCGCAGCCGAGCGCGTCGAACATGCGCAGCGCCGCCCCGGTCAGCGCCGCCCGGTCCGCCTCGCCGAGGTCGGCGGGCACGCTGAACCGGGCCGAACCGTCGTACTTGGACCGGGTGTCGAACAGGCCGCTGGTGTGGATCTCCAGCGGCGGGGCCGCCCACCGGCGGCCGCCGGCCTCGCGCAGGACGGCCACGTCGATCTCCCGGCCCGCGACCACGTCCTCGATCAGGATCCGGTCGTCGAACCGCGCGGCCTCGCGGAGCGCGTCGCGCAGCCGGGACGCGTCGCACGCCAAGGCGACACCGAAGCTCGACCCGGACGAGACCGGCTTGACGACCACGTCCGTCTTGAACTCGATATCGGCGATCTCCGCCGCCGAGACCAGCCGTCCGGGGGCGGTGTGGATTCCGGCGGCCTCCGCCACGAGCTTCGTCGCCCATTTGTCCATGCCGAGCGCCCCGGCGCGCAGGCCCGAGCCGACCATCGGCGTGTGCGCGAGGGCGCACAGCGCGGCGAGCGTCCCGTCCTCGCCGGTGGGGCCGTGGACGGCGGGGAAGACCGCATCGGCACGGTCGATCACGCTCAGCGCCGCCGCCAGGGAACCGATGGCCCGCGCCCCGAGCGCATCGGCTCCGCGTCTCCACGTCCCGTCGCGGTCGATGGTCAGCTCGTCGACGTCGAACCCGCCGGAACGCAGCGCCGCCGCGACCGATGAGGCGGTGGCCAGTGAGACGTCGTGCTCGGCATTCTCCCCGCCGCCGATCACCACGATTCGCCGTGCCATGCGATGTGCCTTGCTCATGCGATGCCCTTTCTCATGCGATGCTCCTTTTCACGCGCGGCCCGATGCCGGTGACGATGGTGTGCGGAATGGTCCCGGCCCAGCGAGCCCAGTCCTGGACGGCCGGCGTCGCGCCCCCGTCCGGGCCGAAAACGGTCGCGGACGTGCCGGCCGGGAAGCTTTCGGCGCCGGTGTCGATCACGATCTGGTCCATCGAGACCCGTCCGGCGACCGGGAAACGGCGGCCGTGGATCTCCACGCCAGCCCGAGGCGCGAGCTCTCGCGGAATCCCGTCGGCGTAACCGACGGGGAGGATGCCCAGATGAGTGGCGCGGTCGGTGACGTACGCGCCGTCGTAGCCGACCGGCGTGCCGGCCGGGACCGCCGCCGTGTGCACGACCGGCGCGGTCAGCCGGGACGCGCCGTGCATCGCCACGGTCCCGGACGGATCGATGCCGACCAGGCCCGCCCCGACGCGGACCATCCCGAAATGCGTCGCCGGGTCGTTCAGCGTCCCCGACGTGGCGGCGAGATGGGCCACCCGCGGCCCGAGCCCCGCCGCCCTGACCGCCTTCAGCGCCTCGTGCATACGGGCGACCGCCGGCGCGTTCTCCGCGGGCTCGGCCCGGTCGGCCAGCGGAAGGTGCCCCATGACGCCCGCGACGCGGACCCTCCGCGCCTGCTGCCCACGCTGGGCGAGGCCGATCAGCTCGTCCCATCGGTCGCGGGGGCAGCCGCCACGGGACATTCCGGTGTCCATGTGCAGATGGATCCGCACCGGCGGCGCGGCCTGCGCGATCAGCGCGCCGAGCTCGTCCACCGACCCGACCGCGACGTCGGCCCTGGCCGCTGCCGCCGCCTCGGCGTCGATCCCGGACGGGTGCAGCCAGGTGAGGATCGGCACCGCCAATCCCGCGGCACGCAGCACGGACGCCTCCGCGATGCTCGTCGTCCCGAGCCATCCGGCACCGGCGGCGACGGCGGCATGGGCGACCGTGACGGCGCCGTGGCCGTAGCCGCCGGCCTTGACCACGGCCATGATCGTGCTCCGGGTCCGCGCACGGATCCCGGCCACGTTCGCCGCCACCGCCGCGGGCAGCGTCTCCAAGGTGGGCGGCCGGAAGGTGCCGGACCGCACCCGAAGCGCGACGGGGCTCCGGTTCACCGCCGCCACCTCCGGTCCTCGACGGCATCGGGACGCCGCTCGTAAGGCCAGACCTCATTGCCCGGGAACCGCCGCAGCCCGTACGCGGCACCGCGTTCGGAGAACCAGGCCGTGGCGTCCGGATGCGGCAGCCGCACCGGCTCGACCGTGCGGTACTCGAAGTGCCACCACTCGTTGTCGTAGACGCGGTAGAGCCCGTACCGCCCGCCGTGCCGTTCGAGCCACCGCGCACCCTCCGTCGGCCGGACGTCGAGCGCGAGCCCCCGCACGTGGCCGGACTCCTCCGGCGGCAGCACCCGGCGCCGCGCCGCGGCCACCGATCCGGTGCGCCGCACCTCCTCGATGAACATCCGGTGCTGCTCCCTCGCGTCGCGGTGCCCCGAGGTCAGGCCGATCAGCTGCCCGTCGCGCCAGAACGCCTCGGCCCGCGCGTGCGTGAACGCCGCCAGCGTCTCCGGCGCCAGCCCGTGCAGGTCCTCGGCGGGGAAGCGCAGGCTCAACGCCCATTGGCAGGCGAGGAAACGGGCGCGGCCCGGTGCGCGGCAGAAGCCGACCGGCACCAGCAGCACCGCGATGAGCCGGGTGACGATCGCGAGGACGCGCACCTTGCGCGCCGAAGGTGAGTTCGCCACGACTCACCGCCGAGGGGTGCGCGTCCGGCGAACTGGCAGTGATGTGCTGTGGTCCATGCCTCCACTGAAGAGTGGAGCCCGTTGCAGGGGCGTATCCGATTTTCGATACGCCCGCGATATGCGCGCCTAGCCGCCGCCGCGGTCGAAGGCGGCCAGTCGTGCCTTGACCTCTTCCGGTGCCAGTTCTCGCAGGTCGACCCGTGCTTCCAGGGCTTCGTGCAGGACCGGGTACATGTTCGTGGGCGCCCATTGAGCGTGAATGGAGCGCGAGGTCAGGAAGAGGGTGGAGCAGCCGTCGATGACCGGGATCTGCGAGAACGCGGCCGAACCGGGAAAGAAGAGCGCCGGGATGGGGGAGTCACCGGCTCCGGGGTAGTGGAAACCGAAACGCTGATGGTCGATCAGGTCTCCGGCGTCCTGAAATTCCTGCTGAGTGAGGCCGGCGTTCCTGGCATAGCGCACGGCGGCGGGATCGGTGGGCTCGGCGCCGAGATAGCCGGGGCCGGCGTGCCGCAGCAGCGCGTCTTGAGCGAGCGCGAAGAAGTGGTACATCACGTCCCGCACGCCGGTCAGTTCGAAGAGGAAACCGCGGCCGTTGCGAGGGTCCAGCAAGAGGATCTTCTGATCGTCGAGGAGTGCCAGCACTTCCCGGACGTAGTAGAGCGTCTCGTAACGCTCCTCCAACTCGGCGACGAGCGCGACGACTTCGGAATCGGCGCGCATGCGCTTCCTCGCCTGTTCGTCGCGGCTGAGAATGGTCATGGTCGCGAGCAGGACGAACGGCAGCGCATGATGCGCTCGGACGAGGTCGGGCGAGCGTTCGAAGACTTCTTCTTCGGTCCCTGCCTGCGCCACGAGTTCACGCGCTAGGTGAAGGTAGCGCCTCATGACAGGAAGGACGGCGTTCGCCGCGTTCGGCGCCGAGGCGCCGCGCTCGACCATCACACCGCAGAGGAACGCAGTCATCCCGCCTCGGAAGACGTCGCCGCCCTCTACGAGTTCGGCCAGTTCCGCGATGGCCGCGTCGGGAGAGGCGACCCTCTGCAGGAAAGCCTGGATCTCCGGCCGGCTGAACAGGTCGGCCCCCGCACGGCACTCCTGGAGAGCACTCGGCTGGACGACGAACCCCGAAATCGACATCCGATCATGCTAGCGGCCCGGCCGCATTGCACGGATGCGCTTAATTCGTTCGAGCCGCCGCTCTCGATTTTCCGCTTCCACACGTGTGGTGGGTCAGGTCCAGCCATGGACGCTGAACGGTTCACCGTGCGTGATCGCGGCGAGTGCCAGCGCGCAGTGGCCGATCACGTCGTCGGGCGGGCTCGCCGGGTCGATCCACAACGCCTCCGATGCCTTGTCCGGTTCGGCGGCGTGGGGCTCGCCCTCCCAGTGGTCGAAGCGGAACCAGTAGTCACTGACCGCGTGGCACGGTCCGGGCAGCGTCGGGGCGGTGCGGTGCATGACGTGGACGAACCGGGCGTCCTCCCGCCGTAGCCGCACACCGGCCTCCTCGCCGGCTTCGCGGATCGCGGCCGCCAGCACGTCCTCGCCCGGCTCGATCCGTCCCGCGGGAGGGCAGAGCAGCCCGTCGGCGTAACCGGTCTGGAAACGGCGGAGCATCAGCACCCACCCGTCCTGGCGCTGCAACAGAACATGGGGCGCGATGAAGGACCCATGCCAGCCGCCGCCGGTCGGCGGGGCGGCGACGTCCCGAGCGGACACGAACCCGAGCCGCCTCGCCATATGCGCTTCGGCCTGGGCGGCACCGCCCGCCAGATCGACCATGGGCACCGCGGCGGACAGCATGACGTCGGCGAGTTCGTCCAGGACGTCGGACGTGTTCTTGTGAACGCCTTTGCGAGGGTTCCCTCCGGTCATTCCGATGTAGGCCTCCGCGACCTCACCGACCTCTTCGGCGACCTTCAAGACGAGGGTCTGCGTCGGCACCTCCGCCAGATATCCGGACCGGATGCGGGCGGTATCGGCCCAGAAACCACGGCACGGCTCAGCGGATTCGATGGTCGTCCTTGGAACCGGCGAAGCGCTCCTTCCGGCTCTTTGAACATCCGGTCGAGCCTCAGGCACGCGGATCCCGTAGGCGCCCGCATGGCTCCGAACGAGGTCCAAAGTCGAAGGGCTGATCGTCAGGCGCGGCATGGTCTCCGGGCGGAACCAGTGCAGCATCACGCCCTCGGTCAGGACCAACGCGGCGGGGTCACCGTTCCAGAGGCCGGCGAAGACCTGGACCGATACAGTTGAGGCGTCGCCGACGGCCTCCACCACGCCGAAACGCTCGAGAACAGGAAGATCCAGGCCGGCTTCTTCGCGCAATTCGCGCCTGACGGTGTCCTCCAACGAGCGGTCGCCCGGCTCGCGCCCCCCTCCGAGGAGCGACCATGCGCCCGGCTCCCAGATGCCGGGGATGTGATCGCGCAGATGCAGCAGATACTCGCCGGCATCGTTGAAGATCAACGCTGAGGCTCTGGTCGGCTCGGCCGCGGCAATGGCCCCCGGCGCAGCGGGGACGACGTCGTCGGAGGTCACCTGCTGTTGATCCCCATCGAGCACGGAACGCAACCGGCGAACCGCAGTGGCGGCCCGTTCAGGACTCAGGGCTGGCCGGGGTGAAGGAGGAACTCCACGATCTGCTGGACGCGGGCGCGGGTGATGCCCGTCCGCTGCTCGACCGCCAGCGGGTGGTCCGTGGGTTCCAGCTCGATGAACGGACGCTCGCCGATGGGGCGGGTGTGCAGGTTCGTCTTGAGGTCGCCGGTCGCGGGCGAGTACAGCGGAAGGGATGTGGACAGCCATCCGAAGTAGGCGGGTTCGGACTCCCGTCCCGGGGTTTCCCAAAGGATCACAGTGCGGTCGAAGTTGTCCCTACTGAGCGAGACCCACACGCCCCAGCTGAACGTTTCGCCGGTGTCCGTCACAGGGATCTCGACGAGCCCGTGCACAAAGAACGCCTGGCCTTTGATCACGCAGAGATCGGAGGTTAGGTAGCTCTCGGGATCTTCCGCCAGGAGCGGGGACCAGAGGTCGGGTGCCGGCGCCGAGAAGTTCATGGGCAGTTCGTCATGATGCTGCCCGCAGCCCGAGCAGAGGAACCCGGAACGTTCTGACATGGGTGGAGGGTACTGATCACCCGCAGTCAGCCGCCGCCAGAAGCGGCGGCTTGCGGGTAGCCGATGGTGTCGAGGACTTCGGCGAGGCTCGCCAGGTCCGCATCGGGGTTGATGCGGCGGACGAGGTCGGCCGTCAGCGCACGGTGCTCGAATACCTGCCTGACGTCGGCCGCGTCGACGGAGACCTCGAAATTTCCCGAGGCATGGGCGCAGTAGCCTTCGGGAGTTCCATCGATCAGGAGGTCGAACAGCCAGGCCGATCCGTCCGGGTCTTCCTCCGCGGGAAAGGCGATGTCCCCCACCTGCCAGCACGGGTCCTCGTGGCGGCGCCAGAGGCAGACGGTGGCCGTGAAGAAGGGGCCCGAATGGCCTTCGTGGGAGAAGGCCGGCTCGGTGACCTGCTCGGCGAACTCCGCTGGGACCGACTCCACCAGCCCCGGCCAGGGACGGTAGTCGTCGTCGCCGTACGGGCTCATCGTGGACTCGTGGGAGAACCCGCGGACGAAGGCCCCGGTGGCGGTGAAGGCGATCGAGTACTCGTCTCCGCTGCCGTTGCTCATCGAGGCCAGTTCCTGGTCCGGTCCCCACCTGCGGTCGAAGGTGTAGGTGGCGTATCCGTCCGGGCTCAGGACCGCGTCCAGCACGGCGATGGACTGGCTCAGCGCCCGGCCGGTCGCGATCGGCGGCAGCGTTCGAGCGAGATCAACAGCGGTCATTCCGCCATCCAACCAGGCGCCCCCGACCTTCACCGGCGCCACGAGCCGCACGTCCGCTCCGAGCGTTCGTGTGATCATGTTCGGCGGTTCGTCGGGGAGGCGTGAAGAAGACCGGGGGGTGCGGGCAATCAGTGCCGACCACTTCAGCAGAGAGGCGGCCGGATGTATGGCCCTGACTCATGTCCCACCCACGCGCATGCCTGAGCGGACGACCGACGCGTCGATCATCGAGAGGTCGCGGCGCGAGCCGGAGCTGTTCTCGGCGATCTTCGATCGGTACTTCGCGGCGATCCACCGGTACGCGGCGTCCAGGATCGGCACCGCGGCGGCCGACGACGTCGCCGCCGAGACGTTCCTGGCGGCCTTCGACCAGCGCGACCGGTACGACCTGGCCTACCCCGAGGCGCGGGCCTGGCTGTACGGGATCGCGACCAACCTGATCGGGCGGCACCGCCGCGGCGAGGTCCGGCTCTACCGGACCCTGGCCCGCACGGCGGGCCGCGACGAGGCCGACCACGCCGACCGGGTCACCGACCGGGTGGCCGCCGAGGGGCTGAGCCCCGGCCTCGCGCGGGGCCTGGCACGGCTCTCCAAGGGCGACCGCGACGCGCTGCTGCTCGTCGTCTGCGCCGAGTTCAGCTACTCCGAGGTGGCGCGCGCCCTCGCCATCCCGGTCGGCACCGTCGGCTCCCGGATCAACCGGGCGCGGCAGTTGCTCCGCAAGACATTGGGCCCCGCGGCACAGGAGGCGATGAACCATGGATGACCTGCACGAGGTGCGCACCCGGCACGACGCGCTCGCGGACCCCGCCCCGCAGACGGTCGCCCGGGCCCGGGCACGGCTCGAGACGCACATGCAGGGCACCCGGGCCAGGAAGCGGTCCCGGCGCCCGGTCTGGGGCGTCGGGCTGGCCGCCGCCGCGGCGGCCGCGGTGGTCGCGGCGACGGTCGTCGCGAACGGCGGCGGCGAAGGCGGCGGCGGGGGCACCGCGCCCCTGCGGCTGCGGACCGTCGCGAGCGCGCAGGACCTCGCCGGCAACGCGGCGCTCGTCGCGGCGGCCGGGCCCGACGCCTCGCCCGGGCCGCGCCAATGGGGGTACCTCAAGACCCTCGCCCTGCGAACCGCCACGGACGGCAGCCCGTGGTTCAGGCCGGGCGACCGCAAGGTCACCAGCACGACCGAGGTCTGGTCGCGGGCCGACGACTGGGGATACGCGGACTTCCAGCACGGGAAGCTGAAGCTCCACAAGGGCTCCGAACGCGAGGTCGACTACCGCGCCGTCCTCGCGCTGCCGCGCGACCCCGCCCGGCTGCTCGCCGGCGTGTACCGGGCCGCGGGCGGCGAGACGACGGCGGAACGCAACACGAACGCGTTCATGTACATCGAGGCGTCCATGCGGGACAGCGCGGTTCCGGCCAAGCTCCGCGCCGCGATGTACGGCGCGCTGGCGAAGGTCCCGGGCGTCGGCTACGAGGCCACCGCCCACGACCTCGCCGGCCGCAAGGGCGTCACCCTGTACCGGCTCCAGGGCGACTACCTGCGCGACGAGATCTTCATCGACCCGAAGACCTACGAGTACCTCGGCGCCCGCGCCATCGCAGTGAAGGACCACAAGGCGGAGGGCGAGGACATGAAGAAGGGGGACATCATCACCTGGTACAGCAACCTCGCCACCGGCGTCGTCGACCAGGCGGGCCAGCGCCCCTGATCGCGCACCATCCGGAGACCGGCCCTGCTCAGGGCCGGTCTTTCGGCGTCCCGGACTCGTACGGATGGGCGCCCGCGACGAGGTCGACGCGCTGCTGACCGCCGGCCCGGACCCCGTCGAGCCCCGGCCTGGTGAACCTGATGGAGTGGCGTCCGGACCCGGGCCAGCCTCCGCTGGCTCCAGTTCCGGGCGAGCTCGCCCCGTTCGTCGGCGCGTCCAAGATGGGCCGCGACATGTGCGAATACGGCGGCGTGCTCCGCAAGCGGTGAGTCAGGGCGGCGGCGCCGCGGCTCGGGCGGCGGGGACGACTTCGCCTGTGGCGCCCGAGGGGTCCAGGCGGATGACGGTGGGGGCGCGTTCGCACTCCCAGGTGGTGACGTTCGCGAAGGTCGTCCCGTCGTGGTGCCAGAGGCCGCCGTCGTGGTGAATGTGCCCGAACAGGTGCAGCCTGGGGCGCACCCGCCGTACCCGTGCCAGCAGGTCCGCGCAGCCGTGCCTGCCCGGCAGGGCGCCGGCGTCGCCGATTCCCAGCGGGGGACCGTGTGTGACCAGGACGTCGACCCGCTCGGGGATCAAAGCCCATTTCTCGGCGAGCGGACGGCCGCGGGGGAGGTTGAAGGCCCAGTCGTTGAACTCCGGCTGCCAGGGGCTGCCCCAGAAACCGACGCCGTCGATCTCCATGCCGCCGTCCTGCAGATAGTGGATGCCGCGGTCGGCCAGGACGGCGCGGGCCTCTTCGGGCCGGTCGGCGAACATCCGGTCATGGTTGCCCGCGACGACGATCTTCGTCCGGTGGGGGAGGGAGTGCAGCCAGTCGGCGGCGCCCTCGAGTTCGCGGAGGTCCTCGCCGCGCCGGCACAGATCGCCCGCGTGGACGAGGACGTCCCCCTCGGGAACGGTGAGTTCGCGATGGTAGGTGTGCGTGTCGGCGACCGCGACGATGCGCATTCGGAAAGCGTACTGAACAAGGGAGAAACGGACGTCCCCGCGCGGGAGGCAGGCGAGGGCGGGATCGTGAACGCGGGCGGGATCACGTGGGAAAATGGCGCGTGATCTCGGGGGGCGGCGTGAAGTCGAGCGTTGAGGATCTCCCGCCGCGGGTCGCGCGCGCGATGCTGTGGACGGCGCTGGCGCTGCTGTTCTGCGTCCGGCTGTTCGACGCCGCCGGTGCCGGCGTGGGCACGGAAGCGCTGCTGCTGGCGGCGGCGCCCTACCCGCCGTTGGTGGCGCTGCTGGCCGGGCGGTTCCGCCCGGTCGTCCGGTACGGGCTGCTAGCGGCCGTGGCGGTGCTGGCGCTGATGCCGTTCGCGCTGGTCGGCACGGAATGGGGATGGCTGCCGTGGACGATCGGGGCCGGCGTCCTGGTCGCCCTTCCGGCGCGGGCGTCCTGGCCCTTGCTCGGAGTCGTCCTGGCCGGCACGGCCCTCGTGGGCCTGCTCGCCGGGGAGCATGCCGACGTCTGGGCCTGGCGGCCGCTGGCCCTGGCGACGGACGCGCTGATCGTGTTCAGCCTGCACACCCTCAGCGGGCTGGTGGCGGACCTGCACGCCACCCGGGACGGCCTCGCGAGGGTCGAGACGTCCAGGGAACGGCTGCGGCTGGACGCCGAGCTGCGCCGGACCGTCGGGGCCGGGCTGCGGTCGATCGCCGCGAGCCTCGCGGCGGCGGCCGAGGCGGAGCCGGGGGACGCCCGCACCGGGGTCCGGGAGGCGACCGAGTCGGCGCGGCGGACGCTCGCCGAGGTCCGGTCGATGGCCGGCGACTACCGCACCGCAGACGTCCGCCGCACGGCGCCGCCGGTCCGGTCGCCGGGCCTCGTGCGCGCCATCCTCGTCGCGGTCGTGCTCATGCAGGCGGTGAGGCCGGTGATGTTCACCTTCACCAGCTCCGGAGACCCGCGCTGGCTGTACCTGTTCATCCCGCTGATCGCGGTGGCCGCGGCGCTGCTGCTGTCGCGGCCGTCGCGCGGGCGGCTCGCCGCGCTGGGCCTCCTGGTGGTTCCGGTGGCCTGGCCGGGGAGCTACGCGGCGGGCACGCTCGCGGTGATCGCCGGCCTGTGGGGGCTGTTCGCGGGTGCGGCGCTGGCCTGGATGCGCCCGCCGAGGTCATGGGCGATCGCCGGCGCCGTCCTCGTCCTGCAGGTCGTGCTGTGCGTCTCCCCGCCTCCCGTCGCACCGCTGACGGTCGCGGTGACGAACGTCGTCTCCACCCTCATCATGGCGTGGCTGTTCTACAGCCTGTCGCGGCTCGGTGAGCTGGTCGTCCTCCTTGAGCGGGCCCGGCACGAGCTGGCGGCGGCCGCCGTCGCCGCCGAACGAGCCCGGATCGGACGCGACCTGCACGACGTCCTGGGGTTCAGCCTGTCGGCGGTCGCGCTGCGCGGCGAGCTGGCGCTGCGGCTGCTGGACCGCGACCCGGTGCGCGCCGCCGCCGAGCTGGCGGCGCTGGTGCCGGTTGTGGAGCAGGCGCAGGCGGAGCTCGGCTCGATCACCGGCGGCAGGGTCCGGCTGGAGCTGGGCCGCGAGATCGACGCGGCCGTCGAGGTGCTGGAGGCCGCGGGCATCACCGTCCGCACCGAGGTGCGGACCGGGGCGCTGCCGGACGGGACCGGCACGGCCCTGGCCGCCGTCCTCCGCGAGGGCGTCACCAACGTCCTGCGGCACAGCCGGGCGCGTACCTGCTCCATCTCGGTCACCGGCTCGGACGGGACCGTCCGGCTGCGGGTCGTCAACGACGGCGCGGCCCGGCGCCGGACGCCGGGAGCCGGCGGCACCGGGCTGGAGAGCCTGGCGGCCCGCGCCGGCGGGCGGCTGTCGGCGGGCCCGCGCCCGGGCGGCGGGTTCGAGGTGGCGGCCGAGTTCCGGTCAGATCCAGCCGGCCTCGGTGGCGATGCGGACGGCGTCGATCCGGTTGCGGGCGCCGAGCTTGCCGACCGATGACGTCAGGTAGTTGCGGACCGTCCCGTAGGACAGGAACAGCCGCTCGGCGATCTCCAGCGGCTGGGCGCCGGTGGCCGACAGGCGCAGCACCTCGGTCTCCCGCTGGGTGAGCGGGCTCGGCGGGGCGAGCAGCGCCGTCGCCGCCAGCGCCGGATCGATCACCGTGCCGCCCGCGGCGACCGTGCGGACCGCCGCCGCCAGCTCGTCCGGCCGGATGTCCTTGCGGACGAAGCCCGCGACGCCCGCCTCCAGCGCCCGGCGCAGGTGCCCGGCACGGCTCAGCGCGGTGAGGATCAGCACCCGGCAGCCGGGGACCCGCTCGGCCAGCGGCGCGGCGGCCGCCAGCCCGTCCAGCTCGGGCAGGTCGATGTCGAGGATCGCCACGTCGGGCCGGGTCCGCTCCGCCTCCGCCACGATCCGCGCCCCGGAGTCCACCTGGGCCACGACCTCCATGTCGTCCTCCAGGCCGAGCAGCTCGGCCAGCGCCTCGCGGAGCAGATGCATGTCCTCCGCGATCAGGACGCGGCTCACGCTCCGGCACCGACGATCATGGTCATGGCCTGATGATATGTGCATTTTTCACATGCGGTCGGTGACAGCGGCACTGTCGCGGCACCCGGCCGTTTCGCCAGCATTGCCAGGGACGGAAACAACGGCCGGCGACCGAAGGAGAACCAATGATTTCCACGATCCTCCCGAACGGCTACTTCGGCCCGCTGGAGAAAATGCAGATCGGGCTGAGCGTCGACGACCAGCTGGCGTGCCTGAACCTGGTCGCCCGCTTCGAGTGGTGCTTCGACTCCCGCGACTTCGACGCGCTGGGCGAGATGCTCACCGAGGACTTCGTCCTGGACCACGTGTGGGGCTACCGGGAGGGCCGGGATGCGGCGATCGCGCTGCTGCGCGAGAAGCTGCCGATCAATGACGGGCTGCGTCACGCCAGCCTCAACCCGACCGTCCACGCCGAGGACGACGGCACCGCGACCGCGCTGTCCTACCTGCTCGGCGTGCTCGTCGGCGAGGACGGGGACGGGCCGCAGCGGCCCATCATCGCGGGCGAGGGCCTGCGGGTGGACCGGTTCCGCAAGGACGGCGGCCTCTGGCGGATGAGCGCGTGCACCGTCGACCAGATGTGGGTGCACAGCTCGTTCCCGATCCCCGACGCCGAACGGGCGCACTACCGGCTGGACGCCGCGTCCCGCCCCCGGATCTGACCGTGCCGGCAGCGGGTCCCCCGGGAACCCGCTGCCGGACGCGGCGCGCCCTTCTGCGACCCCGGCCGGCGCGTCAGCGGAGCGGGAAGCCGAGTGCGCGGCCCTGGTCGCGCAGCTCGTCCCGGGCGGACGGATGGGCGACGTTGCCGATGATCTGCTCGGCCTGGGACACCGCGTCGTTGCCCCACACGGCGGCCGTGCCCTGCTCGCTGACGATGTAGCTGTGCTGGAACGAGGTGACCGGCCCGGCCAGCCGCGCGATGACGGTGGAGACGTCCGCGCGCGGGTGCCAGGACGGCAGGGCGATGACGGCGTGGCCGCCGGGGGAGTGCAGCGCGCCGACGACGAAGTCGGTCTGCCCGCCGAAGCCGGAGTAGATCGTCCCGCGCACGCGGCTGGCGTTGGCCTGCGCGAACAGGTCGACCTGGAGGGCGGAGTTCACCGCGACCATGCGCGGGCGCCGGCCTTCTCCAGGGCCAGGACGCCGTCGCTGAACATCTCCGACCACACGCCGAGGCCCCGGCGGTCGAGGAGGGAGGCGAGCACCGCGTCCGGGATCGCGCCGATGCCGAGCTGGAGGGTGGCGTGCTCGGGGACGAGCCGCGCGACCCGCTCGCCGATCCGGTGGGCGACCTCGCCGGGCGGCCGGGGGACCGGCGAGGCGAGCGGCTCGTCGGCCTCGATCGCGTAGTCGATCTCGTCCTCCGCCAGGACGGCGTCGCCGAAGGTGTAGGGCATGTGCGGGTTGAGCTGCGCGACGACCAGGCCGCCGCGCGCCCGGACCGCCTCGATGGCGGCAGGGAGGATGTTGACCTCGATGCCGAGGGAGACGGTCCCGGCGGACGGCGGCGAGGTCTGCACGATCACCACGTCCGGCGGTTCATGGCGCCGACGTAACGCACTCCTGCGGGACCTTCGGCCCGCAATCCGGGGAACGACGAGCGGCGTCTTGTGGTCTGCGGGCGCTGAACGCCCAGGGGATGAGCGCGCAGAGCGCGAGGGCCGCGCCGAGGACGGTGGGGCCGGTCCAACCCGTGGCGTCGAACAGTGCGGTGGTCGCGGCGGCCCCGAAAGCGGAACCGAGGGAGTAGAAGACCATGTAGGCGCCGATCGCGGTGCTGGTGCGGTCGGGGTAGGCGCTGGTGAGAGCGTGCTGGTTGCTCACGTGGACGGCTTGGACGGCGAAGTCGAGCAGGATCACGCCGAGGACCAGCAGCGTCAGCGACCGCGGGAGCTGCCCGATCGCGGCCCACGAGGCGAGCAGGAGCACCAGTGCGATGCCGGTGACCCGGCGCGCGTGCCCTGCGTCGCCCCATCGTCCGGACCGGGCGGCACCGAGAGCGCCGGCGAGCCCGGCGAGGCCGAAGAGGCCGATCTGCGTTCGGCTCAGGTGCCAGGGCGCACCGGCCAGAGGCAGGGCCATCCCGCTCCACAGGGTGCCGAACGAGGCGAACAGGAAGAACGCGATCAGCCCGCGGCTCAGGAACACCGGCTGGACGAACAGCCCGCCGAAGGACCGGAGGACGTGCCCGTACCGGGCCGTCGCCGCCGGGCGAACGTCTGCCGGCAGCACCTTGAGGGCGAGCACCGCGAGCACGGCCGCGAGCACCGCCAGGACCAGGTAGATGCTCCGCCATCCCCACAGGTCCGAGAGGACTCCCGCGACGAAGCGCGCACCGAGGATCCCGATCACCACGCCCGAGGTCACGATGCCGAGGTTGCGCCCGCGCTCGGCGGGCGGGGAGATCGATGCCGTGTAGGCGACGGTCGTCTGCACCACCACGGCGAACAGGCCCGCCACGGCCAGCCCGGCGAAGGCCGCCCAGGCGACCGGGGCGGCCGCGGTCAGCGCCGTTCCCGCGGCCACCAGGGCAAGGTGCGCGGCGATCAGGCGCCTGCGGTCGAGCAGGTCGCCCAGCGGCACGAGCAGCACCAGCCCCGCGAGATAGCCGAGCTGGCCGGCGGCCACGAACCAGCCGAGCGCGTCGACGGGAACGTGCAGGTCGCGGCCCATCGGGCCCAGTACCGGCTGCCCGGCGTAGACACCGGCCACCGCGACCCCGCACACCGCCGCCGGCAGCAGCCTCGTCCTCACGTGCACAGACCCCACCCCATTTGGTTTCGTTTTGCAACTGATCGGAGGCTAGGCCAGAATGGTTTCATTGCGCAACTCATTGGAGGGGTGATGGCGGACGACGGCACCGGCGGGCACGGCCCTGCCTGGACGGACCCGGACTGCCCGGTCGCCCGCACGGTCGACCTGGTCGGCGACCGGTGGAGCCTGCTGATCATCCGCGACGCGATGGACGGCGCCCGCTCGTTCACCGACTTCCAGCAGCGCACCGGGATCGCCCGCAACATCCTCACCGAACGGCTCCGCAAGCTCACCGCCCGCGGCCTGCTCGCCCAGGTCGACGCCCCCTCGGGCAGGCGCAGGCTGTACGCGCTCACCGAGGCGGGCAAGGACCTGTTCCCCGTGATCGTCACGCTGCGGCAGTGGGGCGAGCGCCACGCCTTCGACGCGGGCGAGACGCACTCGGTCCTGGTCGACGACGACGGCGCCCGCGTGCCCGACCTCCTGCCCGTCGCGGCGGACGGCTCGCAGCTGACGAGCGACACGACCTCGGTGCGCCGGAGCTCATGATCAGCCGGCCGTGACCGGCCCGGTGCCCGGCGCGGCCGACCTCGACCGCGAGCCCTGAGGGCTCTTTGCCCGGTGCGGGCTTTACGGCGGTTTTCGGTTGGACAGGCATTCCCCCATGGAGAAGCTCGCCTTCGGGGACCGCACCGACTTCGAGAACGCCGAGCGGGGCCTGGTCGCCTCGCTGTCGCCCGCGGTGGTGAAGAACGCGGACGGAAAGGTCGTATGGGACAACGACGCGTTCGGGTTCCTGGACGGTCCGTGCCCGGAGACGGCGAACCCGTCGCTGTGGCGGCAGTCGCAGCTGTGCGCCAAGCAGGGGCTGTTCGAGGTCGCCGACGGGATCTACCAGGTCAGGGGCCTGGACCTGTCGAACATGACCCTGGTCGAGGGCAGTCGCGGGGTGCTCGTGATCGACCCGCTGGTGTCGGTCGAGACGGCCGCCGCCGCACTGGCGCTCTACCGGGAGCACCGCGGGGAGCGCCCCGTCACCGGTCTCGTCTACACCCATTCCCACGTCGACCATTTCGGCGGAGCCGAGGGCGTCATCGAGGCGGGCAATCCGGATGGCGTGCCGATTCTTGCGCCCGCGGGATTCCTGGAGCACGCGGTCTCGGAGAACGTCTACGCCGGGACGGCCATGGGGCGCCGCGGCGTTTACCACACCGGCGTCATGCTGGAGAAGAGCCCGGAGGGAATGATCGGGACCGGGCTCGGGCAGACCGCGTCGTCGGGCAGGATCTCGCTGGTCCCGCCCAGCAAGGAGATCACCCGCACGGGCCAGGAAGAGGTCGTCGACGGGGTGCGCATCATCTTTCAGATGACGCCGGGGACCGAGGCGCCCGCGGAGATGAACTTCCTTTTCCCCGACCGGCGGGCACTGTGCCTGGCCGAGAACGCCACCCACAACCAGCACAACATTCTGACGCTGCGCGGCGCCCTCGTCCGCGACACGCGCGTATGGGCCCGGTACCTCGACGAGGCGATCGGCCTATTCGCCGACAAAGCCGATGTCGCCTTCGCCTCGCACCATTGGCCCACCTGGGGCCGCGACGCCATCGTGGCGTTCCTGTCCCAGCAGCGGGACATGTACGCCTACCTGCACGACCAGACGCTCCGGCTGCTCAACCAGGGCTTCACCGGCCTGGAGATCGCCGAGACGATGGAGCTGCCGCCCGCACTGGCCGGCGCCTGGCACGCGCGCGGCTACTACGGATCGGTGAGCCACAACGTCAAGGCGATCTACCAGCGGTACATGGGCTGGTTCGACGGCAATCCGGCGCACTTGTGGGAGCATCCGCCGGCCGAGAACGCGCAGCGCTACGTCGAATGCATGGGCGGCGCGTCCAAGGTGATGGCGATGGCGCGCGACTACGCCGAGCACGGGGATCTGCGGTTCGCGGCGACGCTCCTGAACCACGTGGTGTTCGCCGACGCCGGCAATGCCGACGCGAAGTCCGCGCTCGCGGACGTCTATCAGCGGCTCGGGCACGGCGCGGAGAACGGCACCTGGCGGAACTTCTACCTCACCGGCGCCAAGGAACTGCGCGAGGGCGTCCAGCCGGTCCCCACCAGCATCGCCGGTGGAATGGCGGCGGGCCTCAGCGTCGAGCAGGTCTTCGACTCCCTCGCGATCCGCGTCAACGGGCCGAAGGCGTGGGACGAGCACCTGACCATCGACTGGCACTTCACCGACTCCGGCGACCGTTACCGCATGTCGCTGTCCAACGGCGCGCTCATGCACCGCGAGGTCAGCGGCGACGCGGGCGGCGCCGACCTGACGCTGTCGCTGACCAGGCCGATGCTGTTCGCGCTGGTCAGTGGCCAGGACGCCACCGGCATCGGCACGACGGGCGAGGCCGCCGCGCTGCGCCGGCTGCTCGCCGTCATCGACGACCCCGAGCCCGACTTCGACATCGTCACGCCCTGAACGAGGCGATCGGCGCGGGGATTCCGGCAGTACGACGACCATTACCAGCGGATTCGGGGGCGGCATGGGCGAGGTCATCGGGACGCTGCTGCCGCTGGCGGTGGGGGTGGCGATCAGCCCCGTCCCCATCGTCGCGGTCATCCTCATGCTGCTGGCGCCGCGCGCCCGCGCCACCGGCCTCGGCTTCCTGGCGGGCTGGGTCGGCGGCGTCCTGGCGGCGACCGTCGTGCTGCTGCTGATCGCCAACGGGCTCGGCATGACCGCCGCGTCCGGGCAGCCCAAGACCGGCGTCTCCTGGATCAAGCTGCTGCTGGGCGTGCTGCTGCTGATCTTCGCCGCCAAGCAGTTCACCGCCCGCCCGGACCCCGGCGAGCAGGCCGAGATGCCGGGATGGACGAAGGCCATCGACACCTTCACCCCGGTCAAGGCGGCGTCCCTGGGCGTGCTGCTGTCCGCGGTGAACCCGAAGAACCTGATGATGTGCGTCGCCGCCGGGATCGCGATCAGCCAGGGGCGGCTGAGCGTCGGCGACCAGGTCGTGGCCGTCGCCGTCTTCACCGTCATCGCGGTGTGCAGCGTGGCCGTCCCCGTGATCGTCTACGTCGCCGACACCGAGCGCATGCGCCGGCCGCTGGGCTCGCTGAAGACCTGGCTCGAACGCAACAACACCACGGTCATGTTCGTGCTGCTGCTGGTCATCGGCTTCGTCCTGCTCGGCAAGGGCATCGGCGGCCTCGTCGGCTGACCGGGCCGCATCGGGCCGGCCCGGTCGGCCGCCGGGTCATCGCCGGATGACGGAGCGGATCCACGCGAGCCGCCGCGCGACCTCCCCGGCCTCGGCGGTCCTCTGCCGGTCGGACCCGTCGAAGACGCCGAGGAGGACCTCCGTGCCGTGCCGGCCGATGCTCATCACCGGGCCGCCCGAATCGCCGCCGGCGGGGATCCCGGACACCTTCGCCATGCAGAAGTCCGAGCCGCCCGGCTCGGTGTATCCGCGGCAGCGGCGGTCGTCCGGCCGTACGACGCGCAGGTCCGACTGCTTGAGCACGGGGGACTGGCAGGCGTTCTCGTCCCCGGTGCAGGTGGCGCCCCACCCGTACTGCCGCACGAGCAGGCCCGGGCGGACGCGGACCGTGGCCAGGCGCGCCGGGCGGACCTTCATCGGCGAGACCTTGATGAGCATCATGTCGGCGCGCGCACTCCCCGCGCGCTTGCCGGGCAGCGGGCGGACGGTGGTGCCCTTCCGCATGTCGAGGCTGCCGACGCGGAACGAGATGCGCTTGCCGGCGATCGGCTGCCCCTGCATGAAGAAGCAGTGCGAAGCGCTGATGATCCACTGCCGGGTGACGGCCGTCCCGGTGCACGCGGGCTTGCCGTCCACGAGCATCCGCACCGCCCACGGGCCGTAGGTGCTCTTGGTCCCGCCGATGACGGCGAAGGCCGGCGCCGACGTCATCACCGAGCCCGTCACCAGCAGCAAGGCGGTCAGCAGCGACACACGAACTCGGCGCATGATCCGGAACAGCTCCTCTCATCGGGGCATCGGTCGCCCGGTGGTGAGACACGCCGCCTAGCGGAAAAGTTCTGCCGGGTCTTCGGCGTCGCGGCCGGTTCGGAGGCGCGGTGACGCACCGGCGCCCGAGATCGGTCCCTTGTGTGGCCTGGTGTGATTTCCTATCGGCTCGGGCGGGTTGTTCGGGTGAGGGGGAGACGTGCTGCGGTTCACGGTGCTGGGCCCGGTGGAGGCGGCCGTCCCCGGACGGACGCTGCCGGCGCTCGCGCCCCGCCACCGTGCGATGCTCGCTTACCTGCTCCTGCACGCGGGCAGCGTGCTGAGCGCCGAGCAGCTGATCGACGCGATGTGGGGGCCGGCCCATCCGGAGACGGCCCGCGCCCAGGTCCACGCGGCCATCACCGCGATCCGCCGCGTCCTGAAGGCGGCGGATTCCGAGCATCTGCTCGTCACCCGCCCGGCGGGGTACGTCCTCACCCCCGAACCCGGCCGGCTCGACCTCGCGGAGTTCACCGGCCTCGTCACCGCCGCCGAGCAGGACCCGGACGAGGCGGCGCGGCGGTTGCGCGCCGCGCTGGACCTGTGGCGGGGGCCCGCGCTCACCGGCGTCAACGCCGACTACGTCGAGAGCGCCCGGTCGCGGCTGGAGGACCGGCGGCTCCGCGCCCTGGAACGGCTGGCGGAGCTGGAGATCGCCGCGGGCCGGCACGAGGACCTGGTCGACGAACTCGCCGCCGAACTCGCCGCGCATCCGCTGCGCGAGCGGCTGGCCGCCCACCTCATGACGGCCCTGCACCGGGCCGGCCGGCAGGCGGACGCGCTGGCGGTCGGCCGCGAGTACCGGGAGCGGCTGGCCGGCGAGCAGGGGCTCGACCCAGGCCCGGCCTTCGTGGCCGTGGAGGAGGCCGTCCTACGCGCCTCGCCGGCACCGCCGCCGCCGACGCCCGCGCCGCCGACGCCCGCGCCACCGTCGCACGAGCCGTCGTCGCCCGAGCCGCGGCACGGCACGTTCCTGCCCTACGACGTCGCCGACTTCGCGGGCCGGACCGAGGAGCTCGCCCTGATCGAGCAGGCCGCCCGGGCCGATGACGGCGTGGTGCGGATCGTGGCGATCGACGGCATGGCGGGCGCGGGCAAGACGGCGCTGGCCGTCCACGCCGCGCACCGGCTGGCCGAGCGCTTCCCCGACGGCCGCCTGTTCGTCGACCTGCGCGCGCACACCGCCGGGCAGGAGCCGGCCGACCCGGCCCGGGCCCTGGAGGTGCTGCTGCGGCAGGTGGGCGTGGCCGCCGACGCGATCCCGGCGGAGCTGCCGGAGCGGGTCGGGATGTGGCGGGCCGCGCTGGCCGGACGCCGGATGCTGATCGTGCTGGACAACGCCGCCGGCGCCGGGCAGGTGCGGCCGCTGCTGCCCGGCGCCTCCGCGAGCCTGGTGCTGATCACCAGCAGGCGGCGGCTGCCGGACCTGGACGCCGCCCAGGCCGTGTCGATCGACGTGCTGCCCCGCCGGGAGGCCGCCGGGCTGTTCGCGCGGATCGTCGGCGAGCGCGCCGCCGCGCAGGCCGGCGCGGTGGACGAGGTGCTGCTGCTCTGCGGGTTCCTTCCGCTGGCCGTCCGGATCGCCGCCGCGCGCCTGCGCCACCGGCCGCGCTGGGACGTCGCGCATCTTGCCGGGCGGCTGCGGGACGAGCGGCGCGGCCTGGCGGAACTGGCCACCGCCGAGCGCGGGGTCGCCGCTGCGTTCACCCTCTCTTACCGCCAGCTCGACCCCGGCCACCAGCGGCTGTTCCGGCTGCTCGGCCTGCACCCCGGCCGCGACATCGAACCCCGCGCCGCCGCCGCGCTCGCCGGCCTCGACCCGGTCGAGGCCGAGGATCTGCTGGAAGACCTGCTGGACGTGCACATGCTCCAGCAGCACGAGCCCGGCCGGTACCGCTTCCACGACCTCCTGCGACGGTACGCGCGGGACACGGCGGCCACCGAGCCGCCCGAGGAAAGGCACGCGGCCCTGACCCGGCTGCTGGACCACTACGTCGGCACCGCCGGCGCGGCCATGGACGTCCTGTATCCCGACAGTGCGCACCGGCGTCCCCGCCTTGAGCACGCCGCCGAGCCGGCCGTGGCCTTCCGCGACGCGGACGAGGCGCTCGCATGGCTCGCTGCCGAGCGGGCCGACCTCGTCCTGTCGGCCGCGTACGCCGCCGACAACGGCTGGCCCGCGCATACCGGGGCGCTGGCCACCACGCTCTACCGACACCTGTACGACCAGGCCCTCCACGACGATGCCCGCGTCCTGTACGGCAAGGCCCTGGACGCCGCGCGCCGCCGCGCGGACCCGGCGGCGGAAGGCCGTGCCCTCACCGACCTGGGCTGGGTGCACCGAGTCCAAGGCGACCCCGAGCTGGCGCGCGACCACTTTGAGCGGGCACTGGCCGCGTGCAGCACGGCAGGCGACCAGCGCGGCCAAGCGCGCGCGCTGGTCGGCCTGGGCGGTGTGCACACCGGCGGCAACGACCACGAGGCGGCCTGGACCGCCTACCTCCAAGCCCGGGACCTGTTCCGCGCGCTGGACGACCGGTTCGGAGAAGCGGTCACCACCGACTTCCTCGGTGTCGTGTGCGAGCGGCTCGACCGGCTGACCGAGGCGGACGCCCTGCACCGCGAGGCGCTCACGCTCTTCCGCGCGATCGGCAGCCAGGGCGGCGAGGCCGACGCCCTGCACAACCTCGGCGTCGCCCTCCTGCGGCAGGGACGGCTTGAAGAGGCCCGTGACCACCACGAGGCGGCGCTCGACCTCTACCGCCGCTTCGGCTACCGGCGCGGCGAGGCCAAGGCGCTCAACGGCCTGGCGGCGGTCGCCCGGGACGCCGGGGACGCCGCCGCGGCCGAGCGCCTCTACCGCGCCGCGTTCGAGCTGGCGAGCGAGCTCGGCGACCACCAGGAACAGGCGCGCGCCCGTGACGGCCTCGGGTGCATAGCGGATGCATCGCGAACGTATTAACGGCGGGTTCCAGACTCGGGTGGTGTGAGGGACACGCCCGTTAGGAACGCTCTCCTTCCCGGTGATGCGGGGTTCGGGGAAGCGGTGATGCCGTGGGCCGCCGGGGTGCGGCAGCCGGTGATCGCGGGCGTGGACCGACCGCACCGACCAGGTCCGCCGATCAAAGGAAAAACGATCATGCAGGCACGGATGAAGAACCCCGCCTATGTGCTGCCCGACGGACTGAAGGGGATCGGATCGATCTTCAAGGCCGTGAACGCCGGCGGCATCTCCCACGAGCTGCAGGAGATCGTCGGGCTGCGCGCCAGCCAGATCAACGGCTGCTCGGCGTGCGTGCACGCGCACAACGCGAATCTCCTCAAGGCGGGGGAGAGCGCCGAGCGGATCGCGGCGGTCGCCGCGTGGCGGGAGGCGCCGTTCTTCGACGACGCCGAGCGCGCCGCGCTGGAGCTGGCCGAAGCGGTCACCCGGCTCGCCGACCGCCCCGGCGACGCCGTGGACGACGAGCTGTGGGACCGCGTCGCCGACCACTACGACGAGAAGGAGATCTCCGCCCTGATCCTGCTGATCGGCGTGACCAACATGTTCAACCGCCTCAACGCCACGATCAAGGAGCCCGCCGGCACCACCTGGGGCTGAGCCGATCCGCGACGGAAGACGACAAGGAGACAGTGAAGTGAGCGACGCCCTCGACATGACGGCGATGTACGTCATGCACGACGCGCTGCGGCGGGAGCTGGAGCAGCTCGCCAAGGCCACCGCCCGCCACGACGACGACCCGCGCACCGTGCTGCGCACGGCCGTCGGGTGGGAGCTGTTCAAGAAGTCCCTGCACGTCCACCACACCGCCGAGGACGACGCGCTGTGGCCCGCGCTGCGCGAGACCCTGGCGGAGCGGCCGGACGACCTGGCGCTGCTGGAGGCGATGGAGGCCGAGCACACCGCCGTGGAGGAGGTCATCGCGGCGATCGACGCGGCGCTGGCCGACCCCGACGCGGTGCGCGACCGGCTCGGCGACCTCGTCGACTCCCTCGCGACCGGCCTGAACGGACACCTCAGGCACGAGGAGGATCAGACGCTGCCGCTGATCCAGGCGGTTGCGACGCCGCAGCAGTGGGCGCACTTCGGGCAGGTCCACGGCCAGCGGATCGGCCCGGACGCGCCGCGGCTGATCCCATGGCTGCTGGACGGTGCCGGCGAGCAGTCCGTCGCGGTCATGCTCGCGCCGCTGCCCGAACCCGCCCGCGCCGCCTACGCCGCCCAGTGGCAGCCCACCTACGCCGCGCTGGACCGCTGGGGCACCGGGGCCTGACGGCGTCCGCCCGCACCCTGCGGCCTGACCCCGTGCGCCCGCAGCCGGGGTCAGGCCGGACCTGACCCCGGGTGCGCCGGTCGCAGCTCCGAGCCGCCGGGCGCCTTGCTGGTGTTGTGCTCCGCGATCAGGCGCAGGGCCTCGACCCGGTCGTGGGACTCCAGGGCGTCGACGATGGCCTCGTGCAGGGCGTGCCGAGAGGAGATGTACTCGGGCAGCGGCTGGGCGCTGCTCGGCAGTACGGCCAGGGTGTGGGATTCGATCTGGTCGAGCAGGTTGATGTACAGCGAGCGGAGCATGGCGTGCGGGCTGACCGCGGCGATGCGGGCGTGCAGCGACCAGTTCGCGTGGACGAACGCGGTGGCGTCCTCGCGCTCCACGGCGCCGGCCATCTCCGCCAGGATGGTGCGCATCTCGGCGATGTCGGCGAGCGAGGCGTGCCAGAGCGCGTCTTCGATGAGCAGCGGGTCCAGCGCGTCGCGGATCCGCATCGCCTCGGCGACGGAGGTCTGGCCGGCGTCCAGGGCCAGTACCGAGTTGCCGAGGCGCACCATGGGCGACGGTTCGGCGGCGAACACCCCGCCGCCCGGGCCCGGCCGGACCGTCACCACGCCCCGCGACTGCGCGATCCGCATCGCCTCGTTGAACGTCCCCACCGACACCGAACACCGGTCGCGCAGCTCGCTCTTCGAACCGAGCCGATCGCCGGGCGACGCCGCGCCGGCGAGGGAGATGAGCAGCTCAGCGGTGCTCTCGGCGCGCGACGGCCGGGCCGGCCGGCGCCCCGCACCGGCGGGCGGCCGGCCCCGTTCGCGCACTCTCGGCGCGGATGCCTCGCCGGTCGCCTCCTCGTAGCCCGCCGGACCCGTCATCGCTCCTCCGCCGCACCCGTGAACATTGAGCATGAAGAATACCCGGACGGCTTCGGGCCCGTGAGAGGGCCTCGCCGAAGCCGCGGTGAATCAACATGGTCAATTCGCGCGGCCGCCGGCGGGCGACCGAGCGGCGGTCGCGGACGGCGCCCCGGTCAGCGGGGGGCGGTGCCGGACCATCCGGCCGCCAGGTTCACCACCGAGTTGATCAGCGAGCCGGGCGCGCGTCCCGCGTTCTCGCCCGCCGGCCGGAGCACGACCTGCTCGTAGGCCAGCGCCCGCCCGGACGCCTCGTCGATGACCAGGCGGTGCTCCAGGTCCCCGCCTGAGGTGTGCTCGTCGATCGCGACCGCCGTGCCCCGGCGCCCCTCCGCGTCCCGCACCGGGCCGATCGTCCGCACGGACGGCAGGTCCGCGATCATCCGGAAGGCCGCCGCGCGGACCCGGGGCGTCACCGGCATGTCGAGGATGATGTCGCGGGCGACCGAGAACAGCCAGGAGTCGCCGGTCTTGGTCCTGGTCAGCGGCTCGGTGTCGGCGCCGGCGCGGCCGAACCGCTGGATGAGCAGCCGCCTGAGGCGGTCCGGGTCGGCGGGCAGCGAGCGCAGGTCCTTCATGGTGACGTTGCCGCCGAGCGAGAAGATCGTCCCGTCGCGCGGGAGGGACCGACAGGTGGTGGTGGACGGGCCTGCCGCCAGTTTGAGCGTCATCGGCGCGAAGCCCTTGCGGCCCGTGGGGATCGTGAAGGCGGCGGGGGAGCCCGCGCGGCGCCAGGCCGCCTCGTCGGCGGATCCGGCCGGGCGCGTGCCCAGGTCCTGCCGGCGGCCGCAGTCGCGTCCGGCGGGGTCGCTCGGCGTCCAGCCCTCGGAGCGCCGCGCCCAGACGACGGTGTAGTCGCCCGTCGGCGCGTGCATCCGGTAGTAGAGGCGCGAGACGCTCGCGTCGTGCCAGTACTCGCCCATTGTGTCGTCCTGCAGGTCGGCCTGCCGCGCGGCTGCGAGCAGCACCGTCCGTGCGGCCGGGGGAGGCGGCGTGGCGCGGTGCCGGTCGGGGCCCGGGGCCGTCCCCCACAGGGACACCGCCACCGCCGCCGCCGCGGTGACGGCGGTGAGCCCGAAACCACCGATCCAGCGGCGCCTCGAAGGGACGGCGAGCCCGCGCGCGCGCCGTGGCTCGGCCCCGCCGTCGATGTCCTTCCGCACCTTGGCGAGCGCCGCGGCGGTGTCCTGCTCCGTGGGGCGCGGCGGGCCGAAGACCTCGCGCACCAGGTCGATCTCGTTCATCGGTCGCTCTCCTCGGTGATGAGCGTGGGGTCCACTCCGCCCAGGGCGTCGCGGAGCTTGCGGCGGGCCCGGTTCAGCCGGGACGCCACCGTCCCGGGCTTGAGGCCCAGCGCCTCGGCGACCTCCGGATAGGTGCAGTCGCCGAGGGCCACCAGCAGCAGCACGTCGCGGTCGCCGGGCGACAGCGCGCGGATCGCCTCGGCGAGCCTTCCCCGCACCACTCCCGCGCTGACCTGCGCCACGATCTGCTCCTCGAACCCCGTCTGCGGGCCGCTGACGGGCGCCTTGGCGAGCGTCCGCAGGTACCGGGCCTCGCCGCGCCGGTGCATCCCCACGAGGTTGGTGGCGATGCCGAACAGCCACGGCCTGAGGGCGCCGCGCGCCGGGTCGTAGCGGTCCCGCCGCCGGTAGGCGGTCAGGAACGTCTCCGCCGCGATGTCGTCGGCGGCGTCGGCGCCGAGCCGTCCCGCGACGTACCGGTGGACGTCGGGGAAGTGGCGGTGGAAGATCTCGGCGAACTGCTCGGGCTCGTGCCACGGCGCCTCGATCACCACGGCGTCGCCGCGGCGCGGGTCCGCGGCGGGGGTGCGGCTCATGGTCACCTCGTTCCTCCGCTGGACGATCGGTCACCCCTACTCCGCCGCCCGCGCCCCGACCCTTCACGCGCCGAGGCGGCTAGGTCGCGGTGTCCTCGGACGCGGCGTCGCGGCGAAGGCGCTCGAACGCGCCGGCGTGCGGGCCGCCGGCGGGGAGGGTGTAGGCGACGATGGTCAGGCCCGGGTCCGCCGGGATCTCGAGGGCGTCGTAGTCCAGGTCGAGGTCGCCGTGGCGGGGATGGTGGAAGAGCTGGCGGCCGCTGCGGTAGTACTCGACGTCGTGGGCGTCCCAGCGGCGGCGGAAGCCGGCGCTGCGGGCGGTCAGGTCGTCGACGAGGCCGGCGAGGACGGTGTCGCCGGGGGTGCGGGCGGTCTCGGTGCGCAGGCTGCCGACGGCGTCGTGGGCGATGGCGTCCCAGTCGCGGTAGAAGCGGCGGGCGCGCGGGTCGAGGAAGACGAAGCGCGCGAGGTTGACGGGCCGGGCCGGGGTGTCGAAGGCGTCGGCGTAGAGGACGCGGGCGAGCGGGTTGGCGGCCAGGACGTCCAGCCGGGCGTCGCGGACGAACGCGGCGGCCTCGGTCATGGCGTCGAGGACCTGCAGCACGCCGGCGCGCAGGTGCGTCCGCCCGCCGTCGCGCGGCCGCGCCTCGGTCGGGGCGTGGCGCGGGGCGTTGGCGGCGCGGACGAGGGCGTCCAGGTGGGCGCGTTCGACGTCGTCGAATTGCAGGGCGCGGGCCAGGGCGTCCAGGACCTCGGCGGAGACGCCGCGGACGTTCCCGCGCTCCAGGCGGGTGTAGTACTCGACGCTGATGTTGGCCAGCTGCGCGACCTCGGAACGGCGCAGGCCGGCGACCCGTCGGTGGCCGCCGATGTCGGGCAGGCCCGCCTGCTGCGGGGTAAGGCGCGCGCGGCGGCCGGTGAGGAACCGGCGGACGTCGTCGCGGAGCGGGTCGCTGGCGGGCACGGCACCAGATTATCGGCGCGGCACCGGACGAAGGGGTCCCTGGCGGTACCCCTCACAACGCGGACTCCCAGGTCACAGGCCCGAGTGATTGCCTGAACGCATGGCCGACCTGTTGCAGCACAAGACCGCTGAGACGACCCGTGCAAGTGACCGGCGCGCGGGGGCGACGCTTGCGGCCGCGGTGCTGGGATTCTTCGTCATCACCCTGGACGCGACGATCGTGAACGTCGCGCTGCCCTCGATCCGCGCAGCGCTGGGCGGCGGGATCACCGGTCTGCAGTGGGTGGTGGACGGCTACACGCTGATGTTCGCGGCGCTGCTGCTGTCGGCGGGGGCGCTGTCGGACCGGATCGGTGCGCGCCGCGCGTTCGGTGCGGGCCTGGTGGTGTTCGTGGCCGCGTCGGCGGCGTGCGGGCTGGCGTCGTCCCTGGGGATGCTGGTGGCCGCCCGGTTCGTGCAGGGCGCCGGCGCGGCGGTGACGATGCCGACGTCGATGGCGCTGGTGCGGCACGCCTACCCCGACGCGGGCCGCCGCGCCCGCGCGGTGGGGCTGTGGGCGATGGGCGGGGCGGTGGCCGCCGCCGCGGGCCCGGTCCTGGGCGGGCTGCTGAGCCTGGCGTCCTGGCGGACGATCTTCTGGATCAACCTGCCCGCCGGTGCCGTCGCGCTGCTCCTGCTCGCCCGGACCCCGCCCTCGCCGACCCGGGCCGCGCCGTTCGACCGGATCGGGCAGGCCACCGGCGTCCTGGCGATGGGCGGCCTGACCTACGGTGCGATCGAGGCCGGGCAGGCCGGGCTCACCGCCCCGCGCGTCGTGATCGCGCTGGCGGTGGCGGCTGCGGCGTTCGCCGCGTTCGCGGTGGCGCAGGCGCGGTCTCCGCACCCGATGGTCCCGCCGGACCTGTTCCGCTCGGCGACCGTGACGATCGCGGTGGTGATCGGGTTCGCGTTCATGGTCGGGTTCTACGGGCTGCCGTTCCTGTTCAGCCTGTCCTTCCAGCAGCAGCACGGCCTGTCGCCGCTGGGTGCCGGCGTGGCGTTCCTGCCGATGATGGTGCTCAGCGCATGCGTCACCCCGTTCTCGGCGCGGATCGCCGAGCGCACCGGCCCCCGGCCGCCGGTGGTGGCGGGACTGGGACTGATGGCGGCCGGCTCGATCGCGCTGGCCGTGGTGCCGGCGGCGGCGCCGGTGTGGGCGACCGCGCTGCTGCTGATCCCCGTCGGGCTGGCCGGGCCGCTGGTCATGCCGCCCGTCACCGCCGTGCTGATGGACCACGTCCCCGCCCACCGGACCGGCACCGCCGGCGGCGTGTTCAACACCAGCCGCCAGATCGGCGGGGCACTGGCCGTCGCCGTCTTCGGCGCGCTGCTGTCGGGCTCCGGCGGGTTCGAGCACGGCCTGCGCCTCAGCCTCGCCCTCGCGGCCGTCATCGCCCTGGCCGCCGCGGCGGCGGCCACCCGCCTCGCCGTCGTCCGTCCTCGGCCGTGACCGTGGACGCGGTCGGACGCGTTCCCGGCGGGCATGACGGTACCGGCGGCGACCCGGAAACAGGAGGCACACGATGAACGACTGGACCGGCAAGGAACTGGAGACGATCGCGGGCACCGACGAGCTCGAGATCGCCCCGAACCGCGACGACGGCGGGCTGCGCGAGCCCACCCCGATCTGGGTCGTCGGCGACGGCGACGGACTGTACGTCCGCTCCTACCGCGGCGGCGACGGCGCCTGGTACCGCGCCGCGCGCGCCACCGGGCACGGCCGCATCAGCTCCGGCGGCGTCACCAAGGACGTCGACTTCGCCGACGCGGCCGGCGACCCCGACCTCAACGCGCGGCTCGACGCCGCCTACCGCGCCAAGTACGGCGGCTACCCCAGCCAGTACGTCGACCCCATGGTCACCGACACCGCCCGCGCCACCACGCTGAAACTCGTGCCGCGCTGAAACTCGTGCCGCGCTGACAGGACGCGTTCGGCTCCGGCCGCCCAGGTGGTCCGCGATGCCCGCCAGAAGGCGGCGATGGCCGCTGACCTCCCAAGATGCGTGTGTCCGCCCCGAAAGGGGGCACACCTCCCGCCGGCGGGCCCAGGACATCGTCCGAGGCTCAGGGGGACGGGCGATGCGCGATGGATGGCCGGAGTACGTATGGCGTCAGGTTCGGAGGCGGCGGTCACGCTCAGCGTGGTGCTGCCGGTGTACAACGTGCAGGAATTCCTTCCGCAGTGCTTGGAGTCGCTCTTCCAGCAGGCCGCCGCCGGGGTGGAGGTGGTGGCGGTCGACGACGCGTCGCCCGATGACAGCGGCCTGATACTGGACGACCATGCCCGCCGCGACCCGCGGCTGCGGGTGGTGCATCTCGACCGCAACCGCGGGCTGGGCGAGGCCCGCAACATCGGCCTCGACCACGCGCACGGCGACTACGTGTGGTTCGTCGACAGCGACGACTGGGTGACCAGCGGCGCCGTCGCGGCCGTCCTGGCACGGCTGGAACGGTCCCGGCCGGACGTCCTGGTGTTCGACCACGCACGCGAACTCGCGCCCGGCCGGCTGGCCCCCAACCCGTGGAGCCGGCTGCTCCGCGACCCGCCCCCGGGGGAGGTCTTCACACTCGACGAGCGGCCGTCGGCGCTGGGGCTGATGATGACCGCGTGGAACAAGGCGATTCGGCGGGAGTACCTGCTGGACCTCGGCCTGCGGTTCGGCGGCGGATTCTATGAGGACGTCGCGGTCACCTATCCCATTCTGATGGCCGCCGAACGCATTTCCCTGCTGGACCGGGTCTGCTACGTGTACCGCGTCCGGCGCACGGGCGCGATCACCGCGACGGCCAGCGAACGGCACTTCGAGGTCTTCGACGGCTACGGGAAGATCTTCGCGTTCATGGACGCGCGGAAAGGCCGGTCGGATGACCACCGGGCCGCGATGTTCGACCGGATGATCTGGCACTACACCACGATCGCCGAGGACCCGGCCCGGGTGCCGGCGGCGTCGCGGCGGCCGTTCTTCCGGCGGGTGTCGCAGGAGTTCCGGGCGCATCGCCCGAGCCCGTACCGGTACCCGGCCGGGGCGCGCGGGATCAAGTTCCGGCTGGTCGAACGCGACATGTACTGGCTGTTCCGCGGGCTGCGGCCGGTCAACCGGACGCGGCTCGTGCTGCGCGCCGCCGCGCGGCGGGCCGGCGGCGTGGCGCGCACCGGCGTGCGGCGCGCCAAGGCCGTGGCGCCGCTCGCCTACTACCAGTTGCAGAAGCGGTTGCCGATGGACGACCGGCTCGCGGTTTATGCGGCGTACTGGTACCGCGGCTACGCCTGCAATCCCAAGGCGATTTACGAGAAGGCCCGGGAATTGGCGCCCGACGTCCACGGCGTGTGGATCGCCGGTCCTGACGCCGCCGCGTCCCTGCCTCCGGGAATCGACCATGTCGTTCCCGGTTCACTGCGCTATTTCCGCGTCATGGGACGCGCGAAGTACCTCGTCAACAACGTCAATTTCCCGCATGCCGTGTCCAAGCGCCGCGGCTCCGTGCACGTCCAGACGCTGCACGGAACGCCGCTGAAGCGGATGGGCCTGGAACAGGCGGCCTATCCGGCCGGCGCGAGGAACATGAACTTCGCCCGGCTGCGAAAGCACAGCCGCCGGTGGGACTTCGTCGTCTCCGCCAACCCGCTGTCCTCGCAGGTGTGGCGGCGCGCCTATCCCGGGGACTACGAGATCCTCGAGACGGGGTATCCGCGCAACGATCGCCTCTTCCACGCGTCCGCCGACGACATCGCGCGCATCCGCCGGGACCTCGGCATCGCGGCGGACAAGACGGCCGTCCTGTACGCGCCCACCTACCGCGACCACCTCGACGAACTGGTGTACCCGCTGGACCCGGCCGTGCTGGCCGCCGCGCTCGGCCCGCGGTACGTGCTGCTCGTCCGCGCCCACTACCTCACCGGCTCGACGCCGCCGCCGGTGCCGTCCACCGGGTCGGCGCCGGTCGTGGACGTGTCGTCCCACCCCGCCGTCGAGGACCTCTGCCTGGCCGCCGACACGCTGATCACCGACTACTCGTCGATCATGTTCGACTACGCGCACCTCGACCGGCCCATCGTCATCTACGCGCCGGACTGGGAGACCTATGGCCGCACCAGGGGAGTGACCTTCGACCTGCTCGCCGAGCCGCCCGGGCCGGTGGCCCGCACCGAGGACGAGCTCATCGCGTGCTTCAAGGGCGACGAGCCGGGCAGCGCGTCGTCCACCGCACGGCGCGCCGCGTTCCGCCGCCGGTTCTGCGCTTTCGACGACGGCCGCGCCGCCGAACGCGTCGTCCGCCGCGTCTACCTCGGCGAGACGGACGAAGCGGAGGCACCGCGGCACAGCCGGGCGATTTCGCCAACTCTTTCCGGATCCCGCCGAGACGGTTGACCTTGTCGCGGTGCTACCGAACCTAGGCTACAGATCGTGACAATTCAGAGACGCACCGTGTTGACGGGTATGGCCGGACTGGCCGGCGCGGGGCTGTGCGCCGCCTGCGGCGGAGGCTCCCGGCCCGACGCGGACGCGAGCCGCGGCACCGGCGGCCCCCGGACCGGCGCCGCCGCGGCGGCGCGGCCCGTCCGGTCCCGGCCGGAGGAGATCATGCACGGAGCGCGGGACTCCCGCGCCGTGGCTCTGACGTTCCACGGGTCCGGCGACCCAGCGCTGGCGCAGCGCCTCCTGCGGGAGGTGAACGCGGCGGGCGCGCACATCACCGTCATGGCGGTCGGGCAGTGGCTCGACGAGCAGCCGCGCATGGCGCGGTCGTTCCTGGACGGCGGCCACGAGCTGGGCAACCACACGCAGAACCACCGCGACATCGACGCGATGCCCGCGGCGGACTCGTACGCGGAGATCGCCCAGTGCGCCGAGCGGCTGCGGAAGCTGACCGGTACGCCGGGCGCGTGGTTCCGGCCGTCGCAGGCGCAGCACGCCTCGCCGCGGGTCCGCGCCCAGGCGGCGGCGCTGGGGTACCGCGGCTGCCTGTCCTACGACGTGGACTCGCTGGACTCCACCGACCCCGGCGCGTCCGCCGTCTCCAGCAAGGTCCTGCACGACGTGCGCGGCGGCTCGGTGGTGAGCATGCACCTCGGGCACGCCGGGACGGTCGAGGCGCTGCCGGCGATCCTGGACGGCCTGCGCGGGCGCGGGCTGCGGCCCGTCACCGTCTCCGAGCTGGTGAAGGCGTGAAGCGGGGGTGGGCGGCCGTCGCCGCCGCGGGCCTGCTGGCGGCGGCGTGCTCGTCGGGGGGCGCCGCCGGTGACGCGCCGCCGCGGGCGCCCGGGACCGCCGTCGCGCAGCGGGTGAACGCGCCGCTGGACCTGTACGAGCACGACCGGCCCGGCATGCTCAGCCCGGCGGTGCAGGGCCTGCCGGCGCGGGTGTACGTCCCCGACTCCGAGAGCGACGACGTCATCGTCCTGGACCAGCGGACGTTCAAGCAGATCGGGCGCTTCAAGGTCGGCCGCAAACCGCAGCACGTCGTCCCGTCCTGGGACCTGAGGACGCTGTGGGTCAACGACAACGACTCCAACGACCTCGTCCCGATCGACCCGCGCACCGGCACGCCGGGCAAGCCCGTCCAGGTCGACGACCCCTACAACATGTACTTCACGCCGGACGGCCGGTTCGCGATCATCATGGCGGAGCGGCTGCAGCGCATCGACTTCCGGGACGCCCACACGATGCGGCTGCGCAAGCACGTGAGCGTGCCGTGCACCGGCCCGAACCACGCGGACTTCTCGGCATCGGGCGACTTCTTCCTCACCGCGTGCGAGTTCTCCGGCGACGTGCTGCGCCTCGACACCCATCGGCAGAAGGTCACGGGCGTCATCAAGCTGGCGGACCGCGCCATGCCGCAGGACGTGAAGACCTCGCCCGACGGGAAGACCTTCTACATCGCCGACATGGCCACCAACGGCGTCTGGACGATCGACGCCGCGACGTTCCGCAAGACCGGCTTCATCCCCACCGGCAAGGGCGCGCACGGCCTGTACGTGAGCCGCGACTCCAAGACGCTCTACGTGACCAACCGCGGCGAGGGCACCATCTCGCTCATCTCGTTCAAGACGGGCCGGGTCGTGCGGCGCTGGCGGCTGCCCGGAGGCGGCTCACCGGACATGGGCGGGGTGTCGGCGGACGGGAAGGTGCTGTGGCTGTCGGGACGCTACAACTCGGAGGTCTATGCGATCTCCACGTCCGACGGCCGGCTGATCCGCCGGATCCGCGTCGGCGACGGACCCCACGGCCTCGCCGTGTTCCCGCAGCCCGGCCGCTACTCCCTCGGCCACACCGGCGTCTTCCGCTGACCCCGGCGCCTTACAGGTCGCCGGAGGCCGCACGCTCCGCGGCCGCCTGCACGGCCTCGTCCCAGTCGAAGTACTCGTAGCCCTGGACGAACATGGCGTCGGAGTAGTTGTAGGCGCGCCACGTCTGCCAGTCGCTCTCGTGATCGCCGCGCCGTTGCAGCCATTCCAGCGGCACGCCGGGGAAGTGGACGTACAGCGTTCCGCTCGCGACGGACAGTGCCAGGGCGAGGTTCTCCTCACCTTCGCCGTCCACGTCGCGTTGGACGCCGTGCACCTCCACGCCCTTGGCGCCGAGGTCGGAGAGGAACGCGACCAGGATGCGCGGGCCCACCCGGTCGCGTTCCTCGTCCTCGTCGAACGTGTCGCCGAGCTCTTCCGCCGTCCATTGCCGCGTCATGGTCACCCGCTCCTCGGTCGTCGATGCGCCTTTCCGGCGTAGCGGACTCGATCATTCCAGGACCCGAGCCCGAGTGCGCCGGCCGACGGGTCCAGACGTCCCGGTCCCCGGGCAGAACCCGCCGGTCGTTCCGGGAGTCCTACGACATATGCGGCGGATCTTGTTCGGAGCGGCGGCGGCCTGCCTCGCGCTCCTCCTCTTCGCCCCCGCGGCCTCGGCGGCGCCCGCGCCGGAGCACATCCGGTCCTACGCGGTCGAGCTGTCGGTGGGCAAGGACGGCGTCCTGCACGTCCACGAGAGGATCGTCTACGACTTCGGGGACGCGCGCCGGCACGGCATCGAGAGGCGCATCCGGACCGGGCGCGCGTCGATCGGGAACGTGAAGGCCGGCAGCCCCGACGCGCCCGCCGGACGCTCCGTCACCCGCTCCGACGGCCACGTAGACGTGCGGATCGGCGACCCGGGCAGGCTGGTCACCGGCGTGCACACCTACACGCTGGACTACACGGCGAAGCACGCCGTCCGCTCGGACGTGCTCGACTGGAACGCGGTCGGCACCGAGTGGAAGGTCCCGATCGACGTGGCGACCGTCCTGCTGCGGGCGCCGGCCGCCTACCGGTCGCTGGCCTGCTACGCCGGGCCGCGCGGTTCGACGACGCCATGCGCCGGCGCGTGGAACACCGGCCAGGGCAATGCCGCTTTCGGGCAGCGCCTCGAAACGGGGCAGGGCATCACCGTCCGCGCGGCGCTGCCGCACGGCGTGGTGCGGGAGCCGGCGGGAAAGAGCGGCTGGCGGGTCGGTGCGCCCGGCTGGCTCGCGGTCGCGGCGGCGCTCCTGCTCGTCGCGGTGGAGGCGTGGGACATCCTGCGCCCGCCGCGCTGGCCGGGCATGGACCCGGCCGCGCCCGCCCCCGCCGTCCCGCCCGCCGAACTGCCCGGCCTGCACCCGCAGTGGGCCGAGCCCGACCTCGGCGCGGTCGTCGCCGTCGGCCTCGCCGTCCGCGGGCGCCTGCGGATCAGCCGCCCGGCCAAGGACGGCCCGCGGCTCCGGCTGACGGGCCGCCGCGACGACCCCGACCTGAACCCCTACGAGAAGGCGTTCATGGACGAGGTGTTCGGCTACGGTGACACCGCCGTCGTCGAGCACGTCGACGTGCCCGCGCTCAACGCGCGCCTGCGTCCCCTGGTGAAGGAGGCCGTCGACGCGCAGGGCTGGCGGCGTCCCTGGTCGGCGGGTGTGCCGCTGCTGCGGTTCGCGTCGGCGGTGCTGGGCGTCACCGGGTTCGTGTGCCTGGTGTACGGGCCGGCCGCGGAGGGCGCGGTGACCGACGTGACCGCCTGGGGCCTGGCGCTGCTGGTGGCCGCCGGGGTCGGGGTCGTGCAGGCGCTGCGCATCGACCCCTTCACCCGGGCCGCCCAGCGCCTCAGGGACGACGTGGAGGCGTACTTCGGCGGGCTCTCGTCCAAGAAGGCGCCGGACGCCGAGGACGTCCCGTACCTGATGATGCGGAGGTATCGCGCGCTCCTGTGCAAGTACGTCACGGCCGGCGGCGGCCCGCCCGAGTGGTACGCCGACGACGGCACGGACGAGGGCCTGCCGGAGCGTTTCGCCGAGGTCGCGACGGTGTTCTCCGCCGCGTCCGAGCGGAAGGCGCTGGCCTCCCTGGCGAAGCTGCGCAGGTCCTCCACCGTCCGCCGCTCCGGTTCGCGCTCCCGCGGGTCGGGGGCCGGCGGGTACGGCCACGGCGGGTTCGGCGGCTTCTCCGGCGGTGGTGACGGCGGGGGAGTCGGCGGCGGTGACGGAGGCGGAGGCGGCGGCTCCTGGTGAACGCCCGGCGCCGCCGGACCGACCGTCCGGCCAGGGGGCGCCGCCTTGCCGGTGCAGGACGTCCAGGCCGGCGGGCCTTACGCTCAGGGGCGTGGCGGAGAAGCAGGCGGACGGAAGGCGGCGGGACCGGGGGACCGGGCGCGGGCCGGGCAGGCCGCGGGAGGAGCGGGTCGCCCCGGCGGTGCTCGACGCGGTGGTGGAGCTGGTCGCCGAACGGGGCGTCGCGCAGGTCACCATGGACGCGGTGGCGCAGCGGGCCGGGGTCAGCAAGCCGGCCATCTACCGGCGCTGGCCCACCAAGCAGGACCTGGTCATCGCCGCCGCCGAGTCGCGGGTCGGCCCCCTCACCATCCCCGACCTCGGCGACTTCCGCGAGGAGCTGAGGGTGGTGCTCGAATTCCGCGCCCGCGCCTACCGGGCCCCCGGGGTCGACCGCCTCATGGCGGGGGTCATCGGCGCGGCGGCCGAGGCGGGCGCGGCGCGCGGCGCGTACGGGGACTACGCGTTCCGCGTCATGGCCGAGACCAGGCAGATCCTGGAGCGCGGGATCGTCCGCGGCGACGTCCGTCCGGACGTCGACGTCTCCGCGATGACCACCCTGGTGGCGGCCCCCCTGATCTTCCGGCTGGTGGGGGAGATGGCGGCGCCGGACGAGCGGCTGGTCGAGTCGCTGGTCGAACTGATCGGGAGCGCCGTGGCCGTCCGGCCCTGACCCGGACGGGGCCGCGGCCCCGGCCATCGCCACGTCCGCGGAAATCAATGTGCGCCGGCCTCTTGCCCCCTGCGGCCAAATATCGATACTGCTAGTAACGAAACATTGTCGTCATCGCAGAGGGACCCCATGGCAACTCCGGTCACCGCTCCCAGGCCCGTCCTCGACAAGCCGCTGCTGCACTACGGGCGCCGCACCCTGGACCGGGTGGCGCCCGGCACCCCCGAGCCGTCCTACGAGATCCTGCGCATCTCCCCGCTCACCCCGCACATCGGCGCCGAGATCGGCGGCGTCGACCTCACCCGCCCGCTCACCGGCGAGCTCGCCGCCGAGCTCCGGCAGGCGCTGCTGGAGTGGAAGGTCGTCTTCTTCCGCGACCAGCGGGGCTTCACCCCCGACCACCACCTGGCGCTCGCCGCCGTGTGGGGCTCCCCGGAGGCCAACCCGTTCTTCCCCAAGGCCGGGACGGCGGGCGTCTCGCGGCTCGCCAAGGACGCCCAGGCCATCGGGAACGAGAACATCTGGCACAGCGACCACTCGTTCATGAAGGAGCCCGCGCTCGGCTCGGTGCTGCGCGCCATCGAGGTGCCGGCGGCCGGAGGCGACACCATCTGGGCGGACATGGGCGCCGCCTACGACAACCTCTCCGACGGGCTGAAGTCCCGCATCGACGGCATGACCGCCGTGCACGACTGGGTGCCCAGCTGGGGCGCGACCATGACCGAGGAGCAGGTGGCGAGGTTCCGCGAGCAGCTGCCGCCCGTCGAGCACCCCGTCGTCGTCCGGCACCCGGTGTCGGGCCGCAAGGTCCTCTACGTCAACGAGCCCTTCACCACGCGGATCGTGGGCCTCTCCGAGGAGGAGAACCGCGAACTGCTCGACGACCTCGTGCTGCAGGCCCGCATCCCCGAGTACCAGGTCCGCTTCCGCTGGCAGCCCGACTCCATCGCGATCTGGGACAACATCGCCGTCCAGCACTACGCCGTCAACGACTACTACCCGCAGCGCCGCGTCATGGAGCGGATCGCCATCGCGGGCGTGCCGATCTCGTGACCACCGCCGAGACCCGGCCCGGCCGGCGGGCCCGTGGCGAGCGGCCGGCCGGCGCCGCCGGCGCCCGCGCGTGGGTCGTCACGGCCCTGCTCGTCGCCTTCATGATGGTCAACTTCGCGGACAAGGCCGTGTTCGGCCTCGCCGCCGACGAGATCCGGGCCGATCTCGGCCTGTCCGCCACCCGGTTCGGGCTGGCCAACAGCGCCTTCTTCCTGCTGTTCTCGCTGTCCGCCGTGGTGGTGGGCGTCCTCGCCGACCGCCTGTCGCTGAAATGGCTGCTGCTCGTCATGGCCCTGCTCTGGTCGGTGGCGCAAGTGCCCCCGGCGCTCGGCGGCGGCCTCGCCGTGCTGGTCGGGACGCGGGTCGTCCTCGGTGCCGCCGAGGGCCCAGCGTTCCCGGTGGCCCAGCAGATCGCGTTCTCGTGGTTCCCGAACCACCGGCGCAACCTGCCGGGCGCCCTGGTCACCCTCGGCGTCACCTTCGGTGTGATCACCGCGGCGCCCACGCTGACCTGGGTCATCGACCGCCACGGCTGGTGCTCCGCGCTGTGGGCGCTCGCCGTCGCCGGCCTGGTGTGGGGCGCCGCCTGGTTCGGGCTCGGGGCCATCGGCCGCCACCGCGAGGACCGGCCCGGCGCCGACCCATCCGGTGACGAGGAGACCGGGGAGGAGACCGGGGCCGCTTCCGGCCGCGCCTCCTCCTGGGCCGCCTACCGGCGAGTGTTCGGCAGCCGCACCTGGATCGGCGTCACGCTCGCGTACTTCACCAGCTACTGGGGCGTCGCGCTGATGCTGGTCTGGCTGCCGTCCTACCTGAAGAACGCCCTCGGCTACTCCTCGGGCGCCGCCGGCACCCTGGTCGCCGTCCCGTGGGCGGTCGGCGCCGTCGTGTTACTCGGCCAGGCCGCGGTCACCGGGCGGCTGATGCGCCGCGGCGTCCCGAGCCGGTGGGCGCGCGGCCGGGTCGGCGCCGCCCTGCTGGCCGTCGGCGCGCTGTGCCTGCTCGGGTTGCCGCTGGTGAACGGGCACGCGGCCAAGGCCGTCCTGCTGTTCCTCGGGTTCGGCTTCGGCGGGTCGTTCGCCGCCATAGCCGCCACGACCGTCGCCGAAGTCGCTCCGCCGCGGCGGCGCGGAGGCTCCCTCGGCACGATGAACGCCCTGGTCACCACGGCCGGGCTCATCGCCCCCACCGTCGTCGGCGCGATGGTCGACGCGCAGGGGCACGCCGGCTACCAGAACGCGGCGCTGGCCTACGCCGCCCTCCTCCTCGTCGGAGCCCTCGCCGCCGCCGTCCTCATCGACCCCCAGCGCGACGCCGCGCGCACCGGGGCCCCACTCCCCGAGAGGAACCGTCCATGACCGGACTCGTTCAACGGCGAGCTCGGCGGCGTCAACAGAAATCAGGCAAAGGCCCCGGACCGAATTGCCCGATCAGTAGGGTGTGATGATCATCTTGAGTTCGAGGTAGCGGAGGTTCACTCGTGGTCGTCGGTTTCGATACGACCGGACTGCAGCAGGTCGATGGGACCACGTGGATGCACCCGGGCAGCGGCGACCGGATCATCCTGAACGTCCAGGACTCGCGGCTCGGGGAACAGGCGTGGCTGGAGAACGTCCCCGCGATGCGCCGCAACCTCGCCACCGCCTATGCGCAGATGGGGTGCCTCATCGAGGCCGAACCGGTGGTGCTCGGCGGCGTCCGCGGCGTGTGCCAGGTGGTGAAGGTGCCGATCCCGAACGCGCCCAGCGGGCAGGTGTTCATGGCGAACATCTTCCTGGCCAAGGCCGACCGCTATGTGATGTTCGGCTGCTCCGCCGCGGAGAGCGGGACCACCGGCGTGCGCGAGGCGCTGCTCATGGCCCAGCTCGGCGTCGGAGCCGAGGGCTGGTTCCTTCCCCATCCCTACGCGCCCGAGGTACAGGGCAAGCTGCCGTTCCACCGCGGCGACGACCCGGCATGGGACGCGCAGTTCCCCGACCATCCGCTGTCGCGCGTCCGGGGATGGGTCCGCTGGGCGCTCGGCGCGGCGACGGTCGACCCCGCGTTCGCGGCGCTGCCCGACTTCGTGCCCGGCGGCGGTGCGGCTCCGGGCGGCGCCTACCGGAACTGATCGTCACGCTCGCCGGCCAGGCTCGCGCACAGCGCACTGCGGGCGCGACGGTATCGCCGCCTGCGGTGGACGAGTCGAGCACCCAGTGCGCCTACCGCTCCACGTGGCTTGCGAGGTTGTCGAGGGAGGACGCGAGTCCGGTGGCGTGGTCTTCTGCGGAGATGCCGGCGGGAACGTCGTCGGCCCGGATGTCGACGCGGCTCCCGCCTTCGGCGGCGGTGACCTCCCACGTCATGGTCATCGTGCCGGCGAAGGCGGGGTCGTCGGAGACGAAGTCGACGGCCTGCACCACCCGCGCACCGGGGACGATCTCGTCGAAGCGCGCTTCGACGACGTCGGAGTCAGGCGTCGCCTTTCCCGGGGACGAAGAGGCGTCCGTGTAGGTGAGCACCATCCGGAATCCGCCGCCGGGCCGGAGGTCGAACCTTTCCAATCTCGCGCTCATCCCCGTGGGCGGAAGCCACATCACCAGGGCTTCGGGATCAGTGAGCGCGCGGTAAACGCGATCGGGCGGCGCGGCCACGATCCGGGAGGCGACGTCTGTTCGTCCCATGGCGCCACGCTAACCGATGGGAACCTCAGCGGCGTTCGCCGAGGGCGGCGAGGCCATCGACGAGGATGTCGGTGAGCAGCCGGGCGCGGCCGCCGTCCGGGTCGAGGTCGGGGTCGAAGACGGTCACCTGCGCCCCGATCGCCCGCGGTGCGAGGGCCGCGAGGAGTTCGGTCAGCTCGTCGGCGGTGAGCCCGCCGGGGTCCGGGGAGTCGACGGCGGGCATGACGCCCGGGTCGAGGATGTCGACGTCGAGGTGCAGCCAGTGGCCGTCGAGGCCGTCGCGGTCGACGACGTCGAGGATCCGGCGGGCGGCTTCCCGCACGCCCTGCTCCCGGATCCGTGCCGCGGGGACGACGGCGCCGAGGAGCGCGGTGGTCTCCTCCAGCGCGGTGTCGTCGTCGCGGCAGCCCGCGTGGGCGGTGTCGGCGGGCGCGAAGTAGGGGCCGAGGCCGTCGATGTCGGCGACGGCCGGCCAGTGCAGGCCCACCACGGCGGCGAGGTCCTCGCCGGCGAGGCTGGCGCACCGGTCGGAGTTGCCGGGATGGCGGAAGTCGGTGTGCCCGTCGAGATGCACCAGGCCGTGGCGTCCCGGCGCGCGCCGCAGCGCGACGCCGGCGCCCACGAGCAGGCTGCAGTCCCCGCCGATCACCAGGGGCGCGAGGCCGTCGGCGCGGACCGCGTCGATCCGCTCGGCGAGCCGCCGCGCGTGCTCGACGATGGCCGCCTGGTTGCGGAGCACTCCGGGGCCGGCGTCGTCGGCGTACCGGCCGGGCACGACGGCGCCCCGGTCCTGCCCGCCGCGTTCGAGGAAGCGCCGGTGCAGTCCGGCCTCGCGCAGCGCCTCCGGCGCCTTGGCCGTGCCGGGCACGCTGGTCGGCGCGGGCGGACGCAGCCCCAGATTGGTGGGCGCGGAGATCAGGGCGATCGTCACGAGCCCGACGGCGTTCCGCTGAGGACCTGCTCGCGGAGGATGTCCGCGTGACCGCAGTGCTGCGCCAGTTCGCGGAGCATGTGGAGGTACACCCAGCGCAGCGGCAGCGGCCCGCGGCGGTTGCCGTGCACCAGGTCGTCCACCCCCAGGTCCGCGGTGGCCTTCCGGGACGCCGCGCACGCCTCCCGGTAGTCCCGCCGGACGGAGGCGATCGTGTCGCCGGCGTCGAGGTCGAACGACTCGTCGGGCGTGTCGGGGATGCCGATCTCGGCCCGCGACCGGCGGGTGACCGCCTCGTCGAACCAGACCCGCTCGATGAACGCGGCGTGCTTGACCAGGCCCAGCAGCGTCGTCTTGGACGCGACGAGCCGCCGCCGCGCCTGCTCCTCGGTCAGCCCGTCCAGGTGGGCGTCCATGGCCGACCGGTGCTCATCGAGGAACGTCTCGAACTGGTCGCGGAGAGCGCTCTGGAACGCGGTGGGCTCCATCGTCGGCATGTCGATCACGGTCGCAACGATAGGCGATCCCGGAGGACCGGATCGTCCCGCCTCGGTGGTGTTGCGATGTTTGCCGGGTGCGCGGGAGGGGAGCGCAGCCCATGAGGCCGATGTAGAGCGACAAGGGGGCGCGAGATGGCTTGTCTGCTGCGAGGAGCGCTGCGGGGCGCCGCCGCCGGTGCGGCGGGCACGACCGCGCTCAACGGCGTCACCTACCTGGACATGGCGCTGCGCGGCCGTCCGGGGAGCGACACGCCGGAGGAGACGGTGCGCGCCCTGTCGGACAGGACCGGCATCAAGGTGCCGGGCGAGGGCGAACGGCACGAGAACCGCATCTCCGGCCTCGGCCCGCTGACCGGCCTCGCGGCCGGCATCGGCACCGGCACGCTGCTCGGGATCATCGCCGCCGCGGGCTGGCGGCCGGGCAAGGCCGCCACCGCGATGCTGGCCGCCGCCGGGGCCATGGTGGGCAGCAGCGGCCCGATGGCCGCGCTGGGCGTCACCGACCCGCGCGAATGGCCGGTGTCGTCCTGGATCAGCGACCTGGTCCCGCACGCCGCGTACGGCGCGGTCACCGCCACGGTCCTGCACGGCCTCGACCGCTGACCCGTCCTCGGACGGGCGGGCCCGCTCGGGCCCGGACCTGGAAGGGGCCCCGCACATGCGAGCAGAAGCGGTCGGCGTGCAGGAGCCGGGACTGACGGTCGGCGTGGAGGAGGAGTTCCTGCTCGCCGACGCCGCGACCGGGGAGACGGCGGCCCGTGCGGACGCCGTCCTCGCGCATGTGCGGAACCTGCCTCAGCGGCGCTCCGGCGCGCAGTTCCACACCGAACTTCTCGGTACGCAGGTGGAGGCCGCGTCCGCTGTCTGCACGGATCTGGCGGCACTGGGCCGAAGGCTCGCCGCTGCCCGCGATGAACTCGCCGTGTGCGCGCGGCGCGAGGACGCGCTGCTGGTCTCATCGGGAACCGCGCCGCTGCCCGGCCCCTTGCCGCCGACCTCCGAAGGTGAGCGGTTCGCCCGGATCCAGGATCTGTACGCGGGCGTGGTGCGCGACTACGAGGTGTCCGGCTGCCACGTGCACGTCGGCGTCCCCGATCGCGATACCGCGGTCGCCGTCGTCAACCACCTGCGGCCCTGGCTCCCGACGCTGCTGGCGGTGTCGGTGAACTCGCCGTACGCGCGCGGCGCCGACACCGGCTACGCGAGCTGGCGGATGATCCAGCAGGCCCGCTTCCCCGGGGCCGGGCTGCCGCCCTGGTTCCCGTCCGCCGCCGCCCACGACCGGGAGACGGCCCGCCTCGCCGAATGCGGAGTCGTCGTGGACGCCGCCATGTCGTTCTGGCTGGCGCGGCCCTCGCCGCACCTCCCGACGGTGGAGGTCCGCGCGGCCGACGCCGTCCCGACCCCGGACGAGGCGGTGCTCCAGGCCGCCCTCACCAGGGGTCTGGTGCGGACCGCGCTGGCAGAGCTCGCGGCCGGACGGACCGCACCGCACGCACCGGACGCCCAGGTCGGCGCCGCCGCCGTCTGGGCCGCGGCGCGCCACGGGCTGTCGGGCCAAGGCGTCCACCCGGTTCTGGAGCGGCGCGTCCCGGCGGCGCAGCTGGCGTCCGAACTCCTCGATCATGTCGCGCCGGCCCTGGAGGAGACCGGTGACCTGGGCCGGACCCGGACGCTGCTCGGCCGCGTCCTGCACGAGGGGACGGGCGCCGACCACCAGCGCCGGGCGGCGGCCGGAGGCATGCGCGGGCTGATCGACGCGCTGGCCCGCCGCACGTCCCGCCGAGCGGACCGGGACCCCGGCGGCATGGACGGGATCGGAGCGGGTACCGCAGGCTCGGCGCCGGAGACGGCCCGGTGACCGCCGAGGGAGGGGACATGACGACCGTCGCCACGAGCCCGCCCCGGACCGGCGGGCGGCCGCCGCTGCCCGCCCCGCGCGGGCCGCTGTCGGAGGCGGTGCTGGCCGCGCTCGCGCGCCTCGCGCCCGCGGACCCGGCGCCGATGCTGGACGCCGCCCGCACCGAGGTCCGCCGCGACGGTGCCGACCCGTTCGGTGATGACCTGCACCTGGCCTTGTACGTCTGCTACGAGCTGCACTATCGCGGTTTCGGCGGCGTCGACGACGGCTGGGAATGGGCACCGGGACTGCTGGCCCTCCGTGGCGCGCTGGAACACCGCTTCCTGGAGGCTCTCCGCGCGGAGACCGCGCCGGGCGACGATGTGGAGGGCGTTCTCGCCGGTGTTCTCGCCGAGCCGGCCGACGCGTACGGCGTCTCCCACTACCTGCGCGACGAGGGGGAGGGGTGGCAGCTGCGCGAGTACGCCGTGCACCGCTCCGCCTACCACCTCAAAGAGGCCGACCCCCACGCCTGGCTGATACCGCGCCTCGACGGGCAAGCGAAGGCCGCGCTGGTCGCGGTGGAGTTCGACGAGTTCGGCGGCGGCCGCGGCGAGGCCATGCACTCCCGGCTGTTCGCCGATCTGATGGACGACCTCGGCCTGGACTCCGCCTACGGCCGCTACCTGGACCTCGTCCCGGCCCGGATGCTCGCCGTCGTCAACATGATGTCGCTGTTCGGCCTGCACCGCTCGCTGCGCGGCGCGATGGCCGGGCACTTCGCCGCCGCCGAGATCACCACCGCGCCCGCCGCGCGCCGGATGGCCGCCGCGCTGGAACGGCTCGGCGCGGGCCCGCGCGGCGTCCGCTTCTACACCGAGCACATCGAGGCCGACGCCGTCCACGAACAGGTGCTCCGGCATGATGTCCTCGGTGACCTGCTGGCCCGGGAGCCCGCCCTCGCCGCCGACGTCGTGTTCGGCGTCCGCGCCACCGAACTGCTGGAGGACCGCTTCGGCGAGCACCTCCTGAAGTCCTGGCGGACGGGCGGTACCTCGCTCCGCCAGGCGCTTCCGCCACCCCCGCACTAGTCGCCCGCGGCCTTCCGGCGGGGTTTGCGGCGGTGGCTGGTGTCGCAGAACGGGTAGCGGCGGCTCCGCCGGCACGCGCACAAGGCGACCATGAACCGGTCGGACGTCACCGTCGTGCCGTCCGGCATCTCGATCTCCACGGGCCCCTCCACCAGAACGGGCCCGTCCGGGTCCAGCCGGACCCGGCGGGGAGCGGGACGGTCAGCCGCGGTCGGCACGGACCACCACCAGTTCCTCGAAACGGCCGAAGACCGGGGCATGCCCGGCGGCCTCCAGCTCCGCGGCACGAGCCCGCAGCACCGGGCCGTGCGGCTGCGTACGCCGCGCCGCGACCGACGCCGCCATCCCCTGTGCCCGCAGCGCGTCCAGCGTCGCCTGGACCCCGGACACGGCCGACTGCACGATCAGCAGCGTGCCGCCCCGGCGGAGCTGGCGGGGCGCCCGCTCGCAGATCCGGTCGAGCAGGGCCCGGCCGTCCGGGCCGCCGTTCCACCAGCGTCCGGCGCGTCCCGGCGGCGCGGACCCGCTCGGCACGTACGGAGGGTTCGCCACGATCATGTCGAACCACTGGCCGGCCACCGGCCCGAACAGGTCGCCCCGCAGGACCCTGATCGGCAGCCGGTTCAACCGGGCGTTGGCCCGGGCGGCCAGCACGGCCCGCGCGGACACGTCCACCGCCGTCACCCGGCGCGCCCCGGCCCGGGCGGCGGCGAGCGCGAGCGCACCGGTCCCGGTGCACACGTCCAGCACGCACGCCCCTTTCAGCAGCGGAGCCTTCCGCAGGACCTCCGTCAGCAGAAAGGTGTCCCCCTGGGGCGCGTACACCCCCGGCGGCCTCACGAGCCTCATTCCCCCCGGCTACCCCCCACCTCGGCACCAAACATGCACGCACCGGTGCTGAACCCTGAAAAAGCATGAAAATGGCGAGCGCGAATGGCTCTGAGCTGGGCCGACGAGCCGAATTCCGCCTTCGTTGACCCGGCTGCCTGAACGGCTGTTTGTGCAGGTCAGAGCGATATGTGAACAACCTGTTCGCGTTTGCAGCGACGAGATGGGCGAGCCGGGGATGGGGCGTCGGGAAAGAGCCCGACCAGGAAGGGGACGCCCGTGACCATTCTGATGACCGGCGCGACAGGGCAGGTCGGGCGGCGCGTCGTGGCGCGCCTCGACCGGGCGGGGGCGCCGGTGCGTGGCGCGGAGTGGACGCACGTCAGGCCGGGCGAGTTCATGCTGAACATGCTGTGGCTGTGGGGGCCTTCGATCCGCGCCGAGGGGATCGTGCGCGACCCGGCCCCCGACGCGACGGCCCGGAGTTCCTCACCCGCCGGGAGCAGGCCGCGCTCATCGGCGCCGCGCGGCCGCGAGGTCCGGTTCGAGCGGGTCGCGCCCGAGCGGGCACGGGAGATCTACCGGGCGCAGGGCGGGTTCGCGGCGGCGAACGCCGACTTCCCGCTGGGGTTCGAGGACTACTCTGGCGCGCCGGCGGACCCCGCCGCTCACGAACGGACGGACCTGTCGGCCAACGGCCCTCTTCCCACGGCGCGGCAGGTGACCGGACACCCCGCCCGCACGTTCGCCCAGTGGGCCCGCGACCACGCGGCCGACTTCCGGGCCTGACGGCGGCTCCGGCGGTTTGCCGCCCTGTTCCGGGCATGCCATCATCCGCCGATGACGCCGCTCAGGTTGATCGAAACCCGTCCCGGATCGTTCTCGCTGCTGCTCGACGCGGGGACGACCCAGGTGGACGGGCTCGTCGAGGAGCTCGGCCACGAGCCGAACGGCTACTTCTGGGAAGGGGCCGCGCGGTTCCTGGTGAGCACGGAGGCGCAGGGCCTTGACGGGCGCTTCTCGTACGACCCCGAAGGCGGCATGTTCTGCGCCTATGGCCAGGATCGTGCCGCGCTGGAGGAGCTGGGTGCGCTGCTGGCCGCCGTCGCCGCCGACGGCGATCGGATGCGGAAGCTCGTTACTTCGGCCGAGGCCGCCGGCTTCGACTTCGACGACTGACGCCTAGCCGCCCCGGAGACGGGCGCTGATCGACCGCACTGGGGGAGCCGGGATGAGCGGTGTGATCCGACCTGACGAGCCTGAAGCGCCCGCCGATGCCGCGGCGTTGCGCGCGCGGCTCGCGCACGTCTACTGGGTCGGCGGCGGGACGGGGGCGGGGAAGTCGACCATCGCCCGCCGCCTCGCGGCGCGGCATGGCCTGCGGCTCTACGCGACCGACGACGTGATGGGGGAGCACTCCGGCCGGACCACGCCCGCCGAGAGCCCGTTCCTCAGCGAGTTCATGGCGATGGACATGGACGAGCGGTGGGTGAACAGGTCACCGGAGACGATGCTCGAGACGTTCCACTGGTTCCGCGGTGAGGGCTTCGGGCTGATCGTCGACGACCTGCTCCGCCTTCCGAAGAATCCCGGCGTGATCGTCGAGGGCTTCCGGCTGCTGCCGCACCTGGTCAAGCCGCTGCTCGCCGTTCCCGGCCGGGCGGTCTGGCTCCTTCCGACGCCCGGTTTCCGCCGGGCCGCGCTCGACGGCCGGGGCTCGACGTGGACCATCGCCCGCAAGACCCGCGATCCGGAGCGGGCGCTGCGCAACCTGCTCGAACGCGACCGCATGTTCACCGAACGCCTCGCCGTCGAGACGGAGTCCCTCGGCCTCCACGGCATCGAGGTCGGCACCGCCATGACAGAGGACGATCTGGCCGGCCGCGTGACCGCGGCGTTCGGCCTGTGATCCGGCGGCCCCGCGCCGGACGGCCCGTGCCCGGCTTGTGCTGCGGACCGCTCCGGCCCGTCGCTATGATCTTGCGGCGATCGGACGTTGGAGGGGCGCGTGCCAAGGTGGAAGTCCCTGCTGCCGACCGATCCGGCGTCGGTGGGGCCGTACCGGCTCGCGGGCCGGCTCGGGACGGGCGGTCAGGGCACGGTCTACCTCGGTGAGTCGGCGGACGGCCGGCGCGTCGCGGTCAAGCTGCTCCATCCGCACCTGATCGTCGAGGAGCGGGCGCGGGCCCGGTTCCTCGGCGAGGTCGAGATCGCCGAGCGGGTCGCCCCGTTCTGCACCGCGCAGGTGCTCGGCAGCGGCGTCCTGAACGAGCAGCCGTACATCGTCAGCGAGTTCGTGGACGGGCCGTCGCTGCACGAGTCCGTCCGCGAGGCCGGCCCGCGCGCGGGCGCGGCGCTGGAGCGGCTGGCGCTCAACACGGCGACGGCGCTGGCGGCGATCCACCAGGCGGGCGTCGTGCACCGCGACTTCAAGCCGGGCAACGTCCTGCTCGGCCCGGACGGCCCGGTCGTGATCGACTTCGGCATCGCCCGGGCGCTGGACCTCAGCCGGTCGATCACGACGAGCCAGGCCGTGGGGAGCCCCGGGTACATGGCGCCCGAGCAGATCGAGGGCGAGGGCGTCGGGCCGGCGGCCGACATGTTCGCCTGGGCGGCGACCATGGTCTTCGCCGCCACCGCCGCGCGGGCCTTCCGCGGCGACACCATCCCGGCGGTGATGCGGTCGATCCTGCACGACGAGCCCGACCTCGGCGCGCTGGACGGGCGGCTCGGCGGCATCGTCCGCGCCTGCCTGGACAAGGACCCCGCCGGACGTCCCACGGCGGCCGAGGTCGGCGACGGGCTGCGCGCTCTGCCGACCACCGCCTGGCTGCCCGCGGACGCCTCGCCGACCCGACCGGACCCCGCACCCGCTCCACCTGCGGCGGACGCCAAGCCGGCGAGGAGGCGGGCACGCCGCCTGCCGCTCCTGATCGGCGCCGCGGTGATCGCGCTGGTGGCGGTCCTCGGCGTCACCTACACGCTTCTTCCTTCGGACGAAGGGGGAACTGGCCCGGATGCGTCGGGCGAGTCGAGGCCCGGCACGTCCGCCGGTGGCGTCCCGGGTTCGCCCGGCCCGGCCGGCGGCCGCCACGCCGGCTCCCCGCCGACCGCGACCGCGACGACGCCGGCGGGTACGGGGCGGCCTGCACCGCAGCGCAGGAGCGGTTCACCGGGCCCGGCCACGAAACCCTCGACGCCGAAGAAGGCGCCGTCGTCACCGCAGCGGCATTCCTCGGCGCCGAGAACGCTCGGAACCGTTTCGGGCAGTGACATGAACCGCTACTGCCAGTCCCGCGGCTTCAGCGGCAGCGGCGGCACCGAGGGCGGCTACTGGTGCTACGGCCCGGGCGGGACGCCCATCACCACGGCGGACGTCTGCCGCTGGAAATACCCCGGCCATTCCAACGTGACCGCGGACGGAAGCACCTGCAAAGGCCAGTAGGCCCGCTCACCAGCCGCGGAGCACGATCGACTCCGCGACGCCGCCCGCAGGCGCGGCGCCGTGTGCTTCCGGCGGGGGCGGTGGATCTGAGATCTTTGATCCATGTATCCCGGTTCTGCGCTTGGTGAGTTCCTGAGGTCCCGCCGTGCCCGGCTCAGGCCCGAGGAGGTGGGGCTCAATCCCGGCGTGAAGCACCGGCGGGTGTCCGGGCTGCGCCGGGAGGAGCTGGCGCCGCTCGCCGGGGTCAGCGTGGGGTACTACACGCGGCTGGAGCAGGGGCAGAGCCCGAACGTCTCCGACGAGGTCCTCGACTCCATCGCCCGCGTCCTGCGGCTGGACGACGACGAGCTGGCCCATCTGCACCGGCTGGCGCGGGTCGTCCGGGCGCGGGAGCGGGTCAGGCCGGAACGGCTGCGGCCCGGCATCAAGCTGATCGTGGACTCGTTCACCGAGGCGCCCGCCATGGCGGTGGGCCGGCGCGGCGACATCCTCGCCTGGAACCGCCTGGCGCACGCGCTGCTGGCGCCGCACTGGGAGTTCGACGGCGAGGAGAGGCCGAACTTCGTCCGCATCGACTTCCTGGAACTGGACTTCGCGCGCGGCCTCTACGGCGACTGGGAGCAGAAGGCCCGCGACGACATCGCCTACCTGGAGGGCTCGCTCAGCAGGTTCCCCGGCGACGAGGGGCTGACCGCCCTGGTCGAGGAGCTGCTGACGCTCAGCCCGGAGTTCCGCGCCATGTGGACGGAGCACCCGGTGGCCAACTGCGCGTCGATCTCGCGCGACTACCGGCACCCGGACGTGGGCGTCATGACCCTCACCGCCGAGCTGCTGCGCACGCCCGACGACGAGGGGCAGGGCGTCACGGTGTTCCAGGCCGAACCGGGTTCGCCGTCGCACGAACGGCTGCGGCGGCTCGCCGAGCGAGTCGCCGCAGCCGTTCACTGAGCGGGGGCCGGGTCACGCGGCCATGGAGTGCTCGGCGCTCTCCTCGGCGGCGTGCCCGGCGGTCCGGCCGGTGCCCGTCCGGCGGAGGAGGGCGGCGCCGGCGACCGCGCCGAGCAGCGCCACCGCGCCGGCCGTCAGGAAGGCGGCGTGCAGCCCGCCCAGCGTGGCCAGGGCCTTGGTGGTGGACGGGGCGAGCGCCTCGGTCCGGGCGGCGGCGATCGCGGTGAGCCCGGCCACGCCGATCGCGCCGACGAAGGTGGGCATCTGGGCGAGGCTGCCCGCGACGCCCTGGTCGCCCTCGTCCAGGCCGGAAGTGATCGTCGTGATGGCGGCCACCACGGTCAGGACGTGCCCGAAGCCCATCGTGGCGGACGTGGCGAGCAGCAGGACGAGGCCGCCGTGCACGGGCAGGGCCACCATCGCGGCGGTGCCGGCCGCCTGCACGGTCAGCCCGGTGACGATGGTCGCGACCGTCCCGCGGGCGTTGATCAGCCGGGCGGCGAGGGTGCCGGCGGCCAGCGCGGCGACGCCCTCGCCGAGGAAGCCGAGCCCGGTCTGCAGGGGCGTGTAGCCGAGGACGTCCTGCATGTGGATGCTGAGCAGCAGGGTCGCGCCGCCGCACATCCCGAAGGTGACCAGGCCGATGGTCATGCCCCACTTGACGGTCGGGCGGCGCAGCAGCCGCAGCGGGACGAGCGGGGCCGCGTGCCGGGCCTCGACCACCAGGAACGAGCCGAGCAGGACGACCGCGGCGAGCAGTGTCGCGACGGTCGGGGCGCTGCCCCAGCCCGCGTCCCCGCCGGTGGAGATGCCGTAGACCAGGGCGAACAGGCCGGCGCTCGCCAGGATCGCGCCGGGGACGTCGAGCCTGGTGCGGGTCCGTCCGGCGGTCTCGCGGACCACCGTGACCGCGCCGAGCATGACCAGCGAGCCGATCGTGAAAAGGATCAGCATCGTCCAGCGCCAGTTGAGCCCGCTGGTGATGAGCCCGCCGCCGATCGTCCCGATGACGAAGCCGAGCGACAGGAGTGCGCCGTTGACGCCGAGGGCGCGGGTCCGCCGCGGTCCCTCGGGGAACGCGGCGGTCATCAGCGCGAGCGCGGTCGGGCCGATCATGGCGGCCGCGACGCCCTGCCCGGCGCGCGCCGCGACCAGCAGCGCCGGGCTCGGCGCCAGCGCGGCGACCAGGGACATCAGCGTGAAGCCGGTGACGCCTGCCATGAACAGCCGGCGCCGGCCGAGCATGTCGGACGCCCGGCCGAACAGCGGCATCAGCGCGGCCGTCGGCAGCAGGCACGCGGTCGCCACCCACTGCAGCGCCGACGCGCTGGAGAACCCGAGGTCCCGGCCGATCTCCGGCAGCGCGACGGTGATGATCGAGTAGTCCAGGCCGGTCATGAACGTCGCGCCGCACAGCGTGATGAGGATGAGCCAGCCGCGCGTCCCGAGCCGCGCGGCGCTCTTAGCGATCTCTGTCGTCATGTCCATCAGACTGCTGCGCGGCGGAACGGCCGACCAGCACTCCGCTGGGGGTACACCTGCCAGGTGCAGGCTCGCGTGCCCTACGACCGCCGGCGGCGCGGATCCGTTTCCGCGTCCGCGTGTGGCGGCGGCCGGTTCGGGTGATCGAGAAGGTAATGATCACGACGCAGCCGACCGCAGGGGAACCCATGCCGAAGCCCGGACGACCGCAGGCCGCCCTGGCCGCCTGCGCCCTCCTCGCCGCCCCGCCCTACGCCGTGAGCGGCGCGCCGGCGCGGCCGGAGCCCGCCGTCCTCGCGCCGGCGGGGGAGGACGGCGCGTCCGAGCTGGTCAAGGGCTGGCGGATCCAGTCCTCGTCCGTCGCCGGGAGCGACGGCGCGCGGATCTCGCGGCCCGGCTACCGGGCGTCCGGCTGGCTGCCGATCGGCCGCCCCGAGACGCTGATGGCGGGCCTGCTGGAGAACGGCCGGTACCCGAACGTCTTCTTCTCGGACCGGTTGAGGTCGGTGCCCACGGGACAGTTCTCCGTCAACTGGTGGTACCGGGACGAGGTCACCCTGCATCCGCGCCGCGACGGCCACACCTTCCTCACCATGGACGGCGTCTCCGGCACCGCCGACCTGTGGGTCAACGGCACCCGGATCGACGGGCGGTCGCGGCTCCAGGGCTCCTACGCGCGCTTCGAGTACGACGTGACCCGGTACGTGCGCGAGGGCGCCAACGCGATCGCGCTCGACGTCGCGCCGAACAGGGCGAAGACCTACCTCACCGGCAGCCGCCTCGACTGGAACCCGGCCGCGCCGGACCGGGGCACGGGCCTGGAGCGCCCGCCGAAGATCGTCCAGGACGGTCCGGTCTCGCTGCGCGACACCCACGTCGTCCAGCGCAACGCCCGGGACTTCTCCCGCTCCGAGCTCACCGTCAAGGCCCTGCTGCGCAACAACACCGGCGCCGCGCGGCGGGCCGAGTTCTCCGGCGCGGTCCTCCGTGGCGCGACGCGGCTGCCCTTCCGCACGACCGTGACGCTGCCGCCGAACGCCACACGTCCGATCGCGGTCCGCCTCCGGCTCCGCCATCCGGACGTGTGGTGGCCGTACCAGCTCGGCGGCCAGCCGCTCTACCACCTCGCCGCGCGCGTCCGCGCGGCCGGACGGGAGACCGGCCGGTACGCCGAGGACTTCGGGATCCGCACCGTCACCTCGTCGCTGACCCGCGTCGTCCCCGGCCGGACGCACGCCCCGCACGGCTACCGGCGGTTCGCGGTCAACGGCGTGCCGATCGTGATCCGGGGCGGCGGCTGGTCGCCGGACATGTTCCTGCGCTACTCGTCCCGGAACGTCCGCGATCAGCTCGCCTACGTCAAGGACCTCGGCCTGAACGCGCTGCGCTTCGAGGGCAACTTCCCGCCGGACGACATGCTCCGGCAGATGGACCGCGAGGGCGTGCTCGCGATGACGGGCTGGCAGTGCTGCGACCGCTGGGAGGACCCGTACGCCAAGTGGGGCAAGGAACTAAAGGACAGCGCCGCCGTCCAGGCCGCGGCCGTCTCCCGCCGGCTGCGCGACCACCCGAGCGTCTTCACCTTCTTCCAGGGCAGCGACGCGGCGCCGGACGCGTTGAAGGAGCCGGTGTACCTGTCGGCGTTCAAGGCCGCGGACTGGGGCACGCCGCAGGTCGCGTCCGCCGAGTACAAGGCGTCGCCGAGGCTCGGCCCGTCCGGCGCCAAGGAGGGCCCGTACAACTATGTGCCGCCGGTCTACTGGTGGAGCAACGGCCGCGAGACCGCCGGGCGCGACCCGTCGTACACCAACGCCGGAAGCGGCTGGGGCTTCGACACCGAGACGAGCGCGGGCAACACCGTCCCGACACAGGACTCGCTCGACCGCTTCCTGACGCCGCAGGACCAGGCGGCGATATGGGATCCGGCCACCGCTCGCGGGCCGCGCTCCGGCCGCGACCTCTTCCACGTGTATCCGTACAACGACTACACGCGGACCGCGCGCATGGGGCAGTACAACACCCCTCTGTGGCACCGGTACGGGCCGTGGTCCGACATGGCCTCCTACCAGCGGATCGCGCAGATGGGCGGGTACGAGATCGCCCGGGCGCAGTTCGAGGCGTACCTCGGCAACTCCAAGGACCCGGCCAACCCGAGCACCGGCGTCATCTACTGGATGATGAACAAGGCCTGGCCGTCGCTGCAGTGGAACGTCTACGGCCAGGACTTCGACCAGCCCGGCGTGTACTTCGGCGCGAAGAAGGCGGGCGAGCCGGTGCACGTCATGTACGACTACGCCACCCGTGCCGTCAAGGTCGCCAACCTGACCGGGCGGCGCCAGGCCGGGCTGACGGCGCGGGTGCGGCTGATCGACCTCGACGGCGCCGTGAAGCGGACCTCCCGCGTCGCCGTCCCGGCCCTGGCCGCACAGGACGTGCGGACCGTGGCCGCCGCGCGGGCGCCGCAGGGCATCTCCCGCACCTACTTCCTCGAACTCACCCTGTCCCGGCACGGGACGGCGGTGAGCCGCAACGTCTACTGGCTGTCCACGAAACCGGACGTGGTGGACTGGGCGAACACCCTCGGCAAGGGCAGCGGCGCGGCCTTCCGCCCGGACGGGTACGCGGACCTGACCGGTCTGCGCGACCTGCGCAAGGCCGCCGTGCGCGCGTCGGCCACCACCCGCCGCGACGGCGCCGACCTGGTGACCACGGTGACGATCAAGGCGACCGGGACGGCCCCGGCCGTCTTCACCAGGGCGGACGTGCGGCGCGGCGGCCCCGGCGGGCGGCCGCTGCCCGGCGGCGACCAGGTGCTGCCGATCCGCTGGAGCGACAACGACGTCACGCTGTGGCCCGGGCAGTCGCAGACGCTGACCGCCCGCTACCGCGCGTCCGACCTGCGCGGCGCCGTCCCGGTCGTCGGCCTCACCGGCTGGAACCTGCCGCGCCGGACCGTCCCCGCCCCGGCGCGGCGGTGAGACGGCCGGCGCGCCGCGAGGTTCACGGCCCGGCCTCGGCGGCGAGGGCGAGAGCGCCGATGAGCGCGGCGTCGTCGACGAACCGGGCCGTCTCCACCGGCGGCGGGAACGGGACGGCCCGCGCGACCGTCGCGCGGATCACCGGCAGCAGCGAAGGCTCGGCCGCCATGCCGCCGCCGAGGACGACGCGCTCCGGGTCGAGCACGGTCGCGAGGTTGGCCACCGCCATCCCGAGCGTCCCGGCGGTGTCGTCGAGCAGCCCGGCCACCCGCGGGTCGTCGCGCCGGGCGAACAGGCCCTCGGCCGTCACCGCCTCCCCGAGGACGGCCGAGGCGCGGGCGGCGAGGCCGCCGCCCGACGCGTACTCCTCGAGCGGGGCGCGGCCCGCCGCGCACCCGGGTTCACCGGGGCGGCGCAGCAGGTAGCCGATCTCGCCGGCGGCGCCGTGCGCGCCCGGCACGACGCGTCCGCCGACGACGAGCCCGGCGCCGAGCCCGGTGCCGAGGTTCACGTAGACGCCGGTGCCGACGCCCGCGAGCCGGCCCCACCGCGCCTCGGCGGCCGTGGCCGCATTGACGTCGTTGTCGATGCGCACGGGCGCGCCGAGGCCGTCGGAGACCAGGTCCGGCAGCGGCAGGTCCTCCCAGCCGGGGACGTTGGGCGCCAACCGCACCCGCCCGTCCCGGACGACGCCGAACGTCGAGACGCCCACCGCGGTCAGCGCGCCGGGGGTGTCGTTGACGAGGCGGCGCGCCGCGTCCAGGGCCCGGCGCACCACCTCCTTCGCGCCGTCCGCGGCCCGGGTCTCCAGGCGGGCGCGGCGCAGCGGCGCGCCCGCCGCGTCGGCGGTGGCCAGCGCGACCTTCGTCCCGCCGAAGTCGATCCCGAGGATCATGCGGCCTGCGGTTCGGCGCCGCCGGGCTCGGCGAAGTGCTCGCGGACCTCCTTCGGCCCGAACGGCCAGATCCGCTCGACCCGCGCCCACACGAGGTAGGCGACGACGCCCGCCGCGAGCCAGGCCAGCGACAGCAGGATCGGCCTGGTGCCCGCCGACTTGTAGATGTAGATCCAGCCCGCCAGCGCGACCAGGCTCGGCAGCGGGTAGAGCCACATCCGGTACGGGCGGGGCAGGTCCGGCTGCCGGCGGCGCAGCACGGTGAGCGCGACGATCTGCGCCACCGACTGCACCAGCACGAACACCGCGGTCAGCATGCTGATGACGTCGGTGAGGGTGAACAGCGAGCCGACGGCCGTGATGACGCCCATCGCGTACAGCCCGAACGTCGGGAACCTGAGCCGCGGGTGCAGCCGCGCGAACCACGGCAGGAACAGCTTGTCGCGGGCCGCGTTGTAGGGCACCCGGGAGCCGCCGAGCAGGCCGGCGAACACCGACGCGAACGCGGTGACGATGATCCCGACCGTGAAGACCTGCGCCGCGCCCTTGCCCCACGTCCGCTCCAGGACGAGCGAGGCGAACGAGCTGGACTCCTGCGTCTTCTCCCACGGGATGACGCCGAGGATGCCGACCTGGAACAGGAAGTACAGCGCCATGATGCCGAGGATCGAGAAGATGATCGCCCGCGGGATCACCCGGCCCGGCCGCCGGACCTCCGCCCCGAGGTAGGCCGCCGTGTTGTAGCCGAGGTAGTCGTACACCGCGATGACGAGCCCGGCGCCGAGGCCGTGGAAGAACTTCGACCCGGCGTCGTGCGGGTAGGTGAACGCCAGGTCGGAGTGGAAGTGTGTGAACGCGGCGAGGATGACGCCGAGCACCGAGACCAGCATCACGACGAAGAAGACCGTCGTGAGCAGGCCGATGTCGCCGATCCTGCGGTACAGCGCGCCGACGACGAGCGCGACGACCGCGATCGCGAGGACGTGGCCGCCGGTCGACAGGCCGGAGCCGTGCACCAGCGACGGCCACAGGTAGCCCGCGTACTGGACGAGCCCGATCACGCCGGTGGACATGATCAGCGGGATGAACAGCACCGCCGACCAGACGAACAGGAACGGCATCAGCCGGCCGGTGCGGTATTGGAACGCCTCGCGCAGGTAGAGGTAGGTGCCGCCGGCGCCCGGCATGGACGCGCCGAGCTCGGCCCAGACCAGGCCGTCGGCGAGCACGATCAGCGCGCCGACCAGCCAGCCGAACATCGCCTGCGGGCCCTCCATCGTGGAGATCATCGCGGGGATGGTGACGAACGGCCCGATGCCGCACATCTGGGTCATGTTGATGGTGGTGGCCTGGAACACGCCGAGCCGCCGTTCGAACCCCGAGCCCTCGGGAGCGGTCATCGCGGTCTCTCCTTCCTCGTGACCGGACGCCTCACCCCCGCTCGACGTCGCAGCGAATGTAAGGGAGGCTCCCTAACAAATCAATACCCGGGGCGTGCCCCGTGCCGGGATATGTCAGTCTTTACACGTGCCGAGCAGGGAGACCGCCAACACCACGAGCGTGCTGCGGATCATGAACGAGCGGGCCGTGTACGAGCGGATCCGCGTCCTCGGGCCGGTTTCGCGCCCGCAGCTCGCCGCGGCGACCGGCCTGTCCAAGCCCACGATCTCGCTCGCGCTCGCCGACCTGGAACGCGTCGGCCTGGTCAAGGCGATCGGCCAGCGCACGGGCGGCGCCGGACGGGCGGCCCGGCTCTACGGCATCCGGCCCGAGACCGGCTGGGTCATCGGCCTCGACGTCGGCCGGGAGTGGATCCGCGCCGCGCTCGCCGACCTGTCCGGCGAGATCGCGGTGCGCAAGGACGTCCGCTCGGTCGGCGCCGGCGGCACCGCCGGGCCGGCCGCGCTCATCGACAGGATCGGCCGGATCGTCGACGACCTCGCGAAGGCCGCGGACGGCGACGTCACCGGCATCGTGCTCGGCACGCCGGGCGTCCACGACGTGGCGAACCAGCGGCTGCGCCTCGCGCCCAACCTGCCCGGCTGGGACGAGCCGGGCGTCACCGGACGCTTGGCCCGGCGCCTGCCCGCGCCGTACACCATCGAGAACGACATCGACCTGGCCGCGCTGGGGGAGCAGGGCTACGGGCTCGGCGAGGGCGTGCCGCACTTCGCGTTCGTGTCGATCGGCACCGGCATCGGCATGGGGATCGTCCTGAACGGCGAGCTGCACCGCGGCGCCCGCGGCGCCGCCGGGGAGATCGCGTGGCTGCCGTTCGGCGAGGCCGACCCCCGGGAGACCCGCTCGCACGGGATGCTGGAGTCGGTCGCGTCCGGACCCGGCGTCGTCGCCGCCGCGCGGCGGCTCGGCATGCCCGGCGCGGTCACCGCCAAGCGCGTCTTCGACGCCGCCCGCGCCGGCGACCCGCTCGCGGCGGAGGCCGTCGCGCACGAGGCCGGGCACGTCGCCCGCGCCCTGGCCAGCGTCGTCGCGCTCCTCGACCCCGACCTGATCGTGCTCGGCGGCGGCATCGGCGGGCACGGCGCCGACGTGCTCCTCGGCGCCGTCCGCGAACGCCTCGAGACGATGACCCCGCTCGGCGCGCCGCGCGTCGAGGTCTCCGCCCTCGGCGACGACGCCGTCGTCCTCGGCGCCCTGGCCACGGGCCTGCAGACGGCCCGCGACCTCGTCTTCGCCCGCGCCGTCAGCGAATCCTGAACCCGCCGCGACGAGGACACCATGGACGAGAACACCGAGATCGACGCGCTGATCGGCCGAGCCGAGGCCATGCTCGAGGCCGGCGCCGACAAGGAGGCCGAAAGGCTTTTGCGCCGTGCGGCCGATCTGGGCAGTGTCGCGGCCATGCTCACCCTCGGAGTGGTGATCGAGTGCCGGGAGCGGATCGCCGAAGCGATCCACTGGTACCGGCGCGCGGCCGAGAGCGGTGACCGGGACGCGATGGCGGCGCTGGCGCGCGTGTACGACGACGAAGGCAATGAAGCCGAGGCCAGGGAATGGTATTCAAAGGCGGCGGAACTGGGCGCGGTCGAGGCTATGACCGAGTTGGTGTGGGAGGCCGACTACGCGGGAAGGCTCGCCGACGCCGAAAAGTGGTACCGACGTGCGGCGGAAACCGGGGATGTGAACGCTCTGAACAACCTGGCCTTGGTGATCGACAAGCAGGGAAGGCCGGAGGAGGCGGAACTCCTCTGGCGCCGAGGCGCTTCCCAGGGGCACATCACGTCGACCTTCAACCTTGCTGTGCACATGGCCGAGCACGGCACCATCCAAGAGGCGAGATCTCTTTACGAGAAGGCCGCGGCAGTCGGCCATGGGGGCGCCTCCCATAACCTCGGAAGAATTCTCTCGGAAGAAGGGAACCTTCCAGAAGCAAGGCGCCTCCTCGAGTTCGCCGCTTCGCAGGGGAACGTCCGCGCGGAGATCGACTTGATCGAGGTCCTGGAAGGGCTCGGGGAGACCGAGGAGGCCGCGCGGGTCAGATCGAAGGCGCGGTCGTTCCTGGAATCGGAGGCCGAGGACGGACGCGCGGACGCCATGTACGACCTCGCCGTCCTGCTGGAGCAGGCGGGCGAGGCCGAGGAGTCGGACATCCTGTGCGAGCGCGCGGCCGCCCTCGGCTCCCGCGAGGCGAGGGAGTACCTCCGGGGTCAGTGATCGTCGGCCGGTAGGCCGAGTTCGCTCGCCAGGGCTTCCAGCAGGTCTGCCTGCCGTTGCGGGTGGACGTCCAGGAGGTTGGTGGCGATGTGCATCTCGTCGGCGCCGACGTCGGCGGCCCGTTCGAGGTTGCGCAGCGCGGCGTCGACGAAGTCGGCGGTGGCGACGTCGGTGCCGGGCGGTGCGGCGAAGACGCTGACCAGGACGGTCCCGTCGCCTCCGGCGGCGCGGTACCAGCCGACCTGCGTGCGGGTGTCGTCCCAGTTCACGGCGGTCGTGACGAAGCCGTCCCCGATCCGGGCCGCGCGCTCGACGGTGCGCTGCGTGATCGCGCCGAACAGGACCGGGATGCGGTCGCCGTACGGCTTCGGGCCGATCTTGGCGGCCGGGATGCTGTAGTGCTCGCCGTGGAACTCGACGGGGTCGGGGCCCCAGCAGGCGCGCATCGCGGCGACGTGCTCGGCGAAGCCGGCGCCGCGGCGCCCGGCGGGCACTCCGGCGGCGGTGAACTCCTCGGGGATGTAGTACGGGGCGAGGCGGGTGCCGCCGCCCTGCCCGACGCCGGCGACCACCCGGCCCCGGGACAGCTGGTCGAGGGTGGCGAGCCGGCGCGCCACGACGACGGGCGGCTGGAAGATCGTGTTCAGGATGGCGGTGGTCAGCCGGATCCGCCGGGTGTGGGCGGCCGCCCAGGTCAGCACCTCCAGGACGTCCCACGGCGCCGACTCGGGCAGGCCGGCGTCGTTGGTCCAGTGCGGCCCGACGGGGGTGAGGAGCCGGTCGCTGACCGACACGGCGTGGAAGCCGAGCCGTTCGGCCGCCTGCGCGACGGTGACGACGGCGTCGGGTCCGGCGTGCGGGCCGAAGTGCTGGAGGGTGACTCCGAGGCGGGGCAGGTCCATGTGTTCTCCGTTCGTGGTCGCCGGGCGTGCGGAGCCCGGGCGAAGGCGTCCTGTCACGGATAGGTCGGAGCCGCCGCGCCGTTCTTGCGCACCCGCCGAAAAGATCTTTCTGGCGGTCATTCGGGCCGGCGCAGGCCGGCGATGAGGACCCGCACGAGCCGGCGCGCGTCGTAGCGGGGGTCGCTGTCGGCGCCGATGCACAGGTTCCCGACCCCGCGCATGAGCTCGTAGGCCGCGAGGTCCGAGCGGATCTCGCCCGCCGCGGCGGCGGCGTCGAGCAGTCGGGCGCACACGGGCACGAGCCGGTCGAGGAAGTAGGCGTGCAGCGCCTCGAAGCCGGCGTCGTCGGACCGCAGCACGGCGGCGAGCCCGTGCTTGGTGACCAGGAAGTCGACGAACAGGTCGATCCAGCGCCCGAGGGCGGCGTGCGGGGACGGGCCGCTCGCGAGCAGGTCCGGGCCGGCCGCGGCGCAGGCCTCGATCTGGTGCCGGTAGACGGCGATGATGAGGTCCGCCCGCGTCGGGAAGTGCCGGTAGATCGTCGCGGTCCCGACGCCCGCCTCGGCGGCGATGTCGCGCACCGGCGCCTCCACGCCCGCCGCGACGAAGACCGCGGCGGCCGCGTCGAGCAGGGCCTCCTTGTTGCGCCGGGCGTCCGCCCGCTTGGGCCGGGCCGCGCGCCCGGCCGCCCGCTCGCTCTCGCTCACCGCGTCCTCCGCCTCCGATTGCTAAACGGGACAACGTCCCGTATCGTCGAAACGGGACAATGTCCCGTTTGTTCATGATGCCAGAGCAGGCGACCGGACCCGCACCGTCCCCTCATGCCCCACCGAACGAAAGGCTCCGCCATGCCCGAAACGAACGTCGCGACCGCTCCGGTCGTGTCCGTGAAGCCGGTCCTGCTTCCCGCTCCCGGACGCGGAACGGACCTCCAGGTCCGGGTGTCCGCACCCGCGACCGGACGCGACCTGCCGGTCATCGTGTTCTCGCACGGCTTCGGCTGGTCGATGGACGGCTACGCCCCGCTCGCCGACCACTGGGCCGCCGCCGGCTTCGTCGTCGTCCAGCCCACCCACCTGGACTCGCGGACGCTCGGCCTCGCCGCCGACGACCCCCGCACCCCGCTGATCTGGCGCATCCGGGTCGACGACCTGAAGCGCGTCCTCGACGGCCTCGATCTCGTGGAGGCCGCGGTGCCGGGCCTCGCGGGCCGCCTCGACCGGAGCCGCATCGCCGTCGCCGGGCATTCCTGGGGCGCGCAGACGGCGAGCACGCTGCTCGGCGCGCGGGTCCTCGACGCCGCGGGCGTCCCGGGCGAGGACATGTCCGACCCGCGGGTGACGGCGGGCGTGCTGCTGGCCCTGACCGGCCTCGGCGGGGACGACCTGTCCCCGTTCGCGGCCGAGCACTTCCCGTTCATGAACCCCTCGTTCGACGCCATGACCGCGCCGGCCCTGGTGATCGCCGGGGAAGAGGACCGCTCCCCGCTGTCGGTGCGCGGGCCGGACTGGTTCACCGACCCCTACTTCCTGAGCCCGGGGAGCAAGAGCCTGCTGACGCTGTTCGGCGCGGAGCACTCGCTCGGCGGCATCCCCGGCCACGGCGTCGCGGAGACGACCGACGAGAGCCCCGGGCGCGTCGCGCTGATCCAGCGGCTCACCGTGGCGTACCTGCGCAGCGCCCTCTACCCCGGGGACGCCGCCTGGCTCGAGGCGTGCTCCGAGCTGGAAGGCGACCCGGAGCCGCTGGGCAAGATCCAGAGCAGGTGAGCGCTCCCCGCCGCCGGCGGGCTACGGCCCGGTCAGGGCCGGGCCGCGCAGTTCCTTCGGGCAGGACGTGCCCCGAGGCATCTTGTAGGGCGCGGCCAGCCGGTACGTGCCGGCCTTCGGGGCGAGGAGCTCCGTCCACGCCTCGCCCGTGGCGTCCGGAGCGGTCGGCGCCAGGCAGCCGTTGGGGTTCTCGTACTGCGGCGGCCTGCTGCCGTCGTACTCCCGGATCTGCTTGGACGCCTCCGTCTCGAAGGGCGGCTGGAGGCTGTGGCCTTCCCCGTCGACCAGGCCCAGCCAGGGCGAATAGGGGATGCGGATCAGGATCCGGCCCGGTGCGCCGACCTTCAGCGTCATCTCGTTCTGCTCGGCCCGCAGGACGGTCGCGTGCGGCTCGGCGAGCGGCGCCGGGTCGGTGACGGCGTACAGGTGCCAGTTGCTGTCGCTCCAGACCTTCTTCAGATAGGGCAGCCCGCTGCCGACCAGTTCCCGCTCGCGCTCGGCGCCGTCGTCGGGCGCGTCCGCCGGGAGGACCACGTAGTGGACGGCCCAGTGCTTCAGCCAGTCGTGGTAGGTGGCCACGGTGAGCGTGCCGTCGTAGAAGAGGGGGTTGCGCTTGATGTCCGCCTGGCGGTTCCAGCCCCGCGCGAGGTTCACGTAGGGGGCGAGGGCCGAGGCCTCCCGGTGCGAGCGCGCCGGCACGACCTCGACCCGTCCGCGCTCGGCCCCCGCCTTGCGCAGCTCGTGGACGAGGGGGGCGAGGCGGCGGGTCCAGGCCGCGGCGGGATGGGCCCGGACGACGTCCTGCACCGTCTTGATCCCGATCCAGGTCGTGAACCCGAGGAACACCAGCACGATCGCGTACCACTTGCGCGAGCGCGGCTCGGTGAAGGGCAGCGCGGCGATCAGCACGACGCCGGTGAACAGCATCGGGAGCCGGGTGATGTTCGTGCCGATCTGCGAGGTGATCAGCGTGGCGAACAGCACGACCGCCGAGGTCACGACCGACGTGATCCGGACCGTCCGCCATTGCTTCGGGACGAGCAGGATGACGGTGATCCCGAAGACGATCGGCAGGATCGCCGAGCCCAGCGGCATCGGCTGGGTGCCGGAGAAGGGGAAGAGCCAGGCGGACAGCGCGACGACGACGACGGGCGCGACCCCGAGGGCGTACGCGGCCGGGCGGCGCTTCTGCAGGAACAGGGCCGCGGCGACGAGCCCGATGTAGAGCCCGGCGACGGGGGAGCAGGCGGTCGCGAGGCCGGCGAGCGGGCCGGCCGCCGCGGCCTTGGCCCACCGGTTGCCGCGCAGCACGCGGGGGGTGCTGAACACCACCGCGGCGGCGGCGATCGCGAACATCAGCCCGAGCCCGAACGTGACGCGGCCCGAGATCGCGTTGCACAGCAGCGCGACGACGCCCGCGAGCGAGGCCCAGATCGGCTTGCGGACGTGCCCGCTGCGGGTGAGGATCACGGCGAGCAGCGCCGACGAGGCGGTGCCCGCGAGGATCATGGTGGTCCGGACGCCGAGCAGCGACATCACGTACGGCGAGACGGCGCTGTAGGACACCGGGTGCATGCCGCCGTACCAGGCGAGGTTGTACGCCGAGCCGGGGTGGCGGCCCGCGAACTCGGCCCAGGCGTCCTGTGCCGCGAGGTCGCCGCCGCTGCTGGCGAGCGTGGCGAGCCACAGCAGGTGGAGGACCGCGGCGACGGCCGTCACGAGGGTGACCGGGTGGCGCAGGAAGCGGTTCAGCCGGTCCCGGCGCACGCCGGATCGGGCCTTCGCCTCGGGCGGCCGCGGCTCCGGCCGCGCGTCGCCGGGAGGTGTCCGGCCCTCGGCCTGCTCGGTGTCGCCGTCCGGGGGCGTTCCTGGCCCCGGGACGGGATCATGGGCGCGCGGGGCCTGCGCTGCGGTCACTGACGGGACGCTCCATGTCTGTGCTCATGCCCGGTGGGCGAAATAAACCGGCATATGAACACTACGGGGGAAACCTTGGGCACTACATATCGGCACCCGCGCCGCCCGCCCGGTCGAGGGCCGTCCGCCCGGCGTCACGGCCGCTCCGAACCCTCCGTCAGTCGAGGAGAGGCGGCACGGCGGCCTGGAGCCGGACGGCCGCGGCCTCGGCGTCGCGGCGCAGCTCGGACGGGATCAGCTCCAGCAGCTGGTCCGGGCGCAGCGGGAGATCGAGGAGGCTGAGCTTGACCCGGCTGCGGCTGGCGTGCTCGCGCGCCGACAGCCGGACGACCTGGCCGGCCTCGGGCAGCATCGTCGCGGTGAGGCCGTCGCCGTGCCCGAGCTCGGCGGCCGCCGTCCCGTCGATGTCGAGGGTGATCGGCGCGCTGTCCGCCGCGACGGCGAGGCGGATCCGGTCGGCGGCGCCGAGCACGACGGGCCGGCTGATCCCGGACATGGGCGCGACCGGCGTGATGACCACCGCGTTCGAGGACGGCGACACGATCGGGCCGCCGGCGGCGTAGTTGTAGGCGGTGGAGCCGGTCGGCGTCGAGACGACCAGCGCGTCGGCCCGGTAGTAGCCGTACTGCAGGTCGTTGACCGTGAGGTCGAGGGAGACGGCGCCGGTGCGCGACGAGCGTCCGAGGACCATGTCGTTGAACCCGAACCGGGTCGTGAGCCCGACGCGGCCCGCGTCCACCCGCAGGGCGGCGTGCTGCTCGATGGTGAAGTCGCGGTCGGCGAGCCGTGCCAGCGCCGCGGGCAGCTGGGGCGGGTGCACCTCGGCGAGGAAGCCGAGGTTGCCGTGGTTGACGCCGAGGACGGGCACGGGGCGGTCGATCACCAGCCGCATCGCGCCGAGGATCGTGCCGTCGCCGCCGAGGGCGATCAGCCCGTCGACCTCGTCGGCGAACCGGTCGTCCGGGACGACCTCGACGCCGGACGGGACCCGGTGCCGGTCGGCGGGGCGGACCAGCACCCGGGCGGGGCGGCCGCGGGCGGCCGCGACGATCGCCTCGACGGACGGGCCCACCGGCCTGGTCGGATGGAGCACGAGTCCGACCGTCCCCACCTGCGGTTCCGCACCCATGACCTCACCTTACGACCCGCGTTCGCGGGGGTCCCCACCGTCCCGGTCGGTGCGGTAGAGGTGCACCAGGCCGCGGGTCACGGCGGCCGGCCACACCGTCGCGTGCTGCTCGCCGGGGATGACCTCGCTGCGCACGGCGAGGTCCCGGTCGCCGTCCAGCCGGCCGGTGAACGCGGCGAGGTCGGCGACCATGTCGAGGTCCGCCAGCTCCCGGCACAGCTCGTCCGGCATGATCGGCCAGCTGCGGTGCGGGCCGTCCTCGAGTTCGCCGACGGCGAGGTAGACGTCCCCGGCGTCCCGTGCGGCGACGGGCGTCCGGCCGGGGTCGAGCAGCAGGTGGTCGTCCCACCACAGCGACGGGCTCACGGCGAGGAAGCGGCGGAAGCCCTCGGGGCGGCGCAGCAGGGCCCAGCAGGTGAGAAGGCCGCCCAGGGAGAACCCGCCGAGCCCCCGGTCGGCGGGGTCGAGCGGATGGGCGGATTCCAGGTGCGGTGCGATCACGTCGCGGATCAGGTCGACCATCGCGGCGGCGCCGCCCATCCCATAAGTGGTCTTCACATGCAGGTAGCCGGAATCGGTGCTGGTCGGCGTCATGTCCCGCGCGCGCTGGGCGCTCAGCCGGCGGAGGTCGTCGGTGGCGGGCGAGATGCCGACGACGACGATGGGGCGCAACTGCCCCAGCGAATAGGCGAACGTGGTGTGGGCGATCTGCGCGGCGGTGGCGAACGTCAGCAGGCCGTCGAGGAGGTACAGCGCGGGAAACGGGCCGGGACCTGCGGCTTTCCGGAGGTTCGGCGGCGGCGGTGCGACCGTCACATGCCATTGGTCGCCGGGCTCGGTTCCGGTGACCACCGTGTACCGCACCGCGCCCGGTAGTTCCATGCGCTCCGCCGCCCAGGTGATCGTCATGCGGCAAGGATAAAGAGATCGTCACCCGAAGATCAGTAATGCGGAACGGCCGATGTCCGCCAGGGGCAGGGCGTGCTTGCCACCGGTCCAGTATTTGCTTTGACATCTTGTATAGGCGGTAGTCGAAACGTACGTTCGTCGCGTGGGGAATCGTGCGCCGGCCCGGGAGGAGAACGCGCGGCCGAGCCTCCGCGAGGAGCACAAGAGGCTCACGCGCGAGCGGGTCCTCGAAGGCGCCGTGGCCGTGTTCGGCGCGAAGTCCCTCGTCGACGTGACGATGGAGGACATCGCCAGGGCGGCGGGCGTCACCAGGGCGACGGTGTACGCCTACTTCCCCGGCAAGACGGAGATCTTGCAGGCGCTGCTGGCGCGCGTCTACGACCTCGCGGACGAGGTCTACGGCGACCTCGCCGCGCTGCCTCAGTGGACCCGCCGGGACGTCCGGGCCTGGCTGGAGGGCGCCGTGGCGCGCTGGCGGCCGATGGCACCGGTGATCCGGGTGCTGACCGCCGCGGGCGGCACCGCGCTCGGCGACGCCGACCGCGCCCGCGACCGCTCGCTCGCCGTCCACGAGCACTACGTGAACCTGCTGACCGGTGCGCCGAGACGGTGGGACGCGCCGCCGGCGGAGGCCCGGCAACGGGCCCTGATGGCGGTGCTGCAGGTCGAGGCGTTCCTGACGATGTGGCTCGCCGGCGGCTGGCCGGTGGAGGCGGCCGACCCGATCGGCCTGCTCGCCGACGCCGTCTGCCATCTCCTGGCGCCCGCGATGACCGGCCCGGACGACCGAGCGCGATGAACGCGCAGACCACCGTCCCACCGGCACGCGGGCCGCCGCCCGCGCCGCGTCGCGGACGTCCGACCGGCAGCGCCATCCCGCCCACAAGGCTCCCACCCCCGCTGCCCGGGGCCGTGCCGCGCGGAAGCCGTCACCATGCCGCCGCAGCACCGGGGCCGCCCCGCCCCGGCCGGCGCGCACCCGCCAATGGTGAAACGAGACCCCCGCGAAGGAGTGGGTGATGACGACCACGAGACCCTGGACCGAGGTGTTCGGCGCGAGCGACCGCCTCGACGTCGCTCCGGCGTTCGCCGGACTGCGCAAACGGCCCCTGTGCCGGATCCGGCTGCCCTACGGCGAGCCCGCCTGGCTCGCCACCCGCTACGAGGACGTCAAGGTCGTCCTCGGCGACCCGCGGTTCAGCCGCGCCGCCGCCACCGGGCGCGACGAGCCGCGCTCCCGGCTCCACCTGGGGTCGCCCGGCTCCCTGCTGCGCCAGGACCCGCCGGAGCACAGCCGGCTGCGCAGGCTGGTGGCCAAGGCGTTCACCGCCCGGCGCGTCGAGCGGCTGCGCCCCCGGACGCGGCGGATCGCAGGCGACCTCGCCGCGGCGATGCTGGCGCAGGGGCCGCCCGCCGACCTCGTCGAGGACTTCGCGCTCCCGCTGCCGATCACCGTCATCTGCGAGCTGCTCGGCGTCCCCGTCGAGGACCGGACGGACTTCCGGCTGTGGTCGGACGCGTTCCTGTCCACCACGCGGTTCACCCAGGACGAGGTCACCGAGTACACGGGACGGATGCGGGACTACATGGCGTCCCTCGTCGCCGAGCACCGCGCGGCGCCCCGCGACGACCTCATCGGCGCGCTCATCGAGGCCCGCGACCGCGACGACCGGCTGTCGGAGGAGGAGCTCCTCGCGATGGCGGAGGGGATCCTCGTCGCCGGGCACGAGACGACGGCCTCGCAGATCCCGAACTTCGTCTACGTGCTGCTGACCCATCCCGGCCGGCTCGCCGCGCTGCGCGCCGACCCGGACCTGATCCCGCGGACGGTCGAGGAGCTGATGCGGTACGTCCCGCTCGGCGGCGGCGCGGGAAGCGCGCGCTACGCGCTGGAGGACGTCGAGCTGGGCGGCGTCACCGTCCGGGCGGGGGAGCCCGTCGTGGTCGCGCTGCAGTCGGCGAACCGGGACGAGGCGGTCTACTCCGATCCCGACGCGTTCGACCCGGAGCGCAGCGAGGCGTCCCACATCGGCTTCGGGCACGGCCCGCACCACTGCCTCGGCGCCCAGCTCGCCCGCATGGAACTCCAGGTCGCCCTGAGCACGCTGCTGGACGGCCTCCCCGGCCTGCGGCTCGCGGTGGCGGAGGAGGACGTCGTCTGGAAGACCGGTTCGGCCACCCGCTCGCCCGAGCGGCTGCCCGTCACCTGGGACCTTCCCCGGACCACCGAGAGGACGGACGCATGACCTGGCTGGTCGAGGTGGACGGACGGACCTGCATCGGCTCCGGCATCTGCGCCGGGGCGGCCCCCGATCACTTCGCGCTCGTCGACGGGGAGTCCCGTCCCGTCCGCGCGGAGACCGGACCGGACGACCGGGTGATCGACGCCGCCGAGTCCTGCCCGGTCGAGGCGATCACCGTCCGCGCCAAGGGAACGGGGGAGCTGCTGGCGCCCGTCGAGTGACCGGCGGCGGTGCCGCGCCCCTCGGCGGGGCGCGGCGCCGCACCCGCGCCGGGAGCGGAAACCTATACCTGCGCCTGATGTTGGCTTGCCCGCCGGAGCGGAATCCTCCGCGGAGGTCCCCGACATCCGGAAGGCTCGAGTGCAGGACGGACGCAGCGCCGACGTCGTGGTCGTCGGCGCCGGATTCGCCGGGCTCGCCGCGGCGCACGAGCTGGCGGGCGCGGGCGCGCGCGTCGCGGTCGCCGAGGCCCGCGACCGCGTCGGCGGGCGGGCGCTCACCCGCCTGCTCCCCGATGGCACGCAGCTGGACCTCGGCGGCCAGTGGGTCGGGCCGAGCCAGCACGAGATGCGGGAGCTGATCGAGCGCCACGGCATGCGGACCTACCCGACGCCGGAGCACGGACGGGCCGTCGTGGACTATGAGGGCGCGCTCGTGGACGCGATGCCGGCCGAGGTCACGGCGCTCTACAGCGAGCTCGACCGGCTCAGCCGGGAGATCCCGGCGGACGCGCCATGGACGCATCCGCGGGCCCGGTGCTGGGACGGCCGGACGCTGGCATCCTGGCTGGCCGAGCGCACGAGCGACCCGGCCGTCGCGCGGACCGTCGCGCGGCAGACGGCCGGGGCCCTGCTGTCCCTCGACGCCGCCGACGCCTCGCTGCTGGAGATCCTGTTCTACCTGGTCAGCGGCGACGGGCTGGACGTCCTGGCCGGGTTCGCGGGCGGCGCCCAGTCCGACCGCCTCGTCGGCGGGCCGCAGGAACTCGCGGGACGCATGGCCGCCGCGCTGCCCGCCGGCACGATCCACCACGGCGCCCCGGTCCGGCGCATCGAGCACGGCACCGGGGGAGCGGTCGTCCGCGCCGGCGCGCTGCGGCTGGAGGCGGCCCGCGTCATCGTCGCGATCCCGCCCTTGCTGGCCGGGCGGATCGAGTACGACCCGCCGCTCCCGCCGCGCCGGGACGGCCTCACCCAGCGGATGGCGGCCGGGTATGCGCTCAAGACGCACGCGGTGTATCGGGAGCCGTTCTGGAGGGCGCGCGGCCTGTCGGGGATCAGCTTCAGCAGCGCCGGCGTCCTCACCGAGACCGTCGACAACACCCCGCCCGGGGGGCCGAGCGCCGTCCTGACCTCGTTCGTCTATGGCGCGGACGCGCACCGGCTGCGTTCGCGGACGCCCGGCGACCGCCGCCGCGCCGTCCTGGAACGGCTCGCCGAGCTGTTCGGCGGCGAGGCGCGCGACCCGGTGGACTACGTGGAGTTCGACTGGTGCGCCGAGCCGTGGACCCGCGGCTGCTTCTCCGGCCATCTCGCGCCCGGCGCCTGGACAGGGTTCGGGCCGGCGCTGCGCGCGCCCGTCGGCGTCCTGCACTGGGCGGGCACCGAGACCGCCACGCGATGGAACGGCTACTTCGACGGGGCCGTCCAGTCCGGCCGCCGTGCCGCGGCCGAGGTCCTCGCCGCCGGTTCGGCGGCGCCGCCCGGTTCCGGGTGAGGTGCCGGCGCGGCCTTCCGGGTCGTGTCGGAGATCACAGAATTATCCTGTCCGATCGGTCAGACCCTGACCGATCGGACAGTTAGCGTGGTCGCCATGGCGCGTACCCCGGCCGCCCTGCGCGGCCAGATCCTGGAGTCGGCGCTGCGGCTGTTCGCGCAGTACGGCTTCCGCGGCACGTCCCTGCAGCACATCGCGTCCGACGCCGGATGCTCGAAGGCGTCGCTGCTGTACCACTTCGCCAACAAGGAGGCGATCCTCGCCGAACTGCTGGTGCCGGTGGAACGGGAGGCCGTCGCGCTGGACGCGCGGCTGGCCGGCCTGGACGGGGAAGTGGCGGCGGTCACGGCCGTCAACGCCTTCGCCGCTCTCACGGTGCGGTTCCGGCGCGAGATGAAGGTGCTGCTGGACACGCTGCCGGAGCGGACCGTGCTGAACGACCCGGCGCTCGACGGCCTCGGCGACCGGATCGCGGACGCGATGGCCGGCCGTTCGCCCGACCCGGCGGACCAGGTGGCCGCGTGGATGGCGCTCGGCGGCATGTTCGTGACCGGCGCCGCCGACCCGCCGATGGGCGACGAGGCGCTGCGCGAGGCGATGACCGCCGCCGCCCTCCGGACGCTCGGCCGCGCGGCTCCGCGAGAGCGCGCGAAGGGCGAGGACGAGGCGAAGCGCGGGGACGGGGTGGCGCGCGAGGAGGGGGACGCGTGAGCCCGCGCCGGACGCGGCGACGCGCCGGCGCGGACCCCGCACGGACGACATGAGGAAGGAACCGGCTGTGTTCGCTCGCATCGGACGCGTCGTCGTGCATCACCCCTGGAGGGTGATCGCGGTGTGGCTGGCGGCGGCGATCGCCGTCGTCGCGCTGGCGCCGAAACTGACCGCGACGACCGACGAGGCGTCGTTCCTACCGAGCCACTACGAGTCCATCCAGGCGCAGAACCTGCAGCAGAGGGCGTTCCCGCAGGCCGCGACGCCCGCCGCGATCATCGTCCTGGAACGGCAGGACGGGACGCCGCTGACGGCGGCGGACTCGAAGCGGGTCGCCGCCGTCGGGCAGGCGCTGTCCGGGGGGCACATCAAGAACGTCACCGCCGTGCAGACCGCCCCGGCCACCGGGAACAAGAAGATCCAGATTATCTCGGTGCAGATGCCGAAACCGGAGGGCGCGCAGGGCAAGAACCAGACCGACGCGGTCAAGGAGCTGCGCTCGGCCCTGCAGGACCGCCTGCACGGCACCCACCTGAAGGGCGGGATCACCGGCACCGCCGCGCAGAACCTGGACGGCCAGGAGGCCGGGACCAAGGCCGAGGCGATCGTCGGCGCCGCCACCATCGGGCTGATCCTGGTGCTGCTCCTGCTGATCTTCCGCAGCCCGATCATCGCGCTGCTCCCGGTGATCACCATCGGCGCGGTGTCGCAGATCGCGACCGGGCTGATCGGCTGGGCCAACGACCTCTTCGACCTCAAGACCGACAGCTCGGTCAGCTCCATGCTCATCGTCGTGCTGTTCGGGGTCGGCACCGACTACATCCTGTTCCTGATGTTCCGGTACCGGGAGCGGCTGCGCGCGGGCGAGGACTCCAGGACCGCGATGGTGTCGGCGATCGCGCGGGTCGGCGAGGCGATCTCGTCGGCCGCCGGCGCGGTGATCATCGCGTTCCTGGCCCTGGTGCTGTCGACGCTCGCGCTGTTCCGCTCGCTCGGGCCCGCGCTGGCGATCGCGGTGGCGACGACGCTCCTGGCCGGGCTGACGCTGATCCCCGCGGTCGTGTCGCTGCTGGGCACGAAGGTGTTCTGGCCGTCCAAGGCCTGGCGGCAGGAGCCGAAGGGCGCCCGGTTCGCCGCGATCGGCGGGTCGATGGGCCGCCACCCGGGCCGGTACGCCGCGGCCTCCGGCCTGCTGCTGGCGATCCTCGCGGCCTTCTCGCTCGGCTTCCACTCCAATTTCGACCTGTCCGGCGGCTCCATCCCGAAGGGCGCGGAGTCCACGGTGTGGCAGAAGGAGCTGCTCAAGGGCCTGCCCGCCGGCGCCACCGAGCCGTCCGAGGTCTACCTGCGCTCGACCGCCGGGACGCCGCTCGCGAAGGCCGGCCTCGACGGCTACAAGGCGAAGCTGGCCGCGGTGGACGGCGTCGGCAACGTCGCCGACCCGGTGCTGTCGAAGGACCGGACCGTCGCCGACTTCCGCGTGACGCTCGCCGAGAAGCCGGAGTCGTCGTCGGCCATCGCGACGGTGAAGGGGCCGCTGCGCGACACCGCGCACCACGCCGCGCCGGCCGGGACGACCGCGGTCGTCGGCGGCATCACCTCGGTGTTCGTCGACATCCAGGCCGCGGTCGACCACGACTACGCGGTGGTGTTCCCGGTCGCCGCCGTCCTGATCATGGTGATCCTCGGGCTGCTGCTGCGCAGCGTGGTCGCGCCCTGGTACCTGATGGCGTCGGTCGGGCTCGGGTTCGCCGCGACCCTCGGCGCCAGCGTGCTGATCTTCCAGCAGCTGCGCGGCGAGCCCGGGCTGATCTTCATGCTGCCGGTGATCATGTACCTGTTCGTCGTGGCGCTCGGCACCGACTACAACATCCTCATGATCGCCCGATTGCGCGAGGAGGCGCGGGAGGGACGGTCGCCGCGCGAGGCGGCCGCCCTGTCGGTGCGGCACGCGGGGCCGACCGTCGCCGCGGCCGGGGTCATCCTCGCCGGCACCTTCGCCTCACTGATGCTGGCGGGCGGCTCCACCCTCCTGCAGATGGGCTTCGCGATCTCGGCGGGCATCGCGATCGCGGCGTTCGTCATGGCGCTGTTCTTCACCCCGGCGGTGACCGCGCTGATAGGCCACGCCGCCTGGTGGCCCGGTCGTGTGGGGGGACGACCCCCCGCGCCCCCCGGTGAGGGGACACTTCCCACACCCCTCGCTAGAGCCGGTCAGGAGGGGCGGCGTGGTGGTGCGGGCGGAATGCCGTAGACCGTCAGCCAGATCGAGCGGGCGAGGGTGCGGGCGATGCGTTCGTCGCCCGCGCCCTCGTCGCCCGGAGGGGCGTCGTGGCGGCAGTGGGCTGAGACTGTGCGTTCGACCGTCCAGATCAGCACCTGGGCCGTCGTCCGGACGTCCATCTCCGGGTCGACGGTGCCCGCCCGCAGCTCCGTGTCGAGCCGTGCCTGGACGACGTCGGTGAAGCGGCGCATCCGGTCGCGCCAGAACTCCGCCACGTCGGGGTCGTAGCCCGCGACCTCGCCGAGCGCGTGCAGCACGCGGCGGTGCTCGCGGTACGCGGCGATCATCTGCCGCATCGCGTGCGCGACGCCGTCCACCCCGTCGGCGTGGTCGGCCCGCCACCAGACGACCGCCTCGGCGAACAGCGCCTCGACGGCCTCGTCGGCCAGCGCGATGAGCAGCCGGCTCTTGTCGGGGAAGTGCAGGTAGAAGGTGGAGCGCGCGACCTGCGCGCGCTCGGCGATGCGCTGCACGGGCAGCTCGGTGTAGGGCGTCCCGTCGGCCATCATCTCCGCGGTCGTCCGCAGCACCCGGCGCCGGACGTCCTCGCGCCGTTCCCGGACCTTGCCGCGCGGCTGGGTGGTGGACGCCATGGCGGCAGCGTACCCGCGGCGGCGGGGCGCCGGGCGGCCGTAATCGGACAGTGTGTCGACACTGTGCTTGACAGTGCCCGTGGACCGAATCACACTCGGTCCACGGCTCCCCGCCAGGGGCCGGACGCAACGGGGGGCTCAGCCGAGGAGGCTCTCGTGCCACGTCACTCCGCCGCCCGCCGCCGCTCCATCGCCGGCCGTGCCGCTGCCGCGCTGGTGCTCGCGGCCGCCGCGCTCGTCCCCGTCGCGGCCCCGCCCGCCGCTGCGCAGTCCGCGCCCTCACCGTCCGGCCCGGACTCCTGGATCCCGCACACCGACGTCAAGCGGTCCGACCTTACGCAGGTGCCCGGCAAGCTCGCCGAGCCATCCGACGACGGGCCGCACCCCGGCTCCACCACCGAGTGGTGGTACACGCACGTGATGGACCCGGCGACGCACCGCACCTTCATCGCGATGCTGTTCACGGCGCCCGTCCCCACCGGGGTGATCTTCTGGTACCCGGAGAAGGGGCAGAAGGTCGTCCTGCCGGAGCCGACCGCGGCCGTCACCGCCAAGCCCGGCCCGACCGTCGACAGCAGCGCCGGCGACCTGGCGTGGGACGCCGCGCGCCGCGCCTACCACCTGCAATGGCATGGGCTGTTCGCCAAGGCCGACATCTGGTTCGACCGCGCGCTGCCCGGCGTCACCGGCGGGCCGATCCGCTACGACGGCGACCAGACGATGTACTGGAGCGCACCCGTCGCGACGAGCCGGGTCCGCGGCTGGCTCCAGCCGCCGGGGTCGTCCTCGCGCATCAGCGTGAACGGCTGGCGCGGCTACCACGACCACAACTGGGGCCGGTTCAGCGTCGTCGACCAGCGGTACTCGGGCTGGGAGTGGGGCGTCTCCCACGAGCCGGACGGCACCGCCACGCTGCTCGGCGGAGTGGTGAAGGGCGACGGGACCTGGCAGGGCGTCGTCGGCCGCGTCACCAAGCGCGAGACGTACGGGTGCATGACCACCATCAAGCTGTCGGACTGGCGGACGTCGGGGCTGTTCTCCTACCCCGAGACCACCACGCTGTCGTGCCCGTCCTCGCTGCACGCGACGCCGCAAGGGCTGAAGGGCGCCCGGCCCGGGCTGCGCACGAGTTTCCACGTCGTCGACCCGTTCATCCTCGACGCCGGGCTGCTCGCGCTGCCCGAGTCGCTCGGCCGCACCGTCCCCGGCTCGCTCGGCCTCATCGAGCACATCCGCACGCTGCCGTCGCGGCTGCCGCACTCCTGACCCCGGACGGTCCGGACCCGGACGCGTCCACCCCGCACGTTCACCGGCCCCGAGGAGGCGGCGACCCATGATGACCGAGCACGGGAACGACAAGGGCACCGACGGTGTCTCGCGCCGCCGGGTGCTGTACGGCACGGCTGCGGCTGGAGCGGCGACGCTGCTGCCCGGCACGGCGTCCGCCCGCGCGGCGGGCGGACGGAACGCGGGCACGGTCGCCGTGCTGGGCGGCGGCATGGCCGGGCTCGCCGCCGCCCACGAACTGGCCGAACGCGGATTCACCGTCACCGTCTTCGAACGCAAGGCGCTCGGCGGAAAGGCGCGGAGCATCCCCGTCACCGGAACCGGCAGAGGCGGACGGCGGGATCTGCAAGGCGAGCACGGTTTCCGCTTCTTCCCCGGCTTCTACCGGAACGTGCCCGACACGATGCGGCGCATCCCGTTCCCCGGCAACGCCGGCGGAGTCCACGACAACCTCCTCCCGCTCACCTCGACGCGCATATCCCGCAACGCCGGCCGGTCGGACATCATCGTCCCGGAACTGACCTCACCGGGCGGCGGCGGCCTCGACCTGGACGTATTGAAGGAGACCCTGACCGGCCTCGTGCAGCAGGCCGCCGCCATTCCCGCGTCCGAGCTCGCCCTTTTCGTCAACCGGTTCATCGTCTACCTCACCAGCAGTGACGACCGGCGCCTCGGGCAATGGGAGCACGTTCCCTGGTGGCAGTACGTGCGCGCCGATGGCAAATCGAAGGACTACCGCGCGATCGTGGCGCGGTTCCTGACGCGCGGCTTGGTCGCGGTGAAGGAGGAGGTCGCCAGCACCAAGACGGTCGGCGCGATGGGGGAGGCGTTCCTGCTGTCGGGGCTCGGCCTCGGCGCCGACGGCGGCCTCGCCCGCATGCTGAACGCCCCCACCAACGAGGCGTGGATCGACCCGTGGGTCCGCTACCTGCGCGGACGCGGTGTCCGGTTCGAGGTCGGGCAGACCGTCGAGGCGCTGGAGGTGGGCGGCGGCCGCGTCCGCTCGGTCCGGCTCGTGGACGCGGCGGGCCGGCGCCGCACCGCCGCCGCGGACTGGTTCGTGAGCGCGATGCCGGTCGACCGGGCCAAGGCGCTGCTGTCCCCGGCCGTCCTCGCGCTCGACCCTTCCCTGGCGTCGATGCGGGACCTGCGCACCGAATGGATGAACGGCCTGCAGTTCTTCCTGCGACGGTCCCCGCACGGCATCGACCAGGAGGTCAATTTCATGGACTCGCCCTGGCAGATCACCGCGGTCCTGCAGAGCAGACTGTGGAAGCACGACTTCACCCGCGACTTCGGCGACGGGAAGGTCGCCGACTGCCTCTCCCTCGACATCTCCGACTGGGACACCCCGGGGATCGTGTACGGGAAGCCGGCGAAGAAATGCACGCGGGCGCAGATCGCCAAGGAATGCTGGGCGCAGATGAAGGACCACCTGGAGGACACCGGCCGGTCCGTCCTCCCCGACGACCTGCTGCACTCCTGGTTCCTCGATCCCGCGATCGGCTGGAAGGCGTCCGCCGGGCAGAACACCAACGACGAGCCGCTGATGGTGAACACGGTCGGCAGCTGGGCCAAGCGCCCGGAGGCCCGGACGCGGATCCCGAACCTGTTCATGGCGGGCGACTACGTCCGGACGAACGTCGACCTGGCCACCATGGAGGGCGCCAACGAGTCCGGCCGCGCCGCGGTCAACGCGCTGCTCGACGCGTCCGGCTCGCCCGCGCGGCGCGTCGAGATGTACACGCTCTACCGGCCGCCGGAGCTGGACGGCCTCAAGAAGCTGGACGCGCAGCGCTACCGCGCCGGGCAGCGCAACCTCTTCGACACCCTGTGAGCGAGAACCGCCGTGCCGGCCGTCCGAGCCTTATAGACGGCAGTATCTTTTTGGTAGCCTGTGCCCCCGGATCACGTCGTGCGGTGGGGGATGCCAGTGCGGCCGCTTCAGGCTGGGGACGCGCCGGGCATCGGCCCGTACCGGCTGCTCGCACGGCTGGGCGCCGGCGGCATGGGGACGGTGTTCCTCGCCGCCTCGCCCGGCGGCCGGCTCGTGGCGCTCAAGGTCGTGCGAGCCGAATTCGCCGACGACGACCGGTTCCGCGAAAGGTTCCGGCGGGAGATCGCCGCCGCCCGCCGGGTCAGCGGCCTCTACACCGCGCCGGTGCTGGACGGCGACGCCGACGCCCCGCACCCCTGGCTCGCCGTCGCCTACGTGCCGGCCCCCACGCTGGCCGAGGCGGTCGCCGCGATCGGCCCGCTCCCGGAGGCCCCGCTGCGCGCGCTGGGCGCCGGGCTGGCCGAGGCGCTGCTGGCCGTGCACGCGGCGGGCCTGGTCCACCGCGACCTCAAACCGGGCAACATCCTGCTGGCCGGCGACGGCCCGAAGGTCATCGACTTCGGCATCACCAAGGCCGTCGACGCCTCGCAGCTCACCGGCACCGACGGCGTGCTCGGGACCCCGGCGTACATGTCGCCCGAGCAGATCACCGCGAGCAGGGACGCCGGCCCCGCGTCCGACGTGTTCTCGCTCGCGGCCGTGCTGGCGTACGCGGCCACCGGCATCGGCCCGTTCAGCGCCGGAGACCCCGCGTCCCTGCTCTACCGGGTGATGTACGAGGAGCCGCGGCTGGACGGGGTGCCCGGACCGCTGCGCGGGCTGCTCGCCGCCTGCCTGGACAAGGAACCGGGCGGGCGTCCGGGACCGCAGGCGGTGCTGGACGCGCTCCTCCCCGCCGATCCGGCGGCGCTGATCTCCCCCGCGCTCCGCCGGGAGGTGGCGGCGCGGGAGGCGGAGGCCACGGCGGTGGCCTCCGCGCCCGTCACGCTGCCTCCGCCTCCGCCGCAGGCCGACGATGGCGGCGCCCACCCCGGGCGGCGCCGCGTCCTGCGCCTGGCGGCGGTCGCCGCCGTCGCGGTGGCCGGCACCGGCGGCGGCGCCACGGCCTGGGCGCTGAACCGCCGGGACGCCAAGCCCGTCAAGCCCGCCCCGCGCGTCAGCCGCCTCGCGACCGCCCCCGCGCCCGCTTGGACCCTTTCGTGGCCCGGACGGTTCGACGACGGGCTGGGCCTGAACGTCTCCCTCGCGGGGGACACGGTGGTGTGGCGCGGGCACCGGGCGATCCTCGGCGTGCACGCCGCCTCGGGCCGCCGGCTCTGGACCTTCGACCGCCCGACCGGGGGCTCGTCCATATTCAGCCCCGGCTACCGCGTTTTCGGCACCGCGGTCTTCGCGCTCGCCGCCACCGACGCCCCCCGGCCGAACGTCGTCCATGTGATCGACGCGGCGACGGGGTCCGCCAGACCGGTGGAGCTGCCCGGCGAGGTCACCGAGCTGACCGACGTGTACGGGACGATCGGGAGCACGGCTTTCGTCGGCGGCACCGTCCGCCGCACCGGCGACGAGATGGTCGTGTTCGCCGTGGACGTCGGCAGCGGACGGGTCCTGTGGCGCTTCCCGAGCGGAGCTGACAAGATCTCCGGCGTCGCCGACGGCGGCCGCCTGTACGTCATGACGCCGGAAGTGCTGCTCGGCATCGAGGCCGCGACGGGCGACACGGCGTGGAAGCGCACCTGGTACACGGGAAAGGCCGACAGGGCCACGACGTATCCGCTGGTGCTCGGCGACGGCCTGCTGTTCTTCGGCGCCACCGGACTGGGGAACGTCCAGGCTGCCGGTACCCGTGACGGGAAGGCGGCCTGGACGAAGGCCAACGACGACATGCAGAGGCCCGTGGTCGTGCTGGGCTCCACCCTGGTCGCCATGGGAGGGAACGGCTTCTCCCTCTACGACCAGGCCACCGGGACCCTGCGCCGGCGGCTGGCCTCCACCGCGGCCGACCTCGACGCCATCACCCCGTCCGCCGCCGGATCGCCCGGCCTCCTCGTGGCGTCGTTCACCGGCGACTCCGACTCGTCCGGCGTCAGCAAGGACAGCGGCTTCTTCGCCGCCGCCCCGGACGGCGGATCGGCGTGGGCGTACCGGGGGCCGTCCTACAACAACGACGGCTGGAGCGTGGCCGTGTCCGGTACGACCGTCTACGCGACCGACAGCAGGCGGCTGGTCCGCTTCCGGCCGGGAGCCTGATGGCCGCGCTGGAGCCCGGCGATCCCCGCCAGGTGGGGCGGTACCGGCTGCTGAGCCGGCTGGGCCAGGGCGGCATGGGGCGCGTCTTCCTCGCCGCGTCCCCCGCCGGCCGGGCGGTCGCGATCAAGATGGTGTGGCCCGCGCTGGCGGGCGACCCGGCGTTCCGGGCCCGGTTCCGCGCCGAGGTCGAGGCCGCGCGGAAGGTCTCCGGCGCCTTCACCGGCCCGGTGGTGGACGCCGGCCCGGACGCGGCGGTGCCCTGGCTCGCGACCGCCTATGTCCACGGGCCCAGCCTGAAGGACGCCGTCGCCCGGCACGGCCCGCTGCCCGAGCCGATGCTGCGCGCGCTCGGCGCGGGCCTCGGCGAGGCCCTCGCGGCCGTCCACCGCGCGGGGCTGCTGCACCGCGACCTCACCCCGGCCAACGTCCTGCTGGCCGCGGACGGGCCGAAGATCATCGACTTCGGGATCAGCCGGGCCGCGGACGGCACCGGGCTGACCGCCGAGGGGCAGTTCGTCGGGACGCCCGGCTACATGGCGCCCGAGCGGTTCCGCGGCGAGGACCCGGATCCGGCCCTCGACGTCTTCGCCTTCGGCGCGGTGATGGCCTTCGCCGCCACCGGGCGCCCGCCCTTCGGGACCGGGCCCGTGCAGACCAAGATCTACCGGACGCTCCACGAGCAGCCCGACCTGGACGGTGTCCCGCCGTCGCTGGCGGCGATGGTCGCCGCCTGCCTGAGCACCGACCCCGCCCGCCGCCCGCCCGTAGCGCTGCTGCCCCGGCTGCCGGGCGCCCCGCCGGGCGGGCCCGGCTGGCTGCCCGGTGCCATCGACCGGGAGGTCCGCGAGCACGAGCGCACCCTCGTCATGGACCTGCGGGACGCCGTCCGGCGCAGGACGCGCCGCCGGCTCCTGGCGGGCGGGGCCGCGGTGGCCGGTCTCGCGCTCGCCGGCGGCGGCACCGCGGCGGCGCTCGCGGCCACCGACCGGAGCAGGCGGGTCCCGCCGCCGCCCCGGTTCCTGTGGCAGGTCGAGCTGCCGAAGAGCGGCGACATCGCGGTGCCCGTCATCACCGCCCACGGGGTCTTCGTCTTCGAACTCTTCACCAAAGTGGCGGTGTCCTACGACATGACCACGGGACGGAGACTGTGGTCGGAGAAGATGAACAACGCCACGGTCGACGAGGACTCCGTTTATGCCCAGCGGAGCCGGGGCGGCGGCCTCGTCGCCATCGACCCGGCCTCGCGGGCGCGCCGCTGGACCGCCGCGCTGCCGTCCGGCTACGACGTCCGCGACTTCTACGGTCCGACCGGCGGGCTGCTCGTCCTCGGTGACGGCGACGGGACCGTCCTCTGCCATGACGCGCGGACCGGGAGGCACCGGTGGACCTACCGGGGGCGGGACGCGACCGACCTGCGGGGCGTCCAGGGCGGCAGCCTCATCGCCGCGTCCGGCGATGAGGGCGACAGCCGGGAGGGCACCGTCCTCGGGCTCGACACCGCGACCGGCGCGGTCCGCTGGACCCGCACCTACGGCAACACGCGCCTGGCCCTGCCTGAAGGCGGCGACCTGCTCTTCGGTGCCCAGGCGGAGCACACGCTCGACGCGATCTCCGCCGCCACCGGCCGGACGGTGTGGAGCGCCGAACTCCCAGGCGCCGCGGGCGACCTCAGCGAAGGCACCCCCAGGGTCACCGTGGCGAACGGGACGGCCTACGCCGGCACCCGCGGCCTCTACGCACTGGATCTGGCCACCGGTCGGCGCAGATGGGCGTACGAACCGCCGGCGTCGGGCGGCGACGCCCGGACCTTCCTGGTGGAGGGCGAACGCGCGTACATCTTCGACGACCACGAGCTGGTCGCGCTCGACGCCCGCACCGGCCGCCGCCTCTGGTCGGCGGCCACTCCCGCCGACGACACCGCTCCGCTTGTCACCGCGGGCGGACTGGTCTGCACAGTGGCCGCGGGCGTCACCGCTCCGGGCTTCTACGGCTGGGACGCGGTCACCGGCAAGCCGGCGTGGAGGCGTCCGCCGGCGTCCTCGAACGCCGACGACCAATGGGTCCTGACCGGTGCCGGCCCGTTCCTGGTGGCACTCCAGAACGCCGCACTGGTCGCCTTCCGGTTCGCGTGAGCCGAGCTCGATCCCGCGATCGGCCGGCAGGGCCTGGCCGCCGCGCTGATTGCTTGATACAAACGACGTATCAACGTCTCAGAGCGGGTGATGCGGTATGACCGACCTCGACGTCAAACCGATCCAGGCCGGGGCGATCCCCGGTCCCGACTCCCTCATCTGGCGGTACGCGGGCGACTGGCGCGGCGCGTTCGGCGGCCGGGCCGTCCTGCTGCTGCAGGTCGCGCATCCCGTCGTCGGCGCGGGGGTCGCCGAGCACTCGGAGTTCCTGGAGGACCGCTGGGGGCGGCTCCTGCGCACCGTCGAGTCGACCATGAACTTCCTCGGCTACCGCGGCGAGGAGCGCGGCCGCAGCGAGGCCGCCCGGCTGCGCGAGATCCACAAGGACATCAAGGGCGTCGACGCGCAGGGCCGCCGCTACCACGCCCTCAACCCCGAGGCCTACCTCTGGGTGCACGCCACCCTGCTGCACGGCATGATCCAAACGCAGCGGCTGTTCGGCACGCCCCTCACACCCGGCCGCGAACGCGTCCTGCACGAGGAGTGGGCGCGGCTGGCGGTCGCGCTCGGCATCACCGAACGCCACATCCCCGAAAGCCCCGCCGCGTTCCGCGACTACTTCGACACGATGGTGAACGAGCGGCTGGAGGACAACGCGACGGTGCGGCTGCTCATCGAACTGGACCGCAAACCGCTGCCGCCCCCACCGCGGTGGCCGCTGCCCGGGTTCGCCTGGTCCGGCATCGCGGGGCCGCCGACGGTGATGCTGGGCCGGATGGGCGTCGGCTGCCTCCCGCCCGTCCTGCGGGAGCGGTTCGGGCTGCGCTGGACGTCCGGCGACGAGCGCCGTTTCCGGCTGTTCGCGCGGGCCATGCGCGGCGGCGACCGGGTGCTGACCGACCGGCTCCGCTACTCGCCGGTCGCCGCCCGCGCCATGCGCCGGGCCGGCCGCGGCCACTAGGCTCGGAGGCATCATGACCGAGCCGACGGACCGGGCGCCGCTGAGCGACCTGCTCGCCGGCCCCGCCGCGTCCGGGCCGCAGGTCGACCGGATCCTCGACGCCGCCCTGGGGCTGTACGGGACGTTCGGGCTGCGCCGCACCACGGTCGACGACGTCGCCCGCGCGTCCGGGCTCGGCCGCGCGACCATCTACCGCCGCTTCCCGACCAAGAACGACCTGGTGACGGGGGTGCTGCTGCGCGAGGCCCGGCGCTTCTTCGCCGAGCTGGACGCCGCCGTCGCGGCCTGCCCGACGGTGGAGGAGCGGATCGTCGAGGGGTTCGTCGCGACGCTGCGGATCAGCCGGGAGCAGCGGCTGGTGAACCGGCTGCTCGTCCTGGAGCCCGACCTGCTCCTCCCGCACGCCACCGGCCGCGCGGGCCCGCTGCTCGCCGCCGCGCGCGGCTACCTGGCCCGCCGGCTCCGCGCCGCGCAGCTGCAGGGCGACGCGGGCGCGTTCGACCCGGAGGTGGTGGCGGAGATCCTGATCCGCCTGACCCACTCGCTCCTGCTCACGCCGGAGGGCCACATCCCGCTGGACGACGACGGTGCCCGCGCGTTCGCCCGCCGCTACCTCACCCCGATGATCCGCTGACCCGGTGCCCGCCGCCCCGCGGCGGACACCGGCCCGGCGTCGTGTCAGGCGTTGTAGCCCATGATGGCCTTGGTCTCGAGGAACTCCTCGAAACCGAGCGCGCCCCACTCGCGTCCGTTGCCGGACTGGCGGTAGCCGCCGAACGGCGCGTTGAAGTCGGGACCCGCGCCGTTGAGGTGGACGTTGCCGGTGCGGATGCGGCGGGCGATCGCCTTCGCGCGGTCGGCGTCGCCGGAGATGTAGCCGGACAGGCCGTAGAGGGTGTCGTTGGCGATGCGCACCGCGTCGTCGTCGTCCTCGTAGCCGATCAGCACGAGCACCGGCCCGAAGATCTCCTCGCGGGCGATCGTCATGTCGTTGGTGACGTGCGAGAACACCGTCGGGCGCACGTAGTACCCGGTCTCCAGTCCCGCGGGCTTGCCGGGCCCGCCGGCCTCGACCTTGGCGCCCTCGCCGATGCCCTTCTCGATGAGCTGCTGGATCCGGCCGTACTGCGTCGCCGACACGACCGGGCCGATCCGGGTCGTCTCCTCGCGCGGGTCGCCGACCGTGATGTTGCGCGCGGCCTCCGCGGCGATGGCGGCGGCCTCGTCCATGCGCGCGGCCGGGACGAGCATCCGGCTCGGGGCGTTGCACGACTGGCCCGAGTTGGTGCACATGTTGCCGACGTCGCGGGCGACGACGGCGGCCAGGTCGGCGTCGTCCAGGACGATGTTGGCGGACTTGCCGCCGAGCTCCTGCGCGACCCGCTTGACGGTCGGGGCGGCGGCGCGCGCCACCTCGATGCCGGCGCGGGTGGAACCGGTGAACGACATCATGTCGATGTCCGGGTGCGCCGACAGCGGCGCGCCGACGCCGAGGCCGTCGCCGTTGACCAGGTTGAACACGCCCGCCGGGACGCCCGCCTCGTCGAGGATCTCGGCGAACAGGACGGCGTTCAGCGGCGCGACCTCCGACGGCTTGAGCACCATCGTGCAGCCGGCGGCGAGGGCCGGGGCGACCTTGCAGGCGATCTGGTTCAGCGGCCAGTTCCACGGGGTGATCAGCCCGCAGACGCCGACCGGCTCGCGGGTGACCAGGGTGGTGCCCATCGCGCTCTCGAACTCGAACTCGGCGAGCACGGCGCGCGCGGTGGCGAGGTGGCCGAACCCGGCGGCGGCCTGCGCGGCCCGCGCCAGCGAGAGGGGCGCGCCCATCTCCTGGCTGATGATGTCGGCGAGCTCCTCCATCCGCCGGCCGTAGACGGCGATGATGGCGTCGAGCAGGTCGAGGCGCTCCTGCTTGGTGGTGAGCGAGAAGGTCTCGAACGCCTCCTTCGCCGCGGCGACGGCGGCGTCGACGTCCGCCGCGCCGCCCATCGCGATGGAGGTGATCGGCTGCTCCGTGGCCGGGTTGACGACCTCGAGCGTCGTGTCGGTGCGGGGGGCGACCCACTGGCCGCCGATGTAGAACTGCTTGACGTGGTCCACGGGCTTCCTCCGGCAGTGAACTGGCCGTGCTTCGTTGCAGGCTCAACATACGAAACCCGTTCGGTCCGGTAAACGCCCGCCCCGGGCGAGCCGCCTCCCGGTCACATGAATGTCTTTCATGTTCGTTACCGGGCGGACGCGTGATCGCGGTCGTCCCGTTACCCGCGCGGCGCACGCTTTGCGGGCATGAGCCCTCGCCGCGAAGGTCCCTCCCGCCGCTCGTTCCTCGCCTCCGGCGCCGGCGTCGCCGGCGGCGCCGCGGTCGCCTCGCTGCTGCCGCCGTCGGTGCACGCCGCGCTGGCGCAGCCGGTGAAGCCCGGCGGGCTCCGGTCGATCGAGCACGTCGTCTTCCTGATGCAGGAGAACCGCGGCTTCGACCACTACTTCGGGACGCTGCGCGGCGTGCGCGGGTTCGGCGACCGCAACGCGATCGAGCTGCGCGACGGGCACCCGGTCTTCGAGCAGCAGGGCCTGCTGCGGCGCGTCAAGCCGTTCCTCGCCCGCGACGCGATCGGGCACGGGCCGCTGACGGACGTCAACTACATCGCGGGCCTCGACCACGGCTGGGACAGCGGCCAGAAGGCCCGCGGCGGCGGCTGGCACGACGGCTGGATCGCGGCCAAGCTCATGCCGACGATGGTCCACTACGACCGCAAGGACCTGCCGTTCCAGTACGAGCTGGCCGACACGTTCACCGTCTGCGACGCCTACCACTGCTCGGTGTTCGGGCCGACGAACCCGAACCGCACCTACCACTGGACCGGGACGATCGGCTACGAGAAGAACGGGCACCGCGCCGTCGAGAACGACGCCTACGACGAGGCGAACCATCCCGGTTACGCGCAGACCGCCTACGTCGAGCGGCTGTCGAAGGCGGGCCGGACGTGGAAGGTGTACCAGGAGTGGGACAACTTCACCGACAACCCGCTGGAGTTCCTCACCCGGTTCAAGCAGATCATGCGCAAGGCGCTCGCGCCGGCCGGGTCATACAAGAGCCTGACCGAGTTCTACGGCGCCGTCGCGAAGGCCGGTGCGAGCGATAGGACGGCCATGCTGGCCGCGCTGGACAAGGGCGTCGCCGCCCTTCCCGCGCCCGGGCGCGACCTGTTCGAGCGGGCGCTGCGGCGCAACGCGGCCGGCACCCTGGGCTCGGCGTTCCGCGACGACGTGGCGGCGGGACGGCTGCCGGAGGTGTCCTACATCGTCGCGCCGGCCGCCGAGTCCGAGCACCCCGGGTCCGGCAGCCCGATCCAGGGCGCGGGCATCACCTACCAGGTGCTGGACGCGATCGCCTCGGACCGGCGCACGTGGGAGACCACCGCGCTGTTCCTGCTCTTCGACGAGAACGACGGCTACTTCGACCACGTGCCGCCGCCGCTGCCGCCCGCGGACGCCGCGGACGAGCACTACGACGGCAAGCCGATCGGGTTGGGCTTCCGCGTGCCGATGACGGTCGTGTCCCCGTGGACCGCCGGAGGCCACGTCTGCTCGGAGGTGTTCGACCACACCTCGACCATCCGCTTCCTGGAGCGGTGGCTCGGCGTCCGCGAACCCAATATCAGCGCGTGGCGCCGGACGGTCGCGGGCGACCTGACCTCGGCGTTCGACTTCCGCCGCCCCACCGGCCCGCCGCCCGTGCCCCGGCCCGGGACGCCGCCGAAGTTCTACCTGCGCTGGCCCGCGCTGCCGCCGGTCGTGCAGAAGAACCCCGTGCCGGAGCCGGGGACGCGCCCGGCGCGCCCCCTGCCGTACCGCACCGAGGCGTCCGCGCGGCTCGACGGTGGCACCCTCGTCGTCACCATGACCGAGCGGGGCAGCCGCGCGTCGCACCTCGCGCTCTACCCCTACGCGGGGGAGTTCGGCGCGCCGCGCCACTTCGACGTGGCGGGACGCAAGGTCGAGCGCGTGGCGGTGAAGAACGGCCGGTACCGGCTCACGCTGATCGGCCCGAACGGGTTCCGGCGCGAGTTCGCGGGCTCGGCGTCCGGTGCGGCGGCCCACGCGGACGTGGCGTCGCGCGGCGCCGGCGACGCCGGCCACATCCAGATCACTGTGCGGAACCGGGGCACGGAGCCCGTCACGTTCACGCTCACCGCGCTCGCCTACGGCAAGGCCGCCCGCAAGGCGACGGTGGCCGCGGGCAAGAGCGCGACGATCGACTGGGCCACCGAGGACGGCTGGTACGACGTGGAGGTCCGCGCCGTCCAGGACGAGGTGTTCCGGCGCCGCCTCATGGGGCACCTGGAGAACGGCCGCCCGTCCGTCTCGGGCTGACGGGCGGCCCGGCGGCCCGGCGCCCGGCCGCCTCAGTCCTCCTCGACGACCATCAGGGTGTTGCCCTCGGGGTCGCGGAACCAGAACATCGGCGGGACCGGCCCGCCCATGCGGCTCACCTCGGCGTCGACGTCCACCCCGGCCGCCTTCAGCCGCGCGTGGCAGGCGTCCACGTCGCCGCTGGACAGGGCGATGCCGGTGTCCCGGCCGCCCGCCTCGACGCCCTCGGGCGGCGGGCAGAGCGCGATCGGCGTCTCGGCCCCGGCGGGCGCGACCTCGACCCAGCGGTAGCCGCCGCCGAAGGGCTGGTCGACGCGCTTGTCGAGGCCGAGCGTCCCGCAGTAGAACTCCAGCGCCCGGTCCTGGTCCCGGACCGGGATGATCACGTTCGCGACCTTGGTGACGGTCCCGGCGGTGGTGGTGTCGCTCATGGCGGTTCCCTCCTGTGCTGGTCGGTGCTGGTCTGTCGTGAAGGCAGACCAGCGGGCCGCTCCGAACTCATCGCCGCGCGGGCGCCGGTTCCCGGCGCGGTCGAGGCCCCCGCCGGAGCAGGGCTCTTGGCGCACTACTTGCCGACATCTGCGCACTCTTGTACGTTACTGGCGCATAAGGCGCACAAACGAGCAATTAGGAGCCTCGGTGTCGTTCGTTCTTGAGGAGATCGCGTCGCAGCCGGGCTGCTGGGAGCGCGCCGCCGAGATGGCGGACGGGGTGGACGGGCTTCCCGCGCGCGGCGAGCGCGTCGCGGTCGTCGGGTGCGGCACCTCGCTGTTCATCGCGCAGGCCTACGCGGCGCTGCGGGAGGCGGCCGGCGCGGGGGAGACCGACCCGTTCCCGGCGTCGGAGTTCCCGCACGGGCGCCGCTACGACCGGGTGGTGGCGATCTGCCGCTCCGGCACCACGACGGAGGTCCTGGACCTGCTGCGCAGGACGGACCTGCCCACCACCGCGCTGATCGGGGACCCGCGCACGCCGATCATGGACCTCGCCGGCTCCCGCGTCGTGCTCGACTTCGCCGACGAGCGCTCCGTCGTGCAGACGCGGTTCGCCACGAGCGTGCTCGCGCTGCTGCGCGCGCACCTCGGCCTGCTGCCCGCGGACCTGGTCGAGCAGTGCCGCGCCGCGGTCGAGGCGCCGCTGCCCGAGGGCGCCGTCGAGCGCCGCCAGTTCACCTTCCTCGGCGCCGGCTGGACGAACGGCATCGCCAACGAGGCGGCGCTGAAGGTCCGCGAGGCCGCCGGCGCGTGGACCGAGTCCTACCCGGCGATGGAGTACCGGCACGGCCCGATCAGCGTCACCGACGAGCACAGCCTGACCTGGTTCTTCGGGACGCCGCCGGAGGGCCTGCCCGAGCAGGTCGCCGCGACCGGCGCGCTGGTCGAGGCGTCCGGGACGGACGCGATGGCGGACCTGGTGCGGGCGCAGCGGCTCGCGGTGGCGCTGGCCGGGTCCAAGGGCCTGGACCCGGACAAGCCGCGCAACCTGACCCGCTCGATCATCCTGTCCTGATGATCCTCACGGTCACCCTCAATCCCGCCTGGGACGTGACCTACCGGGTCCCCAGGCTGACGCCGCACGGCTCGCACCGCGTCGCGTCGGTGCTGCAGCGGCCCGGCGGCAAGGGGCTGAACGTCGCCCGCGTCCTGCACGCCCTCGGCGCGGGGACGCTGGCGACGGGCCTGGCGGGCGGCGCGACCGGGGCCCTGGTGACGGGCGCGCTGGACGTCCCGCACGACTTCGCCCCCATCGCGGGGGAGACGCGGCGGACCGTCACGGTCGTGGACACCGACGCGACGATCTTCAACGAGGCGGGCCCGGACGTCGCCCCGGACGAGTGGGCGGCGTTCCAGGAGTCGTTCGCCGCGCTCGCGGCCGGGGCGTCGGTGGCGGTGCTGTCCGGCAGCCTGCCTCCCGGTCTGCCGGAGGACGCCTACGCCGTCCTCACCCGGCTGGCCCGGGACGCGGGCGCCCGGGTGCTGGTGGACGCGGGCGGCCCCGCGCTTCGCGCCGCCGCCGAGGCCCGTCCCGACCTGCTCAAACCGAACGCGGCCGAGATGGCGGCGGCGGGACTGGACCGCGCCGCTCTCGGGGAGGGCGGCGCGCTCGTCGTCTCGCGCGGCGCCGACGGCATGCTCGCCGTCACCCCCGGCGGCTGCTTCGAGGCCGTCCCGCACGAGGTCGTCGCCGGCAACCCGACGGGCGCCGGCGACGCGGCGGCGGCGGCACTGGCGGTGGCGCTGCGCGACCGGACGCCCTGGCCGGAGGCGCTCGGCGAGGCCGTCGCGCTGTCGGCCGCGGCCGTCGCGGCGCCCGCCGCCGGCGAGTTCGACCCCGACGTCCTCCGGCGGCACCGCCGGGCCACGAAGGTGAGGGAGACATCATGCCCCTGGTGAACACGGCCGAGCTGGTGCGGCCCGGCGAAGGCGTCGCCGCGTTCAACGTGATCACGCTGGAGCACGCCGAGGCGATCGTCGCGGCGGCCGAGGAGACCGGGCGCCCGGTCATCTGCCAGATCAGCCAGAACGCGGTGCGCTTCCACGGCGGCCGGCTCGGCCCCATCGCCGCCGCGACCCGCGCGGTCGCCGAGGGCTCGGCGGCGCGCGTCGCGCTGCACCTGGACCACGTGACCGACGAGGACCTGATGCACCAGGCCGCCGACCACGGGTTCGGCTCGGTGATGTACGACGGGTCCGAGCACGACTACGACGAGAACGTGGCCCGCACCGCGGCCGCCGCCGCCTGGGCGCACGAGCGCGGCCTCTGGCTGGAGGCGGAACTCGGCGAGGTCGGCGGCAAGGACGGCGCGCACGCCCCCGGCGTCCGCACCGACCCCGGCGAGGCCGCCGCGTTCGTCGCCGCCACCGGCGTCGACGCCCTCGCGGTCGCCGTCGGCAGCTCGCACGCCATGACCGAGCGGACCGCCGTCCTCGACCACGACCTGATCGCGCGGCTGCGCGACGCGGTGCCGGTCCCGCTGGTGCTGCACGGCTCGTCCGGGGTCGCCGACGACGAGCTGCGCCGCGCGGTCGGTCAGGGAATGACAAAGATCAACATCGGCACGGCCCTCAACATCGCCTTCACCGGGGCGGTCCGCGCGAACCTGGACCGGGGCGTCGACCCGCGCCGCTACCTCGCGCCCGCCCGCGACGCCATGCGGGAGCGGGTCGCGCACCTGCTGGAGGTCATCGCGCCCCGTTCCGCCGAGAACATTGGATCACTTGCATGCTGAACATCGCCTTCGTCGGCGCCGGCTCGGTCGAGTTCACCCGCCAGCTGCTGCGCGACATCTTCTCCTACCCCGAGCTCGGCGGCGTCCGGCTCGCGCTGCACGACATCGACCCCGAGCGGCTGGAGGTCGCCGAGGGCCTGGCGAGGCTCACCGCGAAGGAGCACGGCGCCGCGCCCGTCATCACCGCGTCGCTGGACCGGCGCCGCGCACTGGACGGCGCCGACGTGGTCGTGAACATGGTCGCGGTCGGCGGGCACCCCGCGACGGTGAAGGACTTCGAGGTCGCCGCGGAGTTCGGCGTCCGGCAGACGATCGGCGACACCCTCGGCATCGGCGGCATCTTCCGCGCGCTGCGCACGTTCCCGCTGCTGGAAGGGCTCGCGGCCGACATCCAGGCCGTCTGCCCGGACGCCTGGCTGCTGAACTACACCAACCCGATGGCGATGAACCTGCAGTACCTCGCCACGGTCGCGCCGAAGGTGAAGGCCGCCGGCCTGTGCCACTCGGTGTACTGGACCGTCCGGGACCTGTCGGAGCTGGTCGGCGTCCCGTACGAGGAGGTCGACTTCCACTCGGCGGGCGTCAATCACCAGGCGTGGGTGCTCAAGTGGGAGCATCAGGGCCGCGACCTCTACCCGGCGCTGGACGCCGCCATCGAGGCCGACCCCGAGCTGCGGCGGCGGGTGCGCGTCGACATGTACCGGCGCCTCGGCCGCTACCCGACGGAGACCAGCGAGCACTCGTCCGAGTACGTCCCCTGGTACCTCAAGGACGCGGCGGAGATCGAGCGGCTGCGCATCCCGGTCGGCGAGTACGTGAAGATCAGCGAGGGCAACCTCGCCGAGTACGCGCGGGTCCGCGACTGCCTGGCGCGCGGCGAGTACCCGGCGCCGCGCGAGGACGAGGACGCCACCGAGTACGCGCCGCAGGTGATCCACAGCCTCGCCACCGGCGAGCGCCGCACCATCCAGGTGACCACCGCCAACACCGGCCTGATCACCAACCTGCCGATGGGCGCGGGCGTCGAGGTCCCCGCGACGCTCGACCGGACGGGCGTGCACCCGCACCACGTCGGCGCGCTGCCGCCGCAGCTCGCGGCGCTGAACCGCAGCTTCCTCAACGTCGTGGAGCTGACCGTGGCCGCCGCCGTCGAGGGCGACCCGGCGCACGTCCGGCACGCCGCGATGTGCGACCCGGCGACCGCCGCGGCGCTGCCCGTCGAGCGCATCGACGAGCTGTGCGATGCGCTCACGGCCGCGCACGGCGACGCGCTGCCCGCCGCGCTGCGGAGGAAGTGATGCTGGACCTGCTGGTCGTCGGGGACGCCAACCCCGACGTCCTCGTGCACGGCGCCCCCGACGCCCCGCCGTACGGCCAGGCGGAGACGCTGGTCGGGGGCGGCGTGCTCGCGCTCGGCGGGTCCGCGGCGATCGCCGCGCACGGCGCCGCCCGGCTCGGCCTGGCCACCGCGTTCGCGGGGCTGGTCGGCCGGGACGCCGCCGGCGACTTCGTCCTCGACGCGCTGAGCGGCGCCGGCGTCGATGTGTCCCGCGTCGTCCGGCACGACACGCTGCCGACCGCGCTCACCGTGTGCCTGAACCGGCCCGGCGGCGACCGGGCGATCCTCACCGCGGCCGGGTGCCTGGCCGAGTTCGGGCCCGAGCACGTCCCGGACGTCACGGCGCGGCACGTGCACGCCGCGTCCTACTTCCTCCAGCCGCGCCTCGCCGAGGCGCTGCCCGCGCTCCTGCGCGGCCACCGGGCCGCCGGGGCGACGACGTCGCTGGACACCAACGACGACCCGTCCGGGCGCTGGGAGTTCGCGCCCGGGCTGCTCGCCGAGTGCACGTTCCTGCTGCCCAACGAGGCCGAGGCGCTGTCGCTGAGCGGCCGGGCCGCGCTCCCCGAGGCGCTGGACGCGCTGGCGGGCGCCGGGTGCGTCCCGGTCGTCAAGCGCGGCGGCCAGGGCGCCGTGGCGCTGAAGGACGGCGAGACGGTGCACGCCGGGGCGCCGCGCACCGACCCCGCCGACACCGTCGGCGCGGGCGACAGCTTCGACGCCGGCTTCCTCGCGGGCTGGCTCGACCGCGGTGACCTCGCCCACGCGCTCGCGCTGGGCGCGGTGTGCGGGGCGCTGTCCACGCGCGCCGTCGGCGGCACCGCGGCCCAGCCCTCGCGCGACGAAGCACTCGCGCAAATTGCGTGATTATTTCCGGCCGAAACGACTACTTTCGCGCATCTCTCGTACTCTATAATGAGCGGATGCGTCAGCAGGACCGTCTCCCCCTCATCCTCGAACGGCTCGCCGAGCACGGCTCGGTGAGCGTCGTCGACCTGTCGGCCGAGCTGCAGGCCTCGCCCGCCTCGATCCGCCGCGACCTGCAGGTGCTCGAGGAGCAGCAGCTCCTCAAGCGCACGCACGGCGGCGCGATGGCGGCCGAGGTCATCTACGAGCTGCCGATGCGCTACCGCGGCGGCCGCAGCCAGGAGGAGAAGCGCCGCATCGCGCAGGCCGCGGTGCGGCTGGTCGACGCCTCGGTGCACTCGGTCGGCTTCAACGGCGGCACCACCATCACCGAGCTGGCCCGGCTGCTGTCCACCGGCCGCGCGCTCAAGGTCGTCACCAACGCCCTCAACATCGCCGCCGACCTGTCGGTGCGCCCCGCGATCGACCTGGTCGTCACCGGCGGCGGCGTCCGCCCCGAGTCCTACGAGCTGGTCGGGCCGATCGCCGACCGCACCCTCGCCGACATCAGCCTCGACCTGGTCTTCCTCGGCGTGGACGGGATCGACGCGGAGGCCGGCATCAGCACCCACGACGAGATCGAGGCCCGCACCGACCACTGCCTGATGCGGTCGACCCGCCGGGTCGTGGTGCTCGCCGACGGGTCCAAGATCGGGCATCGCGCGTTCTCCCGGATCGCCCAGATCGGCGAGGTGCACATGCTCATCACCGACGCCGGCGCCGACGGCGCCGAGCTGGACCGGATCCGGGCGGCGGGCGTCGAGGTGACCGTGGCCTGAGGCCCGGCCACCCCGCCCGCCTAGCGCGCCGCTACTTCAGCCCCGCGGTCGCCACCGACCGCACGAAGAACCGCTGCGCGACGAAGAACAGCACGAACACCGGCAGCTGGCTGATCACCGTGCCGGCCATCAGCCGCGGCCAGTTCGTGGTGTGCGCGCCCTGGAAGGTCTGCAGGCCCAGCTGGACGGTCATGTGCTCCGGGCTCTGCACCGCGATCAGCGGCCACAGGAAGTCGTTCCACGTCTGCAGGAACGTCAGCACCGCGAGCGTCGCCAGCGTCGGGCGCATCAGCGGCAGCATCACCTGGAACAGGATCCGCAGCCGGCTCGCGCCGTCGATCCGCGCGGCCTCCTCCAGCTCCTGCGGCACCGTCATGAAGAACTGCCGCAGCAGGAAGATCCCGAACGCGGTCGCCAGATTCGGCACGATCAGCGCGCCGAGCGTGTCGGTCAGCCCGGCCGCCCGGACCATGATCAGCGTCGGCAGCATGACGATCTGGAACGGCACCATCAGCGTCGCCAGGACCGCGACGAACAGCGCCCTGCTCCCGAGGAACCTGATGCGGGCGAACGCGTAGCCCGCCAGCGAGCAGAACACGAGGTTCCCGATCACGCAGCTGACCGACACGATCGCGCTGTTGCCGAGCCAGTGCCCGAGCGGCGCGTCCCGCAGCGCGTCGGTGTAGTTGTGCCACTCGATGCCCGACGGCAGGCCGGGCGGGAACCGCCGCGTCTCCGCCTCGGTGGAGATCGACAGCAGCACCATCCAGAGCAGCGGCGCCACCATCACCAGCGCGATCGGCAGCAGGATCAGGTGCAGCGGGCTCGGCCGCCGGAACCGGCGCGGGGCCTGGGGGTTCATCGTCGACATGCTCATCGGCCCTCGTAGAAGGAGGTACGGCGGGTGATCGCGAGCTGGACCACGGTCACCAGCAGGATCACCAGGAACAGCGCGCAGCCGACCGCGGCAGCGTAGCCGCCGTCGAAGTCCACGAACGCCTTGTTGTACAGGTGGTAGACGATGACGGTGGTGGCGCGCAGCGGCCCGCCCTTGGTCGTCACGTACACCTCGTCGAACAGCTGCAGCGAGTTGATCGTCAGCCAGACGAGGAGGAAGCCGGACGCGGGCGCCAGCAGCGGCAGTTCGACGTGCCGGAACGCCTTCAGCCGGCCGCAGCCGTCCAGCGCCGCGGCCTCCATCAGGTCCTTCGGGACGGACTGCAGCGCGGACAGGTAGATGATGACGGCGAAGCCCAGCCAGCCCCACACCGTCATCGCGACCAGCGCGAACAGCGCCTCGTTCGGGTCCTGGAAGAAGCCCTGCGCGGGCAGCCCCGCCTTGGTCAGCACCGCGTTGACCGGGCCGAACTGCGGGTTCAGCATCCAGTTGAAGATGATGCCGGTCGCGACGGTGGAGGTCACCAGCGGGACGAACACCGCCATCCGGTACAGCGTGATCCCGCGGATCCGCTGGTTGAGCAGCACCGCGATCGGCAGCGCGAGCACCATCGTCAGCGGCACGAACAGCACCGTGTAGATCGCCGACCGCTTCGCGGCCTGCCACATCAGCGGGTCCTTGACCAGCTCGGCGTACTTGGCGCCGCCCGCGAACGTGCCGGGGGAGGTGAGGTCGGTGTCCTGGAACGACAGCCAGAACGACCACAGCACCGGCAGCATGCCGAAGATCCCGATCAGCAGGATCGCCGGGGACACGAACCCCCAGCCGGCCAGGTGGTCGCGCAGCCGCAACCGCGACCGGCGGGGCCGCCGGCCCTTCGCGGTGCGCGCGGGCAGCGCGGTGGACGCCATCAGGAGCCCGCCAGGATGTCGTCGACCTGCTTGGCGGCGTCGGCGAGCGCGGCCTGCGGCTGCTTCTTGCCGAGCAGCACGCCCTGCACCGCCTGGCCGAGCACCTGCGAGATCTGCGGGTACTGCTTGATGTTCGGGCGGGCCTTGGTGACGTTCTTGCTGAGGTTGTCGATGAACACCTTGTTGCCGGGGTACTTGGCCAGGTAGTCCTTGTAGCCGGGCAGCTTCTCCTCGGACGCGCGCAGCGGCAGGTCACCGGTCTGCGTGGCGTACCGCAGGTGGACCTGCGGCGAGGTCAGCCACTTCAGGAACGCCCAGGCGGTCTTCTGCGCCTTCTTGTCGAAGAGCATGTAGTAGTCGGGGCCGGAGATCGTCGCGTGGGTGGCCTTGCCGGGCAGGTACTGGACGCCGTAGGAGACGTCCTTGTTGATCTGCCCCAGGTCCCACGGGCCGGTCCACAGCATGCCGACCCGCCCGGAGTTGAACAGGTTGAGGTACTGCTGGTCGCCGGTGTCGAGGTAGACCGACTTGTCGGTGACGGCCATGTCGCGCAGCAGCTGCATGGCCTGCTGCCCGGCCGGCGAGTCGAACGCGGCCTTCTTGTTCCCGGAGTCGAGGAGGTCGCCGCCGGCCTGCCAGAGCAGGGCGAGGAAGCGCCAGACGGTGTCCTCGGTCCCGTCGTTGACGTAGGCCCAGCCGTACTTGTTGTTCCCCGACAGCTTCTTCGCCGCGTTCCGGAAGTCGTCCCACGTCCAGTCGGGCGTCGGGTACTTCAGCCCGGCGGCGTCGAACATCTTCTTGTTGTAGACGAGGCCGAGGTTGTCGACCAGCGCGGGGAGCCCGTAGATCTTGCCGTCCACGGTGCCGCCCTGCCGGGCCGCGGGGAAGAAGTCGTTCCAGTCGACGTCCGGGCTGCCCTTGACCAGCGAGGTGAGATCCTGGGTCTGGTGGCGCCCGGTCAGCGCGGTGATCGACGAGCCGTACTGGTAGGCGACCGACGGCGCCTTGCCGGACACGAAGGACGCGAGGGTCTTCTGCAGCGTGTTGTCGTTGTTGCTGAAGACGGGGTCGACCTTCTGGTCGGGATGGGCGCCGTTCCACTCGCCGACCAGCTTGGTGATCGCGTCGGACTGGACGTCGGTGTACCCGTGCCAGAACGTGATCTTCTTCGCGTCGCCACCGCCCGAGCCGCAGGCCGAGGAGAGGGCCGCCACCAAGGCGGCCCCGGTGACCAGCGCGGTGATCCGGCGACCGCTCGGCTGCCTCATGATCGCCTCCAGATACTCGTGCTCGATTGTGCAGGATGCGCGGCACTTTAGAACACAATCGCTCATCCGGCAAGAGATCCCAGGCCGCGCGAACCTTGCGACGTCCCCGCCGCCCGCGGGCGTTCCCGCCGTCCGGCACGCCTTGAGATCATGTGCTCGTTTATAGATGCTTGGTGAGGCTTTCGATCGAGAACGGTCAGGAACGGGAGAGGTTGATGGAGCGACTGAGCGAGCCGTCCCTGCCCGCGGGCGAGCCGGGGCCGGCATGAGGCGGCCGGCGGCGCTTCTCGCGGTCCTGCTCGTCCTGTTCGCCCTGGCCGGTGCGGTGTCTGCGGGCGCGGTGACGGGAAGCGTGCGGATCCGGCCGGGGGACGACTGGACGCTGCCCGGCTGGGTCCGGCCCTCGTCCAACAGCGGGTTCTTCTCCGAGCAATCCTCGCCGGACGACCACGTCGACCTGCGAGGACTCGACCTTACCTGGCGGCAGCTCCAGCCGGACGGGCCCGGCGGGCTGCGCGACGACACCACCGGAACCGCCGAGGACATGGCCTTCCGCCCGCTGCGTGAGCAGCTCGCGCAGAAGCGGCCGTTCTGGATGCGCGTGTTCGGCAGCGGCACGTCCTGGGCGCCGAAGTGGGTGGCCGAGGAGTGCGGCGTGAAGCCGATCGGCCCCGACTACGAGGGCCAAAGCCATCTGCCCATCTGGAACGGGTGCGTATGGGGGCGGCTGCTCGGCCTCTACAAGAAGCTGTTCGTCGACTCCGGCCTGCGCGCCGACCCGCGGCTCCGGTTCGTCTACGTCCCGGGCGCCTTCACCTGGGCGGAGTACGACTACGACATCATCAGCGCCGCCGCAAAAGAAGGGCTGACCTTCGACGAGTACCGGTCCTGGTACTCGCACGCCTGGCGCGACCTCGCCGCACTCTTCGGGCCCTACCGCACCAAGCTGGTGTTCACGGGCGAGGACTATCCCTGGGGTCCGTGGGGGAGCAGGACGGACCTGTTCGCCAAGCAGGCCGTCGACGCGGGCCTGAGCATCCGGACCGGCATCACCGAGGAGTTCAACTACCACCTCGGCGAGGCGCCCTCCTATGGGAGCCGCATCGAGCCCGACGGGCACATGACGGTGAACGAACGCCTGCCCGTCCACGACGGACGGCACGTGGTCGCCACCGAGAACGAATGCTTCAACGACTGCGGCTACACCACCGGCGACCCGTACTACGCCGTCCGCCAAGCGAACCTGAAGGCGCTGCAACTGCGGATGAACTGGATGTACGTCGTGCCGGGCCCGTCCTATATGAAGCAGTACCCGGCCCAGTGGCGGTGGGTGCGGCTGAGCCTCGGCAAGACGGCGTCCGACTCCCCGGACGCCTGGGCGGCGCTGCGCGACGCCGAGGACACCTACTGGAAGGACGAGACCGGTCCCTTCACCGGGAACCGCGCCTGGCGGACGCGGCCGTGGGTGCGCAACCTCGAACGCTGGCTCGTCCAGCGCGACGTCCGGCCGGACGGCACTCCGCGCCGCTCCACCGCCGACGTCCACCGCAACGTCTTCTCCAAGGAGAACGGCACCGCCTACGAGGGGCTGCGCACCGACCGCGCGCACGGGCAGACCTCGATGTACTTCGACGTGGACGAGCGGTTCCGGTCGCGCGGTGACAGGCGTCCCCTGGAGGTCAAGGTGACCTACCGGGACGCGGGACGCGGCTCGTGGTGGATCGAGTACGAGGGCGGGCGGTCGCCGCGCGTGCGACGCTCGGGCGACGGGGCGTGGAAGACCGCGACGGTGCGGCTGCGGCGCCCGGTCTTCGCCGGCCGGCTGCGCGGCGGCACCGACTTCCGCCTCGCCACGGGCGCCGGCGACGACCTGGACGTGCGGTTCGTACGCGTCGTCCGCCCGCACCGGCCCTGACGGGACGGCGGGCGGGCGCCCGCGCTGTGTCCGGCGTCACCGCGGAATCCCGTACCATGGAAGCGCAGGTCACACCTCAGGCCAACGGGGCCCGTGACGTCGCAGCCGGCGACGGAGCCAGTGGACCGCGCCCGTCACGGTCGTCCCGCCGGGGAACCGTACGCAAGGTCGGGCGGCACCAGGCCCCGAGGACGTGTACTTGCGCTCGCTCGCGGGGCCACCGCACAGTCCCCGATAGAGCAAGGACGAGTCCGATGGCCTCTCCGTCACCCGCTGTACCCTCACCCGCCGTCGAGCGCTTCGACACGACGTGGTTCATCCGTGCCAGCAAGGCGCTGCTCACGTTCACCGTCGGCGGTTTCGCCCTGTTCGTGGTGTTCGGCAACGTGACCGACTACTGGACGAACTTCAACTTCGTCTCGCACGTGTTCTCGATGGACGCGCAGAAGCCCGCGCTGCACGACGTCAGCAACATCAACTACCGCGCGGTCTCGTGGAAGTGGTTCCACCACGTCGCCTATGTCGGCGTCATCCTCACCGAGACGGCGATCATGGTGACCTGCCTGGCGTCGGCGTGGCGGCAGGCCCGCACGCTGCGCGCGTCCGACGCCGCGTACCGCAAGGCCAAGCGGTGGGGCCTGGCCGGCTGCACGATCGGCCTGTTCCTGTGGTTCTTCGGCTTTCAGGCCGTGGCCGGCGAGTGGTTCGGCATGTGGATGAACGACACCTGGAACGGGATCCCCGACGCGGTGCGCCTGTGCACCTACATCGGCATCGTGCTCGTCTACCTGACGATGGGCAACGACCGGGCCCCGCGCGAGGAGGCGGCGGGATCCTGAGCCGGGTGCGGGCGCCCGCCCGGCGGCGGGCGCCCGCACGCGCTCCCGCGCCCCGGCGGTTTTGCAGGTCACTGGCGGGATAGAGAGCGGACGAACGCGGTCGTCCGGGTACGGGACGTGACCGTTCTCTGAGCCTTGGGGGAGGCACTGATGAGCATGCCGCACAGGATGGTGCGCCGGCTGGAACGGGCGAAGGCGCTGGACAAGGTCGCCGGGCCGGTGAGCGCGGCCGCCCAGCGCATGGTGCGGCCGCGCCTGGTCCGCAACTTCTTGAGCGGGACCAACCTCGGCCATCCCCTGCACCCGGCGCTGACCGACGTCGCCATCGGCGCGTGGAGCATGTCCACGCTGCTGGACGCGGCCGGCGGACCCGAGGCCGAGCCCGCCGCCGACCTGCTGGTGAAGGCCGGGATCGCCGCCGCGGTGCCGACCGCCCTGTCCGGCCTGAACGACTGGTCCGACACGGTCGGCGCGGACCGGCGGGTGGGCCTGGTCCACGCCGTGGCCAACAGCACCGCGCTGACGCTGTATGCGGCGTCCCTCGCCGTGCGCCTGCGCGGCGACCGCCGCGCCGGCAAGGCCCTCGGGCTCGCCGGGTTCGGCGTGCTGGCGGCCAGCGCCTACCTCGGCGGCCACCTGTCGTTCGTCCGGGGCGTCAACGTCAACCACACCGCCTTCCAGCACGGCCCGCAGGACTGGACGCCGGTGCTGAGCGAGAGCGACCTGGCCGACGGCGAGCACCGCACGGTGCACGCCGACGGCGTCCCGGTCCTGCTCTACCGGACGGACCGCCAGGTGTTCGCGCTGGCCGCCACGTGCAGCCACATGGGCGGGCCGCTGGGCGAGGGGACGATCGCGGACGGCTGCGTCACCTGCCCGTGGCACGGCAGCACCTTCCGGTTCTCCGACGGCGGCATCGTGCGCGGCCCCGCCAGCACGCCGGAGCCGCGCTTCGAGACGCGGGTGCAGGACGGGCGCATCGAGGTCCGGGTGCCGCCGGCGGGCGCGCCGGCCCGCAAGGGCGAGGGCGCGCACGCCGGTCCGACCGAGCGGATGGGCCGGGCGGCCCGCCGCCGGATGGCGCGGGTCTCCTGACGGCCCGTCCCGTCCCGGCGTGCGCTCGCGGTCGCGGCTAGGCGAGGAAGGCGGGCTTCAGTTCCTCCTCGCACCATGCGCGGAAGGTGGTGGGCGAGGTGGCCTCGAGGGTGCGCGGCTCGGCGTTGTCGAGGCCGTTCTCCTTGGCCACGGCCATCTCGACCAGCCCCTGGGCGTTCGCCTCGGACACCCCGCGCGCGAGCATGCTCTCCTTGAACGCCTCGGCGGAGACCTGCTGATGGCGGACGGGCCGGCCCAGGACCTCGGACATGATCCGCGCCATGTCGTCGTTCGACAGGTCCTCCGGGCCGAGCACCGGCACGTCGCCGCGCCCGGTCCACGACGGGTCGAGCAGCAGCTTCACCGCGGCGGCGGCGATGTCGCGGCACGCGCACGTCGGCATCTTGCGGTCGCCGGAGATCGCCGAGAAGAACACGCCCTGGTCCCGGATGCCCGCGACCTGGCCGAGCATGTTGTCCATGAAGGTCGGCAGCGTCAGCGCCCGGAAGTGCACGCCGGTGCCCGCGATGAGGTCGTCCATCGCCAGGGTCGCCGTGATGTGGCCGGCGTCGGGCAGGACGCCGCGGCCGAGGGCGGAGACGGCGACGACCCGCTGGACGCCCTGCCTCTCGAACGCCTCGCAGGCCGGCCGCGCGAAGCGGGAGTAGATGTCGTCGAGGCTCTCGGCCCGGCGGTTCGGCGGGGCGAGCCAGAAGACGGTGTCGGCGCCGGCGAACGCCTTGGCCACGACGTCGGGGTCGCCGTGCGAGCCCTCGACCACCTCGGCGCGGTCGCGCACCCCGGCCGGCAGCTTGGACGCGTCGCGGACGATCAGGCGGGCCGGTGCCCCGGCGGCGAGCACGCCGTCGACGACGCGCCGGCCGATGTTGCCGGTGGGCGTGGTGATGACGATCATCGAAGTCTCCAAAGAAGGCGGTGCGGTGGGAGGCGCCGGAACGGCGCCGGTACCGACGAGTCAAGCCGTCGCCGCCGCGAGGCTGAAGGATCGATCGGGTCCGCATTGATACCCTGGGGATATGAATGACCTGGAGTCGCGGCAGCTCCGGTACTTCGTGGCCGTCGCCGAGGAGCTGAACTTCGGGCGGGCCGCCGAGCGGCTGGGCATGGCGCAGCCGCCGCTGTCGCGGGCGATCCGCGAGCTGGAGCGGGGGCTCGGCGTGCGGCTGTTCGAGCGCACCACCCGCCAGGTCGCGCTGACCGCCGCCGGGGAGGTGCTGCTCCGCGACGCGCGGACCGCGCTGGAGGCGATCACCGCCGCCGCCCGCCGGGCCGCCCACGCGGGACGGCCCGTGCCGGAGCTGCGGCTCGCGCTCAAGGCCGACTTCGACGCCGGGCTGCTGCCGCGGTTCCTCGCCGCCTACCGGCGCGAGGACGCGGCGATCCCGGTGGAGCTGGTGCTGGGCGGCCGGGGGGAGCAGGAGGCCGCGCTGCGCGACGGCGGTGCGGACGTCGCGGTCGTCCCCGAGCTGACCGACCCCCGCGGCCTGGACGTCGAGCCGCTGCTGACCGAGCCCCGGCTGGTCGCGCTGGCCGCGTCCGACCCGCTCGCCGCCCGGCCGTCGCTGACCCTGGCCGACCTCGCCGGACGCGTCCTGCCCGACGGGCGACCCGCGGAGGAGGGCGGCCCGCCGCCGGGCCCGCAGCACGCCGGCACCCCGGTGCCGCCGCCCGCCGCGCGCGGGTCGTTCGCCGGGAGCCGGCGTCCCGTCCGGGACCTGATGGAGCTGTTCAGCCTGGTCGAGCTGGGCGGCGTCATCTGGTTCGTGCCGGTGTCGATCGCGCGGCGGCACGTTCGCCCGGGCATCGCCTACCGCGCCGTCACCGACCTTCCGCCGGCGGAGTTCGTCGTCGCGTGGCCGCAGGACTGCCGGTCACCGGCCGTCGCCGCGTTCGTCCGCGCCGCCACCGCGGTCGCGGCCGCCGCGCAGCCCGTGATCACCGCGCAGCCGCTCGACGTCGTCGAGCCGGCGGGCGGGGCTCAGCGGGCGGACGGCGCCGCGGCGGCGCCCGCTCCGGGCGCCGGCAGCAGCATGATGAACCCGGTGACGGTCCGCAGGTAGCGCCGCAGGTCGTCCGGGTCGTCGGCGTCGACGCCGGGGCTGTTCACGAACACCAGCGACAGCACGATGCGGGTCAGCGCGTCGATGAGGACCGGCACGTCCACGGGCGGGAACTCGCCCCGGTCGATCTTCTCCTGGACGACCGGCGCGGCGAGGGCCGTGACGCGGGCGACGGTGAGGTCGGCGCGGATCGTGAACCACGGCAGCACCATGTCGGGGACGTCCCGGACGGCCGCGGACAGCAGCGGGTGCCGGCGGGCCCGGCCGACGAGGAAGGCCAGCAGTTCGGCGACGTAGTCGGCGTCCCAGCGGGCGGCGTCGATGATCGGCGCGGCCTCGGCGAGGTAGCCGGTGAGCTCGCGCTCGATGAGCGCGTCCTTGATCTCGTCGAGGGTGCCGCCGTACTTGTACAGCGTCGGGCGCGACAGCCCGGCGCGGCGCGCGATCGCCGACAGCAGCCGGGTGGAGGTGAACCCGCCCTCGGTCAGGCACGCGGCGGCGGCGTCGAGGATGCGGGCGTGCGTGTCCCCGTCCTGCCTCGGCATGAGCCCGATTCTATGGCCCTTCTATGGCCCGGCCCACACTCCCGGCCCATTGACCCGGTAAGCGAGCACTGTTTACAGTTCCTATAGGAAGTGTAAACGATCTAGGAGGTCCCCGATGGCGCAGGTGACCGAGTACCGCGAGTTCCTGCGGACCCTCTCGAACGGATCGGTGCACCGCCGGTTCGACCCCTACCTGGACATCGACTGGGACTCCGCGGACTTCGCGATCGACGCCTCCGACCCGCGGTGGACGCTGCCCGACTGCGACCCGCTCGGCGCGCACCCCTGGTACAAGGCCCAGCCGGACGACAAGAAGATCGCGATCGGGCTGTGGCGCACCGCCAACATGCAGAAGGTCGGGCTGAGCTTCGAGAGCGTGCTCATCCGCGGGATGATGCAGTACGCGATGAAGCTGCCGAACGGCTCCCCGGAGTTCCGGTACTGCCTCCACGAGATGTCGGAGGAGTGCAACCACATCCAGATGTTCCAGGAGCTGGTGAACCGGACCGGCGTGGACGTCCCGGGCATGAAGACGCCCTACCGGGCGACCTCCTCGCTCTGGCACCTGGCCGCCTACGCGCCGGTGATCTTCTTCATCGGCATCCTCGCCGGCGAGGAGCCCATCGACCACTTCCAGAAGGACGTCATCCGGGACGGCGCCGCCCGCCCGCCCGCGCTGCTGCGCACGATGGAGATCCACATCGCCGAGGAGGCGCGGCACATCTCGTTCGCGCACCGCTTCCTCAACGAGCACGTCGCCAAGCAGACCAAGGCCGGCAAGGGCATCACCTCGATCGCCTACCCGCTGATCATGCGCTGGCTGGCCGGCGCGATCATGACGCCGCCGCGTCAGTTCGCCAAGGAGTTCGGCATCCCGCGCAAGGTGATGCGGGAGGCGTTCTGGCAGCGCGAGGAGTCCAAGGCGATCCTGCGCGGCTACTTCGGCGACGTGCGGATGCTCGCCGAGGAGCTCGGCCTCATGAACCCGGCCGCCCGGAAGGTCTGGGAGCTGTGCCACATCGACGGCAAGCCGTCCCGGTACCGCGGCGAGCCGCACCGCCAGGCCCACGCCGCCTGACCCGTTAGGAAACGCCCCCAGCCATGCCCCACGTGGTCACGCAGTCCTGCTGCGGCGACGCCTCCTGCGTCTACGCATGCCCGGTCAACTGCATCCATCCCACCCCGGACGAGCCGGACTTCCTCACGTCCGACATGCTCTACATCGACCCGGTCGCCTGCGTCGACTGCGGCGCGTGCGTGACCGCGTGCCCGGTGGACGCGATCGTCCCGCACGACCGGCTGCCGGAGTCGCAGGAGCCGTTCGTGCCGATCAACGCGGCGTTCTACCGGGACGGCCGGGTGCGGCCGCTGCTGGCGCCGCACGTCCCGCCGCTCATCGTGCCCGCGGGCCGCGAGCCGCTCGACGTGGCGATCGTCGGGACCGGGCCGGCCGCGATGTACGCGGCGGACGAGCTGCTGACCGTCCCGGGCGCGCGGGTCACGATGTACGAGCGGCTGCCCACCCCGTACGGGCTGGCGCGCGCCGGCGTCGCCCCCGACCACGTGAAGACCCGCCAGGTCACCGACCTGTTCGACCGCATCGCGGCGCAGGACGGGGTGCGCTTCGTCCACGGCACGCAGGTCGGGCGGGACGTCACGCACGAGGAGCTCCTCCGCCGGCACCACGCGGTGCTCTACGCGGTCGGGGCGTCGGCGGACCGGCGCCTGGACGTCCCGGGCCACGACCTGCCCGGCACCGCGACGGCCACCGAGTTCGTCGCCTGGTACAACGGCCACCCCGACCACGCCGCCCGCCGGTTCGACCTGTCGCACGAGCGGGCCGTCATCGTCGGCAACGGCAACGTCGCGCTCGACGTCGCCCGCATCCTGACCGCCGATCCCGAGCGCCTCGCCGGCACGAGCATCGCGCCCCGCGCCCTGGACGCGCTGCGGGAGAGCCGCGTCGAGGAGGTCGTCATCGTCGCCCGCCGCGGCGTCGCGCACTCGGCCTTCACGCTCCCGGAACTGGTCGGCCTCATGCAGGTCCCGGGCATCGACCTGGTGCTCGACTCCGCCGACCTTGACCTCGACACCGCGGCCCTCGGCCACGCCGCCGCCCAGAAGATCGGCCTGCTCCGCGAACTGGCGGAACGGCCCGCCTCGGGCAGCGGGAAGCGGATCGTGCTGCGGTACCTGGCGTCGCCGCTCGCCGTCCTCGGCGACGAGCGCGTCCGGGGCGTCGAGCTGGGCCGCAACGCCTACGTCCCAGGCTCCGGCGACCGCGTCGAGCCGACGGGGGAGGGCGGGACGCTCGACGCCGGGCTGGTGCTCAGCTCGATCGGCTACCGCGGGACCGCCGTCCCCGGCGTCCCGTTCGACGAGGCCCGCGCGGTCATCCCCAACGCCGGCGGCCGCGTCCTCGCCGAGCCGGGCGGCGCCGTCCTGCCCAGCGTCTACGCCACCGGCTGGATCAAGCGCGGCCCGACCGGCTTCATCGGGACCAACAAGCAGGACGCCATGGAGACCGTCCGCCACCTCGTGGACGACTACGCGCAGGGCCGCCTGCGCGCGCCGTCGACCGTCACGGCCTGAGAGCGAAGAAGGTCTTGACACGACGCTCGTGGTAGTCGAGGTCGTCCTCGTCATGCACGGCGCCCTGGCGCCGCGCGTGCTCGAAGTAGGCGGCCTCGCGCCGCAGCCGGTGCCTGATCAGCTGCGCGACCGTCTCGTCGTCCATCTCGCCCGCCGTTCCACCGGCCTCGTGGTAGTCGGCGACGAAGCGCCGCCGCCGGTCGGGCGCGTCGCCGTACTCGTCGGCCCATTCGAGCGCGGCGGACGCCACCTCCAACTCCGGCGCCCCGACGACGGCCTCGTCCCAGTCCAGCACCGAGACCAGCCGGCCGTCCCGCGCGAGGGTGTTGCCGGTGTAGAAGTCGCCGTGCAGCGGGTGGCGGAGTGTAGTCCGGCGATGGAACGTGGCGAGCCAGCGGTCCAGTTCCGGGTCGGCCAGCGCGGGGACGTCGTCCGGCGGCTCCCCGTACAGGCCCGCCTCCAGGAACGACGGCACCGGACGCGGCGGCGGCCGATGACCGGCCAGTGCGCGGTGCAGCCGTGCGAGGAGCCGCGCGCCCTGCGTCCGCACCCGCGGCTCGTCGGCGTCGGGCCACTCGCCCGGGACGTAGGGCCACACCGAAACCGGGCGGCCCTCCACCCGGACGACCGTCGCCCCGGCACGCGTCCGCAACGGGGCCACCGCCTCCGGCAGCGTCGCGGCGGCATGCACCGCGATCGCATGGCACCACTCGGCCTCGGCGCTGCTCCGGCTCGCCGGACCGACGCGCACGACGAGGTCGCCGAGCCGGTACGCCGCCGACTCCTCCCCGCCGTACAGCCGCACGGCCTCGCCGTCGAAGCGCCGTCCCCAGACGTCCTGGACCGCGCGCTGCATCGGCGCGGTCAGCGGTGTGTCGATGAAAGGCATCGGCTCAGCCCATCCGATCGCGCAGCAGGGTGGCGGCGATGGTCACCTGGACGGGGTCCAGCGCGGTCTCGCCGTCCTCGACGTCCCACAGCGCGTTCTGCAGGACGCGGCCGAGCGTCCACCCGGCCGCCCGCCGACGGTCCAGGCCGAGCGCCTCGGTGAGCTGGTCGAAGCGGCGGAGCAGCCCGCGGGACGCGTCGCCCGCCGCCACCAGCTCCGCCCACCGATTGTCCAGCGCGGGCAGCAGGTCGAACCCCGGGTCGCCCGCGAGCGGCTTCGGGTCGATGGCCAGCCAGGGCTCCCGCTCCCCGGCGAGGACGTTGTCGTAGTGCAGGTCCCAGTGCAGCAGGCGGTCGCCGGGCTCGCCGACCAGCTCGGCCACGGCGGACGCGCAGGTCCGCACCAGCCGCCGGTCGGCCGGGTCCGCCAGCGCGGGCATGGCTCGCGGCACCTCGTCGAGCATGGCGGCCGCGATGTCGGCCAGCCGGCGCAGGCCCTCCGGTGCCGGCACCGCGACAAGCCGCGCGAGCAGCCCGCCCAGGATCTCCAGCGCGGCGGTGTCGTCGGCCACCGACGACAGCGGGCGGGTCTCGTCCAGCCGCTCCAGCAGCATCGTGCCGGTGGCGGGGTCGTGGTCGAGCAGCCGCACCGCCCCGTCGCCGTCCCAGACGCGCAGGCCGACCGGTTCGGTCTCGTTCTCGTCGGTGACCGGCTGCAGCTTGAGCGCGGCGGGCGCCCCGTCCGCGCAGGTCACGGGCAGGACCAGCGACGCCATGCCGTGCCGCCCCGGACCGTCCGGCCGCAGCGACCAGCGGTCCAGGAACCCGGCGGCCAGCGCGGGCAGCGCGGCGATCCAGGCACGGCCGGACGCGCCGCCGTGCTTGGCGTGCGAGGCGGCCAGCGCCTCGGGGACGTCGATGCGGATCGACGTGCTCATGGTGAACGTCTCCTTCGCGGAACGCGGACTTCGGGCTGACACGAAGGAGACGGCGGCGGTGCCCGGCTTCCGGGCAGGGGTCAACGCATGCCCCGAGCCTAGCCGCCGCGACGGACAGTCGGTCAGCCTCGAACCGGCAGGACGGCGCGGGCGACGGCGTCGCGTTCGGCCGCCTCGCGTTCGGCGGCCTCCTGCTCGGCGGCCGTGCGCCGGTCATAGGCGGTGCGCGCCGCGGCGATGGCGTTTTGGTGCTCCTCCGTCCAGACGACCAGGGCGCGGATGGTGCTGTGCAGGGTCGCGCCCATCGGCGTCAGCGCGTAGTCCACCCGCGGCGGGACGGTCGGGTGCACCGTCCGGCTTACCAGCCCGTCGCGCTCCAGGTGCCGCAGCGTGCGGGTCAGCATCCGCTGGCTGACGCCGTCGATCGCGCGCCGCAGCTCGGTGAAGCGCAGGCTCCGCTTGTCCAGCAGCGCGATCACCTGGAGCGACCACTTGTCGGCGATGCGGTCGAGGATCTGCCGCACCTCGCAGTCCGCGCGCTGGTCCCACTGGAGAACGTCGTCGACGCCGGTATCCCCGCAGTAACCGAGGGACTCGAAAGTGCCGTCTTCCATGGTCCCTGATGGTGCCGGACGATGCTGCCGGTAACAAGAGGGAACCGGCAGGCATTCGGGGAACCGCCCCGGACCCGGTTTCCGGACGAGAGGGAGTCGAGCACGATGTCCAATTCCGCTACCGGATCCGCCGGGCGCCTGACGGGCCGCCCGCTCGGCGCGCTCCTCGTGCTGTGCGGCGCGATCTTCCTGGAGGGGATCGACGTGGCCATGCTGAACGTGGCGCTGCCGTCGATCCGCGCGGACCTCGGCCTGTCCACCGGGACGCTCAGCGGGGTCGTCAGCGCCTACGTCCTCGGCTACGGCGGGTTCATGCTGCTGGGTGGCCGGGCCGCCGACCTGCTGGGCCACCGCCGGATGTTCGTGCTGTGGCTGGCGGTGTTCCTGGTCTTCTCCGGGCTCGGCGGGTTCGCCACCGCGGGCTGGGCGCTGCTGGTCGCCCGGTTCGTCACCGGCGTCGCGGCGGCGTTCATGGCGCCCGCCGGGCTGGCGCTGGTCACGTCCGCGTTCCCGGAGGGGCCCGCGCGCACCAAGGCGCTCGGCGTCTACGCGGGGACGGCGGCGGGCGGCTTCTCGCTCGGCGTCGTCGCGGGCGGCGCGCTCACCACGCTCGGCTGGCGCTGGGTGTTCTTCGCACCGGTCGTCCTGTCGGCGCTGATCCTCGCGGGGGCGCTGATCCTGGTCCGCGAGCCGGGCGGCGAGCGCGCCTCCGGTCGCTTCGACCTGGCCGGTGCGCTCACCCTCACCGGAGCGATGCTGCTGCTGGTGTACGGGGTCGTCCGGCTGGAGCACGCCGGCGACGGGCCCTTCCTGACCACCGGCGTGCTCGCCGCCGCCGTCGCGCTGCTGTGGCTGTTCGCACGCGTCGAACGCCGCTCCCCGTCCCCGCTGGTGCGCCTCGGCATCCTGCGGACGGCGTCGCTGGTGCGCGTGAACACGGCCGCGCTGCTGTTCCTGGCTGCGTTCGCGGGCTTCCAGTTCCTCGCCACCCTGTACTTCCAGGAGGTGCGCGGCTGGAGCACCATGCAGACGGGACTCGCCTTGCTCGTGATCGGGATCGACACGGTCCTCGCGCCCGTCCTGACGCCGCGCCTGGTGAACCGCTTCGGCAACACCCGCGTCCTGCTCGCCGGCATCGTGCTCGCGGCGGTCGCCTACGCGCTTTTCCTACCCGTCGGCATGGACTGGACGTACGCCGCGATGCTCCCGGCGCTCTTCCTGCTCGGGGTGTCGTTCTCGCTGGCGTACGGGCCGCTCACCATGGCCGCCACCGATGGCGTCGCCGAGGACGAGCACGGTCTCGCGGGCGGCCTGCTCTACACCTCCATGCAGTTCGGCACGGCGCTCGGCCTGTCCGCCGTCACGGCCGTCGACGTCGCCGCCGGGTCGGGCCTGGACGCCCTGCGCACCGCGCTGATCGTCCCCGTCGCGGCGGCGGTGCTCGGCGCGGCCGTCATGGCGTCCGGTCTCCGCGGGCCGGCCGGGCGGAACGGCACGCCACCGGACGCGACGGTCCCGGCCGAGCCCGCCCCGACCGCCGCCCGAGCCGCATGAAACGGGATAGAAGGGGCATCTGTTGTCGCGGGACAACGGTCCGGGACGAGCCCGGCCGATGGCGATGAGGAGTGACGGACATGGGGCTCTTCCAGCGGTTCTCGCGTGCTAGGGCCGGACGCCGGGCCAGGGCCGCGGAGCGGCGGCGCACCCCGAGCTTCCGTGAGATGCGCGCGCAACTGCGCACGGAGAAGGCCGAGGCCGACCTCCTCGCCACCGAGCAGCGCATCCACCTGGAGGCCGACCGCATGCGGCACTCCCGCTGAGGACCACCGAACCACCCGCGGACGAGGGCCGCGCGGCCGGGAGCGGTCCCGGCCGCGCGGCGGTCGGGCGATGGCGGGGGAGTCAGGGTGTGCGTTCGGCGATCGCCATCGCCCATGCGTAGAACGTCGCGGGGTCGCCGAGCGCGGCTTGCAGGCCGGGGTCGATGACGGGGGCGTTGGCGGCGTTGAGAAGGTCGAAGAGGCCGAGAGCGACCCACTCCCAGACCATGGCGTCGAAGTTGTAGGCGAGCATGAGCGGGGCGAGGCGCTGCCGGATGGCGGCGACTTCTTCGCGAGCGAACCCGGCGCCGCGGAGCCGGTCGAGTGTGGCGCATTCCTGGTCGGCGTCGATCCGGGTGTCGAGGAACGGTTCGAGCAGGTCGTCCCACGTATCGCGACGCGAGACCCTGGCGATTCCGTGGCGGTGGCAGAACTCCTGGAGGTCGGCTTTCTCGTCCCCGGGGACGAATAGGGTCTCGCCGCGGGTGGTCCGGATCTCGGGCCTGATGGCCTTCCAGTCCGCGTCGCGGATGCGGGAGGGCGTGACCATTCCCCTGGGATGGACCGTGGCGCCGCGAAAGTCGTAGCGCAGGAAACAGATGTGGTCCTCGGCGAAGCGAACCTCCATCGGCCCAGCCTGGTCCTCCATGAGCACGGCCGGTAGACGCTCGCGATGTGAGGTCCGCCGCTTCCCGCCACGACTACGCGCCGACCCGGTGCAATCGCCGCCGGTACGCCAGCCTCTCCGCGACACGTCCCAGCCCCTTGATCCGCGGCCTGCGCCGGCGCGCGAGCATCGCCAGGCAGTAGAGCCGCAGGACGAGCGGCAGGAGCAGGAACGCGACCATGAACACGTTGAGGCCGGGATCGTCCTGCGGTATCGGATCATTGCCGTAGCGGACGCCCGAGTAGACGGCGCCGACGATCATGCCGCCGGCCATGAACACCGCGTCGAACGCGTCGATGAGCACGCACTGCCACGCGTGGTACCGCGCCTCCCGATCCCGGATCGGCAGCAGGAACAGGCTGCTGAAGAAGGGCATGAAGTAGCAGATCGCGAACACGCCGAGCGAGGCCCGTGGCGGTTCCGCTGCGGTGCGCGGTGCCGTGTGCGCCGCCGGAGGAGGCGGCGCGAACGGCGGAGAGGGATCCGGCGCAGGCGGTGCACCGGCGAGCGCTCCGCCCGGCGGGGGAGGCGCGGCCTTTCCGCCGAGATGCAGGTCGACCTCCCGCATGGCGGCCCGTGCGCGGGCCGAGACGTCGCGGCTGTCGTCGTCGGCCATCGCGGCGAGGTGCCCGTAGGCCGTCCGTCCCAGCGCGTCGCCGGCCCGCGCGAGCCGCCGCAGCGCCTCGACGGCGCCGCGCCGCACGTCGGCCAGCGGGCTCGTCGCCGCCGACAGCAGGTCCGGCGGCAGGCTCGCCGCGCGCGGGCCGCGCGGGCTCCTGGCGATCATCAGCTCGCCCTGGACGTCCAGGTACTTGGTCGGCCTCTGGTGCGGTGTGGCCGCGACGGTCGCGTCGTAGGCGTACTCGTAGAGCTCGTCGATGGAGACGAGGCCGTCGCCGTTCAGGTCGGCGTCGCCGGTCCGCAGCCCGCGGACGACGGCGCCGGTGAAGATCGACGACGGTGCCGCGTCCGACGCGGCGGGGACCTGCGACAGGTGCCCGTCCGCCACCTCGAACGAGTACTCCAGGTCGGAGGACGAGCAGATCACCGCGCGTCCGGAGCCGCCGAGGCCGCCGGCCGCGTCCACCGACCCGCCGCCGCGGTGCAGCAGGCCGCGGCTGAACGCCCCGCTGTAGCAGCAGTCGAGCAGCACCACGATGTTCCGCGACCGGCACCGCGCGATCTGCTCGCTGAGGTAGGACGCGGGCACGGCGGTGGAGTTCGGCCGGTCCAGCCGCGTCGCGGTGGTGGCGAAGAAGAGCCGTCCGCCCTCGTCCTTCCAGCCATGGCATGAGAAATGGACGAGCAGCACGTCGTCCGGGCGCGCGTCGGCGAAAAGGTCCTCCAGCGCGGCCGTGATCTCGTGTGCGGGCTCGTTGGCCATCGTCGACACCGAGAAGCCGCCGATGGCCGGGTCGGAAAGGACTCCGGAAAGGCTCGCCGCGTCCTGGGCGGGCGACCGGAGCCGGTGCAGTTTCGGATCGGTGTACCGGTCGGCGGTGATCAGGAGCGCTCTCCGGGCCCGGTGTTCTCGTCGCGCGTCAGCCATTCGATCAGCCGGTGTTCCTGTTCGCGTGTCGGGTGGGAGAGTTCCAGGCTGCGGTCGGCCATGGTGATCTTGACGGTCCGGCCCTCGCGCGCGGCGAGCCAGGCGAACACCCCCCGGACGAACGCGGTGGTCACCGAGCCGGACCCGAGCACCGCCGCGATCGTGCCGATCGCGGCGGCGGCGCCGGACTTCGCGCCGGGCGGGGGAGCGGCGGTGAAAGGCGCGACCGGCACGCCCCGCTCGGAGAGTTCGCGGCGGAGGGCGCGGCATATCTCGTCGGTCCGGGCGGCGTCGGCGTATTGTTCATCGATTTCCGTGATCGCGATTCCGGGCATTTTCCCCGTCTCAGTGTTCGTCGGTCTTTTGTGAGACGCGGCGGTGCGGGCGGCGGAGCACATGCCGTTGTATCGATCCGGTGAACACCGGCGCGTAGCATTCATAATTCGGACCATTTGGACATTGTGCTGGTTTCCGCTAGAGTGCTCGGGTGACGAACCTACGGAAGCAGATAATCGCGGAGCTCGGCGTCAAGCCGGCCATTGTCCCGGGGGACGAGATCCGGGAGCGGGTCGGCTTTCTCAAGGAGTACCTGCGGGCGACGCCGGCCAAGGGGTACGTGCTGGGGATCAGCGGCGGGCAGGACAGCACCCTGGCCGGACGGTTGTGCCAGCTGGCCGCCGAGGAGCTGCGCGCGGAGGGGCACGAGGCGACGTTCGTCGCGGTGCGGCTCCCGTACGGCGTGCAGGCGGACGAGCACGACGCGCAGGTCGCGCTGGAGTTCATCCGCCCCGACCGGTCGATCGCGGTGAACGTCAAGCCGAGCGCGGACGCCGTCGCGGAGGAGGCGGCGACCGGGTTGCGGGAGCTGCTGGACGGCGAGCCGAGGCTGCGGGACTTCGTGCGCGGCAACATCAAGGCCCGCGAGCGCATGGTGCTCCAGTACGCGGTCGCCGGGCAGCTCGGCCTGCTCGTGGTGGGCACCGACCACGCGGCCGAGGCCGTCACCGGTTTCTTCACCAAGTACGGCGACGGGGGCGTCGACATGACCCCGCTGACCGGGCTGACCAAGCGGCAGGGCGCGGCGCTGCTCCGGGAGCTGGGCGCCCCTTCGAGCACCTGGCAGAAGGTGCCGACCGCCGACCTGGAGGACGACCGGCCCGCGCTGCCCGACGAGGAGGCGCTCGGCCTGAAGTACAGCCAGATCGACGGCTACCTGGAGGGCGAGGACGTCCCGCCGGAGGTCGCGGAGCGGGTCGAGTCGGTCTACCTCGCGACGCGGCACAAGCGGACGGTCCCGGTCACCCCGCTCGACGACTGGTGGCGCTGACCGTCCTCAGCGGGTCGGCGCGGTGATGAGGAACGACACCGCGCCCTGGTCGTCGAGGCGGACGTCGAGCACCTTGTCGTGCAGGTACGCGGCGGCGGCGGAGTCGAGGAACAGCCGCGCCCCCTCCGCCTCGACGACCTCGTCGGTGGACGCCGGCCGCTCCGCCGGGGACACGGCGAGGAGCGAGGCGTCGTCGTCGAGCGGCGCGATCCGCAGGCCGGCGCCCGGCCGGCCGGACAGATTGCGCAGGGCGCTGGCGGCCGTTCCCGTGACGATGAGCACAACGAACTCCTGAGCCTCGCTTGAACCAACCGGTGGTCATGACTGCCGCATTTTGTGTACCCCATGATCACCGCGCCGAATCCGTGACGCGCGCCACGGGTAGGGGGAGACGCGGGAGGGGCGGGCGAGGCCGCCCGCGTCGGGGTTCCGGTGATTTCGGCCATTACCCCGAGGTCCCGCGAATTCACCGTGAAAAGGAGCGGACCGGTTGCCCTACGACTACGCGCGCGCCATTCAGGACGTCATTGAGGAATCCGTCGCCCCGCGGGCCGGCGAGGTGGACCGCGGCGGGGCCTTCCCGCGCGCGAACATCGACGCGCTGGCCGGCGCGGGCCTGCTCGGCCTCGTCAGCGCCGAGGACGCGGGCGGGCGCGGCGAGGGGCTCGCCGCCGCCGCGCACGTCGTCGAGCGGCTCGCGGGCGCCTGCGGGTCCACGGCGATGGTCCTGCTCATGCACTACGCCGCCACCGCGCTGATCGAGGCGCACGGGCCGAAGGACGTCCGGGAGGCCGTCGCCGGGGACGCGCACCTCAGCACGCTCGCGTTCTCCGAGGCCGGGTCGCGGAGCCACTTCTGGTCGCCGCTCGGCACCGCCGCGTCCGGCGGCGACGGGCGCGTCCGGCTCGACGCGGACAAGAGCTGGGTCACCGCGGCGGGCGAGGCCGACAGTTACGTCTGGTCGAGCCGTCCCCTCGCGGCGGACGGGCCGATGACCCTGTGGCTGGTGCCCCGCGACCGCGAGGGGCTGAGCGTCCGCGGGCCGTTCGACGGCCTCGGGTTGCGCGGCAACGCGTCCAGCCCGGTGAAGGCCGACGGCGTCCTCGTCGACCGCGAGGCCATGCTCGGTCCCGACGGCGAGGGCTTGGACATCGCGCTCGGGACGGCGCTCCCGCATTTCCTGGTCATGAGCGCGGCGTTCTCGCTCGGCCTGATGGAGGCCCTCACCGCCAAGGCCGCCGCGCACCTCACCGGCACGAGGCTGGAGCACCTCGGGCAGACGCTCGCGGACCAGCCGATGCAGCGCGCGCAGTTCGCGGAGCTGCGGATCCGCACCGACCAGGTCCGCGCGTTCCTGCGCGACGCGCTCGTCGCGCTCGCCGAAGGCCGCGAGGACGCGACGCTGCGCGTCCTGGAGGTCAAGGCCGTCGCCGCCGAGGCCGCCGCCGACGTCGCGGACGCGACGATGCGGCTGTGCGGCGGCTCCGCGTTCCGCAAGGAGCTCGGCGTCGAGCGGCTGTTCCGCGACGCGCTCGCGGCAAGGGTGATGGCGCCGACCACGCAGGCCCTGCACGACTTCGTCGGCCGGGCGAGCCTCGGCATGCCGCTCTTCTAGGAGGCCCGGATGACGCTGGTGATGGGCGCCGTCGCCTACGACCCCAAGGTCGTGACGATCTGGGCCGGGTTCCGGGCCTGGTTCGCCCGGCAGGGCTTCGGCTTCGACTTCGTCCTTTACTCCCACTACGAGCGGCAGGTGGACGACCTGGCCGCCGGCCGCATCGACGCCGCGTGGAACTCGCCGCTGGCGTGGGTCCGCGCCCGGCGCCTGGCCGGCGGGCGGCTCGAACCGCTCGTCATGCGCGACACCGACCAGGACCTGACCTCGGTCGTCGTCGTCCGGGAGGACTCGCCGTACAAGGACGTCGCCGACCTCAAGGGCGAGACGGTCGGGACCGGCGCGGCCGACTCGCCGCAGGCCACGCTGATCCCGCGCGCGCTGCTGCGCGAGCGCGGGCTCCGGCCCGGCGAGGACGTCGCGGTCCGGCGCTTCGACGTCAGTGTCGGACTGCACGGCGACCACGTCGGCGGCGAGCGCGACGCCGCCCGCGCGATGATGGCCGGCGACGTCGCGGCGGCCTGCATGATCGACGCGAGCCACCTGCTGTTCGTCCAAGAGGGCACGCTGCCGCCCGGCGGCACCCGCGTCGTCGGCCGGACCCGCCCCTACGACCACTGCGTCATGGCCGCCCGGCCCTCGCCCGAGGCGGACCGGTTCCGGGACCTGCTGCTGTCGATGGACGCCGCCGACCCCGAGGTCCGGACGCTGTTCGACCTCGAAGGGCTCACCGCCTGGCGGCCCGCCCGCACGACCGGCTTCGCGCTCCTCGAGCAGGCCGTGGACGACGACGGGTTCTACGGCCCGGACGGCGCGGTCACCGCGCCGGACTACCGGCCTTGACCGACCCCGTCCTCGACCTCGACGACCTGGGCTTCGAGTCCGGCGCCCACCTGCTCGTGCAGCGGGCGCTCCGCGCGCTCCCGCCAGGCGCCCGGCTCGGCGTCCAGGGCCGCGACCCGCTGCTCGACACGCACCTGCGCGCCTGGTGCCGGTCGCGCGGCCACACCGTGATCGCGGCGGACGGGCCCGTGCGCGCCTGGGTCGTCCCGGGCGGCCCCGACCGCTGGGCTGGCGCCGAACGGGCGGGCTCCCCGGACGGCGTCGCCGGCCGGGCGGCCGCGCACTGGGGCTTGGCCGCCCGCGGCGCGCTCGTCGAACCGGGCGGCCCGGAACCGCACTTCGACCTCGCCGACCGCGACCTCCTCTGGACCGAGATCGCCCCCGCCCTCTACGCGCACGCCGCGTCCGCGCAGTGGGACCCGGCGACCGCCGTCCCCTGGGACGCCGAGTTCACCCTCCCGCCCGACATCGAGCGGGCCGTCGTCCAGGTCATGACCTACCTCGTGGAGAACGAGCAGGCCGCCCTCGTCGTCCCGGCCCGGCTCCTCGCCCGCGTCCACCCGCACTTCCGCGAGGTCGTCCAGCTGCTGGCGGTCCAGGCCGCCGACGAGGCCCGGCACGTGGAGGTCTTCGCCCGCCGCGCCGCCCTCACCGGCGGCCCGCTCGGCACGTCCGCCGCCGGAGGCCGCGAGTCCCTCGGCACGCTGCTCACCGAACCCGACTTCTCCCTTGCGTCCTTCCTGCTGTCCGTCCTCGGCGAGGGCACCTTCCTGAACCTGCTCGCGTTCCTCGACCGGCACGCCCCCGACCCGGTGACCCGGCGCGCCGTCCGCCTCGCCCGCCAGGACGAGGCCCGCCACGTCGCGTTCGGCGTCGCTCACCTGCGCCACCGCGCCGAGATCGACCCGCACCTGAGGAACCGGTTGCGCGCCGCCGTCGAGCGCCGCCACGACGCCCTCGCCACCACCGCCGACCTCAACCAGGACGTCTACGACGCACTGATCCTGCTGGCCGCCGGCGGCTGGTCGCCGCCCGAGATCCGCCGCGGCCACGCCGCGGTCCTCGAACTCCGGAAGGAGATGGACGAGGGCCGCCGGCGTCGCCTCGTCCACCTCGGCTTCCCCGACGACGAGGCCGCCGCCCTCTCCGCCCTCCACACCCGCAACTTCATGTAGCCCCGCCCGTGCCAGGCCGCGGTGCTAAGTTGAGGAACACGGCGCCAGACCCCTGAGAGGACCAGGAGAATCCCGATGACGGCGATGCCCGACGAGCCGCCGTTCGTCCGTGACGACCTGCGTGAGGCGTTCGCAGCACTCGACGTGATGCCGGGCTTCCGTGCGGAACTGGTGGATGGGGAGATCATCGTGTCGCCGACCCCCGACGGCCAGCACGAGACCGTCGTCGTGGCGGTCGACGACTGGGTGCGCGACGTCCATGGCCTCCGCCTGCATCGCAATCTGACGCTCATCAGCCCGGAGGGGGAGTACGTCCCCGACGGGATCGCCGCTCCCAAGGGCGCGTTCGCCGGGCGCGAGTGGCACAGCAAGCCGGACGGCGTCGTGATGGTCCTGGAAGTGACCTCCGGCGGGCGCCGGGACCGCAAGAGCGCCGAGCGCGACCGCGGCCCCAAGCGCCGCGGGTACGCCGCCGCCGATATCCCGCTGTACCTGCTGATCGACCGCCTCGACCGCAAGGCGACGATCTTCTCGGAGCCGCGCGGCGACGACTACACCCACAGCGCCTCGGTCGCCTTGGGCGAGGACCTGCCGGTCCCCGCCCCGCTCGAAGGCGTCCTTTCGACCCGCGACTTCTGACCCGTCCGGCCGGGTCAGGCGCCGGCGACGTTGACGAGGATGACCAGGAGGATCAGGATCACCGGGACGAGGGCGCCGATGATGGCGATGGGGCGGGCCATCAGCGGGGCGCCGGGGTCGGCCGGGTGGCGGTGCGGGCTTCCGTCCGGCGGCGGCATCGGCGGGGCCAGGGACGCCACCTTGCCGCGCCGGGTGAGGTTGATCAGGACGGTGACCGGCGTCGCGATGAACGAGAAGTAGCCCCACCAGCCGCCGATCAGGGTCTTCGCCGTCATGTCGCGGAACACCGCGAGGCCGCAGTTCCGGCAGAACGGGCCCTTGGTGTGCAGGAACGACATGAGCACGATCATGCCGCGGTGGCCGCGGAAGGTGGTCTCGGCCGCCGGGACGCAGCCGCAGAAGCGGCACTGGAGCCCGTACTGGGGGACCTGCTGCGCGCCGTAGGGCATCGGCTGGGCAGGCGGCGCGCCGTACGGCGCCTGCTGCGGCGGCGGGCCGTACTGGGAGGGCTGCTGGCCCGCGTACGGCCCGGCGTAGGGGGCCTGCTGGGGAGCGCCGTAAGGGGCTTGCTGGGGAGCGCCGTGGGGAGCGCCGCCGTGTCCGTACGGCGTCTGGTTCGATGGTGGCTGCACGCCGCCGCCTCCGCTCTCTTCAGGGGGTCGGCTGATCTTGCCATGCGCCGGTGTCAGAACGGATGCTTTCCGGCGGACGGGCCGGTGCTCAGGAGAGGGCGCGCCAGGTCTCGGTGAGGGTGTTCCGGAACTCGCCGACCTCGCGGGACGGCAGGTCGCGGATCATCTGCTCCTCCAGCTCGCCGACGGGCCCGGCGAGGTCGTCCAGCAGCGCGCGTCCGGCGCCGGTGAGCAGGATGAGCAGCTCGCGACGGTTCGCGGGATTGCGCTCGCGGCGGACGAGGCCGCGCGTCTCCAGGGCGCGGACCATGTCGGCCATCGACTGCGCGGTGACGAACGAGTCGCGGGCGAGCTGGGCGGCTGACAGGCCGTCGTGCCGCTCCAGAACCGTGAGGGCCGTGTACTGCAGCGCGGTGATCCCGGCAGGTTTCACCAGCTCCTCCAGCCGCGACCGCACGAGCAGCTCCAGCCGTTTGACCAGGTACAGCAGCGACGGCGGCGCCTTGCCGGCGGTCGTCGGCGGCGTGCTGTCGGTCATCGGCTCTCCCCGGTCGCGGTGCACGCGTCCAGGGTAGGCCATTGACAGGAAACCTGTTGAATGTGAACACTGGCCATCAACAGGATTCCTGTCGATTGTGGGGAGCTATGGAACTGGACGGGAAGGTCGTCGTCGTCACCGGGAGCGGCCGCGGCCTCGGCCGCGCCTACGCCGAGGCCCTGGCGGCCGCCGGCGCCTCGGTGGTGGTCAACGACGTGGACCGGGACGCGGTCGACGCGGCGGTCGGCGCGATCACCGCGGCGGGCGGTACCGCGACCGGGGTCGTCGCGGCGGTCGGCGGCACCGAGACCGCCGACGAGCTGGTCGGCGCCGCGGTCCGGGAGTTCGGCCGGCTCGACGTGCTGATCACCAACGCGGGCATCCTGCGCGACCGGGTGCTGTGGAAGATGACCGACGAGGACTTCGACGACGTCGTCCGCGTCCACCTGCGCGGCACCTTCACCTGCGCGCGCGCGGCGGCGGCGCGGATGCGCGAGCAGGGCACCGGCGGGCGGATCATCCTGATCTCCTCGCCGGCCGGGCAGCGCGGCAACTTCGGCCAGACCAACTACGCGGCGGCCAAGGCCGGCATCGCGGCGATGGCGCGGACGTGGGCGATGGAGCTGGCCAGGGCGGGCGTCACCGTGAACGCGGTCGTTCCGGTCGCGGCGACGGAGATGACCAAGACGATCCCGGCGTTCGGCCCGGTCATCGAGGAGTCCGAGCGGACCGGCGAGCCGCTGCCGGACTGGCTGCGCAAGGACGAGGGCCTGGGCACCGTCGAGGACGTCACCGGGCTGATCACGTTCCTGGCCTCGGACGCGTCCAAGGACGTCACCGGGCAGGCGATCGGCATCGGCGGCGACCGGCTGGCGCTGTGGGCGCACCCGAAGGAGAAGGCGGTCGCGTTCGCCGACGGCGGCTGGACCGCCGAGGCGATCGCCGGGCAGTGGAGCGCGGGCGTGGGCGCCGAACCGGAGACCTACGGCATCCCCGCCCCGAAGGCACCGGAGGGCTGACATGGCCGACCTCACGATCGACGTCGACGCGCTGACCGCGATCGACGTCCACACGCACGCCGAGATCAGCAAGGACGGGCACGGCTCGCTGAGCCCCGAGCTGTTCGGCGCGTCCGAGGAGTACTTCAAGGCGCACGGGCACCGGCAGCCGTCCATCGAGGAGATGGCCGCCTACTACCGCGAGCGCAGCATGGCCGCCGTCGTCTTCACGGTGGACGCCGAGCACGCCACCGGATGGCCGCGCATCTCCAACGAGGAGGTCGCCGAGAGCTGCGCCGAGCACCCGGACGTCCTCATCCCGTTCGCCAGCATCGACCCGCACAAGGGCCGGGCGGGCGTGCGGGAGGCGCGGCGGCTCGTCGAGCAGTACGGGGTGCGCGGCTTCAAGTTCCACCCGAGCATCCAGGGCTTCGCGCCGAACGACCCGGTCGCCTACCCGCTGTACGAGGCGATCGAGGAGCTCGGCGTTCCGGCGCTGTTCCACACCGGGCAGACCGGCATCGGCGCGGGCGTCCCCGGCGGGGGAGGCATCCGGCTGAAGTACTCGAACCCGATGCTCGTGGACGACGTCGCCGTCGACTTCCCCGAGCTGCGGATCATCCTGGCGCACCCGTCGTTCCCCTGGCAGGACGAGGCCCTCGCCGTCGCGAACCACAAGCCGCATGTGTACATCGACCTGTCCGGCTGGTCGCCGAAGTACTTCCCGCCGCAGCTCGTCCGGTACGCCAACAGCCTGCTTAAGGACAAGGTGCTGTTCGGCTCGGACTACCCCGTCATCACCCCGGACCGCTGGCTCGCCGACTTCGCCAAGCTGGAGATCAAGCCCGAGGTCCGCCCGAAGATCCTCAAGGACAACGCCGCCCGGCTGCTCGGGCTCACCGGCAAGGAGAACGCATGATCACCGCCACCGGCCTCGACGAGATCAGGGCCTTGGCCGGCAAGGACCTCGGCCACAGCGCATGGCTCGACATCACCCAGGACCGGGTGAACACCTTCGCCGACGCCACCGACGACCACCAGTGGATCCACACCGACCCGGAGAAGGCGAAGGACGGCCCGTTCGGCGCCGCCATCGCGCACGGCTACCTGACGCTGTCGCTGGTCATCCCGCTGTTCAACGACCTGCTCGGCATCCAGGGCACCAAGATGAGCATCAACTACGGGCTGGAGAAGGTCCGCTTCCCCAGCCCCGTGAAGGTCGGCGCCCGGATCCGGCTCGCCGGGAAGGTCGCCGAGGTGACCGACGTCCCGGGCGACGGCGTGCAGATGGTGTGCGACTTCACCGTCGAGATCGACGGCGAGGCCAAGCCCGCCTGCGTCGCCCAGGCCGTCTACCGCCACTACGCCTGAACCCCGCCCGGCCCTTGTGCGGCCGGCCATCCGCACACGCTGCTCAGCAAGAGGAGTGAAACACCGTGGTGAACGCAGGACTCGGGGGATGGCCGGCCAGGCGGGCCGTGATGTCGCCCGGCCGCACCGCCTTCGTCTTCGGTGACCGCCCGACGACGTACGCGCAGGTCCACGACCGGACGGCGCGGCTCGCCGCCCGGCTGCGCGCCGCCGGCGTCGGCAAGGGCGACCGGGTCGCCTACCTCGGGCCGAACCATCCGGCGTTCGTCGAGACGATGTTCGCCGCGCACGCGCTCGGCGCGATCTTCGTCCCGCTGAACTTCCGGCTCGCCGCGCCCGAGATCGACTACATGCTCGGCCACAGCGGCGCGTCCGTGCTGGTCTACGCCCCCGAATGCGCCGCGGTCGTCCGGGCCGCGGAGCGGGCGCCGGCCACCGTCGTGGCGGTCGGCGAGCCCGCCGGCGGCGAACTCGCGTACGAGGACTGGATCGCCGGCGGCGACCCCGCACCGATCGACACCGAGGTCACGCTGGACGACGTCGCGTGCATCCTTTACACCTCCGGCACCACCGGACGTCCCAAGGGCGCGATGCTCACCCACGGGAACCTGGTGTGGAACTGCTACAACCTGCTCGTCGGCGTGGACGTCGCCGGCGACGAGGTGACGCTGGTCAGCGCGCCGCTGTTCCACGTCGCCGCGCTCGACCAATGCCTGTTGCCCACGTTCCTCAAGGGCGGATGCTCGGTCATCATGCCGTCCTGGGACGTCGACGAATGCCTCGACCTGATCGAACGGCACCGCGTCACCTGGATGTTCGGCGTGACCGCGATGTTCGCCGCGCTGTCGCAGTCGCCGCGCTGGGACGGCGCCGACCTGTCGTCCGTGCGCAGCCTGATGTCCGGCGGCGCGCCGGTACCGCCGTCGCTCATCCACACCTACCAGGAACGCGGCCTCGTCTTCTGCCAGGGTTACGGCCTCACCGAGACGGCGCCCGGCGCGACGTTCCTCGAAGCGGCCGAGAGCGAGCGCAAGGCCGGGTCGGCGGGCGTCCCGGTGTTCTTCACCGGCGTCCGCTGCGTCCGGCCCGACCTCACCGACGCGGCGCCCGGCGAACCCGGCGAGGTCGTCATCAAGGGACCGAACGTCACGCCCGGCTACTGGAACGACCCGACCGCCACCGCGTCCGCGTTCACCGACGACGGCTGGTTCCGCTCCGGCGACATCGCCCACGTCGACGACGAGGGCTACTTCTACATCGTCGACCGGGTGAAGGACATGTTCATCTCCGGCGGCGAGAACGTCTACCCGGCGGAGGTGGAGAGCGCGATCTTCGAGCATCCCGCGGTCGCCGAAGCGGCGGTGGTCGGCGTGCCCGACGCCCGCTGGGGCGAGGTGGGCCGTGCGTTCGTCGTCACCGCCCCCGGCGCCGCCCTGGACATCGACGGCCTGCGCTCGTTCCTCGCCACCCGCCTGGCCAAGTACAAGATCCCCGTCTACCTCGACGTGGTCGACGACCTCCCCAGAACCGGCTCCAACAAAGTCCAGAAGGCCCGCCTCCGCGACCGCCCCCTACCACGTTGAGTTGCGGCGTGTCGGCCTTAAAACCGCGGTTTTAAGGCCGACACGCCGCAACTCAACGGAGGGCGTCGGAGCCAGGCGGCGAGGTCCGCCCAGTCCGGTTCGGACGTCACGTCGAGGCGCCGGTCGACCGCGCCGTCGGGGAGGCCGCCGGGCGGTGCCTCGGCGAAGTCGGTCGCGATGACCGCGGCGCCCTCGCGGGTCAGGGCGGCGGCTTCCGCCGCGCCCTGGCCCTGTGCCGCGCCGGTGACCACGACGACCTTTCCGGCGACCCGGTTCACGGGCGTTCCCGCATCCGTTTGCGGGCGCGCGGGATCGGAACCGGCTCGGTCCCCGCGACGATCGTGTTGGACACCGTGCCGATGCCCTCGACGGTGAGCGTGACGGTGTCGCCCGGCTTCAGCGGCGGCGGGTCCTGCTCGCCGCGGCGGCCCCACAGTTCGGCGAGGCAGCCGCCGTTCCCGCAGGTCCCCGAGCCGAGGACGTCACCGGGCCGCAGCCGGGCGCCGCGCGAGGCGTAGGCGACGAGGTCGTCGAACGGCCAGCCCATGTTGGACAGCAGGTCGCGGCCGACGACCTCGCCGTTGACCTCGGCGGTCAGGCCGAGCCGCAGGAACCCCTCGGCGTCGCGGTAGGGCTCCAGCTCGTCGGCGGTGACGAGCCACGGCCCGAGCGTGGTGGCGAAGTCCTTGCCCTTGCACGGCCCGAGCCCCACCTGCATCTCGCGGGACTGCAGGTCGCGCGCCGACCAGTCGTTGAAGATCGTGTAGCCGAAGACGTGGTCGCGGGCCCGCGCCGGTGAGAGGTCGGCGCCCGCGCGCCCGATGACGGCGGCGACCTCCAGCTCGAAGTCGAGGGCCTGGCAGCCAGGAGGCAGGGGTACGTCGTCGTGCGCGCCGACCATCGCGTGCGGGTTCGAGAAGTAGAAGGTCGGCGCGTCATACCAGGCGTCCGGGACGCCGGATGCGCCGTCCACGGCCTTCCGGACGCCCTCGACGTGCTCCTCGAACGCGACGAAGTCCCGCACGGACGGCGGTTCGAGCGGCGGCAGCAGCCGGACGTCCGCCAGCGGGACGCCGGGCCCCGTCGCCGGGAACGAGCCGGACGCGATGACGTCGAGCAGGTCGGTGCCGTCCGGGAACGGAAGCACCGCGTCGCCCTCGACGGCGCCGCAGCGGCGGACGCCCTCATGCAGGTACGTGGCGAGACGCATGAAACTCCTTGCGGGTCAGACGGGCGGGGCGACGAACACGCCGCGGTCGGGGTCGTTGAACGACTCCTTCGCGACGAGCTCGTTCATCGGGTTGGCGGTGCCCCACTGGTCGGTGACGTCGGGGTCGGAGAAGTCGTACAGGTGCGGATGCCAGGCGTCCTCGTCGAGGGTCTCCAGCTCGGTCGTGTACTCGACGGTGTTGCCGTGCGGGTCCAGGAAGTAGGAGAACGTGTTGTCGCCCGCCTTGTGCCGCCCCGGCCCCCAGATCATGCGGACCCCCGCGCGCAGCAGCCGGCCGGTGCCGAACATGTACTCGTCGAGGCCGCGCATTTCGAACGACACGTGGTGCAGCGACGTGTGCGGGCCCTTCGCGATCGCCATGCTGTGGTGCTGCGGGTTGCAGCGCATGAAGTGCATGACCTTCCCCATGTGCGGGGACGTCAGGGTGTCGCTGAGCGCGAAGTCCAGGTGCGTCTCGTACCAGGCGCGGGTGGCGTCCAGGTCGGGCGCGTTCAGGACGACGTGCGACAGCCGGACCGGGACCGCCTCGCGCTCCTCCAGCTTCCGGTGCGCGCGGACGGCGACGTCCGCCGACACCTCGACCGTCCGGCCGTCGAGGTCGAAGAACCGGAACCCGTAGCCGCCGCCCGGCGTGGCGAGCGCGCCGGGCTCGGCGACGATCTTCACGCCGGCCGCGCCGAGCCGCTCGGCGAGCGCGTCGACGTCGGCGGGGGAGGCGGCGCCGAACGACACCAGGTCGAGGCGCTTCTCGCCGGCCTTCCGGAGCCGCACGACGTACTGCTCAGGCGAGCCCTCCGCCGCCAGGAACGAGATGCCGGTGTCGCCCGCGACTTCCGTCAGGCCCCAGACGCCGGAGTAGAACTCGCGCTGCCGGTCGTAGTCGGGGACGGCGAGGTCCACGTGGCGCAGATGGGTGATCAGCCTTTCGGGCATCAGTGCTCCTTGAGGTCGAAGAGGGCGACGGCGTTGCCGCCGCGGACGGCGTCCAGTTCGTCGCCGGGCGGCAGGGCGGCGCGGAGCCGGTCGAGCGGGTCGTCCACGCCCATGTCGAACGGGTGGTCCGAGCCCAGGACGACCTGGGACGCGCCCGCCGCCTCGATCAGCGCGCGCAGCGCGCCCGGCTCGTAGACGAGCGAGTCGAACCAGATCCGCCGCAGGTAGGTGCTCGGCGGCTCGGCGCAGGTGCGGGACTCGGGACGCACGCGCCAGCCGTGGTCGGCGCGGCCGAGGTAGGTCGGCAGGTAGCCGCCGCCGTGCGCCGCGACGATCTTCAGGCCCGGGTGCCGGTCGAGGACGCCGGAGAAGATCAGATGCGACAGCGCGACGGCGTTCTCGGCCGGCTGCCCGACGATGTTGGACAGGTAGAACCGGTCGAGCCGCTCGTCCAGCGTGCAGCCGAACGGATGCAGGAACACGACCGCGCCGGTCTCGGCGGCCCGCGCCCACAGCGGCTCCAGTTCCGGGTCTGACAGCTCGCGGCCGGGGGCGTGTGAGGAGATCTCGACGCCCTTCAGCCCGAGCGACAGCGCGTGGTCGAGCGCCTCGACGGCCAGGTCCGGATGCTGCAGCGGGACGAGCCCGAGCCCGCGCAGCCGGTCGGGCGCCTGCGCGCAGTGCGCGGCGGTCGCCTCGTTCGCCATCCGGTACACGGTGCGGGCCAGGTCGGGCGCGGCCCAGTAGTGGTAGTGCGAGGGCGACGGGCTGACGATCTGCACGTCCACCCCGGCGGCGTCCATGTCCGCGAGCCGCGCCTCGATCCGCGTCAGCCGCTCGAACCGCTCACCGATCATCTTGCCGCCGGCCTGCAACGACGCCGGGCCGTTGCGGCGGGCGTCCAGCTCGCGGTGCTCGGCGTGGCCGGGCGCGCCCGCGACGGCGTCCTCGATCTGCGGCAGCAGGACGTGCGCGTGCACGTCGACGGTGGGAGTCTTCACGGGCGCTCGCTCACGATCGCGCTGATGCGGCCCATCAGCCCGGGCACGTCTGCGTCGGGGGACGGATTCATCTGCCATTCGCCGAGCTGCACCGACGCCTCGACGACCGCCTTAGCGCGCTCGTACCGCCGGTCCATGAACGCGTTGAACAGCGCCTGGTCGAGCCGGTCGGCGCCGAGCAGCAGTTCGGCGAGGACGGCGGCGTCCTCCACGCACTGCGCCGCGCCCTGCGCGAGCGTGGGCGGGCACGCGTGCGCCGCGTCGCCGATCAGGACGGTCCGCCCCCGGTTCCACGGCCGCTCGACCAGCAGCGACTCGAACCACGTGTAGTTGATGCGGTCCGGGTCGGTGATGTCGGCGCGGATCTCGTCCCAAGCGCCGCCGTAGCCCTCGGCGAGCGCGCGCATGTGCGCCGGCTTGTCGGCGTCCGCGATCGACTCGCGGGGCCGCGCCTTCTCCACGAGGTAGGCGTACATCGTGTCGGGACCGGTCGGGCAGTACCCGGCGATGAAGCACGGCCCGCCGTAGATCAGGTCGGTGCGCTCGACGTCCTTGGGACGGCGCGTGTGGATCCGCCAGATGCCCATCCCCGTCGGCTGCGGCGCCGCGTCGACGCCGATCAGGCCGCGCACCGCGGAGCGGATGCCGTCGGCGCCCACGACCAGGTCATATGCGCCGCTCGTTCCGTCGGAGAAGTGCGCGGTGACCCGGTCGCCGTCCTCGGAGAGGGCGTCGACGGTCAGCCCGAACCGGGTCGTCGCGCCCGCGTCCCGCACCGCGGCGGCGAGGACCGCCGCCAGCTCGGGGCGGTTCATCCCGAGCGTCGCGGGCAGGTCCGGGCCGCCGGTGCGGGCGTCCGGGATCTCCGCGATCAGGCTCCCGTCCGGCGCCCGCAGGCCGAGCACGTCGAACGCGTACCCCGACGCGCTGACCCGGTCCCACACGCCGAGGTCGCGCAGCACCCGCAGCGCATTGCCCTGCAGCGTGATCCCCGAGCCGAGCGCGGTGACGTCCGGCTGGATCTCGGCGATCTCCACCGCGACGCCGCCCCGCGCCAGCAGGACGGCCAGCGCCGACCCGGCCGTGCCGCCCCCGACGATCAGGACGTTCCCAACAGCTGCCATGCCGACCTCACTTCACCGCGATGGGATTGACGGGGGCGCCGACCGCGCCCGTGACCGGGATCGGCCCGGCGGCCAGCCAGAACTCGTGGACGCCGTCGGCGGCGCAGTCGGCCGCGAGCGCGTCCAGGTCCCACAGCTCGCCGATCAGCAGCCCCATGTTCGGGATCGCGACCTGGTGCAGCGGCTGGAACGCGTCGTCGAACTCGTTCGGCCGCACCTCGAACCCCCACGTGTCCGTGGCGATCGCGGCGATCTCGGTGCGGTGCAGCCATCCGGCCGTGGTGAACGACAGGCCGGGCGCGGGACCGCCCGCGTAGTCGCCCCAGCCGTCTCGGCGCGCGCGCGTCAGCTGCCCGGTGCGGACGCACACGATGTCGCCGCGCCCGACCGTCACGCCGTGCGCGTCGATGGCCGCCTGGAGATGCTCCTCGGTGATGGCGAAGCCGTCGGGCAGCTCGCCGTCCTCGCCGGCGACGCGTCCCACGTCCAGCAGGACGCCGCGCCCCGCGACGGGCGCGGCCATGTGCTCGATGCCGGTGACCAGGTCGCCGTCGGACGTGACGACCTTCTCCGCCGGACGCCCGTTCCACGCCTTGCCGTGGTCGAAGATGTGGCCGAGGCCGTCCCACTGCGTGGAGCATTGCAACGGCATCGCGACGACGTCGTCCGCGCCGCCGATGCCGTGCGGGAAGCCCTGGTTGCCGAGCGCCGCGTCCGTCCCGGTGTCCAGCATCGTGTGGACGGGGTTGGTGCGGCGCCGCCAGCCCTTCTGCGGGCCGTTCATGTCGAAGCTCTGCGACAGCGAGAACGACACTCCGCGCCGCACCAGCGCCGCGCCTTCGCGCCGCTTCGCCTCGTCGATGAAGTTGACGGTGCCGAGGACGTCGTCGTCGCCCCAGCGTCCCCAGTTGGAGCACCTGGCGGCGGCTTCGGCGATCGCGCCTTCGGGGTCGGTTCGGTCGAGCATCACGCGCGCTCCGCCACGCAGATGTTGCGCTGCGCGCCGAGGCCCGTGATCGAGCCCTCCATGACGTCGCCGGGCCGCAGCAGCCGCCCCCAGTGCATGCCGTTGCCCGCCGGGCTGCCGGTCAGGACCAGGTCGCCGGGCAGCAGCCGGACGGCCTGCGACGCGTACGCGACCAGCCGCGCCACCCCGAAGATCATGTCCTTGGTGGACTCGTCCTGCATGGCGTCGCCGTTGAGCTTCAGCGTGACGCGCAGGTCGCCGGGGTCGCCGACGAACGCCGACGGGACCAGGTACGGGCCGAGCGGGGTGAACGTCGGCGGGTTCTTCGCGCGCAGCCAGTCAGTGCCGATCTCCGGCATGTCGCGGCGGAACACCGCCTCGCGGACCGTCAGGTCGTTGGCGATCGTGTAGGCCGCGACGTGCTCCAGCGCCTCGTCCTCGGGTACCCGGTACGCGGGACGGCCGATCACCGCGGCCAGCTCCAGCTCCCAGTCCGGCTTCTCGCACCAGTCGGGGATCATCACGTCGTCGTAGGGGCCCGTCACCGACGACGGCAGCCCGATGAACATGTAGGGCCGGTCCTCGGCGGCGCGCCGGTCCATCATCGCCGCGGTCTCCTCGCGCACCTGCTCGGCGGGCCGTCCGCCCTCCGGCTCGTGCGCCACCGCGAGGTCGATGACGTGCGTGCGGTAGTTGGCGCCCGACTGCAGGATCTGCCGCGGCTCGACCGGCGCGTGCACGGCCAGCCCGTCCAGCGGCAGCCACCCGTCGCCGGCCTCCTCCGCCGCGGCGCGCAGCAGCGGGAGGGCGTCGTCCCAGCGCTCCAGCAGCCCGCGCGTCGTCGCCCCGCCGCCGGGCAGGTCAGGGATGACGCGCAGGTCCAGGACCCGGCCGTCCGCGACCAGGCCGGCGAACCGCGGGCCGTCCCCGCTGGAGAAGGTGCCGACCGCGAACGGGCCGGACGGGTGCGCGTGTGCTTCCACCAGGTGTCCTCTCGGTTCCTGCCTGCGGGTCTGCCTTAACCTTGGGACACCGGAGCCGATCTGAGAAATAGATTCCTCGGATGGTGCTCATCGACCGTGTGGATAGGTGACGGCGTGAACCTCGCGAGCCTCGACCTGAACCTCCTCGTCGCGCTGCGCGCGCTGCTGGAGGAGCGCAACGTGACCCGCGCCGGCCGGCGCATCGGGCTCAGCCAGCCCGCGACCAGCGCCGCGCTCGCCCGGCTCCGCCACCACTTCGCCGACGACCTGCTCGTCCGGACGGGCAACAACTACGAGCTGACCCCGCTCGGCACGGCCCTCGTGGTGCCCTGCGCGACCGCCTGCGGGCTGCTGGAACGGCTGTTCACCAGCCGCGCCGAGTTCGATCCGGCCACCGAGCGGCGCGAGTTCACGATCATCGCCTCCGACTACGCGGTCGCGGTGTTCGGCGCCGCGCTCGCCCGCGCGCTGCACGCCGCCGCACCCGCTTCCAGCCTGGTGTTCGAGCAGGTCGGGCCCGAGATCACCGAGAACACCGCGGCGGCGCTCAGCGCCGTCGACGGGCTGCTGATGCCGCACGGCATCGTCAGCGGCCTCCCGACCGTCGAGCTGTACCTCGACGAATGGGTCTGCGTGATCGCCGACGACCATCCCGACGTCGGCGACCGCATCACCATGGACGACCTGGCCCGCCTGCCTTGGGTCGTCTACCAGCGCCCCTACGACGCGCCCGCGCCCGCCAGCTCAGCATGCTCGGCCTCGAACCGCACGTCGAGGTGTCGGTGCAGAGCTTCCAGCTGCTGCCGAGCCTCGTCGCGGGCACCCGCCGCGTCGCCCTGATCCAGCGCCGCCTCGCCGAACTGCTCGCGCCGATCGCCGCCGTCCGCGTCCTGCCGTGCCCGTTCGAGGCGGTGCCGGTCCGGGAGGCGCTGTGGTGGCACCCCGTCCACACCCAGGACGCGGCGCACATGTGGCTCCGCGAGACCGCCGCCCGCGTCGCCGCCGGGCTGGAGGCCCTCACTCCGGCCGGGGGAGGCGGGGGCGCAGCCGGCGGGTGAGCGCGTGCCCCAGCTCGGCGTCCAGCGGACCGGCGTGCTCGATGCCGAGCTGGGTCGCGAGCCCGCCCGCGTACAGCCGCGTCACCGCCTCCAGGAGGACGGCGTAGGCGTCGACGGCCGTGCGGAACCGGTGCCGCGCGGCCAGGGCGACGACCGCGGCGAGCGGCGCCGCCGGCCACCACCACCCGGCCAGCGGCGCGTACAGCACCGCCCACGCCCCGAGGGTCGCCGCCCGGCTCACCGCGGTGCGCGCCGCCGTGACCTCGGCCCGCACGTGGTCGGGGACCGTCAGCCACAGATGCGGCCACACCGCGGCCAGGTCGAGATGGTGCTCCCGGTCCATCCGCAGCGCGACCGCGTGCACCCGGTCGCCGCTCCACGTCGGACGGTCCGGAGACTCCACCGCCACCCGGTCCCGGCGGCGGGCGGCCCGGTGCCGGGCACGCGGATCGGGCCGCAGAGCGGGATCGGGTGCCCTGGCCCGCAGGTACTCGGCGTGCCAGTCCGCGTGCGCGGCGGTCCACCGGGACCGCCGCCGCTCGGCGAGCCGTCCGGCGGCGAGGCCTAACGGTCCCGGCCACCCGCGCCACCCCGCGGCCAGGACGAGCCGCTCCACCAGCACCCCGAGGGCCTGGGCGGCGAGCCCGGCGACCGCGGCGCCCGCGAGCACCGCCGCCAGCAGCACCGCCTGCCCGCCCGCGGACCGCACCGCCGGCGACGCCGCCCGCGCGGTGATCCCGGCGGTGAGCCGTCCCGCGTCGAGCGCGTGCCCGTGGCCGAGCAGGGCGGCCACGAAGCAGGCGGCCAGGTAGAGGGCGCCGGGCAGGACCAGCAGCGTCAGCCAGCGTTCGGCGATCCGCTTCCCGAGCTCACCGAGCAGCCCGTTCATCAGCCGAGCCGCTCGCGCACCAGATCACGCCCGGTGACCGCGCAGCGGACCGGGAGCCGGTCGACCTCGTCGGCGTCGCGCCCCGCGCACACCCCGAGCGGGCAGCGGTACACGACCTCGACGCTCTCCACCCCGGCCGCGCCCAGCGGACCGCGCTGCGCAGGCGGCCGCACGCCCCACGGGTCGCCGGCCGCCTGCACGGCCGCGTGCAGATCGTCGACCAGCGCGGACAGCTCCGCCTCGGACGGACGCGGGTCGGCGCGAAGCGCGGACACCAGCCGCGTCAGCCGCGCCGCCGCGTCATCGCTCTCTTCGAGAAGCGTCCGCAGCTCGTCCAGGTGAGCGCATGCGTAGGCCACCGAGAACGGCACATCACGCGGGCCCGACCTCGTCAATTCGCCCTCCTGGAATGGGAGCCTATCGGCATAGGCTCCCATTTGTGGAAGCTGATGAGAAAGGTGACCGCGTCGATCGGCTTCTCCGTCTCCTGGAAACGCGGGATCACTCCGCAGGGCCGTTCGACGCGATGATGGGGGAGGCGGCCTCCCTGGTGAAGGCCGACACCGACCGCCTGCTCGCCGCCGCGGCGCCGGACGGCCTGCTCGACCTCACCGTTGCGCGCTGGCGGCGCATCCTGGCCCTCGTCGCCGCGGACCATCCCGGACGGGCGGGCTGGCTCTGCGACTTCGGAGTCGCCCTGACCGCCAGGTTCGACCGCGACCATGCCGCCGCCGATCTGAACGAGGCGGTCCGCGTCACCGAGGAGGCGACCGAGGCCGCCACCGACGGGAGCGCGGCCCCGCCCGCGATGCTGTCCAATCTCGCCGGGCTGCTCCGGGACCGCAATGCGCTCACCGATTCAAGGGACGATCTGGAAAGGGCGATCGAGGCGGGCCGGAAAGCGGTCGATGCCGCAGGGCCGGGACATCCCGTGCGGCCGCAGGCCCTTTCCAATCTCGCGGGCGCGCTGCTGAGCCGTTATGCCGACGACGAATCGGAAGAGGATCTGGACGAGGCGATCGCCCTCCTCGAAGAGGCCGCGGGCGGCGCATCGTCCGCGGGCGTCGCTTCGGGGTCTGCTGCGGACCGCGCCCGGTGGGCGGCCAACCTGGGACTCGCGCTGAGGGTCCGCTACAACCTCGGTGCGCTGGAGGCGGACCTGGGTCGGGCGATCGCACTTCTGCGTGAGGCGGTCGGGCTCGCTCCCGCAGGGCATCCCGACCGCCCCCACTACCTCATGAATCTCGGCGGCGCCCTCTACGACCGGTACGAGATCGGCTGGGACCCCGCCGATCTCGACGCCGCCGTCCGGCATCTGCGCGAGGCCGTGGAGGCCACCGCGGAGACCGACCCGGCCCTCTCGGACCGGCTGGGCCTGCTATGCGTGTGCCTGCTGATGCGGTACGAAAGCTCGGGCGCCCTCGCGGACCTGGGGGAGGCGGTGCGGTCCGGCCGGATCGCGCTGGCGCGCTGCGCGCCCGGCGACCCGGCGCGCGGCGTCAGGCTGTCCGACATGAGCGGCATTCTCAGCCGCTGGTACGACCACACCGGAGACGCGGCCGCACTGGACGAGGCGGTCGACTGCGTCCGCGAGGCGCTCGCGGCGTCGACCGAGGACGATGCCTTGCGTCCGGTGTTCCTGTCGAATCTCGGAGGCCTCCTGCAGAACCGCTACGAGCGCTCCGGGACTGTGGCGGACCTGGACGAGGCGGTCGACCGGCTGCGCTTGGCCGTCTTCACCAGCGCGCCCGATGACGCGGGCCTCCCCGTCCGGCTGTCGAACCTCGGAACGTCCTTGCAGGCCAGGTTCGAGGAGTTGGGCGCGATGGGCGACCTCGCCGAGGCCATGGCGGTGCTGCAGGAGGCCGTCGGGCGGATGCCCGCGGGCCATCCGGCCGCGGCCGCGGCGCGCTCGAACCTCGCCTCGGCCCTCGACTCGGCCCACGACGTCACCGGTTCCCCGCAGTACCTCGCCGAGGCCATCGACCACATGCGGGCGGCGGTGGAGGGCGCACCGCCCGGTAACCCGGATCGTGCGGTGCACCTGACGAACCTCGGAAACCTCCTGTACGCCCGTTATGAGGCCGATGGCGACCTCGACGACCTCGACAGGGGGATCGACTGCCATCGGCTGGCGGCGGATGCCGCGGGCCAAGGGCGGGCCGGTCGCGCGACGCTCCTGTCGAACCTGGGCGGCCCGCTCCAGGCGCGCTTCGACCGCACCGGTGATCCGGCCGACCTCGACCGGGCCATCACGGTGCTGAGCCAGGCGCGAGACGAGGCCGCGCCGGGCCACCCCATCCGGGTCAACGTCCTGTTCAACCTGGGGAACGTCCTGCGGATCCGGCATGAGCGCGCGGGAGCGCCCGAGGATCTGCGGGACGCGATCGGCTGCATGGAGGAGGCGGCGGGCGTTGCCTCGGCGGCGCCGGTGTCGCGGGTGCGGGCCGCCTATGCCGGGGGGATGCTCGCCGCCGACGCGGAACCCGAGCGGGCCGCCGACCTGCTGGAGACGGCGGTCCGGTTGCTGCCGCTGATCGTCCCGCGGCGGCTTGACCGTGCCGATCAGCGGCGGGCGCTCGCCGACCTCCCGACGCCCGCGGCCAACGCCGCGTCGGTCGTGCTGAACGGCTCGGCGCGGACGCCCTCCGGACGGGCGGAGCTGGCGTTGCGACTGCTGGAGACGGGCCGGTCGGTCCTGCTCGGGCAGGCGCTGGAGTCCCGCGAGGACCTGACGGACCTCGCGCGGGCGCATCCGGCACCGGCCGAGCGGTTCGCCGACCTGCACGAGCGGCTCAACGCCCCGCCCTCCCTGAACCCCGCCGGGCGGCCGGCCGATGACGACCGCCGCGAACTGGCCGCCGCGTGGGCCGGCCTGCTCACCGAGATCCGCTCGCTCCCGGGGTTCGCGTCGTTCGCCCTGCCGCCCTCGCACGCCGAACTGGCGGAGCAGGCCGCGGACGGCCCGATCGTCACGGTGAACATCAGCCTCTACGGCAGCGACGCCCTCATCCTCGACTCCGACGGGCTCGTCCGCCTTCCCCTGCCGGACGTGTCGTCCGACGCCCTGACCAGGCAGGTCGCCGCATTCGACGAGGCGCTGGAGACGATCTGGACGAGCCGGTCCCCGCTCGCCCGCCGCGCCGCCGAGCGCGGCCTGCTCGACGTGCTCGCCTGGCTCTGGGACGCGATCGCCCATCCGGTCCTCGGCGCGCTCGGCCACGACGGCGCGCCGCGCGACGGGCATTGGCCGCGGCTGTGGTGGGCGCCGGGCGGGCTGCTCGGGCGGCTTCCCCTGCACGCCGCCGGGCTGCCCGGCGGCCCGGCCGTGATGGACCGGGTGATCTCGTCCTACACCGCCAGCGTCACCGCCCTGCGGCATTCGCGGCGCAACGCCCGCCGCGCCGCGCGCGCCGAAGGTCCGGCCCTGGTCGTGGCGATGCCCACCACGCCGGGGGGCGCCGAGCGGCTCGACCACGTCGAGGCGGAGGCGCGCGCCGTCCGGCGCCTCCTGCCCGGCGCGGCGGTCCTCGGCGAGCCGGGGACGGCGACTAGGGCGGCGGTGCTGGCCGCGCTGGCGGACTGCCCGATCGCGCACTTCGCGTGCCACGGGGTCAGCGACCCGTCCGACCCGTCCGGCGGCCGGCTGCTGCTCGCCGACCACGAGGACGCGCCGCTGACCGTGGCCGACCTCGGCCCGCTGGACCTGCGGCACGCGCGGCTGGCGTACCTGTCGGCGTGCGGCACGGCCCGCGTCGCGGACCGGCTGGTCCCCGACGAGGGCGCCACGCTGGCCTCGGCGTTCCAGCTCGCCGGGTACCCGCACGTCATCGGTACGCTCTGGGAGATCGGCGACGAGGTCGCCGCGCGGGTCGCCGAAGCCTTCTACACCACGCTGACCAGGGACGCCGCGCCCGGCCTGCCGGACGTGGGCCGGTCGGCGGCGGCGCTGCACCGCGCCGTGCGGGCGGTGCGGGCCGAGCGGCCCGGCACACCGTCGCTCTGGGCGGCGCATCTGCACACCGGCGCATGACACGATGCCCCATGGACGGCCGGGGCCCGGCCCTCCTACTATCGACGTAGTAATCCCGTTCCGGGGACGAGGACATGGTGAACGAGGACGACCGGGGACGGCGCCCGGCGGGCATGCTGGAGGACGCCGTGCTGGCCGTCCTGTGGGAGGGCGGCCGCCCGATGAGCCCCGCGGACGTGCAGGCCGTGCTGCCCGGCGACCCCGCCTACACGACCGTGATGACGACGCTGGCGCGGCTCGCCCGCAAGGGGCTGGCGAGCCGGGAGCGCGCGGGCCGCGGGTTCGTGTACGCCGCGGCCGTCGACGAGGCCGGGCACACCGCCGCCGCGATGAACGAGCTGCTGCGCCGCCGCCGCGACCGCGCCGCGGTGCTGGCCCGGTTCGTGTCCGAGCTGGCCCCCGAGGACGAGGAACTGCTGCAGCGGCTGCTGCGCGACGGCGGCATGGAGGGCTGACCGGCCGGCTCCCGGCCGCTCCCGGCAAGGAAATTTCCGCCCGATCCGGGGTATATCCCCAGGCCAGGTGAGGGCCGTCCGGCGCTTACGTTCCGATTACCCCCCGACTTTTACTATCGCGGTAGTAGGTGTTGGACGAGGAACGAGGCGGTGAGCCGATGCCGGCCGAACCCGATGTGACCGTCGTGGTGATCGCCTTCAACGACGCGGCCCGGCTGGCCCGGGCCGTCCGCTCGGCGCTCGGCCAGTCGCTGCCGGACGTGGAGGTCGTGATCGTCGACGACGCGAGCACCGACGCGACGCCCGCGGTCGCCGCCCGGCTGGCGGCCCGCGCCCCGGACCGGGTGCGGGCCTTCACCCTCCCGGTGAACTCCGGCGGCTGCGGCCGCCCGCGCAACATCGGCATCCGGCACGCCAGGGGCCGGTACGTGATGTTCCTCGACAGCGACGACACCCTTGACCCGCACGCCTGCCGGAACATGGTCGCCGCCGCCGAGGACACCGGCGCCGACCTGGTGGCGGGCCGCTGCGTGCGCGTCCTGCCCGACCGCGAGCACGCCTGGTACGCGCGGCTGTACCGGGAGAGCGCCGTCTACGACGACATCCTGGACAACCCCGACCTCCTCTACGACACGCTGGCGACCAACAAGTGCTACCGGCGCGCGTTCCTCGACCGCGCCGGCCTGCGGTTCGCCGACCGGCTGCACTACGAGGACCTGCTGTTCAGCGCCGAGGCCTACCTCGGCGCGAACCGGATCGCGGTCATCCCGCACCGGGTCTACAACTGGCTGGTCGACCCGCGCGGCGGCGCCCCGTCGATCAGCAACCGGCGTGCCGAGCTGAGCAACTTCGCCGACCGGCTGGAGATCCACCGGCGCATCGACGCGGCGCTGCGCGCGCACGGCGCGGACGAGATCGCGCTGGTCAAGGACGTCAAGTTCATCAACCACGACCTGCTGCTGTACCTGCGCGAGCTGCGCAGCCGCGACCCCTGGCACCGCGAGGCGTTCGTCGGCCTGGCCCGCCCCTACCTCGAAGAGCTGGACGACGCCGTGTTCGAGGCCGCGGAGAAGATGCCCGCCATCGCCGCGCTGATGGTCCGCGAGCGCGACATCGAGGCGGCGATGGCCGCCGCCGACCACGCGCCGAAGGGGAGCGGCCGGCCCGTCCTGTCGATCGCCCCCGCCGAGCGGGACGGCCGGATCTACTGGTCCGGCGAGCACCTGCGCGCCGCGTCCGCCCGCCGCGTCCTGGACATCACCGGCCTCGGCGTGCACTCGGCCCCGCTGTCGGAGCTGGTCCTCGGCGGCCGGGTCACCGCGATGCGCCGGGACGGCAAGGCGCTGCGCATGTCCGGCACCGTCGTCAACCCGCTCGGCCGGATCCCCGAGGACGCCGAGCTCGGCGGCCGGCTGGAGATCCGCGACCGGCGCCGGCCCGGCCGGGCGTTCGGCGTCCCCGCCACCGTGCGGCGCGAGAACGGCCGGATCGCGTGGGAGACGGTGTTCTTCCCCACCCAGGTGATCCGGCCGATCGGCCTGGTCGACCAGACCTGGGGCGTGTGGCTGCAGCTGACGGTCGGCGGCGCCCCGGTCGAGGTCCGGCTGACCTCCGAGGGCACCGCGCACTGCGACCTCGCCGTGCCCGTCCGGCCGCGGCTGACCCGCGCCGTCGGCGACCGGCTGGAGGCCTACGTCGCCGCGACCGGCGAGCTCGCGCTGCGGATGGCGGCCGGGCGCTGGCCCGCCCGCGTCACGCTGCCCGCGCTGCGCCGGGTGGCCCGCACGGGCGCCGGGCGGCGCTGGTGGCGGCGGTTCGCCAGGACGGAGCGCCGGCTGCGCGAGCGGTTCGCCGCCCGCGCTCTGAAGATCGCGGTCTTCAACCGGGTGCTGGTCCGGCTGCCGGTGCGCCGGGGCACGGTCGTCTTCGAGAGCCGGAACGGCGCCCGGTACTGCGGCGACCCCAAGTACATCTTCCGCGCGCTGCGCGACAGCGCCGCGCCCTACCGGGCGATCTGGTCCTACCGCGACACCCGGCGCGGCTTCCCCGACGAGGCGCTGCTGGTCAGGCGCGGCTCGTGGGCCTACTACCGGGCGCTGGCCCGCGCCGAGCTGTGGATCGACGACCAGGGCCTGCCCGCCGGCCTGGTGAAGCGCCCGCAGACCACCTACGTCCAGACCTCGCCGGGCCCCGCGCCGGCTCCGGCGGACGACCCGCCGGCCGGACCCGGCGCCGGCGTCGTGCCCGATGACGCCGTCGTCGGGCACGAGAGGGCCGACCACCTCGTCGTCCGGTCCGAGCGCGACGTCCGCACGCCCGCCGGCGGCTCCGGCCCCGAACCGCTGCGGACCGGCTGCCCGCGCAACGACCCGCTGATCACCGGCGGCGACCCGCACGAGCTGGCCGCGCTCCGGCGGCGCCTCGGCCTCAGCGGTGACCGCCGCTACGCCGTCCTGTACGCGCCTGCGCTCCGCACCGGCCGCGACGGCCTGCCCGCCCGGTCGTTCGAGCTCGCGTTCCCGCTGGAGCGGTTCGCGCGGGAACTCGGCGACACCCACGTCCTGCTCGTCCGCGCGCCCGGCTCCGCCAACGCCGTCGTCCCGCCCGGCATGGACGGCACCGTGATCGACACCTCCGCCGTCCACGACGCCGCGCTCCTGATGCTGCTGTCGGACGCGCTGGTCACCGACGAGTCGCCGATCATGTTCGACTACGCGCTGCTCGACCGGCCGATGATCTTCTACGCGGCGCGGGGCGCGCCCCGCCCGGCCGGCGCCCGCGGCCGTCCCGGCCTCCCGGCGCCGGTGCCCGGGCCGGTCGCCGCCGGCGAGGACGCGCTGCTGGCCGCCCTCGGCGACCTCGACGGCGTCCGCCGCGAGCACGCCGCCGCCCGCCGCCGGTTCACCGAGCTGTACGGCGAGTACGACACCGGCACCGCCGCGAAGGCGATCGTCGAGCGGTTCTTCGCCGGGCGCCCGGCCGATGACCGCTGACTCTCCGGCGTACTACCGGGTCTGTAGTAGAAAGAAGCCATGCCGACCGCAGTGAACGCACCGCCCCGGACGGACGGCGCCGACCGCGCCGTCCGCTGGGTGACGGCCGTCGCGCTGGCGTTCACCGCCGCGCAACTGCGCTTCGTCCCGGCCGGGATGACGCTGGGCGCCGGGGAGGTGGGCAATGTGTGGCAGGCCCGCAGCGGCGACCCGGGCGCCTTCCTGGACGTCTCGCGCGGGCACGCGACCGTCGCGCTGGTCGCCCCGATCGTCCAGGCGACGTCCTCGACCGCGGCGATGCGGATCTACCTGGCGGTCGCCTCCGGCGCGGGGCTGTTCGCCGCGCTGTGGGCATGGCGCCCGCTGCACCGCCCCGAGACGCTCGCCGGCGCGGGCGTGCTGTTCGGCGGGCTGTGGGCCGCGCAGCTCTACGGCTCGCAGGCGATGCCCGACCTGTGGTGCGCGCTCGGGGCGCTCGGCGCGGTCGGCTGCCTCCTGCGGGTCGCCCGGGACCGGCAGGACTACCCGGCGATGCTCGGGCTGACGGCGAGCCTCGCGCTGGTCGCCGCGATGCGCCCGTCGCAGGGGCTCTGGCTGGCGCTGCCGCTGTGCGCCGCCCTGGCCGTCGTCCCGGCGTGGCGGCACCGCGAGGCCGTGGTGAGCGTCCTCGCCGGGCTGGTCCTGGACCTGACGGCCTGGCTCGTGCACGAGAACGGCGGCGCCGGCCCGGAACCGGTCCAGCGCGTCCAGCGGGCCGCGGCGCGCGGCTCCGGGTGGGTGGACGGCTGGCCCGGCTGGTCGGGCTTCGCGGCGGTGGCGGTGTTCCTCGCCATCGGCGGGCTCATGGCCGTGTCCGGCGTGCGGCGGCCCGGGACCGCGCTGCTGCCGATGGCCGTCGCGGCGTGGATGCTGGTGCCCGGAGCGCTGGCCGGCCCGGGAACGGCGGGCTTCCTGCTCACCGCGGGCGCGCTGGCGGCCGTGCCCGCCGCGGCGGGCTGCGTGCGGGCGCTGACCCGCGCCCGGCGGCGGCCGCTGGCGGCGGTGCTCACCGCCGGCTGCCTGGTCGCGCACCTGGCGGTGCAGAACGCGGCGCTCGACGCGGTGACCGACGCCGCGTCGGCCGCCCCGGCCGCGCACCCGGCCTCCGGGCAGGGCGCGCACGCGCCGGGAGAAGGGGACGGTCGAGCGGATGGGACGGGGAGTGACGGCATCCGGAGCTGATCAGGACGTGTCCGGCGGGGGCCCGGAGGCCCCGGCACCGCGCCGCGGGAAGGCTGCGCGCCCACCGCGGACGGCGCGCGCGGGGCTCGCCGCGCTCGGGCGGGCCCTGTCGGCCGAGGCGTCCGTGCCGCGCGTCGTGCTGGGGACCGCGGTCGCGGGGGCGGTCGTCGTCCTCGCGCTGATGCACCGGGTCGCGCTCGACGCGGGGAGCGAGAGCCTGATGGGCGCCGACCGCGCCTGGCTGCTGATCGCCGCGCTCGCCACCGCCGCGATGTGGTGCGTCGGCACCGTCACCCAGCTCGGCTCGATGCCGGTGCGCCCGCCGGTCGGCCGGCTGTTCGCGGTGCAGGTCGCCGCGTCCTTCGCCAACCAGCTGCTGCCCGCCGGGTCCGGCGGCATCGCGATCAATGTCCGGTTCCTGCGGCGCTGCGGGCTGACCCGCGGCGCCGCGATGGGCTCGGTCGGGCTGAACTCGCTGGCCGGGCTGGTGACGCACCTGCTGCTGCTCGCGGTCGCCGTCGCGGGCGTCCCGTCGGCGCTCGGCATGCTGGGGGAGCGGCACTGGCTGCGCCCCCACGAGGTCGCCGCCGCCGTCGCCGGGAACCCGTGGGTCGAGGGCGGCCTCGCCGCCGCCGCGGTCGCCGCCGTCGCCGCGCTGGTGTGGCTGCGCCCGGCGCGCTTCGTGCGCGTCCTGCGGTCGCGCGCCGCCGGTGGGTGGAGGCATATGCGGCACGAGCTGGCCGGGCTCGGCAGGGTGCTGCGGCACCCCGGCCGCGCCACGGCCCTGTGGCTCGGGTCGCTGTCCTCGCCGCTGCTGCACGGCCTGGTGCTGTTCGCGGTGCTGCGCAGCCTCTCCGTCCCGATCACGGTGACCAGCGTCGTGGTGGTCTACCTCGTGGTCTCCTCGGTCTCGGCCCTGCTGCCCTCGCCCGGCGGGATCGGCGGGCTGGACGTGGTGCTCGTCGCCGGGCTGGTGTGGGCGGGCGTGCCGTCGGCCGCCGCGCTCGGGGCGGTCGTCGGGTACCGGCTGATCACCGTCTGGCTGCCGCTGCTGCCGGGCGCGTGCGTGTTCGCCGTCCTGCTGCGCCGCCGGATCATCTGACCGCCCGCGTAGACGGTCCCCTGCCCGGCCCACACCAGGCCCGTCACCAGGACCGCCGCCGCCGTCACCGTCATCCCGGCCAGGACGTCCAGCAGGTAGTGGTTGGCGGTCGCCATCACGACGAACGCGGTCGCCGCCGGATACAGCAGGGCCAGCCAGCGTGCCCGGTACGGCCGAAGCAGCGCCAGCACCACCACAAGCACCCACGTCGCCCATGCCAGATGCAGCGACGGCATCGCCGCGTACTGGTCGGCGGGCACCGGGCCGCCGTGCGTCGTCCCGAACCCGGCGAGCGCCACCGAGTCGGCGAACCCCGCCCCCGGCAGCAGCCGCGGCGGCATCACCGGCAGGACGAAGAAGACCGTCATCCCCGCCAGGTTCGTGAGGACGAGGGCGTTGCGCGCGGGCCGGTAGAGGTCCGGTCCGGCGATGTAGCACCAGGCGAGGACGGACAGCGTGACGCCGATGTGCGCCCGCTGGTACCACTCCACGGACGCCCACGCCATGCCGTGGTGGCCGGTCAGCCACCGGTTCAGCCCGAGTTCGACGTCCAGGTGCAGATCGCTTTCCGCGCCGAGGACGTCCCGGCCGTGCACCAGCGCCGGCCCGTGCCGCGCGTCGGCGAGCGAACGCACGTAGTCGTAGACCTTCAGCAGGGCCAGCACGATCAGCAGCTCGCCGATCGGCCACGGCCGCTTGCGGCGGGGCCTCCCGGCGGTCTGCCGGCCGGTGTCGTTCGCCCGGGGGCGCAGGAGCAACGCGCGGACGGTTCAGCCCACCCTTCCTTCGGGCGGCCCCTCGGGCGCCCGCTCCAGCCGTTCGACGGCCAGGCCGTACAGGTCCTCGGTGCGGCGCAGCACGCCCGGCCAGGTCACCGGCGGCTGGACGGCGCGGGCCCGGGCGGTCATCCGGGCCCGCAGCGGCTCGTCGGACGCCAGCCGCACGATCGCCTCGGCCATGGCGGCGTCGCTCGCCGCCAGGTAGCCGTCCTGGCCGTCGGTCACGAACTCCCCGATGCCGCCCTCGGTGCGGGCGATGACGGGCAGGCCCGCGCACCGCGCCTCCAGCGCGGCGATGCCGAACGACTCCAGCACCGCCGGCGCGACGAACATGTCGGCGCGCCGGAACAGGGCGCGGATCCGGTCGCGCTCCAGGCGTCCGGGCAGGTCCACCCAGTCGGTCATGGCGTGCCTGCGCAGGTAGCGCTCGATGGAGCGGCGTTCGGGCCCGTCTCCGACGATCACCGCGCGCAGCCCCGCGGACGGGCCGAGCGCCGCCCGCGCCCGCCGCAGCACGCGCAGCAGGTGGTGCGGCCGCTTGCGCGGCGCGAGCCGCATGACGGCGACGACGAGCACCTGGTCCGGCGTGCGGGGGAGGGGCTCGACCCGCCAGGCGTCGGCGTCGATGCCGTTGGGCAGTACGAACACCGGCGCGGGGGAGACCAGGCGGCGCACCGGCTCGGCCGCGGTGTCGCTGACGGCCGTCCACACCGCCGGCAGCGCGGACCAGCCCGTCGCCGCGTCCAGCACCCGGAACGCCGGCTCCATGTAGGAGATGAGCGAGTGCACCGTCACCACGGTGGGGATCTGGGCTGCCAGGGTCGCGCCCGCCACGGCCAGCGGGGTGAAGGGACCGGCGTGCACGTGGACGACGTCGTACTTGCCCTGCCGCGCCAGCCGCCGGCCCGCCATGATCCCGCCGGGGTTCAGCGTGGTCGCGAACGCCATCCGCTCGGTGGGCCGCAGCACCCGCGGCCCGCCCCCGCCGCCGTCCCCGCCGTGGCCCTGCTCCTGGCGCCGCAGCCCGGCGGGACGCGCCGACGAGGTGATCACGGTGACGTCGTGGCCCGCCTCCTGCTGCCGGGTCGCCAGGTCGTGGACGTGCATCTCCACGCCGCCCAGCCGCGGCAGGTAGTAGTCGGTCAGGTGCGCGATCCTCATCCCCGGCCACCCCGCCTCCGGCCGCCCCGTCCCGCGGCGCCCGGCACGCGGCCGCCCGCGCGCTCCGGCACACTTGTCCGGTGCCGTACACGCTGGTGTCCTTCCACGCCCACCCCGACGACGAGGCGCTGCTGACCGCCGGCACCCTCGCGCGCGCCGCTGCGGACGGCCACCGGGTCGTCCTCGTGATGGCGACCGTGGGGGAGGCCGGCCTCGCCGCGTCCGCCGACCGGGAGGACGGGCGGCTCGGCGAGCGGCGCGTCGCCGAACTCCGCGACTCCGCCCGCGCGCTCGGCTGCGCCCGCGTCGAATGGCTCGGCTACGCCGACTCCGGCATGGCGTCCGACCCGTCCGGCGCGCCTGGCTCCTTCGCGCACGCCGACGTGGCGGAGGCCGCCGCGCGGCTCGCCGCGATCCTGGCGGAGGAGGGCGCGGACGTCCTGACCGTGTACGACCCGGCGGGCGGGTACGGCCACCCCGACCACGTGCAGGTGCACCGCGTCGGCGTCCGCGCGGCCGGACTCGCCGGTACCCGCGTCGTCCTGGAGGCCACGGTCGACCGCCGCCTGCTGCGCCGCGCGCTCGCGCTGATCGCCCGGCTGCCCGGCGTCCCGGCCGACTTCGCCCCGTCCCGCTTCGCCGCCGCCTACAGCGCGCCGGAGGCGCTCACCCACCGGGTGGACGTGCGCCGCTTCGCCCGGCAGAAGCGCGCCGCGATGGCGGCCCACGCCACGCAGGCCGGAGCGGACACGGGCGTCCGGACGCTGGCGGTGCTGCTCAGGCTTCCCCGGCCGGTGTTCCGCTGGGCGCTCGGGCACGAGTGGTACGTCGAGCACGGCAGGACGCCCTCGCGCCCCTTGCTCGACGACGTCTTCGCGACCCTGCGCGACGCCCCGCGCGGCTGACGTCGCCGCTGCCGCCGGCACTGCCGGCGCGGCCGAGCCCGGGCGGGCGGCGCACGGGCCCGTCACGCTCGCCCCCGTCACGGCAGCCCCAAGCCTCGATCACGTACGCTTCACTCCAATCTACTACAACTGGCGTAGTAGATCGTTATCGCGGCAAAGAGCCGGTGACGGAGGTGCCGAGCGCGGCGCGGAGCGCGCCCGTGGCCAGCCGGCGCGCCTCGACGGCCGCGGGCAGCACATGGTCGAGGCCGAAGAAGCCGTGGAAGGCGCCCTCGATCCGGTGCGCTTCCACCGGCACGCCGGCCTCGGCGAGCCGCGCCGCGTACGCCTCCCCCTCGTCGCGGAGCGGATCGCATTCGGCGGTCAGGACGAACGCCGGCGGCAGACCGGACAGGTCCGGGGCCCGCAGCGGCGACGCGTGCGGATGGCCGGCGTGCGACGGGTCGTCCAGGTACTGCTCCCAGTACCAGCGCATGTGCGTCGCGGTGAGGAAGTTGCCCTCGCCGTGCTCGCGGTAGGACGGGGTGTCCTGCCCGGCGTCGGTCACCGGGTAGATCAGCGCCTGGAACGCGATCGGCGGGCCCGCCTCGTCGCGGGCGGCCAGGCACGCGACCGCGGCGAGGTTCCCGCCCGCGCTGTCGCCGGCCACCGCGAGCCGCGCCGGATCGCCGCCGAGCGCCGCCGCGTTCGCGTGCGCCCAGGCGACGGCGGCCCGCGCGTCCTCGACGGCGGCGGGGAACGGGTGCTCGGGCGCGAGCCGGTAGTCGACCGACACCACGATCGTGCCGGCGCCGGACGCGATCATCCGGCAGACGCGGTCGTGGCTGTCGAGCCCGCACAGGGCGAAGCCGCCGCCGTGGAAGAAGACCGTGACCGGATGCGGGGCGTCCCCGTCCGGCCAGTAGATCCGGACGGGGAGGCTGCCGTGGCCGAGGCGCGGGGCGCGGTCCTCGGTGCGGGCGACGGGGATCGCCGGGAGGTCGGGGGCGGGCGCGGCGGCCAGCAGCCGCCGCGCCTGCGCCGCCTCGGTGACCTCGGCGCCGATCGGGGGGAAGCCCGCCGTCATCGCGGCGGCGATCCTCTGCGCGCGGGGGTCGAGGGGCATGGTCAGCCGGCCGCCTGCGCCATCATCACGACCTCGCCGGCCGTCCAGCCGCCGTCCACGGCCAGCTCGGCGCCGGTCACGTAGCCCGCCGCGTCGGAGATCAGGAAGGACACCGCCTCGCCGATCTCCTCGGGCACGCCGACGCGGCCGAGCGCGGCGAGCGGGAAGCCGCCCTCGCCCTGGGTGGCGTGCTCGGCGGTCATCGGCGTGTAGGTCATGCCGGGGTGCACGGAGTTGACCCGGATCCGGTGCCGGCCCAGCTCCGTCGCGGCGATCTTGGTGAGGCCGCGGACGCCCCACTTGGACGCGCCGTACCCGGAGGTCAGCGGCAGCGCGGTCAGCCCGGCCGCGGAGGAGATGTTGACGATGGAGCCGCCGCCCGCCGCCTTCATCGGCTCGATCACGGCCTGCATGCCGAGGAACACCCCGAACAGGTTGATCTTGAGGACCTTCTCGAAGTACTCCGGCGACTCGTTCTCGATCAGCGAGTTGGACGCGACGCCGGCGTTGTTGACCAGCCCGTCGATGCGGCCGTAGGCGTCCAGCGCCGCCTCGGTGACGGCCCGCCAGCCCTCCTGCGAGGTGACGTCGTGGCGGACGAACAGCCCGCCGACCTCGGCCGCGGTCTCCGCGCCCGGCTCCTCGAGCAGGTCGGTGACGACGACCTTCGCACCGTCGCGGGCCATCCGCGCGGCGGCCGCGGCGCCGAGGCCCCGGGCCCCGCCCGTCACGATCACTACCTTGTCCTGCAGTCCGGACATGTTCATCTCCTAGCTGTGACGTGCGTCTTTCTGTTCAATGTATTCCAAATTGGAACATCTATGTCCGGGTGTGACGCGCCGGACGCCCGCGGGTGGCTACGCTGGTCGCCATGGCGCTCCCCTCCGAACCGCCCGGCGAACGGCTGCCCGCCACCGCATGGGCCGTGCTCGGCGTGCTGTCCTTCGGCGAGGGGCTCACCGGTTACGAGATCCGCCAGTGGGCCGAGCACATCCTGCGGTTCTTCTACTGGAGTCCCGCGATGAGCCAGATCTACACCGAGCTCAAGCGGCTGGAGCGCGTCGGCTACGCCGAGTCCCACCTGGGCACCGCCGCCGACGGCCGGTCACGGCGCGTCTACACCATCACCCCGGAGGGCCGCGACGCGCTCGCCGGCTGGGTCGGGCGGGCGCCGGTCGAACCGCCCGTCCTCAAGCACGGCACGGCCCTGCGCGTGTGGCTCGGCCACCTGGCCACGCCCGAGCGGCTCCGGCAGATCGTGACCGAGCACCGCGACGACGCCCAGCGGCTGATGGAGGAGGCGGAGGACTCGCGCCGCACCGCCGCGTCCTGGGCCGGGTGGGCCTACCCCGAGCTGGTGGCGCGCTGGGCGTCCCGCTACTACGCGGCCGAACGCGACCTCGCCGACCGGATGCTCGCCGACCTGGACGAGCTGCTCGCGTCCGGCCGGGCCGTCCCGCCCGCCGGCACGCCGACCCGGGCTCCCGGCTGATCACGCCCGCTCCCGCAGCTCCCGCTTGACGACCTTGCCGCTCGCGTTGCGCGGCAGCGCGTCCACGACGTGGAAGTACCGCGGCACCTTGAAGTTGGCGAGCCGCTCGCGCAGCCAGCCGGTCAGCTCCGCGTCGTCGATCGTCGCGTCCGCGCCCTTCCCTTCCGCGCCGTCGTGGAGGACGAGGAACGCCGCGCCGACCTCGCCGAGCCGCGCGTCCGGCACCCCCACGACCGCCGCGTCCGCGACAGCCGGATGCCGGACGAGCACGCTCTCGATCTCCGCCGGGTAGGCGTTGAACCCGCCGACCACGAACATGTCCTTGATCCGCCCGGTGACGGTCAGGTAGCCGCGCTCGTCGAGGCGGCCGCAGTCGCCGGTGCGCAGCCAGCCGTCCGCGTCGATCGCCCGCGCGGTGGCGTCCGGATCGTCCAGGTAGCCCTTCATCACGTTGTAGCCGCGCACGAGGATCTCGCCGGTCTCGCCGGGCGGCAGCGAGCCGCCGTCCGCGCCGGCGACCCGGATCTCGGTGCCCGGCAGCGCCGGACCGGTGGTGCGCGCCACAGTCTCGGCGTCGGCGTCCACCGGGCAGACCGTCGCCACGCCGGCCGCCTCGCTCAGCCCGTAGGCGGTGAACACGTCCGGCACGCCCAGCTCGCCGCGGATCCGGCGGACGAGGTCGACCGGCACGTCGGCCGCGCCCGTCCCCGCGAGCCGCAGCGCGTGCGGCGGCCGGCCGGGCAGCGCCAGCAGCGCGGAGAAGATCGTCGGCGGGCCCATCAGCACGGTGATCCGCTCCCGCGCCAGCCGCCGGGCGGCCCGCTCCGCGTCGAACACCGCCTCCGGCAGCATCGTCGCGCCGTTCAGCAGGCACGCCAGCACGCCCGCCTTGTAGCCGAACGTGTGGAAGAACGGGTTGATCAGCAGGTACCGGTCGCCCGGCCGCAGCGTGGCGACCTCGCTCCAGGCCTGGAAGACGCGGAGCGTCTGGCCGTGCGTCGACATCGCGCCCTTGGGGCGGCCGGTGGTGCCCGAGGTGAAGACGATGTCGCACACGTCGTCGGCGCGCACCGCCTCCGACCGCTTGCGCGCATCGTCCGCGCTCACGGAGGCGCCGCCGGCGAGGTGGTCGGCCCAGCTCACGGCGGCGCCTTCCGGCTCGCCCGCCAGCAGCACCGTCAGCCGCAGGTCGGGCAGGTCGGCACCCTCCGCCGCCAGCATCGCGGGGTAGTCGTTGCCGAGGAACCCGCGCACCGTGAACAGCGCGGTGGCGCGGCTGCGGCGCAGGATGTCGGCCGCCTCGGCGGCCCGGTACCGGGTGTTGAGCGGGACGAGCACCGCGCCGGCGCTCACCAGCCCGAGCGCCGCGACGACCCATTCCGCGCTGTTGGGCGCCCAGATCGCCACCCGGTCGCCGGGCCGGAGGCCCGCGCCGGCCGCCGCCCGCGCCGCCGCCTCGACATCGGCTCCGAGCTGCGCGAACGTCCGCCGGACCGGGCCGTGCGCGGTCTCGGTCACCAGCGCCTCGCGGTCGCCGTGGACGCGCGCGGCGTGCCGGACGAGCGCGGGGATCGTGGCGGGGGCCGTGCCGGGTGGCATCGGGGTCCTCTCGGGTGGCATCGGTCTGCTCCTTAGGGCCGGACGGGAGCCGGGCGCCTTGACATGGAACCACAGAGATGATTCTAATCGGAATGTTTCTATTAGAAATATATCGATTCGATGCATCAGGAGGACGGATGGCGCACGCGACGATGGAGGAGACGGTGGAACCGGTCAGCGCGGAGCGGATGCGCCGCGTCCTCGGGACGTTCTGCACGGGCGTCGTGGTGGTGACGGCCATGGACGGGGGTGAGCCGGTCGGCATGGCCTGCCAGTCGTTCTCGTCGCTGTCGCTGGACCCGCCCCTGGTGTGCTTCTGCCCGGGATCGGCGTCGACCACCTGGCCGCGGGTCCGCGCGGCGGGCCGGTTCGCGGTGAACGTGCTGGCCGCCGACCAGGGCGGGGTGTGCCGGGCCATGGCGGGACGCGACAAGTTCGCCGGCGTGTCCTGGACGCCGGGGCCGGGCGGCTCGCCGCTGCTGGACGGCGCGCTGGCGTGGATCGAGGCCGACATCGACCAGGAGCTGCCGGGCGGCGACCACACCATCGTGGTCGGGCGGGTCCGCGACCTGGCCGCCGGGCGGGCCGAGCGGCCGCTGCTGTTCTTCCGCGGCGGCTTCGGCCATGCGCTCCAGGATTGAGCGGAGCGAACCGGGGGGTGTGGGGGGTCGTCCCCCCACAGGGCGCAGGATTGAGCAGGCCGGGCGGGGCGGGCCTCAGCTAGTGCTTCGCGGGGTCGGCGGCGACTTCGTCCAGGTCGGCGAGCATCTGCCGGGTGAGCTCGCGTTCGGCCTCGTAGTAGCGCTGCGACCAGCGCAGCACCAGCTCCGGGTAGGCCCACTCGGCGACCTCGGCGGCGCCGTCGGCGTCGACCTGCGCGCGCCGGCTCATCTTCTCGGCGTACTCGCCGTGCTGCTCGAGGATCTCGCGGAGCCGGGCCGGCTCCATCAGGTGGCCGAGCCAGGTGCGGAGCATCACGCCGTGCTTGAGGACGGGCGGTTCGACGGGGGCCTCGCGCGCCCAGCGCGACACGGCGTCCATGCCGGCGTCGGTGATGGCGTAGACGCGCTTGCCGCGGGTGCTCTCGGTCAGCTCGACGCGGGACGTGGCGTACCCGATCTTCTCCAGCCGCTTCAGCTCGCCGTAGATCTGGCTGTAGGAGGGGCTCCAGTAGAAGAACTTGAGGCTCCAGTCGGCCCATTTCTTCAGGTCGTAGCCCGACAGCTCCTCGCCGAAGGACAGCAGCCCGAGCACGGCCCAGCTGGTCGGGGGGAGGTTCGGCGGCTCGTCCCGCGGCGCCTCGCTCCTCGCCGTGCCGCTCCCGCCGGTGCCGTCGTCCGCCGCTGTTCCGCTCACCCGCCCAGCGTAGCCGCCGCGGCATGCCGGTCGGTCATGTGGCGGTGCGACAATATATCTGTTAGGAATATTCCGAACCGGAATACTGGAGGTGCCCCCCGATGCAGTTCTCGATGATCTTCGAAGCCCAGCTGGCAAAGCCGACCCCCGAGCGCGAGCGGCAACTGCTGCTCGACAGCGTCGAGCAGGCCGTCTACGGGGAGGAGATGGGCTTCGACCGGGTCTGGGCCGTGGAGCACCACGGGCTGGAGCGCTACGCCCACATGTCCGCGTCCGAGATCTTCCTCAGCTGGGTCGCCGCGAAGACCTCCCGGATCCGCATCGGGCACGGCGTGGTCTGCATGCCGTTCAACTACAACCACCCCGTCCGGGTGGCCGAGCGGGTCGGCATGCTGGACGCGCTGTCGGGCGGCCGGCTCGACGTCGGCGGCGGCCGCGGCTCCACCCGGATGGAGATGGGCATGTACGGCGTCGAGCCGTCCGCGACCTACCCGCAGATGGAGGAGTCGCTGCGCTTCCTCGCCAATGCCTGGCGCAAGGACGAGGTCGACTGGCACACCGACCTGCTCGACGTCGGCCCGGCGAAGATCCTGCCGCGTCCCGTGCAGACTCCGCACCCGCCGCTCTACATGGCGTGCTCGAAGCGCGACACGGTCAAGCTCGCCGCCGCGCTCGGCGTCGGCGCCCTCGTGATGGGCTTCGCGGGCCCCGAGGAGGTCAAGGAGATGTACGACCTCTACTGGGACACCGTCCGGACCCGCGCTCCCGAGCGGCTCGTGACCAGCGAGACGACCGACAGGTTCGTGGCGCTGTGCCCGACGATCGTGCTGGACGACGGCGCGCGGGCGCTGCGCATCGGCGCTCGCGGCCAGCGGTTCTTCGCCGAGTCCATCGCGCACTGGTACGGCAACGGCCCCGCCCCCGCCGAGGACACCGAGGACGACGACAACATCGCCGCGCTCGCCCGCGACAAGGACGCCCTGGTCGCCAAGCTCAACGAGGCCAACATCCCGGCCCGCCCGCAGGACACCGGCACGTTCAACGCCGAGCACGCCTACGGCACCGCCGAGTACGCGATCGAGTACGTGCAGCGGCTCGCCGACATCGGCGTGGACGAGATCATGTGCCTGATCCAGATGGGCACCGTTCCGCAGGAGGTGTGCATGGAGACCATCCGGCAGTGGGGCGAGACCGTGATCCCGCACTTCCGCGCCGCCGAGCGGGCCGGGTCCCGGGCGTGAGGCTGGACGGGAAGGTCGCGGTCGTCACGGGCGCCGCGCGCGGGCAGGGCGAGGCCGAGGCGCGGATGCTCGCCGAGGCCGGCGCCCGGGTCGTGCTCACCGACGTCCTCGCGGACGAGGGCAGGGCGGTCGCGGCGTCGATCGGGGACGCCGCGCGGTTCGTCCGGCACGACGTCTCGTCCGGCGCCGACTGGGAGCGGGCCGTCGCCGTCGCCGAGGAGGCGTTCGGCGGCGTGGACGTGCTGGTCAACAACGCCGCGATCTGGCGTACCGCCCCGGTCGCCGAGGAGACCCGTGAGAACCTCGAGGAGATCCTGCGGATCAACCTCGTCGGCCCGTTCCTCGGGATCCGGGCGGTGGTGCCGGCGATGCGGGCGCGGGGCGGCGGGTCGATCGTGAACATCTCGTCCACGGCCGGGCTGCGCGGCATCCGCGGCCACTCCGCGTACGGCGCGAGCAAGTTCGGGCTGCGCGGCCTGACCCTGTCCGCCGCGCTGGACCTGGGTGCGGACGGCATCCGCGTCAACTCCGTCCATCCGGGCGTGATCGACACCCCGATGATCGCGAGCATCGGGGTGGAGCGCGGCGCGGGCAAGGCGCCGCGCGTGCCGCTCGGCCGCGCCGGCGTCCCCGAGGACGTCGCGGGCCTCGTCCTGTTCCTCGCCTCGGACGCGTCCGCCTACATCACCGGCGCCGAGCTCGCCGTGGACGGCGGCCTGAGCAGCGGCTGACCCCTCGTTGACTTGCGGCGTGTCGTCCTTAAGAGGGCCCTCTTAAGGACGACACGCCGCAAGTCAACGCGTCAGCGGGTCAGGAGTTCGTGGCGGAGGCGGGCCTCGGTGCGGCCGTCGATGCCGAGGCCGGCGCGCAGGTAGCGGTGGAGGCTGCCGTAGGAGCGGCGCACCTGGTCGAGCGCAGCGTCCAGGTACTCGGGGCGCACCTCCTGGATCGGGATCAGCAGGTCGGGGTTCTGCATGTACCCGGCCGCCTTCAACTGCGCCCGCGTGGCCGCGTCGGCGTCCCGCCGGTACTGGTTCGACAGCAGGTAGTCGTAGCGGGCGGTCGCGTCCGGGACGCCGAGCGCGCGCAGGAGCAGGTAGCTCATCCAGCCGGTCCGGTCCTTGCCGCTCGTGCAGTGGAACGCCAGCGGCGTCCTCGACCGGTCGGCGATGTCGCGCAGCGTGCGGCCGAACGCCGCGCGGGAGCCGGCGTCGCTGACGAAGGTCCGGTACAGCCCGCTCATGATCTGCGCGCCCCGGCCGGAGCCGAGGGCCGCGTCCTGCTTCGCCGGGTCCTTCGACCCGATCGCCGCGTTCACGGCCGCGTACATGCCGCCGTCGGAGATGGGGCGCGCCGTCACGGCCAGGCCGGGCGGGAGCCGGTCCGCGCCGTCGCCGGCGACCTCGCCGGGCGTGCGGAAGTCCACGACCTCGCGGACGCCGAGCCGGGCGAGCGCGCCGAGGTCGGCGTCCGTCGTGCGGTTCAGCGCGTCGGTCCGGAACACCAGGCCGGACCGGACGCGCGCGTGCGACACCGTGCGGTATCCGCCGAGGTCGCGGAAGTTGACGGTGCCCTGCAGCGCGTCCTGCACCGGCGCGGCGGCCGCGGGTGCGGCGCCCGGGACGGGCGCCGCCGCGACCGCGCCGGGGGAGGCGAGCAGGCCGCCGGCGGCGATGAGCGCGACGGCGCCCGCGCCACGAATCGAACGCATGGGGTTCCTCCTGCGTGAGGGGGTGAGAGGTGGCTCACACCGTAGGAACCCCCGCCGGGCGCGCCCGCACGCCTTCCCGATCAGCGGGAGACCACCGCCGGTCAGCGGACGCGGGGGTGGCGGCCCGCGGTGAACAGCGCGCGCCACACGTCGCGGGCCGTGGTCAGCAGCGGCGGGACGACGCGGCGCGCGTCCATCCGCGACGGCGGGCCGCAGACGGAGATCGCGGCGACGCCGCGCCCGGTCGCGTCGCGCAGCGGCGCGGCGACGCACGACACGCCCCGGTGCCCCTCCTCGCGGTCGAACGCGACGCCGTGGTCGCGGATGTAGGCCAGCTCGCGGCGGAGCGCGCCGGGGTCGGTGATCGTGAACGGGGTGCGGGCGGGCAGCCCGGCGGCGAGCGTCCCGGCCAGCTCGTCCTCGCCGGCGAACGCCAGCAGGGCCTTGCCGGCGCCGGTGCAGTAGGCGGGCTGCCGGCCGCCGAGCCGGGACGGCACTCGCCCCTCCGGCCCGTCGCCGATCTTCTCGAGGTAGACGATCTCGGGGCCGTCCAGCACAGCGAGGTGCACCAGCGCGCCGGTCGCCTCGTGCAGGCGGCGCAGGTGGGGCAGCGAGGTCTCGCGCAGCCGGTTCTGGTGCACGGCGAGGGCGCCGAGCTCGAGCAGGCCGAGGCCGAGCCGGTAGTGCGACCCGGTCCGTTCCAGGGCGCGCAGCTGGACGAGCTGGTCGAGGATGCGGTGCACCGAGGAGCGGGGCAGCCCGGTGCGCCGGACCACCTCGCTCATCGACAGCTCGGGGCTCGTACTGGTGAAGGAGTACAGGATGCGGGCCGCCCGGGCCAGCATCGAGGACTCCAGGGGCGGCGCGGACGCCGCGGCGGGTGCCGCCATGGGCTGGTTCCTCCCGGCTTGTCTCCCACTCAGCGGGAAGTTGGTATTTCTAATTGGAACACCATGCCTAGCGTGCACGCAACTCCCGGGTGAGCCGGATCACCCGGAACGCCACCCGGGGGACGAGTGTCCGAGCAAGGAGCGAGCATGAGCGAGCAGGTTCTGGAGGCGGTGCGCGACCTCGTGCCCGCGATCGCGGAACGGGCCGGCGAGGCCGAGGAGGCGCGCCGCGTCCCGGAGTCGACGATCAAGGAGCTGGCCGGGACGGGGTTCTTCCGGCTGCTGCAGCCGAAGGCGTTCGGCGGCCACGAGGCGCACCCGGCGGCCTTCTACACCGCGGTCCGGGAGATCGCCGCGGCGTGCGGGTCCACCGGCTGGGTCGCCTCGGTCGTCGGCGTGCACCCCTGGCAGCTCGGGCTGTTCCCCGTGCAGGCGCAGCAGGAGGTGTGGGGCGACGACCCGAACAGCCGGATCTCCTCGTCCTACGCGCCGACCGGGAAGATCACGCCGGTGGACGGCGGGTTCCGGGTGAGCGGCCGGTGGAGCTTCTCCTCCGGCTGCGACCACGCCGACTGGGTGTTCCTCGGCGGGCTCGTCCCGGGACCCGACGGCAACCCGGTCGACATGCGGACGTTCCTGCTGCCGCGCGCCGACTACCGGATCGACGACGTGTGGCACACCATCGGGCTGCGCGGCACCGGCAGCAACGACATCGTCGTCGAGGACGTGTTCGTCCCCGAGCACCGGACGCTGAGCTTCACCGACACCTCCGCGTGCGCCTGCCCCGGCCACGAGGTCAACAAGGCGCCGCTGTACCGGCTGCCGTTCGCCGCGGTGTTCTCCACGACGATCAGCATGCCGATCGCGGGCATCGCGCAGGGCGCCCTGGACGCCTACCTGAAGGCGACCCGCGAGCGCATCCGCGTCTCCTACGGCGGCCAGAAGGTGGCCGAGGACCCGCACGCGCAGGTCCGCATCGCCACCGCCGCCGGTGAGATCGACGCCGCCTGGACGCTGATGGAGCGCAACATCACCGAGCTGATGGCGGCGGCCGAGGCGGGGGAGGAGTTCTCGCTGAAGCTGCGGCTGCGCACCCGCCGCGACCAGGTCATGGCGACCGCGCGCTCGATCCGGGCCGTCGACCTGCTGTTCGAGAACGCGGGCGGCCACGCGCTCAAGGAGGGCCACCCGGTGCAGCGCGGCTGGCGCGACGCGCACGCCGGGCGCGTCCACGCCGTCAACGACCCGGAGCGGGCGCTGACCCTGTACGGGATGGGCGCGCTGGGCCTCGAGGTGACGGACACGATGATATGAGCGGCCCGGAATCCGGCGCCGGGTTCCGCGACGTGCTCGGCCGGTTCGCGTCCGGCGTCACCGTCGTCACCTCGGTGGACGGCGACGGGCGGCCGGCGGGCCTGGCCTGCCAGTCGTTCGCGTCGCTGTCGCTGGACCCGCCGCTGGTGATGTTCTGCGTGGCCCGCACCTCGACGAGCTGGCCGCGGATCGCCGCGACCGGCCGCTTCGCCGTCAACGTCCTCGCCGAGGACCAGCGCGAGGTCTGCCGCGCGTTCGCGGTGAGCGGCGCCGACAAGTTCGCGGGCGTCGGCTGGACGGTCTCGCCGCACGGCACCGCGCACCTTGACGGGGCGCTCGCCGCGATCGACTGTGCGATCGAGGACGTCCACGAGGCCGGCGACCACCTGATCGTGGTGGGCGCCGTCCGCGAGCTGCACGACCGTCGCGACCACGGCCCGCTGCTGTACTTCCGCGGCGGCTACGCCGCCGGCGCCTTCCACTAGCCGGAGAAGGAACATGGAACGAGAACACGAGTACGACGTCGTCGTGGTCGGCTCCGGCGCGGGCGGGCTCACCGCGGCGGTGACCGCCCGGGCGCACGGCCTGACCGCGCTGGTCGTGGAGAAGACCGACCGGTACGGCGGGTCGACGGCCCTGTCCGGCGGCGCGGTCTGGATCCCGAACAACCTCTACCTGGAGGAGGCCGGGCAGCGCGACACCCTGGACAACGCCCGCGCCTACATGGACGCGACGGTCGGCGACCGCGTGCCCGGCGAGCGCAAGAACGCCTACCTGACGCGCGGCCCCGAGATGCTGCGCTTCCTGCACGACCGGACCCGCTGGGTGCGGTTCGAGTACACGCCGGGCTACTCCGACTACTACCCGGAGGCGCCGGGCGGGAAGCCGGAGGGCCGGTCCGTCGAGCCGTGCATCGTCGACGGCCGCAAGCTCGGCCCCGAGTTCGCGAAGATGCGCCGCGCCGGCCTGCCCACCTACGGGCTGACGATGACCTCCGCCGACTTCGGCAAGCTCAACATGGTCACGCGGACGTGGAAGGGCAAGCGGACGGCGCTGCGCGTCGGCGTCCGCGCCGTCGGCGCCCTGCTCGCGGGGCGGAAGCTGCTGTCGCTCGGCGAGGCGCTGATCGCGCGGCTGCGGCTCTCGCTTGCCGAGGCGGGCGGCGAGCTGTGGCTGTCCAGCCCGTTCCAGGACCTGGTCGTCGAGGACGGCCGCGTCACCGGCGTCACGGTCCGCCGCGGCGGCCGCGACGTGACGGTCCGCGCCCGGCGCGGCGTCATCCTGGCCGCGGGCGGCTTCTCCCACGACCAGGGGCTGCGCGAGCAGTACCTGCCGTCCCCGACGAAGACGGAGTGGACGCACGCCGCCGAGGGCCAGACCGGCGACACGCTGCGCGCCGGGCAGCGGCTCGGCGCCGCCACCGACCTGATGGACAAGGTGTGGGGCGCGCCGTCCGTCCCGACCCCGGACGGCCGGCTGTTCTTCCTGGTCGCCGACCGCGCCATCCCGTCCATGGTGATCGTGGACGGCAACGGCGAGCGGTACGCCCGCGAGTCGCTGCCCTACCACGAGTTCGTCGACCGGATGTACGAGCACGGCGCGCCCGCGATGGACTCGTGGATGATCGTCGACGCGCGCGCGAAGGCCAAGTACGTGTTCGTCGGCCTGTTCCCCGGCCAGCCGTTCCCGAAGAAGTGGCGGGAGAGCGGCTTCCTCAAGACCGGGGACACGCACGCCGAGCTGGCCGCCGCGATCGGCGTGCCCGCGGACCGGCTCGAGGCGACGTTCAAGCGGTTCAACGAGTTCGCGCGCGCCGGCAAGGACGCCGACTTCGGCCGCGGCGACAGCGCCTACGACAACTACTACGGCGACCCGACGCTGCCGAACCCGAACCTCGCGCCGCTGGAGAAGGGCCCGTTCTACGCGGTCCCGGTCGTCCCCGGCGACATCGGCACCAAGGGCGGTCTCGTCACCGACGTCGACGGCCGCGTCCTGCGCACGGACGGCACCGCCGTCGAGGGCCTCTACGCCACCGGGAACTGCTCGTCGGCGGTGACCGGCGAGACCTACCCGGGCCCCGGCGCGACCATCGGCCCGGCCATGACCTTCGGCTACACCGCCGCCACCCACATCGCGAACCAGGCAACCGTCCAGGCCGCCGGCGACGAGCCGGCCACGCAAGGAGGTACGTCATGAACCACCGCGTCATCGAGGCCGCACCGCCCCCCGAGCGGTTCGCCCGGGGCTGGCACTGCCTCGGCCTGGCCGACGCGTTCCGCGACGGCAAGCCCCACGCCGTCGAGGCGTTCGGCACCAAGCTCGTGGTGTTCCAGGGCGAGAACGGCAAGCTGAACGTCCTCAACGGCTACTGCCCCCACATGGGCGGCGACCTCACCCAGGGCACCGTCAAGGGCGACGCCATCGCCTGCCCGTTCCACGACTGGCGCTGGGGCGGCGACGGCAAGTGCGCGGGCATCCCCTACGCCAAGCGGGCGCCGCGCGGTGCCCGCACGCGCGCGTGGCCGACGCTGGAGGAGAACAAGCAGCTCTTCGTCTGGAACGACCCGCAGGGCAACCCGCCGCCCCCGGAGGTGACGATCCCGCGGATCGAGGGCGCGTTCAGCGACGAGTGGAGCAACTGGACCTGGAACACGCTGCGCGTGGACGGCTCGCACTGCCGCGAGATCGTCGACAACGTCGTGGACATGGCGCACTTCTTCTACATCCACTACGCGCTGCCGACGTACTTCAAGAACGTCTTCGAGGGCCACGTCGCCACCCAGTTCTTCGACGGGACGTCCCGCGACGACGCCTACCTCGGGTTCGTGCCCGGCCCGCCGCAGAAGATCGACCAGAAGTCCGAGGCGGCCTACTACGGCCCCTCGTACATGATCGACTACCTGTGGAACAAGGCGGAGGACATGATGGTCGAGACCGTCCTGATCAACTGCCACTACCCGATCAGCCCGACCTCGTTCATGCTCCAGTGGGGCGTGATCGTGAAGAAGTTCGCCGGCATGTCCGCCGAGGAGGCCGACGCGACGGCCGCGCAGGTCGCCGAGGGCGTCGGCCTCGGCTTCATGCAGGACGTCGAGATCTGGAAGAACAAGACCGCGATCGACAACCCGCTGCTGTGCGACCAGGACGGCCCCGTCTACCAGCTGCGCCGCTGGTACAAGCAGTTCTACGTGGACGTCGAGGACGTCACGCCGGAGATGACCGACCGGTTCGAGTTCGAGATCGACACCTCCCGCGCCGTCGAGACCTGGCGCGAGGAGGTCGCCGAGAACGTGGCGAACGGCGTGCTGTTCTCCGCGATCCCCGAGTCGATGCGGGGCTAGCGGATGCAGCCGGTCGACTGCCGGGCGTGCGGGGCCCGCGTCCTGGTCGAGAAGAAGAGCCCGCCGCACACCAGCGTGCAGTGGACCGCCGCGGCCGGCGCCGCCTGCGGGGAGATCGCCCCGCGGGTGGCGGCCGGCGAGCCCGGCGCCCGCATCCGGCACTGCGGCGCGCTGCGCGCGTCCATCGAGTGGGCGGTCGCCGAGGGCCTGGTGCGGATCGAGAACCCGGAGTGAGGGGTGGGCATGGCAAGGCTTGACGGCAAGGTCGCGCTGATCACCGGCGGTGCGCGGGGGATCGGCGAGGCGCACGTGCGGCGGTTCGCCGCCGAGGGCGCGCGGGTCGTCTTCGGCGACCTGCTGGAGGACCGCGGCGCGGCCGTCGCGGCCGCCACCGGCGCGGTGTTCGTCCCGATGGACGTGACGAGCGAGGAAGACTGGCGGCGCGCGGTCGCCACCGCCGTCGAGCGGTTCGGGAAGCTGAACGTGCTGGTCAACAACGCGGGGATCCTGCGGCACCGGCTGCTGACCGACATGACGCGGCAGCAGTTGCAGCAGGTCCTCGACGTGAACCTGGTCGGCCCGTGGCTCGGGATGCGGGCGGTCGTCGAGCCGATGAAGGCGGCGGGCGGCGGCTCGATCGTCAACACGTCCTCGATCGAGGGCTACGCGGCGGCGGCGGGGCTGTCGGCGTACGCGGCGAGCAAGTTCGGCGTCCGCGGCATCACCAAGGCGGGGGCGCAGGAGCTCGGGAAGTACGGCATCCGGGTGAACTCCATCCATCCCGGTGGCATCGCGACGGAGCTGGCGCTCGATCCGGAGGTCGCGCAGGGCGTGGAGGTGGACGCCGACGCGTTCTTCAAGGCGCTGCCGATCCCGCGCTGGGGCGAGCCGGACGACGTGGCGGGCGCCGCGGTGTACCTCGCGTCCGACGAGTCGGCCTACTGCACCGGCACCGAGATCCTGGTGGACGGCGGTCTGCTCAGCGGCCCCGGCTACTGACCGCGCCGGCGGGCCGGGGCGGCCCTTGGCGCCCCGGCCCGCACCCCTTTCCGAGCGCCGCCCGCGGGTTTACGTTGTGGGGTATCTCACCCACGGACCGGGAGGTCAGGCGCGTGAAGACCAGGGCAGCAGTACTCGCGGGACCCGGCAAGCCGTTCGAGATCACCGAGCTCGACCTGGACGGCCCGAAGGACGGCGAGGTCCTCATCCGCTACGTCGCGGCGGGCCTGTGCCACTCCGACCTGCACCTCACCGACGGGGACCTCGGGCCGCGGTTCCCGATCGTCGGCGGGCACGAGGGCGCGGGCGTCATCGAGGAGGTCGGCACCGGCGTCACCAAGGTCGCGCCCGGCGACCACGTCGTGTGCAGCTTCATCCCGAGCTGCGGGACGTGCCGCTACTGCTCGACGGGGCGGCAGAGCATCTGCGACATGGGCGCCGGCATCCTGAACGGCACGATGCCCGACGGCACGTTCCGCTTCCACGGCGGCGGCGAGGACTTCGGCGCCATGTGCATGATCGGCACGTTCAGCCAGTACGCGACGATCTCTCAGTATTCGGTGGTGAAGGTCGACGACTGGCTGCCACTGGAGACGGCGGTGCTGGCCGGCTGCGGCGTCCCGACGGGCTGGGGGAGCGCGGTGTACGCGGGCGGCGTCCGGGCCGGCGACACCGTCGTGGTGTACGGCATCGGCGGCATCGGCATCAACGCCGTGCAGGGCGCGCGGCACGCGGGCGCGGCGAACATCGTGGCGGTGGACCCCGTCGCGTTCAAGCGGGAGAAGGCCCTCGAACTCGGCGCGACGCACGCGTTCGGCGACGCGGACGAGGCGCTCGCGAAGGTCATGGAGCTGACCTGGGGGCAGGGCGCAGACCAGGCGCTGGTGACCGTCGGCGTGGTGGACGAGACCGTGGTCGGCGCCGCGTTCAACGCGATCGGCAAGGGCGGCACGCTCGTGGTGACCGGGCTCGCGCATCCCGAGAAGCTCACGATCCACGTGTCCGGCGCGGTGCTGACGCTGTTCGAGAAGACGATCAAGGGCACGCTGTTCGGGTCGGCGAACCCGCAGTACGACATCCCGCGCCTGCTGCGCCTGTACGACCAGGGCAAGCTCGACCTGGACGCGCTCGTGACCAGGCGGTACACGCTCGACCAGGTCAACGAGGGCTACCAGGACATGCGCGACGGCAAGAACATCCGGGGCGTCATCGTGCACGAGCACTGACCGGCCCGTCCGTCCCGTCACCGCCCCGCGGCCGAGGCCGCGGGGCGGTCGCTTGTGCGCGGTGAGGGGCGGCGTCCGATGTCGGCCACGCCGGGGGACCTGGGTCGCCGCGGTCGCTTGTTGGCGATGCGCCAATAGCTATTGTCGCGCCGCCAAAGAGCGCCTAGAGTTCCGCCTACCGGTCGGTCCAGACCTCCACCCCCACAGAAGGGCCCCGGCATGACCGAGCACCACGATCCCTCACGCAGACGCTTCCTCGGCGGCGTCGCCGCCGTCGGCGCGGGCGCGGCGGCCGCCGGTCTGATCGGCGAGTCCGCGCCCGGGCTGCGCGGCGAGGCCCGCGCGCAGGCCCTGCCCGTGCGGCGGCGGGCGTCCGGCAAGAACGTGGCGATCTTCGGTGCCGGGATCGCCGGCCTCTCGGCGGCCCTCGAACTGGCCGAGCGCGGCTTCCAGGTGACGGTCTACGAGCGCCGCCAGGCCGGCGGCAAGGCCCGGGTCTTCGGCGTGCCCGGATCGGCCAAGGGCGGCCGCGACCCGCTACCCGCCGAGCACGGCTTCCGGTTCTTCCCCGGCTTCTACCACAACCTGCCCGACTCGATGCGGCGCATCCCCTTCCCCGGCAACGCCAACGGGACCTGGGACAACCTCACCCGCGCGTCCACCTACCTCGGCGCCCGCAAGGACCGCCCCGACCTGACCATCCCGTTCCCCTTCCCGTGGCCGATCCCGCCCGGCACCCCGCCCTTCCTGACGCCCGAGTCGCTGACGGCGACGATCGTGTCCGGGCTCGAGTCGCTCGGGATGATCCCGCTGCCGGAGATCCTGTACTTCGCGCGCAAGGGCGTCATGTACGTCACCAGCTGCGACGAGCGCCGCATAGGCCAGTGGGACCACGTCACCTGGGCCGACTACCTCGGCACCGCGACGCGCTCCAAGGAGTACAACACGCTGCTGGCCGACGGCCTGATCCGCAACCTGGCCGCGATGAAGTCCAGCCAGGCCAGCACGCACGCCATCGGCCTGGTCGGCGAGGCGACGCTGTGGAGCGTGCTCGGCGCGGGCAACGAGGACGGCGGCTCGGTCGACCGCGTCCTGCACGGCGCCACCAGCGAGATGCTCATCGACCCGTGGGTCGCGCACCTGAAGTCGCTCGGCGTCGCCTTCAAGATCGGCTGGTCCGCCGAGTCGTTCGCGATGGCGAACGGGACGGTCGCCTCGGCCGTCGTCAGCGACCCGCAGGGCGCCGAGCACACCGTCGCCGCCGACTGGTTCCTGTCGGCCGTGCCGCTGGAGCGCGCGGACAAGCTCGTCAACAGTGCGATGCGCGCCGCCGATCCGATGCTCGACAACATCTCCAAGCTGCGCAACGACTGGATGAACGGCCTGATGTTCTTCCTGAAGAAGCGGCTGGACATCACCCCTGGCCACGTCAACTACTGGGACTCGACCTGGGCCCTCACGTCCATCAGCGAGGCCCAGTTCTGGAAGCGCGACTTCTCCACCTACGGCGACGGGACCGTCAAGGACAACCTGTCGGCGATCATCTCCGACTGGAACTCGCCGGGCATGTTCAACAAGAAGACGGCGAAGGAGTGCACGCCCAAGGAGATCGCCGAGGAGGCGTGGGCGCAGATCAAGGCGCACCTCAACAAGCCGGGCAAGCCGCCGGTCCTCACCGACGACATGCTGCACACCTGGTACCTCGACCCCGGGATCACGAACCCCGGCACCGCGAACGTGAGCAGCGAGGACCCGCTGTTCATCCAGACCCTCGGCGCCTACGAGACCCGCCCGACCGCCAAGACGAAGATCGAGAACTTCTTCCTCGCCGGCGACTGGGTCAGGACGAACCTGTACGTCTCGACCATGGAGACCGCGAACGAGGGCGGGCGCCAGGCCGCCAACGCGCTCCTGGACGCCGCCGGCTACGCCGGCAAGAAGGCGACCCTCACCGACCTGTGGGTGCCGCCCGCCTTCGACGACGCGAAGCGAGTCGACCGCGACCGCTATGCCAAGGGCCAGAAGCACGTCCTGGACGACTAGGCCCCCGGAAGACCCCGGCGCCGGCCGCACGCGCGCCCATCGGTGCGGCCGGCGCCGGTTTCCCGTCCCCGTGCCGGGTAGGGCCCCGGCATGATCGATGCCGTGCTCTTCGACGTCGACGGGACGCTGGTCGACAGCAACTACCTGCACGCCGCGACGTGGTGGCAGGCGTTCCTGCAGTACGGCCACACGGTCCCGATGGCGGACATTCACCGGGCGATCGGGATGGGCTCGGACAAGCTGCTCGACCATCTGCTCCCCGACGACCGGGACCGCGAGGACGACGACGCGGTCCGGTCCGCGCACAGCGCCCTCTACGCGCAGTACTGGACGCGGCTCAAGCCGTTCGACGGCGCCGCCGCCTTACTGCGCGAATGCCACCGGCGCGGGAGCCGCGTCGTGCTGGCGAGCTCCGCCGCCGTCCCCGAGCTGGAGGCGCTGCGCAGGGCGCTCGACGCCGACGATGCGATCGACGAGGCCACGTCGTCCTCGGAGGTCGGGGCCAGCAAACCGTCCCCCGACCTGGTCGAACTGGCGCTGGAGCGCGCCGGCGTACCCGCCTCGCGGGCCGTGTTCGTCGGCGATACCCGCTGGGACGTGGAGGCCGCCGCGAAGGCCGGGATGCCGTGCGTGTGCGTCCTCAGCGGTGGGTGGAGCCGGGACGAGCTGAACGAGGCGGGCGCAGCGGCCGTGTACGACGGCCCCCGCGCCCTCCTCGATGATCTGGACGGGAGCCCGCTCGCCGGAGCGGGCCCCCGGGCCTGATCAGGACGTGGTCACGAGGCGCGGTCGCGCTCGGCGGCGAGCGTCAGCGCCACATCGATGATCATGTCCTCCTGGCCGCCGACGTAGCCGGCCTCGCCGACCTTCTGCAGGATCTCGTGCGCCGGCACGCCGTAGCGCTCCGCCGCACGCTCGGCGTGCAGCAGGAAGCTGGAGTACACGCCCGCGTAGCCCTGCGTGATCGCGCCCCGGTCCGCGAACGGCAGCCGGTGCAGGAACGGCTTCACCACGTCGTCGGCGGCCGCCATCGCGCCCTGCACGTCGACGCCCGTCGGCACGCCGAGCCGCTCGAACGTCGCGACCAGCACCTCGGTGGGGGAGTTGCCCGCGCCCGCGCCGAGCGCGCACAGCGCCCCGTCGATCTGCAGGGCGCCGTTCTGCTGCGCCAGCACCGAGTTCGCGACGCCGAGCGAGAGGTTCTGGTGGCCGTGGAAGCCGACCTGCGCCTCGTGCCCGATCTCCTTGACCAGCGCGCTGACCCGCTCCTGCGCGTCGCCGAGCACCAGCGCGCCCGCCGAGTCGACGACGTACACGCACTGCGCACCGCCGTCCACCATGATCCGCGCCTGCTTCGCCAGCTCCTCCGGGCCGACCCGGTGCGACAGCATCAGGAACCCGACGGTCTCCATGCCGAGCTCGCGGGCCGCCGCGAAGTGCTGCAGCGACACGTCCGCCTCGGTGCAGTGCGTCGCGACCCGCGCGACCCGCGCGCCCGCGTCGTGCGCCATCTTCAGGTCGTTCACCGTGCCGAGGCCCGGCAGCAGCAGCACCGCGATCTTCGCCTGCGCCGCCTCGTCCACCGCCGCGGCGACGAGCTTGACGTCGTCCTCCAGCGAGAAGCCGTAGTTGAACGACGAGCCGCCGAGGCCGTCGCCGTGCGTCACCTCGATGACCTCGACGCCGGCGCCGTCCAGGGCGTGCACCACGCCGCGGACCTGCTCCTCGGTGAAGCGGTGCGCCATCGCGTGGCTGCCGTCCCGCAGCGTCGAGTCGGTGATCCGGATCTTCCGTGCCGTCTGCTCAGTCATGAGGTGACCTTCCTGCGCGCGAGCTGCTCGCCCACCCGGGCGGCGGCCGCGGTCATGATGTCGAGGTTGCCGGCCCACGGCGGCAGGTAGTCGCCGTTGCCGCGGACCTCCAGGAAGACCGCGACGCGGGCCATCCCGTTCCAGATGTCGCGGGGCTCGTCGAACTGCGGCTCCGCGCGCAGCGTGTAGCCCGGCACGTACGTGGCGACCTCGCCGACCATCTTGTCGATCGACGCGGCGATCGCCTTGGTGTCGGCGTCGGACGGGATCGCGCAGAACACCGTGTCCCGCATGATCATCGGCGGCTCGACCGGGTTCAGGATGATGATCGCCTTGCCCCGGGTCGCGCCGCCGACCTGCTCGATCGCGCGCGCCGTGGTCTGGGTGAACTCGTCGATGTTCGCGCGGGTGCCGGGACCGGCCGAGCGCGAGGAGATCGACGCGACGATCTCCGCGTACGGCACCGGGACGACCGACGACACCGCGTGCACGATCGGGATCGTCGCCTGCCCGCCGCAGGTGATCATGTTGAGGTTCGGCGCGTCCGACAGCGTGTCCAGGTTCACCGGCGGGCACACCAGCGGCCCCGCGGCGGCCGGCGTCAGGTCGATCGCGGTGATCCCGGCCTCTTCGTAGCGCGGCGCGTTGGCGAGGTGCGCCTTCGCCGACGTCGCCTCGAACACCAGGTCCGGCAGCGTCGGCTGCTTCAGCAGCCAGTCCACGCCCTCCGCCGACGCCGGCACGCCCATCTTGCGGGCGCGGGCGAGGCCGTCGGAGTCCGGGACCACCCCGACCATCGAGTGGACGTCGATCAGCTCGCTGCGGGTCAGCTTGACCAGCAGGTCGGTGCCGATGTTGCCGGGCCCGACGATGGCGGCCGTCAGCTTGCTCATGCCAGCTCCTCCTTTCCGAACCGGGCGGTCACCGAGCCGATCCCGGCGAACGTTGCCGTGAGTGTCTGTCCGGGCGCGACCGGCACGGCCGCGGTGATCGAGCCGGGCAGCACCACGTGCCCGGCCTCCAGCGAGATGCCGCGCTCGCCCAGCACGTTGGCCAGCCACACCAGCGCGTTGATCGGCGAGCCCAGCACCGCGCCGCCCGCGCCGGTGTCGATCAGGTTCCCGTCGCGGTGCAGCAGGCAGCCCATGAGCGCGAGGTCGAGGTCGCCCAGCCGGACCGGCCGGGTGCCGAGCACCAGGCCGCCGCTGGAGGCGTTGTCGGCGATCGTGTCCGGAAGCGTGATCTTCCAGTCCGCGATCCGCGAGTCGATGACCTCCAGCGCGGGCAGCACGTACTCGACCGCGGCGACGGCGTCGGCGGCGGTCGCGCCCGGCCCGGACAGCGGCCGGCCGAGCACGAACGCGATCTCCGGCTCCACCCGGGGCTGCAGGAAGCGGCCCGCGTCGATCGGGGCGCTCTCCGGCAGGAACATCGAGTCCAGGAGGATGCCGAAGTCCGGCTGGTCCACGCCCATCTGGCGCTGCATCGCGGCCGACGTCAGCCCGACCTTGTGGCCCTTGATCCGGGCGCCCGCGGCGGTCCACGCGTCCGACTGGGCGCGCTGGACCGCGTACGCGTCGTCCACCGTCATGTCGGGGTGCGACGCGGTGAGGGGGGCGATCGGGACGCCGGAGGCGTACGCGTCGAGGAGGGCCCTTGCGGCCTTCTCCACTGAACCCGGGTCCATGGCCGTTCCTTTCGGTCGTCTCTGCGACGAGCCTTCCGCGCCGGGGGCCGTCCCGGCAACGCGGCCGTCCCGCGTGGTGGGACACGTCTTCTACAGTGAGGCCATGCCGTCCGACGACACCTTCCTGCACCGCGCCGTCGCGGTGCTGACCGCCTTCCGGGCGGACGACGACGGCCTCGGCGCGGCGGAGCTGGCCCGCCGCAGCGGCTTGCCGCGCTCCACGGCGCACCGGATCGCGCTCGACCTGGTCGACGCGGGCCTGCTGGAGCGGCAGGGGACGCGGGTGCGGCTCGGCCTCAAGCTGTTCGAGATCGGCCAGCGGGTGCCCCGGCAGCGCGTCCTGCGCGACGCCGCCGTGCCGTACATGTCCGACCTGCGGGAGGCGACGCGGCAGACCGTCCACCTGGCCGTCCTGGAGGGCGCCGAGGTGGTGTACGTGGAGATCCTCGGCGCGTCCGACGCCCCGCGCATGCCGTCGCAGGTCGGCGGGCGGCTGCCCGCGAACGCGACCGGGGTCGGCAAGGCGATCCTGGCGTTCTCACCGCCGGAGGTCGTCCAGGCGGTGCTGGACGCCGGGCTGGTCAAGGTCGGCGAGCGGACCGTCGTCGCGCCCGGGCTGTTCACCCGCGAGCTGGCGAAGATCCGCGAGGAGGGCGTCGCCTACGACCGCGAGGAGTCGGGCAACGGCATCCTCTGCGCGGCGAGCCCCGTCCTCGGCCCGGACGGCGAGGCGATCGGGGCGCTGTCGGTGTCCGGCTGGTCGAACCGGATGCGCCTGGCGGCCGTCGCGCCGGCCGTCCACACCGCCGCCCTCACCCTGTCCCGGACGCTCGCCCGCCGCTGACCTCACCCGGGGAGGTGGCGGGCGAGGAGCTGGGCCAGATGCTCGCCCCGGCGGGCGGCCAGGTCGGCGAGCTGGGTGCGGCAGCTGAACCCGTCGGCGAGGACGACGTCGTCCGCGGCCGCCTCGCGGGCGGCCGGCAGCAGCTGGTGCTCGGCGATCGCGACGGAGACGTCGTGGTGTCCCTTCTCGACGCCGAAGTTCCCGGCGAGTCCGCAGCAGCCGCCGAGCCTGGCGACCTCGGCGCCCGCGTCCCTGAGCAGGGCGGCGTCCTTCGTCCAGCCCATGACGGCGTGGTGGTGGCAGTGCGGCTGCGCGACGCCGGTGACGCCGGACAGGTCGGGTGGCGTCCAGTCCGGGGTCTCGGCGAGCAGCTCGGCGAGGGTGCGGGTGGCGGCGGCGACCTCGCGGGCGGCGGCCGCGTCCACGCCCCGCAGGAGCTCCTCGGCGTCCGAGCGGAGCACGCCGGTGCAGGACGGCTCCATGCCGACGACCTTCGCGCCGCGCCGCACCGCGGGCAGCAGGGCACGGACGGTGCGGCGGAGCTGGGCGCGGGCGCCGTCGAGCTGCCCGGTGGAGATCCACGTGATCCCGCAGCACACCGGGCGCTCGGTGACCGTGACGCGGTAGCCGGCGTGTTCGAGGACCTTGACGGTGGCGTCGGCGACGTCGGGGGAGAAGGCGTCGGTGAAGGTGTCGACGAACAGGACGGCCTCGCCGTGGCGTCCCGCCGGACTGCGATGGGACGCGAACCGGCGCCGGAACGTGACCGGCGCGAAGGCGGGCAGCGAGCGCCGCCGGTCGATGCCCGCGGCCCGGGCGACCAGCGGACGCAGCGCACGCGACCGCATCGCCGCGTTCAGCACGCTCACGGCGGCGGGCGCCTTCGCGGCGAGGCGCGTCCACCGCGGCAGCCAGCCGAGGGCGTAGTGGGCGCGGGGCCGCAGCCGGCGCCGGTAGCGCTGGTGAAGGGCCTCGGCCTTGTAGGACGCCATGTCGATGCCGGTCGGGCAGTCCGACGCGCAGCCCTTGCACGACAGGCACAGGTCCAGGACGTCGTGGACGGCCTGCGTCTTCCACCCGTCGGGACCGAGATGGCCGGTGACGACGTCCTGCAGGACGCGGGCCCGCCCGCGGGTGGTGTCCTTCTCCTCGCGGGTGGCGAGGTACGACGGGCACATCACGCCGCCGGACCCGGTGTTGTCGGCGCGGCACTTGCCGACGCCGGTGCACCGGTGCACCGCCCGCGCCAGGTCGCCCGCGTTGTCGCGGTAGGCCAGGCCGAGCGTCGGCAGCTCCGCGCGGGTGACCGGCGCGACGCCCGCGACCCGCACGTCCGCGTCCACCGGCGCGGGCCGGACGATGATCCCCGGGTTCAGCAGGTCGTCGGGGTCGAACAGGTCCTTGACCTGCGCGCACAGGGCGAGGGCCTCGGGGGAGTACATGTGCGGCAGCAGCTCGCCGCGCGCCCGCCCGTCGCCGTGCTCGCCGGACATCGTGCCGCCGTGCCGCGCCGCGAGCGCCGCCGCCTCGCCGAGGAAGTCGCGGAAGACCCGCCGGCCGTCCGGGCGGTCGAACGGGAAGTCGATGCGGACGTGCACGCACCCGTCGCCGAAATGCCCGTACGGGACGCCGAACAGCCCGTGCCCGTCGAGCAGCGCCTCGAACTCGCGCAGGTAGGCGCCGAGCCGCTCCGGCGGGACGGCCGCGTCCTCCCAGCCGGCGTGCGCCTGCCGGCCGTCCGGGGTGCGCGCCACCAGGCCCGAGCCGTCCTCGCGGATCCGCCAGAGCGCGTCGGCCAGTGCCGCGTCCTCCACCAGCATCGAGCCGGCGCTCCCGGACTCGGCGACGAGCTTGCGGGCGGTGTCGCGCAGCGGGCCGATCTGCGGCCCGGCCAGCTCCACGAGCAGCCAGCCCGAGCCGTCCGGCAGCGGCGGCACCGCGTCCGGGCCGCGCCGCCCCCGCACCACGTCGGTGATCCGGGAGTCCAGGCCCTCGCAGGCCACCGGGCCGTGCGGCAGGATCGCCGGGACGGCGTCGGCGGCCTCCGCCATCGACCCGTACCCGAGCACGACCAGCAGCCGGCACGCGGGCTCGTGGACCATCCGCAGCCGCGCCGCGAGCGTCACCGCGAGGGTCCCCTCGCTGCCGACCAGCGCCCGCGCGACGTCGAAGCCCTTCTCCGGCAGCAGGTGCTCCAGCGAGTAGCCCGACACCTGCCGGCCGAACCGCCCGAACTCGGTGCGGATCAGCGCGAGCCGCCCCTCGACGAGAGCGCGGAGCCGGTCCAGCAGCGGGCCGGCAGCGGGCGCGCCGGGGACGTCGCCGAGCCGCAGCCGCTCCCCGGTCCCGGCGACCACGTCCAGGCCGAGCACGTTGTCGCTGGTGCGGCCGTAGCCGAGCGCCCGCGACCCGCACGCGTTGTTGCCGATCATCCCGCCGAGCGTGGCGCGCGTCCGGGTGGACGGGTCGGGGCCGAACCGCAGCCCGTGCCCGCCCGCGACCTGATGCAGCCGCGCCTGCACGATGCCGGGCTCGACCAGCGCCGTCCCCGCGTCCGGGTCGATCTCCAGCACCCGGTTCAGGTGCCGGCTCGCGTCCACGACGACGCCGGGCCCGACCGCGTTGCCCGCGATGGACGTGCCCGCGCCCCGCATCGTCAGCGGCACCGCGAACTCCCGGCACACCGCCAGTACCGCGGGCAGCTCGGCGGTGTCGCGGGGCACCACCACGACCTGCGGCGGGACCCGGTACAGCGAGGCGTCCGAGGCGTACATCGACCGGGCCAGCGCCGAATCGTCCACCCCGCTCACCCCGGCGCGCCGCAGCGCCGCCACGAGACCGCCGTGATCGCCCACATCCGCCCCTTCGCACCCGGCCGGCGCCGGCCTGCGACGGCGCCCTGCCGTCGACGGTAGTACCGCGCCCGGAGGGCCGGCCGTCCGGCCGTGCCCCGCCACGCTTCGGAATTACCGCAGAAAGCACATCAAAATAGACATCCATTACCGGTCAACATGTGGCGCCCAAAGGGGCCGGTGTCCGGACGGTGAGTACTACATGCCCTTGTTGGGCTCGTTGGATTCTGCCTACACTCGCGCAAGTCAGGTGAGTTTCTTGTGAAGTCAGAAAACGGAGTGAAAGCGTGGCAGACGTGTCGGAAGATTGTCCGCCGTCGACCTCGCGCCGAACGGCGCCGAGCGAGTCGCTGTCCGCCGCATTCGACCCGACCCTCTTCCGGAAGAATTCCGAGGCGGTCGCCGCGCGGCTGGAGTCGTATCTGGCGGACCCGTCCGTCCGGGGACTGCGGCTCTCGGAGCCGGGAGTGCTGTCGCGGGCCGCCAGGGCGCTGATGACGACCGAGCGCGAGGGCGTCGCCGACTTCGACGAGAACCGGCTCGCGGCGATCGTCGACCTCTACGTCCGCACCGGGATCCAGGTCCATTCCCCCGGCTACATGGGCCGGCAGTTCTCCGGCACCGTGCCGCTGGCGGGCGTCATCGACTTCGTCAGCTCGGTCGTCAACCAGCCGTCCTCCTACTACGAGGCCGGCCAGCTGCCGGCGATGGCCGAACGGATCATGGCCGACGAGCTCAACCGCTTCATCGGCTGGGACCCGGGCGGGTTCGCCATGGTCACCACGTCCGGCGGCTCGCTGGCCAACCTGACCGCGCTGCTGGCCGCCCGCAACCGCGCCCACCCCGGCATCTGGGCGCGCGGCGAGCCCGGCGGCCGGGGCCGCCCCGCCATCGCGGTCGGCGAGGACGTGCACTACAGCGTGACCCGCGCGGCCGGCGTCCTCGGCATCGGCGAGACGCAGATCGTCCGGCTGCCGGTGGACGCGCAGGGCCGGATCGCCGCGCGCCTGGTGCCCGGGCTGCTCGCCGCCGCCGAGCGCCGCGGACTGCAGGTGTTCTGCCTGGTCGCCTCGGCCGGCACGACCGCGCTCGGCGCCTTCGACCCGATCGACGAGCTCGCCGCGATCACCGCCCGGCGCGGCATCTGGCTGCACGTCGACGGCGCGCACGGCGCGAGCCTGCTGGTGTCGGACGCGCTGCGGCACAAGCTGCGCGGCATCGACCGGGCCGACTCGCTGACCTGGGACGCGCACAAGATGCTGTTCGTCCCGGCGCCCTGCACGCTGCTGTTCTACCGCGACGCCCGGGACGCCCCCGGCGCCTTCCGCCGCAGCACCGCCAGTTACGTCTCCGACGAGGAGCCGGACGCGCACTGCGAATTCGACAGCGGCGACCGGAACCTCGAATGCACGAAACGTCCAATGATCATGCCCCTGTGGACGCTCTGGGCGATGTACGGACGCGTGCTCTTCGCCGAAAAGATCGAGCATCTCTGCCGGATGACGCAGGAGGCGCACGCCATTCTCCTCGACGAACCCGATTTCGAGGTGCTGCACCGGCCCGAGGCGAACATCATGTGTTTCCGATACCGCCCGGTAGGCGTCGCCGAGGAGCGATTGCACCGCCTCCAGTTGCGGATCAGGAAGCAGATCAGGCTGGCCGGCCGGTTCTTCATCTCCAAGGTCGACGTGCAGGGCACCGCCGCGCTGCGGGTCGTCCTGATGAACCACCAGATCGGCCCCGAGCATTTCCGCGACCTGCTGGCCGAGATCCGCGGCACCGGCGACCGCCTGCTGCGCGACGGCGGCCTCGACTGACCTCCGCGCCCACTCCCGCGAGGCCGCGCGGCCCCCAACGCCGCCGCACGTCCCCGCATGCCCTCGCACGCCCCACGACGAACAAGGAGAACCCATGACATCGATGATCTGCACGCCCGTCGGCAGATCGCCCGGAGACGGCGCCGAACTGGCGGCACGGCTGATCCCCGAAGAGGAGATGCGGCCCTGGTCGGTGGACACCGTCGCGGCCCTCCCCTCCTTCGCGGGCAAGATGCGCGAATGCGAGCGGATCTGCGGCGTCCCCTACAGCGAGACGCCGCACGAGATCCAGGACGCCCTCGTCCTGCGCCGCCTCGGCCAGATGGTCAACACGGTGCTGCTCAACCCGCTGTGGCGGGAGCGGCTCACCGCCGCCGGCGTCACCGGCCCGCCCGCCACCTACGAGGAGTGGGAGCGGGTGCCGCTGTCGGACAAGACCGTCCAGCGCGACATGTTCATGGGCGCCCGCGCCGGGATGGTCGTGCCGCTCGGGCACGGCGGGTTCGAGGTGGTGGCGAGCGGCGGCACCAGCGACGGGCTGCCCCTGGAGATCGTCTACTCGCTGCGCGAGCTGCACGACACCTACCGGATCGCCGGCGCCTTCATGGGCACCTACCAGCTGCGCGACCATCTCGCGGGCGGCGACCCGAAGTGGCTGTTCACCAACCTCGCCGACTACCAGATGTGGAGCAGCGGGACGATGGTCGGCGGCGTCCTGCAGCAGGTCCCCGGCGTCAACTACATCGGCGCCGGCCCCGTCACCGGGCCCGTGCTGGAGCACATGTTCTCCTATCCGGGCCCCAAGGCGATGATGGGCATCTCGGCCGGCATCGCGATCCTCGGCGACCTCGGCGCGGGGCTGAGCAGGCAGGCGCGGGCGAGCTTCCGCGTCGCGATGTACGGCAGCGGCGTGCTGCCGGAGCGCAAGCGCGCCGAGCTGCGCGCCGTCTACCCCAACGTCGCGATCCTCAGCTACTTCGCCGCCACCCAGGCCGAGACGATCGGGCTCCAGCTCAGCGACGACTCGCCCTGGCTGTCCGCCGTGCCGGGCCTGCACCTGGTCGAGATCGTCGACGAGGCGGGCCGTGCGGTCGCCGAGGGCGAGGAGGGCGAGCTGGTCGTCACCCGGCTGCACGCCCACGAGGCGCCGCTGCTGCGCCTCAAGCTCGGCGACCGGATGGTCCGCCGCCCCGCCCTGGACGGCCCCGGCCTGAAGACCGGCCGGTTCGAGTTCGCCGGCCGCACCGGCGACGTCCTGCACATCAACGACAGCCAGTACTCGGCGGCGCTCGCCTACGCCGCCGTCCGCGAGGACCTGCGCGCCGCGACCGGCGTGGACCTGGACGCCGCCGCCCACGACCTGCAGTTCGTCAACCACCGCGAGGGCAAGACGATCACCCTGCTCGCCGCGGTCGACGACGCCGACGGGCTGACGCGCGCGGTGGCCGGGGCGCTCGGCCCCGCCGGCGTCCAGGGACTGTTCGCCGGGGCGCTGCCCCGCGCGCTGTCGCTGTTCAACGACCGGGAGGCGACGCAGGCGGCCGTCGAGCGCACCGGCTACCGCTTCCAGCTCGTGTTCGTGCACCGGTCGTCCCCCGAGATCGAGCGGACGGCCGTCGGCAAGGTCCCCCTGGTCCGCGACCGGGGGTGATGGACCGCAGAGTGGCCAAAGAACAGGAGAGACAGTGAAACCCCACGTCAACATCGTCGTCCTGGTGGACGCCGTCGGAGCGTTGTCCGACCGGACCCTGAACAACGGCAACCTGTCCCTGGTGGACGACGGCGCCTTCGGCAGCCGGGGGCAGGGCACCACCGACCTGTGCACGGTCGTGGTGCCGGGCCAGGTCGTCCAGTGGACCGCGATCGCGATCGACGTCCAGACGACCGCCGAGATCTCCGCCATCACCTTCCTGCCCCCCGACGCCGCCGGCGGTGCCGGCGGCGCCGCCGCGGAGGAGGCGCCGGCCGGGGAGGCGCCGGGCGGCGGCCACGAGAACCTCGACCTCAAGGTGTGGGAGGGGATCGTCCCCGCCCATCTCCAGCCCGGCGTGCCCTACCGCTACCGGCTGGAGGTGCGGATGCACGAGGGCCGCGACAGCGTCCTGCACATCGACACGCCCGCGCTGATGTGCGCGTGACCCGACCCGCGATCCGGAAGGCGGCCCCATGGCCCAGCAGCAAGGGATCATCGTCCTCGTCGACATCGCCAACGCGCTCCGGTCCCGGACGCTGACCGGCAACGTCTACCTCTTCGACAACATGAAGTTCCTCGGCTCGACCGGGCAGGGCACCCCCGACCTGGTGACCATCTGCCCCGGCACGTACTGGTCGGACGGCTCGCAGGCCACCGAGCAGGTGCTGAACTGGCTGCCCGCGAGCCTCGGCTCCATCCCCCCGACCGTGCCCCGCAGCTACCACGCCGACCGCGCGCAGGCCACCGACCAGGAGGCGCTGGAGGAGATCGCGGGCGTCGCCGACCGGGCCGGCGACCCGTCCGTCGACACCGCCGCCGAGCTGGAGGGGCTGCGGCGCCGCGTCGGCGCCCGCGCCCGCCGGCAGCGCGGCGGCCGGGCCCCGGCCGCTCCCAAGGTCCTCGACGTCACCGGGAACGTCGTCACCGGCGAGGGGCAGGCCTACAACCATCCGAACCCCGTCATCACCGACATCACCGGTCCGGCGGTGGAGGAGAAGATCATGTACCCGGCGCAGTACGGCTCGCCGGACATGGTGTCCGACGGCTGGTACTGGGCCGCGTCGGTCGACACCTCCCGTCCCGGCACCTACCGCTACACGATGCACATCCAGCTGCACGAGCTGGTGTGGCGCAACGGCGAGCCGGCCTGGGAGCCGGTCGACTACACCTGCGACTCCGCCATCAAGGTGATCAGCGACCCCAAGCGCAACGCCTTCACCGGGGCGGGCCTCGGCGTCCTGCCGATCCCGTGAGCCCCGGCGCCCGCAGCCCGCGCCCCGCAGCCCAGCCCGAAACGGAGAGCCGATGCCCAGCAAGGCCAAGCCGCCCGAGTCCCGGCCCGTGACGATCACCGCGGTGATCGACCCGGTCGCCGCCCTCGCCTCCGGCGCCCTGGAGGGGAACCTGTTCCTGTACGACACCAACAAGGCCGAGGGGTCCGCCGGATTCGGCGGCACGGACCTGCGCACCCGGGTGCGCTCCGGCGACCGGATCATCTGGAACGTCGTCGTCCTGGAGTGCGAGACCTACGCCGCCCTCGACGAGATCGTGATCGACGAGAAGGTCTGCACGCCCGAACGGAAGGTCTACCCCAACACCGACATCGCCTACTGGACCGCGACGGTGAAGCGGCACGTCACCGAGCCCGTGCCGTACCGGCTGAAGTTCCGGCTCGGCACCGTCACCGAGCCGTACGCCGTGTCCTCGCCCGCCCTGGTCGGGCAGGCCGGCGCGGGGAAGGAGCAGCGATGACCACCGAGACCCGCGGCCAGCTCAACTCCGTCCAGCTCAACGTCGTCACGCTGGTCGACATGGAGCGGGCCGCCGAGACCGGCTCGCTCGACGGCGCGCTCTACATGATGGACAACAGCGTCGGCGGGATCGGGCAGGGCACCGACCACCTGGAGACGGTCTGCAAGCAGGGCCAGGTGATCAACTGGATCATCCGGCCGGTCGCGATGCACAAGCGGCCGGACGGCACCTGGCCGCCCATGCCGAAGATCAACAACCTGGTGTTCCTGGACACCGAGCGGGGTGACGAGGAGGACGTCGCCGAACGGCGCATCATGACCGAGCTCAAGATCTACGGGATGCCGGACCTGATGCGGTCGCCCTACACCTCGATCTACTACTACTGGGCGGGGGCCGTCCTCAGCACCGCCCCTCCCGGGCAGTACCGCTACCGCTTCGTCCTGGAGCTGGAGCAGGACGGCACCAAGGAGAAGCTCTACATGAACACCACGGAACACGCGTCGCTGCGGGTCCTCAAGGTGTGAGCCGGCCCGTGTGAACCGGCCCATGTGAAGCGAACCGTGCGGGCCCGGCCTCGGGAGACCGGCCGGGCCCGCGCGGACGGTCACGCGAGGGCGGGACGGTACTCGTCGAGCCAGTCGGCGACGGCCAGGGCGCGCTCGATCGGGACGCGGTCGCGCTGGATGCTGGCCTTGCCGAGCGGCCGGTCGAGCGCGGTCTTGACGGCGTCCAGGTCGAGGTAGGCGTGGACGGGGGCCGAGGAGTCGGCGGCGACGGCGTGCAGGCGGTCCCGGACGGCCTGCTCGTAACCGGGGTTCTGGGTGGCGGGATAGGGGCTCTTGCGGCGCTGGACGACGGAGTCGGGGAGCACGTCGGCGACCGCGCCGCGCAGCAGGCTCTTCTCGCGGCCGTCATAGGTCTTGTGCGACCACGGGGTGTTGAACACGTACTCGACGAGCCGGTGGTCGCAGAACGGGACGCGGACCTCCAGTCCGACGGCCATGCTCATCCGGTCCTTGCGGTCGAGCAGCAGCCGGACCATCCGGGTCAGGTGCAGGTAGCAGATCTCCCGCATCCGCCGCTCGTGCGGGGACGCGTCCGGCAGGTGCGGGACCTCGGCGAGCGCGTCGTGGTAGCGGTCGCGCAGGTAGGCGTCGGCCCTGGCGCGCAGGCCCGGGTCGAGCAGGTCGAGGCCCTGGCCGAGCGCGGCGGACGTCCACGGGAACGCCTCGGCGGCGACCACCTCCGGGTCGTGGAACCAGCGGTAGCCGCCGAACACCTCGTCGGCGGACTCGCCGGACAGCGCGACCGTCGACTGCTTGCGGATCTCGGCGAACAGCAGGTACAGGGAGCTGTCCATGTCGCCCATCGCGGGCATGTCGCGGGCGCGCAGGACGGTGCGCATCGCCTCGGGCGAGGCGAGCTGGTCGTTGCCGAGGACGACGTCGGAGTGGTCGCAGCCGACGTGCGCGGCGACGTCGTGGACGTACGGCCCGTCGGCGGTCTCGCGCAGCTCGTCGGGGACGAAGCCGCCGGTCTCGTCGACGAAGTCGACCGCGAACGAGCGGACGTGGTCGCGGCCGAGCGCCTTGTCGGCGAGCGCGGTCAGCGCGCTGGAGTCCAGGCCGCCGGACAGCAGCGTGCACAGCGGGACGTCGGAGATCAGCTGCCGCTCGACGATGTCGTCGAGGAGCTCGCGGACGTGCCGGACGGTCGCCGGCACGTCGTCGGTGTGCTCGCGGGCGGTGAGCGCCCAGTACCGGCGATCGGCGAGGCCGGTGCGGGAGACGGTGACCGTATGGCCGGGGACGACCTCGTACATGCCGGCGTAGATGCCGTGGCCGGGGGTCTTGGCGTTGGTGAGGACCTCCAGCAGTCCCTCCTCGCCGACGCGGGCGGTGAAGAGCGGGTTGGCGAGGATCGCCTTGGGCTCGGAGCCGAACAGGACGCCGTTCTGCGTGGGAGCGTAGAAGAGCGGCTTGATGCCCATGCGGTCGCGGCCGAGGACCAGTTCCTCGCGGCGCGCGTCCCAGATCGCGAACGCGTACATGCCGTTGAGGCGGTCGACGAAGTCCGCGCCCCATTCGAGGTAGGCGTGCAGCACGACCTCGGTGTCGCTGCGGGTCCGGAACCGGTGGCCGCGTCCTTCGAGGTCGCGGCGGAGTTCGTGGAAGTTGTAGGTCTCGCCGCTGTAGACGATGGCGGCGGGGCCCTCCGTCATCGGCTGGACGCCGCCCTCGATGTCGATGACGGCGAGGCGGCGGTGTCCGAGCACCGCGTGGGGGGCGGTCCACAAACCCTCGTCGTCGGGCCCGCGCAGGGCCATGGTCCGGGTCATCGCGAGCGCCGTGGCCCGCTCCTCCGTGAGATCGCGCTGGTAGTCCACCCATCCGGTGATGCCGCACATGGAACGTCCCTTCTGACATGTGCGTCGTGCAGGTAACCGTCCTTCCTTACCCTCGTTTGACAAGAAATGAATCTGTAACGAACCTCACCGGCGCCCGCTCTTGCCATCCCGCCGGAAAAGGTGGCGTAGGGACTGACCTGGGGGATTGCTCCCACCTGGGGTGGAAGGTGGGAGCGGATGGGCGAGGCTCAGGCGGCCTCGTTCCACAGATCGGGACCGAACACCTCGTAGTGGATGCGCTCATCGGACACGCCCGCGTCGAGCAGCCCGCGCCGCACGGCCCGCATGAACGGGATCGGCCCGCACATGAACACCCGCGCCTTCGGCGGCAGCGGCAGCGCCGCCACCTCGACCCGGCCCGGCCGCACGTCCTCGGCCGCGTCCGCCGCGTCGAGGTCCTCGTACCAGGTGATCTGCCGGAAGCCGGGGATCCGGGCACCGGCCTCGGCGATCTGCGCGCGCAGCGCGTGCGTGCGGACACTGCGGTCGGCGTGCACCGCCAGCACCCGCCGGCCCGGCCGCACGGCCGCCACGTGGCCGATCATCGCCGCGGCGGGCGTCACACCGATCCCGGCGCTGATCAGGACGAGCGGGTCGTCGTCGTCCTCCATCACCACGTCGCCGAACGGCGCCGACAGTTCCAGCTCGGTGCCCGGCCGCGCCGTCTCGTACAGGAACGTCGACACCGCGCCCGCCGGCGAGTCGTCCTCCGCGCGCACACGCCGGACGGTGATCTGCAGGACGCCGTCCCCCGCGGCCCGCGACAGCGTGTACTGGCGGGGCTGGCGCAGCCCGTCCGGCAGCGTCACCACGACGCTCACGTACTGGCCGGGACGGTGCGCCGGCACCTCGCCGCCGTCGGCCGGGGCGAGGACGAGCGACACGGTGTGCTCCGCCTCGTCCACCCGCCCGACGACGCGCCACGTCCGGTACGCGGAGTCGGGGGAGCAGCCGGCGTCCTGGTAGAGCCGGGCCTCCTCGGCGATCAGCAGCGTCGCGAACAGCCAGTACACCTCGGACCAGGCGGCGTGCACCGCGGGCGTGACCGCGTCGCCGAGCACCTTCGCGACGGCCTCCAGCAGGTGCCGCCCGACGATCGTGTACTGCTCGGGGCGGATGCCGAGCGAGGCGTGCTTGTGCGCGATGCGCGACAGCATCTGCTGGAACGGGGTCGCCGACTCCTCGCTCACCAGGTGCTGCGCGAACGCGGCGACCGCCCCGGCGAGCGCGCGCCGCTGCTCGCCGTTGGCCTGGTTGCCCTGGTTGAACAGGTGCAGCAGCTCGGGGTGCGCGGCGAACATCGCGTCGTAGAACTCGCCGGTGATCTCGGCTCCGTGCGCCGCCACGGCGGGGATGGTGGCCCGCACGATCGCTGCATGGTCGGACGAGAGCATCATGTGCCTTTCTCTGGCTCGGGCGGCGCGCCGGCGGGGGCCGGCAGCGCCAGGGACAGCAGGACCGGTTCGGGGGGATCGGACACCAGGTCCCTCAGCGGCACCCGGTCCAGCGACGCGAGGAACGCCTCCTGCGCGGCGCGCAGCGCGCCGCGCAGCCGGCATCCGCCGCGCAGCGGGCACGGCGGGTGGTCGCAGTCGACCACCTCGCCGGGCCCCTCCAGGACCCGGACGATCTCCCCGACGGAGGTGCCGGGGGCCCGGGCGGCGAGCACGACGCCGCCGCCGCGGCCGCGCGCCGTCTCGACCAGCCCGTGCCGCCGCAGCCGCTGGACGATCTTGGCCATGTGCTGCGGCGGGACCCGCAGCCGGGTCGCGAGGTCGGCCGCCGAGCGGCGCTCGGCACTGGCTCCGAGCAGCATCAGCGCGCGGAGCGCCAGGTCCGTGGAGTGGGTCAGGTACACGGCCCGATCCTAGGTTTGAATCGGAATTCCAAAGTCCGATTAAGGCTGTGCGTCTCACCACACCACTCGGCGCGACCGGCCGGACACGCGATTTCCGACCTCTTCAGTGGAAATCTGCTGCCATGCTGGAGGCATGCCTCGCAGCATCGATGAGATCCTCGCCGCCGCCCGCGCGCGGCTCGACCGCCTCGACCCCGCCGCCGCGCACGCCGCCGCCGGCGACGGCGCCCTGCTCGTCGACATCCGCCCGGCCGCGCAGCGCGCCGCCGAGGGCGAGATCCCCGGCGCGCTGATCGTGGAGCGCAACGTCCTGGAATGGCGGTTCGACCCGCAGTCCGGCGCCCGCCTGCCGCAGGCCACCGGGCACGACGTGCGCGTCATCGTGTTCTGCAGCGAGGGCTACACCTCCAGCCTCGCCGCCGCGGCCCTGCACGACCTCGGCCTGACCCGCGCCACCGACGTCGTCGGCGGCTTCAAGGCCTGGCGCGGCGCCGGGCTGCCCGCCACCGCCGGGAGTGACAACGCCGGTTGAGGTCTTAACATCGGTGATGTTAACTTCCCCTCGACCCGCCGCGCTCGCGGCGTCCGGACGGAGGAGCGGGGCATGAGCAACGGCCAGCGGCGGGGGCCCGCGCAGCGCCAGGACGCGATCGCCGAGGCGGTCCTCGCGCAGGGCTCGGCGACGGCCGCGGAGCTGGTCGAGCGGTTCGGGGTCAGCCTGATGACCATCCACCGCGACCTCGACGAGCTGGAGCGGCAGGGCATCGTCCGCAAGTACCGGGGCGGGGTCACCGCGCAGCGCTCGGGCGTCTTCGAGAGCAGCGTCGCCTACCGGGGCAAGTCGATGCGCGAGGAGAAGGAGGCGATCGCCGCCGCGGCGGCGGAGCTCGTCGAGCCCGGCATGGCGATCATGCTGGACGACTCCACCACCGCGCTCGCGCTCGCCCGCCGGATCAAGGACGCCGGCCCGCTGACGATCGTCACCAACTTCCTGGACTGCCTGAACCTGCTGGCGCCCGTGCAGGGCGTCCGGCTGATCGCGCTCGGCGGCGACTACGACCCGCTCCACAACTCGTTCATGGGCGTCTCGTGCGTCGAGGCGATCGAGTCGCTGCAGGTCGACCTGTGCTTCGTGTCGACGTCGGCGGTGTCGGCGGGCAACGCCTGCCACCAGGAGCAGCGGGTCGTGGTGGTGAAGCGCGCGATGCTGCGCAGCGCCGTCCGCAACGTCCTGCTGGTGGACCACACCAAGCTCGGGCGCACCGCGCTGCACCGGGTGGCGCCGCTCGGCGAGTTCGAGCGCGTCATCACCGACGACGGCGCGTCCGCCGCCGCGCTCCGCGAGCTCGACCGGCACAAGGTCGGGTACGAGGTCGCCGCGCGCGCCTGAGCGCCGGCTCCGCGCGCGCTTGGGCGTCGGCTCCACCCGCCTTCGTGTGATGGGCGATGTTAGAACCAACACCACGATGACCCCTGCCGCCTAGAGGGGCCGCACGGTCGATATCGAGTTGTGACCTGGGTGTTCCGGTGTTGCTTCGGCACGACATCACGTTCGCGAATGTTAGTTAACGACGCAGTATTGACATTTCTAACGTTGCGAGTGTTACGTTCTCCCCGCGACGGCCGGTCGGACCCGGCCCGGACGGCCGCCGCGCTGGATCGGTCGCCCTTCCCCACGGGCGCAGCACCGAGGAGACCTCAGTGACGAAGCTTTCCCTCCGGACGGCCGCCGCGGCCGGCGCGGCGCTGGCCGTGCTCGCCCCCGCCGCGGCCTGCTCGTCGAAGAGCGCGGGCTCGAGCGGCGGCGACGCGAAGAACGCCAAGATCGCGTTCCTCATGCCGGACATCGCCTCGACCCGCTACGAGCTGTACGACGCGCCGCTGTTCAAGGCGAAGATGAAGCAGCTGTGCGGCGGCTGCTCGGTGCTGTACCAGAACGCGGGTGCGGACGCCTCGAAACAGCAGCAGCAGGCCAGCTCCGTCCTGGCACAGGGCGTGAAGGCCATCGTGATCGACCCGGTCGACTCGGCGGCGGCCGCGTCCATCGTCCGGATGGCGCAGTCCCGCAAGGTCGCCGTGATCGCCTACGACCGGCCGATCCCGGCCGCCAAGGCCGACTTCTACGTCTCCTTCGACAACCAGAAGATCGGCGCGATGATCGGCCAGTCGCTGGTCGACCACCTGAAGCAGACCAAGGCCCAGGGCGGCATCCTCGAGGTCAACGGCTCGCCGACCGACGCCGCGGCGAACCTGATCAAGAAGGGCATCCACAGCGCGGTCGACCCGTCCGGCTTCAAGCTGCTCGCCGAGTACGACACCCCCGGCTGGGAGCCCGCCAAGGCGCAGGACTGGGTGAGCGGCCAGATCAGCAAGTTCCGCGGCCAGATCGCGGGCGTCGTCGCCGCCAACGACGGGACGGGCGGCGCGAGCATCGCCGCGTTCAAGGCCGCGGGCACGAAGGTCCCGCCCGTCACCGGCAACGACGCCGAGCTCGCCGCCGCGCAGCGGATCGTGAACGGCGACCAGTACAACACCATCTCCAAGCCCATCAAGATAGTCGCGGAGGCCGCGGCGGAGGCGGCGTACGAGCTGGTGAAGGGCGACAAGCCGAAGCCGAACGCCACGCTGTTCAACACCCCGTCCGAGCTGTTCACCCCGACCGTGGTGACGAAGGACAACATCGCGACGGTGCTGCTCGGCCCGGGCGGGGCGCTCAAGGCGTCGCAGGTCTGCACCGCCGAGTACGCGGCGGGCTGCACCCAGCTCGGCATCAAGTAGCGGAGCGGTCATGTCACCCACGCCCAGCACCGCGGCGCCCGCCCCGGCCGCCGCGAAGGACGGCGCGCTGCTGTCGCTGCGCGGCGTCAGCAAGTCCTTCGGCGCGGTCGCCGCGCTCACCGGCGTCGACCTGGACGTCGCGGCGGGCGAGGTCGTCGCGCTCGTCGGCGACAACGGCGCCGGTAAGTCCACGCTGGTGAAGGTCCTGTCCGGCGTCCACCCGCCGGACGCGGGGACCATCACGTTCGAGTCCCGCGAGGTGTCGGTGCCGAGCCCCGCCGCGGCGCAGCAGCTCGGCATCGCGACCGTCTTCCAGGACCTCGCCCTCTGCGAGAACCTCAACGTCATCGAGAACCTGTTCCTCGGCCGCGAGCTGCGCGCGCTGCGGCTGGACGAGGTGGCGATGGAGGTCCGGTCCCGGGAGCTGCTGCGCCAGCTGTCGGCGAAGATCCCGTCGGTGGAGGCGCCGGTCGCGGCGCTGTCGGGCGGGCAGCGGCAGACGGTCGCGATCGCGCGCTCGCTGCTCGGCGACCCGAAGGTCATCATCCTGGACGAGCCGACCGCCGCGCTCGGCGTCGCGCAGACCGCCGAGGTGCTGAACCTGATCGAGCGGCTCCGCGAGCGCGGCCTCGGCGTCGTCATGATCAGCCACAGCATGGCGGACGTGAAGGCGGTCGCGGACCGGGTCGCCGTGCTGCGGCTCGGCCGCAACAACGGGGTGTTCGACGCGGAGACGACGTCCGCCGAGGAGCTGGTCGCGGCGATCACCGGCGCGACCGACAACGTGGTCAGCCGTCGCTCCCGGCGCGCCCGCGCGGCCGCCGGCGAACCCGGCACCGGTCCCGGCGCCGGACCCGGGGACGCCGAGGAGCCCGCCGCGCCGGTCGCGATGACGAAGGAGGACGGCGATGAGTGACCTCACCACGGCGCCGCCGGTGGAGCAGGCGCCGCCCGGCGAGCCGCAGGACCGCGGGGTCCGCGCCACCCTCACCGGCATGGCCGACCGGGTGCGCGGCGGCGACCTCGGCGTGTGGCCGGTCGTCGCGGGACTGGTGGTCATCTGGACCGTCATGCAGGTGCTGAACTCGGTGTTCCTGTCCAGCGCGAACCTGGTGAACCTCGCGATGGAGTGCGTACCGGTCGGCGTGATCGCGCTCGGCGTGGTGTTCATGCTGCTGGTCGGGCAGATCGACCTGTCGGTCGGCTCGGTCAGCGGGCTCAGCGCCGCGATCACCGCGGTGCTGTTCGTCGACCACGGCATGCCCGCCGTCGTCGCGATCGTCGCGGCGGCGGCCGCGGGCTGCCTGATCGGCTGGTTCTACGCGCAGGTGTTCAACCGGCTCGGCGTGCCGAGTTTCGTCATCACCCTCGCCGGGCTGCTCGGCTTCCTCGGCCTGCAGCTGCTGACCCTCGGCCCGAAGGGCTCGATCAACCTGCCGTTCGACTCGTGGCTGGTGACGTTCGCGCAGCTCGACTTCGTCCCGCCCTGGCTGGCGTACGCGCTGTCCGCCGCGGGCGCCGCCGCGCTGTACTGGACGGGCCACGCGAAGGCGGCGGCGCGCCGGAGGGCGGGGCTGCCCGCCACCACCGAGCAGACGCTGGTGCTGCGCAGCGCCGTCCTCCTCGTCGGCCTCGCGGTCGCCGTCTGGTACCTGAGCCGCGACCGGGGCGTCGGCTGGATGTTCGTGCTGTTCCTCGGCCTGGTCCTGGCGATGCACTACGTCCTGTCCCGGACGAAGTACGGCAAGTCGGTGTACGCGGTCGGCGGGAACGTCGAGGCGGCCCGCCGCGCCGGCATCAACGTCAAGGCGATCTACACCTCGGCGTTCGTGGTGTGCACGACGCTCGCCGCGGTCGGCGGGATCCTCGCCGCGGCCCGGCTGGCGGCGGCGAACCAGAGCAGCGGCGGCGGCGACGTGAACCTGAACGCGATCGCGGCGGCCGTCATCGGCGGGACGAGCCTGTTCGGCGGGCGCGGGAACGCGTTCGCGGCGCTGCTCGGCATCGTCGTGATCCAGTCGATCTCCAGCGGGCTGACGCTGCTGAACCTCGACTCCTCCTACCGTTTCATGGTCACCGGCGCGGTGCTGCTGCTGGCCGTGGCGCTGGACTCGGTCGCCCGCCGGTCGCGGCGGACGCACGGCCGCGCCTGACCCCCTGTTTCCGCACCCCACGGGAGAGCTGATGGCGGTCGTCTGCGTCGACGCGGGCACCACGATGATCAAGGCGGTCGGATACGCCGGGGACGGCACGGAACTCGCGGTCGTCCGCCGCCCCACCGCGGTGTCGCGGCCCGCGCCCGGCCGGGCCGAGCAGGACATGGCCGAGGTGTGGGACGCCGTGGCGGGCGCGGTGCGCGAGGCCGCCGCCGAGGTCACCGCGAGGGGCGCCGGCGTCGACCTGCTCGCGCTCACCGCGCAGGGCGACGGCTGCTGGCTCGTCGACTCCGCGGGGGAGCCGACCGGCCCGGCGATCCTCTGGAACGACGGCCGCGCCACCGCGGCCGTCGACGGCTGGGCGCGCTCCGGCGTGATCGCCGAGGCGTTCCGCGCGAACGGGTCGCTGCCGTTCCCGGGGCTGCCGAACGCGATCCTGACCTGGCTGCGCGAGCACGACCCGGACCGGCTCGCCCGGTCCGCGGCGTCCCTGACCTGCGGCGGCTGGGTCTTCTCGCGGCTCACCGGGCGGATCGCGGTGGACTCCTCGGACGCGTCGGCGCCGTTCATGGACGTCCGCGAGCGCGCGATCTCCCGCGACCTGCTCCGCCTCTACGGGATGGAGTGGGCGGGGCCGCTGCTGCCGGACCTGCTCGGCGACGACGAGCGCGCCGCCCCGCTCGCGCCGGACGCGGCGGGCGCGCTCGGCCTGCCCGCCGGGATCCCGGTCGTCCTCACGCCCTACGACATCGCGTCCACCGCGATCGGCGCGGGCGCGGTCGACGTCGGGCAGGCGTGCACGATCCTCGGCACGACGCTGTGCACGGAGATGGTGGTGGACGAGCCGCGCCTGGACGGCGAACCGTCCGGGTTCACGGTGGCGATGGGCCTGCCGGACCGCTGGCTGCGGGCGTTTCCCACGCTCGCTGGTGGCCAGGTCGTCGACTGGGCCCGCCGGATGCTCGGTCTCGGCGACGACCCGTCCGCGCTGTCCGCGCTCGCGGCGCAGGCCCCGCCCGGTGCGGGCGGCCTGGTGTTCCTGCCGTACCTGTCGCCCGCCGGGGAGCGCGCGCCGTTCCTGGACCCGCGGGCGCGCGGCGCGTTCCACGGCCTGACCGTCGAGCACGAGCGCACCGACCTCGCCCGCGCCGTCCTGGAAGGGCTCAGCCTGGTCGTCCGGGACTGCCTGGAGGCGGCCGGGACCCGGCCCACCGAGCTGCGGGTCTGCGGCGGCGGTTCGGCGAGCGCGTTCTGGCTCGGCATGCTCGCCGACGTCACGGGCGTCCCCGTGGTCCGGTCGGCCGACACCGAGGCGGGGGCGCGCGGCGCGTTCATCGTCGGGCTGCTCGCCACCGATCGCGCCAAGGGCGCGAGGGAAGCGGCCGACCAGTACGTCCGGCCCGGTGAGGTCTACGAACCCGATCCCGGGCGGGCCGCGCATTACGCGCAGGCGTACGGGGACTTCCTGGAGGTCCGGCAGGCCACCGCGCCCGCGTGGCCGACGCTCGCCGCGATGCGCGAGCGCGGGGGCGCGCAGTGAGCGGCGAACCCGTGTGGGTGGGCGTCGACCTCGGGACGCAGAGCGTGCGCGCTCTCGCGGTCACCGCGTCCGGGCAGGTCGCGGGCAGCGGGACGTCCCCGCTGTCGGGCAGGCGCGACGGACCTCGCCACGAACAGGACCCGGAGCGCTGGTGGACGGCCGTCGCCGCGGCCTGCCGCGAGGCGCTGCGCGACGTCCCGGCGGGCGCGGTGCAGGCCGTCGCGGTGGACGGCACGTCCGGCACCGTCCTGCTGACCGACCGCGACGGGCGGCCCCTGACCCCGGCGCTGATGTACGACGACACCCGCGCCGCCGGCGCCGTCGAGAAGATCAACGAGGTCGGCGGCGAGGTGTGGCGCAGCCTCGGCTACCAGCGCATGCAGCCCGCCTGGGCGCTGCCGAAGCTGCTGTGGCTGCTGGAGAACGTGCCCGGCCTGCCGGACGGGGCGCGCCTCGCGCACCAGGCCGACTTCGTGAACCGGCGCCTCACCGGCCGCCCGGTCGCCGCCGACCTCAGCAACGCCCTCAAGACCGGCGCCGACCTCATCGCCGAGGCGTGGCCGCAGGACGTCCTCGACGCGCTCGGCGTCCCGGCCGGCCTGCTCCCTGAGCTGGAACGTTCCGGCACCCGGCTCGGCACCGTCGGCGCCGACGCCGCCGCGAGCACCGGGCTCCCCGAAGGCACGCCGGTGATCGCGGGCGCGACCGACGGGTGCGCCGCCCAGCTCGGCACCGGCCGCCTCACCGCCGGCTCGTGGAACTCCGTCCTCGGCACCACGCTCGTGCTGAAAGGCGTCACCGACGACCTCGTCCACGACCCGTTCGGCGTCGTGTACTCCCACAAGGCACCGGACGGGCGGTGGCTGCCCGGCGGCGCGTCCAGCACCGGCGCGGGCGCCCTCTCCCGCGACTACCCCGGCCGCGACCTCGCCGACCTCGACAGCCGTGCCGCCGGTCGCGAGCCCGCCGCCGCGTTGACCTACCCGCTCGTCGGAGCGGGGGAGCGGTTCCCGTTCGTCGCGCCGGACGCCCGCGCGTTCACCCTCGGCGCCGCCGGCGACGAAGCCGACGCGTACGCGGCCGTCCTCCAGGGCGTCGCCTTCATCGAACGGCTGTGCTTCGACCACCTCGACCTGCTCGGCGCCCCGACCGGCGGCGACCTCACGCTGACCGGCGGCGCCGCGAAGTCGCGGTACTGGTGCCAGCTGCGCGCCGACATCCTCGGACGTCCAGTCGTGCTGCCGCGCCAGGCCGAGCCCGCGCTCGGCGCCGCCGTCCTCGCCGCCTCCCCGGGGCGCGACATCGCCGACGTCGCGTCCCGCATGGTCACCGTCGCGGCCACCATCGACCCGCGGCCAGGCAGCGCAGGCCGATTCGACGACGCCTATGTGCGCATGGTCGACGAGCTGGAAGGGCGCGGGTGGCTGCCCGCCCCGACCGCCGCCCACGCGCGGGCGAGGACGGCCCGATGACGCGGCTCGTCCTCGTCCGGCACGGCGAGACCGAATGGCACGCCGAGAACCGCTACGCCGGCACCAGCGACGTCGCGCTCACGCCGCGCGGTCTGGAGCAGGCGGGGCTGCTCGGCGCGTGGGCGGAGGCGGCCCGCCCCGACGCCGTCTGGTGCTCCGACCTCGGCCGCGCCCGGATCACCGCCGAGCCGTCCGCGAAGGCGATCGGCGCGGACCCCGTCGTCGACGCGCGGCTGCGCGAACTCCACTTCGGGCGCGGCGAGGGCCTCACCCGCGACGAGATGGCCCGCGCGTTCCCCGACGCCCTGCGCGCCTTCCGCGAGGACCCCGTCACCGGCCACCTGCCCGGCGGCGAGGACCCGGCCGCCGCCGCGCGCCGCTTCACCGCGTGCCTGCACGACATCGCCGGACGGCACCCCGGCGGCCGCGTCCTGGTCGTCGCGCACTCCACCGTCCTCCGCCTCGCCCTGTGCCGGCTGCTGGGGCTGCCGCTCAAGGACTACCGGCGGCGGTTCCCGTCGCTGGGCAACTGCGCTCTCACCGAGATCCGGCTCCGGGACGGCGACGCCGCCCTCCTGGAGTTCAACACCGCGATCGAAGGATCGCTCGTTCCCTGGAGCCTGCAATGACGACCCGCGTCCTGGCGGCCGGTGACCTGTTCGTCCGCAACCGCCTGTTCATCGACGCGCTGCGCGCCGCCGCCCCCGGCGACCTGGAGTTCGCCGAGCTGACGCTGCCGTGGCCGGTCGAGCCGTTCGGGCGGGTCGCCGAGGTGGACGAGGCGTCCGGCACCGAGGAGCGGCTCATCGAGGCGCTGCGCGGCGCGCGGATCTGCGTCACCCAGATGGCGCCGCTCACCCGGCGCGTCCTGGAGGCGTGCCCGGACCTGGAGCTGTTCGGGATCAGCCGCGGCGGCCCCGTCAACGCCAACCTGGAGGCGGCCACCGAGCACGGCGTCGCGGTCTGCTACGCGCCCGGACGCAACGCCGGCGCGACCGCCGAGCACACCCTCGGGCTGATCCTCGCCGCCGTCCGCCGGATCCCGCAGACCCACGCCGACCTCGTCGCCGGCCAGTGGCGCGGCGACTACTACCGCTACGAGGACGTCGGCGTCGAACTGCTCGGCAGCACCGTCGGCCTCGTCGGCTGCGGGGCCGTCGGACGCCGCGTCGCCCGGATGCTGGCCGCGCTCGGCGCGAAGGTCCTCGTCCACGACCCCTATCTGGACGGTCTCGGAGACCTCGCCGACGTCGCGGAACTCGTGTCGCTGGAGGAGCTGCTTGCGCGCGCGCAGATCGTCTCCCTGCACGCCCGCGCCACCCCGCAGACCACAGGGATGATCGGCGCCGCGCAGATCGCCGCGATGGCGCCCGGGTCGATCATCGTCAACTGCGCCCGCGGATCGCTGCTGGACTACGAGGCCGCCTGCGACGCCGTCGAGTCCGGGCATCTGTTCGCCGCCGCGTTCGACGTGTTCCCCGAGGAGCCGATCCCGGCCGGGTCGCGGCTGCTGACCACCCCGAACGTCATCGTCACCCCCCACCTTGCCGGCGCGAGCAAGCAGACCGCCGCGAACGCCGCCCGCATCATCGCCGAGGACGTCGGCCGCCACCTGCGCGGCGAGCCCCTCCTGCACTGCGCGAACCCCGGCGCCCTCACCGTGCCGCGCCCGGCCTGACCCCGGGCGCCGCCCAGACTCCCCGCGCGACCCCCACCACGAGGAGGCACGATGCACCCGACCCGCCTACCCGCCGACATCCCGCTGACCCGCCGCACGGCCCTCGGCCTCGCGGGCGCCGCCGCGCTCGCCGGCGCCGCGACGCTGGCCGGGACGGCCCGCCCCGCCGCCGCGGCCGAACGCTCCTACACCTTCGAGCTCGTCTTCGACGTCCCCGACACCGGCAACATGCAGGGCCTGGCCTACCAGCACGGCCGCTTCTTCGTCGGCTTCGACGTGGGCGGCGGCCAGGGCGTCATCCGCGAGTACCGCCCGGACGGCACCAAGGTGAAGGAGAGCGCGCCGCTCGACGTCGGGCACGCCGCCGAGGTCAGCGTCCGCCGCGCCGACGGCCTCCTCTACGTGGCGACCGGCGGCGGAACGAACCCGACCAAGGTGAACGTCGTCGACTGGACGGGCGAGCCGCGGATCGTCCGCACCATCAATTTCGGCTCCCTCGGCAATTCCGGTCTCGTCGCCGTCGACGACAAGCGCGACGGTCTGCTCGTGCACGCCGGCCCCGGCGACAACGGCCCGTTCGTCTTCGCCTTCACCGACCTGGACGGGAATGTCCGCTCGACGTTCCCGCTCGGCTACCAGGGCGTTCCGCAGGGCCTGGAAATGTCCGGTGACAAGGTCCTCTACTACACCAACAACACGATCACCGTGCTGGACCGCTCCGGCGCGATCCTGGAGGCGATCACCATCCCGCTGACGGGCGAGAGCGAGGGCCTCGCCGTCGCTCCCGCGGGCCGCGGATCGCGCGTCTTCGTGGGCTACAACAAGCCCAACCGCGTCTACGCGATGACGCCCGCGTTCCGCTGACAGGCCAGGCGCGCGGCCGGGTCCGTCCGTACCTCCCAAGCCCGGCCGCGCGCCCTCCCACCTGGATTCCGCCCGCCCGCCTAATTTCCGCCCATGCGATCGTTCCAATTCATTTTCGGTTATAAGATCCGGTGGGAACGGACATTCGCGGGCGCCGATTCGCGGCCAGGTGAGTGATCTTCAGCGTCCGTTTATCGGAATCCTATGAATCGCGGGTCTCTTTTCCGATCGCCCTATCCTTTCCCGGATCACTCGGGTATGAACAAGGGGTGATCGGCGCGGTCACGGCGGGCATCCGCGGACCGCGCGCAGGGGGCCGCGCGCGGCGCCCCCGCGCGCGGAGGCAGGAAGACCCTCTCCGAGGAGGAACCCCGTGAAAGCTCCCGCCCGACGCGCCCGCATCGCCGCCCCGGCGGCCGCCGCGTGCGCCGCGCTCGCACTGGCGGCCGGCCCCGCGTCCGCCGCCACCACCACGATCCGCCAGGACACCGCCACCGGCGCGCCCTACGCCGGGAACTGGCAGATCTCCACCGTCGGCACGCTGAACTTCTCCACCAGCTTCCTGGGCATGAACGTCACCGGCACCTGCGACAGCGCGCGGATGCAAGGCACCACCACCACCGCGGGCGCCGGCGAGCTGACCGCCGCCTCCATCGGCGCGTGCCACACCTCCAACGGGTTCAGCTCGCCCGCCACCGACCTCGACCTGGGCGGCGTCTCCGACCGGAGCGGGCAGATCGCCTACGCGCCCGTCCAGGGCGGACGCGACGGCGTCATCACCATCGGCGGCGACCTGCGGATCACGCTCAAGGGCCAGGTGCTCGGCCTCACCGTCACGTGCATCTACGGCTTCCGCACCGGCGGCTCCGACGGGCTCGCCTTCGACGTCTACAACCGCGACAACCCGAACCGGCCGCTGCCCGCCGACGACCTGCAGGGCAAGTCCGACGCCATCCAGCTCGTCCGCGAGACCGGCAGCAGCGGTCTCTGCCCCTCCAGCGGGACCGGCAGCGGCGCCGCGATCGGCCGCGGCGAGAGCACCGCCGGATCCGGCGTCTTCGACCGCAAGCTCTACCTGACCTCGTGACCGGCAGGGGTAGCGGCCGGGCTCCGGGGCCGGTGCAAGGGAGTGGTCTTCCACCTCGGGGCCCGGCCGCCCCCTGATCCTCGCGGTGCTGGGTCGCCGTGTCGGAGCGGCCGGGGGCGTACGGCCGGATCCTGCGGACGATTCGCGAGGAGTACGAGCGTAACCCCGCAGGTCAGGCGGGTGTAATGACAGAGCGCTTACAGTTGTTTCCCACCGGTGTCCGGAATGTCGAGTGGTTAAATCACCCGGTTCCGGTCATGTGCCCTGGATCACACCGGGGACTGTCACGCCCGGCGGACCCGTCCCGTCCTGATGCCGTAACCGGCCTTCTCCCGGCCCCGCGCCGGGACGGACATCAGGAGTCGCCATGCGCGTTCTCGTCGCAGGATCCACCGGAGTCATCGGCCGCCGGCTGATGCCGCTGCTCGACGCCGTCGGCCACGAGGCGATCGGGCTGTCGCGCTCCGGCCGCGGCCCGGGCCGCACCCTCGCAGCCGACGCGCTCGACCGGGACGCGGTCTTCCGCGCCATCCGGGAGGCCGCGCCCGACGCGGTCGTCAACCTGCTCACCGCCATCCCCTCCACACTCGACCCGAAGCACCTGGCCCGCGACTTCGCGCTCACCAACAGGCTGCGCACCGAGGGCACCCGCAACCTCTACGACGCCGCCCGGGCCGCCGGCGTCGGACGTGTCCTCGCGCAGGGCCTCGCCTACGCCTACCAGCCCGCCGACGGCCTCGCCGACGAGGACGCGCCGCTGTGGACCGACCGCACCCCCAAGCAGTTCGCGCCCGTCCTGTCCGCCCTCATCGACCTGGAGAAGGCGACCGCCGCCGCGAACGGCCTGGTCCTGCGGTTCGGGCACCTGTACGGTCCCGGCTCCGCCTACGCGCCCGACGGGTCGTTCACCGCGCAGGTCCGCGCCGGCAAGGTGCCGGTGGTCGGCGGCGGCCGCTCCATCCTGTCGTTCACCCACGCCGACGACGCCGCCAGCGCGATCGTCGCCGCGCTCGACAAGGACGTCACCGGCGTCCTGAACATCGTCGACGACACGCCCGTCGCGATGGCGGACTTCCTCACCGGCTACGCCCGGATGCTGGACGCGCCCGCGCCGAAGCGCGTCCCCGCCGCCCTCGCCCGGCTCGCCGTCGGCGGCTGGGGCGTCGCCTTCATGAACGGGCTGCGCGGCGCCGACAACAGCCGCGCCCGGCTCCGCCTCGACTGGCGGCCCCGCCACCCGAGCTGGGTCCACGGCGTCGAGGCCGGCGGCGCGGACGGTGGCGCGGACGGCGGTCCGGACGGCGCCGCCGCCCGCGACGCGGCATGATCGTCGTCATGGACACGCGGGGAGACGCCGCCGGCACGTTCGAGGAGTACCGTCCGCTGCTGCTCGGGCTCGCCTACCGGCTGCTCGGCAGCATGTGGGACGCCGAGGACGCCGTCCAGGAGGCGTACCTGCGGTGGACGCGCACCGACCCCGCCGAGGTCGAGACGCCCCGCGCCTACCTGGTGACGATCGTGACCCGGCTCGCCCTCGACCAGCTCCGCTCCGCCCGCGTCACCCGCGAGGCCTACACCGGGCCCTGGCTGCCCGAACCGGTGTCCGCCGCCGCGTTCGGGCCGCTGGAGACCGCCGAGATGACCGACACCCTCGCCTACGCCACCCTGCACATGATGGAACGGCTGTCGCCGCCCGAACGCGCCGTGTTCGTGCTGCGCGAGGCGTTCGAGCTGCCCTACGAGGAGATCGCCCGCATCGTCGGGATCCCCGTCGCGACGTGCCGCCAGCACCACCGCCGCGCGGCGGCGCGCCTCGCGGAGGGCCGCGACCGGTTCCGGCCGTCCACCGCCGACCACACCGAACTGCTCGGCCGGTTCCTGGACGCCGCGCGCGGCGGCGACCTCGCCGCCCTCACCGACCTGCTCGCCGAGGACGTCGTCGCCTGGAACGACGGCGGCGGCAAGGTCCGCGCCGCACTCCGCCCCGTCCAGGGACGCGACGCCGTCGCCGCGTTCATCACCGGGCTCGGCGCCCGCTACGGCTTCGGCGAGGTCCGGGTCGTCGAGGCCAACGGCGCGCCCGCGCTCTGGACGCACATCGACGGCCACGAGCAGCTCACTGCGTTCGACGTCCGCGACGGCCGTGTCCACGGGCTGTTCGCCGTCCTCAACCCCGACAAGCTCGGCCGCGTCCGCCCCGCACCCTGACCCCGGCCCCGGCCGCCGGCGGCGGACGTCGGACAATGGGGGAGTGAGAGCGGTCGTGGTCTCCGACACCCACGCGCCCCGGCGCTGGAAGGCGTGCCCGCCGCGGGTCGCCGAGCACCTGCGGGGCGCCGACGTGATCCTGCACGCCGGCGACGTCTGCGTCGCGTCCGTCCTCGACGAGCTCGCCGGGTACGCGCCGGTCCACGCCGTCCTCGGCAACAACGACGGCCCGGACGTCGCCGCCTGGGGAGCGCCCGAACGCCTCGAACTCGACCTCGATGGCCTCGCCGTCGCGATGGTGCACGACAGCGGCCAGGCGCGCGGCCGCACCGCCCGCATGCGCCGCTGGTTCCCCGCCGCCGACCTCGTCGTCTTCGGGCACTCGCACATCCCGCTGGACGAGACCGGCGACGGCGTGCGGATCTTCAATCCCGGCTCGCCCACCGACCGGCGCCGGCAGCCGCACGGCACCATCGGCCTGCTCGACATCGACGGCGGACGGCTGACCGGCGCGCAAATCGTTCCCGTCACCTGATCATCGCCGGGCACAATGGCGTCATGGACGACACCGGGCGGAGGCCGCCGTGGGCTTCTGGATGACGCTCGGCCGCCACGACTGGACCGAGGTCCACGCGCTCCTCGACCACCCGCACGGCCTGCGGGGCGGCCTGCTCCGCCTCTACGACGCGTGGGGCGAGTCGCTCCGCGAACTGGAGACGGCGCAGACGACCCGCACCTGGGACGCGATCCACATCCTGCTGACGGGATGTGAGAACGACGAGGATCCCAAAGGAGTCCCCCTCGGCCCGGCCCCGGCCCGCGACGCCGTCATGGGCGGGCTCGTCCTGACCGGCGGCACCTCCCGCCTCAACACGCCGATCCTGCTGAGACCCGCCGAGGTGCGCGCCGTCGACGCCCACCTGCGCGCGATCGACCTCGACGCCCTCGTCCGCGAGCGCTACCCGCTGCTGCTGGAGATCGGGCCGTACTCCTTCCACGAGAGCGACGGAAGCGACATGGTCACGAGGGGATGGCTCGCCGACGACTTCGCGGTCCTCCGCGGCTTCTATGCCCGCGCCGCCGCCGCGGGCAACGCGGTCATCAAGGACATCTCCTGAGCCGGCCGGGACCCCGCCCGACCGGCGCCCGCGCGCGAGGGGCGGGGCCGAGCGTCGGCGCGGTGCCCCGAAACCGGTATCTTCTGCCGTCGTGATCAGGGCGTCCACCTGGTCGGACCCACCCCCGGAAGGCAAGGCAGGCATGCCCGAAGAAGGACCGCGCCGGCACCCCGTCGACGAGGTGCTCCCCGTCCCCAAGCTCGCCCTCTACGGTTTCCAGCACGTCCTGGCGTTCTACGCCGGCGCCGTCGTCGTGCCGATCCTGGTCGCCGGCGCGATCGGGCTGTCCCCGCAGCAGCTCGTCTACCTGATCAACGCCGACCTGTTCACCTGCGGCATCGCCACCATCATCCAGTCGCTCGGCGTCTGGAAGATCGGCATCAGGCTGCCCATCGTGCAGGGCGTCACGTTCACCGCCGTCGCACCGATGATCGCCATCGGGCAGGGCGCGCAGAACGCCACCGCCGGGCTTCTCGCGATCTACGGCGCCACCATCACCGCCGGCCTGGTCACCCTGATCGCCGCCCCGTTCCTCGGCCGGGTCCTGCGGTTCTTCCCGCCGCTCGTCACCGGCACCGTCCTGACGATCATGGGGCTGGTGCTGCTGCCGAACGCGCTCACCGACGCCGCCGGAGGCGCCGCCGCCAAGGCGGCGGGCAAGGACTTCGGCAGCTGGAAGCACCTCATGTACGCGGGCGGCACCCTGCTGTTCATCATCGTGCTCTACCGGCTCCGGCGCCCGTTCCTGAGCAGCATCGCCGTGCTGCTCGGCCTCGTCGGCGGGACGGTCGTCTCCTACGCCCTCGGCGACACCGCCTTCGACCAGGTCGGCAAGTCCGACTGGTTCGGCGTCACCACCCCGTTCCACTACGGCGCCCCGACCTTCCACATCGGCCCGATCATCGCGATGCTGCTGGTCATGATGGTCACCGTCGTCGAGACCGTCGGCGACTCCAAGGCCACGGGCGAGATCGTCGGCAAGGACGTCACCGACGCCGACATCACCCGCGCGCTGCGCGCCGACGGCCTGTCCACCTTCCTCGGCGGCTCGCTGAACGCCTTCCCCTACACCTGCTTCGCGCAGAACGTCGGGCTCGTCCGGCTCACCGGGGTCCGCAGCCGGTTCGTCGTCGTCGCGGCCGGCGCCGTGATGATCGTCCTCGGGCTGTTCCCGAAGGCCGCCGCCTACGTCGCCTCCATCCCGCCGGACGTCCTCGGCGGCGCCGCCGTCGCGATGTTCGGGATGGTCGCCGTCGTCGGCATCCAGACCCTCGGCAAGGTCGACCTGCGCCAGGAGCGCAACGCCCTGGTCGTCGCCGTCAGCATCGCGCTCGCGCTGCTGCCCACCGTCGTCCCGCAGTTCGGCGAGAACATGCCGAAGGACGTCGCCGCGATCCTCAACAGCGGCATCACGATCGGCAGCATCAGCGCGATCGTCCTGAACCTGGTGTTCAACGTCTTCACGCGGACGCCCCCGCAGGACGCGGAGGACGCCGCCGTCCCGCCCGCGGAACCGGCCACCACGTCCTGACCGCGACGCGGTCCGCGGCGCCCGCCGGCCGCCGCGGACCGCCGTCCGGTCAGTTCCAGAAGGCCGCGATCCCCGCCGCGGCCGCCCTGCCCTGCGCGAGGCCCGCACCGGCGGACGGGGTCCGCGTCGACGGGTCCAGCGGGTCCGCGCCGAACGCCGCCGTCGACGCCTCGTCCGGACGGATCACCTCGACCCGCCCGGCCGCCGCCACCGCCTCGACCTCCTGCTCGAGGTGCGGGTCCTCCATCGGCGCGGCCAGCAGGACCCGCTCGTACCCGGTGGCCAGCGACAGGTTGGTCGCCGAGTGCACGCCGCCGTCGACGTACCGGACACCGCCGATCGTCACCGCCGGCCAGATCATCGGGACGGCGCAACTCGCGGTGACCGCGTCCACCAGCCCCACCCCGGAGTCCCGGTCCAGCACCCGCAACTCGCCCGTGAGCGCGTTCACGGCCGTCACGAGCAGCTTCCGATCGGGCCACTCGTGCGACGGGAGCCGCTCCTCGATCACCGCGCGACGCTCCGCCTCCGTCACCGTGTCGGCCGCGAGCGCACGCGCGCCCAGCCCCTGCCGCAGTGCCACCGGATCACCCTGGTTCTCGTAGGCGAGCTGCATCCAGGTCTCCATGACCGTGCTCACCGACACCCCCGTCGGCATCAGCTCCCGGTTCTGCAGCGCCGGGTCCGCCTGCCGCGCGTACAGCTCCTTCAGCGGCAACCCGCTCGCGACCTGCGCTGCCACAGCGGAGCCCGCGGACGTGCCGACCAGCAGGTCGGCGCCGGTCACGTCCGCTCCTCCCTCGGCGAGCCCGGCGAGCACTCCGTTCAGCCACGCGATGCCGGCCACCCCACCGCCGCCCAGCACCAGCGCGCGTCCCTTGTCGGTCATATCCGTCCTCTCAATGGTGATCGATAGAGCGTAGGGAGGCCGGGAGACATTCCGGCCGCGGCCCTTCCCCCAGGGCGTCACGCCGTCAGGACGGCCCCGAACGGGAGGTTGCGCACCAGCCAGAACAGCAGGACCGCGCCGAGGAACGCCCAGATCAGCCGCGGATCCGCCACCCGCGTCCGCACGGGCCGGTCCATCGCCCGGGCGGCCGTCCAGCGGAGCCAGAAGAAGGCGAGCACCGGGATCATCACGACCGCGAAGACGTTCAGGCCGAGCGCCTCCCGCAGGTGCCCGTGGGCTAGCGCGTGGATCGTGCGCAGCGCACCGCAGCCAGGGCACTCGTAGCCGGTCAGAGCCAGGAACGGGCAGGTCGGGTAATGACCGGCCTGGCCGGGATCCACGGCGGCGACGTAGGAGACGACCGACAGGGCCAGGACCAGGACGCCCGCCGGCCGCGACAGCCGCCGCGCCGCCGCGACCGGCGAGCGATCGCGGCGGCGGTCCGGAGTGCCGCCCGGCCGGGGCCGGGCGGACACGTGCTCAGGGGACATGGAGGCCGGGCGTCAGTTGTTGCCCAGGGCGGCGAGGACGTAGATCACCAGCACCACGGCGCCGGCGACGGCCGACACGATCGCCCAGGTCTTCGCCTTCTCGGACGCGTTGACCGCGCCGGCGTGGTCGCCCGAGGACCACTTGGAGTCGACCTGCGCGGCGAACACGATGGACACGATCCCGGCGGGCAGGCAGCAGAACAGCGTCGTCAGGATCGCCCACACGAGATGGCTGGACGGCGGCGTGCCGCCGTACTCGTGGCTCGGCGGGGGGTTGTAGCTCATCCGCGTACCTCCGTGGAGTCGGCCGTCATAGGGGGTCGGCCGGTTCACAGAAGTAGATGGCGAGGGGCCGCGTCCGGTTCCCCTCCGCCCAGCCTGGCCCGCACGCCCGTGCGGGGGACCGCCGCGCGTCGATTTGACGAGGCCGCGCGGACCACGTAAGTTAACCCCTCGTCCCCCTCACGGATGCAGGACGCCCGCTTGGCGGCCGGCCGATGGGGAAACCACCACTCAGCAGCCGACGCGGCTTTGCCGTGTCAGCCGTACGGTGATGGCGTCGGTAAGGCCCGATTTTGCAAATCGAGCCGGATCTGATGAAATGGCAACACCGCCCGGAAGGGCCG
>NZ_JAGEPF010000008.1 GCF_017573465.1 Actinomadura violacea
GGAAACTCGCCGCCCAGCGCATGGCCACCGCCGTGTCCAGCATGAGCAAGGTCATCGGCGAATCCCACGACATCCACCTGGGCGCCGAACGCCAGAACACCGCCATGTGGGGCTCCTGAACCACACCCGACGACCACCACCCATGCCTCCCCAAGACCCCACCACCAACCACCTCAACCAGCTCCTCTACCCCCTCGGCACTCCCCCCGCCGCAGCGCCAACCGCTCCCAAACCCCAGCAACCCGTACCTCAGTCACCGCCCCCTGTCCGCCCATCCAGAGGCGCAGGCAAGTACGAGGTCCGCCGCCGCGAACTCCTCAAAGTCGCCGACGAGATGCGCACCGACATCAAAGCCCTGGAACAAGCAATCCAAGCCCTCAAGATCCAAGTACACGAGGTTGGCGACTGGGATGTTGCCCAGCAACTCGCCTCCAAGGTCAACACCGCGCACACCAACATGCTCGACATCCTCGACCAGTTCGTACAGAGCTGCTACACGCAAGCCGGCCGCGTAGAGACGGCCGCCAAGACCTACGGCAAGGCTGAAGAGGGTGCGAAAACGGCCGCCCGAACGGCGACACCCAAGAACGTCACCCCGTGGTGAACGAAGTCAGACGAGAGCTGATCGGACGGAGGTAGCCGGCTTTGACACTGCACCCTCAGGAGCGCGGCATCCGTCCCGGCTCCCTCGGCCACGGCGACCCGGCCCAGTACGACTACCTAACCATCAAGTCCTTCCTCGCGAACGTCAAGCCCGCGGACCTGGAAGGGCTCCAGCAGGCGTACACCAAGCTGCAGAGCGCCCTCCAGGACCTCGAACAACGCCTCGGCCAGCACACCAAACGCCTGAACCAGATCTGGGACGGGGACGCACAGCAGTCCGGCACGACCGAGATCAAGCAGCTCACCGACAACACGGCCGCAATCGCCAAGGCAAGTGGCCAATTCGGAACGGCCATGTCGAGTGGAGCCGCCGCTCTCCGGAACCCGTCCCCGATCCCGGCGCCAACCGGCCCGGCGGCCGTGGTGCCGGGACTTCTCGGCGAGGCCGCCGCATCCCCGGCCGACACCAAGGCCGCCCAGGAAGCTCTGGCCAAGACCAACACATCCCTCGCCTCCGCCTTCGACCAGATCCCAGCCGGGCTGGCTCTCGGCCTCCCGAAATCCTTCTGGGAGACCCCGTACGCCGGCGCCGGATCCGGAACACCTGGTGGAGCATCCGGTGCCGACGCGCCCGGGACGGCTGCAGGCATCCCGGGCCACGGCGTTCCCCTGTCCGGCGCTGGAGGCGGTCGAATCGCACCAACGTCATCGATTGCCGCCCCCCGTTCACGGCTCGGCTCCACAAGTGGGTGGACGGCCTTCCGGAGAGCCTGGGACGTTCCTGCCAGCCCCATCACAAGGCGGGAGTCCAACGGATCTGGCAGGCACAGGTCCGGGTCTGGGACAGAACCCGGGACTTGCATCCGACTCGCCAGATGCGACGACGCCGATTCACGGCCGTCCCACCACCCCCGCTCCGGGCCGGGTCCCACCTGCGCTCGGAGGCTCGCCCCCATGGGTGTCGACCGGCCCAAACGGTCCGCCCTCAGTGGCGCCAGTGGTCGGCAAAAGGCCACGCCTCCCACATTTTCCGGAGTCGCCCGCGCCGCACGGAGGCAGCCCGGGACTTGGCGATCCCACCCGCGTGTCGCCCCGCGGAGTCATAGGCGATAACGGCTTCAAGGGGATGGGAGGCATCGGTCAGGAACCGTCCGTCCCCTACGGTGCTCCAGGTGGAGTGAGGCAGCCGTCCGCAGATGGGGTCCTCCGCAGCGGAGCGCTCCGCCCCGGCAGCGAGGGCGCCGCCGCGTCGATGGCAGAGGGACGCCAAGGACCTGTAGGTGCCGGGCTCCCCATGACGGGAGTCGCTGGAGGCGGTGGCCAAAGCAGCGAGAGGTCAAGGGACGTTTACGTAGCCGAGGACGACACGCTCTGGCACGACGAAACGGAAGTCTCACCACAAGTGCTCGGCAAGCCAGATCAGGTCCGGAGAAACCCAGAACATGGCAGCTGATCTCCCGAAGCGCAAGACTCCGCAGGTGAGGAGACTCGCGGTTCTGGCAACGGCCACAGCCCTACTCTCGCTCACCTGCCCGCCGGCACACGCTGCGCCGACGCCACGCTCGGAAGAGTGGTGGTTCACAGCATGGCAGATAGCGGACAAGGTATGGCCGCTGGCTCAGGGAGAGGGCGTTACCGTCGGCGTGATCGACACCGGCGTAGAGGCACGACTCCCAGAGTTGAAAGGTGTCGTGGTTCCGGGGGGCGGAAGCGGAAGCCCACATGGCGGCGACGGCCGGGTGGACTCAGATGCAAAAAACGGGGGGCACGGAACCGGGATGGCTGCGCTCATCACCGGTCAAGGTTCTGGCAGCGGGATGGTCGGCATCGCGCCCAAAAGCCGAATCCTTCCGGTCGTCAGCTCGACCTTCGGCATCGCGAAAGACATTCGCTACGCTGTCGATCGGGGAGCGGATGTCATCAACATGTCCGAGGGCATCCCTGCCGACAGATGCCCGATCGGGATACAGTCCGCAGTGAGTTATGCGGTCCAGCACGATGTGGTTCTGGTCGCGGGCGCGGGCAACGACCCCCTTTACGACTCGAACTACGCCCCCGCAAATTGTCGTGGCGTCCTGACCGTCGGCGGGGTTGATGCGAACCTCGTCCCATGGGAAAAATCGACCCCCGGAGGCAACGTCAACCTTGCCGGCCCCGCCGTCTCCGTAGGGTCAATAGGCAAGACGGGAGCCTTCCTCTTAGGGCTCAATGGAACAAGCCAGGCAGCGGCACTCACCTCAGGCGTCGTCGCGCTTATGAGGTCTCGTTTTCCTCACATGTCGGGCCGCGAGATCGTGCAACGTATGCTGGCCACCGCGAGGGATGTAGGCCCCAAGGGCTGGGACAAGAAAACCGGCTACGGCGCCCTGATCCCCTACAAGGCCCTAACCGCCAACGTCCCCAAGAACGCCCCCAACCCCGTGTACGCCTCGCTCACAGGCCAGGTCGCCAGGAATGAAGCTTCCCCCCAACCCACCGCCCTCCGACACAGCGCAATCAAAGAAAAAGGGGGCCAACACACATCCACCTATGCAATTCTCGCCGCGACTGCCACTCTGATAGGCGTCGCAACATTCATATCATTGATCGTCCATCGACGTCGACAATCAAGAAATCCTAATAACAACACGTCTACCAAACAGGACACTAAACTTTAAGGATGATACTTCATGGGTAGGGAAGACAACAAATTAAGAGACCAACTGAACTTCAGTGTCCCGGTTGCGCCGCGCACAGACCAGGAGGTCATCGAACGTAAGCAGGCAGCCGTCTCTCCTCAAGGCAGCCAAGATGACAGCAGGCCTCGCCGGGCAACGGATTCCGCACTCACTGAACCAGAAGGGGAGACGCTGCCTCCCATGCCGCCGGTACCGCGGCGCAACCACACTCACTCGCCCCATGGCGGACTGGCCCCACCTTCGCCGGAAACTTCGAGGACCGATGACCACAGTTCACTCACCAACGAAATCCAAGAATTTTCCGATGCCCGCCAAAAAGAACTGACTCTCGCCGTCGAGGAAGCCTCAAGGCGACAGTATCTTGGAGGCAGTGGGGGCGAGGAGGTGTATGTCAAAGTCGACGGCAACGGTCGAATACTTGATCTCCATGTGTCACATCGCCTGCTGAAGACGGAACAATCGAGAACGATCTCTGCCCTCCTGATGTCAGCGATCGCTCATGCACGCTCGAAGGCAGCCAGCGACTGGATGGCGGCCCTATCGCTGGGAATCGAAGCTGACTAGCATGGCGTCCTCTAGCGATGAGATCGCGGAACGAATTCGAGCACTAGGCCATCTGGTCGACTCGCTCCAGACCGAAACACGCAAAGTCATGGCCGCCGCTCAAAAAGATTCTTCACTGAGCATTGAGGTTGAAATCAAAGGCGGCATAGGAGTCGTCGAGGTAGATAGACTGGCGCGGCTCAAAGCAATACACTTGGATTCAAGGCAGATAAGAAGGTGCACTGCAGACTTCTTCTCCAGGGAGCTGGTAGCGGCGATCAACGCGGCCGAGCAAATGGCTCACGACTCACTCGGCAAGACTCGTCACAGCTCGCCGGCAGCCAGCTCTTCGAGTCATACGAAAAAGGACTCCCTCCATGGCAGATAAGTACAGCGTGCAACGGCAATCCCTACGAGAGGTCGCCACATATCTGAGTTCAGCCAACAAGAACTGGATCGACATCGCGAATACACTGGCAAACGCCAAAATAGGCCCGGACGATCTCGGGATCATCGGCAAGAAAACAAATGTCGTTTCAAAGTACAATACCGGAGTCGATCACGCCTGGCAGCAGATTGACGAAGGGGTGGCAAATCTCGATCTAATGATCTATGCTTTGAATCTCGTAGCCGCAAACTATGGCCATGCGGAACACAAAAGCATCGACACGCTTCGAGACATCCTGCGAGACATGCCGAAATGACGACGCTAGATGAGCCGGCCCCGTTTCCTCACCACGATGCCAGCACGGTAAGGAAGGCTGCGGAGATAACCAACCACCACAAGGCTCTTGGTGCACTGGACATGGTGCGCGACATGATCGGGCATCCGAACAACATCCAACGCGCTGTAACAGAATGGGAGAAAGCCATCCGTTCCATGAGCGAATCATTCGAGGGAGTCTCACGGGCACACAGTCAGGTGCATGCAAGATGGACGGGTGGCGCCGCAAATGGATTCAATTACTACGCGCTCGACGTAAAAACGACAATTACTGGCAATGTAACCGCACTTCAGGGCGTCCTAGACGCTACCAGTCAAATGTATTCAGCAGTGATCGAAGCATACAAAGAAGGAATAACGTTCATCTCAAAATGTGCCCAGAGCTTGCTGGACTTCGGCGGTGGTCTCTTCAGTGACTGGAAGGCCGTACTGGCGGTTGCGGCAGCCGGTCCAACCGATGGCGCTTCACTTGCCCTGGTCTTGAGTCATTTCACTTCATTACTATCCGAGTTTGCCGATAACATCACAAACTTGGTTAATGCTGCCATCGATGAAAGCAAGAACTACACCAACGCCCTAAGCGCGGCATTGAAGAATATCAATAGTGTTCGACCGCTGCCGCTTCCTACGGATGGCGTGCTCGACCTACATGCATGGACACCGCTGTGAGATCTTACCGAGCCGCGATGGCTTTGAGCATGCTGCTCACCGCAGGCTGCTCGTCAGTATCCGATGGCCATGACCAGGCTTATTCCGACGTGGTCGACACCTGTATGTTGATCGGCGCTTCGTCTATCCAGAAATACGTGGGTAGTGGTGCATCGCCCGAGCCGTCGCGAGTTCCGACCGCACGCTCACGCACCAAGCAGTCGGTATGCACTTGGAACAGCACACCGACTGGGCCTTCATTAAGGTTGGCGGAAGTGTTCCATGCTAAAAAGTACGGCGGCTCATCTGCTGCGGCTAAGAATTTTAAGTTCGGTCGTTCGGCCTGCCATGGAGCGACGTGCCGAGAAATACACGGAATTGGAAGCGAAGCATTTGTCCGAGGCGAGGACCTCCTCTCCGCCCGCCCATCGGCTGCTAACGGTTCCATCGACGTTTACACTAGAGACGAGAACATTGAGTTCACAGTCTCCTTCATGCCCGGTGTAGACACCACGGGTCCCACTATCGGTTCAGATGTGATGGCAAGTGCCACTCTTCTCGCCAAAGAAGTAGTGAATAATCTGAGAAAAGCGCGGCGACACTAAAGGCGTACAAAGTCCTCGAAGGAGTGCAGGTGATTGCTGACATGGAGTTTCTCTCTTAGATTTCCACAAGGACACCAGGAAAGGGCGATGGTTAATGAAGGCGGCTTACTTCTGGCTAGAGATCACCTCACGGGTGGTCAGTTGACCACTCACTCACCTTTCGACTTGGAGACAGGTACGGCATCCGGATTTCAGATGGCTCTACCATCCTGTGCCCTGTGAAAAGAAAAGAAGCTGCACCCACTCGTGCAGTCGCCCTGCTGTGGGGCGTCATGTCAGCAATTTATTCAGGCGGAGTACTCACGACTTTGTCAATAAGCCGAACGGCAAGGCAGAGTGCTTGCTTTGGCCCTCACGCCTCTTTCACGGTACTGACATCATGCTTGCTCATTTGCGTGATCACGCTCATCATCGCACTCCTCGCGGGACGCGTTTCGCAAATAGTGCTCCGGATCGCCGCCGCACCCGGTTTTATCGGCGCCGCCGTTCTGGCAATAATGGGACTTGGAAGTCCTGACTCGGGGCTGGTATTTCTCTTGCTGCCCGCCGCCGCCGGCATGTACATTCTCGCCACATACGCGATCAAGAAAACATAAAAGACCACAGTGAGCCCTCCTCGCCGTTGGGCGACTGCGGAAAGACATCATGTCGCCTATTGCTCTACTTCTGGTGCCAGGAAAAGGTACCGGTCGATTTTGCGGCGATTCTGGCTCGGCTGGAGGTGTGCTCGGCGGTAAGTGTAACCACGGTAGGCGAGGCAGCAACGCAGACGTGTTCGCTCGCGGGAGCTGGCCACGGTGCGCCACTGCGGAGCTGGGCCGACGTCGGGCGGGGACGGTCGCGGGAGAGGGCTGAGATACATCGGCTCGTCTCGTTGATGGGACTGCTGGACGAGGGCGATCCCTCCGACTGGCCGGGGTGGGTGAGTGAGTGCGCAGGCCGGGGCTTACCGGCTTCCCGGTAGTGAGGCGTTGGGCGGCGGTGTGGTCGCCGCCGTCGGCGGTCGGGTTTGTGGGTGGGATCGGTTGGGGGCGCTGGACGGGAAATCGGGGGCATGGAGATTCCGCGGACTCTGGCGCTCAGCGGGCACTCCCCTGGATCGGGCGGAGTGCAGACGTTCACGTGGGAGCTTGTGCGGCGGCTGGCTGCCGACCGGGTGGTGGTCGGCGCGCCCGCGCAGCCGGGGGCTGCGGACTTCGACGCGGGGCTGGACTTCCCCGGCGTGCGGAGGTAGTGATACCTGCTCGTCACGGGGGTGTGCAACTCGTCGCTCGGTACCGGGGAGGTGGCGTAGATCATGGCGGGGCGCCGTTCGGGTTGTACAAGCCGGTCGTGCGGACGGCGGGGATAGGGCGGCTGGTCGGGTCGACGCACGGGCAGGAGTTGGGGTGGTTTCGGGCGCCGCCGACGCGCCCTGTGTAGCGGGTGGCGGCGCGGTCGTTCGATGTGCTCACCCATCTCAGCCCGGGGACGCTGCCGGGGCTGACGGAGGCGGTCGGCGACCGGGCGCGGCCAGTGCAGATGTCGGGTGCGGTGGACGCGTGGCGTTTCCGGCCAGGGCTGGGCGGGTCGCGGGGCTGGTGGGTGGCACGGGGTGGGCGACCAGCCCGTGGCGCGGCGGGTGCGCTGGAAAGGGCATGACGTGCTGCCACGGCCGTGGCGGGACGGTGGTGTGCCGGCGGCCGGACGGGCGGGTGGTGATCGTCAGGGACGGGCCGATGCGACGGCGGGCAGCATCGTCGCGTCGGCGGATCTGCCGTGTTGCTGCGGCGTCGCGGACGTGTTCACGGTGTCGTGCCGGGACGGGCGGTGCGGCTTGCAGAGGGAGGGGCTCGGGGGTCGGTGCTGGGGGCGTCGGCGGCGGGGGTGCCGGGCGCGGGGGGGGTTTGTGGGGTGGGCTTCGGTTGGGGGGCGGCTGGGCGGGAACTCGTGGTCGCATGGAGGTTCCGCGGACTCTGGTGCTCGGCGGGCACTTCCCCCCTGGGTCGGGCGGGGTGTGGAGGTTCGGGCGGGCGTGGGCGTGGCGGCGGTGGGGCTGGGGCGCTGGTGGGGCGCGGCTGAATGGCCGCCGGTCGACGATTTCACGCTCGGCGACGGCTCCGGCGTGTGCGCCTGGGCCCCGTGGATGGAAGCCGGATGGCGCTTAAGGAGCGGCTGAATCGGCCGGAGTTTCGGCGGCTGATCGTCGGGCAGACGGTGTCCTCGCTCGGCGACTGGATGGGGACGCTCGCGCTGATGTACTTCGTGCTGGCGCTGAGCGGCTCGACGACGGCGGTGGGCGGGGTGCTGGTGCTGCGGCTGCTGCCGTCGGCGCTGGGCGCGCCGGTCGCGGCGCGGGTGGTGACGCGGTGGCGGCGGCGGAGCGTGATGCTGACGTCCGACCTGGTCAGGGTGGGGATGGCGGTGGCGCTGCCGATCGTGCCCTGGCTGTGGTGGGTGTACTTCTGGGCGTTCATGATCGAGGTCGTGGGGCTGATGTTCCTGCCGGCCCGGGACGCGGCGATCCCGTTCCTGATCGGGGAGGGCCGGGAGGAGGGGAAGAACGACCACGACACCGGGACGCTGGAGCTGGCGAACGGGATCACGATGGCGACGTCGTACGGGATGATCCCGTTCGGCGCGGGGATGTTCGGGCTGATCCTGTGGGTGTCGGAGCGGGCGGGGTGGGGCGGGCACTGGCGGTACGTGCTGGTGTTCTGGCTGGACGCGCTGACGTATCTGGCGTCGTGGCTGGCGGTGCGGGCGATCCCGGACCTCGGGCCGGGGCCGGGCGAGAAGGCGGCGATGGAGCGCGACGAGCGGGAGGCGCGCGAGGAGCACGGGTTCGTCAACGCGCTGAAGCTGCGGGTGGTGCGGAGCGTGCTGCCGGGGATCGCGGTGGTGGCGCTGGGGCTGGGCGCGCTGTTCTCGCTGGGGGTGGTGTTCGTGAAGGGGGTGATCAACGCGGGGCAGGTCGGGTTCGGGGTGCTGGTGGTGTGCTTCGGGATCGGCGCGATCGTGGGTCTGCTGCTGCTGCACCGCAAGACGGGGAGCCTGCTGACGCAGGTCCGGGCGGCGACGGCGGCGCAGGGGGTGGTGATCGCGTCGATGGGCGGGCTGGCGTCCGAGCCGTGGTCGTTCGTCGGGGCGGTGCTGTTCGGCGCGGCGGCGACGAGCGCGCTGGTGGGCGGGATCACCTATCTGCAGGAGAGCCTCGGCGGGGTGGACCGGAACCTGGCGCTCACCGCGTTCCATTCGGTGCTGCGGTTCGGGCTGGCGCTGGCGGCGCTGGTCGCGGGCGGCGCCGCCGACCTCCTGAAGGAGGCCGGCGTGCGGCCGCTCGGCATGGTCCCGGCCCAGTTCGTGCTGATGTTGTCGGGGCTGGTGGTGCTGGCCGGGACGTTCCTGATCCGGTCCCCTGAGGAGGCCGCGCCTACTTGACCGGGACGGGCTCGGTCAGTGGTTCGTCCTGCGGCTGTTCGGCCTCGCCGCGGGTGTTGGCGGCGCGCAGCGCGACGATCGCGGCGGCGGCGAGAAAGATGCTGCAGGCGAGCAGGGCGCGGGAGAACCCGCCGGTCAGCGCGTCCGGCATGGGCTTGCGGTCGGCGACCAGGTCGTGCGTGCGGGCGGTGGCGAGCGCGGAGAAGATCGCCAGGCCGAGGGCGCCGCCGAGCTGCTGCGAGGCGTTGAGCAGGGCGGCGGCGATGCCCGCCCGGTCCGGCGCGACGTTGGCGTTGGCGGCGGTGGTGATCGACACGAACGCCAGGCCGAGGCCGATGGAGGCGATCATCAGGCCGGGCAGCAGGTCGGTGAGGTACGCGCCGTCGACCGGGATGCGCGACAGCCAGTAGACGCCGCCGCCCGCGATCAGCAGCCCGGCGACCATCACCGGGCGGGTGCCGACCCGGGTTAGCAGCTGAGACGAGATCCCGGCGGCGATGCCGACGCCGAAGCAGAGCGGCAGGTAGGCGGAGCCGGTCTTCATCGGCGAGTAGTTCAGGACGTTCTCCATGTAGAGGCTGAGGAAGAAGAACATCGAGCCGATCCCGGCGACGGCGACGAGCATCGCGACGTCGGCGGCGCCGAGCCCGCGGATCCGGAAGATCGACAGCGGCAGCAGCGGGTTGCGGCCGCGCTGCTCGTTGAGCAGGAACGCCAGCAGGATCGCCACCGCCCCGATGAGGCCGCCGACGGTGCGGGCCGCGCCCCATCCGACGTCGGGCGCCTTGACGATCGTGTAGACGAGCAGCAGCATCCCGGCGGTGACGAGGACGGCGCCGAGGGCGTCGAAGTTCGCGAGCCGTGCGCTGCGCCGGTCGCCCTCGACCAGCAGGAACAGTCCCGCGATCACGATGACGCAGACCGGCACGTTCACCAGCATCACCCAGCGCCAGCCGGGGCCGTCGGTGAGCAGCCCGCCGAGCAGCACGCCGGCGGCGGACGCGCCGCCGGCGACGCCGCCCCACACGCCGAGCGCCTTGTTGCGGTCGCCGCCCTCCTTGAACGTCGTGGTGAGGATGGACAGGGTGCCGGGCAGCATCAGCGCGGCGCCGATGCCCTGGGCGAACCGGGCGCCGATGAGCATCCCGGACGTCTGCGCGAGGCCGCCGGTCACCGACGACAGCGAGAACAGGACGGTGCCGGCGACGACGACGCGGCGGCGGCCGAGCAGGTCGGCGAGCCGGCCGCCGAGCAGCATGAACCCGCCGTAGGTGAGCAGGTAGCCGGACGGCACCCACTGGAGGTCCTGGACGGAGAAGCCGAGGTCTTTTCGCATCGCGGGCAGCGCCACGTTGACGATCGAGGCGTCGATGAAGTCCAGGAACGCGATCGCGCACAGCAGCGTGAGGGTGATCTTGCCGCGCCCGGTCGCGAGGAAGGACGGGCGGGCGTCGGTGGTCGCCATGGTCATCTCCGGGTGTCAGGCGCTCGCCGGCGTCTGCCAGCGGGGCGCGCGTTCGTAGCGGGGCCGCCAGACGGCGCGGTACAGCAGCCGGACGGGCGGCGGGACGATGCCGAGGACCTTGCGGCGCGTCTCGTCGGCGGCGCCGTCGAGCAGCCAGGGGAAGAAGGTCGCGGCGCCGCTCATGCCGAGCTTGCTGCGCTGCTCGGCGCCGAACGCGTCCCATTCGTCCTTGGTGAGGTGCTGCTGGACGAGCGGCAGCGCGAGTTCCTCCTCGTGGTCGCAGTGGGCGGTGAGGGTCTGCGCGAGTTCGGCGGCGCGGGCGGCGAGCGCGGGCGCGGGCCCGGACAGGGCGGCGTCGACGCCGTCCAGCAGCCTGTCGAGGGCGTTGTGCTCGTCCTCCATCTGCTCGAGGACGGCGCCGTCGGCGACCCTGCCGGCCAGGACGGGCCACAGGTGGGTGTCCTCGGCGGTGTGGTGGACCTGCAGGAACGTGGTGAAGCGGTCCCAGCCGGCGCGGAGCGCGGCGCCGGGGGCGTCCCCGGCCTCGGCCATGGCGACGAGCCGGTCGAGGTCGCGCTGGAAGGCGTCGTGGACGGCGTACATGAACGAGACGTCGATCGGGTCGGGCGGGACGGATCGCGTCCGCGCGGCCGGTTGCGTGGTGCGGCTCATGAGTGATGGCCCCCTCGTACGGTGCCGGGTCTGTCCCCGTTGCTCGCCACCAATGAGCGGACGCCGGGCGGCGTTTGTGACACGGCGCGGCCGGGATGAGGGCCACATCACAGTTACGGGCGGGATGTCACACTTCGGGGGCGCGGGCCCTCTATGGGGTCGAGCGCACAGGAGGTCGACCCATGCCCGAAGGCATCGCCGAGGACACCGCGACGCGGGTGTTCGCCGATCACCGGGAGCTGCTGTTCTCGGTCGTCTACAACATGATCGGCAGCGTCGCCGACACCGAGGACGTGCTGCAGGACGCGTGGCTGGCGTGGTCGGCCCGGTACGGCGCGGGCGGCGCGGAGGAGATCGGGAACCCGCGGGCGTACCTGGTGCGGATCGCGGTGAACACGGCGCTGGCCAGGCAGGCGACGATCAGCCGGCGGCGCGAGACGTACGTGGGGCCGTGGCTGCCCGAACCGCTGGTGAGCGACGCCGGGGCGGACGAGGCGGCGGAGCGGACCGAGGCGGTGTCGATGGCGCTGCTGGTGGTGCTGGAGACGCTGACGCCGCTGGAGCGGGCGGTGTTCGTGCTGCACGAGGTGTTCGGGTACGCGCACACCGAGATCGCGGCGATCCTGGACCGCAGCCCGTCGGCGGTCCGGCAGCTGGCGCACCGGGCCCGCGAGCACGTGCACGCGCGGCGTCCCCGCTACCAGGCCGACCCGAAGGTGCAGCGGCAGGTGACCGAGCGGTTCGTGCAGGCGGCGCTGGGCGGCGACATCGAGGACCTGATGCGGATCCTGGCGCCGGACGTGACGCTGTGGACCGACGGCGGCGGGAAGGCGCGGCCGGCGGCGCTGCGCCCGATCCAGGGCGCCGACCGGGTCGCGCGGACGATCACCGGCGGGACGGGGCGGGGGCGGTGGCCGGTGGAGATCCGGTACCGGACCGTCAACGGCGACCCGTCCGCGGTGCTGTTCGACAGCGGGGACGCGCCGTTCGGCGTCATGGTGCTGGACCTGGCGCCGGGCGACGACCGGATCCGCGGGATCTATGCGGTGACGAACCCGGACAAGCTCGCTCACATCGACGAGCACCGCTGAGAGACGCGGTCCGCCGCCGGGGGCCGCGGCGGCGGACCGCCCCTTCCCGGCCCACCGTGCCGCCGCCTCGCCGTGGCCGCTCCCGGTCGCCGATTCGGGCAGGCCAGCCTGGGTAGGGGGTCATCGCGATCACCCGCGGCCCGGAGGCGCCGGGCGCGGATCGCCCGATCCATATGAGCCTTCTCGGGATGATCTTCGCCGTGGTGGCGGCCGCGTTCACCGGACTCGGCTTCGTCGCCCAGCAGCATGCCGCCTACCGGGAGCCGCTGGAGGAGATGCTGCACCCGCGGCTGCTGCTGCACCTGCTGCGCAGCCGGCTGTGGCTGGCCGGCATCGGCACGATGATCGTCGGCCAGGTGCTGTTCGCGGTGGCGCTGAACATGGCCGACATCGCGCAGGTCGAGCCGCTGCTGGCGAGCAACCTGATCTTCGCGCTGGTCGCCGCGCACCTGATCTACCGGGAGCGGCTCGGCCGCGCGGAGTGGCAGGGCGCGGTGCTGTTCACCGCGGGCGTCGCGCTGTTCCTGACGATCGGGGAGCCGCACGGCGGGGGCGAGCCGAGCACCTGGTCGCCGCGCTGGATCGCCGGCGCGGTGGTGCTCGGCCTGGTGGGGCTGCTGACGATTGCGGGCCAGCACCGCGACCTGCGGGTCCGCGCGATCACCCTGGCCTGCGCCGCCGGCCTGCTGTACGGCCTGCAGGACGCGCTGACCCGCAGCGTCCTGCTGCTGTTCGACCACGGGATCTGGCAGGCGGCCCGGGACTGGCAGCCCTACAGCCTGGTGCTGATCGGGGCGACCGCACTGCTGTTCTCGCAGAGCGCGTTCGACGCGGCGCCGCTGCGGATCTCGCTGCCCGCGACCACGGCGGCCGAGCCGCTCACCGGCATCGCGCTCAGCATCGTGATCTTCGACGAGCGGCTGCGGGTGTCGGTGGGCAGCCTGGCGCTGGAGGCGATCGGCCTCGCCGCCATGGTCGCCGGGATCGTCGTGCTGGGCCGCTCCCCCTATCTGGGCAAACCGGGTGACCGCGCCGGTGCCGCCGCGAACGGGGTCCGCGAGGAGAGCGCGCGCGAGGACGGGGCGGGGTGCTGATGCTGCCGGTGCTGTTCGCGGTCCTCGCCGCCGCCGCCAACGCGCTGGCGTCGGTGCTGCAGCGGCAGGTCGCCAAGGGCGCGCCGGACGAGCACACGTTCCGCCCGTCGCTGATCGTCGACCTGCTGCGCAAGCCCGCCTGGCTCGGCGGGATCGGCGCGCTCATCGCCGCGTTCCTGCTCCAGGCCGCGGCGCTGGACCGGGCGGGGCTGGCGCTGGTCCAGCCGCTGCTGGCGGCGGAGCTGCCGTTCACGATGCTGCTGCTCGGCTGGCTGGTGCCGGGCGCGTTCGCCAAGCTGCCGTGGGCGGCGGTCGGCGCGCTGACCGCCGGCCTGGCGGCGCTGCTCACCGCCGCGTCCCCGTCGGAGGGACCGGGACGTCCGGGACCGCTCGGCTGGATGATCGCCACCGGCGTGACGGCGGGCCTGGCGGCGGGGCTGATCGCGGCGGCCTGGATCGTCAGCGGGCCGCTGCGCGCCGTGCTGCTGGGCGTGACGACGTCGCTGGGGTTCGCGCTGACCGCCGCCTACATGAAGACGGCCACGCAGATCATCACCGACTCCGGGGTCGCCGCCGCGTTCGCGTCCTGGGAGCTCTACGCGATGGTCGCGACGGGCATCGCCAGCCTGGTGCTGCTACAGATGGCGCTGGCCAGCGGCACCCTCGTCGTGGTGCAGCCCGCGCTGACGGTGACCGACCCCGTCGCGAGCATCTGCCTCGGCATCGGCCTGTTCGACGAGCACATCCGCGCCGGCGGCTGGGTCGCGCTGGAGCTCGCCGGCATCGCGCTGATCCTGGTCGGCAGCATCGGGATCGCCCGCTCCCCCGTGCTGCACGAGCAGCACACCGTCAGCCGAGCGCCGTGCACACCGCGCGCTCGGCGGGCTCGGCGCTGAACAGCGCGTCCACGCGGGCGGCGCGGGTGTGGCGCAGCGCGCCGTCCGCCAGCCGGTCCAGCGCCTCCACCAGCTCGGCGGGCGAGTGCGCGTGGACGCTGAGGCCGCCGCGCGCCATGGCCCGCGCCCCGTCGCGGCCGTGCCCGGGGATCGGCCGGTAGGAGATCACCGGCAGCCCGCACGCGAACGCCTCCCGGCACATCATCCCGGCGGCGTTGTCGACCAGCGCGTACGCGCCCGCCATCAGCTGCGGGACATCGTCGCGCCAGCCGAGCGCGGGGGCGAGCCCGGTGCCGAGGATCCGGCGGCGCAGGCGCCCGTTGCGGCCGCACAGCACGGCGGGCCGGTACCGTCCGGACGCCGCCAGCACGCCCGCCGCCTCCACCACCTGCCCGACGCCCCAGGCGCCCGCCGAGATCAGCACGACCCGCTCGTCCGAGCCCGCCCCGACCGCCCTGCGCAGCCGTTCGCGGCCGGCCTCTATGTCCGGGCTGCGCAGCTCCGGCGACACCAGGGGGGCGCACATGGTCGCGGGACGTCCCGTCGCGGCCGTGACGGCCCGCGCCGCCGCCTGGTCGGGGCACAGGTAGCGGTCGTTGCCGGGGTGCAGCCACATCCGGTGGACGGCGAAGTCGGTGACGAGGACCAGGGACGGCGCGTCCAGCCCCCCGGACCGGCGCAGCCGCCCCGCGGCCTGCGCGGCGACGTGGAAGGTCGACACGACCGCGTCCGGCGGCAGCTCCCGGACGCGCCGCTCAAGCCGCGCGGCGATCAGCGCGGTCAGCGGCGAAGGCGGCGGCGGGCGCAGCGGCCCGGGCCGCCCGGACACGAAGAACGCCCGGTAGACCGCCGCGTACAGCCACGGCGCGGACCGGATCGTGCCCGCGTAGGCGCGGCGCAGCGCGCGCCCGAGCCGCAGCGGCACGAGGTCGAGGACGTCCACCACGGAGACCTCGACGCCGTACGGGGCGACCCTCCGTTCCAGCTCTCCGGCGACCGCGTCGTGCCCCGCCCCCATGCCCGCTGTGAGAATTAAGAGTCGCTTGCCCATTAGATGGGACCCCCCTGTGCAAGATGGTCATGTGCACACACATATCCGGGCACGCCACGTCCCCGCCGCCGCGGTGGCCGGCACCGCCGCCGGCCTGGGCGCGGCGCTGGCGCACACCCTGCCCGCGGCGACCTGGCTCGCTCCGGTCCGCCGCTGGACGCCCCGGATCGCGGGCCGCGGCTTCTCCGACCACGTCGCGCTGACCCTGGACGACGGCCCGGACGGCGCGTCCACGCCGCTGTTCCTGGACGAGCTGTCCCGGCTCGGCTGCCGCGCGACGTTCTTCGTCCTCGGTTCGATGCTGCTGCGCCACCCGGACGTCGGGCGGCGCATCGCCGCCGACGGCCACGAGCTCGGCGTGCACGGCTGGCACCACGACAACGCGCTGGTCACCCGGCCCGGGCGGGTCTCGGCGGAGATCGCCCGGACGGTCCGGCTCGTCGAGGAGGTGTGCGGGGCGCGGCCGCGCTGGTACCGGCCGCCGTACGGGGCGCTGAGCGCCGAGGCGCTGCTGGCGGCGCGCCGCAACGGGCTGCGGCCGATCCTGTGGTCGGCGTGGGGGCGGGACTGGACGGCGTCGGCGACGCCGGAGTCGGTGCTGGCGGAGCTGTCGCCGGGCATCGAGGGCGGGGCGACGCTGCTGCTGCACGACAGCGACGTCACGTCCGCGCCGGGGGCGTGGAAGTCGTCGCTGGGCGCGCTGCCGAACGTCGTGGAGGCGTGCCGGAGCGCGGGGCTCACCGTGGGCCCGCTGCGCGATCACGGGATTCCGGCATGATGGCCGCGTCCGCCGGCTCTTGTGTCACACGGATCCTTCTGCCCCTGCGGGCGGCAGGTATGTGGACGGCGCTACCGCGCGTCACCTTTGCCCGTTTTGTGCGTTTCGCCCCCTGATTCCCGGTTACAAGGTTGTGAGGGAGATTCTCCTATGGGGGAGGAGATGTCATGAGGGATCGCAGAAGGTCCACAGGAAGGGACTCGCCGGCTCCCGGCGAGGGCACGCCGATGACGGGCCCGGGGCACGACGTCCCCGCGCATGACATGCCCGCGCACGACATGCCCGCCGGCCGGGGCACGCCGGCCGCCTCCGCCGCACCCCGCGAGGGCGCGATGGAAGGCGAGCAGTTCGCTCTTTGGGAGGACCGTACGCGGATCTCCCTGACGCCGATCGCCGCGCCGTCGATCCTCGGCCTGTTCGGGTTCGCCGGCGCCACCATGATGGTCGGCGCGTGGCAGGCGAACTGGTACGGCACGGCGCTCACGCCGCTCGTGCTGTTCCCGTTCGCGCTGACGTTCGGGGGACTGGCGCAGTTCCTCGCCGGCATGTGGTCCTACCGGGCCCGGGACGGCCTCGCCACCGCCATGCACGGCATGTGGGGCGCGTTCTGGATCGGCTGGGGCCTGCTGTTCATGCTCGTCGCGATCGGCGCCTACCCGCTGGCACTCGCACCGCGGATCGGGGTGGTCAACCAGGGCTTCGCGTTCTGGTTCATCGCACTGTGCGTGATCACCGGGTTCGGCGCGCTGGCCGCGATGGGCAAGAACCTGGCGATGTCGGCGGTCCTGTGGCCCCTTGCCGCGGGCGCGGGCTTCACCGCCGCCGGATTCTGGGCGGGCTCGACCTGGCCCATCCGGGTCGGCGGCTGGCTGTTCGTCATCTCCGCGGCGATCGCCGTTTACACGGCGGCCGCGCTGATGCTCGAGAACAGCTACGGACGGACGATCCTGCCGCTCTTCGCGTTCCGGGGAGGCCAGAACATGCCGGGACGCCGCGCCAGGCGTTCGCTGGAGTACCGCTACGGCGAGCCGGGGGTCAAGATCGGACAGTGATCCCGGCACTCCGTGCCGCGCCCCGTCCCCGTACCCAGGGGCGGGGCACGGGCATGGGGCGAGACTTTACCCAGCTCACGGAGGTTTTACGTTTCCGCTCGCCTATCCTGGGCGTCATTCCATCGGCGCTTGGAGGGAGCGGGATGCGATCGGCGTTTCGGAGGACGTGGCGACGGGCCGTCCAGACCTACCAGCTGGCCTGCGCGCGGGACGACGCGGCCAAGCGGAAGATCACCATCCCGAGCGGGGTGTGGGTCTGCGACCACTGCGCGGAGGCCCTGCTGGAGCTCAACGCCCTCCGCGAGCACATCCGCACCCAGCACGCCTACATCTGAGGGCCTCGGCGGTGACACGGTCGCCGTCCGCTACGATCCGCAGAACCCGGAGCGTTGCACCACGCATTCGGCGCGGCAGGCGTCAAGCTATTGACATTAGCCGTTGGGGAACTTAGCTTAGCTCTTGCCATCGAGCACGAGTTCCCAGGAGGGGGCCATGCGCCTCGCGTCCAACCTGCACCGCCTAGGCAACGACATCGTCGCCTGCTACCTCGTCGACACCCCCGACGGGATCACCCTCATCGACGCGGGCCTGCCGGGCCACTGGCACGACCTGCAGCGCGAACTCCAGGCCCTCGGCAAGACCGCCGACGACGTCCGCGGGATCGTGCTGACGCACGGCGACTCCGACCACATCGGCTTCGCCGAGCGCCTGCGCCGCGAGCACGGCGTACCGGTGTACGTGCACGCCGCCGACGCCGACCGCGCCCGGACCGGCGAGAAGCCCAAGACCCCGTTCGGCTCCATGCGCGTCGGGCCGACGCTCGGGTTCCTCGGCTACTCGATCCGCAAGAACGGGCTGCGCCCCCGCTACGTCGCCGAGGTGACCGAGGTCGGCGACGGCGACGTCCTCGACCTGCCCGGCAGCCCGGTGATCGTGGGCATGCCGGGGCACTCCCCCGGCAGCGTCGCGGTGCACGTCCCCGCCGCGGACGCGGTGTTCGTCGGCGACGCCCTCACCACCCGGCACGTCCTCACCGGGCGCACCGGCCCGCAGCCCGCGCCGTTCACCGACGACCCGGACGAGGCGCTCGCCTCCCTCGACCGGATCGCCGGCCTGGCGGCGTCCTGGGTGCTGCCGGGCCACGGCGCCCCCTGGCAGACCTCGCCCGCGCAGGTGAGCGCGGCCGTCCGGAACGGCTGACTTACCCCTCCCCGGCGTCCGCCACGGCCTCGGCGAGGGCCCGGACCACCGGGGTCTCGTGGGCGGACCGCCACGCGAACGCCCACTGGAGGGGCGCGGCGTCGCGGACGGGCAGGTAGACCAGGCTGGGCCACGGGTAGAAGCGCGCCGTCTCGGCCGGGCACGCGACGACGGCCTCCCCGGAGACGACGGCCTTGAGCTCGTCGTCCCAGGTGGCGACCACCTGGCCGCGCGGGACGGGCCGTCCGGCCGGGGTGCGGAACGGCTGGATCGCCTCTTCCATGGACGCCGGGATGGGCGAGCGGTGCGCGACGAAGGTGAGGTCGCCGAAGTCCTCCAGGCAGACCGACTCGCGGTCCGCGTACGGATGCCCGGCCGCCAGCGCGAGGACGAGCGGCGACGCATGGGTGACCGGGGAGAGCGTCAGGTCCGGCTCCCGCACCGGCAGCCACAGGTGCGCCACGTCGATCTCCCCCGACCGCAGGGGCGTGAGTGGATCGACGGGGTTCAGGTCGCGGTGCACCAGCTCGATGCCGGGATGCCGGGCACGGAACCGTCCGACGATCTCCTCGACCATCCACCCCTGCGGCCCCATCGTGCCGAGCGTCAGCGTCCCGGCGAGGTTCCGGACGCCGGCCGACACCTGCTCGATCCCGCTCATGATCTGCCGGTAGGCGGGTTCGAGCACCTGGTGGAGCCGCCGTCCGGCGGGGGTGAGCCGGACGTTGCGGGAGTTGCGCTCGAACAGCGGCGCGCCGATCCGCCGCTCCTGCTTCTTGATCGCGTGGCTGACCCTGGACGCGGTGACGTGCAGCCGCTCGGCGGTGCGCCCGAAGTGCAGCTCCTCGGCCAGCGTCAGGAAGATCTCGATGTCCCGAAGCTCCACGCGCCCCCCGATCATGACCCGAAGGTCACCGATCCGTTGACCCTACCCGCAACGACCCCTCCCCGACCGGCCACCGCCCCCGGCGAGAGCCGCCCCAGAGCCCCGAGAAATGAATTCAGCAGTGCCGCCGGCCGCACTCCCCCAACCAGCAACCGACCCGAAATGACACATTGGCCGCTTCAGGCCAACCGCTCGGCGACCTTGACCGCCTTAATGCCACCAAGACACGATCTCTGTCGATTCATGAATGCCGTGAGCCGAGAAGGGGACCGATGACGGGGGCGGGGTCAATCGACCGGGCCGCGGCTGCGGCCGCGCTCGGCCACGACTGGGAGACAGCCGCGGGACCACCGGCATTCAGCCGTCGAGCAATGCGCCGCCGAATCGTCCGATGGACACCCTTATTTGTCCTCATGTTGGCATGCACGACCATATCCGGATGCACCCCTCGCATTAAGGGAGAGCATTTGCAGGTCGCCGATGAAAAGAAGCTGTCGGATGGACTCGACGACTTCTTTTACAAGATCATCCAGGTCATGCACGCCGGAAAGCCCGCCACGGCGCCCGGTGGAGGGCCGGCCCCCTGCGACCAGTTCGACCTCATGGACTTCAAGGATGGCGAGTCCAGCCCGTACAACATCGCGGACTTCTCCGCCGTCGACGGCATGCCACCGGGCAAGGCGGTACCGGCGATCATGCGTTTGAAGGCCTACGCGGAGCGCTCCGGATGGGTGATCTCCGCCTTCCGGCCCGCGACCGGGGGCCGCACGTCCACGGAACTCGCGGGCCACGCCGCCGGTTACCGCTACGGGTACGGCTACGGTTTCACGGCAGAGGCCCTGCATGACATGAACCGCATCGTCATAACCGCGGGGTCGGACTGCGTCCGTGATCCCCGGGACCACCGTCGCCCGGTCCCGTATTCGCCCTACTGAAACGGCCTCAGGCGCCGGTTGCCGGCCCCAGCGCTCTTGTCATGAAGACGCTGTTCCGGTCCGGGCGGTACTCCTCGAAGGGCTCGCAGTACTCGAAGCCGTACTTCTCGTAGAGCCTCCTGGCCGGGAGGAAGAAGTCGTCCGAGCCGGTCTCCAGGCTCAGCCGGGTGAAGCCCATGCGCTCGGCCTCGGCGATGATGTGCCCGAGCAGCCGCGACGCGATGCCGCTCCGCTTGCGCACCGTCGACGTGCGCATCGACTTCAGTTCCGCGTGCGACGCGTCCAGCCGCTTGATGGCCCCGCAACCCACGACGTCACCGCCGTCCATCACCGACCAGAACGTGACGTCCGGCCGGCGAAGCGCATCGAGGTCGAGGGCGTGCTTGCTCTCCAGCGGCGTGATGGACCGCATCTGCCGGACGTGCTCCTCCAGGAACTCCGCGATCTCCGGACCCGACAGGTCGTCGACAACGATCCTCATCACGCACCCCACCGATCAGCCCGCACCAGGACATACGCCACCCTAACCACCGCCACCGCCACCGCCACCACCACCACCACCACGAGCAGGGTCCCAGAGAACGCCACAGGTGAAACCCGCGCACCAGTCGAAGAGGGGACGCTCAGTGGCCGGTGCGCCGGTGGCCAGCAGGTGCGAACAGAGTGCTGTTCATCGGGACGGACACCCGAAAGAGGTTCGAGCATGAACGGCACCAGCGTCACCGAGATCCGCGGCGAGCTTCACATCGATGGCCGCCGGCTCTCCTACCTGGACTTCGGCGGGCCCGGCCGGCCGCTGCCGGCCCTGCACGGCCACCTCTACGAGGCGCGTGCCGGCCATCGTCAATGTCGAAGGCCCGGTCTGCGATCTCGATGACGGCCCCAGCGCCCTGTCGTTCGTGCTGTCGATGCCCTACACCGCCCCCGACCGCCGAGCGCTCCTGGACGCCATCGGCCCGCTGGCCCCGATGATCGGCGACAAGCTGCGCCCCGTCCCGGACGGCGGCTGGCGCCTGCCGTTCCACCCGCAGGACACCATCACCTCAGAGCAGGGGACGCACGGCGACCACTGGGCCGACTGGACCGCCACCACCTGCCCCGCCCTGCTCGTGCTCGCCCGCAACAGCCAGGTCCTCACCCCTGAGGACGGCAAGGAGATCGTCGCCCGGCGCGCCGACACGAGGCTCACCGAACTCGACGGGGACCACTTCGTCCACGCCACCGACCCCGACGGCTTCGCCGCCGCCGTCAAGCCCTTCCTCGACACCCTCGCCTGACCCGCTCCGGGTGAAACGTCCGCAGGTCTCTGCCGGTCCACGGCTTCACTCCTACGGCTGCGCCGCGTCCCCGCCATCCAGGTACTGGGCGAGGCGGTGCATGAATGCGTCCAGATCGGCCAGCAGCGCCGCCGACTCGTCCGGGCGGTAAGCCAGAATCGCCCCCCGCATGCGCGTCGCCGCGTCCGCGAGCCGCTCGCGGTCCCGCATGACGGCGTGCAACCGCATGAGCGAGGCGAGCGAGTCCAGGTGCCGGTCGACGGCCTCCCCGTCGGACGGGTCGAACGGCGCGTCCGCGACCTCAAGGAAGGCGGCGACGGCGCCGCTGACATCGCCGAGTTCGCTGCGGCACTGCGCGACGTAGTAGCGGGCGGCCTGCGCGTCCGGGTCGTCGGAACCGTACCGGGCGGCGATGCGGCCGCCCACTTGCGTGAACAGCGCGGCGGCCTCGGTGAAGTTGCCCGCGATGTACTTGGCCGTGGCGAGCCGGAACTCCAGTTCGCCGGCCAGGTCGGGGTCGGCGGCGCGTTGCCTGGCCTCGTCGAGCAGGTCGAACGCCTCGACGAACAGTTCGCGTTTCAGCAGGTTCTCGACGCGTTCGGCGATCTCCTCCACGTCCCGTTCGGTGATCGCGGGTCCGGGCTGCGGGGCGGACGGACTCGGTGTCGCCGCGCTCGTCGCGCCACCGGGGCCGCGCCGCCGGCGCAGGCCGCCGCCGAGCGGCCGGAGGAACGGCAGGCACGGGTCCAGGTCGGTGATGTCCGCGGGGAACCCGTCCTTCGCGGGCCCGAATGCGTGGGGCAGCAGCGCCTCGTACACGCTCGCCGCGTCGGGACGGTCCTCAGGTTCCTTCGCCAGCATCGCCAGAAGGAGGTCCTTGAGGTCTGAGGGGACGTCTGGCCTCATTGCCGTGATCAGCGGTGGATCGGAGCGGACGTGGTGCCACTGGTGCGACCGGGATGCCGACTCGGCGAATGGCGGCCGTCCCGTCAGCACCTCATAGAGCACGCAGGCGAGCGCGTAGACGTCGGACGTCGGCCCGACCGCGTTGCCGAGCACCTGCTCGGTCGACATGTAGGGCGGTGTGCCGACGGTCATCCCCACTTGGGTGAGGCGCGGGTTGTCGCCGGAGCCGAGCAGCGACGCGACCCCGAAGTCCAGCACCTTGACGATGCCGCCGGGCGTCAGCATCAGGTTGGAGGGCTTGATGTCACGGTGGACGACGTCGTGCCGATGCACCTCGTCGAGGACGGAGGCGATCTGCGCACCGATCGCGGCCGCGCGCGCGACCGAGAGCGGGTCCTCGTCGTGGTCGGTTTCGTCGACGAGGGTCTGCAGTTCCCGCCCGTGCAGGTACTGCATGGCGATGAACAGTCGTCCCTCGGCGGGGTCGACCCCGGCGTCGAAGACGGCGGGGACGCCGAGGTGCTCGATGGCGGCGGTCGTGCGGACCTCGCGCAGGAAGCGTTCGCGGCGCGTCTCCAAGCCTTCGCCGGCCGGCCAGTGCGAGGTCGGGCGCTCGTCGAGCATCATCTTGATCACGACGCGGCGGCCGCCGAGGGGTTCGTCGTAGGCCTCCCAGACCTCGCCCATACCGCCGGAGCCGAGGGGGCGGCGGAGCCGGTAGCGTCCGGCGACCAGCCGGCCGCCCGGCTCGTCGGCGTCTCCCATCGCGGATGTCCTTCCGTGCGCGGACGGGTGTGCGGGCCGATCTGCGGGGAGCCTCAAACTATCCCGAAGCGCCCCCGCGGGTCCGGCGGATCTCGGCGGCCCGTTCGGCGGCGGCGCGGCGTTCGGCCTCCCGCCGCACCGGCCGCCGGATCATGCCGTACGCCTGCTGCTTGGCGACCTGCTTGAACAGCCGGTTGACGTTCTCGTCGTCGAAGTAGCGGACGAGCAGCTCGTCGTTGGACGCGGCCTGGCCGATCATGATGCGGTCGGCGTCCTTCTCGACCTCCCGCTCGAACACCTCCCGCGAGTTGTTCAGCGCGATCGCGGCGAGTTGGGGGTCCTCGGCGATGGCGACCGCGAACTGCCCGACGATGATCTTGTCGGCGGTGGACAGGTCGGCGCCGTACTGGTCGTTGACCTGGTCGATCAGCTCGGCGAGGGTCAGCTCCTCGGGGTCGGCGGACGGGCCGGTCTCTCCCGGGAACAGCCCGGAGACCACCTGGTCGCCGTCGGCCTTCAGTTCCATCTCGGGCTCGCCGGACTGTTGCATCCGCAGGTGGCTCGGCTCCACCTCACCGACGTCGACGGCGGGGTCCTGGCCCCGCGGCGGCAGCTTGTTCAGCAGGAACCGGCCGTACTCGTACAGCAGGTGCAGCTCGTCGTCGTTGTAGCCGATGACCTGGGAGAGCCAGCCGTAGGCGCGCACGTAATCGCGCAGCGCGCCACGGAACAGCTCGGCCTTGTCGGGTTCCTCGGCGGCGAGCGCGGTGAACCGGTCGACGGCCGGCTGCAGCCACCGGTACAGCTTCCCGTGCGCCTTGACCAGCTCTCGCTCGTCGGCGGCCTTCGCGCGTTCGACGGCGAGCGCCTCGAAGAACGACCGCATCTCCGACTCGACGAGCAGCCGGTAGGCGTGGACCTCCCGCTCCTTGGCGTACAGCAGGTCGGGGTCGGTCGGCTCGCTGATCGTCGTCTCGTAGAACGGCTGGAACGCCGCGAGGATGTCGTCCGCCTTGTTGACGAAGTCCATCACGAAGAGGTCTTCCTGGGTCTTGCCCGGGTGGGTGCGGTTCAGGCGCGACAGCGTCTGGACGGCGGCGACGCCCGCGAGGGGCTTCGCGACGTACATCGTGGTCAGCAGCGGCTGGTCGAACCCGGTCTGGTACTTGTCGGCGGCGACGAGGATGCGGTACTCGGGTTTCGGGACCGTCCTGGCGCGCTTGTCGTCGGCCCGCGTGTAGCCGAACCGCTGCGGGAGCTCCCGCTCGGGGAAGCCGTTGAGCTTCGGCTCGGTGTACTCGGGGCCGTCGTCCTCCAGCCTCAGTGTCCCGGAGAACGCGACGAGGGCGCCGCAGTCGGTGAATCCGCGCTCGTCCACGTAGGTTCGGATCGCCTGGTAGAGCTCGAGCGCGTCGGCGCGCAGCGGCGTCACCACCATCGCCTTCGCCCGGCCGCCGAGCCGGGGCGCGGTGTGCGACCGGAAGTGATCAACGATGATCTTGGCGCGGAGCGCGGTGGCCGCCTCCGACCACAGCGCCTGCCGGACGACCTGCGCCTTCGCCTTGCGCGGGTCGACCATCCGCTCGGCGGCGTCCGCGGCCGCCTTCGACAGCTTGAAGTAGGTCGCGTAGGTGACGTAGTTGCGCAGGACGTCGAGGATGAAGCCCTCGTCGATGGCCTGCCGCATCGAGTAGACGTGGACGGGCTTGTTCTTCTTCTCCTCCGGGCCGTACCGGCCGAACAGGTCGAGGGTCTTCTTCTTCGGCGTCGCGGTGAACGCGAACACCGACAGGTTCGGCTGCCGCCCCCGCGCCAGCGCCGCCGACGTCAGCGGGTCGCCGGACTCGTCCACCGTCCGGGACCCGAGGGCCTTCTTCAGCGCGGCGTTGTCCTCGCCGCCCTGCGAGGAGTGCGCTTCGTCGATGATGATCGCGTACTTGCGCTTCGACAGGTCCCGCACCTTGTCCAGGACGTGCGGGAACTTCTGCTGCGTGGTGATGACGATCCGGGCACGGGCGCCGGAGAGCGCGTCCGCGAGCTGCCGGGAGTCGCTCTCGATCCGCTCCACCACACCCTGGACCTGCTCGAACTGGTAGATGGTGTCCTGCAGCTGCTTGTCCAGGACGAGCCGGTCGGTCAGCACGATGACCTTGTCGAACACGGGCTCGTTCGCGTCGTCGTGCAGCGTGGACAGCCGGTGCGCCAGCCAGGCGATGGTGTTGGACTTTCCGGACCCGGCGGAGTGCTCGATCAGGTAGTTCTCCCCGGTGCCCTTCTCACGCGCGTCGGCGACCAGCGACTTCACCGCGTCCCACTGGTGGTACCTCGGGAAGATCAGCGGCTGGGTGTGCGCCGCGTACGGCTTGAAGGACGGCGCCTTGCCCGCCTTCGCGTCGGCGTCCTCCACGTGCAGGTACTGCTGGAGCAACTCTAGGAAATTGTCACGCTGGAGCACCCGCTCCCACAGGTAGGACGTCTGGTAACCGGACTCCCCCACCGGCGGGTTGCCCGCGGTTCCGGCCCTGCCCGGCCCGTTGGACCCCTCGTTGAACGGCAGGAACCGGGTCCTGTTGCCCGCGAGCCTTGTCGTGAGGAACACGAGGTCGGTGTCGACCGCGAAGTGGACGAGGGTACGCCGCGCGAAGAACAGGCACTTGGGGTCGCGGCGACGGTACTGGGCGCGGGCGTCCGCGACCGTCTGCCCTGTCGCCGCGTTCTTCAGTTCCGCCGACGCCACCGGGATCCCGTTGACGAAGAACGCCAGGTCGACGGACTGGGCCGGGTCGTCCGCCGAGAAGTGCAGTTGCCGCGTCACGGTGAGCCGGTTCGCGCGGTACTCGTCGAGGGCGCCAGCGGCGAGCGTGTGCGCGGGCCGGAAGCAGGCGAGCCGGAACCGGACGCCCTTGTCCTTGACGCCGCGCCGCAGCACGTCGAGCGCGCCCCGCGCGTCGATCTCCTTCGCCACCAGCCGCGCGAAAGGCCCGGCCGGGTCCTCCCCGTAGGCGGTCCGGAGCCGCTCCCACTCCCGGGCCTGCGTCCGCCCGATGAACACCGCGAGTTCCGCAGTGTCGAGCGCCAGGCCCCGGTCGTAGTTCCCCGGTTCGCCTGCCGACCACCCATGGGCGATCAATGCACTCTCGACGGCGTCCTCGAACGTCCTCTCCCCGTACACCTTCGCCATCGCCGCTCCAACTCGCCGACCACCGAGACTCCCGACGCCGGACATCCTAGCGTCCTCGTGAGCTATCCGTCGACAGCTAACAGCTGTTTGCGACGCTAACACTCTCTGCCTTGTTCTTTGTGCATGACAGAGCAGTCGTCATTCATCTGATTTCTGACAAAGAATTTGACTTACCTGACCCATATCGGCCAGCACGCCTCCGGGTGCTTGCGTTTCCGGCTCCACGCCTTCGATGATCAAGCGGTCCTAGATCATCGCTTCCAGCTACGGAGCGTCGAATGAAATTCAGTCATCTGGTCGGCGGGGCGGTCGTCGTGGCCACCATCTGCGTCACGCCGGGGTATGCGCTCGCCGCGCAAGGCGACGCCGGCACGAGCCGCGCAGGGGATGCTTACAGCACCGGAATCAAGACGAAGTACGGCAGGCTGACCCTGAAGTTCCCGCACGCGAATGACCAGACGAAAGCGGAGGCCAAGAAGCTACTCGCCAAGATCGCGTCCAGCCCGGGAGGCGTGGCGACCCCCAAGCTCGATCCGCCGGCGCAGCCGATTCACGGATCCCAGGGAGACTACGAGTTCTCCGACGCGAACGGAACGTTCAACATCAGGTACAACCGCCCCTACAGCACGGTGAACTGGGGATACAGGATCAGCACGGACCTGCTCGCCATCGCGGTCAGCCAGGTGGACGAGTGGGGCATGACCTACCAGGTGAACGACGGACCGGTACAGAAGAACGCGCCCCATGTCGAAGTGCCGTGGTACTGGTTCCATGGCACGATGAAGCCGCTGCACGACAACGACATCCTCGACTACGCCGACGAGTTCCAGTTCACCGTGTACGTGGCCGGGCAGGTCGGCCAGGCCGACATCAACATCGGCGGACATGTGGTGACCCTTCCCTAACAGTGGAGGTGCGATGGGCACGGGGCTGAAATCTCGAGTGCTGACGGCGTTGGCCGCAGTGGTTCCTGCTCTGGTGAAGGAGAGCGAACTACGAGAAGTCCGGCTCTCCGATGGCCGCGACGGCGTAACCGTCGAAATCTTCTTCACCGAAGACCAGGCGAGTTTCCGCTACATCTCGCTGTGGGACGGCTCGACCGATCTCGTAGAAATCGTGGACTACCTGTTCCAGGAGCTTCAGGATTTCATGTCCGAGACATCCTTCGCGTGGAGTGAGGCCCGGCCCCCGTGCCCCGGGCACTCACATCCCCGCCGGCTGGCGTTGGAAGACGGCGCACTGTGGTGGCTATGCCCCTCCGGCGATCCCGGCCGGAAGGAACGCGCGTTCCCCGAGCTCGCGGCGTTCTTCAGCGATCACAGAGGTTAGAGGCGGCCTCGCGGCCCCGCAGGCGAGGCCGCCGGCCACCACGTGCTTCCGGAGCGGCGCGGCGCGGACTCATACGCCGGCTCCCGGCCCCAGCGACCTCGTCATGAAGACGCTGTCCCGGTCCGGGACGTAGGCGGCGAAAGGTTCTCAGTAGTCGAGAAGCCGAACTTCTCGTAGAGCCTCCCTGCCGGAAGGAAGAAGTCGTCCGAACCGGTCTCCAAACTCAGCCGCGTGAAGCCCATACGCTCGGCCGCGGCGATGATGTGCCCGGGCAGCCGCGACGCGATGCCGCTCCGCTTGCGCGCCGTGGACGTCCGCATCGACTTCAGCTCCGCGTGCGACGCGTGCAGCCGCTTGACGGCTCCGCAGCCCACGACGGCGCCGCCGTCCACCACCGACCAGAACGTGACGCCAGGCTTGCGGCGTTCGGCCACGTCGAGAGCGTGCTGCTCTGTAGAGGCGTGATGGACCGCATCTGTCGGACATGCTGTCCAGGAACTCGGCGATCTCCGGACCGGGCGCCTCCACGCCGCCCGGCCCGTCCGCGCCTACTTGTCGTACCGGCCCGCGCGGATGTCGCTCATCAGCGCCCCGAACGCCCCGCCCCCGAACGCCAGCTTCGGCCCCTCAGGATCCTTCGAATCCCGGACCGCCACCCCCACCGCCACCCCGGCCACCTCGACGCACGCTCCGCCCTCGCTGTCACTGCGAGAACTCTTCCGCCAGTCCGCGGACGACAGATCGACTGTGCTCACGTGTTCTCCATGATCGTACGAACCATGCACTGGGACTCAGCCGCCGACAGTGCGGCAGTCCTGATCACATCGAACAATATGCCAAGTTCCTGAACGTCACTCGGTTCTGTGAGTATCTGACCGTGGCGACCCACTCCGTCCACGTACGCAACGTCTGGGGCCTGTTTAAACCCCAGCACCTGGAAACCACACGGCTGGAAGACGGCCGCGTCCGCCGGGATGATCTGTATCGCAAGCTTCGGATGCTCCATCACATCCAATAGGCGCTTGCACTGCTCGACCCGAAACTCAGACCTGATATCGCGTATCACCGCCTCCCGAATGAGCACGAACAACCAAGGCGGTTCGAGCCTCTGCAGAATCGCCTGCCGCTCCATGCGGATGGCAACCAACTCATCGACCTTGTCCGCGCGCATACCTGCCCCAAGGACGAAGCGCGCATATTCCTCAGTCTGCAGCAGGCCAGTGACCAGCAGGGGCTCGTAGATGCTGATGTGCGTCGCGTCGGGCTCTGCCTCAGCGAGCGGGCGGAAGCCGCTCGGAATCAGGCCGCGCTTCCGGGCCACCACATGTCTCTCCCAGGTACGGCGGAACATGCCACCCGCCTGGAAGTAGGTGTCGAGGTCGTCGGCGAGCCCCTCGGACGGCGGCTTCTCATAGGCCTCGACCTTGGCGAGCCACTGCGGGGTGCAGCCGAGCGCCGCGGCGAGCTTGTTGCGGGAGAGCTTGGCCGCCTCGCGCCTCGCACGCATCTCGCTGACGAACGTCTCCTGGTGGACGGACGGGGTGCAGTCACGCGTGGGTGCCATCGGGTGTCTCCCGGGTGTCGGCCCGCCGGTTCGGGGGGTCATGCCGTCTGGTCGGGGTGCTCGAAGGGGAGTAGTCGAGTCATGGCTGAGCGTAACCACACCCTGCCACGCTCGTCCGACAGAACACCGACCGAAGCACAGGGAAGCGCCGTCAATGAACGAACAAGAACGAGCACGCCTTCAGGAGCAGTACCCGGCGTGGCACATCCGCCGGCCCCCGGCAATGGCGTGCCTCGTGGCGACCCGCCTTGGCCGCCCGCTCACCGAGAAGGAGATCTACTACGGCCTGTGCGCCACCCTCGTCGAGGACACCTACGACCTGCTCAGCGAGGCCCTCGCCGAACAGCGCAAGATCGAGGACTCCCTGTGATCTTCGCGCTCGCGATCACCGGCGTCACGCTCATCGCGCTGTTCGCCGCCTGGATGTTCGTCCTCTTCGTCAGCATGGCCTTCGCCGACAACGGCTACGTCGGCAAGCATCGCGGCCTGCCCGATCCCAAACCGAACCGATCGGGACGGCCCGACTCTCACCGCTCCTATCACCGCACCCTCGGAGGACGAGCACCCGAGCGCACTTCGCCGAGGCGCGATCGCCGGACACCGGTCATGGAGCGATCGTAGCCGCGTACGCAGCGTCCACCTCGGCCGTGAAGACCTCTTCCGGGCCATCGCTTTCCGTGATGGTCACATGGGCTGAACGAGTCCGCGACCAGAAGGCCCGCATGTCCGGGCTCGTCATGAGAAAGCGGAGGGCTCCGCGAAGCTCAGGCAGATCGATCGTGTGCGTCTCGTAGGCCACCTTCTGCAGATTGAGAATCAGATTGCAGTAATGATCCTTGCGAGAGGTCTCATGACCAGGGGCCGGCGCCGGCCAGACGGAACGAAGCTCGGGATCGTCGATGGCCATCTTGATCAGATCGGTGTGAAGCTCGCGCATCGCCAGCTCGCTGCTGCGCTGCTGCTCCTCGCGGGCGATCGTCAGTTCCTCCCGCTGGTTCCGCAGCTCACGGCCCTGCATGAGGAGAGCCGCGGTGATGCCGATGAACGCGACGCCCGAGAAGAAGACCGCGACCGGGCCGAGGGCTTGACCGATGTCCGACCACCGGGACAGCTCGTCGTGATCGAGCCGCAGCAGCAGGAAGAGCGGGACCAGAACGCACGCAAGCACCAAGACGAGCCCCGCCGCGACGGCGAGGCCCACTCGGAGATGTCTATCGCCTTGGTTCATAGGCATCGGCATGCTCGACCATTGGAACTCCCGAACGCCTAACGACCGGAGGCATCCGGGGAGAACTCGGCCTCCGTCACCGGCGTACCCTCGGCACGCAGTTCGTCAACGATGTTCGCGAGCGCCCCCAGCGTTGCTGGAACGCGCGTGATCCAGCCGCCGACCTGGTAGCCGACGGGCCCGTCTCCATAGTCGTGGATGAGAGCGATGTCGGCGTCAAAGAGCAGGAAGTCGAAGTAGTCCTCCACCGGGGACGGCGGCACGATGAACTCGACGTTCTCCCCGAGACGGCTGCGGATCTCGTAGTTGATCATCTCGTAGCGGAGGTAGTCGGTGAGCGGCGGAGTCACCAGCCGCACACGGGTGAACTCCAGCCCTCGCGCCTTCACCTCGTCGTAGAGCGGCTGATCATCTTTCGCCTCTTCCTCCAGGAGACGCCGGGCCAGGTCGACGTCTCCCTTCTGGAACGCCTCCTGCGACCGCACCCCATCGGCCTCCTGGTACGACTGCCAGCACTCGACCTTGAGAAATCGCCGGCCGATCCGTCGCCATGCCTCACCGAACGTCCGTTGGAATTCCTCCAGCGAAACGCGTTCGCCGCCGTCCAGGGCCCACGCGGGCGGTCGATGCATCATGCGTCCGGGATGTCCTTCTTCGCGACAGTCAGGGTAGCGCGCGTGATTTAAACTCTGCGCTCGTTCGGCGCACAACGCGCATCTTTAAGCGGGTTCAAGCCGAGTCGATCTGTAATATCGACCCCGATGACAGCGAAAGATCCGTCATCGAGCGCCAGAATATCGGGAGATCCGCTCGCAGATGTCGTTTCGCCGCGTTCCGCAGGCGGTCATCCCAACTTGACCCGCCTGATCCCGACAGGTCATGCGGCTTTCGGTAACGTCCTCACCGATCAGCGCTGCCCTACCGAACCGAACCCCGCGCCCCTTACAGAAGCGCGCGGTCCGACCCACGCCCCAGCCGCCCAGCGCGCGTTCAACAGCCCAGGTCGGCCTCAGTCGCCCTCGCCCTTCTCCCACACCTTAACAGCCAGGTCCCAACGCGACTTGTGCTCGTTCAACCACCAGCGCCTGGGGCCCTGTGCGGAAACGGGCGAACGGTCACAGCCTGCGAGTTTCCAGGTCTTGACGGCAAGGCCAGCCAAGAGGATCGCCTCCGCCACAGCCCATGGAAGGCACATAATTTAGTCGCCCGTCCACACAACAGCTACTTTCCCCGAACCAGTTCTGCAATAATTACCATTCGAATGAAATACTTAAGGCTATCGGCAATCGCATCTACGGCGACCGGAGTGAGAACTTTGTTCGATCGCCACTGTGCAAGCGCTTTGCGTTTTGGCCTATATTTATCTGCAAGGCCCGGAGCGGGTTCGCCGCACCGGGCATCCCTAACCACCAGATTTGCAATGTTCCGGCATTTGACTTCGTCGGTGAATATTGCCAAGAGGAACGAATTCGGACCATATTCGCTGTCGACGTAGTGAATGAGCCGCGACAGGACTTCGTCCACCGCATCTGGAATGCTCGAGAGGAGGGACTCCTCGTCGAAGCCGTGCTTGTCGATCCCTTCCAAATCAAGCAGTTGGAAGACAAGATGGGCGATGAACAAGTCGCCCCATCGAGCCATGCTGGCAGCGCGCCCTTGAAGCTCATTGCGCCTTTGCTCCAAGACCGTGCCGACTGAGCGCCAGGCCAGGACGAGCCGCCAGATCCGATAGGCCGACGGCACCTCACCGAACAGGCGAGGGTAGGACCCGGTTGTTCCGCGCTCCCAAAGAGAATCCGTCCGCTGACGGGCGCGCACGACCAACTCGGGCGACTGGTGAGCACAGGCCAACGCAAGCGCCGCATGCTCGACCGAGCAGCCAGCGTCCGGCGACGGGTCCGGCTCACCCTTTTTGTAGACGTAGGTCTTCCAAAGCGACAGCAGGAAGTCCTCGCGGATCTCTGCCTGTGCGGTGTCGAGCGCGACGAACTCTCGCTGCGAGACGTCATTATGCGTGTTGATCGTTTCCGTGATCCGCTTCGCAAAAGTAGAGCGATCCTTGCCGAGCGAAAGCGCGCGGACGGTCACGAGCGCCTTGCCAGCCGCGTTCGCGTCCTTCTTCATAACGTTATGGATGGCTGAGATGGTCTGGATACCATTTGCCACGCTCACGCCGTTCAACCTCAGCCTGACCGGCTCGCCCGCCTGGCGTCCCCTCGGCCATTGCGGCTCGATACTGTCGCACAGCACTGTGATGCCGTTGTTGAAGTAGCAGAAATTCTCAGGCTCGTTGAGCAGCGTCTCTTCGATGCCCGAGTTGGTGGGAGTCAGACCCAGGGAGTTCCGGACGTTCTGCTCGTACAGCCCATCCCCGTGATCGGCGTACCACTGGGCCACATCGCGGACCGCAACCATCCCTTGCCATGCCCTGAACGGTGTCTCCTTCTTGAACCACCCAGACATCGTCGCTTCGACATCGATCGGCGCCGGCGCCAGATCCTGCCGCAACTGCTGATGAAACTCGACACCACCGATCACCCGGTAGGTGAGCATTGGCCCCTGGCTGTTGAAATCCCTGCATGCCCGGTCGAGAACTCTCGTCACTGCATCCGACAGCTTGGCCGGACCCATCAACGCTATGACGAGTGTGATGCGCAGGCGTGCATCACCCATCGCAACGTCAAGTTGCCCCTTGAACTGGTCGATCCGATAGTTGAAGTTGCCTTCGATTTCCCGCCGCTCTATGAGTCGCAGCCCTTCGATCAACTTGAGGGCTGCGCCCTGGTCCAGCTTCCCCGTGCCCGCATCACTCCACTTGGCTTGGAAGAGCCAGACGTCACGGGAACTCTCGTCCACAGCAACGCCATCGATGCCTTGGTCGTCCTCGCCGTCTATGACGGCCCTGCCAGCCTCCTCATGACCGCACCCCGTCACGAGCCGCACCGCCGAGGCCGTTAATGCCCGAGACAGGAACCTCTGCTCTTTGGCGCTTTCCTGATACCCTTTGAGGTCGTCGGAATAGATGAGGCCGTCGTAGTCCCGGAGCAACGCCTGCCGCACATGCTGAACCTGAGTAGGAATACCGCCACTACGTTGCGCCGAGCTCATATCCGCCCCCAGCCTCCCGTACCCGCTCACCAGCCTCGAACTGAAGCATCACACGAGTCAGACGCCCCGCGCCGTCGTAACGTCCAACTCCCCCGTCACCGCCGCTGTAATAACCGCCCGCCTCCGCTCCTCCAACAACCGTTTCTGGCGTTTGAGCAAGCTGATGAGGGACTCACCCGACTTCAAGTCAAGATTCACGCGCTCGGCAATCTCAACCTGGCGCCTCAACGAAACCATCGGAACACGTAGATTACGAATTTTTCCACTGCTCGTAGATGCCAGATTTGTACTCTTAGACCCAGTGCTTTCAAAATAACTTCTGGCATATGCCGTTCTGGTCAATAGCGCGAGGTAATTAGGATTAAGCCGATCACCGGGACGCACGGCAAAGACATGATTCTGATGCAAGCAATTAGGTATCTCTCCACTCCAGACAGTGCCCCGACCAAGCTTGTCAAGGTCGCCACCTTCCGTCATAAGAACGTCGCCCGGTTGCAGGGTGCTCGAGCGAGCCACACTCACGGGCACCGTAATTTCAGTGACGGATCCGAGTTCCAGGTGCCCCGCTTGAACGTTAGCAACCCGGAGATATGGCCGCGTTACCACCTGGCCCGCCGTGGAACGCGAACTGTCGACAGTCACACCTGACTGAATTGACGCCAGGTAACCCAAACGGACCATATCCACCGAACCATCGACTGGAAAGGCAGCCGAGACACTCGCAAATTGACGTTCGGCCACCAGTTCAAACTGCCAATTTCGCAGCGATACCAACTGATCGATACGCGCGGTCTCGGCGTCAAGGAAGTCCGCGATTCGCCGTTGCTCGTCAAGCGGCGGGATCGGAATGTTTAGATCTGCCAAGGTGGCCGGATCGAATGACGTCGAACGTTCGCGAATCCCCTTGGCCAGGGACGCAACGAAGCCACTTCTTGCCATATCCCTCAAGACATAAGCCACGAAACGGAGATCTGCACTCTCCGAGGTATATGCGTGGACTACAGGCGACGCCTTCCCATTCGAGTCGGAAACTCCGATCGCGCCGGCAAATCCGTCCATAGCATGGACGACCAGATCCCCTACCCTCAGACCCTGATAGCCGATCTCCTTCACAGCCTCTGTAAAGCCTTCAAGTCGACGGTTCTTGCGTAGCGTAACTCGTCCGTCCCGAAAGGCAGTAACAACTTCATCGGTCGCTTTCGCTGGGCGCCGCTTCCTTACCAGGATGTGCTTAGCACGTCGAGAGTTCCAAGAATCGGGAACTTCGCCGATACCTTCAATGATCACGAGGTCACCTGGCCGAGGAGGATTTGAATCTGGGCTTCGACGGCCTTGAGTTCTGCGTCGATCTCTTCGAGAGGCCGGGGCGGGGTGTACATGTAGAAGTATCTGGTGAAGGGGATCTCGTAGCCGATCTTAACTCGAATCGTCTTCTTGGTCTTCGGGTCCTTGGTCTCGGCCATCCAGGCGTCAGGGACGTGGGGGCGCACTTCCCTCTCGAAGTACTCGTCTATGTCCTCGGTGAGTGGGACGTTCTCGAAGTCGCGAAGGTCGGGATCATGCACGACCTTCCCCTTGGCCACCTTCTGGATCTCGCCTTCGGGGTCGGTGACCGAGAACGCGGCCATGACGGCCTTCTCGACCTTGTCCGGCGGGACGGTGACGGAGTTCTCGATGTAGCCGGCAAAGAGCTTGTCACGGAACTTCGTCCTCTCCTTCTCCGAGAGGCCGATGAGGTTCTTGAGACCGGTCAGCAGCTCGTCGCGGAGGTCGTACTTCTGGAAGGCCGACGACTCCGCGAGTGCGGCGAGAGTGTCCTCGCTGATCTCGAAACGCTGGCGTAGGGGGCGGTCGATGGTGATGCGCTGGTAACCGAAGTCCTCATTGCGAAATACCTTGACTTTGGCGTGGTCGGGGTGATCCGGGTCGTCAGCGATGTCAAGGGCGTTCCGGTAGATGCGACAGACGTGGTCCCGCTGATCCTTACTGATCTCCTTGCGCTTCTCTCCGAGAGACTTGCGGATCTTCTGCCACTGGTCGCGGGCGTCCAAGAGGACGACCTTGCCCTTGTTGCGGGAGGCCTTGTTGTTCGTGACGATCCAGAAGTACGTGGAGATGCCGGTGTTGTAGAAGAGCTGGTCAGGCAGGGCGATGATGGCCTCAAGGTGGTCGTTCTCGATGATCCAGCGGCGGATCTCCGACTCGCCGGATCCTGCGCCGCCCGTGAACAACGGGGAGCCGTTGAAGACGATGGCGAGGCGGGAGCCCTTCAGCTTGTCGTCCACGTCGGCTGTGACCGGCCGCATCTTCGACATCATGTGTTGGAGGAACAAGAACGAGCCGTCGTTGATGCGTGGGAGGCCGGCTCCGAAGCGTCCGGCGTGGCCGCGATCGTTGTGCTCATCCTTAACGGCCTTCTCCACCCTCTTCCACTCCACGCCGAACGGCGGGTTCGCGAGCATGTAGCGGAAGTCCTTGCCCTCGTGGGCGTCATGGCTGAACGAGTTGCCGAACGCGATCGACGAACTCTTCTCGTCGTAGCCCTTGATGAGCATGTCGGAGCGGCAGATCGCGTAGGACTCGGCGTTGATCTCCTGTCCGGCGAGGTTGATGCGCGCGTCCGGGTTCAGCATCCGGATGTGCTCCTCCGCCGCAGCCAGCATCCCGCCCGTCCCGCAGGCCGGGTCGAGGATGTCGATGACCCTGCCGTCACCGGTCAGCGCGTCCACGTCCGGGGCAATGAGAAGCTCGACCATCAACTCGATTACCTCGCGCGGCGTGAAGTGCTCGCCAGCCGTCTCGTTCGAGAGCTCGGAGAACTTCCTGATCAGCTCCTCGAACAGGTACCCCATGTCGTGGTTGCTGACCTTGGACAGGCTCAGGTCGAGCTTGGGGTCGGCGAACTTCTGTACGACCTGGTAGAGCAGGCCCGCCGCGTCCAGCCGCTCGATCTGCGTATGGAAGGCGTACCGCTCGATGATCTCGGAGACTTCCGCCGAGAAGCCGTTCACGTAGTCGGCGAGGTTCTTGCGGACGTTCGCCGGGTCGGCGCCGATCGTTGCGAAGGTCTGCTTGGACGTGTTGTAGAACGGCAGCTTCGCCACTGCCTTCAGGAGCGCGGGCGGGGTATCGCCAGAAAAAGAGGCGTCGCGGTCCCAGACGTCCTGGCGGGTCGGAGCCAACACGCAATCGAAGCGACGCAAGACCGTGAACGGAAGGATGACCTTGCCGTACTCCGACTGCTTATAGTCACCCCGGAGCAGGTCCGCCACCGACCAGATGAAGGCGGACAGGTTCTGGTCAACGCTCACTCGGCGCCCTCTCGCTTCGTTCGCTTCTTCTTCGTCCCCGCGTCCGGCTTCCGGGCGGCGGGGGGTGGGTCAAGTGTGCCGCTCGTCAGGCCGTCGTGGGCGAGCTGCACGGCCCGGCGTCCTATCTTGGCCGCCTCTTCGAGCTGCTGCACGAAGGTTTCCAGTTCTCTGAACGCGGTCCCGTATGTCCGCTGGCGGTCCGGGTCCATCTGGGGGACGCGGGCGCCTCGCGGATCGGCACGGTGCGTGCCGGACCCGGACGTGTTGCGGCGGGTGTTGGCGGCGCTGTTGAGGAAGCCGACCAGGAAATCGGTGTCGAGCTGGTCCGTGGTGGAGACGGGGCGCCCTTCCTCGACCTGAACGAGGCCGCCGCGCATCAGCTCGGACACGTTGACGGTGGCCGCGATGTCCTCGCGTCCTTCGGCCAGGTGAGGCAGGGCGCCGTGCAGGGCGTCGAGGAGTTCCTCGAAGCGGGCGCGGGCGTCCTCGTAGGCGGCGGCACCCGGCTGTCCGGCGGCGACGTGGCGGGTCGGGGTCAGGTCCGTCTCGTCGTCCAGCAGCGAGATCGCGGGGACGGACGCGACGCGATCGGGGTCCGGGCGGATCGGACCGGACAGGTCGGCGTCCGTCAGATCGACCATGCGGACGCGGGCGTCCGGGCGGGCCGGGCGGCGCAGGACCCAGATGTGGACGGGCGCGGAGTGTCCGGCGGCGAGCCCGCCGGGGAGCGCGACGAGGGTGTCGAGGATGCCACTGCGTACCAGTTCGGCGCGGATCCGGCGGCCCGAGCGGCGGTAGGACGCCGACGCCGGCAGGACGAGCAGCGCGCGTCCGCCGGGCGCGGTGTGGAAGTAGCAGTGCTGGAGCCAGGCGAGGTCGCCCTCCGCCTTCGGGGGCAGCGCGATCTCCCAGCGGGGGTCGAGCAGCAGGTCCTCGCGTCCCCAGTCGGCTTGGCCGGACGGCGGGTCGCAGACGACGAGGTCCGCTTTGAGCCGGGGGAACCGATCGTCGCGCAGTGCGTCACCGTGTGCGGTCTCAACGTCGCCGGGTCTCGTCTCGAGCGCAGCGCGGAGCCGGACGAACTCCGGTAGGCCGTCCGCGGCGTCCTGGCCGACGCGCCCTTTCACCTTGCCGCCACCGACCGACAGCAGCAGGTCCCCGATGCCGCAGGCCGGGTCGTACACCACTCCTTCGGTTTCGCCGGCGAAGTGACGGACGACGCGGACCAGCGCGGGCGTCGACACGTGCTCGCCGCCGCTGCGGTTCTCCGACGCGACGAACCGTTCGGCGAGGTCGGCCACGAGTTCTCCGGGCGACCGTTCCCGCGCCAGGTCGTCGACGAGTTCCCCGGTGGGCGGCGACAGCGGACCGCCGCCCTTATCGCCCTTCAGCCGCGCAGCCACCGCGACGAGGGCGCCGACCATGTCCGCGCCGCGTTCGGCGCGCAGCGCCTGCCACAGCCTGACCTCGTCGGCCACGTCCCGGCCCTTGCCCTGCCGGTCCAGCCAGCGGTGTACGTCCGGCAGTGCGAAGAGCGGCGCCGACGCGGTCCCGGCGACGGCCTCCGGGAAGTCGGGGTGGCGGCGGCGCCAGTTCGACACGGCCGCGCGGGTCACCCCGGCCATCCGCGCTATCTCCGCCGGCGGGACCAGGGCCACCTCATCGTCCGTCATAGCGCCAACGTACACGGGCGTGAGCATCGCCTCAATACTGAAACGCGTTGACAGCGCTAACAACGTACGCGACTCTGTTGACAGCACGAGTGATGAGGCGCGGTGCTCCGCGAGACCGCCGCGCGCCTCCCATCCGATCTCCCGGCCACCCGGGCCGGGAGACGTCTTCCCCCGGGGGTCCGCCATGCCCAATCCCACCCACGAGGTGACCATCTACCGGCTGTCCGCCGCCGTGCCCGACATCGACGCCTTCCTCGAGACGCTGCCGGGCACCTACCTCGACGAATCAGCCTCCGACGACATCGCCTTCCCCGAGTACGCGGGCGCCGGGGCCGTCGCGTTCCACTGGCGGCGCGCCCCCGCCCCCGCTCCCTGGGTCAAGGCCGCGACGCGCCTCATCGGGCCGCTGCCTCACGACTACGAGACGCTCGACTGCGGAGCACTGCTGCAGCTCGATGTCGACGGCGACCGGTACGCGATCGGGTTCGGCAGCGGCTTCCGCGCCGTCCCCGAGCAGTTCAAGGACCACGGCTTCGGACTGCGGTTCACGATCCGCGCGGTCGACGCCGACAGGGTCCGCTCGGTCGTGCGGCGGTCCATGACGGGGCTCGGCCGGCAGGACGCCACGCACGTCCCGTCCGGCATCCCGATCGGGCACATCGGCGTCAGCGAGTACACCGAACTCGTCGGCCGGCTCGCCGGCATGGTCGACCCCGACGACCTCGGCCTCGACCGCGGCAAGCCCGTACGGGTCGAGGGCTCCGCCGGGCTCCGGCTGCGGATCCCGCTGGACCGCGACCGGCTCGTCGCGCTGCTGCGCAGGATCTCCGAGATCTGCGCGCGGACCGTCCCCGACGACTTCGCGTTCGTCGAGGCGATCGCACCCGTCCGGGACGACTGGCGGCTCGGCGACCTCGACCGGCGGCTCGACGACCGGCTCCGCGACGCGGCCGGCGGCGCCGGCGACGACACGGGAACCCGGCTCGCCGCGGCCGTCCCGATGGACCTCGCCGACCTCGCGCACCAGGCGCGCAGCCACCTGATCAAGATCGGCTCGGCGGAGCTGCTCTGCCGCGGTGACCTGGACCTGGAAGTGGTCCTCAGCCGCTGCCGGCTCCAGCACCGGGTCCCGCCCGTCCGCGCACTGCGCCGCGGCGAGGTACGGATGTGCGAGGACGACGAGGGGCGGCGCGTGATCGGCCAGGCGTCCGCGGACAAGTGGCTCGCGGCGGCCGTCCGTGTGAAGGAGCGCGAGTACTTCCTCGTCGAAGGCACCTGGTACGAGGGAGGGAGCGAGTACTTCGCATCCGTCCGCCGCAAGATCGCCGGGCTGTTCCGTTCCGCCCCGAGCCTGTCCCTCCCGGCATGGCCCGACGACCTCGGGCCCTTGCCCGGCTCTGGAAAGCGGGGCGAGGCCGTCTACAACGAGTGGGTCCAGGACACGCTCGGCAAGAGCAGCTTCCTGAACCTCGACCGGACCGGTGCCCGCACCGAGTTCCACGGCGCCAACGGCTTCGAGCCCTGCGACCTGCTCGGGCCGGGCAACGAGCTCGTCCACGTGAAGGCGGGCAGGGGCACCGAGCCGTTCAGCCACCTGTTCAGCCAGGCGCTGGTGTCCGCCGAGGCCCTGTATCTCCGTCGCGACGCGCGGGCGTCCTTCGCCAAGCTCGTCCGCGACACGAGCCGCGGAGCGCGGGAACTCCCGGAAGGCTGGCGGCCCGCGAAGGTCGTCCTCGCGATGAAGGTCAACCGGAAGGCGCCGCTGACCGCGGCCACGCTCTTCCCCAACGCGCAGATCGCGCTCGCGCACCTGGCGCAGACCCTCGCCGGGCACGGGATCGAGGTCGAGGTGATCGCGATTCCGCGCGACGGCTGATGGTGGTCATCGGCGGCGGCCGCGCGGGTCAGGGGGTGGGGCGCAGGAGGCTGAGGACGTCGGCGAGGGGCTGCTGCATGTCGATGGAGCGGTCTGCGAGCCACTGCAGCTGGATGCCGTCCGCGACGGCGAGCAGGAGGACGGCGAGGCGTTCGGCGGGGATGTCGGTGCGCAGCGTCCCCTCGTCCATCGCCTTCTGGAGGTGCTCGACGACGGCCTTGCGCAGAACCTCGTAGCGGCGGGGGAAGAAGTCGTGGGCGGGATGGTCGGGGTCGCCGGCGGACGCCGCCATGGAGACGAACAGCTCGACGAGGCCGGGGGTGCGCATGCCCTGGCGCATGACGTCGAGGGTGTCGTCGACGAGGTCGAACTCGGGGTGGCGGGCGCGTTCGGTCTCGTCGCGGACGCGCAGGACCTGGGTGAGCAGGTCCTCCTTGGACTCGAAGTAGTGCATGACGCCGGGCAGGCTGAGGTCGCAGCGGGCGGCGACCTTGCGCAGCGACGTGCCCCGGTAGCCCTCGTCGGCGAAGATCTCCAGTGCGGCCTCGAGGATCTCGGCCCGCTTCGCCTCGCCCTTGCGGTAGGGGCCGCGTTTCGCCATGGTCCTCACCTTACCGAGATCAGCGCCAGTCGATCTCGGTCGAGCGCAGGGCGGTCAGGCCGCGCTCCCGCCAGAGGACGGTCTGGCGGGCGAGGCGTTCCCGGTAGTCGTCCCAGGACGGCGGCGACGGCGACCAGGCGGCCTCGGCGACGCCGGGCAGGCGCGGCAGGAGCAGGGTCGTGTGGTCGTCGAAGCCCGCGAACCGCTCGGCGAACAGGGTGGCCTCGACGCCCGCGATCTGCTCGGGCGGGACGCCGTAGGAGGACGGGTCCCAGGTCGCGGCGTGCCGGACGGTGCGGGGCCGGTAGGCGAAGCCGAGGCGTTCGCCGGCCTCGGCCTGGTCGGCGGGGACGATCGCCGGGTCGTAGGGCCGGTCGAGGTAGAGGTGCGACTGCGGGGACAGCAGGACGCGGCCGCCGCCGCTGACGATCCGGTCGAGGTCGCCGTCGGTCGGCGCGAAGAACCTGGTCAGGGCTTTGGTGTGGGCGAGGGTGTGGCCGGCGGCGAGGAGTTCGGGGCGGGCGTCCAGCTCGTCCTGGGTCTGCGGGAGGTCCATCATCGGGACGTCCACCCAGAACTGGGCGATGTCGCCGGGGGCGATGCCGGCGCGGGACGACTCCTGCCAGCCGAGGGGCCGCTTGCCCGCGACGCGCAGGGCCTCGCGGGCCAGCCGGATCGCGCCGGCGAACGACGTCTCGTCGGCGCCGAGCGCCTCGTCGCCGCCGAAGTGGACGAACGCGCCGGCGGTGAGCCGGGCCGTCTCCGCGAGGACGTCGACGATGAACGCGCGAGTGTGCGGGTCGGCCGGGTCGAGCGGTGCGGGGAAGGGCGCGTCGGCGGGGTACCAGGAGGGGCGCGGGAGGGTGCCGAGGTCGGGGTAGGCGCGCAGGGCGGCGGCGCTGTGGCCGGGCAGGTCGATCTCGGGGACGACGGTGATGTGCCGTGCGGCGGCGTATTCCTGCAGGCCGGTGTACTCGTCGGCGGTGTAGTGCGGGGTCCCGGCGGTGAGGGCGGGACGGGTCGCGATGTGCAGCCGCCAGCCCTCGTTGTCGGTGAGGTGCAGGTGCAGCACGTTGAGCTTGTAGAGCGCTGCGAGGTCGATGAGGCGGCGCAGCTCGTCCGGGGTGAGGAAGTGGCGGGCCGGGTCGACCATGAGGCCGCGCCAGGCGTACCGGGGCGCGTCGTCGATGACGCGGCACGGCGTCTCCGGTGTCTCCGCGAGGATCTGCAGGACGCCGGCGGCCGCGCGGGCGATGCCCTGCGGGGTGCGGGCCGCGCAGGTGATGCGGCCGGGTTCGACGGTGAGGCGGTAGCACTCGTCGGCGTCGGCGGACGGCTGGACGCCGATGGCGGCGGGCTCGAGCGGCACGTCGTCCAAGGTGAGGACGATCTCGCCGGCGTCGGCGTCGTCGCCGGTGCGCAGGTGCGGGGCCAGGACGGCGGCCGTCCCGTCGAGGGACGGGTCGTCCGTGCGGATGTGCCAGGGGCGGTCCGTCCGGCACATGCCGTGCGTCGTCCGCTGGCGGACGGGGGCTGGGATCACGCTGCCTCCTCGGCCGGGTTCGTGGCGCGGGTCGGACGCTACCATGAAATCCGATCGATGTATGGTTTTCGCGTTCACCCCCGACCGAAAGGCCGAGCATGCCCGCAGACGCATACGCCCTCCCCGCCGGCTTCCTGATGGGCGCCTCGACCGCGGCGCACCAGATCGAGGGCGGCAACACCGCGAGCGACTGGTGGGCGTTCGAGCACGCGTCCGGCACGCGCGTCCGCGAGCCCAGCGGCGACGCCGCCGACAGCTACCACCGCTGGCGCGAGGACATGGACCTGCTCGCCGGCCTCGGCTTCAACGCCTACCGGTTCGGCCTCGAATGGGCCCGCATCGAGCCGGCGCGCGGCGAGATCTCCCACGCCGCGCTCGCCCACTACCGCCGGATGATCGAGGGGGCGCGGGAGCGCGGCCTCGAACCGGTCGTGACGCTGCACCACTTCACGTCGCCGCTCTGGTTCGCCAAGGCGGGCGGCTTCGCCGCGCCGGACGCCGTCGACTCCTTCGTCCGGTATGTGGAGACGGTCGCGCCGATCCTGGACGGCCACGTCCGCCGCACCGTCACCATCAACGAGCCGAACATGCTCGCGCTCATGCAGGCGATCCGCCGCGCCCCGGACGCCGACTACACCCGCATCGCCCCCGACGAGGCCGTCTCCGAGGGCCTGATCGCGGCGCACCACGCGGCCCGCGACGTCCTGCACCGGCTGCTCCCCGGCGTCCAGGCCGGCTGGACGATCGCGAACCAGGTGTACCAGCCGGCGGGGCCCGGCGACGAGGACGCCTGCCGCGCCCACGCCTGGCCGCGCGAGGACCGCTTCATCGAGGCGGCGCGCGGCGACGACTGGATCGGCGTCCAGTCCTACAGCCGCACGCGGGTCGCCGCCGACGGCCCGCTGCCCGTCCCCGACGACGCCGAGAAGACGGTCATGGGCTGGGAGTACTACCCGGAGGCGCTCGGCGAGGCCGTCCGGCACACCGCCGGGATCGTCGGGCCGTCCGTCCCGATCGTCGTGACGGAGAACGGCATCGCCACCGCCGACGACGCCCGCCGCATCGACTACACCACCGGCGCGCTCGCCGCGCTCGCCGCCGCGATGCGCGACGGCGTCGACGTGCGCGGCTACCTGCACTGGAGCGCTCTCGACAACTACGAGTGGGGCTCCTACGAGCCGACGTTCGGGCTCATCGCCGTCGACCGCACCACGTTCGCCCGCACCCCGAAACCGTCCGCCGAATGGCTCGGCGGCCTGGCCCGCGCGGGCGAGATCCCCGGCTGACGGACCGGGCGGCGGCGCGGGGCCCGCCGCCGCCCGCTCGCGGCCGGGCTAGACGCCCAGGCCGCGGCCGATGATCTCCTTCATGATCTCCGTCGTGCCGCCGAAGATCGTCTGGATGCGGACGTCCTGGTAGGCCTTGGCGATGGGGTACTCCATCATGTAGCCGTAGCCGCCGTGCAGCTGGAGGCAGCGGTCGACGACCTTCTTGAGCAGCTCGGTGTTCCAGTACTTGAGCATCGCGGCCTCGTCGATGCTCAGCTCGCCCTTGCTCTCCTTGACGACGCAGTCGTCGGTGAAGGAGCGGGTGACGGTCAGCTCGGTCTTCATCTCGGCGAGCGTGAACCGGTTGTGCTGGAACTTGCCGATCGGGCGGCCGAACGCCTCGCGGGTCTTGCAGTACTCCAGGGTCTGCTCGAACGCCGACTCGGCGGCGGCCATCGCGGTGACGCCGATCGACAGCCGCTCGCGGGCCAGGTTCTGCATCAGGTAGATGAAGCCCATGCCCTCCTCGCCGAGGAGGTTCTCCTTGGGCACGCGGACGTTGTCGAAGAACAGCTCGGCGGTGTCCTGCGCGTGCATGCCGACCTTGTCGAGGTTGCGGCCGCGCTCGAAGCCCTTCATGCCGCGCTCGACGACCAGGAGGCTGACGCCCTTGGCGCCGGCGGACGGGTCGGTCTTCGCGACGACGATCACCAGGTCGGACAGGATGCCGTTGGAGATGAACGTCTTGGAGCCGTTCAGGACGTAGTCGTCGCCGTCCTTGACCGCGGTGGACTTGATGCCCTGCAGGTCGGAGCCGGCGGCGGGCTCGGTCATCGCGATGCCGGTGATGATCTCGCCGGAGCAGTAGCCGGGGAACCAGCGCGCCTTCTGCTCGTCGTTGCAGAGCTGGCGCAGGTAGCCGCCGTTGATGTCGTTGTGCACCGAGAAACCGGGGCCGTGCACGCCGGCCTTCGCGAACTCCTCGTTGAGGATCACGTAGTAGCGGTAGTCGGAGTTGCCGCCGCCGCCGAACTCCTCGGGCATGTCGATGCCGAGCAGGCCCTGCCGCCCGGCGGCCAGCCACACGTCCCGGGAGACGATGCCGTCCTTCTCCCACTGCTCGTGGTACGGCGCGATCTCCTTCTCGATGAAGGCGCGGACCATGTCGCGGAACGCCTCGTGCTCCGCGGTGAAGATCTCCCGTGCCATCCGGCGGTCTCCCTCGGTAAGTGCGTGCTGATACAGGACTAATGTAACACCGACACTGTCACGTCAAAGGAGCGGGCATGGACCTCACCGTGGACGAGCTGGCCGCACGCGCGGGAGTGACCGTCCGCACCGTGCGCTTCTACGCCGGACGCGGCCTGCTGCCCCCGCCCCGCCTGCGCGGCCGGACGGGCCTGTACGGCGCCGACCACCTCGCGCGGCTGGAGCTGGTCAAGGAGCTGTCGTCGCTCGGGCTGACGCTCGCCGCGATCGAGAAGCACCTGGGGAAGATCCCGCTGGACGCGCCCGCCGAGGACCTCGCGCTGCAGCGCGCGCTGCTGTCGCCGTGGGCGCCGGAACGTCCGGAGGACCTCGACCGGCACGAGCTGGACCGCCGCGCCGGACGCCACCTCGACGACGACACCCTCAAGCGGCTCGAAGCGCTCGGCGTCGTGGAGGACGTCGCGCCGGACTCCGTCCGGGTCGTCATGCCCGCGCTGCTCGGCATCGGCGCCGAACTCGCGGCGCTTCCCATGCCGCTGGACACCCTGATCGCCTCGCACGAGGCCGTCGAACGGCACACCACCGCGCTGGCGGCGGAGCTTCAACAGGTCTTCCAGGACACCGTCGTCCGGCCCTACCGGGAGAGCGGCCGCTCCCCCGAGGAGCGCGACCGGCTGATGGAGCTGGCCGGCAAGCTCAAGCCGCTGATGATCCAGTCACTCGTGTCGTCGTTCCAGCACGCCGTCGACAAGGCCATCCGCGACTCCACCGACCGGCTCAGGAGTCCTTCCACTCCTGACCCTCGTACTGGACGAGACGAGGATGCACGAGAGTGTTGACGCCGACGTCCCGGGATCGGCGGTCCTTGGGGAAGACGGACGCGGCCTGCAGGACGGACGAGTCCAGGAAGCGCAGCGGCGGGACGTCCGGGGAGAGCGCGAGCGCGGGCGGCTTCGCGTCCGGTGAGGCGAGCGTGAAGCCCCAGTCGCCGAAGCTCGGGACGTCCACGTGGTACGGGGTCGTGGCGAGGCCGGCGGCGGCGATCGACTTCTCGATGCTCCAGAACGACTTCGGCGCGAAGTACGGCGACCCCGACTGGACGACCATCCGCCCGCCCGGCGCGAGGACCCGCTTGACCAGCCCGTAGAACTCGACGGAGTACAGCTTCGCGGTCGGGACGTCGTCGGGGTCGGGCATGTCCACGATGATCGCGTCGTAGCGGCGGCTCTGGCCGCGCAGCCAGGTGAACGCGTCGGCGTTGACGGCGTGGGCGCGCGGGTCCTCGAACGAGCGGTGGTTCAGCGCGACCAGCGGCTTGTACGTGCGGGCGAGGTGCAGCATCTCCGGGTCCAGCTCGATCAGGGTCGCGCTGCGGACGTCCGGGTAGCGCAGCACCTCGCGCAGCGCCAGCCCGTCGCCGCCCCCGAGGATCAGCACGTTCCCGTGCGGGCCGGACATCAGCGGGTGGACGAGCGACTCGTGGTACCGGTACTCGTCCGCCGAGGAGAACTGCAGGTCGCCGTTCAGGAACAGCCGCATGTCGGTGGTGCCCGCGAGCGTGACCTTCCGGGTGATCACGATCTCCTGGTACGGGGTGTCCTTCGACAGCGCGATCGGGTCCTCGAACAGCGCCTGCCGCGCCGTCACCTCGATCCGGTCGGCGAGCGCGTACGTCGTGCCGAGGACGGCGAGGACCGCGACCATGCCGAGGCCGATCCCGACCCGGGCGAGGCGCCCGAGCCGGCGGCGGAACAGCCACAGCACCACCGCGACGCCGGCGACCGCGTTCACGGCGCCGACCAGCAGCGCGCCCTTGATGTGCCCGAACGTCGGCAGCAGCACGAACGGGAACGCGAGCCCGCCGATCAGCGCGCCCACGTAGTCGGCGGCGAACAGGTCGGCGACGGCGCTGCCCGCGTCCTGCCTGCGGATCCGCTGCAGCAGCGTCATCAGCAGCGGGATCTCCGCGCCGATCAGCGCGCCTACCGCGAACGCCACCGCCACCAGCGCCGGGACGTAGATGTCGAGCCAGGAGAACGCCGCGTACAGCGCGAGCACAGACAGGCCGCCGACCAGCGCGAGCACGCCCTCGACGATGGCGAACGCGGCGGCGGCGTGCTTCTGCAGCGGCTTGGCCAGCAGCGACCCGATGCCCATCGCGAAGACCATGACCGACAGCACGATCGACGCCTGGGTGACCGAGTCGCCGACGAGGTAGCTGCCGAGCGCGACGAGCGCCAGCTCGTAGACCAGGCCGCAGGCCGCGCAGGTGAACACGGCCGCGAGGACCATGGCGCGCGCGATCCGCGCGGGCGCGCCGAGCCTCCCCGGCGCCTCCGGGGCTTCGACTTCGGGGGCGCCTTCCGCGTCGGAGGCGGACGCGTCCGGCTCCGGGGCGTCCTGTGCTTCGGGGGCGGGGGCGTCCTGCGGCGGGGCCGCCTGGTCGAGGTCGCGGGGAGTCAGGAGACCGCCCCGGCCACGATCGCGGCGACGGCGATGTCCGCGGCGGCGACCACCCAGCCCGCCGGGTGGATCGTCTCGCCGTTGACCAGCGTCGCGCCCAGCTTGCCGGGCGTGATGACGTCGAGGAAGTAGAAGGCGACCACCATCAGCACGATGCCGATCGCGCCGTACACGGCGGTGTCGACCAGGCCGTTGCTGAGGTCGTTGTCGCTGGTCACGATCGCAGTGGTGACGATCGCGCCGATGCCGAGGAGCTTCTCGCCGAGCAGCAGCGCGGCGCCCTTGTTGCCCTCGGTCCAGATCTGGTGGCCGAGGCGGCCCGGCGTCGTCACCTCGACGACCAGGTACCCGATCGCCATCAGCGCGATGCCGACCGCGCCGTAGGCGAAGGTCGCGCCGATGTCATGCGCCATGTCGTTCATCCGTTGCTCCTCATTTGCCCGACCCTGGACCGCCGCCGCGGAAGGACGCGATGCCGTGCTTGTTCCAGCCGCCGCTGCCGGGCGCGCTCCAGCGGTGCCCGACATGGGAGTAGTAGCGGTTGTAGCCGCCGGACGGCTTGTCAACGGTGATGCGGCTGCCGGTCCCGGACGGCGTCACCCCGAGCACGAGCTTCGGATAGCGCAGGAACACCCCGCCGCCGTTGCCGTACGTCGCGAGGTCGTCGACCCGGTCGATCGCCTTGAACTTGCGGTTGATCGCCGCCGCGACCGTCCGCGGGGGCTGGGAAGCCTGGAAGGTGTTGTATCCGACCTTCTGGTACTTCTTGCCCAACCACGACGACTGCGATTCGCCGCAGCCGGCGAGCGTCACGGCCAGCAGGGCGGCGGCGGCCCCGCCGGCCGCGGCCCGGTGCGCACTGTTCATGTAGGTCTCACCAACCGGCTCCGCGTCATCACGATCTCCCGGGTCTGGGGGTAGGCGTGCCAGGTCCGCCAGCCGAGCCCGGCGCACCCGTCATCGGTCTGCGTGCCGTCCAGCGCCAGCGCCGTGACGGCGTGCCGCGAACCGGGGAACGCGCCGGTCAGCGCGTCGCCGCGGTCCGCGAGCCGCGCGCACACGGCGTCGACGGCCCGGCCGAACTCCGCGTCGCCGGCGTGCACCGCCGTCGTCGCGGTGAAGTCGTAGGACCAGCCGGGCAGCGTGGTGGCGGCGCTGCCGGGCAGCGGCCCGGCGCCGTCCCCGGGCAGGCAGGCCACGGTCTCGCTGAGCGGCCCGGCGATCACCTGGTGGGACGCGCCCAGCAGCCGCAGCTCGACGGTCAGCCCGGCGCGCTCGACCGGCAGGACGGCGAGCGCGTCCAGCGGCGGCAGGCCGAGCGCGAACGACAGCCCGTCGGCGCGCGCGTCCTGGTAGGGGGTGTCGAGGACGGCGCGCATCAGCTGCCCGGGTAGATGGTCATCGTGCCGGCGGGCACGCGCTCGCCGAGCCCGGCCTCCCACTGGCCGCCGCCGTACTGCTCGAACGACAGGTAGCGCCCGCCGGGGCCCTCGTAGTCGACGTACTCGACGCGGCCCACGTTGCCGACGCCGGTCGTCCCCTCGCTGGTGTAGTCGGCGGTGCCGTGCTCGTCGCGGCGGTACTCGACGCCCTCGACGGTGACGGTCCTGTCACCGGGGCGCAGGTCGCCGATCTCGTACTCGGTCCAGTAGACGACCTCGAGGTCGGGGTCCTCCTCGACCGACAGCCACACCTTCTGGCCCTCGATGGTGTCGGCGTCCAGGAGGTGCTCGGACCAGGTGAAGCCGCCCTCGCGCAGCCGCAGCGAGCCGCGCACGAAGTAGCGGGTGCCGAGGTACTCGACCATGTCGCCGGCCTTCAGCGCGCGGGGGTCGCCGGCGACGCTCTGCTCGGGGGCGAACGGGTCATGGGGCGCGGCGGGCGCGGGCGGCGGCGACGGCCGGCGCCGGGTCAGCACCACGATGAGCGCGACCACCGCGCCCACCACCGCCACGGCGGCAACGATCAGCGCTAGGGCCAGCACCAACGTGATCCCACTCACGGACATCCCTCCATCGACGCGCCCGAAAAGAGGGCGGAGACCAGCGGATCCTACCGATTGTGGCGGTCCACGCCCATACCGCGATCAGACGCAAAGGAGAAAGATCCGGTTTCATGCGGAAAACCCGGATCCGCTGCGGCGGATCCGGGTTCCCGAAGTACGCGTTCTCCGAGCCTGCGCAGGCTCGGAGAGACGGGGTCAGAGGCGGTCGGCGGCCGCGGCGACGCGCTCGTCCGTGGCGGTGAACGCGATCCGCACGTGCCGGGCGCCGGCCGTCCCGTAGAACTCGCCGGGCCCGACGAGGAGGCCGAGCGACGCCAGATGCCCGACGGTCTCCCAGCACGGCTCGTCCCGCGTCGCCCACAGGTACAGCGACGCCTCGGAGTGGTCGATGCGGAAGCCGTGCCTCTCGAACGCGGCGCGCAGGGCTGCGCGGCGCCGCGCGTACCGGGCGCGCTGCTCGTCGGCGTGCGCGTCGTCGTCGAACGCCGCGACCATCGCCGCCTGCACCGGCGCCGGGACGATCATCCCGGCGTGCTTGCGGACCTCCAGCAGCCGCTTGACGATCGCGAGGTCACCGGTGACGAACCCGGCGCGGTAGCCCGCCATGTTCGAGCGCTTCGACAGCGAGTTCACCGCGAGCAGCCCCTCGTGCGAGCCGCCGCACACGTCCGGATGCAGGATCGACACCGGCGGGCGCTCCTCGTCCCAGCCGAACTCCAGGTAGCACTCGTCGCTGACCACGATCGCGCCGCGGCCGCGCGCCCACGCGACGACCTTGCGCAGGTGCTCGGCGGGCAGCACCTTGCCGGTCGGGTTGGACGGCGAGTTCACCCAGACGATCTTCGGACGGACCGGGCCGAGCTTGAGCAGCCCGTCGGTCGCGACGGGCTCCGCGCCCGCCAGCCGGGCGCCCACGTCGTAGGTCGGGTACGCCAGCTCGGGGAAGACGACCTTGTCGCCGGGGCCGGCGCCGAGCAGCGTCGGCAGCCACGCCACCAGCTCCTTCGTGCCGATGACCGGCAGCACCGCGGCGGGGTCGGCGCCCGTCACGCCGGCGCGGCGGCGCAGCCAGCCCGCGACCGACTCGCGCAGTTCCGGCGTGCCGTAGGTGGCGGGGTAGCCGGGCGCGTCGGACGCCTCGGCGAGCGCCTTGCGGACGGCGTCGGGCGTCGGGTCCACGGGCGTGCCGACCGACAGGTCGACGATGCCGTCCGGATGCTCGGCCGCGCGCTTCTTGTACGGCTCCAGCCGATCCCACGGAAAGTCCGGCAGCGTGAACAAGACCCAGCCCTCCTCGACGGGACGCGCGGGCGTCCCGGAATCACCGTCCCGGAAGCGACGTCCCGGAGATCAACAAGGCCGTGGCCCCCGCGGAGTGCGCGGTAGACCACGGCCCGGACGCGTTGAACCGCGATGGCCTTCCGGCCGGACGCTCCCGAAAGGTCGCGACCCGCCGTGCCGGCCGGTTTCAGCCCGTTCTCAGTCTTCCTGGCTCTGCGGGGGCAGCGCCGCGACGATCGGGTGGTCCTTGTCGATCTTGCCCACCTTGGAGGCGCCGCCGGGCGAGCCCAGGTCGTCGAAGAACTCCACGTTCACCTTGTAGAAGTCCTTCCACTGGTCGGGGACGTCGTCCTCGTAGTAGATGGCCTCAACCGGGCAAACCGGCTCGCACGCACCGCAGTCGACGCACTCGTCCGGGTGGATGTAGAGCTGACGCTTCCCTTCGTAGATGCAGTCGACCGGGCACTCCTCGATGCATGCCTTGTCGAGCAGGTCCACGCAGGGCTGCGCAATGACGTAGGTCACGTCAGTGACTCCTCTCGGGTTTCCGGCCCCGCCGCACGTCACGGCTCACCGCAAGCTCGCTGTGAATAGTATGGCCACCACCGCGCAGTCGATTCGACATGGGGGTCCTCACATGTCTGGCCGCTTTGCCGCGCGCCTGGTGGTGTCCATCAGTAGCGCGGACGTGGGTCAGCGGGTCTCGCTGCGCCGTCGTCTGCCAACGGGAGAGTACAGCGACGTGGTGGGCGTACTCGAATCCTGGTCCGGCAAGATCCTCTCGGTGCGCCGCCGCAACGGCGAACTGGTCGAGGTCCCGGAGGAGATCGTGGTGGCCGGCAAGGTCGTCCCGCCCATGCCGCCGCCCAAGCGCCGCGGAGTCTGACGGCGCCGGGACGGCGGTCGCGTGCTGCGCGTCGAGCCTGGTCAGTGGCCTTCGGCCTGCTGCGGCCGGGCGCCCGACCTGCTCGGCGCCGGACCGGCGGGCGAGCCGGAGGGCGGCGGGCTCGCGGTGACGGGCGCCGGCGACGCGGTCTTCCGCGGCATCAGTTCCGAGTAGGTCTGGCCCGGCTTCAGCTGCCGGTTCTCGAACAGCTCCGACACCGTGACGAACGTGAAGCCGCGCTTCTTCAGCCCCTCGATGACCGCCGGGATCGCCTTCACGCTCGGCTTGTGGATGTCGTGGAACAGGATGATGCCGCCGGCCTGCGGCTCCTTGATCCCGACGCGGGTGTCGCGGGCGGTGTTCAGGTAGCGCCAGTCCTCGGTGTCGACGCTCCACAGGATCAGCGGCATCCCGATGGTCTGCCCGACGCGCTTGTTCGTCGCGCCGTACGGCGGCCGCATGATGGTCGGCTTGATCCCGCCGGACGCCTTGGCGATGGCGTCCTGGGTGCGCTGGATCTGCGCCTTGACGGCGGGCAGCGACATCGCGGTGAGCTGCGGATGGTTCCAGCTGTGGTCGCCGATCTCGTGGCCCTCCATCACCTCGCGGCGCACCGCCGCCGGGAAGCCGTGGACGTTCTGCCCGATGAGGAAGAACGTGGCGCGCACGCCCTCCTTCTTCAGCACGTCGAGCAGCCCGTCGGTGTACGGGCCGGGGCCATCGTCGAAGGTCAGCGCGACGCACTTGACCTGATCACAGTTGATCTTGCGCTGCGCCGGCGGCTGCTGCGGGCGCGGCGCCGTGCGCGCCTTCTTGCCCGCCGCGAGCTGGTGCCCGGCCGTCCGGGCCTGCTTCTTCTCCGCGTGGCCGCATCCCGAGACGAGCAGGAGACCGGCCGCGATGACGATGAATTGCCTGGTCCGCGCGAAATTCCTGATCCGCACCACGCACCCCCGTAACGTGTTGCCTCGGGCCGCTTCTTACCCTGCGCCTCACTCGCAACACACGTCACCAAGGTCCGAATTGTAGAGATCGTCCTTGGGGCGCTCCGGGGGGACGCATCCCCCATCATGTAGCCCGTACCGGGCTCCGCCGCCACCCGTAGTGAGGGAAATGTTGCTCTTCGGCGGCATGCTTCGCGCGCCGCCCCGGGGGAGGGCGGCGCGCGGTACGGGCGGCTGCGGCGGCTAGCGGACGGGCCAGTCCGGGATGTTCGCCGGCAGGTCCTCGCTGACGCGCATCGGGAACGCGGCCGGGCGCTTCTCCAGGAACGACGTGACGCCCTCGACGGCGTCGGCGGCGCCGCCCAGCTCGGCCATCAGCCGCGAGTCGGCGGCGTGCGCGTCCCACGGGGACGGCTTCGACAGGCCCGACCACATCAGCCGGCGGATCGTCGCGACCGACACCGCCGAGGTGTTGTCGGCGATCTCGCGGGCGAGCGCGTACGCGGCGGGGAGCAGCTCGTCCGGCGCGTACACGCGGGAGACCAGGCCGCCGGCCAGGGCCTCCTGCGCGTCGAACACGCGGCCGGTCGCGGCCCACTCCATCGCCTGCGCGATCCCGACCAGGCGCGGCAGGAACCAGCTCGACGCGGCCTCGGTGACGATGCCGCGGCGCGCGAACACGAACCCGAACTTGGCCTTCTCACTGGCCAGCCGGACGTCCATCGGCAGCGTCATCGTGACGCCGACCCCGACCGCCGCGCCATTGAACGCGCCGATGACGGGCTTGAGGCAGCGCGCGATGCGCAGCGCGACGGTGCCGCCGCCGTCGCGCGGGGTGCCGTCCTCCAGCACGTCGTCCTCGCCGGCGAACATGTCCTTCGACCTCTCCTTGTCGAAGGTGCCGCCGCCCCCGCTGAGGTCGGCGCCCGCGCAGAACGCCCGGCCCGCGCCGGTCACCACGACGGCCCGGACGTCGTCGTCGGCGTCGATGCGGTCGAAGACGTCGAGCATCTCGTTGCGCATCGTGAACGTGTAGGCGTTCATCTTGTCGGGGCGGTTCAGGGTGACCGTGGCGATCCCGTCCTGAACCTCGTACTCGATCTCGGCGTAGGCCACGTGCGTCCCCTTCTCGCGCCGGCTGATTTCCGAATCCGATTCTAGGAAGTCCGGCGGGGACGCGCCCGACCCGGGCCTCGGGTCAGAAGCGAGGCTCAGGTCAGACGCAACGCTCGGGTCAGACGCGGGCCTCGGGGAACAGCCGCAGCACGACGTGGCGGCGCCATGCGTCCAGGCCGCCCACGTAGTCCTCGGGCGGGAGCAGCATGATCCCGCCGTTCTGGTCCGGCCACAGGCGGACGGTCACGTCCGGCACGAGGGTGAGTTCCATCGGGTAGTCGTGAGTCGCGGCGAACACGCGCGCCGCCTCGCCGAGAACGCGCGCCCAGCCCTGGCCGAGGTAGGGCGGCAACCCGTCGGCGCTCAACTCCGGCAGCCCGTGCTCGTTGAGCCCGGCGGTGCGCAGGGCGAGGCCGTCCGGCCGCTCGGTGCCGACGATCCGCACGACATCGGGCTTCTTCATGGCCCGGACGATACGGGACGCGCCACGGTGACGCAGGTCACGAGGCGGGCCTGAGCGGGGGGAACCGCGCACCCGCCGCAGCCATGTCCGATAAATTACGACAGTGAATTGGGCCGTGACGTACGACTCCGCCTTCGGGTACGTCTCCGCGCACGGCGCGCCCCTGGTCGACCTGCTCGACCCGCAGCCCGGTGAACGGATCATCGATCTCGGCTGCGGAACCGGCGCGTTCAGCGCGGAGATCGCCGCCCGCGGCGCCGAGGTCCTGGGCATCGACGGGAACCCCGACATGGTCGCCCAGGCGAGCGCGCTGAACCCGGGCGTCTCCTTCATGCTGGGCGACGCGCACACCTTCAGCATCAGCGACCCGTGCGACGCCGTCGCCTCCAACGCAGCGCTGCACTGGATGACCCGCGACCCGGACGCGGTGATCGCGCAGGTGCACGCGGCACTGCGGCCCGGCGGCCGGTTCGTCGGCGAGCTCGGCGGCGAGGGCAACTGCGCCGAGCTGGTCGCCGCGATGCAGACCGCCTGGCGGGTCTTCGGCCTCGGCGAGCCCGAGCTGCCCTGGTACTTCCCGAGCCCCGCCGAGTACGCGACCAAGCTGGAGGAGGCCGGCTTCTCGCTGCGGCTGCTGGAGCACGCCGAGCGGCCGAGCCAGATGACCGAGGGGCCGAACGGCGCCGCCGACTGGGTCCGCGCCTACGCCGCGCGCGCCCTCGCCGACGTCCCGCCGGAACTGGTCGAGCCGCTGCTCAGCCGGGTGAACGACCTCGCCGCACCGGCGCTGCGCCGCGAGTCCGGCTGGGTCGCCGACTACGTGCGGCTGCGGTTCGCGGCCGTCCGCAAGCCGGACGCGCCGCCGATGCCCGAGGCCCCGCCCGCCCCGTCGTCCGCCGCGGCGCCCGAGCCGCCGCCGGCTCCCGCTCCCGCGCCTGGGGCTGCTCCCGCGGCTGGTCCGGCGCCCGCTCCGGCCGGTGCGGCCGGGCCCGACGCGTCCCCGCACTGACGGGCGAGCCCGCCGACCGGGGGCCGGAAGGCGGGCGGTTCGCGCGGGTTGCTTAGGGTTGGGGGTATGCGGCTCTACGACCATCGCACCGGGCGGGCCGAAGAGGTCCCGCCGGGGCGGGTCCTGCGCGTCCAACTCCTCGAGGGGGCCGGGCTCCGCGCGCTCGTGGTCGCCGACCTGCTGCGGCGGGTCGGCGAGCGCGCCGGGCGCCAGGTGCCGGTGGCGTCCTCGCCGGACCTGTCGGTCCCCGACCGCGACTGGACCGACTACAACATCGCCCCGTTCGAGCTCCTCGACTGGGACGCGCCGCCGCCCGCGGCCGACCTCTACGTCGCCTCGACGACGAACGTCGACGTGGACGCGCCCTGGATGCTCGTCCCGTACGAGAGCGGCGACTGGTACCCGGTCATGGCGAACGCGAGCATGGACCCGCTCGCGGCGCGCCTGGCGATACTGGAGACGCCCTACCGGGACCCGCTCGAACTGACGGCGGCCCGGTTCATGACCGCCGCCGCCCGGCTGGACGCATGGCGCAGCCTCGTCGCGGGCTGGGCGCGCGGCCCGGGCCGTCCGTTGGACCGCGACTACGCGCGCAAGGCGGAGCGGGCGCTCGGCGACGACCTCGACAGCCCCGCCGCGCTGGCCGTCCTCGACGAGATCGCCGCGGACCCGGACGTCCCGCCGGGCGCGAAGCTGGAGACGTTCATCCACCTCGACCTGACCCTGGCCCTCGGCCTGGTCGCCGCCATAGGCGCCGCCTAACAGCGGTGGGTCAGGCGTGGACCTCTAGGAGGGTGCCGTCGGCCAGGAGGTAGGCGATCGAGCGCTCGAAGACGTACGCCGTGCCACCGCCGGGCTGGTCGAACCACGGGACGGCCGTGCCGGTGAGGGCCTGCAAGGGGCGCAGTAGCCGGTACACGTGGTACTCGCGTTCCTGCCAGTCGGCGGGCAGGGAGCGTTGGGCGAATGGTGTGCGCGCGGCGTAGGCGGTGTTCCCGCCGTGGCCTCCGTAGCGGTCCACCTCGGTTCCTGCGGGAAGCTCGGTGATCTGGCGGTCGCGCAAGAGAGAGAGCGGCGGCTCCCCCTTGAGCGGCTGGATCGACGGGATCTCTATGGTCGGCTGCTGCGGCACCACCATGAGGAGACTGCCGAGGAGGTACGCGGCGGCCTGTTCCCCGTCATCGAAGGCGGCCTGCCGGGTGCGTTCACCGTTTTCGAGGTGGAAGACCGTCCAGCCCGTCTTCTCCTGGACGAGGCACCAGGCTCCCTCATCCTCGCCGCGCAGGCGGTAGCGCGCGCGGTCGACCTGGAGGGCGTCCAGGCGGTTCTGCAGGAGCGTGAGCCACTGCTCCGGCTCCGGTTCCGTGCGGATGCCGCGCGGCGCGGTCCGTCCCATCGCGGCGGCGGTCGCGGCGTCCATCGCGTCGTCGCCGACGGCCGCGACCGCGAACCGGTGCGCGCGGATGTGCGCGACCAGGTCCGGCTCCGGTGCGACGCCGTGTTCGCGCAGGTAGTAGCCGACGGCGCCCGACCACACCCACGCGCCGTCGGTGTGGAAGGTGAGCGGGACGGCCTCGCCGCGCGACGGGTCGAGCAGGTCGGGGGCGCTGGACCGGGCCGCCATGACGGTCGGCGCGTCCTCCAGGTACCGGACGACGCGGTCGGTCTCGTCCGGCGGGACGGGTGGCCGCGACACCGTGGGCGGCCCGCCGTCCGCCCCGGCCCGGTCGAACACGCGGGCCTTGCGGACGGGGCTCTCGAACCGGGTGGGCGGCGGAGGCGCGACCGGCGCGGGGCCGAGGCGGCGCGTCATCCACTCGGGGACGTCGCGGCGCGGGAGCCGCTCCAGCTCGCGCCGCACGTCGTCCGCGGACGGCTCGGTGTCCCAGCGGGGTTCCTCGTCGTACGTGAAGGAGGCGCGGCACCGGACGGCGCCGTCCGCGTACACGACCTCGACGTCGATCCGGGACCACGTGGAGCCCTGGAACGCGTGCGTCCCGGCGCGCAGCCGGTCGAGCAGGCCCGCTGCGACGGCGGGCGGCGTCCAGGTCCCGGTCGTCCCGTCCGCCTTCCGCACGGCCATCGGCGGGAACTCCACATGCCCGCCGACCACCTGGCAGTGCCCGGTGATCCGCTCCCAGAACGGCGGCGCGTGGTCGGCGACCAGCACCGTGAACGGCCCCGCCAGCAGCTCCGTCTGCTCGACGGGGTCCAGTGCGGCCGGCGCCGGCCACTCGGCGGGCCCCGACGGCTCCCGGCCGTCCATCCGGTCGCGCAGCCAGCCCGGCACGTTCGCACCGTCGCGCGGCATCACGATCTGGTCGCGCCGCCACGCCTCCACGGACGCGGGCGGGTCCCAGTCCGGGTCGAACTCGTCGTTGTAGAGGAACAGTGCCGCATCGGGCTCGACGATCGCCAGCATCGAGAACCAGGTGCCCTGCTCCGACAGGTAGTGCGCGCGCCGCAGCTCCGTCAGCAGCGCCGACAGCTCGTCCGGGACGACCTCCGCCGGCACCACCGCGTTCTCGCCGGTCAGCATCGTCAGCCGCACATCGCTCGCCACCACGGTCGCCGCGCACCGCAGGTCGATGCGGCGCCAGCGCGGCGGCGCGGTCTGCCGCGAAAACCGGACGATCCGCTCCTCGATCTCCGCGATCCGCTCGCTCTGCCCCGTCACCCGCGCGTCCCCTCATGCGAACCCGATGGAACCTGAGCGGCAGGTTAACCGCACGGATCGACCCATTGCGGCGGGACCCGCCGTTCGCGGACGCTCGGGGGCATGCCCGCCGGACCGCCCGGAGCCCACCCGGACGTGGGCTAACGTCCTATGTCGTGTCCACCGATGCCCCCGAGTCCGAGGTCCCCGCGCCGCCCGGCCGCCCGGCCCCCAAGCGGCGGCGGCGCCGTGCCCGCGCCCTGATGGCGACGATCGCCGCGCTCGCCGTGCTGCTGTGCGCGGCCGTCGGCGGCATCGGCTGGTACTTCGCCGGCGTCGCCACCGAGGTCGACCACAGCGCCGAGTACCCGTTCACCATCGAGGACGCGTCCGCCGGCACCGTCACGCTCCCCCGCGAACCCGAGACGGAGCGGCCCGGCACCTGGGCGCTGGTCTGGAAGCACGGCGGCCGCGCCCTGCTCGGACCCGTCGTCGGCGGCGGCGAGGACCATGTCGTCCGGAAGGTCGTGTCCGTCTCCCACGGGACGCTCGTCAAGGGCAACGCGGCCGGCATCGACCACTGGGTCTACTCCGGCGACCCGCGATCGGCGCTCGGGCTCGACTTCAAGGACGTCACATACCCGACCAAGCTCGGCCCGATGCCCGCCTGGCTGCTGCCCGGCACGTCCCCCAAGGGCACCTGGGTCATCGCCGTGCACGGACGCAACGCCGACAAGGCCGAGACGTTCCGCGCCATGCGGACCGTCCACGGCCTCGGCCTGCCCATGCTGTCGATCGCGTACCGCAACGACGTCGGCGCCCCCAAGTCCCGCGACCACAAGAACCACCTCGGCGACACCGAATGGAACGACGTCGCGTCCGCCGTCTCGTACGCGCGCGCGAACGGCGCCACCGGAGTCGTCCTGTACGGATGGTCGATGGGCGGCGCGATGGTCATGACGGCCCTGCGGCACGACCCGTCGTTCGTCCGCGGCGTCGTCCTCGACTCCCCCGTCATGGACTGGGACGCCACCCTCGACAAGCAGGGCGACGCCCGCCACCTGCCGCGGTTCGTCACCGGCGTCGCCAAGGCCGTCCTCCAGCGCCGCATCGGCATCGACCTGAAGGACTACGACCAGCGCCGCTACGCGCCCAAGCTGCGGACGCCGACGCTGCTGTTCACCACCGCCGACGACGCCGTCGTCGCCAACCGCCCCGCCTTCGCGTTCGCCCGGACGGCCCCGCCCGGCATGGTCACCCACATCGCCGCGCAGGGCGACCACACCGAGGCGTGGAACGTCGACCCGTCGCGCTACGAGGCCGCCCTGCGCACCTTCCTCACCAAGCTCCCCTGACCTCCAGCAACGTCTTCCCGGTCGTCGCCCGCGACTGGATCGCGGCATGCGCGTCGGCCGCGTTCCGGAGCGGGAACCGCTGCCCGATCACCGGCCGCAGCCTCCCCGCGGCCGCCTCCCGCAGCGCGCTCTCGGTCGCGTCCCTCATCTCCTGCGGCTCCGGCCGCGGCCGGAGCAGCGCGACCTCTCTCGCCCGCGCCGCCTCCTCCGGGACGTCGGCCCACTCGCCGCTCGCCAGACCGAAGCTCACCATCCGGCCGCCCGCGCGGAGCAGCGTGAACGCCTCCCGCGCCACGTCCCCGCCGACCCCGTCGAACACCACGTCCACCGGCTCGACCTTCTCGCTCCAGCCCGGCTCCCGGTAGTCGACCGCCTCGTCCGCGCCCAGCCCCAGCGCGATCTCCGCCTTATGCGTTCCTCCGGCCGCCGCGACCACCACCGCACCCGCCGCCTTCGCGAGCTGGACGAGCAGCGTCCCCACCCCGCCCGCCGCCGCCTCCACCAGCACCCGCTCCCCCGCCGCCGGACGCGCCGCCCACATCATCAGCGTCGCCGTCCGCCCATCGGCGAGCAGCGCGACCGCCTCGTCCAACGGCAACCCGTCCGGCACCTCGAACAGGCCCCGCGCGTCCACCACCGCCAGCTCCGCGTACCCGCCGGACCCGCCCATCCCGCTCACGACCCGCCGCCCCACCAGACCCGGGTCGGCCCCAGGCCCGACCGCCGCCACCGTCCCGCCGACACCGTTCCCCGGGACCATCGGCAGCCCCGGCGTGAACGGCTGCGGTCCGTTCCCCGACCGCATCTGCGTCTCCACGAAGGTGACATTCGCGTACTCCACCTCGACGAGCACCTGCCCGTCCCCCGGAACCGGATCCGGCGCCTCCCCCGGCACCAGCACCTCCGGACCACCGAACTCCCTCAGCCACACCGCGCGCACGGCGTCCCTCCCCTCACGTTGCGTCGCTCCACCATGCAACCTCAACCAAGATCGAGGTCAACGCCTCGCAACGAATCCCTTTTCTCGCCACACCCATCTCTGTAAGCTTTCGCGCGTATTCCGCCCCGTTGTCGGCTGCCGCTCAGGGATGGCGATGCGCGCCCGGTTGGTACGTTCCTCCCCGCCACGGCTCCGCCGCGCCGCGATTCCCCTGGCCGCGCTCCCGCTCGCCCTCCTCACGGGCTGCGGCACGTCCCACCCGTCGTCCGGTGCCCTCAAACCCGAAGGCACCTTCGACACCGGCGCCACCGCCCCCGCCACCGCCGCGCCCGCCCCGTCCGCCGTGCCGACCGCGCAGCTCTACAAGACGGTCCTCCAGCGCTACCGCGACTACCAGGCCGCCTACAAGCAGGCCTACGCCACCAACGACCCCAGCGCCCTCCCCGCCGTCGCCATGGACCCCCTCCTCGCCCAACTAACCAAGGACATCCAGTCCACCAAGGAAAAAGGCGAGGTCTGGCGGTTCACGAACACGCTGAATCCACGTGTCTACGCTCAGTCGAAGGACGGCAGCAAGATCTACGTCATCGACTGCGTGAACACCCTCGCCGGCTACCGCTACTCCGCCAAGACGGGCAAACGGACAGGCGGAGGGCAAGGCGGCGCCTACATCTACCGGACGACCGTCCAGTACGACTCGGGTACCTGGAAGGTCGCCGCGACCACCCGGGACCGCTCATGCTGACCTCCCGCAGCGAAGGACACGCGATGTCCGTCCACACCCCCACGGGCCGCCGCACGCTCGCCGGCGTCATCGCGACGACGACCCTGCTCGCCCCATTGCTGGTCACCGCGTCCGCCCACGCCTCGACCTGCTGGGTGAGCCCCTCGGGCAAGCTGGTCTGCAATCCGACGTCCACCAGGCCAGGAGGGTCGGGAGGAGGCGGCGGAGGCTCGGGTGGAGGATCCGGCGGCGACTCGGGCCCGGTGGCGCCGCCTCCGCCCGAGGGGTTGACCCCCAACCAGGCCATCGGCGTCGCTCCTGTGCCTGGAGGCAACGCCCCCTTGGCCCCGGCGCCGGCCAACACGCAAACGCTGGTGGAGGAGGCGTTGACCACCGCCTCGTTCCCGGTCCCCTCCGCCCATACCGCTCCCAAGGGAAAGACCTACGTGCGGGTGAAGACCTCACTATGGGTGGGCGGCTTCAAGGTCGTGAAGACCGACAAGGTGTCGGCCGGTGCGCAGACGGTCCAGGCGGTAGCGACCCCGGCGTCGGTCACCTGGAACCTGGGCAAGCCCATGGGCCAGGACACGATCATCCAGACCTGCGAGAACGCAGGCAGCGAGAACGGCAGGACCTGCACCTACACCTACCAGCGCTCGTCCGCCGCTAAGCCCGGCGGCGCCTATCAGATCACCGCGACCATCAACTGGAACATCGACTGGACCTGCGAAGGCGATGACTGCCAGGGCCACGGCGGGGATCTGCCCCAGCAGAGCCGCACCTCTCCGCTCACGCCGCTCACCGTCGGTGAGATCCAGACGACAACGAGCCAGTGAGGGACGATTCGCCCGGCTGGGAGGTCCCCGGCTACGTCCAGGTCGAGCAGTTGGGCTCGGGCGCCCAGGGAAGGGTCGTCCTCGCCCGTCATCACACGGGTGGCCCCGCAGTCGCGATCAAGTACCTGGCTCCGGGTCTGCTGGCGAACACCGGCGCGCGGATGACCTTCAGGAGCGAGGCCGAACTCCTCAGACGCGTGGCCGATCCCCATGTCGCGCGGCTCTTCTACTACGTGGAATCGCCGCAGGGAGCCGCGATCGTCCTCGAGGCGGTGCCCGGGCGGACGCTGCGGCGAGTGCTGGACGAGCACGATGAGCCGCTGGCGCCCGAATCCGCGCTGACGATGCTGAAGGGCTCTCTGCTCGGTCTGGCGGCGGCGCATGCGGTGGGCGTCGTCCATCGCGACTACAAGCCGGCGAACGTGCTCGTCCAGGACGACGGGCAGAGCAAACTGATCGACTTCGGCATCGCCGTCCTGACCGGACAAGGGGACCAGGCCGGGACGCCCGCATACATGGCACCTGAGCAGTGGGAGGGCGAGCCCGCCACTCCCGCGACGGACCTCTACGCGGCGACCTGCGTATTCGTGGAATGCGTCAGCGGCAAGAAGCCCTTCCAGGGGACGACCGCGGAAGCCCTCAGAGCCGAGCACACCACCGCGCCGGTACCTCTGGCCCAGGTACCCGAACCGTTGCGTCCACTCGTCCAGCGCGGGCTGGCGAAGAACCCCGCGGAGCGAGCCTGGAACGCCCACGAATTCGTCAGCGAACTCGAGGCCCTCGCCGTCCGCGAGTACGGGCCGGATTGGGAGCGGCGAGGCGTCATAGCGCTCGGCGCGGTGGCAGCGGCAGTGGGAACCGCAGTCCCCCTCGCCGTGCTCGGCGGCGCGCTGCTCGCCCACGGCGCCTCATCCACGGGCGTTGGAGCGGTGGCCTCGGGAGTGGCCAGTCATGCCGCGGCGGGCTATATGCAGAGTGCGGCATCAGCGGACGCCGCCGCCAAGGCCGGCGCCTCGACGTCCAAGGGCGTGCTCGCCAAGATAGGCGGGACCAAGGGCGCCGCAGGCCTTGCCGCTGCGGGAGTCGGCGCCGCGGCGGTCGCCTGGTACTTCTGGCCCGGGCCCGGCGTCGGCGGGGAGAGCCATGGCGCGGTCCATGCCGCCTTCACCCGGCCTGGAGTCCTCCTCGGCCAGCCGAATATGCCCGCGGCCGAGACTCCGTACATCGACTTGAAGATCACCGTCAAGCCCGCGAGAGCGAAGCCCGGTACCGAGGTGCGGTTGGTCTTCCAATTCCGAGCGCGCACCGTGGGCGGTGCCTACTACCTCCCCGGCGGCCGACGCCAATGCCTGGGCAAGGAAGGCGAACTTCCCAAGACGAACGCCTACAACTTCGGCATCGGCGAAGCGTCAGAACAGCTCGGCTTGAAGAACGAGGACTTCATCGCGTTCTACCGCGTGCCACCGGCCAAGGCCAAGGAGCTCCCCAAGAAGGCAGACGGCGTCTACCTACCAGCGGCAAGGACGATAGCCGGTGAGTCCCAGCCGTTCGTCCCGTCGGAATGCGCGTACCAGAGCAGGTGGACGGAGACCCGCACGATCGCTCTCCCTGACAAGGACCTCCTTGCTCCCGGGAAGTACCTGGTGACGCCGTATGCACCGGTCAAGATGATGCGCACGACGCAGAACAACAAGCCCATCGCACCGGAGGCGGCCGGGGCGTTCGCACAGGGGCGGTTGCCGATGATCCAGGTGCTCGACGGCTGAGGCGGCGGCCGGGTCCCGTGGCGTCGCCGAGGTCGAGACCTTTGGGCGTTGCGGCGGATTGGCGCTGGTCCGGGGCGGGGGCGGGGGCGGTGGTGGGGTCGGTGATCGTTGTGGGGGCTCGCGGGACAGGCGCTATCGTGGCGCCGTCGTCCACAGTTAGGGTCCCGGTGTTGCTCTCCGCTCTTTTCGGCCGCCTGAGGTTCGGGCCGGTGCGCGCCGCGGTCGCGGGCAACCGGTTGTTCTCGGTGCTGCTGCTGGCGGGGATCGTGCTGCGGGTGTTCGTGGTGCTGGGGTTCCCGCCGGCGCTGTTCTTCAACGACAGCTTCGACTTCCTGCGGATCGCGGACGGGCCGTTCCCGCACCCGCTCAGGCCGTCCGGGTACGGGCTGTTCCTGTGGGGGCTGAAGCCGTTGCACAGCCTGGCGCTGGTGACGGCGCTCCAGCATGCGGCGGTCGTGGGGATCGCGGTCGTCGGGTACCGGGTGCTGGTCCGGAACTTCGAGGTCAGGCGGTGGGTGGCGGCGCTGGCCGTCGCGCCGCTGCTGCTGGACGCCTACCAGGCGGAGCTGGAGCATCTGGTCCTGTCGGACACGGTGTTCACCGTGCTGATCCTCGGGGCGATGCTGCTGCTGGCGCGGCCGGGGGCGGCCGGGTGGCGGCGGGCCGGGCTGGTGGGGGCGCTGCTGGGGGTGGCGGCGGTCACCCGGACGGTGGGGGCGCCGCTGTTCGTGATCGCGCTGCTGTACCTGCTGCTGCGGCGGGCGCGGTGGACGTCGTTCGCGGTGCTGGCGGCGGCGTTCGTGGTGCCGCTGGGCGGCTACGCGGTCTGGTACCACTCGGACTACGGCCGGTTCGGGATGAGCGGCGTGGACGGGATCTTCCTGTGGGGGCGGACGTCCACGTTCGCGGACTGCGACAAGCACACGCCGCCGCCTGAGCTGGCGCATCTGTGCCCGTACGGGGCGCCGGAGGGCCGTCCCGCGGCGTCGCATCAGATCTGGGTGGAGAACTCTCCGACCGGGTGGACGAACGGGAAGCCGTTCGACGAGAAGACCAACGAGCAGGCGCAGGAATTCGCGCTGTGGGCGATCCGGACGCAGCCGCTCGATTATGTGAAGACCGTTTCCTACGACTTCTTCGTCCGGACGTTCTCGTGGAACCGGCACCATTATCCGACGGTCGGTACGGAGGCGCGGTACCACTTCCCGACGCGGCCTTGGGCGCAGGGTGAGAAGCCGCTGCCGCTGGTCGGGGGCGGGGACCGGGTCTCGGTGGTCCGGGAGTACGAGCACGGGTCGGGGAGGACGCATATCGTCGGTCCGTTCGCGGGCTGGTTGCGCGCTTATCAGAAGCACGTTTTCGTGCGGGGGACGATGCTCGCCGCGGTGCTGCTGGCGGGGCTCGTGGGGATGTTCCGGCGGCGCGGGCGCAAGGAGGTCGCGCTGCTGTGGGTACCGGCGGTGACGCTGCTGGCGGTCCCGCCGGTCACGGTGGACTTCGACTACCGGTACATGCTGCCCGCGGTGCCGTTCGCGTGTTTCGCGGCGGCGCTGGCGTGGGGGCGGCGGAAGGTCGCGGACGGGCCGGGGGCGACGCGGGCGGAGCCGGAGGAGGCGGAGGTTCAGCCGGCGGGGGCGTGACGGCCGCGCGAAGATCGCCGCGGGGTATTGCGCCCGGACCGGGCTATACGTGAGACTCCTTCACATTCTGGCTGAGGGAGGCCCCGTTGGCGCGCATCCGGTTCGACGTGCTGTTCGGCGTCCTCGTCCTGTCCGACGTGCTGCGGGTCTTCCTGCCGTCGCTGATCACGCTGGTCGGCAGCGCGGGCGAGACGCCGGCCGAGGTGATGGGCGCGTACGCGCTGTCGTGGTTCGTGGCCGCCTTCCTCACCGTGCCGCTGGCGCGGCTGGTGCCGTCGCGATGGCCGGCGGTCGGCGGAGGCGCCGCGCTGATCGTCGCGCGGATCGTCCTGCAGGCGACGGACGGCGGCGACGCGCAGCTCTACACCGCGAGCATCGGGTTGCTCGCCGGGCTGGTCTGGCTGGTCGCCACCGCGATGACCGCGCGGGAGCCGGTGCCCGCGATGACCGGGTTCGCGGCGGGTCTGGCGGTGTCGACGGCGCTGCAGGCGGCGATCGAGGGCATCGACCTGGTGTGGCGGGCGGGGGTCGTCCCGTGGGTTCCGCTGCTCGTCTACCTCGCGCTGTTCGCCGTCACGCTGGTTCGGCACAAGGAGACCGAGGGCGGGGAGCCGGCGGCGCCGCGCGCGTGGCTGGCCGCCGGGCTGTCCGTGCTGCTGTGGGGCATCTACACCGGCAACCCTGGACACGCTGAGGCGAGCGCGGGCTGGTCGGGCGGGGTCGCGGCGGCGGTGATCGCGGCGACGGCGGTGCTGTCGGTGGCGGTGGCGGCGAGCCCCCGGTTCTGGACGCGGCATCCGCTCGTCCCGGCGGCGGGGCTGGTGCTGTCAGCGCTCGGGTTCGCGATGGGCCGCGCGACGGTCGACGGCGTGCACGGCGTCTCACCGGGCTGGACGGTCGGCGCGCAGGTCGTCGGGCAGCTCGCGCTCGCGGGGTGCCTCGGCTGGGCGGTGCGCGTCCCCGGACCGGACCGTCCGGGCAGGTGCGGGGCGGCGATGGCGGGCGGCTGGCTGCTGTTCGTCGTGCTGATGTTCGCCTACTACTCCGCCTACGACCTGGGCACGCCGAACCGCTGGGTCCCGGTCGTGACGGCGCTCGGGGTGGCGGCGCTGGTCGTCCGGGCGCCGCGCGCGGCGGAGCGGCACGGGGTCGGCGTGTGGGCGGCGGGCGCGGCGGTGGTCGCCGTGGTCGCGGTCGCGGGCGTCCCGCTGTGGCGCGACACGGGGCCGAAGTGGCGGCCGGTGGACGACGGCGGGCTGCGGCTCGCCGCGTACAACCTGCGGATGGGCTACGGCCTGGACGGGACGATGACCGTCACCGACCAGGCGGACGCGCTGCGGAAGCTGCGCCCGCACGTCGTGGTGCTCAGCGAGGTGGACCGGGCGTGGCTGCTGAACGGCGGCCGCGACTCGCTGCGGCTGATCTCCGAGCGGCTCGGGCTGCGCGCAATCTGGGCGCCCGCCGGGGACGAGGTGTGGGGCGACGCGGTGCTCACCGACCTGCCGGTCACGTCCGTCCGGAACACGCCGCTGGTGAAGGGCGGGCCGACGGGCGCGGAGGCGCTGCAGGTGGGGCTGCGGTGGAAGGGCCGCGACCTCACGGTGATCGCGACGCACACGCAGCCGCCGGACGACTGGAAGGACCTCGGGCAGGCCGAGCAGCTCGCCCGGCTGGCCCGCGACGCGGCGCGCGACGGGCGGCAGGTCGTGATGGCGGGCGACATGAACCTGGAGCCGGGCAGCGCACCGTGGAAAGTGCTGCTGGGCGCGGGGCTGACCGACGCGCTGGCGGCCGCGCGGCCGTTCGCGACGTTCCCGGCGGCGCCGCGTCCCGACCAGCAGATCGACCAGGTGCTCGTCACGCCCGGCCTGACCGGACGCGACCAGACGAACGAGCCGGTGGCGTACTCCGACCACCGCCCGATCGCGGTCACTCTCGACGCGCAATGAGTACTTGAGCGGATATCGCCGCGTTCGGCGACGGGCGATCGTGGTGGCATGCGCCGACTCGTGATCACCCTGTCCGCCGCCGGTCTCGCCCTGGCGGGCTGCGGCGGGGCGCCGTTCCCCGCGTCCGGCGGCAGCGCCGAGGACGACGCCGCCAAGGACGCGCGGAAGAACGCCGACAAGGCGGGCGACAAGCTCTACACCTCGCGCGTGTGGCCGGCCCAGGACGTGGCGCACCGCGCGGCCGGCCTCGACGGCGTCGAGGTCATGAAGGTGACCGGTACGTCCACCGCGGGCCGGGGCATCCGGCTGGTGCTCCGCACGACCGGCACCGGCGCCACCTGGGACGACGACGAGCCGGTCACGGTGAAGCGCTGCTACGAGATGCGGTTCTCCACGACGACCGAATGGGGCCGGTACGGGACGCGCGAGGTGGCGTGCCCGCCGGGCGCGCCGCTGACGTTCAAGCCGTGGCCGAAGGCGCCGGAGATCCCGACGGAGCGGCTCGGGAAGGCGCTGCCGCGCGTCCGGTCCGGCGGCCGGGTGGACGAGGCGAAGATCCGCGCGGCGGTCGCGTCCCTGCACCTCGCCCCGGGGATCCGCGTCGAGGTCCAGCGGAAGGGGGACGTGGTCGGCGTGGCGCTGACCGTCCGCCCCTACCCGTACCTGGACGACGCGCTGGACTGCACGCTCGGCCGGGTCGCACCCGGCAGTACCAGCGTGTGGGTGCCGTCGCGGATCCAGCGGATGCCGGGAGAGGGCGGCTGCGACGTCGGCAACGCGATCGTCCCGCAGCCGCCGCCGCACTAGAGGTCGAGGTCGTCCGGGTGCTCGGCGAGGTGCTCCCAGAACTCGGCGTACGCCTGCTCGTGCATGATGCCGAGCTTGAGGATGCGGGCCCGTGAGGTCAGCCTGACCTCGTCGGACGGGTCGAGGGCGGCGCGGCGCTCGCGGTAGCCGGCGAGCCAGCGGCGGTGCAGCGCGGCCTGCTCGCGGGCGAGCGCGACGACGTCGCCGGGGTCGCCGAGGTCGGCGAAGAACAGCTTCAGCTGCGCGGGGTCGCGGGTCTCGATCCGCGGGCCGCCGGGGTCGGCGAGCCAGCGGCGGAGGGCGTCGCGGCCGGCGGCGGTGAGGTGGAAGACGCGGCGGCGGCGCCCGCCCTCCTCGGTCTCCTCGCGGAGCAGGCCGTCGGCGGCGAGGCGGGCGGGGATCCGGTAGAGCTGCGCGTGCGGGATCGGCCAGAACGGCTCGACGCTCTCCTCGACGCGCGCCTTCAGCTCGTAGGGGGTCATGGGCCCGTGCCGGGCGATCAGCCCGAGCACCGCGTACGCCTGCACGCCGTGTTCCTCCATGCGACCTCCTCCTCGCTCGCCGGCGCCTTGACACCGTCTCAGCGAGACCATATCGTCCATGCCACTGAGACCGTATCAATGAGATGGTTAGGGAGCGCGCATGAACGTCCACCCCGAGCTCGCCGGAGTCCTCGCCCGGATGGCACCGAGGGCCGACGACCCGCTCGCCGACATCGAGGCGACCCGCGCCGGGTTCAAGGCGCTGATGGCGCCGCGGATGCGACCCGACGACCGCACCGTGCTCATCGAGGAGACGACCGTCCCCGGGCCGGACGGCAACGCGGTCCCCGTGCAGATCCTCCGCCCGGCCGACGCCGGCGCCGGCGCCGCACCCGGCCCGCTGCCCGCCGTCCTCTACATCCACGGCGGCGGGTTCAGCTACGGCGAACTCGACGGGCCCAGCCCGATGGCGCGCGACGTCTGCGCCGAGACCGGCTCGCTCGTCGTGAACGTCCACTACCGGCTGGTGCCCGAGCACCCGTTCCCCGCCGGGTTCGAGGACTGCTACGCCGTGCTGTGCTGGCTGTCCGCGAACGCCGCCGCCCTGGGCGCCGACCCGGCGCGGATCGCGGTGGCGGGCGCGTCGGCGGGCGGCTGCCTGTCCGCCGCGCTGTGCCTCGCGGCGCGCGACCGCGGCGGGCCCGCCATCGCGTTCCAGACCCTGCTGATCCCGTGTCTGGACGACCGGCTCGCCACCCCGTCCGCCCGCCGCATCACCGACCCGCGCTTCACCAACCACGCCAAGACCCGCGCAATGTGGGACGCCTACCTGCCGGCCGGCGCCGTCTCCTCCTACGCGGCCCCGGCCCGGGCGGACGACCTGACCGGGCTGCCGCCCGCCTACGTCCTGACCTGCGGGCTCGACCCGCTGCGCGACGAGGGCCTGGACTACGCGCGGCGGCTGAGCGAGGCCGGCGTGCCCGTCGAGACGAAGGACGTGCCGGGCGCGTGGCACCTGTTCGAGGCGTACGCGCCGGACACCGACCTGGCGCGGCGCACCACCCGGCACTGGCTCACGGCGCTGCGCACCGGCCTCGCCGCGCCGCCGCTCGCCGCGCCGCCGCTCGCCGCGCCGCCGCTCGGCGCGGCGCTCGCGTCATGAGCCGAGGCGCGCGGCGGCGACCTTCTTCGGGACGACCATCCGCCACGCCTCGACGACCAGCTCGCCCATCTCCGGCTCGTCCAGCGCCGCCGTCCACGCCTCGACCCAGTTGAACCGCAGGTCCGACTCGCCGGGCAGCCGGAACCTGCCCGGCTCGGACGCCACCAGCGCCGCCCGCTCCTCCTTCGGGAACGCGAACCCCATCACCGTCTCGTCCCGCGAGAACGCGACATAGACGATCGAGCCGACCCGGAACTTCACCCGGTCCCTGATGAGATGCTCCGACGTGCGGGGCAGCGTCACCGCGAGCGCCCGCACCTGATCGACCGTGATCACCGTGTCCTCCTATGGCCAGCACGCCGCCCCGGAAAGTATGGCCGTCTCCCGGCCCGCACTTGGTGATCTTGTTAGATTGGCGGGACGGTGCGACGCCGAGGGCCTAGGGGGACGCGGACGTGAACGAGCTGGTGCGCTGGCGGACCGAGCACGGCACCATCGTCGTCGAGACCGACTCCACCGAACCGGGCATGCGGTCGGTGGCGCGCGGCGACGGACTCGTCCACGACGCCGGCGCCAAGTTCGAGGACGCGTTCCAGCACGTCCGGGACGCCGCCGAGGCCGCGCTCGCCGCGCTGCGCGGCGGCGACCTGAACCCCGACGCGGTCGAGCTGGAGTTCGGGGTGAAGCTGAACGCCGTCGCCGGCGCCGTCATCGCCAAGACGTCCGTGGAGGGGCACCTGAAGGTCAAGCTGACCTGGGGCGAGCCGAAGGCCGGCGCCGGGGAGGAGTAGGTGGACGACTGGCAGTGGCGCGCCTGGGTCGGGACGCGCGACCGCGGCAAGCTCGGCGCCGCGTTCCTCGTCACCCCGACCCGGCTGCTGACCTGCGCGCACACCGTCCTGGGCCTGGACGAGGCGCGGGTCGGGTTCCCCGGCCTGCGCGAGGACCTGCCCGCCAAGGTCGTCGCGCGCGGCGGCTGGCGGCGGCTCGGCGACGACGGCGACGTGGCGGTGCTGGAGCTGGCCGAACCCGTCCCGTACGAACCGGCGCGGCTCGCCGATCCCGAGGACGTCCCCGAACTGGCCGGCGGCGGGCGCACGCTCGGCGTGTACGGGTTCCCCATCCGCAGCGACGACAACGAGCGGTACGCCACCATCACCACCGACCCGCACTGGCTCGTGAAACAGGAGTGGTGGCAGCTGCAGACGGCACCCGGCTACGCACTGGAGGAGGGGTACAGCGGCTCCGCCGTGTACGACACGGCGACCGGAACCGTCGTCGGGATGGTCACCAACGCCGAACTCGGCGACCACGACCGCGCCGAGCTCGGCTGGATGCTGCCGCTCTCCCGGATCCGCACGCACTGGGAGGAACTCGACGACGTCCTGCCGCTGCGCTGGCTCACCCCCGACGCCCGCGGCGACCTGCGCCGCATCCTCGACGGCATCCCGTACTCCGGCCCGCTCGCCGCCGACCTCGAACGCGCCGCCGGACGCCCGCCCCGCGAGGAGTTCCGCTCCGCGTGGGCGTCCGTCCGGTACGTCGCCGAAGGCTGGCCGCACGACCCCGACCGGCTCGCCCGCTACCTCACCGCCCTCGGCCGCCACCTGCCCGGAGCCCGCCGCGGCAAGCTCGACGCCTGGACGGCGCGCCATCTGCGCCCCGCCCCCGGCGAGGCCGAAGAGGAACCCGCGTCCATCATCGTCCGGCTGGAACGGCTCACCTTCGACCGCTCCTACGACCTCACCGTGCACACCTGGATCAACGGCGCCGAGGGGCCTTCGCAGCCCACCGTCCGCGTCCCCGAGGGCGAGGTCCGCGGCGCCGTGCAGGACGCCGTCGCCCGCACCCGCCAGGCCGTCATCGGACGCCGGTGGATGATCGAGTTCGCGGTGCCGGAGAGCTGGCTCGGCAAGCCGTTCGAGCAGTGGTACGTCGACGCCCGCAACAAGATCCCCATGCGGATGTACCCGGTGGTCGTCCGGGACGTCGACCGGCTGCGGCCCGACTCCATCCGGCGCGACCAGGCGCACCAGCGGTGGCGGGTGCTCACCGGCCGCGGCCGCAGCGACCCCCGCCGCGTCGGCTGCGACGCGCCCCGCAAGGGCAGCGCCTTCCACGACTGGCTCGAGGCCAACACCGACTACTGCGTCCTGGTCTACGGCGCCCGCCCGCTGCGCAGCTGGCTCACCGCCGCGCTCAACAACGGCGTCCCCGTCATGCTGTGGCCCCGCACCTCCTGCACCGACGCCGCGCACCACGACTGCCGCGGCCACCGCGCCGCCGCCTCCCTCACCGCCGCCATCGCCGGCGCGCCGCCCGCCGACCTGCCCCGCATCGCCCTCGACCTGCGCAAGGAGGCCCTGCAGGCGCCGAAGGACGAGCCGCACTGCGGCCGCGAACTCACCCTGCTGTGGGACGACCCGTCCCGCCTCCCCGACCCGCCGCTCGCCATGGAGGTATAGGTGCCCGACTGGCTGCTCTACACGGGGAGCCGTCGCCCCCACGACGGCATCGACCGGCTCCCGCCGCCCCCGCCGTGGCGCGACTTCGACGGCGGCCCCGTCCTGCCCCCGTCCGACGGCGAGTCGGGCAACAGGCACCAGGCCACCACGTACCGGCCGTCGGACGACGCCGTCCAGCAGGTCAACGCCGCCCTGTACCTGCGGCGCCCGCTGCTCGTCACCGGACCGCCCGGCACCGGCAAGTCCACGCTCGCCTACGCGGTCGCGCACGAACTCGGCCTCGGCCCTGTCCTGCACTGGCCCATCACTTCACGCACCACGCTCCGCGACGGCCTCTACCAGTACGACCCGCTCACCCGGCTGTACGCCGCCCGCGACGGCGACGCCCCCGCGACCGACGAGGACATCGGCCGCTACATCCGGCTCGGGCCGCTCGGCACCGCGCTGCTCCCCTACGCCCGGCCGCGCGTCCTGCTCGTCGACGAGATCGACAAGAGCGACATCGACCTGCCCAACGACCTGCTCACCGTCTTCGAGAAGGGCGAGTACGAGATCCCCGAGCTGACCCGGCGCGCCGACCCGTCCGCCGAGGTCATGACCGCCGACGGCGCCGGAGCCCGCGTCACCGTCACCGCCGGGACCGTCCGCTGCAACGCGTTCCCGCTGGTCGTGATGACCAGCAACGGCGAGCGCGAGTTCCCGCCCGCGTTCCTGCGCCGCTGCGTCACCGTCGAGCTCCACCAGCCCGCCGACAAGGCCGAACTGTCCGCGATCGTCCGCGAGCACCTCGGCGAACTCGCCGACCAGAGCGAGGACCTCGTAAGCCGCTTCTTCGAACGGTCCGCCTCCGGCACCCTCGCCACCGACCAGCTCCTCAACGCCGTCTACCTGTGCCGGCACGCCGGCGCCGGTGACCGCGAGGCGCTCGCCGACCGCATCATGCGCCGGCTGGCAGGCCCGATCGATGACGATTGACCGGCTCCGAGACACCCTCGGCGCCGTCTCGGGAGACCCTCCGGACGCGCTGGAACTGAGCGAGATGCTGTGGCTCGCCGGCCACATCACGCCCGCCTCCCCGTCGGAGCCGGAGCCCGCCCCCGTACCGGTTCCGGACGAGGTCGTCCCGCCACCCGCCGAGCCGCGAACGGTCGAACCGCCGCCCGCACGCGTCCCCGAACCGCGCACCACGCTGCATCCGCGTCCCGCCCCCTCCGCGGGTTCCGTGACGGACACCGGACCCGCCACCGAAGTGCTCGTCCCGACCGCGCCGATGCTGCCCGACCCGCTCGGCGTGCAGCGCGCCCTCCGCCCCCTCAAACGGCGCGTCCCGTCCCGGCACCGCCAGGAACTCGACGAGGACGCCACCGCCGCCCGCATCGCCGACACCCGCTTGTGGACACCCGTCCTCATCCCCGCCCCCGAACGCTGGCTCACCCTCACCCTCGTCGTCGACACCGGCCCCACCATGCGGCTATGGCGGCCCCTCGCCCGCGAACTCGCCGAAGCCCTGGTCCGTCAGGGCGCCTTCCACAACGTCACCGTCGCCCACCTCGACACCGCCGGACGCATCACCTCCGGCGGCGGCGCACCGCCCCGCGACCCCGGCACCGTCCAGGACGCCTCCGGACGCCACGCCGTCCTCCTCCTCAGCGACTGCTCCGGCCCCCACTGGTGGGACGGGCACCCCGCCCGCGCGGTCCGGCGGTGGGCGCAGAACGGCCCCACCGCCATCCTCCAGCCGCTCGCCGAACGCCTCTGGCGCCGCACCGCCGCCCCCACCACACCCGGCCTCGCCGTCCTCCCCCGCCCCGGCGGGCCCAACACCGGCCTGCGCTTCGACCCGTTCGACGGCGGGCCGGCGGACGGCGTGCCCGTCCCCGTCCTGGAGGTGTCACCCCGGTGGTTCGGCGCGTGGGCACGGCTGGTGTCCGGCTCCGGGCCGCAGCCCACCGCGATCACCTTCCTTCCGTCCCGGCCTTCGCCGTCGGCGCCCGTCCGGCGGGAACGCGAACTGCCCGTCGCCGAACGCGTCCGCCGCTTTCTCTCCACCGCCTCCGCCGACGCCGCCGAACTCGCCGCGCACGTCGCCGTCTCCGTCCCGTCCCTGCCGGTGATGCGGCTCATCCAGCACGGCGTCCTCGGCGGCTCCGACCCCGGCCGCCTCGCCGAGGTCCTGCTCAGCGGGCTGCTCCGGCCGCTGGACGACATCCGCTACGAGTTCGTCCCCGGCGCCCGCGAGGCCCTCCTCGACACCCTCCCGCGCCCCGAGGCCCAGCACACCCGCCGCGTCCTCGAAGCCGTCTCCGCCGAGATAGAGCGCCGCGCCGGCACCACCTCCGAGACCTTCCGCGCCCTCCTCGCCACCACCGACGGCCCCCTGACCCTCACCGCCGACACCCCCCACTTCGCCCACCTCACCACCCCCACCGCACCCGTCCCGGCTGCCACCGTCCCCGAGCCCGCCCCCGCCACAGACCTCCTGGACGTCCTCGGCACCGCCGTCGACGACCTGATCGGCGACGACTGGGACCGCCCCCCACACCCCACCGCCGTAGGCGTCGACGACTCCGGCCGACCGGTCTGGGTGGACATCCTGTACGGCGGCCCCGATTGGCCGCATGGATTGATCATCGGCCCGCGCGCCGAACGTGACCGCGTCCTGCGGACGCTGCTGTTCAGCCTCGCCCTGAGCCACTCCCCGTCCACGGCCAACCTCGCGTTCGCCGACTTCTCCGGCGGCGCGTCCTTCGTCGGGCTGGGAAGCCTCCCGCACGTCGTCACCGCCGTTCACAGCATGGCGATCGACTCCCCGCTCTTCCCCCGCCTGCTCGCCGCTCTGGAGACCGAACGGAGACGCCGCGAAAATCCCGCATCGCCCAGCGGCCACGCAGGAGGCACCTCTCCCTCCCTCGTCGTGGTCATCGACAACGTTGGCCCCCTCCTCGAGGCACGTCCCGAACTGCGCGACCCCCTCTTCCGCCTGTGCCGGAAAGGGGCGGGTACAGGAATCCGGTTCCTTTTCTGTTCGCCGGACGAAGTCGATCTCCCCTTCTCTCCACGCTGGCGGATCACCGTCCCCGGCCCGGACGGCGGCGACTCGGCGTCCCTGACGACCGGCGCCGAAGCCACGCCGGTGACCTTCCGCCCCGCGCACATCGCGCTCACCGACAGCGATCCGATCGTCGAGCGCATGCGCAAACGCGGCCCCCGAGCCCCGCGCCTCCCGTGGCCCGACGACGAACCCGCGAAGCCGTCTTCCGATGCCAGGCGTGGGGCGCCGCCTCGGCTCCCCGCAGCGGACGACGTCCTGCATTTGAACGGGGCCGGGCTGGGGGCGGCATTTGCCAACGCATGGAGACTGCCCATCTCCGTCTCCAGGCCGCCGAGCATCGGGCATGACCCCGACGGGAACGAATTCGCTCCGCCTTCTCTCGATCTCGCAGTCGGCGACTCGGGCCTGGTCGTAGGCGACGTCCACGCACGGCGGCACATCATGAGAGTGATCGCCCTTGCGCTCGCCGCCAAATACCCGCCCTCCCAAATGACATTTGTCCTCGCCGGCCTTGGCGAACACCCGCAGGGCGAGGAGCTCTCCCTTCCGCACGTCCTCTACTCCGAAGAGGAGCTGCTGGGCAGGCCGCACGACCTGCAATACTTCATCAATTTCCTCTCGTCCGATTTGGACGCTCGCAGGCGGCACGCGTCACCCGAAGACCTGCCGCACTTGGTGGTGATGGCGGACCTATCTTTGACGTTCCCATCCAGCAAGCGCGAGGTGGGGGAAACGCTTCTCCAACTCGTACAGCGCGGCAGGCCCCTCGGCGTGCAGTTGATCCTGGCGTCGTCCACCGTCGAGAGCACCACGATCTGGAACCGGTTCCTGCCGCTCCTCAACTGGCGGATAGCCGCGAACCGCCTGCCACCCGCCGAACTCCGGAGCGTCCTCGGCCAGGCAAGCCTTTCCTTCCCTGACGGCGACGCCTACTTCGCGGTGTCTGGCGACGCGCCGCGCCGGTTCACCCCGGCCCACCTCCCGCCCGAGCTCAGCATCGCCGCCTTCACCGAGCAGGCGACCAACTGGGCCCGACCGGCGGTCCGGCCTACCGCAGAGGAGAGAATCCGCCAGATCCGAAGGTTCCTCGACGGAGTGCGTGAGAGCACGGACCAAGCCACGAGCGAAGCGTTCCGCGAACTGGCGCAACTCGAGATCAGAACCATAGAGGCAGATGACCCCGACGCTCCACGGCACGCCGTGTTCGAGGGAACTTATCACCCAGAGATGGATTCAGCGGCACTTCACTACGGTCGAATGCTCACGGAAACCGGAGTTCTCCAGAACGACCATCTCGTTGGAATTTCTTGGCGAATATTGGTCGAGCAGGAACCGGATGAGGCGGTACCGCCGGCGATTAGGCTATTCGAGGAAGCGGAGGACGGGGTGCTGCTCATCTGGGACGCTGACGAGCTTGCGTCCACGAGCGACTCGGTCACCCCAGATGCCGTCGACACTCTCATTGAGATGATGAACCGATTCGAGTCCACAGTGGTCGTCTTATGCGGCAACGCCGACCGCTTGCGCTTCTTGCTAGGGAGAACCCCCGAACTCGCGGCACGCTTCCAAAGGCCGGTGAGGTTTCCGAACCGCGCCACAAGCATTGACCAGCCTCAGATGGATCCGCTGAGAATGACCACGGAACGCGACTCGGGCGGCGAAGGCGGCGTGTTGCCAGAGCGGGTTGGGCGGGATGGACTGGGGATGGCGTCCGGAGGGCGCATTCCGATCGGAGTGCAGGGGGGCGGGCGGGAAACGGTCGCGCTGGACTTTCGGGTTCGGCCGCACCTGGCCGTCTACGGGGGCGCCGGTACGGGAAAGACGAACGTGCTGCGCCTCCTCGTGGAAACGCTCGGACGAGAGCAGCGGGTGCTCCTCGTCGTGATCGACCCGGCCGGCGGACTGCGCGAGACCGTGCTATCCCAGCGGAGCGCCGGACGGCCCTTGCCGGAGACATATGCCACCACGTCCTCGCAGGGCAGGGACCTGGTGCTGAGCGTCGCGCGTCTGCTGGACGAGGAGGAGCAGGGACGGGACGTGTACCTGGTCGTCGACGACCAGGACCTGCTCGCCACGGAGATGTTCGCCCCGCTCCATCCCCATCTCGGCCAGCGGGCGCAGCGGTTGCATCTCGTGCTCGCCCGCGCGGACGTGCGCGTCGGCGAGAAGCCGGACCCGCTGCTCGTGCTGGGGCAGCCGGGGTTCGCGACGCTGCGGATGGGCGTGGCCGACTCAGCCGGGCGGACGATCGCAGGGCGCGGGGTGCTGGGCCAGGGCGCCGATCACGTGATCGTGCAGGTCGCGGAGGCGCCGTGACGGGTATTGGATCGGGCTGTCTATAACGTGTTAGGGTCGGTGCATGGCTAGGCCGAGGCAGTTCGAGGAGGGGCTGGCGGTGGAGGCCGCCATGCGGGCCTTCTGGGAGAGCGGGTACGAGGCGACGTCGACGCAGGAGTTGTGCGAGGCGACGGGCCTCGGGCGCAGCAGCATCTACAACACCTTCACCAGCAAGCACGACCTGTTCGTGCGGGCGCTGGCGCTGTACATGGACGTCCGGACGGCGAACGTGGTGCGGGTGCTGGAGGACGAGGGGCGGACGGTCCGGGAGCGGTTGCGGACGGTCCTCGGCCACGCCGTCGAGGCACCGGCGGACGATCCGGTCGGGTGCCTGGTGGTGAACACGATGATCGAGATGGCGCCGCGCGACCCGGACGTCAAGGAGCGGCTGCGCAGGGACCAGGCGCGGCGGCTGGCGGCGCTGCGGGCGGCGGTCGAGGCCGGGCAGCGGTCCGGGGAGATCGACGCGGGCCGGGACGCGGGCGCGCTGGCGCACTTCGTGGTGGCGGCGATCGCGGGGATGCGGGTCGCGGCAAGGGGCGGCGCGGACGAGGCGACGCTGCGGGGGATCGCCGACACGGCCATGGCGGCGGTCTGACGGGGGCGGCCGCCGGGCCGCCTTTTTTCACGACCAAATTTTGAACTGATCAGTCTAAAAGAGGGGTGCGCGATGCCACTGGCGGTCTATGTCCTGGGACTGGCGATCTTCGCCCAGGGCACCTCGGAGATGATGCTGGCGGGGCTGCTGCCGCAGATGTCGGCGGACCTCGGGGTGTCCGTGCCGGACGCGGGGCTGCTGATCTCCGCGTTCGCGGTCGGGATGCTGGTGGGCGCGCCGGTGCTCGCCGTCCTCACGCTGCGCTGGCCGCACCGGCGGGCGCTGCTGGCGTTCCTCGCGGTGTTCGTGGTGATGCACGTCGCGGGCGCGCTGACGCCCGGGTACGGGGTGCTGTTCGCGACGCGGGTCGCCGGGGCGTTCGTGTACGCGGGGTTCTGGGCGGTCGCGGCGGCGGCGGCGATCGGGCTGGTGCCGGCGGGGGCGCGCGGGCGCGCGATGGGGATCGTCGCGGGCGGCCTCACGCTCGCAACGATCGTCGGGCTGCCGCTCGGGACGGTGCTCGGGCAGCACCTCGGCTGGCGGGCGGCGTTCTGGGCGGTCGCGGCGATGTCGGCGGCGGCGATGGTCGCGGTGGCGGCGACGGTGAAGAACGGCGGCGGGGCCGGGGCGGAGCCGCGCGTCCGCGACGAGCTGCGCGCGATGGCCAGGCCGCGGCTGTGGCTCGCCTTCGCGACGACGGCCCTGGCCACGGGCGCGCTGCTCGTCACGTTCAGCTACCTCGGCGCGATGCTGGAGGACACGACGGGGATCCCGGAGCGGTGGGTGCCGGGCGTGCTGGCGCTGTACGGGGCGGGCTCGCTGATCGGGATCACGCTCGGCGGGCGGCTGGCGGACGCGCGGGCCGTCCCGCTGCTGTACGCGGGGATCACGGGACTCGTCGCGGTGTCGGCCGCGCTGGCGCTGACGCTCGGCTCGGCGGCGCCGGCGGTCGTCCTGGTGTTCCTGCTGGGCGGGTTCGGTTTCGCGACGAACCCGGCGCTGACCTCGCGGGTGTTCGCCATGACGGACGGGTCGCCGACGCTCGTCGCGGCGACGAACACCTCGGCGTTCAACGTGGGCATCACCGCGGGGCCGTGGCTGGGCGGGCTGGCGCTGGACGCCGGCGCCGGGTACGCCTCGACCGCGTGGATCGGCGCGGGGCTCGGCGTCGCCGCGCTCGCGACGGTCGCGCTCGGCCGGGTGCGCCGGGCGGACCGGCCCGACGCGAAGGTCCAGGAGCGTCCACAGGTCAGCGTGGGTTAACCAGTGGGACGGGCCGGTGCGGGATGTCCGCACCGGCCCGTTCTGTCGCGCGTGCCTACCAGCGGCACTGCGGGGCGGGCAGGCCCCAGAGGGCGCGCTTGCCCGGGTCCTCGGCGACCGTCCAGACACGGTTCTGGGCGCGGTAGCAGGACAGGTCCTCGGGACCGTAGGAGATGGTCCGCTTGGACAGGTGCCGCCAGCCGTTCCCGCGCTGGTCGGCCTGGAGCATCGTGCCGCGCGCGGACCCGTGGCTCTGCGTGAACCACCAGTGGCCGTGGGCCCGGACGCCGCCCTGCACGCGGTCGCCGGGAAGGCTCGCGACCCAGTTCGGGTACGCGACGCCGCCGGTCCCGGCGACCAGGCCGGTGCCGTTGCGCAGCGGCCACGTCGCGACGCGTCCGCGCGGCTCCTTCTCCTTGCAGTACTCGCCCGCGATCAGCGACGGGCCGCGGGTGGTGCGGTCGATGGACATCCACGACACGCGGGGCGCGCCGTGGCCCGCGCACTTCGCGCCGGCCCAGCCGTGGGCGTACTGCCAGCTGCCCGTCTGCGGCATGACGTACCGGTAGCCGTGCCCGTAGTACTTGCCGCCGTGCAGGCCGACCCATTCGGCATGCTTGGTCGACCCGTTCCTGCCGGCGAGGTCGTAGATCCGCCGCATGTCGAACTCGCGCAGGCCCGCGCGGGTGTCGGCGACGTACAGCTTGTCGCCGAACCAGGCGATGCCGCCCGCGTGCAGGTCGATGTCGCTGTAGGAGACCCGCCCGTTCCGCATCGCCGGGTAGACGAGCAGGACGTGCCGGTAGGTGCGCCGGTCGGGGTTGACGAACGTGACCCGGACGGCGCCGTCGTTGTGCCACGAGACGAGGATCGGACGGCCCGCGCCCCACTCGCCGTCGACCGCCGCGTCCGACACGGTGGTGACGCCCTGCGGGTACCACTTGCGGGTGACCGAGTCCTTCTTGTCGAAGCAGTAGGTGCGCGCCCCGGCGGGCACCTTGGCCGCCGCGGCGCAGCCGCCCGTGAGGTGCCGCTGCCCCGGGCCGTTGATCAGCGCTTGGACGCCGCTCGTGGTGAGCCTCTGCCCGAGCGCGCGCAGCGGACGGTCGAGGTTCGCGCCGCGGCGCAGGCCGAAGTCCGCCCGGCGCGGCACGGCGTCCCGCGCCGAGGTCGAGGCCGCCGCGGGCCCGGGCTGGACGACGGCGGGGATGGACGCCACCAGCGCGGCCAGCGGGACGCCCGCCGCCAGGGCGGCGGCGCCCGGCCGCCGCCCGCTCGCTCTCCGTTTCTTGATCATCACGCCCGCCGTCCTTTCCGGCGCCGTATCGCGGAAAACCCCGCACGGCGTCCATGGAACGGCAAATGACCATTACGGCGATCCGGTGAACCGGAAGCGCGGGCCGGGCGTCCGCCCGCACGGACGGCGGACGGGACGGCCCCCTTTATCGGAAACCGTCCCGTCTGCAGCGATATCGGGATTACGGAAGGCGGCAGGTGCCGTAGTCGGACTTGGTCGGGTCGCTTTCGGAGGTGCCGGTCAGCTTCAGCTTCGCCTTGTGCCGGGCGCCCGGCCCGGCCTTCGCCCACACCACCACGTCGGTGCCGCGGCCCGCCTTCGCGGTGGCCAGCTCGTTCGGCAGCCAGGTCGTCCAGCCCCCGCCGGCGACCGTCGCCTTCAGCCGGAAGACGTCGGAGCCGTAGACGCCGGTGCCGCCCTTACCGTGGTTGTCGACGCGCATCGCGCATCTCACCCAGCCGCCGCCGGCCGGCGCGGCCTTCCCGGAGCCGACCTTCACGCCGCGGCGCTGCGAACCGGCCCCGTCCAGCGACCGGACGGCCACCGTGTACGACAGGACGCCCTTCTTGTCGCGCTTCAGGTTCAGCACGTAGAAGTGCAGCCGGTTCGCCTGGTCGACGTATTCGAACTCGCTTCCGGAATTCGTCCCGGCGTGGAACAGCGCGTCCGACAGCTGCCGGTAGTCGCCGATCGTCATCTTCTGCGGCGTGCCGTCCGGCAGGACGAAGTCGGTCTTGTCGATGTCCTGCGGGTTCGCGTCCTCGATCCAGATGAACGGCGCCCGGTCCTGGTTCTTGGTCTTCGCCAGCAGGACGCCGGAGTCGGGCGTGAACGAGTCCATGCCCATCCGGTCGACGACCTCGAGGGTGTAGTTGTCGAACCTGCCGCCGTCGCACCGCGGGTCGGTGCCGGTGTCGCAGGCCGGCTCCTTGTCGCCGCCCGTGCCGAGCTTGAGGTTGATGCCCGCGAGGCCGCCCTCGGCCGGCTCGGCGGACCGCGCCGTGATGTTCGCGACGACCGTCCCGTCCTGCGGGAGCGCGTCGCGGTCCAGCTGGAGCACCTTGCCCGCGTCGACGATGCCGAGCTTCATCTTGTTGCGGAGCATGTGCTCCGAGCCCATGGACGCGCCGCTCACCGCCGGGATCGTCCACCGGCTGTGCGGGCCGCCGGGGCCGTTGAAGCTGCCGCGGCTCAGCATGTCCCACGGGCCGGTGTAGGAGCGGCGCGGCGGCACCCCGTACGGGTTGTTGTAGTTGTCGCCGATGCCGAGGATGTGGCTGAACTCGTGCGCGAACACGCCCATCCCGGAGCTCTCCGCCTGGGTGGAGCTGCCGGTGATCGCGTTCGGCCAGATCGTCGCGCCGGCCTGCCAGGACGTCCAGTCCACGTACCGGGTCTTCACCCAGTTCGGCAGGCCCGGGTCGCCCGGCCCCCACTCGGCCGGGACGTCGTCCTTGGACTTGAACTTCATCTGCCCGAACTCCTGCCAGGTGGAGCTCTCGTCCTGGCCGGCGCTGAGGAAGAAGACGAAGTCGAACTTCTTGGCGGCCTCCTCGCCGACGTCGGCGACCCACGCGGCGCGCGCGTCCTTGCGCAGGTCGCGGTTGCAGGTGTCGCCGGCCGGGCAGCCGGTCCCGCCCTGCATGTCGTCCACGCCGTACTCGTGGTCCTTGGCGGGCATCCGGTACGCGCCGAACGCGGTCAGGTCCACGCCGTAGCGCCCGCCGGAGTCCTCCATCCAGTACTCGTGCAGCGTGTGGCCGTGGTTGAGCGCCTCGGGCTTGTTGAGGAAGTCCTGGTAGAACTTCGCGACCTGGTCGCGCGGCACGTCGCCGACGGTGTTCGGATTGCCGAAGATGGTGGAGTTCTTCGGCTGGGTGACCACGAACGGCTGGTTCGGGTAGTCGACGAGGACGACCGCGCCCTTGAAGTTCTTGATCGAGCCCTTGCGGGCCGGGTCGGCCCACGAGGTGCCGGGGACCGACGCGTAGTCGTTCCAGGTCATCGTGTCGGGAAGCTCGTAGTTCTGCGGGTCGATGGGGCGCGGGCCGCCCGCCGCGTAGGTGCGGGCGGACGGCTGCCCCCGCTGCCACGGCTGCGTCTGCGGCCAGTGCCGCATCTGCCAGGGGTTCGCGGTGGGCTTGGGGTTCGGAGTCCTGGCCTGCGCGGCGGCCGGCACGGCCGCGAGGCCCGCGAGCAGCACCGTCGCCGCCGCGGGCACCAGCAGTGTTGTCTTGGCGCGCATGTCTCCCCTGTCTCGGGTGGTCACCGAGAAAGGTAGGAACGCCGGGCGCGCCGACGCTACGGCCTACTTATACGATCTTGCGGCGTTCGTCCTGGCATGTCGCGCCGTGGCCGTTTTCGCCGTCACAACAGCGCGCGCGTCACAGCAGCGGGCGCGTCGCGACGACGATGCCGTCCTCGTCGCCGTAGAGCCAGTCGCCCGCCCGGAACTCCACGCCGCCGAACTCCACCGGCACGTCCACCTCGCCGGCGCCGTCCTTGGCGCTCTTGCGCGGGTTGGAGCCGAGCGCCTTGACGCCGAGGTCGAGCCCGCCCAGCGCCACCACGTCCCGGACGGCCCCGTTGATCACCACGCCGGCCCAGCCGTTCGCCACCGCGGACGCCGCGATCATGTCGCCCATCAGCGCGGACGCCAGCGAGCCGCCGCCGTCCACGACCAGCACCCGGCCCTCGCCCGGGGTGTTGAGCAGCCGCTTCACCAGGCCGTTGTCGCGGTGGCAGCGCACCGTCGCCACCGGCCCGGCGAACGCCGCGCGGCCGCCGTACCGCCGGAACTGCGTCTCGCAGCTGCGCAGCTCGTCCCCGAAGTCGTCGATGAGGTCAGCGGTCGCGAAGTCCATGCCCGGCAGCCTACTGCCCGGTAACCGCCGGTTCGCGGTTGCCCGTCCCCCCGCCCGGAACGTTAGTCTCGCTCATGATCATGACGACGGACCGAGGAGCGGGATGGCGGCCGGCGCGGCTACTCGCTCGGGGACGCGCGGTTCCTGCTGCGCGTCGTCACCGAGGAGCGGGACGTCTTCCGGCCCGCGCTGCCGCGTCCCGGCCTGTCCCTCGCCTCGGAGATCCGCGAGGCCGGCAACGAACCGAAGTGATCCGGCGCGAACTCCGGCGCCGACAGGCCCGTCCCATACCAGGGCAAGATCGAAAACGACGGAGGCGGTGAGGACGACGGGCAATCGCGACCTGATCGGGCAGGGGCTGGAGAACCTCCTTGAGGGCCTGCGCCCGTTCGTGGACCGCACCATGACCGGCGCGTGGGGGGCCGGCTGGGTCGCCGAGAAGGAGCGCCGCGACAACGAGCGGTACGGCACCGACGGCCGGCGCGGCTACAGCCTGAACGACACCCGCTTCCTGCTCAACGTGATCGTGCAGGAGCGGGAGATCTTCAAGCCGGTCCTGCCCCGTCCCGGCCTCTCGCTCGCCTCGCGGCTCCGCCAGGTGGGCAAGAAGTACGGCCACCAGTACAACAGCGACGCCTTCGCCGACGACGAGACCCGCGAGGCGCTGCACGCGATGGCGCAGCTGCTGAGCCTCGCCGGGGCGACGGCCGCGTCGCGGGCGGTCGCGGACCTGACCGCACGGGTCGGCGCCGGCGCGTCCGCTCCCCCGCCGCCGGGGCCCGGTTCCGCGCCGCCGCCTCCGCCTCCGCGCGGCACGCCGCCGCCTCCGCCGCCCGGCCCGGGTGCGGGCGCGCCCTACGGCACCGGCCCGCGGGGCGGCTACGGATATCCGCCACCGCCGCCCGGCGCCCCCTATGCCCCGCCGCCGGGCGGCCCTTACGCCCCGCCGCGTCCGGCGCCCCGGCCGGCGACCGCGCCGGGGGCGGGCCGGGCCGCCGGGACGGGCTTCGCCAAGGGATTCGGCATATCCGGCGGGGTCGTCGCCGGATGCCTGATCGGACCGCTCGTGCTCTTCGTCGCCATCGTCCTGATGGTGAAGGGCTGCGCGTCCGGTCCGCCGCCGCCTGCGCCGAACGACGACGGGACCTCCTCCGCCGCGTCGGCGTCCGGTGGGAAGAGGCTCGGCTCCTACGGGAACGTCCAGCTCAGCGCCGGTTACTACATCCGCCTCAGCCACGACCCCGCGCACCCGCGCAAGTACCCGATGATGCCGGACGCCGACGAGTCCAAGAACCTGGACGTCGGCGTCCAGTACGGCTACGTCGACGCGTCCGGCGGCGCCGAGATGGCGATGCTCCCCGCCGGCGCGAAGGGCGGCTACAAGACCTGCCGGAACACCACGAACTACGAGGACCGCATCGAGGTCGGCAGGGTCGCGGGACGGCGGCTGTGCCTGATCGCCGCCGACGGCGCGACGGGGCTGCTGACGGTGCGGCACGCGACCGAGCACCCGGCGGGCATCACCTTCGACCTCACCGTCTGGACGGGCCCGAAGCCGAAGTAGCCGGTCAGGCCGACGGGGCGTCGATCGGGCGGCCGATCAGCCGGGACAGGACGATCGCGGTCTTCGTCGCCGTGATGTTGTCCTCCCGGCGCAGCCGCTCCAGGGCCTGCTCCAGGTGCTGGATGTCGCGTGCCCGCACGTGCACCAGCGCGCTGGCGTCGCCGCTGATCGTGTACGCGGCGACCACCTCCGGATGGCCGCGGACGCTGGAGTAGATCTCCTCCGGGGACGTCGCGCCGGTGCAGAAGATCTCGATGAACGCCTCGGTCGTCCAGCCGAGCGCGGCCGGGTCCACCACGGCCGCGAACCCGTTGATCACGCCGTCCGCGCGGAGCCGGTCGACGCGCCGCTTCACCGCGGGCGCCGACAGCCCCACCTTGTCGCCGATCTGCGCGTACGAGGCTCGGCCGTCCTCCAGGAGCCGCGCAACGATTCGACGGTCCAGCTCGTCAAGACGCAACAAACAGCACCCCCAAAGTCGGTTTTCGTCATTGGTCGCCGGTAACCCCCGAACATACGCTGGATATGGACCGGGCGGCCAGCCGCCGCGTCCGGCCACCTCCCCCTCGGCACCGGGTTCCCGCCCGGTGTCCCGGCGATGCCCGGCCCGACCGGCCGGGCCCGAACGCGTGAAGGAGCGTCGTGACGGCGACCGAACAGCTGCGGGCGATGTCCGAGGAGCACAGCGCGCACAACTACCACCCCCTCCCGATCGTCGTCGCCGACGCCGAGGGCGCGTGGCTCACCGACGTCGAGGGCAACCGCTACCTGGACATGCTGGCGGCCTACTCCGCGGTCAACTTCGGGCACCGCAACCCGCGGCTCACCGCCGCCGCCCGCCGGCAGCTCGACCGGGTCACCCTGGTCAGCCGGGCGTTCGACCACGACCAGTTCGGGCCGTTCGTGACGGAGCTGGCCGAGCTGTGCGGCAAGGACATGGTCCTGCCGATGAACAGCGGCGCCGAGGCCGTCGAGACCGCGCTGAAGACCGCCCGCAAGTGGGGCTACGAGGTCAAGGGCGTCCCGGCCGGGCAGGCGAACATCATCACGTTCGAGGGCAACTTCCACGGCCGCACCACCACGATCGTCAGCTTCTCCACCGACCCGGACGCCAAGGACTCCTACGGCCCGTACACGCCGGGGTTCCGGACCGTCCCGTACGGGGACGCCGACGCGCTCAAGGCCGCCATGGACGCCTCGACCGTCGCCGTGCTGATCGAGCCGATCCAGGGCGAGGCCGGCGTGAACGTCCCGCCGAGCGGGTTCCTGCGCGCGGTGCGCGAGCTGTGCACCGCGAACGGCACGCTGATGATCGCCGACGAGATCCAGTCGGGCCTCGGCCGGACCGGCACCACGTTCGCCGTCGAGCACGAGGACGTCGTCCCCGACGTCTACATCCTCGGCAAGGCGCTCGGCGGCGGCATCATGCCGGTCTCCGCCGTCGTCGCCGACCGCGACGTGCTCGGCGTGTTCAAGCCCGGCCAGCACGGGTCCACGTTCGGCGGCAACCCGCTGGCCTGCGCGATCGGCCGCGAGGTGATCGCGATGCTGCGGACCGGCGAGTACCAGGAACGGTCCAGGACGCTCGGCGCGCACCTGCACGAGCGGCTCGGCCTGCTGCCCGGCGACCTCGTCCGCGAGGTGCGCGGCCGCGGCCTGTGGGCGGGCGTCGAGCTGCACGGCCGGGCGCGTCCGGTCAGCGAGCGGCTGATGGAGCTCGGCGTGCTGGCCAAGGAGACGCACGAGACCACGCTCCGGCTGGCGCCGCCGCTCGTCATCGAGCGCGAGGACCTCGACTGGGCCCTCGACCGGCTCGAGACGGCTCTCAAGGGCTGAGCCGCGACCGCGTAAAGAGTTGCCCGCGGTCCGCCTGTCTGCGGCGGACCCGCCGCGCTCGGCGGGATGGTGTGCGCATGCTGCCGAACCCGTCCGAGCAGGACGCCCCGGACCAGGACGAGCCGGCCGGCCGCAGGCGGCGCCGGGTGCTGATCGGCTGCGGCGTGCTGACGGCCGGCGCGCTCGCGCTGCTCGGCGGCGGCGCCTACCTGCTGGAGAACGCCTACAACGACGGCGTGAAGCGGATCGCGGGCGCGATGCCGGAGCGCAGCGGCCGCCCGGTGTCGACCGGGCGCGGTGAGAACTGGCTGCTGATCGGGTCGGACCGGCGCTCGGACATGCCGTCCATGGGCGCCCGGTCCGACACGATCATGCTGGTGCACCTGTCCGGGCGGGACGGCCGGGTGTCGGTGATCGCGATCCCGCGGGACAGCTGGGTGCCGATCCCCGGGCACGGCAACGGCAAGATCAACTCGGCGTTCTCCTACGGCGGGCCGAAGCTGCTGATCCGGACCGTGGAGCAGCTCACGAGCGTCCGCGTCGACCACTACGCCGCCCTCGACTTCGGCGGGTTCGTCAAGATGACCGACGCGCTCGGCGGCGTGGACGTGACCGTCGAGAAGCGCACCTACGACCCGATGCACAACCGGACCTGGCCCGCCGGCCACCAGCACCTGAACGGCGTGGCGGCGCTCGACTTCGTCCGGCAGCGCTGGAACCTGCCCGGCGGCGACCTCGACCGGATCAAGCGGCAGCAGGCGTTCCTGCACGCCCTCGCCGACAAGGCCCTCGACACCCGCAACCCGCTGAAGATCGACCGGTTCATCCGGGCGGCGACGCACTCGGTGACCGTGGACGACTCGGTGACCGCGGGCACGCTGCGCGGGCTGGCGGCACGGCTGCTGAAGACCCCGCTGATGGAGTACCTGACCGCCCCCGTCGACCGGTTCGCCTCGCGCGGCGGGCAGAGCGTGGTGCTGCTCGACAAGGCCGCCGACGGCGAGCTGTTCGCCGACGTCCGGCGGGACCGGGTCGGCGACTTCGTGGCCCGCAACGGGGCCGCGAACTCTGTCGGTACCGTCCGCTAGAACAGCATGTGACCTGTGCGGATAAGTCGGGCATCAAATCAATGTGACGACCCGGGTCTGAATGGATTAGTCTAAGTGGACTAATCGGCTTCGACCAAGAAGGTCGCATCATGTCCCGACCCCTCACACCGCTCGCGCTGACCGTGCTGCGCATGCTGTGCGGCGGGCCCATGCACCCCTACGAGATGCAGCAGCGGATCCGCGACCACGCCTACGACCACGCCGTCAAGGTCACGCACGGTTCGCTCTACCACTCGGTGGAGCGGCTCGCCTCCGCCGGCCTGATCGAACCGCTGGAGACGGCGCGCGAGGGCCGCCGGCCCGAGCGGACCGTCTACGCGGTCACCAGCGCCGGGCGCGACGCCGCGCACATCCGCCTCGCCGAACTGCTCGCCAAGCCCGTCGAGGAGTTCCCGCTGTTCGGCACCGGCCTGGCGTTCATCAACCTGCTGCCCGAGGCGGAGGTCGCCCGGCAGCTGCGGACCCGCGCCATCGCGCTGGAGGCGCTGCTCGTCGGGCACCGGACGATCAACGACTCGCTCCGCAAGCGCGGCCTGGAGCGCTACAAGCTGCTCGACCAGGAATGGTCGATCGACCGGTTCCGCGGCGAGCTGGAGTTCGTCCAGAACCTGGCCGACGACCTGGAGTCCGGGCGGCTCACCTGGTCCGGCGACGCCGGCATCACCTCGTGCCACCCGCCCGACCAGCACGAACACTGCACCGACTACGAATCACTCCGTAACGACGAGGGGGCACCATGAGCAAGTGGCGCGGGAACCCATGGGCGATCCTATTGACGCTCTCCCTGGGTTTCTTCATGACGCTGCTCGACCTGACGATCGTGAACATCGCGATCCCGAGCATGATCGACAAGCTGAACGCCTCGCTGGACGAGGTCCTCTGGGTGGTCAACGCCTACATCCTGGTGCTGGCCGTGCTGCTCATCACCGCCGGCCGCCTCGGCGACCTGTGGGGCAAGAAGAACCTGTTCATCGCCGGTGTCGCGCTGTTCACCGTGTCCAGCCTGGCGTGCGGGATCTCGCAGGACCCGGCCCAGCTGATCATCGCCCGCGGCGTGCAGGGCCTCGGCGCCGCCCTGCTGATGCCGCAGACCATGTCGATGATCATCAGCGTGTTCCCGGCCGAGCGGCGCGGCGCCGCGCTCGGCATCTGGGGCGCGGTCGCGGGCGTGTCCACCATCGCCGGCCCCACCATCGGCGGCCTGCTGGTCACCAGCCTCGACTGGCGGTGGATCTTCTTCGTGAACCTGCCGATCGGCATCATCGTGCTGGCGCTGGCGTTCCCGATCCTGCCGAGCCACACCCCGACGGTGAAGCACCGCTTCGACATCGCCGGCGTCGCGCTCGCCTCCGCCGGGCTGTTCTGCCTGACGTTCGCGCTGACCGAGGGCCAGAAGTACGACTGGAACGAGGGCATCTGGGGCCTCATCGCCGCCGGGATCGGGCTCTTCGTCGTCTTCTACCTCTACCAGCGGACCCAGCAGGACCGCGAGCCGCTGGTGCCGTTCTCGCTGTTCCGCGACCGCAACTTCACCATCCTCAACTTCGTCGGCGCCGCCGTCTCCATCGGCATGATCGGCATGTTCCTGCCGATGACGATCTACATGCAGTCCGTGCTCGGCTTCAGCGCCCTCAAGGCCGGTCTCGTGATGGCGCCGTCCTCGGTCGTGTCGATGTTCCTCGCGCCCGTCGCCGGCAAGCTGTCCGACCGCATCGGCGGCAAGTTCATCCTGATGGCCGGCCTCACCCTCTACGCGATCGGCATGCTGTGGCTGGTGCTCGTCGCCGAGGTCGGGACGGGCTGGACCGCGTTCATCCCCGCGCTCGTCGTCGCCGGGTTCGGCATCGGCGGCGTGTTCGCGCCGATGGCCACCGAGGCGACCCGTAACGTCCCGCCCCGGCTGGCCGGCGCCGCGTCCGGCGTGAACAACACCGTCCGCCAGATCGGCTCGGTCCTCGGCAGCGCCGCGGTCGGCGCCGTCCTGCAGAACCAGCTCGCCTCCTCGCTCAAGGACGAGGCCGCGACCCGCGCGGCCGCGCTCCCGCCGGAGGTGCGGCCGGGCTTCGTCAAGGGCTTCGCCGGCGCCGCCAAGGGCGGCCTGGAGGTCGGCGCGGGCCAGACCGGCACGCAGCAGAAGCTGCCGCCGGGCGTCCCGCAGAGCGTCGCGCACCAGATCCAGCAGGTCGCCGGCCAGGTCTTCTCGCACGGCTTCGTGCACGCCATGAAGCCGACGATGATCCTGCCGATCGTCGTCGTCCTGGCCAGCGCCGCGGCCTGCTTCGGCGTCAAGGGCTACCGCTCCACCCCGGCCCCCGGCAAAACCGACCCAGCCCCCGCCACCGTCAACAGCTAGCCGACCCGGCAGGTTGAAGCTAGGCCACCGTCACGGGCAGGCACGCGGAGCGAGCTCTGCGAGCGCAGCGGGCCTGCCCGACGACGGACAATGCGTTTCGCGCGGAGCGCTAGCGGAGCGGGAAACGTGTTGTCCGTCGTGACGGGGGTTCCAGGGGGTCGCCCCCCTGGGACAAGTGGGCGTTTCACGCGGAGCGCCAGCGGAGCGGGAAACGCCTCGTCCGTCGCAACGGGGGTTCCAGGGGGTCGCCCCCCTGGGAAAACACAGCCCCCTGGGTTAACTCAAAAATCTGTAGTCGCCGCCGTAGAAGATGAGGGGGCGGGCGTCGGGGGACGGGACGTCCAGGCTCAGGACCTCGCCCACGACGATGCTGTGGTCGCCCGCCTCATGGACGGCGTGGGTGCGGCATTCCAGGGCCGCGACGGCGTTCTTGAAGATCGCGGCGCCGGTGACGGGGCCGCGGGCGTGGTCCCAACCTTGCAGCTGGCCGTCCAGCATCCGGCCGCGGGTCGCGAACCACTGGGAGGCGTCCCGCATCTCCTCGGCGAGCACCGACACCGCCCACTCGCCCGCCTCCAGGGCCAGGTCGTGGAAGCGCGCGATCTTCTCGGGGCAGAACATCACCAGCAGCGGGTCCAGCGACACCGACGCGAACGCGTTCACCGTCATGGCGTGGTCGTTGCCGTCCACCACGCTCGTCACGATCGCGACGCCCGTCGCGAACCTGCCCGCCACCCGCCGGAACAGGTCGGGATCCACGCCCGGGCCCACACGGTCGCCGCTCATGACCCGCACACCCTAGCGATCCCCCTACCCGCGGGTACGCGCCGCCCTCCCGGTGAGCCACTGCCCGGCCGGGCCGGGCGAGGGCACCCGCGCCACCGCGATCCCGGCGGCCACCATGCCGCCGACGATGTACACATACCCCGCGAGCGTTCCCGGAACGACCAGGTCGCCCTCCGGTCGCTGCATGGACAGCACTATCACCACGACGCCCCAGACCACCGACGGCACCGCCGCGCCGATCTTGCCGCCCATCCCCCAGCCGGAAAGCCGCGCCATCGCGTACACCAGCAGCACCAGCACGACCGAGGTGACCGGCACCTTCCCGGCCGTCCACTCCTGCGCGAACGAGCCGACCACGCCGAACACGCCGCCGAGCAGGCCGAGCGCCGCGTACGCGGCGCCCGAGACCACCGCGGTCAGCGGGCTCTCGCCGCGGCCGCCCGCCTCCGCGCCCGCGGCGGACGCGCCCGCGGCGGACGCGCCCGCGCCCGCGCCCGCGCCCGCGGGGAGATCGTCCTTGGCCAGGCTCACCCGGGCCTCGTCGTCCTCGTCCACAGGCTCAGCGTATCCAGCGTTTCAGCCCCGCGCGTCGTCCAGACCGGCGAACAGGTCCGTCTCGCGGCGGCCGGGGCCGACCGGGCCGAGCTCGCCCGCCTGCAGGATGAAGTACTCGGTGCCGAACGCCTGCTGGCCGAGGTTGTTCGACAGCGCGAAGAACGGCCCGGCCTCCTCCGGCGCGACCGTGATCTGGGTGCGGTGCGCGCGCAGCGCCGACAGCTTGGCGGGCAGGTGCGGGCGGGCGTCCACGACCGTGGTGACCTGCCCGTCCGGCACGCCGGAGCCGAGCTCGTCCAGCCCGGCGACCCGCGCGAACGGCAGCTTCGCCTCGCGCATCACCGCGATCGCCCGCGCCAGCACGGTGCGCGGGGTGGCGTAGGCGTAGAACTTCGCGGCCCGCCACGGCTCCTGCCCGTCCTCGAACGCCGGGTCGGCGGCCAGCTCGTAGGCCCGGCGGGCGACGCGGTGCGCCTGGATGTGGTCGGGGTGGCCGTAGTTGCCGCGCTCGTCGTAGGTGACGATGACGTGCGGCCGGACGTCCCGGACGATCGTCGCGAGCTCCGCGCCCGCCTCGTCCACGTCGGCCCGCCAGAAGCAGCGCGGGTCGTCGTTGGTGGCGGTGCCCATCATGCCCGAGTCGCGCCACCGGCCGGGACCGCCGAGGTAGCGGTGGTCGCGCACGCCGAGCGCCGCGGCCGCCTCCGCCATCTCCCCGATCCGGTACTCGCCGAGGCGGTCCTCCTTGTCGGAGGCCAGGTGGCGCAGCTCATCGGGGATGACCTCGCCCTCCTCGCCCAGCGTGCAGGTGACGAGACAGACGTGGGCGCCCTCGGCGGCGTACTTGGCCATGGTCGCCCCGGTCCCGATGGACTCGTCGTCCGGATGGGCGTGGACGAACAGGATCCGCGGCTCCTTCATAAGAAGCGAGCCTACTCAGGGCCCCCGGGGACGGCGATGACCGCCCTGCCCGGGCGGCCCGGCGCCCCGTCAGCCGACGCTCTGACCGCCTTCGCTGCCGCCGCCTCCGCCGCCTCCACCGCCCGTGGTGTGGGTCGGGTTGCCGGTCGGCGTCCCCCCGTGCGTCGGCTGGGTGGTCGGGGTGTCGGGGGTGCTCGGCTCGGTGGACGGGATCGGCGTCGTCGGCTCCTGCGTCGGGATGTGCGTGGTCGGCTTCGGGAAGTGCGGGCGGGTGCGGGTCGGCTGCTGCGTCGGCTGCTCGGTGTCGTCCTGGGTCCGGGTGCTGGACGGCGACCCGGAGTCGGAGATCGCCGGGGACGACCCGCCCGTGCCGGGGCTGTCGTTGTTGCCGCGGTTGGCCATGAACAGGCCCACGACCAGCGCCAGCACGGCGATCGCCGCGACCCCCGCGAAGATCGGCCACTTGGACCTGCGCTCCGGCTCGAAGTCGTCGTAGCCGGTGTGCCGGCCGCCGCCCCGGTACGGGGGCTGCTGGACGGGCGGCAGCGTGCCGGTGTAGTTCGCCGGCGACACCCGCTGGGTCTGCCCGCCGGCGGGCCCGCCCTGGTGCGCGCCGAACGCCGCGGCGGCGCCCGCGCCGGCGGCGAGCGTGGAGCCCTCCGCGAGCATCGTGGTCGCCTGCCCGGGGTCCATCCGGGTCTGGCCGACGCCGCCCGGGCCGCCGGCGCCGGGGCCGCCGGGGCCGCTGCCGATCAGCGCCATCATCAGCTGCTGCGCGGTGGGCCGCCGCTCGGGCTCCTTCATCAGGCACGCCGCGACCAGCCGGTGCAGGTCGGCGGGCACGCCCTCCAGGTACGGCGGCTCGTTCATCACCCGGTTGATCACCGCGACGACGGTGTCGTCGCCGAACGGCGGGTGCCCGGTCGCGGCGAACACCATCGTGGTCGCCCACGCCCACACGTCCACGGCCTCGGTGAGGGTGGCGCCCGCGACCTGCTCGGGGGCCATGTAGGACGGGGTGCCGATCGCCTTGGTCGCGTTGGTCTGGCCGGTGTCCAGCGCCCGGGCGATGCCGAAGTCGATCACCCGGGGGCCGTCCGGCGCCATGATCACGTTGTGCGGCTTGAAGTCGCGGTGCACGATCCCGGCCTGGTGGATCGCCACCAGCGCGGTCGCGGTGCCGATCGCCAGCCGGTCCAGCGCCGCGCCGGTGATCGGCCCGGTCTCGGTGACCTGCTTGTACAGCGACGGGCCCGGCACGTACTCGCTGGCGATGTAGGGCTGGTCGCCCGCGACGTCGGCCTCCAGCACCTGCGCGGTGCAGAACCGGGCGACCTGCTTGGCGGCCTGCGCCTCGCGGACGAACCGGTTGCGGGCGCCCGCGTCCCCGGCCAGGTCGGCGCGCAGCAGCTTGATGGCGGCCCTGTTACCCGAGGCGTCGACCCCGGCGTAGACGACCCCCTGGCCGCCCTCGCCGAGCCGGTCGACGATCTCGTACGAGCCCAGCCGCCGGGGATCGCCCGGCTGCAGCTCCGGCATGGACCACTCCTTCAAAACCCGCGAGACGAAAGCTTGGGGAGGTCTTGAGCTTACGCGAGCGGGAGGACGGCCGAGGGCCGTTCCCCGGCCGCGACGACCGCCCGGAATCATAGGGGGCGGCCCCGGCGCCGCGCGGCCGTTCGGGCGGGTCCGCGGCGGGCTGGCAGACTCGTGCCATGAGCATCAGCTATCCGCGGCAGAGCGCCCGCACCCGCCGTTTCACCCTCGGCGTCCCGCGCGCCTTCCAGATCGCGCCGGACGGGACGCGCGCCGCGTTCCTGCGCACCAGGGCGGGCGACGATCCGGTGACCTGCCTGTGGACGCTGGACACCGGCACCGGCGAGGAGCGCCTCGTCGCCGACCCGGCCGCGCTGGACGTGCCGGGCGAGGAGAACCTGCCCGCCGAGGAGCGGGCCCGCCGTGAGCGCGCGCGCGAGCAGGCCGGCGGGATCGTCGGGTACGCCACGGACCGGGAGATGAGGCAGGCCGTCTTCGCCCTGGGCGGGCGCCTCTACGTCGCCGACCTGGAGAGCGGGCAGATCCGGGAGCTGCCCGCGCAGGCGCCGGTGTTCGACCCGCGCCCCGACCCGGCGGGCCGCCGCGTCGCCTACGTGTCCGGGCGGACGCTGCGGGTGATCGAGATGGACGGCTCGGAGGACCGCGCCGTCGTGCAGCCGGAGTCGGAGCAGATCTCCTACGGCCTCGCCGAGTTCGTCGCGGCGGAGGAGATGGGCCGGATGCGCGGCCACTGGTGGTCGCCGGACGGCGGGACGCTGCTGGTCGCGCGGGTGGACGAGACGCCGGTGCAGCGCTGGCACATCGCCGACCCCGCCAACCCGGACCGGACGCCCGCCGAGATCGCCTATCCGGCGGCGGGCACCCCGAACGCGCTGGTGTCGCTGGTGCTGGTGAAGGTGGACGGCGGGCGGCTCGGCGTCGCGTGGGACCGCGGCATGTTCCCCTACGTCGTCACCGCGTCGTGGGACCGGCACGGCCTGCTGATCGTGGTGCAGCCGCGCGACCAGCGGTCGCAGCGGGTGCTGCGGGTCGACCCGTCCAACGGGGAGACGTCGCTGGTGCACAACGAGCACGACCCGGTGTGGACCGACATCGTGCCGGGCCTGCCCGCGCACACGGGGGCGGGCGAGCTGGTCTGGGTCAGCGAGGACCGCGAGACCGACACGCGCCGGATCACGGTCGGCGGGAAGCCGGTCACGCCGGGCGGGCTGCAGGTCCGCTCGATCCTCGGCGTGGAGGGCGGGTCGATCCTGTTCACGGCGTCGGAGGAGCCCACCGAGGTGCACCTCTACTCCTACGACGCGGGGGAGATCGTCCGGCTGACGGAGGGCCAGGGCGTGTTCGGCGGGGTGCGGGCGGCCGGTGTGACGATCGTCACGGGCGCGCGGCTGGACCGTCCGGGCACCGAGGTGGAGGTGCGCGAGCCGTCCGGGATCCACCCGGTCGCGTCGTTCGCCGAGACGCCGGTGATCACGCCGCGGGTGGAGCTGCTGCGCGCCGGGGACCGCGAGATCCGCACCGCCGTGGTGCTGCCGACCGGCTGGAAGCCCGGCGACGGGCGGCTGCCCGTCCTGATGGACCCCTACGGCGGCCCGCACGCGCAGCGAGTGCTGGCCGTCCAGCGGGCGTACTGCGAGGCGCAGTGGCTCGCCGACCAGGGCTTCGCCGTGGTGATCGCGGACGGCCGCGGCACGCCGGGCCGCGGCCCGGTCTGGGACCGGGCGGTCCGCGCCGACTTCGTCGAGCCGGTGCTGGAGGACCAGATCACCGCGCTGATCGAGGCGGCGCGGCTGCATCCGGCGGCGCTGGACCTGGACCGGGTCGGCATCCGCGGCTGGTCGTTCGGCGGCTGGCTCGCGGCGCTTGCGGTGCTGCGCCGCCCGGACGTGTTCCACGCGGGCATCGCGGGCGCGCCGGTCACCGACTGGCGGCTGTACGACACCCATTACACCGAGCGCTACCTCGGCCACCCGGACGAGGAGCCGGAGGCGTACGAGGCGAACTCGCTGATCGGGATGGCCGGCGACCTGAAGCGGCCGCTGATGATCATCCACGGGCTGGCGGACGACAACGTCGTCGCCGCGCACACGCTGCGGCTGTCGTCGGCGCTGCTGGCCGCCGGCCGCCCGCACACCGTCCTGCCGCTGTCGGGCGTCACCCACATGACCCCGCAGGAGGTCGTGGCGGAGAACCTCCTGCTGGTCCAGGTCGAGTACCTCAAGTCCGCCCTCGCCCGTTGAGTTGCGGCGTGTCGTCCTTAAAAGCGGCCTCATGAGGACGACACGCCGCAAGTGAACGCGGTTCAGGTCGCGGGGGCGCGGGACGCGGGGCCGTGCCAGGAGCTCCAGAGGGCGGCGTAGGAGCCGTTCTCGGCGAGGAGCTCGTCGTGGGTGCCGAGCTCGGTGATCCGGCCGTCCTCCACGACGGCGACGCGGTCGGCGTCGTGCGCGGTGTGCAGCCGGTGCGCGATCGCCACGACGGTCCGGCCGTCCAGGACGGCGGCGAGCGTGCGCTCCAGGCGGCGCGCGGCGCGCGGGTCGAGCAGCGACGTCGCCTCGTCCAGCACCAGCGTGTGCGGGTCCGCGAGGACGAGCCGGGCCAGCGCGAGCTGCTGCGCCTGCGCGGGCGACAGCGCCGCGCCGCCCTCGCCGACCTCGGCGTCCAGGCCCGGGCCGTCCCAGTCGACCGTCGCCAGCACCTCGCGGATCCGGGCGTCGGAGGCGTCCGGGCGGACCATCGCCAGGTTCTCGCGCAGCGTTCCGCGGAACACGTGGTGCTCCTGCGTGACGAGCGCGACGTGCCCGCGCAGGTCGTCCAGGGGCAGCTCGACCAGCGGGACGGGCGCGTCCGACCCGACCGTGACCGCGCCCGAGCGCGGGCCGTCGATCCCGGCGAGCAGGCGGCCCAGCGTGGACTTGCCCGCGCCGCTCGGGCCGACCATCGCCAGCCGCTCCCCCGGCCGCAGGTCGAGGTCGACGCCGTGCAGGACGTCGCGGCCCGTCCGGTAGGAGTAGCGGACGCCGCGCGCGGTGAGCCGCTCGCCGTCGGGCCGCCGGTCGCCCGTCTCGCGGTCCGGCGGGACGTTCCCGACGCCGAGCAGCCGGGCCAGCGACGCGCCGCCGAGCTGCAGCTCGTCCAGCTGCGACAGCAGCATGTCGACCGGCTCGATCAGCTGCTGGACGTACAGGGTCGCGGCGGTCACCTGCGCGAGCGAGGCCATCCCGTGCGCGTAGAACAGGCCGCCGAACAGCAGCGTCGTCGCGACGGGCAGCACGAACCCGAACTCGGCGACGGGGAACAGCACGGTCCGCAGCCGCAGCGTGTACCGCTCGGCGGCGTAGCTGCGGGCGATGTCGGCGTCGCCGCGGGCGTGCCGGCGGCCGGCGAGGCCGAACGCCTCGACGGTCCGGGCGCCGTGCACGGTCTCGGCGAGGCCGTCGGCGATCAGCGCCCAGGAGGCGTTCTCGCGCAGGTAGCCGTCCCGGCAGCGGGGCAGGTACCAGCGCATCACGCCCCACAGGACGGGGACCGACACCAGGCACGGCAGCGCGACCAGCGGCCCGTTGAGCAGCAGCGCGCCGAAGGTGAACGCGCCGACGACGATCGCGACGAGGGTCTCCGGCACGGCCTGGCGCAGCGAGGTGCCGAGCGTGTCGACGTCGCGGGACGCGCGGGTGACCAGGTCGCCGGTGCCGGCCCGCTCGACGGCCGACAGCGGCAGCCCGACGAGCCGGCCGACGAACTCCTCGCGCAGCTCGGCGAGGACGCGCTGGCCGAGCCGCGCGGAGGTGAAGTAGGCGTACCGGGTCAGCACGCCCTGGACGATGACGAACCCGGCGATGGCGAGCGCGGTGGTGTCGATGTGCGCGGTCCCGTCGCGGACGCCCTCGACCAGCTCGCCGAGCAGCCGGGGCGCGACGAGGCCGGCGACCGCGGCGAGCCCGTGCAGCGCCAGCGTCCCGGCGAGGGCGCGGGGGTGCCGCAGCGCGACGCGGCGCGCGTACGCCCGCACCTGCGCGGGCTCCGCGACCGGCAGGATCTCGGTGCTCACGTCGTTCGGCCCTTCCGTACTGCGGTTCGGTGGCTGTCGGTCTCAGGGGCGCGGGGCGCCCTCGCCGCGGGTGACGGCGGCGGCGTAGCGCGGCTCGGCGCGCAGCAGGTCGCGGTGCGCGCCCTCGGCGACGACCCGCCCGTCCTCGACGAACGCGACGTGCGCGGCGCGGTCCAGCATCAGCGGGCTGGTCGTGCACACGACCGTGGTGCGGCCGGCGCGGGCCTCGCCGAGCCGCTCGGCGATGCGGGCCTCGGTGTGCGCGTCGACGGCGCTGGTCGGCTCGACCAGGACGAGCACCTCGGGGTCGGCGGCGAGCGCGCGGGCCAGCCGGAGCCGCTGCCGCTGCCCGCCGGAGAACTCCCGTCCCGCCTCGGCGACGTGCCGGTCCAGGCCGGACGCGGCGGCGATGTCCTCGGCGGACGCCGCGCGCAGCGCCGCGTCCAGGACGGCCGGCGGCGTGCCGGGCGGCGCGAGGGCCTCGGCGAGGGGGCCGGCGAACAGCCGGTCCTCGTTGACCGCGACCAGGACGCGCCGGCGCAGCCCGGCGACCTCGCGCAGCGGGACGCCGGCGAAGTCGACGTCGCCGGGCGCGTACCGGCCGAGCCGGTCGGCGATGGCCTGCGCGTCGCGCGGCTGCGCGGCGGCGACCGCGGTGACCCGGCCGGGCCGCACCACCAGGCCGGAGGCGATGTCGACGAGCTCGGCGGGCCCGGCCGGGCGGGCGGTGCCGCGGTCGGGTTCCGGCTCCAGGTCGAGCAGCCGGACGACCCGCCGCGCCGCCACCAGCCCCTTGGTGACCTTGCTGGCGGCCTCGCCGATCGTCCGCAGCGGGACGATCAGGAACACCGCGTAGCCGTAGCAGGACACGAGGTCGCCGACGCCGATCTCGCCGCGCGCCACGTAGTGCGCGCCGGCCCAGGTCACGGCGGCGATCAGCAGGCCGGGCAGGAGCACCTCGGCCCCGGAGATCCGGGACTCGGCGCGGGCGGCGGCGACGCCGGCGTCGCGGACCCGGCCGGACAGGGCGCGGTAGCGGCCGGAGAACAGCCGCTCGCCGCCGATGCCGCGCAGGATCCGCAGCCCCTCGACGAGGTCGGTGGCGCGGCCGTTCAGCTCGCCGACCAGTTCCCGATGGGCCTCCTCGCGCTCGCGGAACGGGCGCAGCAGCGGGGCCGCGAGCAGCAGCACGAGCGGGACGCCGAGCAGCACGATCAGCCCGAGTTTCGGCGCGGTCGCGAGCAGCACGGCCGCGACCACGACGATCGCGACGACGGCGCCGGAGCCGCGGCAGATGATGTCGATGACGTCGCCGAGGTGCGCGACGTCGGACAGGCCGATGCTGACGACCTCGCCCGCGCCGAGCCGCTTCGGCAGCGTCGCGCCGAGCCGGGTCGCGTGCCGGGTGACGATCTGCACGGTCCGGTAGGCCGACGACAGCCACAGGAACACCGCGCGCCGGTGCCGGAGGACGCCGGTCAGTGCCTGGACGCCGCCGAGGGCGAGCAGCACGCCCGTCCAGGCGAGCAGCGCCGTGTCGTCGCGGCCGGCGACGCCGTCGCCGATGGCGCGGCCGATCGCGGCGGGCATGAGCGCCTGGCTGAGCATCCAGCCGACGCCGAGCAGGCCGCCGGCGAGCACGCCCCGCCACTCGGCGCGCAGCAGCCACAGCAGGAACCCGGCGGGTGATCTGTGGTCGGGGCTGCCCGGATCTTTCTCCGGCAACGGTTTCACCGGACGAAGATATGCGGCGAGAGGCCGCGAGTTCGAACGATTTTTCATCCCGCGCCGACCGCCCGTAAGGCCCGGGTCAGCGCCGCCGGGCGGGTTCGCGGGCCGTCCGTAACCCGCCCCGCGGACGATCACAGGGGTGCGCCCGGACGGGCGGACGCGCTAAGGTCGGAGGGCACGGAGCGAGGTCCCTCCCGCTCCTCGAGCCGGGACTCCGGCGGCTACGCAGATGCCGCTCCCCCGGTGCGGTCCGGCCCCGACGTCCTGCGCACCGCAGGAATAACCGGAACGGTCCGGCCGTTGCCAGTGCCGTCGCCAGCCCCGACTTTTCCGGAAGCTTAGTGAGCACTATCAGTCACCAGACGCATCCCTTCACGCCAGGGGCCGAGGACAGGGTCGACCTGCTCCTCATCGACGACGACCCCGCCGACGTGCTGATGGTCGAGAAGATGCTCGCCGACAGCGGTCTGGACGCGCTGATCACCGTCGCGGCGGACCTGCCGACCGCGCGCCGCCGGCTGACCCGCCGCACGCAGTGCATCGTCGTCGACCTGTCGGCGCCCGGCATCGACCGGCTGGACGGGCTGCGGCAGGTGCTGGACATGTCCGGGACGGCCGCGGTGGTGGTGCTGACCGGGCTGGACGACGCGGGCCTCGGCGTCCGCGCGGTCGCCGCCGGAGCCGAGGACTACCTGGTCAAGCAGGAGGTCGACGGCCCGCTGCTGGCCCGCGCGGTGCGCTATGCCATAGAGCGCAAGAGGTCGGAGGAGACCGAGCGGCGGCTGGTGGAGGCGCGCATCCTCGGCCGCGAGAACGCGCGGCTGGAGCGCGGGCTGCTGCCCGTCCCGCTGATCGACGACCCGTCGCTGCGGCACCACACCCGCTACCGGCCCGGCCGGCGGCGGGCGCTGCTCGGCGGCGACTTCTACGACACGGTGCAGACCGAGGGCGGCGCCGTCCACCTGATGATCGGCGACGTGTGCGGGCACGGCCCGGACGAGGCGGCGCTCGGCGTGCAGCTGCGGATGGCGTGGCGGACGCTGGTGCTGGCCGGGCACACCGGCGAGCAGCTGCTCGGCACGCTGGACACCGTCCTCGGGCACGAGCGGCGCAGCGAGGAGATCTTCACCACCCTCTGCATGATCACGATCGCGCCGTCGCGGCGGACCGCGCGGATGCACCTGGCGGGGCATCCGGCGCCGCTGCTGTTCCGCGAGGGCGCGGGCGGCGGCTCGGAGGTCGCGGCGCTGCCGGAGTACGCGCACGGCCCGGCGCTCGGCCTGGTGCCGGGCGCGGAGTGGCCGACGACGGAGATCGACCTCGGCGAGTCGTGGGGGCTGATGCTCTACACCGACGGGCTGATCGAGGGGCGGGTCGGCGCGGGCTCGGCGCGGCTCGGCACCGACGGGCTGGTCGGGCTGGCGCGCGAGGCGCGCGGCCGGGGCGCGTCCGGGCGGTCGCTGATCGACGAGCTGGTGACCGAGGTGGAGAACCTCAACGGGGACGCCCTGACCGACGACCTGGCGGTGCTGCTGCTGTCCCGGCAGGCCACCGCGTCGTGATCTTCGTCACGGCGGCGTCCTGACGCACACCCGGCGGCGCGCGGTCAATGTCGTCTGGGTCACTGCGAGGGCGAGTTCCCGTACGCTCTGTGAAGTCACTCACGATCATCGAGGGCCCGTGGCGCGGGGAGGCCCGCCCCGGCTCGGTTCATAGCCTGCGGCTATCGGATTGAGTGCGCTGATGACTTGGCGCTCTTGTCCAAATTGGACATAACGTTCGCCGCGTGGCTATAGCGATACCTGCGATCTATCGATCGACCGTCGGCAAGAAGGCCGTCATGGCCGTGACCGGCGCAGTCCTGGTGCTGTTCCTGATCGCGCACATGATCGGAAACCTGAAGATCTTCCTCGGCGAGGGGGACTTCGACCACTACGCGCACTGGCTGCGCACGATAGGCGAGCCCGCCCTCCCGCACCGGGTGCTGCTGACGATCGTCGAGATCGTGCTGACGGTCTCGGTCGTCCTGCACATCTGGTCGGCGGTGTCGCTCGGCAAGCGCGCCGCGCACGCGCGGCCCGTGAAGTACCAGTCGAAGAAGAAGTCGCACGCGCAGGGCTACGCCACGCACACCATGCGGTACGGCGGCATCATCGTCGCGCTGTTCATCATCTGGCACCTGCTGGACCTCACCTTCTTCGCGGTGAACCCGCTGGGCTCCGACGCCACCCCCTACGACCGCGTCATCGCCGACTTCGACGGCTCCCGCTGGTACATCACCATCTGGTACGTCCTGGCGGTCCTGCTGGTCGGCCTGCACCTCAACCACGGCATCTGGAGCGCGTTCCAGACCCTCGGCCTGCGCAGCCCGCGCAGCAACGGCGCGCTGCGCGCCCTCGCGGGCGGCGTCGCCGGCGTGGTGACCCTCGGCTTCATCGCCGTCCCGATCTCCGTCACCTTCGGATGGGTGAGCTGACATGAGCGACAGCTTCTACAAGTCCGGCGAGCCGGTCGTCGACGGCAAGGCGCCCAAGGGCCCCATCGAGGACCGCTGGACGACGCGCAAGTTCGAGGCCAAGCAGGTCAACCCGGCCAACAAGCGCAAGAAGAAGATCATCATCATCGGCACCGGGCTGGCGGGCGGCTCGGCCGGCGCCACCCTCGGCGAGGCCGGCTACCACGTCCAGCAGTTCTGCTTCCAGGACAGCCCGCGCCGCGCCCACTCGATCGCCGCGCAGGGCGGCATCAACGCCGCGAAGAACTACCGCAACGACGGCGACAGCGTCTACCGGCTGTTCTACGAGACGGTCAAGGGCGGCGACTTCCGGTCCCGCGAGTCCAACGTGTACCGGCTCGCCGACATCTCCCGGCAGATCATCGACCAGTGCGTCGCGCAGGGCGTCCCGTTCGCCCGCGAGTACGGCGGCCTGCTCGACAACCGCTCGTTCGGCGGCACGCAGGTGTCCCGCACGTTCTACGCCCGCGGCCAGACGGGCCAGCAGCTGCTGCTCGGCGCCTACCAGGCGCTGATGCGCCAGGTCGACGCCGGGAACGTGGAGCTGTACCCGCGGCACGAGATGCTCGACCTGATCATGGAGGACGGCCGGGCGCGCGGCGTCGTCGTCCGCAACCTGATCGACGGCGAGATCAAGCACTACACCGCCGACGCGGTCGTGCTGGCGTCCGGCGGCTACGGCAACGTGTACTTCCTGTCCACCAACGCGATGGGCTCGAACGTCACCGCGTCCTGGCGCGCGCACCGGCACGGCGCCCTGTTCGCCAACCCGTGCTACACCCAGATCCACCCGACCTGCATCCCGGTCAGCGGCGACCACCAGTCCAAGCTGACGCTGATGTCGGAGTCGCTGCGCAACGACGGCCGCGTCTGGGTGCCGAAGAAGGGCGGCGACACCCGCAGGCCGTCCGACATCCCCGAGGACGAGCGCGACTACTACCTGGAGCGCATCTACCCGTCCTTCGGCAACCTGGTGCCGCGCGACATCGCCTCCCGCGCCGCCAAGAACGTCTGCGACGAGGGACGCGGCGTCGGCCCCGGCGGCCTCGGCGTCTACCTCGACTTCGCCGACGCGATCGAGCGGCTCGGCCGCGACAAGGTCGAGGCCAAGTACGGCAACCTCTTCGAGATGTACGAGCGCATCACCGGCGAGAACCCGTACGACACGCCGATGCGCATCTACCCGGCCGTGCACTACACGATGGGCGGGCTGTGGGTCGACTACGACCTGGAGTCGACCATCCCGGGCCTGTTCGTGATCGGCGAGGCGAACTTCTCCGACCACGGCGCGAACCGGCTCGGCGCGTCCGCGCTGATGCAGGGCCTCGCCGACGGCTACTTCGTGCTGCCGAACACCATCAACGACTACATCGCCCGCAACGCGCTCCCGCCCGTCGACGAGAAGAACATCGCCGCGGCCGAGGAGCGGGTCGCGTCCCGCATCGAGAAGTTCCTGTCGATCGACGGGGACCGCTCGGTCGACTCCTTCCACCGCGAGCTCGGCCACATCATGTGGGAGTACTGCGGCATGGAGCGCACCGAGGAGGGCCTGCGCAAGGCGCTGGAGCTCATCCCGGCGCTGCACGAGGAGTTCTGGAAGCGCGTCAAGGTCACCGGCAAGGGCGAGGAGCTGAACCAGCAGCTCGAGAAGGCCGGCCGGGTCGCCGACTTCTTCGAGCTCGCCGAGCTGATGGTGATCGACGCCCTGCACCGCACCGAGTCCTGCGGCGGCCACTTCCGCGCCGAGAGCCAGGACGAGGACGGCGAGGCCAAGCGCGACGACGACAACTTCGGCTACGTCGCCGCCTGGGAATGGGCCGGCGAGGGCGAGCAGCCCGTCCTCCACAAGGAGGACCTGAACTTCGAATACGTCCACCCGACGCAGAGGTCGTACAAGTAATCATGAAGCTCACACTGCGCGTCTGGCGCCAGAGCGGCCCCCAGGACAAGGGGAAGATGGTCGAGTACAGGCTCGACGACATCTCCCCGGACGCCTCGTTCCTGGAGATGCTGGACGTCCTCAACGAGAAGCTCATCGCCGACGGCGGCGAGCCGGTGGCGTTCGACCACGACTGCCGCGAGGGCATCTGCGGCATGTGCTCGCTGGTCATCAACGGGACCCCGCACGGCCCCGAGGAGCGCACCACCACCTGCCAGCTGCACATGCGCAAGTTCAAGGACGGCGAGGTCATCGACGTCGAGCCGTGGCGCGCCAAGGCGTTCCCGGTCGTCAAGGACCTGGTGGTGGACCGCTCCGCGTTCGACCGGATCATCCAGGCGGGCGGCTACATCACCGCGCCGACCGGCACCGCCCCGGAGGCGCACTCCACGCCCGTGCCGAAGCCGGACGCCGACCGCGCGTTCGAGGCCGCCGAGTGCATCGGCTGCGGCGCCTGCGTCGCGGCGTGCCCGAACGGCTCGGCGTCGCTGTTCCTCGGCGCGAAGGTCACCCACCTCGGCCTGATGCCGCAGGGCCAGCCGGAGCGCTGGGACCGCGTCGTGTCGATGCTGGACACCCACGACGACGAGGGCTTCGGCGGCTGCACGAACACCGGCGAGTGCACCGTCGCGTGCCCGAAGGGCATCCCGCTCGACGTGATCGGCAGCCTGAACCGCGACTACCTGAAGGCGACGGCCGGCGGCAAGAAGCGCTGACGGTTTCCCCAGGCCACGGCCCCGCTCGGAGTACCGGGCGGGGCCGCTCTAATCTTGGCGCATGACGATTACCCTGGTCCCCTACCACCAGGACGAGCGCCTGCCCGGCGCGACGTTCCCGCTCCCCGAGGCCGAGGTGGTCACGGTCGCCCGCGAGTTCCCCGAGGGCGACGTGTGGACGCGGATCGCCGCGCTCTACGAACCGGTCGCCGCCGAGGTCGCCGCGCAGGTCGCGGACGGAAAGGTCCCGTCGGTGGTCTCCGGTGACTGCCTGGTCTCCGAGGCCGTCCTCGCGGGCGCGCAGCGCGCCGGGGTGGACGCCTCGATCGTGTGGTTCGACGCGCACGGCGACGTCCAGACGCCGGAGACGTCCACGTCCGGGTACATCGGCGGGATGCCGCTGCGGCAGATCCTCGGCGACCACCCCGAGCTGCTGGCGTCGCGGCTGGGCCTGCGCCCGCTGCCGGAGGACCGGGCCGTCCTGGTGGACGCCCGGGACCTCGACCCGGCCGAGGCCGAGTTCCTCGCCTCCTCGCGGGTGCGGCGCTGCTCGGTGGACGACATCGACCTGCCGGACGGTCCGCTCGTCCTGCACGTCGACGTGGACGTGGTCGACAAGGCGGACCTGCCGGGCCTGAAGTTCCCCGTCGGCGGCGGCCCGTCGTTCGACGCCGTGGTGGCGGCCGTGCAGCGGGTGAAGGCGACCGGCCGCGTCGCCGCCGTCGACATCGCGTGCCCGTGGCATCCGCCGCGGCCTGGCGACGACGACGTCCGCGCCCGCCTGCTGGCCGCGCTGCTGGCTTCCTGACCCGTCCCGAAAGCACCGTCCGGCGGCGCCCGGTGCACTAGCATCACGCTCAATGCACGTGCATAAGGAGTGTGCATATGCATGAGCACATGCCGGGCGTTCCGGCGAAATCACTCGCGGTGCACCGGGCGCTCCTCTGCGTGGACGTCGAGAGCTACGGCGGACGGGCGAACTGGGACCAGCTCGCCGTGCGCGCCGGACTGTTCGACGCCCTCGACGCGGCGCTCGCCGAGTCCGGCGTGCCCGCGCACTGGCGCACGTGCGAGGACCGGGGCGACGGGGCCCTGGTCCTCGTCACGCCGGAGGTGCCCAAGGAGCGCCTCGCCGGGCCGTTCCCCGAGCACCTGGCGGCCCGCATCGAACGGCACAACGCCGCCGCCGAGCCCGGCGCGCGGATCCGGCTGCGCGCCGCCCTGCACGCCGGCGAGGTGCACTACGACGACCGCGGTGTCGCGGGCACCGCGGTCAACGTCGCGTTCCGGCTGCTGGAGGCGGCACCGCTCAAGGCCGCCCTGCGCACCTCGCCGGGCGTTCTCGCCGTGATCGCGTCCGACTGGATCTACCAGGAGGTCGTCCAGCAGAACCGCACCTGCCGCGCCGCCGCCTACCAGCGCGTCCGCGTCTCGGTGAAGGAGACGCGGGCGCCCGCCTGGGTCCGGTCACTGCCCGCCGGGCCCGCCGCCGAGATGCCGGTGGCGGCCGCCGCCCCGGTCGGCGGAGCGGTGCGCCGCTCCCCCGCACGCGCGCGCCGTCCCGCCGCCCGCCCGTCCGCCCCGCGCGGCCCGGCGCGGGAACGGGCCCGGCTGGACCCCGGCGACCCGGGCGGACCGGTCGGGTGACGGATGCCCGGCCGGTCGGGCCGTTCCTAACGTTGGTCGCGTTCCCAGACGAAGGAGAAGGCGATGAACGACAAGGAACTGGCGGGCCGGGTGGCGGAGCTGGCCGACCGGGCGGAGCTGACCGAGCTGGTCGCGCGGTTCTTCGGCTCGATCGACGACCGGCAGCGGGACGCCGGCGCCCACCCGTTCGACGAGGCGTGGGCGCGGGCGTTCTTCACCGAGGACGCCGAGTTCCGCTACCCCGTCGGCACCTACACCGGGCACGCCGCCGAGCTGATGGACCTGACCATGGACAACTTCGGGCTGACCCAGCACCTCGCCGGCATCCCGGCGATCACCGTGGACGGCGACCGGGCGGCGGTGCGGTGGAGCGCCGTCCACCACCATGTGCACCCGGCGTCCACGCAGGAGGCGCGCGGCGACCGCCTCGGTGAGACGTTCGTGTCGGGCGGGCACTACGACGCGGAGGCCGTCCGCACGCCGGACGGCTGGCGGTTCCGCGCGGTCTCGCTGTCGGTCGCGTGGACGACCGGCAAGCCGCCGCTGGTGCCGCCGGAGCGCCGCGAGGCCATGGCCCGCCTCGCCGCGTCCTGAACGGGCACGTCCTGAACGGGTCAGGGGCGGACGCGGCAGTGCAGTTCGAGGCCGGGGACGGCGTCCCAGCCGATCAGCCGGACGAGCTTGTCGATGTGCGCCGAGACGGAGTGCAGGACGAGCAGCCCCTCGCGTCCGGCCAGGTCGCGGGCCTCGACGGTGAAGGCGCGCAGGCCCGCGACGTCGATGAAGTCGACGCCGGTGAGGTCGACGTGCAGGTCGCCGTCGACGCGGGCGCGGGCGGCGCGCAGGGCGCGTTTGAGGTCGTCGGCATTGGACACGTCCACCTCACCGGACATGCGCAGCCAGGGGGCGTCCGCGGCGCCCTCGATGCGCAGCAGCGGGGTGTCGAGTTCGACGACGTCGTAGCGGGGAGCGGTGCGCTCCGGGCGCGGCCCGCCGGGACCGCCCTCCCCGCCGGTGATCCGCCAGACCGTCATCCGCTCCTCGCCCTTCGGGACCGGGGCGCCGCCTACCGTGGGCACGCCCGTATATGCCACGATCTCACCTGTTGACACCTTCTGGACCCCACCACGCGGGAAAACCGCCATCGGGAGGCTTTTCATGGACGAGAAGGCGATCCTGGAGCGGATCCACGAGTTCATCGACGAGGAGCACGCGCTCCGGCAGGCGCATGAGCGGTCGGAGACCTCCGGCGCGGACGCCCGGGAGCGGCTGCGGGAGCTGGAGGTCGCCCTCGACCAGTGCTGGGACCTGCTGCGCCAGCGCCGCGCGAGGATCGACGCGGGCCAGAACCCCGAGGAGGCGCGGGTGCGCCCGGCGAGCGAGGTCGAGGGCTACCGCCAGTAGCCCGCTCACGGCACCATCCAGGACAGCACGCCGGTGGACTGCAGCCCCGACAGGACGCACATGCCGGCGAGGAACAGCAGGCTCCACAGCACGACGCGGCGGAAGATGTCGCCTTCGCGGCCGTCCAGGCCGACGGCGGCCGCGGCGATCGCGAGGTTCTGCGGCGAGACCATCTTGCCGAGGACGCCGCCGGAGCTGTTGGTGGCGGCCATCAGGATGGGCGACAGGTCGGCCTTGTTCGCGGCGGTGATCTGCAGGGCGCCGAACAGGGAGTTGGACGAGGTGTCCGAGCCGGTGACGGCGGTGCCGAGCCAGCCGAGGACCGGGGACAGCACGGCGAAGGCGCCGCCGGCGCCCGCCATCCAGGTGCCGAGGGTGACGGTCTGGCCGGAGGCGTTCATGACGAACGCGAGCGCGAGCACGGCCATGACGGTGACGATCGCCCAGCGGAGCTGGACGAGCGTGGTGCCGTAGGCGCGGAGCGCGCGCATCGCGCCGACGCGCAGCACGAGCATGGTGATGAGGCCCGCGACCAGCATCTGCGTGCCGGGCGTGGTGAAGTAGTTGAGGGTGAAGGTGGGCAGCGTCGACGGCTTGCCGGACGCGCCCGTGATGTGCAGGCCGGGCCAGCCGAACGTCTGCGTCGCGCCGTTCAGCCAGTTCTTGACCTGGTCGATCTGGCAGACGACGAACACCGCGATGATGATCGCGTAGGGGGCGTAGGCGCGGACGACGTCGGCGCGCGGGTCGGCGGGCGCCTCGCCGCGTCCGGCGCGGGCGGCGAACCCGGGGGTGGGCTCGTCGGCGGCGCCGCCGGCGATGACGGGGCGGGCCGGGGCGTGCGGGCGGCGCAGCCGGACGACCAGAACAACGGCGGCGGCCGACACCAGCGACGCGACGACGTCGGCGAGCGGCACGGAGACGAAGTTGGCGGTGACGTACTGCGCGACGCCGAACGCGGCGCCGCAGAACAGCGCGGTCGGCCACGTCTCGCGGACGCCGCGCCGCCCGTCGGCGATCAGCACCAGGATCAGCGGGACGAACACGGCGAGGATCGGGGTCTGCCGTCCGACCATGGCGCCGAGCGTGTCGCTGGACTGGCCGGTGACCTTGCCGAGCGTGAGGATCGGGGTGGCCATCGCGCCGAACGCGACGGGCGCGGTGTTGGCGGTGAGCGCGAGGACGGCGGCCTTGAGCGGCTGGAAGCCGAGCGCGATCAGCATGACGGAGGTGACCGCGACCGGGGTGCCGAATCCGGCGAGCGCCTCCAGCAGCGCGCCGAAGGAGAACGCGATGAGGATCGCCTGCAGCCGCTGGTCGTCGCTGACCTGCGCGAACGTGCGGCGCAGCACGTCGAAGTGGCCGGTCGCGACGGTGATGTTGTAGACCCAGAGGGCGTTGATGACGATCCACAGGATCGGGAAGAAGCCGAACGCGGCGCCTTCGCTTCCGGCCAGGAACGCCTGCCCGGCCGGCATCCCGTACGTCCAGATCGCGACGGCCAGGGAGACGGCCAGCGCGATCAGGGACGCCGTCCAGGCGCGCATCCGGACGCCGCCGAGCAGCACGAACAGCACCGCCAGCGGCAGCGCCGCGACCAGCGAACTCCAGCCGAGCGAGCCGGCGACGGGATCGAGGACCTGTCGGTACACGGGATCACCTCGCATAGGGAGCGGCCCCCGAGTAGACGATCGATACCCCGCGATGTGGCCCGTCTCACATTGATGGTGAACTTTTCAACCAGTCAGGGCTCCGCGCCCCCGTCAGAGCAGCGGGAGCAGCCGGGCCGGGGTGATCGGCAGGTCGCGGACGCGGACGCCGGTCGCGTGGTGCACGGCGTTCGCGACGGACGCGGCGGCGCCCACGATGCCGATCTCGCCGATGCCCTTGGACCCCATCGGGTTCAGGTGCGGGTCGGACTCCTCCACCCACGCGGCGTCCACGTCGCGGACGTCCGCGCAGGCCGGCACGTGGTACTGGGCGAGGTCGCGGTTGACGTAGTCGCCGAACCGCGGGTCCATGACGCTCTCCTCCATCAGCGCCATGCCGATCCCCATCGTCATGCCGCCGATGAACTGCGACCGCGCGGTCTTCGGGTTGATGATCCGGCCGGCGGCGAACACGCCGAGCATCCTGCGGACCCGGACCTCGCCGGTGTCGGCGTCGACCTCGACCTCGGTGAACTGCGCGCCGAACGCGTGCCGGGCGTACTCGTCGCGGGCGTCGAGCTCCGCGGCGGTGTCGGCGGACGCCTCCAGCCCGCCGGGCGGGACCGACCCGTTCATCTTCCCGCGCAGCGACTCGCACGCGCGGACGACGGCGGTCCCCCAGCTCGCCGTGCCGGCGGAGCCGCCCGCGACGGTCGCCTCAGGCAGCGAGCTGTCGCCGATCTCGACGGTCACCCGGTCGGCGTCGGCCTTGAGCGCCTCGGCGGCGATCAGCGTGAGCGCGGTGCGGGCGCCGGTGCCGATGTCGGCGGCGGCGATCCGGACGGTGAACGTCCCGTCCTCGTCGGCGCGCGCGGTGGCCTTGTTGGGCCGCATGTAGGCGGGGTAGGTGGACGCGGCGACGCCCATCCCGACGAGCTTGCGGCCCTCCCAGTGCCCCCCGGGCGCGGCGTCGCGGTGCTCCCAGCCGAACCGGTCGGCGCCCTCGCGCAGGCACGCGACGAGGTTGCGGGAGCTGAACGGCAGCCCGCTCTCCGGCTCGCGGTCGGTGTCGTTGCGGATCCGCAGCTCGACCGGGTCGACGCCGGCGGCGAACGCCAGCTCGTCCATCGCCGACTCCAGCGCGAACATGCCGGGCGTCTCGCCGGGCGCCCGCATCCACGACGGCGTCGGGACGTCGAGGCGGGCGAGCCGGTGCGAGGTGCGCCGGTTGGCCGCCTGGTACACCACGCGGGTCGGGGTCGCGGTCTGCTCGGCGAACTCGGTGAGGGTCGACGACTGCTCGAACACCTCGTGGATGATCGAGTTCAGCGTCCCGTCGGCGTCGGCGCCGAGCCGGAACCGCTGGATCGTCGGCGTCCGGTAGCCGGTGGTGGCGAACATCTGCTGGCGCGGCACCGCGAACTTCACCGGACGGCCCACCGCGCCCGCCGCCATCGCCGCGAGCACCACGTTGGGCCGCGGCGTGCCCTTGGACCCGAACCCGCCGCCGACGTGCGGGGAGATGACCCGCACGTGGGTGCGGTCGAGGCCGAACACCTGGGCGACGATCTCCTGCGTCGGCGACGAGCCCTGGGTGGAGTCGTAGAGCGTGAGGGTGCCGTCGTCGTTCCACCGCGCCGCGGTCGTGTGCGGCTCCATCGGGTTGTTGTGCTCCGCCGGCGTCGTGTACGTGGCGTCCACGCGCACCGCGGAGCCGTTGAAGGCGCCTTCCGGGTCGCCCTGCTCGGTGTCGGCCGGGAACACCGGGTTCACCGTGTCGGGCTTGTAGAGGCGCGGGTCGTCCGCACTGAGCCGCGCGTCGAACGGCTCGGACACGTAGTCGACGCGGACGTGCCGCGCCGCCTCCCGCGCGATGTCCAGCGTCTCGGCGACGACCATCGCGACGAACTGGCCCCGGTAGGAGACCGTCCGGGACTGGAACAGCGCCAGCTCCGCGTCCGGGACCTCGTGCAGGTGCGGCGCGTTCTCGCAGGACAGGACGGCCAGGACACCCGGGATCCGCAGCGCGGCGTCCGCGTGCACCTCCGTGATCTCGCCCTTGGCGATGGTCGACTGCACGGCCGCGGCGTAGGCCGGGTCGTCCAGCGGATACTCGTAGGCGTAGCGGGCCGCCCCGGTGACCTTCTCGCGGCCCTCCAGCCGGTCGGTCATGACTGTTCCCCCAGCTCGGTCAGCGTCCGAACGATCAGGTTGCGCGCGAGCGGCACCTTGTAGGCGTTGTCGCGCAGCGGCTCGGCGAGGTCCAGCTCGGCCTCGGCGGCACGCTGGAACTCCTCGCCGATCGCCGGGGCGCCGCGCAGCGCCTCCTCGGCGCGGCGGGCCCGCCACGGCTTGTGCGCGACGCCGCCGAGCGCGATCCGCACGTCCCGGACGGTGCCGCCCTCCACGTCGAGCGCCGCCGCGATCGACACCAGCGCGAACGCGAACGACGCGCGCTCGCGGACCTTGCGGTACCGGGACGGGATGTCCAGCGGCGGCACCTCCACGGCCGTGATGAGGTCGCCGCTCTCCAGCACCGTGTCGCGCTGCGGGTCGTTGCCGGGCAGCCGGTGCAGGTCGCCGATCGGGATCGTCCGCTCGCCGCCGCGGCCCCGGACGTGCACGGACGCGTCGAGCGCGGCGAGCGCCACCGCCATGTCGGACGGGTGCGTCGCGACGCACGCCTCGGAGTGGCCGAGGATCGCGAGGTTGTGGTTGTCGCCGTCCCGGGCCGGGCAACCGCTGCCCGGGTCCCGCTTGTTGCACGGCTTGTCGGCGTCCTGGAAGTAGGAGCAGCGCGTCCGTTGCAGCAGGTTGCCGCCGACCGTCGCGAGGTTGCGGATCTGCCCGGACGCCCCCGCCAGGACGGCCTGCGCCAGCATCGGCTGGCTCTCGCGCACCGTCCGGTCCGCCGCGAGGTCGCTGTTGCCGACGGCGGCGCCGATGAGCAGGCTCCCGTCCGGCCGCAGCTCGATCTCGCCGTAGGGCAGGCGGGACACGTCGACGAGGCGGGCCGGCTCCTCCACGCCGAGCCGCATCAGGTCGACGAGGTTGGTGCCGCCGCCCAGGTAGTAGGCGCCGTCCTCGTGCAGTCGCAGGGCGTCGTCGGCGGTGGCGGCGCGCTCGTACGCGAAGGGCCTCATGCCTTGGCCTCTTCCGCCTGCGTCTTGCGCGCCGCCTCGCCGACCGCCTTGACGATGCCCGTGTACGCGCCGCACCGGCACAGGTTGCCGCTCATGCGCTCGCGTATCTCGTCGTCGTCCAGGACGGGGTCGCCGCGCAGGTCCTCGGTCACCGCGCTCGGCCAGCCGCGCTCCGCCTCGTCGAGGACGGCCGTCGCGGAGCAGAGCTGGCCTGGCGTGCAGTACCCGCACTGGAAGCCGTCCTGCTCGATGAACGCCTCCTGGAGCGCGCTGAGCCGGCCGTCCCGCGCGAGCCCCTCGACCGTGACGACCTCCGCGCCGTCGTGCGCGACGGCGAGCGCCAGGCACGCGTTCGCCCGGCGGCCGTCCAGCAGGACGGTGCACGCGCCGCACTGCCCGTGGTCGCAGCCCTTCTTGGAGCCGGTCAGCCCGAGGTCCTCGCGCAGCGTGTCCAGCAGCGACGCGCGCGTGTCGACGCGGAGCCGGTGCTCGGTCCCGTTCACGAGCAGCGTGATCTCGGCATGTACCGGGGTGACTTCGCTGTCCATGCCCCGGCCCCTACCCCGTTCGCAGGTGAGCAGTCAGTTCGCCGCCGAGCGGTCAGGGAGTCCAGCGGCGCTGCCCGGTCTCCTTCTCGTAGGGCTGCGGATCGGGATAGGTCAGCAGCTCGAAGGTGCTGCCCCACGGCGTCCGCGCGTACTGGTACCGGTTGCCGGGGCCGGCCTCGGGGCCCGGCAGCGGCTGCGGATCGCCGAGCAGCACCCCGCCCGCGTCCTGGACGCCGCGCGCCGCCGCGTCGAGGTCGTCCACATAGAACCCGACGTGTTGCCAGCCGAAGTCGCTCGGCAGCGCCGGCGGGCGGCGCTCGGTGCCGCGGAACTCGAACAGCTCCAGGCCCGGGCCGTTCGGCAGCCGCAGCATCCGCATCGCGACCTCCTCGGTGCCCGCGGGCACGCCGAGGCGCCGCTCTGTCTCCGGCCCGGCGACCGGCCCGTCCTCCCGCCGCAGCGTGTCGTACAGCGGCCGTGCCCCGAGGACGGCGCCGAAGAACGTAGTGGCCGCCTCCAGGTCCGGGACGGTCACCCCCACATGATCGATCCCCCGCACGCTCATACCGCTGGGAATGCCCGGCCGTCCCCCGCCCAACCCGTGGCGGAGGTCACGTGACCTGCGGCGGAGCGGACCGCGGTCAGCGGCCGCGGCGGCGCGGGCGGAGCCGGTAGAGGCGGTACCAGGCCAGCGCGGAGAACAGGAGGCCGAGCCCGGCCGCGATGCCGAGGTCCACGCCCCAGGCGCCCACGGCGTGCTTCCACGCCGGGTCGGCGCCGCCCGCGTGCGGCATGATCGCGTCGAGGTCGATGGTCGCGGCGGCCGCGCCGAACCCCCACCGCGACGGCGACAGCCACGCCAGCTGCTCCAGGCCCGGCTTGCCCGCGAGCCGCACCAGCCCGCCCGACAGCACGAGCTGCCCCATCGACAGCACGATCAGCAGCGGCAGCGTCTTCTCCGAGCTGTTCACCGACGCCGACACCAGCAGCCCCAGCGTCATCGACACCACGCCGAGCAGCGCCATCGCGAGCATCAGCTCCGGCAGCACGGGCGCGAACGTCCCGGAGGACGGCAGCTTCACCCCGATCGTCCCGATCAGCACCAGCACGACCGCCTGCAGCGCCGTGATCACGCCGAGGACCAGCAGCTTCGACATCAGGTAGACGCCCGCCGACAGCCCCGCCGCGCGCTCCCGGCCGTAGATCGTCCGCTCCTTCACCAGTTCGCGGACGGCGTTGCCGGTGCCCGCGAAGCACGCCGCGAACGCCAGCACCATCAGCTTGGACGCGGCGTCGGCGTTCGGCGAGGGCCCGGTCAGCCCCTTCGGCGCGGGAATCGCGGCGCTCAGCCCGCCGAGGATCAGCGGCATCACCCCGAGCAGCACCAGGTAGCTGCGGTCCGAGGCGATCACCGCGAGGTAGCGCCGGCACAGCGTGCTGAGCTGCGCGAACCGGGACTGCTGCCGCGGCGGCGGCGCGGGCACCGCCGTGTCGGCCTGGACGGCGCCGCCCTGCCGGCCGCTCTCCACGTACCGGGTATGGCGCGGCGACCCGCGGAACTCGGTGGCCCAGTCGCGGTCCGGCTCCCGGTCGAACGCCTGGAACACCTCCGCCCACGACTTCTTCCCGAAGTGCTCCAGCCCCTCGGCGGGCGGCCCGTAGTAGGCGAGCCGGCCGCCCGGGACCAGCACGAGGAGCCGGTCGCAGGCGTCCAGGTTCGCGACGCTGTGCGTGACGACGATGACCGTCCGGCCGTCGTGCGCCAGCTCCCCCAGCATCTCCATGACCGTCTTGTCCAGGCCCGGGTCGAGGCCGGACGTCGGCTCGTCCAGGAACAGCAGCGACGGCTTGGTCAGCAGCTCCAGCGCGACGCTGACCCGCTTGCGCTGCCCGCCCGACAGCCGGTCGATGCGGGTCTCGGCGTGCGCGGTCATGCCCAGTTCCCCGATCACCTCGTCGACCCGCTGCTCGCGCTCCTGCTTGCGGGTGTCGCCGGGGAACCGCAGCTCGGCGGCGAACAGCAGCGCCCGCCGCGTGTCGAGCTGGGTGTGCAGGATGTCCTCCTGCGGGACGAGCCCGATGCGGTGCCGCAGCTCGTCGTAGTCGGAGTACAGGTCGCGGCCGTCGTAGCGGACCGTGCCCTCGGTCGCGGGACGCGTGCCGGTGACGGCGCCGAGCAGCGTGGACTTGCCCGCGCCCGACGGCCCGATCACCCCGACCAGCGAGCGCTCCGGGATCGGGAAGCCGACCCCGTCCAGGATCACCTTGCCCTCGGGCGTCCGGACGATCAGGTCCTCCACCGACAGCGACACGTCGCCGGTGTCGACGTACTCCCGCAGCTCCTCGCCGACCAGCTGGAACGTCGCGTGCCCGACGCCGAGCAGGTCGTTCTCGGTGAACTCCGCCGACTCGACCCGGTTGCCGTTGACGTAGGTGCCGTTGTGGCTGCCGAGGTCGACGATCCGGTGCCGTCCCGGGCCGAGGCTGCGCAGTTCGGCGTGGTGCCGCGACACCACCAGGTCCGGCACGACGATGTCGTTGTCGGCGGCGCGGCCGATCCGCAGCGTCTTCGGCGCCACCCGGATGATCTGGCTGGGGTTGCGGTCGACGCTCGGCCGGAACGGCGCGGCCGGTTCCGGCCGCGGCGGCGGGGGCGGGACCGTGCGGGGCAGCGGCGGCCGCTGCGGGACGGGCGGCGCCGTGCCCGACGGAGGTCGCGGGGTGCCCGACGGAGGTCGCGGGGTGCCCGACGGAGGTCGCGCCGTGCCCGACGGAGGTCGCGCCGTGCCCGACGGAGGTCGCGCCGTGCCCGACGGAGGTCGCGGGGTGCCCGACGGAGGTCGCGGAGCGCCCGAGGCTGGTTGCGGGGTGCCCGAGCCTGGATAGGGAGCGCCCGACGGCGGGCGCGGGGTTCCCGCCGCCGGGCCGCGCGGCGCCGGCGGCCGGACGGGCGCGGCCCCGCGTCCGGCGGCCGGCGGGTACACCTGGCGGCGGCTCGGCGGCGGGCTCTCCGGGAAGCACGCCAGCTCCTCGCCGTCGGTCGCGTGGCCGAGCAGGAACGTCCGGTGCCCGCCGATCTCCATCCGCTCGACGCGCCCGCCCTGGCAGAACGTGCCGTTGCTGCTGCCGGAGTCCTCGATCAGCCAGCCGTCCGGGCCCGACCGCAGCACCGCGTGCCACCACGAGACGCGCGGATCCGACAGCGCGATGTCGGACGCGGGGTCGCGGCCGATGCGGTAGGAGCCCCCCGGGCGCAGCCGGTGCACCCGGTCCCGCGTGCGGACGACGAGAACGGGCGCGGCGAGCGATTCGGCGGAAGGTCCGGCCGTCATGCGGGGAGTGTAAGTCCTCGCCCCGGAAATGTCCCGGCCCGTTTTTCCGCCCGGCATTCCCGGGACTCCGGTCCCATTGACAGGGCCCGGCCGCGGGAATTGAGTGAACGCCATGGCGAAACCGCCGGGCGCGGCCGCCGTCACCCGGATCGACCGCCTTCCGCGGCGGCGCCGGCCACGGTGGCTCACCGTCCTGATCAGCGCCGTCCTGCTGGTCGTGGTGCTTGTCGTGGCCGCGGACCGGGGCGGTGTCCTGCTCGCGCAGCACGAGATGGCCGTGCAGATCAAAAAGGAGGGATTCCCGGCGACGCCGAAAGTGACGATCAAGGGAATCCCGTTCCTCACCCAGGTCGTGTCCCGTCACTTCGGCGATGTGCGGCTCGAGGCGAGCAGAATCACCGAGGGCCCCTTGCGCATCACGAACCTCAAAGTGCGCGCGCGGGACGTCCGGGTCGATTCGGGGTTCGGCAGCGGCACGCTCGGCAGCGTGGACGGCACCGCGTTCGTCAGCTTCAAGGACCTCGCGAGCGCGAGCGACAATCCCGACCTGGTGCTGACGGCCGCCGGGAACAACCTGGTGAAGGCCAAGATGGACCTCGGCATCACCGACGCGACCGCCACCGCGACCGTCACCAAGCAGGGGAACAGCATCGTGGTGAAGACGCAGTCGATCGAGGGGTTCTCGCGCTCCGACCTCGGCGACGACCTCGACTTCACCGTCCCGGTGAAGGGCCTGCCGATGGGGTTGTCGTTCCAGAGCGTGACGGTCTCGTCGAACGGCGTGGGCCTGCACGTCACCGGCCGGAACGTGAAGTTCAGCGACTCCTGACCCGCCGGCGGACGGCCGTCAGCCGGAATCGGTGATGATCTCGGCGACCTGCCGGGCCGTCTCGGTCGGCAGCGGCGCGGGCAGCCCCTTCCACCTGCGGGACGCCGCCATCGCGGCCGCGCCCGCCCCGCCCCCGTACGCCAGCGCCGTGACGAACGACGCCAGCTCCGGCGGCAGCTTGCGCTCCAGCAGCTGCACGTTCATCCGGTACGACGCCGCGGTCGCCATGACGCCGAGCGCCCCCGCGAGCGCGCCGAACCGCAGTGCGGGCACCCGCTTGCGCGCCTTGGTGATCATTTCCTGCTGCGCGGCGTCGATCACCTGCCGGACGAGTGCCAGGTTCTCCTCCACCGGATCGTCCTTGATCTTCGCCGCCGCTCGCGACTTGGCCATGACCGGGGCTTACCCGTTGCATTGCGAAGGATTCAGGGGAGCAGATGTCTCACTGTAAGTAACTTTGCCGCTCCTGTAGGTTGCGAAGCGTCCCCGAGCAGGAAGGCGTGTCCGGTCGATGCAACCGTTCGAGCTGCCCGACTTCTACGTCCCGTATCCCGCCCGGCTGAACCCGCACCTGCAGCAGGCGCGCGCGCACAGCACGGCCTGGGCCCGCGAGATGGGCATGCTCGACGACAGCCGCGACCCCGGGACGCCCGACATCTGGGACGAGGCCGCGCTCGACGCGATGGACTACGCGCTCCTGTGCGCCTACACCCATCCTGACTGCGACGGCCCCGAACTCGACCTCGTCACCGACTGGTACGTCTGGGTCTTCTACTTCGACGACCACTTCCTCGAGGTGTTCAAGAAGCCGCAGGACCAGCCCGGCGCCCGCGCCTACCTCGACCGGCTCCCGGCGTTCATGTCGCTCGACCCGCCCGAACCGCGCAACGCCGTCGAGCGCGGCCTCGCCGACCTGTGGGCCCGCACCGTCCCCGCCCGGTCCGTCGCCTGGCGGTGCCGGTTCGCCGAGAGCACCGACGCGCTGCTCCGCGAGTCGCTGTGGGAGCTGTCCAACATCAGCACCGGTCGCGTCCCGAACCCCGTCGAGTACGTCCAGATGCGCCGCAAGGTCGGCGGCGCCCCCTGGTCGGCGGACCTCGTCGAGCACGCCGCCGGCGTCGAGGTGCCCGCCCGGCTCGCCGGCACCCGGCCGCTGCGCGTGCTCAAGGACGCCTTCTCCGACGGCGTCCACCTGCGCAACGACATCTTCTCCTACCAGCGCGAGACGGAGTCCGAAGGCGAGATCAACAACTGCGTCCTGGTCGTCGAGCACTTCCTCGGCGTCGCGCCGCAGCGGGCCGCCGACACAGTCAACGACCTGCTCACCTCGCGGCTGCGCCAGTTCGAGAACACCGCGCTCACCGAACTCCCCCCGCTTTACGAGGAGCACGCGCTCACGCCCGCCGAAAGGGCCGCCGTCACCGGCTACGTGAAGGGCCTCCAGGACTGGCAGTCCGGCGGCCACGAATGGCATCTGCGCTCCAGCCGGTACATGAACGAGAAGTCCCTCGGGACGTCGGCCTCGCGCATCCCCGGCCTGCTCAAGTCGGCCCGGATCAGCCGCCCGCACGTCCCGTTCCAGAAGGTCGGCCCGACGCCCCTGCCGGAATTCGACATGCCGTACGAGGCCCGCGTGAACCCGCACCGGGAAAGGGCGCGGCGGAACGTCATCGCCTGGTGCGGCGCCATGGGCATGTTCGGTCCGCTCCCCCGCCATCCCGTCCCGCTCTGGACGGCGGACAAGCTCGCGGGATTCGACTTCGCGGTCTGCGCCGCGTCCCTCGACCCCGACTCCGTGCCCGAGGCTCTCGACCTCGCCACGCAGTGGCTGGCCTGGGGCACCTTCGGCGACGACTACTTCCCCGCCGTCTTCAACCGCGACCGCGACATGGCCGGCGCGAAACTGTTCCGCGCCCGGATCCCCGGCTTCATGCCGCTGGACTGCGGGCCCACGCCCGTCCCGGAGAATCCGTTCGAGACCGGCCTCGCCGACCTGTGGCACCGCACCGCGTCGCCCATGACCGGACGCGGCCGACGCCAATTCCGCGCCGCCATCGAGCACATGGTCGAGAGCTGGCTGTGGGAACTGCACAACCATCTCCAGTCCCGCATTCCCGACCCCGTCGACTACCTCGAGATGCGGCGGCACACCTTCGGGTCCGAGCTCACCATGGCCCTGACCCGCATCGGCCTTTCCCACGACATCCCCGACGAGGTCTTCACCACCCGCACCCTGCACGAGATCGACGCGTCCGCGATGGACTACGCCTGCCTCATGAACGACGTCTTCTCCTACCAGAAGGAGATCGAGTACGAGGGCGAGCTGCACAACGGCGTCCTCGCCGTCCAGCATTTCCTCGACTGCGGACGCGACGAGGCCGTCCCGATCGTCAACGACCTCATGGCCTCGCGCCGCCGCCAGTTCGAGCACCTCGCCACCGTCGAGCTCCCCGCCCTGGCCGCCGACCTCGGCCTCGACGACGCGGCCCGCGCCGCCCTCGACACCTACGTCGGTGAACTGCGCGACTGGATGGCGGGCATCTTCAAATGGCACTGCGAGACGCACCGCTACGACGAGCGCGAACCCGCCGGGAAGCCGGCCCGCCCGCTAGGAACCTCCGCGTCCCGCCTCTTCACGACGGCCACCGGCTGACCCGCGCGCACGGATGCGCTTCTCCAGCAGCCGGGACCTGTTCCGCTGACGCCGCTGCAGAGGCACCAGAACGGACGGGAGGAGCACGAGAAGGACGACGAGGGGACGCCAGTCGAGAAGCTCCAGGTAGAGGCCCAGCCCGCACCAGACGACAAGCAGGCCGACGACGGCGGGGCGCCATCGGCGCAGCCGGGCCCGGTCCGCCTTGCGGCGTTCGATGAGGGCGAGGAGCGGCTCGTCCAGGGCCGGATCGGCCGGCGGCCTGCCGGTGCGGAACGCGGCGGTCATGGCGACCCGCGCGTCGCGCGGATGCCTGCCGGCGACCCGGCGCACCCACCACCTGTTCACCGCCGCGATGGCGGTGAACAGCAGCGAGATGCCGCCGGCGGCCAGCGAGAACCTCGGCAGGCTCCGCGCGGGCTCGCCGCCGGCGAGTGCGATCGCGTCGAAGTACGCCGCCACCACGGCGGCGGAGACCAGCGCGATCACCCAGAGCGGCGCGGCCGCGAAACGATCTCTCCAGTTCGGCACGGCACCACGGTTCCCCACCGGCCGCCCGCGCAGCGCGAAATGACCACACCCGGCCGGACGGCGTGCGGCAGGGCGCGGGCGGCGCGTCCGGCGGCGGTGCGGAGGGCCGCGCCGGCCACCCGCCGGTGACCGCGCGGAGCGCCGCCCGACGGTGTCCCCGGTGGCGGGAGCCGGTTGGGCGCCGACCCGGCGGGTAGGGCGCGACCTGCACGAACACACGCATCGTGAGGGCGAGGCGCGAGTCGTCGGGGGGCGCCGTGCGGAGACGTTGGCGGAGGCGTGCGCGGGCGGCGCGCTGGCCGGTGGGGGCGGGCATCGCGCTCTGGCGGTGGCTCCGGACGGCCCGCACGACGCAACGGGGACGGCTCGCGACGGGGCCGGAATTCGAGCCGGCGCGGATCCCCGACCGCGGCGGCGACCGGGTCCAGGGGCTGCGGCAGGGGGTCGGCCCGGCGTACCAGCGGCGCTACACGGTCCGGATCGTCGGCAGCCCCCTGGACGCGCCGCGGCTCATGGAGCGGTTGCGCGCCGACGTCAACGCCGCGTCGCCGGTCGAGTTCGCCGTCTTCGACAAGGTCGCGGGGGCCTCGCCGCGGCTGGACCTCGACGACGAGTACGACGTGCACATGCCGGGGCCGTGGGACTGCCCGGTGCGGGTCGTGGAGCGGACCCCGCTGTCCTTCCGGTTCGCGACGCTGGAGGGGCACGTCGAGGCGGGCGAGATCGAGTTCCGGGCGTGCGACACCGAGGACGGCGAGCTCCGGTTCACCGTCGAGTCGTGGACGCGCAGCGGCGACCGACTGGCGGACGTCCTTTACGACCGGCTGCGGATGGCGAAGGAGATGCAGCTCCACATGTGGACGCATTTCTGCTGCCGGGTGGCCGAGATGTCCGGCGGGCGGATGGCCGGGGACGTCGAGGTCCGCACCGAGCGGACGGAGATCGCCGGGGACCCGCGGGTCGACGCGCACCACCTGACCGGGCCGGTTTCCGCCGCGCTCGCCCGGACGTTCACCGCGGTGGCGAGGGCGCGCGGCGGGCGCCCGCTGCATCCCCGCGGGCTCGTCTTCGACGCGACCCTGCGCCTGTCGGGCACGTCGCGGTTCTGGGGCGTCCCGCTGCTGGACGACACGGCGGAGCTGCGGGGCGTGGCGCGGCTGTCGCGGTCGGTCGGCCTGCCGTCGCCGTTCCCGGACGTCCTCGGGCTGGCGCTGCGCTGGCGGCGGCCCGAGGAGGACGGCGAACCGGCGACCGCCGAACTGCTCCTCGCCACGACGGGACGCGGGCGGCTCGGCCGCCACCTGCTCCGGCCGGCGACCCGGTGGGGGCCCGGCTTCTACGGTTCGCTGCTGCCGTACGCCGCGGGCGACCACCGCGTCCAGCTGGGCGCGGTCGCCCGGCGGGCCGTCCCGGCGGATCCCGCCGCCGCCCGGGACCCGATCACGATGGACCTGGTCGTGGCGGCCGGGCTCGGGCCATGGGAGCGGTTCGGGGAACTGCTCCTCACCGGGCCGGTCCGGACCGACGACGGCGAGCCGCTGCGGTTCAATCCCGTCCGGCACCCGGTCCCGGGGCTGCGGCCCGCCGGTGCGCTCCAGCAGATGCGGGGACGCGCCTACGACGCCGTCCAGCACGCGGACGCCCATCCCCGCGCGGGCCGGGCCGTGACCGGCCGGAGGGGCGCCGTCCCGCGCAGGCGCCCGCGCGCACACCGCCGGCTCCAGCGGCTCTACGAAGGGCTGCGGGAGCGGCCGGTCAACTTCGAGCCCGGCGACCGGCCGGAGCACGCGGGGACCGGCGGCTGGCACATGGACGACCGCCGCCAGGCCCTCCCGCCGGAGCGTCCCGGGCCGCCGGAGCCGGACGGCAGCTGGGAGGTCGCGCGCCGCCTCGTCCGGGACTACGAGTTCGCCGACCCGCGGATCATCCGGAGCGCGTACCGGAGGAGCGCCCCCGCGCCCGGCGCCGACATGCTGCTCGAGGGCCGGTTCTTCGGGCTGCGCTTCCACCTCGGCGTCCGCGTCGGCGACGTCGTCGACACGACCACCGAGCAGGACGGGCGGCCGGTGCGGGTGTGGGGCTGGAACTACCGGACGCTGGAAGGGCACCTGGAGCGCGGCCAGATGGACCAGGAGGTGCGCAAATGGCTCGACACCGGGGACGTGGAGTTCCGGCTGCGCGCCTTCTCGCACCGCGCCCCGATCCGCAACCCCGTCGTCCGCCTCGGCTTCGAGCTCTTCGGCCGCCCGACCCAGCTCGTCTACCAGCGGCGGGCGTGCCGCCGCATGTCGCACCTGACCAGGAAGGAACTCGCGGCCCGGAGCCCCGCGCCGGCGGAGTGAAGCGGGGCCCGCGTCAGGCGGCGAGGGAGTCGCGGACGGTCATCAGCGCGAAGCCCAGCAGGTTCAGGCCCTGCCATTCGGCGGGCTCCTGCGCGCGGGGGTCGTCGGCGGCGAGGCCGATCCCCCAGACGCGGTCGAGGGGGCTGGCCTCCACGAGCACGCGGTCGCGGGTGCCGGCGAGGTAGTCGCGCAGCTCCGGGTCCTGGGTGAACTTCGCCCGGTTCGCGGCGACGACGATGGACGCGCGGCGGGCCGTCCAGGTGTCCTCGTCGAAGCCGCGGACGCGCCGGCCGAGGTCCTTGGCGGCGCCCGGGTGCGGCGCGGCGATGACGGCGGCGGCGGTTTCCGCGTCGCCGAACAGCCGGGCCTTCTCCGCCATCATGTAATGCTCCGCAGTGGCATAGGTCACGTCGCCGACGGTGAAAGGCGACGGCCACCATTGGCTGAGATAGCCGGGGCCCGGCTTGCGGTGCCCCCAGAAGAACAGGTACTTCGGGCGGGCGCCCTCCTCGTGGAGGCGGATGAGCTGCTGGACGTCCATGCCGACGATGGTGGCAGGGCGGGGGCCGCGGGGCGAACCGGTTTCGCCGGGCGGAATACGGCACCGGCGGCGGAGCGTTATGCACGGTGCAGCCCGCGAGGTCTAGACCATTTTGCTAAACCAGGTGGGTCATCGGGCAAGATCTCCTTATTTCGGTCGGCCCGGATGCCGAGAATCGCGGGCCGTCGTCAACGGGAGGACAGCAGTAGAAATGGACAACGCCCTGGCGAACCCTCGTCGCACCCGGATCTCGTCGTGGCCGCAGCGGCCCGCGGACGCCGACACCGAGCGTCCCCTCGACGCGGAGCCGGCCGCCCCCGAGGACGACCTCGCCGCACGTTGACCGGCCGGACGAGGCCGAAGACCAGGACCCGCCCGATGTTCCGGGTGGGTCCTGGTCTTTTCTCGTGTCCTTCTCCGCAGGTCAGCGTGGCGGGGCGGTGCTCTCGCGCAGGATGACGTGCCCGGCGACGCGCTCCAGGCGGCTGCGCCGCGCGGCCGGCTCGCGCAGCGCGAGGCCCATGACGTGCTCGCCCATCGCCTCCAGCGGGAGCGCGACGGTGGTGAGCGGCGGGGTCAGGTCGCGCACGATCGGGATGTCGTCGAAGCCCGCGAGCGACATCTCGCCCGGCACCGCGACGCCGTGGTCGCGCAGCGCGGCGAGCGCGCCGATCGCCATCACGTCCGTCACCGCGAACACGCAGGTCGGGCGGGGTGTGCGGCGCAGCAGCTCGGTCGCCGCGCGGTACCCGCCGTCGCGCGTGAAGGACTCCTCGACGATGTGCTCCTCCGGCACGGCGATCCCGGCGTCGGCGAGCGCCTCGGTGAACCCGCCGAGCCGGTCGGAGACGGTGGTGAGCGCGCGCGGGCCGCTGAGCACGCCGAAGTCGCGGTGGCCGAGGTCGAGCAGCGCGCGGGCGAGCGCGCCCGCGCCCTCCCGGTTCTGCGGCAGGACGGCGTCGACCTTGAGGCTGCGGTGCCGGCTGAGCACCGCGACGCGCCCGCCGGTGCGCTGGTAGGGCTCCAGCTCGGCGGCCATCGAGCGCTCCCAGTCGCGGTCCTCGAAGCCGGAGCCGATGAGCAGGATCGCGCGGGCCCGCTGGGCGCGCAGCATCGCCACGTACTCGATCTCGCGGGAGGCGTCGCGGAACGTGCTGGCCAGCATGACGAGCATCCCGTGCGCGGCGGCGGTGCGCATCACGCCGCGGGCGACGGCGGCGAAGTAGGGGTCGCTGACGTCGTGGCAGATCACCCCGACGGCCTTGCTGGAGGAGCCGGCGAGCGCCTGCGCGTGCGCGTTCGGGGTGTAGCCGAGCTCGGCGGCGGCGGCCAGCACCCGCTCCCGCAGGTCGGCTCTGACCTGCGACGTCCCGTTCAGCACGCGGGAGGCGGTGGCGAGCGAGACCTCGGCCCGCCGGGCGACGTCCTGCAGCGTGACGTACGCCCGCTCCCCGGTGCGCGGCTCCTCCGCCGCCTCGGTCATGCGTCCTCCTCGCAGGGGGCGCGTCCCCCGCTCCCCCGGCCGGGGCCGCGGCCGCTCCGCGCCCCCTCGCCGGCCGGTCCGCGGCGGGCCCGTTTCGCGGGACCCTCTTGACCGCGCCCGGCGCAGGTTCTTACGGTACCTCAGAAAGCGCTTTCTGAACGCGCTTTCTCGGCACGGTCCCGGAGGAACCATGGTGAGTCAGCATCTCTCGCGGGGGGACGACCCCCCGCACGCCCCGAACCGGTCCCCGCGGGGGCCGGGCACGGCGGCCGCCGACACGGCCGGGGTCGTCGAACGCGCCCGGCCCGGCGCCGGCGAGCGGCTCGCGGGCGCGCTCGAATCGGCCTGGCGGCCGGTCGCGCTGCTCGTGGCCTGCTTCGCCGCCTGGTGGGCGGTCACCGCGTTCAAGCTGGTCGAGGCGTACCTGGTGCCCTCGCCGTGGACGACGCTGAAGCTGATGGGCGACAAGTGGGGCTACATCTGGCACCACACGTGGGTGACCACCTACGAGACCCTGATCGGCTTCGCGCTCGCCGTCGTCATCGGGGTCGCCGCCGCGGTGCTCATGGTGTACTCCGGCACGGTGGAGCGCACGCTCTACCCGATCCTGCTGTTCGCGCAGGTCATCCCCAAGATCGCGATCGCCCCGCTGTTCGTGGTCTGGCTCGGCTTCGGCATCGGCCCCAAGATCGTCGTGGCGGTGCTGATCGCCTTCTTCCCGGTGGTGATCTCGATGGTCGCCGGGCTGAAGGCGGTCGATCCGGAGATGCTCCAGCTGTCGTCCACGATGGGCGCGAGCTCGTTCGCCACCTTCACCAAGATCCGCCTCCCGGCCTCGCTGCCGCACCTGTTCTCCGGCCTGAAGGTCGCGGTGACGCTCGCCGTCACCGGCGCCGTGGTCGGCGAGTTCGTCGGCGCGAACGAGGGCCTCGGCTACGTGATCCTGCAGGCCAACGGCAACATCGACACCCCGATGCTGTTCGCCGGGCTGCTGGTGATGTCGGCCATCGGCGTCGTGCTGTTCGTCGCCGTCGAGATCGCCGAGAAGCTGCTGCTCCCCTGGCACGCCAGCCGGCGCGGCGAGTCGGTCACCACGACCTACTGACACCGCTCCCTTCCCCCACCGCACCCGCCTCCACGAACCGGCCGCACGGCCGGGAGCTCACCCCACCCATGGAGGACCGTTCCATGAAACTCCGCATCCTCGCCGTCACCGCCCTCGTCCCGGCCGTCGCGCTCGCGGCCGCCGCCTGCGGCGGGGACTCCGGCGAGACCACCGGCGCCTCGGGCAAGAAGCTGAAGAAGGTCACGCTCACCCTGAACTGGTACCCCTACGGCGAGCACGCGCCGTTCTACTACGGCAAGAAGAAGGGCATCTACGAAAAGCACGGCATCGACCTGGAGATCAAGGCGGGCCAGGGCTCGCAGAAGACCGTCCAGGCCACCGGCGCCGGGCAGACCGACTTCGGCTGGGCCGACACCCCGGCGCTGCTCGCCGCCGTCGACAAGGGCATGCCGATCAAGAGCATCGGGGTGTTCCTGCAGACCACGCCCGCCTCGGTGCAGGCGTTCAGCGCCAAGAACCTCAAGGCGCCCGCCGACCTCAAGGGCAAGAAGATCGCCATCACCGCGGGCGACGCGCTGTCGCGCACGTTCCCGGTGTTCCTGAAGAAGAACGGGCTGTCGGAGGGCGACGTCCCGCTGCAGAACACCGACCCGGCCGGGAAGATCGCCGCGGTCATCTCCGGCAAGGCCGACGGCCTCGTCGGGTTCGCCAACGACCAGGGCCCGACGGTCGCGAACAAGTCCGGCAAGCCGGTGTCGTACCTGCGCTACTCCGACTTCGGCGTCAACTTCTTCTCCAACGGCCTGCTCGCCGGCGAGCGGAAGCTGAAGAGCGACGCCGGCCTGGTCAAGGACATGGTCGCCGCCACCAGCGAGGCGTGGAGCGCCGCCGAGGCCGACCCGGCCGGCGCCGTCGCCAGCATGGCCGGCGCGTCCGAGCAGCTGCCGCCGACGCCGGTCGTCGCCGAGCAGTTCAAGACCACGCTGACGCTGCTGCACACCCAGGCGACGCAGGGCAAGGCGCCCGGCGTCAACACCGAGGACGACTGGAAGCAGACGATCACGCTGTTCCAGCAGACCGGGGTCATCGGCAAGGCCGAGGCGCCCTCGAAGTACTGGTCGCCGCAGCTGGCGGCGCAGGGATGAGCGGACGGGCGATGAAGACCATGAGCGCACCGGGCAAGGCCGCGGCCGAGCAGTCCTCCGCCGTCCGGATCGACGAGGTGGCCGTCCGGTTTCGCAGCAAGAAGCGCGAGGTCACCGCGCTGCGCGAGGTGTCGCTGGACGTCCCGCCCGGGGAGTTCGTCGCGATCGTCGGGCCGTCCGGGTGCGGGAAGTCGACCATGCTGAAGCTGGTCGCCGGGCTGCTCAAGCCGTCGACCGGGACCGTCCGGCTGAACGGCGAGCAGGTCGGCGGACCGCGCGCCGACATCGGCTACGTGTTCCAGCGGGCCGCGCTGCTGGAGTGGCGCAGCGCCCGCAAGAACATCCTGCTCCAGGCGGAGATGCGCAAGATGCCCGCCGAGCAGGCGCGCAAGCGCACCGCCGAGCTGATCGAGATGACCGGGCTGACCGGGTTCGAGGACGCGCTGCCGCACGAGCTGTCCGGCGGCATGCAGCAGCGGGTCGCGCTGTGCCGGGCGCTGCTGCACGAGCCGCCCGTCCTGCTGATGGACGAGCCGTTCGGCGCGCTCGACGCGCTCACCCGCGAGCAGCTCAACATCGAGATGAACCGGATCTGGCGGGAGACGGGGACGACCGTCCTGCTCGTCACGCACTCGGTCGCCGAGGCCGCCTACCTGGCGAACCGGGTCGTGGTGATGACCGACAGGCCCGGCTCGATCGCCGAGGTCATCGACGTGGACCTGCCTCCGGAGCGGGACTACGCGCAGACCATGGCGCAGCCGGAGTTCGCCCGCGTCACCGGCCGGATCCGCACGCTCCTCGGCGCCGGTGCGGGCGCCGGCGCCGCGCTCGACTAGTCACTCCGCACACGACGAAGGCTTGGGAAGGAACGGGATGGCACGCAAGTCCATCGGGATCGTCATGAACGGCGTCACCGGCCGGATGGGATACCGGCAGCACCTCCTGCGCTCGATCCTCGCGATCCGCGAGCAGGGCGGGCTGCGGCTCGCGGACGGCACCGACCTGTGGCCGGAGCCGGTGCTGGTCGGCCGGTCGGAGGCGAAGCTGCGCGACCTCGCCGCGCGGCACGGGCTGGACGCCTGGACGACCGACCTGGACGAGGCCCTCGCGCGCCCGGACGCCGAGATCTACTTCGACGCGCAGGTCACCAGCGCCCGGGTCGAGGCGATCCGCAAGGCGGTCGCGGCGGGCAAGCACGTCTACACCGAGAAGCCGCTGGCCGACGACCTGGACGGCGCGCTCGCGCTGGCGAGGCTCGCCGACGAGTCGGGCATCAAGCACGGCGTGGTGCAGGACAAGCTGTTCCTGCCGGGCCTGCTGAAGCTGAAGCGGCTGATCGACGGCGGGTTCTTCGGCCGGATCCTGTCGGTGCGCGGCGAGTTCGGCTACTGGGTGTTCGAGGGCGACTGGCAGGAGGCGCAGCGGCCGTCCTGGAACTACCGGGCCGAGGACGGCGGCGGGATCATCCTCGACATGTTCTGCCACTGGCGGTACGTGCTGGACGCGATCGCGCAGGTCAGGTCGGTGCAGGCGCTCGGCGCGACGCACGTCCCGGAGCGGGTGGACGAGGACGGCAAGCCGTACGAGGCGACCGCCGACGACGCCGCGTACGGGATCTTCGAGCTGGACGGCGGGATCGTCGCGCAGATCAACTCGTCGTGGACGACCCGGGTGTTCCGCGACGAGCTGGTGGAGTTCCAGGTCGACGGGACGGAGGGGTCGGCGGTCGCGGGGCTGCGGCGCTGCCGCGTCCAGCACCGGTCGATGACGCCGAAGCCGGTGTGGAACCCCGACCTGCCGGCGACGGAGGACTTCCGCGCGCAGTGGCAGGAGATCCCGGACAACACCGTCTTCGACAACGGCTTCAAGGCGCAGTGGGAGATGTTCCTGCGGCACGTCGCCGAGGACGCGCCGTTCGAGTGGGACTTCTACGCGGGGGCGCGCGGGGTGCAGCTCGCGGAGCTGGGTCTGCAGGCGTGGCGCGAGGGCCGCCGCATCGAGGTGCCGGAGCTGCACCGATGAAGATCGAGCTGCCGGAGCCGGACGGGACGCTCGTCCCGTACACGATGGGCGAGCCGCACGCCTATCCCCCGCCGCCCGGGCCGCCGTCGTCGCGTGTCGCGTACGCGGCGGCGCACGTGGTGGCCGATCCGTTCGGCGACTCGCTGGACTGGGACGCGACGCTGGCGTTCCGCCGCCACCTGTGGTCGTACGGGCTGGGCGTCGCGGAGGCGATGGACACCGCGCAGCGCGGGATGGGGCTGGACTGGGCGACGACCCGCGAGCTCATCGTGCGCAGCAGTGAGGAAGCGCTTTCAGCGGGCGGCCGGATCGTCTGCGGAGCGGGCACCGACCAGCTCCCGCCCGGCCCGGCCACGCTGGAGCAGATCACCGCCGCCTACGAGGAGCAGCTCGGCGTCATCGAGGGCGCCGGGGCCGTCCCGGTGCTGATGGCGAGCCGTCACCTCGCCGCCGCCGCGCGCGGGCCGGAGGACTACGCCGCGGTGTACGGGCGGCTGCTGCCGCAGCTGCGCGGCCCGGCCGTCCTGCACTGGCTCGGCCCGATGTTCGACCCGGCGCTGGAGGGCTACTGGGGCTCGTCCGACCTGGACGCCGCCGCCGACGCGGTGCTGGCGTTGATCCGCGAGCACGCCGCGTCGGTCGACGGCGTCAAGATCTCGCTGCTGGACGCCGGCCGGGAGATCGCGTTCCGGCGGCGCCTGCCGTCCGGCGTGCGGCTCTACACCGGCGACGACTTCAACTACCCGGAGCTGATCAAGGGGGACGCCGAGGGGCACAGCGACGCGCTGCTCGGGATCTTCGACCCGATCGCCCCGGCGGCCGCCGCCGCGCTGCAGGCCCTCGACCAGGGCTCGGACGCCTACGACGAGATCTTCGCACCGACCCTGCCGCTCGCCCGGCACCTCTTCGAGACGCCCACCTTCTACTACAAGACCGGCGTCGTGTTCCTCGCCTGGCTGGCCGGGCACCAGCGGCACTTCCGGATGGTCGGCGGGCTGGAGTCGGCGCGGTCCGTCCCGCACCTCACCCGGCTGTTCCGGCTTGCCGACGCCGCCGGGCTCCTCCCCGACCCCAACCTGGCCGCGTCCCGGATGCGCGCCTGGCTGACCGTCCAGGGGGCCGCGTGACCAGGTTCAGCCTCAACCAGTGGACGACCCGCCACTGGGCCATGCCCGATCTGCTCGCGGGCTGCGCGTCCGCCGGCGTGACGGGCGTCGGCCTGTGGCGCGAGCCGGTCGCCGAGTACGGGCTGGCGCGCACCGCCAAGCTCGTCCGGGACCACGGTCTCGCGGTCACGTCGCTGTGCCGCGGCGGCTTCTTCCAGCAGCCGGACGCCCTGGACGACAACCGGCGCGCGATCGAGGAGGCCGCGGCGCTCGGCACCCCGGTCCTGTGCCTGGTCAGCGGCGGCCTGCCCGACGGGTCGCGGGACCTGGACGGCGCCCGGTCGCGGGTCGCGGACCTGCTCGGCGAGCTCGCGCCGTACGCGGGCGAGCACGGCGTCCAGCTCGCCCTGGAGCCTCTGCACCCGATGTACTGCTCGGACCGGTGCGTCGTCTCGACCCTCGCCCAGGCCCTCGACATGGCCGCGCCGTTCCCGTCCGCCCAGGTCGGCGTCATGGTCGACACCTACCACCTGTGGTGGGACCCGGACGTGTGGGACGGCATGGCGCGCGCGGGCGCGGAGGGCCGGATCTCGCTGTTCCAGGTCGCGGACTGGGTGACGCCGCTGCCCGAGGGCGTCCTCACCGGACGCGGCATGCTCGGCGACGGCCGCATCGAGCTGCGCCGCTTCCGCGAGGCCGTCGACGCGACCGGCTACACCGGCCCGATCGAGGTCGAGATCTTCAACGACGAACTCTGGGCGATGCCCGGCCCCGATGCCCTCGCCCTGGCCCTGTCCCGCTACGCCCAGCACGTCGCATGACCCGCCGAACGACGTTCACTTGCGGCGTGTCGGCCTTATGAGGGCGCTTTTAAGGCCGACACGCCGCAAGTCGACGGCGGGTGAGGGGCGGAGCTGGCGGGCGGCGTCGGGGGCGTGGCTCGGGATCGGGACGGCGCCGGGCGCGCTCGTCCTCGGCGCGCAGGTCGGCGGGCGGCACGGCGGCGCGCTGCCCGTCGCGGTGCTCGCCGCGGGCGGCGTCGTGATGACCGCGCTGCTCGCCGCGCAGGGCCGCCTCGGCCTGCGCCCGCCCGCCGGCGAGGGCGCCGGCATGGCCGTCCTCGCCCCGCGCTACCTGCCGCCCGTCGCCGAGCGGGCGTTCACCGCGCTGCTCGCGGTCGCGATGGCCGGCTGGTTCGGCTTCAACGTCGGGCTCGGCGGCGCGGCCCTCGCCGCGCTCACCGGCCTGCCGGACGCGGCGGGCGCGGTGCTGCTGACCGTCCCGATCGTCGCGGTGCTGCTGGCCGGCGGCGGGCGGTGGAACGCGATCGCCGTCGCGACCACGCTGACCGCCATCGCGCTGATCGGGATCGTCGCGGTCCGGCTGCCGCCGCCCGCGTCGCCGGTGTCGTTCGCGCGCGACGGCCCGTTGCGCGGGCTCGCCGCCGACCTCGCCGGCTACATCGGCTACGTGTCGGTGTTCGCGGTCCGGGCGCCGGACTTCACCGCCGGGCTGCGCGGCCATCGCGACCTCGCGGCGTGCGTCGCGCTGCTGGTCGGGTCGGCGCTGGCCGCGTCGGTGGTCGGCGCGGGCGTCGCGGCGGCGAGCGGCTCCACCGACGTGGTGGCGGTGCTCGCCGGGCCGGACGGGCTGCCCGCCGCGAACCTGTTCGTCGCCGCGTCGGTGATCGCGCCGACGTTCGCCGCCGTGCACTCCGGCGCGCTCGCCGTCCGCCGCTTCCTGCCGGCGGACCGCAGGGGCGCGCAGCTGTGGGGCGTGCTGGCGGTCGCGGTGCCCGGCGCGGTGCTCGCCGCGCTGCGCGTCGACCGGATGCTGCTCGACTGGCTGACGGTACTGGCCGCGGCGCTGCCCGCGCTCGTCCCGCCGATGGCGGCGGAGGCGGCGCGGCGCAGGCGGGGCCGGGCCGCGCGTCCCGTCCGGACGTGGATCTGGGCGCCGGGGGCGGTGCTCGCCGTCGCGTTGACGCTGGCCGGGCATGCCGCGGCGGCGCCGATCGGGCTCGCGGTGTCGGCCGCCGCGACGCTCGCGCACGCCCGGGTGACGCGGGTCCGGCCGTCCTCCCATGTCCCCGAACGGCTCCGAATTCGTTCTTGACGGCGGGCGAGAGCCGGTCGTACGTTCGAGAAAGCGCTTCCAGAAAGCGCTTTCCACATCCACTCCGTCCCCACCCATCCCCCCACCTTGGACGGTCGGAATGAAAAGACTGAGATGGTGCCTGCTGGCGACCCTGGCGATGCTCGCCGCCCTCATCACCGTGCTGCCGGCCGGTGCGCAGGCGCGTGACGACGCCCCGATCCTCGACCCCATCCCCGACGACCCCGCCCCGTCCGGACTCGGACTCGTCCTCAAAGAGGTCGCCCAGCTGCCCAAGTCGGAACCCTCCGCACCGCCGACCGACCCGCGGCTCGCGCGCTGGAACCGCATCAACCACGTCGGCGAGCTGCCCGACCACTCCGGCCGGCTCTACGTCCCCGACCTGAACGGGAACCTGTACTTCCTCGACAAGAAGACGCGCAAGCCGCACGTCTTCCTCGACGTCAAGGCCGCCTTCCCCGACTTCTACTCCGCCGCGGGCCTCGGCCAGGGCTTCGGCTTCGTCGCGTTCCACCCCGACTTCAAGAAGAACGGGAAGTTCTACACCGCGCACGTCGAGTCGGGCAACGCGCTCAAGACCAAGACCCCCGACCTCACGCCGCAGCCGAAGACCGGCTACCACGGCGTCATCGACGAGTGGACCGCCGACGACCCGAAGGCGCAGACCTTCCACGGCACCCACCGCGAACTGCTGCGCATCGGCTTCGCCGGACGCGTCCACAACCTGCAGCAGATCGACTTCAACCCCAACGCCAAGCGCGGCTCCGCCGACTACGGCAAGCTCTACATGTCCGTCGGCGACGGCGGCAACGGCAACGTCGGCGACAACGGCGGCGACCCGCAGAACCTCGGCGTCCCGCAGGGCAAGATCCTGCGGATCGACCCGACCGGGACGAACTCCGCGAACGGCAAGTACGGCATCCCCGCCGACAACCCGTTCGCCGGGCAGTCCGGCAAGGTCGGCGAGATCTACGCCTACGGCATGCGCGACCCGCACCGCTTCAGCTGGGACACCGGCGGCACGCACCGCATGTTCCTCGCCCACATCGGCGAGCACGAGATCGAGTCGATCCACGAGGTGAAGTCCGGCGACAACATCGGCTGGAGCGAGCGCGAGGGCGCCTACACCTTCCGCAAGGACGACCGCTGCCACCTGTACCCGCTGCCCGCCGACGACGCCAAGAACAACTACGACTACCCGGTCGCCGCCTACGACCACGACCCGCCCGCGAACTGGGACTGCTCCAGCGACACCGGGCACGCGATCTCCGGCGGCTACGTCTACCGCGGCGCCGCCCTCCCGGCCCTGCGCGGCAAGTACCTGTTCACCGACATCGTCGACGGCCGGCTCATGTACACCGAAGAGTCGCAGATGAAGCGGGACCCGGCCGGCAAGCACCGCGCGCAGATCTACTCGCTCGCCGCCTACGACACCAAGGGCAACCCCGTCACGATGAAGCAGCTCGCCGGCAACGACCGGGTCGACCTGCGCTACGGCTCCGACGCCAAGGGCGAGCCCTACCTGCTCGCCAAGGCCAACGGCAAGATCTGGAAGGTCGTCGGCACCAAGAGCTACGCCGGCTGCCGCACGAACGACATCCGTGAGAGCCGCCTCATGGGGGCCGACAACTGGGCGCCGGTCACGCCGTCGAAGTGGCGGTTCCCCGGCAACGAGGTCGTCCTCGCCGAGGAGGGCTCGCAGCGGCCCGGCCCGCGCCGCCCCTTCGAGTACGCGGTGCTGAAGTCCGGCCCGGTGCTCGGCTCGTCCAGGATCGACGCCGAGGTGCGCCTCGACACCCCCGTCGACATCATCAACCGTGACGTGATCATCGTCTTCGGCTACCAGGACGACACGCACTTCTACTACACGCACCTGTCCACCGACAACAGCATCTACCCCCACAACGGGATCTTCGTCGTCAACGGCGCGGACCGGCTGCGCATCGACCAGCAGTGGAACGCCAACCGCTCGCACGGCGCCCCGCCGACCATCACCGACGCGAACTGGCACGGCGTCCGCGTCAGCCACTGCGCCGGCACCGGCGAGATCGCGGTCTACGTGGACGGCTCCACCCGTCCCGCCATGACCGCCCTCGACAAGACGTTCACCTCGGGACGCGTCGGGTTCGGATCGTTCGACAACATCGGACGGCTCCGCGACCTCACCGTCCACGCGAACCCGGCACGGTAACGGCCTCCCCGGGCGGGCGCGCACCCGCCCGCCCGGGGGCACCCGAAGGAGACCCTCCATGCTGCTCCGCCGCCGCGTCGCGGCCGCGACCGCCGTGCTCGGCGCGTCCGTCGTCGCCGCCTCGCTCGCCGTCCCCGCCCAGGCGTCCCCGGCCCCGGGCGTCGCCCCGTCCCTGAAGAAGAACCTCGTCTCCTACTACGACTTCGAGCACCCGGTTCGCGGCGACGCCGCGCAGGAACGCGACCTCGGCCGCTCCGGCACCGCCATCGACCTCGTCAACGGCGGCGCCGCGATGCGCGTCCGGGACGGCGCCCGCCGGCACGCGATCCAGCTCGGCCAGGTGAACCCGTCCACGGCGGGCAACGACGACTGGAAGGCCGGCGTCTACTCGGCGACCGGCGTCCCGTCGCTGCACGCGTTCAACGCCGCGCGCAGCGCGACCGTCGCCGGCTGGTTCAAGATGACCGGCACGAACCCGTCCCCGAACTCGGGCTCGGCGAACCCGAACGACGTGTACAACGCGGTCGGCCTGATCGGCGTCCTCACCGGCGACTCCGACGGGCACGCCGTCCGCGCCCTGCTGGAGATCATCGACGTCTCCGGCACCCTCCGGCTCGTCGCGCTCGGCCGCCGCATCGACGGCGGCAGCTCGCAGACGTTCGCCGCGAACGAGGACTGGCGCACCCTGCTGCCGCAGAACACCTGGGTGCACCTCGCCGCCACGTTCGACTACGACACCGGCAAGATGTCCCTCTACAAGGACGGCGAGCCCCTCGACGGCTTCTACACCGTCTCCGGCGACCCCTGGAAGCTCCAGGGCACGCCGAGCCCGCACCTCGCGTCCGCCACCGACCCGCGCGGCATCAAGATCGGCGGCAGCTTCCCGCAGAACACCCGCGAGGCGAACCCCTGCAACTGCCGCATGGACGGCCTGATGTTCCTCGACCGCGCCATCACCCCCCGTGAGGCCCGCCTCCAATACCGCATAGCCAAACGCTGACCCCACCCCCAACCACCGGCCGCCGGGCGCCTCCACGCACCCGGCGGCCCCGTCGTATCCGGCACCAGGGGGTTCGTTAGGGGTGGGACGTGGGGGTTCGTGGGGGTGGGGGGTTCGGGCGTAGGTTGAGGTGATCACGCGGAGGGGGCGGGGTATGGGCGTTGCGCTGTTCACGCTGGGCGGGACGATCGCGATGGCGGGGCACGGGCCCGCGAAGGACGGCGGGACGGTGGTGGCGCGGCTGAGCGGCGCCGACCTGACGGCGGCGGTCCCGGGTCTGGCGGGGCTGGGCGTGCCGCTGGAGGTGCAGGACATCGAGGCCGTCCCGAGCGCCCAGCTGTCGTTCGCGCGGATCCTCGACCTGGTGGAACGGGCGTCGCGGGCGGTGCGGGACGGGGCGTGCGGGGTGGTCGTCACGCAGGGCACCGACACGCTGGAGGAGACGGCGTTCCTCGCCGACCTGCTGTGGCCGCACGACGAGCCGTTCGTGATGACGGGCGCCATGCGGAACCCGACGATGGCGGGGCCGGACGGGCCGGCGAACCTGCTCGCGGCCGCGCACGTGGCGGCGGCGCCGCAGGCGCGGGGGCTGGGCGCGCTCGTGGTGCTGAACGACGAGGTCCATGCGGCGCGGTGGGTGAGGAAGACGCACAGCGCGAGCACGCGGGCGTTCGCGTCGCCGAACGCGGGGCCGATCGGGTACGTGTACGAGGGACGGGTCGGCGTGCACGGCGGCGTGCCGCGCCGGAAGGCCGTTGAGGTCGACGCGGCGGCTCTCGCGGAGACCCGGGTGGGGTTCCACACCGTGGTGCTGGACGACGATCCGTCGATGGTGAACGCGGACGGGTGCGACGGGTTCGTGGTGGCCGGTTTCGGGGTGGGGCATGTGCCCGCGTCGTTCGCACCTGTGCTGGGCGAGTTGGCGCAGCGGATACCGGTGGTACTCACGTCGCGGACGGGGGCCGGGCCGGTGCTGCGCAGCACGTATGGCGCCGTGGGGTCGGAGACCGATCTGCAGCGGCGCGGGCTGGTCAACGGCGGGATGCTCGATCCGTGGAAGGCCCGCGTGCTGCTGCGGGTGCTGCTCGCGTCGGGCGCGGATCGGGACGCGGTCGCCGAAGCGTTCGCCGGCTGATTACACGGACGCGACGCGCAGGCCGGCGTCGGTGGCGGCGATGAGGGTGCCGTCCGTGCTCAGCGCGAGGTCGTTCACCGCGGCGGGCATGGGGATGCGCCGAGACGGCTCGGCCGACGTCCCGTCCCACACCGCGAGACCGTCGCCGACGTCGGCGGCCACGAGGAAACGGCCGTCGGCGACCGCGGCGGCGACCGCGCCGATGTCGCCGGGCGCCGACAGAGTGAGTGCGGGGTCGCCGTCGAGGGTCTGGACGAGCAGTTCCGCGCCGGAGGGCTGGACGAGGAGCGCCGGGCCGTCCGGGCCCGGCGCCAGCACCGCGGGCGCCCCGGACGACGGCAGCGACGCGGCCTCCTCCTCGCGCTCGACGTCGAGGAGGCCGATGGTGCGCTCGGTGTCGCAGGCCAGGCCGACGAGCGGCCCGGTCGCGGGGGTGGCGTGCAGGATCCAGCGGTCGATGGCCGTCCAGTGGCCGAGCCAGACGCCGAACTCGGCGAGCCCGGCGCCGGTGCGGGCGTCCAGGACGGCGACCCTCGCGTCGCTGGCCGGGCCGAAGACGGCGACGACGGCGCCGCGGCCGTCGTGGACGGCGAGTCCGAGCAGGTCGGGCTGCCCGTCCACGGTGAGCTCGGCGCCGGTGGACGGGTCGAGGACGTGGACGCGGTCGCGGTGCGTCCAGGCGACGGCGGGGGCGCCGTCGGGCAGCAGCCCGAACGCCCATTCGGCGCGGTGGTCGGGGAAGTCGGGGACCGGCGGGCCGAGCGCGGTGCGGGTGCGCAGGTCCCATGCCTGGCCGATGCCGGCGCCCTGGCCGGCGCGCGAGGTGAACGCCAGCGGCGGCCCGGCGGCCGTGGCGGCGACCCCGTCGAACGCTCCCTGCGCCAGCACGCTTTCGGGCATGCCTGGGAGGCTAGGGCACCGGGGTGAGATCGTTCCGCGAAGTCCGCGAAAACGCAGTGGGTCCGGGTGGGTGCGCAGCGTGATCGCCATCCGGCGGCGCCGGACCGGTTCGGGCGGATATGTTCCTTGCTTGTGGAGCCGATCGATCTGACGCCCGTCGAGCGGCGCGTGTGGCGGGCCTTCCCGGCCGGGCGGCCCGTCGACCTGCGGGACGGCGACGACGATCCGGAGCGCGGCGGCGGCTGGGGGCCCGGGCGGACGGTCCGGGCGGACGTGCTCCGCAGGCTGCTGCTGGCCGAGCACCCCGGCGGCGACATCGCGGCGCTGCGGCTGACCGGCGCGCGGGTCACCGGGCGGCTCGACCTGCGGTACGCGGCGGTGGGGCATCCGGTGCGGCTGTCGGGCTGCCGTTTCGAGGAGGCGCCGGACCTGTACGGCGCGCACCTGCGGCAGCTGAACCTGAGCGGCTCGTTCCTGCCGGGGCTGGCGGCGGAGACGCTCAGGGTGGACGGGGTGCTGCGCCTCACCGACTGCCGCGTCCCGGGGCAGATCCGCATGGGCGGGGCACGCCTGGCCGGGGCCTTCTTCCTGGAGCGCGCGCGGCTCGGGGAGGACGGCGCGCGCAAGGAGGTCCTGCACCTCAACCATTCCGTCGTCGAGGACGACGTGTGGGCGCCTGGCCTCGAAGCGCGCGGGGAGGTCCGGCTGAACGGCGCGTCCGTCGCGGGCATGCTGAACCTCAGGGGCGCGGTGCTGCTGACGCCGGGCGGGCGGGCGTTCGACGGCGAGAACCTCACGGTGGGGTCGGACGTGCTCGCGACCGGCGCGCGCGTCGACGGCGAGGTGAGCGTGCGCGGCGCGGCGATCCCCGGGCTGCTTGTGCTGACGAGCGCGCGGCTGTCGGACGCGTCGTGCGCGCTGCGGGCGACGAGCGCGGTGATCGGCGAGGTGTGGCTGCGGGAGGCGAGGGTCGACGGCCCGGTGAACCTGCTGCGCGGCCGCTTCGGGCTGCTGCACGCGGCGCCCGGCGCGCTCGGCGGCACGGTCTGGCTGGACGGCCTGACGTACGGGTCGCTGACGCCGCGGCTCCCGGCGAAGCCCCGCATCGAGCTGCTGGAGCGCGACGAGGAAGGATACGTCCCGCACGCGTACGAGCAGCTCGCCGCCGCGTACCGGCAGGCGGGCGACGACCGGGCGGCACGGAACGTCCTGCTCGCCAAGCAGCGCCGGCACCGCTCGACGCGACCCCGGTACGCGCGGCTCTGGGGGTACCTGCAGGACGTGACGGTCGGGTACGGGTTCCGGCCGCTGTGGGCGGCGGCGTGGCTGGCGGGGCTGCTCGCGGCCGGCACGGCGGTGTTCGGGCCGCATCCGCCCGCGCCGCTGAAGGCCGACGAGCATCCGCCGTTCAACGCGCTGTTCTACACGCTCGACCTGCTGCTGCCGATCATCGACTTCGGGCAGGAGAAGGCGTTCAAGCCCGCCGGCGGGTACCAGTGGTTCGCGTACGCGCTGGTCATCGCCGGGTGGGTGCTCGCGACGACGATCGCCGCCGGGATCACCCGGACGCTCAGCCGGCAGTGACCTCGCGGAGGCGGGCGGCGGCGGTCTCCGGCGGGACGTCGTTGATCCACGCGGCCATGCCCGACTCGGACCCCGCCAGGTACTTGATCTTGTCGGGGGCGCGCCGGATGGAGAACAGCTCCAGGTGCAGGCGGACGAGGTCGCGGCCCTCGCCGGTCGGCGCCTGGTGCCAGCCCGCGACGTAGGGAAGCGGGGTGTCGTACAGGGCGTCGCAGCGGCGGAGCAGGTCGCGGTAGAGGACGGCCAGCTCCTCGCGTTCCGCGGTGTCCAGCGCGGCGAAGTCGGGGACGTGCCGGTGCGGCATCAGGTGGACCTCGACGGGCCAGCGCGCGGCGGCGGGGACGTAGGCCGTCCAGTGCTCGCCCGCCAGCACCACCCGGGTGCCCGCGCGCTCCGCCTTCAGCACGTCGTCGAACAGGCCCGGGTGCCGGGACGCCTGGGCGAGCACCCGCTCGGTGCGGGGCGTGATGAACGGGTACGCGTAGATCTGCCCGTGCGGGTGGTGCAGCGTCACGCCGATCTCGACGCCGCGGTTCTCGAACGCGAACACCTGCCGGACGGTCGGGATCTCCGACAGCTCGGCGGTGCGGTCGGCCCACGCGTCGATGACCGTCCGGACGCGGGAGACGGGCAGCTGCGTCATCGCGGCGGTGTGGTCGTCGGTGAAGCAGACGACCTCGCAGCGCCCCGCGCCGGGGAACCGCTCGAACACCTCCGCGCCGTCGACCGTGGGCGGCACCGCCGGGGTGCGGGCGTCGAACGAGGGGAACCGGTTCTCGAAGACGGCGACGTCGTAGGAGTCGTCGGGGATCTCCGAGGCGGGGCCGCCCGGGCACAGCGGGCACTGGTCGGGCGGCGGCAGGAACGTGCGGGTGTTGCGGTGCGCGGTGACCGTGACGTGGTCGCCGGTCAGCGGGTCGCGGCGCACCTCGCACACCGGCTCGACGGGCGGCAGGCCGCGGGGGTCGGGCACGGGGACCCGTCCGGGGGACTCGTCGTAGTAGACGAGTTCGCGGCCGTCGGAGAGCCGCGCGCGTGTGCGGTGCATCGCCCGCAGCCTACAGGGCGGGCGCGCCGGCCGTCTCGGCCCGGTTCACCGCCAGCAGGTGCTTCACCAGGGTGGTCAGCACCTCCTTGCCGGACGCGCGCTCCCGGACGTCGCACAGCACGATCGGGGTCGTCTCGCTCAGGTCGAGGGCCTCGCGGATCTCGTCGTCGGTGTAGTCGTAGCCGTCGTCGAACATGTTGACGGCGACGACGAACGGCAGCCCGCGGTTCTCGAAGTAGTCGACGGCCGGGAAGCAGTCGGCGAGGCGGCGGGTGTCGGCGAGCACGACCGCGCCGAGCGCGCCGTACGACAGCTCGTCCCACATGAACCAGAAGCGGTCCTGGCCGGGGGTGCCGAACAGGTAGAGGACCAGGCCGTCGCGGATGGTGATGCGGCCGAAGTCCATCGCGACGGTCGTGGTGGTCTTCTGCTCGACGCCCTCGGTGTCGTCGACGCCGACGCCGCGGTCGGTGAGCAGCTCCTCGGTCTGCAGCGGCCGGATCTCGCTGACGGCGCCGACGAGCGTCGTCTTGCCGACGCCGAAGCCGCCGGCGACGAGGATCTTCACCGCGATGGGCGCGGCGGGGGCGGGGCCCGCGTCCTCAGAGGGCCTGGAGTCCATGCAGCACCTCCCTGAGCAGGCGTTCCTTGGAGATCGTGCTCTCCTGTCGTTGCGGGCGGGTCACGGTGATGAGCCGGTGGTGCAGCAGGTCGCCGAGCAGCACCCGGACGACGACGAGCGGCAGCCGGATCCGGGCGGCGATCTCGGCGACCGGCTGCGGCTGCAGGCACATCTCCAGGATGTCCAGGTGCTCGGGGCCGATGCCGGGCGACCCGGACCGCGGCCGCGCCGCGGTCGCGACGATCGTGATCATGTCGAACGCCTCGGCCGTGGCGGGCCTGGCGCGCCCGCGGGTGAGCGCGTACGACCGGACGATCGGCCCGGCCTCGTCATCGAGCCATTCGCTCCCAGGACCGCTCATGCGAGGTCACGAGTCCTCGGTATCGAGGGACTCGGCGCGGCCGCGCCGGGTGCCCTGCTGGATGGACGACATCATCGAGCGCAGCTCCTCGGGGGTGCGGCCGGCGCGCGGGGCGGCCTCGGGAGCGGGCCGCTCGGCCTGCTCCTCGCGCAGCTGCGCGGCCATGTTCTCCTGCCGGACGCGCTTGGGCAGCGCCGGCCGGTCGGCGCGCGAGGCGCCGGGGGGACGCCGCCGGACCTCGCGCGGGGAGCGCGGCGTCCGCTGCGCCGCGGGCCGCTCCTCCGGGCGCGCGGGCGGCTCGCCCCACGCGGACGGCGACCTGCGCTGCTCGGGCAGCGGCCCCTGCACGGGCTCGGCGAACACCGTCCGCGGCCCGGTGACCTCGGACGGCTCGCCCGCTCCGGGCGCGCCGGTGTCGTCGGACGCGTCGTCCGGGCCCCAGCCGATCGGGCCGGTCGCGGCGCCGCCGGAGGCCGGGGCCGCCGGGACGCCGATCGGGCCGGTGGGCGGGCCCGCGCCGAGCGGGTCGTCGCCGAACGGGTCGCCCGCGACGGGACCGAGGGGGGCACCGGGCTGCGGCGGGCGGGCGAGCGGCCCTGCGGACCCGGGGCCCGGCGCCGGCTCGGGCCCGGCGGGTTCCGGGGGCGGGGCGGCGGCGTGCCGTCCGGCCGGGAGGCGCAGCACGGCGCCGCCCTCCTCCCGCTCGGCGGGGCCGTCCGCGCGGTGGCCGACGACGGCGCCGACCGGGACGAGGGCGTCCTCGGCGCGGCGCGTGGTGAGCGCGGGCGGCGCCTCCGCCGCGTCGGCGCCGGCGCGGACGACGAGCTCCTCGGGCAGCAGCACGATCGCGGTCATCCCGCCGTACGGGGAGGTGCGCAGGGTGACCTTGACGCCGTGCCGGCGGGCGAGCCGGCCGACGACGAACAGGCCGAGCTGCGAGGCGTCCGACAGGTCGAACTCGCCGCCGCTGGCGAGCCGCTCGTTGGCCGCGGCGAGGCTCGGCTCGTCCATGCTGAGGCCGCGGTCCTCGACCTCGAGGGTGAAGCCGTGCGAGACGGCCTGCCCGTGCACCTGCACGGTGGTGTGCGGCGGCGAGAACGCGGTGGCGTTCTCGATCAGCTCGGCGAGCAGGTGGATGACGTCGGCGACGGCCGGCCCGACGATCGCGGCGCGGGTCATCGGCGCGACGTTGACGCGGGTGTAGTCCTCGACCTCGGACGCGGCGGCGCGGGCGACGTCGACGATCGCGACGGGGCTGCGCCAGCCGCGGCCGGGCGCCTGCCCGGACAGGATGATCAGGCCCTCGGCGTGCCGGCGCATGCGGGTGGCGAGGTGGTCGACCCGGAACAGGTCCTCCAGGTCGTCGGGGACCTCGATGCGGCGCTCCATCGAGTCGAGCAGCTTGAGCTGGCGGTGCAGCAGCGTCTGGCTGCGGCGGGCGAGGTTGACGAAGACGTCGCTGACGTTGCGGCGCAGCGTCGCCTCCTCGACGGCGCCCTGGATGGCGGTGCGGCGGGCGGCGTTGAACGCCTCGCCGACCTGGTCGATCTCGCGGGTGCCGAACGCCAGCGGCGGCGCCTCGGCGGCCACGTCGACGTCCTCGCCGCGGCGCAGCCGGCGGATCACGCCGGGCAGCCGGACGTCGGCGAGGTCGATCGCCTCGCGGCGCAGCCGGGCCAGCTCGCGGACCACCGACCGGGCCACCCACACGGCGATGACCAGGGACGCGATGACGGCGAGGAGGCCGAGCACGCCGGCCAGCACGACCCGGGTGATGATGCCGTCGGAGATCGGCTTGGCGCGCTTCTCGGCGCCCGCGGTGACCGACAGCTCCAGCCCGCGCAGCCGGGTGAGGTTGGAGTCGGCGGTGGTCTTCCACAGCGTCCCGGCGCCGGAGGACGGCCGGACGAGCGCCCGCGACGCGACGAACCGGTCCTCCATCGCGCGGAGCCGCGCGTACTCCGGCATGCCGGTGACGCGCTCGTAGTAGCCCTGGTCGGGGATGCGGAGCTCGGACGAGGCGAACCCGTACAGGGTGCGCTGGGTGCCGACGAGCTTGACGAACTGGGCGTGCTCGGCGGGCGTCATCCGCCCGGCGGCGAGCGCGCCGGCGAGGACGGCGTCCTCCTCGGCGAGGGTCTCGCGGGCCCGCGACAGCGACGCCTCGTTGCGGGCGTCCTTGGCGACCTCGGAGTTGTCGAGGGTGGCGAGCGAGCCCTGCAGCGACCCGACGTCCGACAGCAGGCCGGTGTAGTCGGTGAACGCCTTGGAGCGGCTGGTCGCGCCGGCGTCGATGGCGCGCCGGCCGGTGCCGAGCGCGGCGAGCTCGCCGCCGATCCGGTCGGCGAGCCGGCGGGCCTGCGCGGGGGCGGCGCCGCGGGCGCCGGGGTCGCGGACGAGGCGGCGGAACAGCTCGGCCTGCCGGTCGGTGACGAGCCGTCCGGACTCCATCGCGGCGCGGTCGCCGTCGGTGCGGCTGCCGAGGTACACCATCGACAGGCGGCGCTCGTTCTGCAGGGCGCTGCCGAGCGCGCCGGACGGGTAGCCGAAGTGGTCCTGGACGGTCTCGACGTGGCGCAGGTTGAGGCCCTGGCCGAGCGCGATGCTCGCGGCGAACGCCCAGAGCACGCCGAGCGAGACGACCGAGACGGTCACCATCAGGACGACCTTGAACCGGATGGAGCGCAGCCGTGACGCCTTGGGGCCTCGACGGTGGCCGGCGGGGTCCGGGGAGCGGCCTCGTTTTGGCACTTCGGTGACGACTTTCGGTCTGGGGGACGGGATCGGCCGACGGATTCAGGCGGAACCGACGGGTTCGCGCGGAATCGCAGGGAAGCCTAGAGCGACCCCGCGCCGTGTGTCGACAGTTTCCAGATCATCACATTTTGTGTGCGCACGTGACCAAAAATAGCCCTACGATCTCTCAGCGTGATGCCGAACACCCCGAACCGCGCGCACCGGGTGCGGCGCCCGCTCGCCGGGGCCGCGGCGGCGGCCGTGCTGTCCCTGGCCGCGCTGACCGCCGGATGCGGCGGCGGCTCGTCCGGCCCGGCTGCGGCGCCCGACATCCCGATGCAGCAGGAGATCGGCACGCCGGAGGGCCGGCTCGACCTGGTCGTCTGGGCGGGCTACGCCGAGAACGGCTCGAACGACAAGAGGGCCGACTGGGTCACGCCGTTCACCAAGGCGACGGGCTGCCGCGTCGAGGCGAAGGTCGCCGACACCTCCGACTCGATGGTCGCGCTGATGCAGACGGGCAGGTACGACGGCGTGTCGGCGTCCGGCGACGCGACGCTGCGGCTCGTCTACGGCGGGACGGTCGCGCCGGTCAACACGCGGCTGCTCAGCGGCTACGGCGACATCGCCGGGTTCCTGAAGAACCAGCCGTACAACTCGGTGGACGGGCAGATGTACGGCGTGCCGCACGGCTACGGCGCGAACATGCTGATGTACCGGACGGACAAGCTGGCGCAGCGCCCGACGTCCTGGGACGTGGTGTGGAAGAAGGACTCGCCCGCGTCGGGGCACGTCGTCGCCTACGACTCCCCCATCTACATCGCCGACGCCGCGCTGTACCTGAAGGCGCACCGCCCCGACCTGAAGATCAAGAACGTCTACGAGCTGGATCAGAAGCAGTTCGACGCGGCGATCGACCTGCTGAAGCAGCAGCGGCCGAACGTCAACCAGTACTGGGCGAACTACCTTGACGAGCTGCAGTCGTTCAAGAGCGCCGACAACTACGCGGGCACGGCGTGGCAGGTGACCGCGAACATGGCGATGGACCAGCGGTCGCCGGTCGCGACGACGATCCCGTCCGAGGGCGCCACCGGCTGGTCCGACACGTGGATGATCTCCTCGAAGGCGCAGCATCCGGCGTGCATGTACCAGTGGATGAACTGGATCACCAAGCCGAAGGTGCAGGCGCAGGTCGCGCAGTACTTCGGTGAGGCGCCGGCGAACCCGAAGGCGTGCGCGTACACCGCCAAGGGGTTCTGCTCGACCTACCACGTCGGCGATCCGGACTTCTACAAGCGGCTGGCGTTCTGGCGGACGCCGGTGAAGGACTGCGGGGACGACCGCGGGAGCAAGTGCGTCGACTACTCCCGCTGGACCCAGGCCTGGACGCAGATCAAGGGCTGACCAGCGCGTACCGTGCTTCGTGCGGACCGGGCCGGCCGCGCGCCGGGGCCGGTGTCACGGGCGTCGCCAAGTAATGAGACACTTACAGAAGTTTGTCGCACGACTTCTGGTGAGGTGTGAATGTCCGCGACCGTCCAGCCCCCGGAGAGCGTGACCTGGCGCGTCCACATCGACCGGTCCATGTGGGTCGGCGGGGTGCGCAGCCTCATGCTGCAGGCCCTGCACCCGATGGCCATGTGGGGCGTCTGGCAGAACTCCAACTTCCAGGAGGACCCGTTCGGCCGGCTGCAGCGCACCGCCGACTTCGTCGGCGTCGCCACGTTCGGCACGCACGAGGAGATCGACGTGCTGGCCAGGAAGGTCCGCGACATCCACCGGTCCCTGCGGATCCTCAACCACGACACCGGCAGGAAGGAGCGCCTCGACCAGCCCGAACTGCTGCTCTGGGTGCACTGCGCCGAGGTCTACTCCTACCTCCAGGTCGCGCGCCGCTCCGGGCTGCTGCTCACCGACGCCATGGCCGACCGGTACCTCGACGAGCAGCGGCACACCGCCACCTACGTCGGCCTGCACGCCGAGGACGTCCCCGGCAGCGTCGCCGAGATGGAGCAGTACCTCGCGAGCATGCGCCCGCACCTGCGCGTCACCGAGGAGGCCGCGGCCACCGTCCGCTTCCTGATGTGGCCGACGATGCCGGAGAACCTGAAGTTCCTCGCGCCCGGCAAGCCCGGCTACTTCCCCTTCGGCGCGCTCTGCTACTACTCGCTGCCCGACTGGGCCCGCCAGATGTACGGGGCGCTCCCGGAGGTCCCGCGGCCCGCCGTCACCGCCGCGCTCCGCTCGTTCCGCCTCGCGATGAACTCGGTGCCGGAGAAGCTGCACGACTACGCGTTCGCCAAGCCCACCCGCGAGATGCTCGAACGCGCCCGGCAGAACCTCGGCGCCGAGGGCTACGACATCAGCAAGGGCCTCTACGGCCTCCGCGACCCCCGCAGTTGGCCTAGCAGCGCCCTCGGCGTCAGGCGCTAGAGCGCCTTCCTTCAACGGGCGCTGCGTGCGATCGCTGCATCGCTCCGACTCGGCCCTGGGGGCCTCACTGCGCGATCGGATTCTCGCAAGCTCGAATCCGGCTCCGCTCGCGATCGCGACAGTCGAGGTCCGCGCGTGGTCGCGGAGAGACCACTGTTCATGCGTCTTCGCCGAGGGCTGCCCAGGGGTCCTTTCTGGGGGCGGCTTCGCGGCCCTCGGGGCAGTGGCGGGCGAAGTCGCACCACGAGCACAACCGGCCCGGACGGGCCGGGAACCGCTCGTCGAACGGGGCGTGGTCGACCGGCGGCGCGGCGTCGCGTCCGGGCGCGGACGCGGCGACGCGCGTGCGGGTCTCACCGCGGCGCGGCGCCGGGACGCGGGCACGGTAGGCGTCGTCGGCGGCGGACGCCTCCTCGGCGATCTGCTCGGCCCGCCTGATGTGCCGCTGCAGCGACTCGTCGGTGTGCTCCCACGCCGCGACCTCACCGGACGGCAGGTGGTGCAGCTCCACGCGGTGGCACGGGCGACGGAGGACGCGGGACGCGGCGACCGCGTAGATCGCGAGCGCGAGCGAGCCGCGCGCGTCGTCGGCGGTCAGCTCGCGGCGGCCCGTCTTGTAGTCGACGACGACCAGCTCGGAACCGCGCGCGTCCAGCCGGTCGATGCGGCCGGACACGGCGATGCGGTCGGTGCGCGCCGCGACGGTCCGCTCGACGCCGACCGGCTCGTCCGCCGGGTCGAGGCCAGCCGCGTACCGCTCGGTCATCTCGCGGGCGCGCTCGCGCCACCGCGCGGACTGCGCCTCGTCCCGGAACCCGTCGGTCAGCCAGCCGCGCGCCAGCAGGGTGCCGGCGGCCTCCGGGGTCCGCTCGGCGGGCGGCAGCTTCCACCAGCCGGCCAGCGCGTTGTGCACCGACGCGCCGACGCTGTTGTGCGCCCACGGCGGGCCCTTCGGCGGCATCGGACGGTCCAGGTACGTCATCCGGTACCGGCGCGGGCAGTCCAGCCAGGTGTTCAGCCGCGACGGCGTGCACGCGTAGAGCCGCTGGGGCATGCCGTCGAAGCCCAGCTGCTCGGCCCCGGGCACCGGATCAGTCGTCGTCCTGCTCGCGGGCCAGCGAACCCCAGGTCTCCCAGCGGGCGTCCTCGTCGCCGACCGTCGTCTCCTCGCCCTGGCCGGGCAGGATCCGCAGGTCCTTGGGCAGCGGGGTGAGCAGCGCGCCGATCGAGTTCAGCTGCTTGCCGAGCTCGTCGTACTCGCCGCCGATCGCGCCGGGGCGGCCGCGGTGCAGGGTGTCGCCGGAGAACAGCACGCCGAGCTGCTCGCTGATCACGCTGACGCTGCCGGGCGTGTGGCCCGGGGTGTGCAGCACCTCCAGCTGCGCGTCGGCGATCTCGAAGACGCCGCCGTCCTCCAGCCAGATGTCGGGCTCGAGGGAGCGCAGCGCCTTGGCGTCGTCCTCGTCCTTCTCCTCGCGGGCGAGGCGGCCGAAGTAGTCCCGCCACAGCACCCGGTCGGCGCGGTGCAGCGCGATCGGGGCCCAGTTCTCCTCGTCCTCCTCGCCGGCGGCGGCCACCTCGAGCACCACCTCGAGGCGGTGGTCGTAGCCGTCGGTGAGCAGGACGGCCATGACCTCGCGTTCGCCGACCTCCTTGAGGATGGCCTCGGCGTCGAAGGCCGGATCGATCACGATCACCTCGTCGTCGTCACCGACGATGTAGGCGTTGTTCTCGACGTCGTACTCGGTGTCGTCGAGGGTGAGCTTCCCCGACGTCGTCACCTGTTCGATGCGCGCGTCCACGCTGGCACCCTACCGTGCTTCCGGGACGGTTCCGGGCCGCCCCGCGAGCGGGCCCGGAGACGCCGCCGCGGCGCCGGTCGCGGCGGCGGCGAGGGCGTGGTAGGCGTCCGGCGCGGTGGTCTCCGCGCCGAGCCGGTCGCCGGTGAGGGCGCCGTGGTCGTCGCTGGAGCCGGTGGCGGCCAGGCCGAGGTCGCGGGCGAGGCCGCGCAGCGCCGCGCGCTCCGCCGCGTCCTGGTCGGGATGGTCGACCTCGACGCCGGCGAGGCCCGCGGCGGCGAGCCCCGCGATCACCTCGTCGGAGAACACGTAGCCGCCGCGCCGCGTCCGCGGGTGCGCGAGCACGCACACCCCGCCCGCCGCCCGGACGAGCCGGACGGCCCGGACCGGGTCGAGCGCGTACCGGTCGGCGTGCGCGCGGCCGCCCTCGGCGATCCAGTCGCGGGTGAACGCCTCGTCGGGGGACGCGATGACCCCCGCTTCGACCATGGCCCGCGCGATGTGCGGACGTCCGACCGCCTCGCCCCGCGCCAGCTCGCGCACCCGCTCCCACGTCACGTCCGCGCCCAGCTCCCGCAGCCGCTCCACCATCGTCCGCGCCCGGATGACGCGGTCGTCGCGGATCCTGGCCAGCTCGGCGGCGAGGACGGGCTCCGACGGGTCGAACAGGTACCCGAGCATGTGCAGGCTGCGCCCGTCCTGCTTGCACGACAGCTCGACGCCGGGGACGAGCGTCAGCCCGTCCGGCAGCGCGGCGGCGGCCTCGTCCCAGCCGGCGACGGTGTCGTGGTCGGTGAGCGCGAGCACGTCCACGCCGTTCGCGCGGGCCCGCCGGACGACCTCGGCCGGCGGGCGCGTCCCGTCGGAGACGTCGCTGTGGCTGTGCAGGTCGATGCGCATGAGCCCTTTCTAACAGCCCGCGCCGGGCCTTCGCCTCACTCGTCGAGCCGGGGGCTGTAGGCGCCGTAGGGCAGGTCCAGGTCCATGCCGGGTTCGCGCAGGTCGAGGAGCGTCTGGCGCTCCAGCATCAGCACGCCCGCCTCGGCGGGCCACAGCACCGCCCACAGCCAGTCGCCCATCGCCTCGCCGACGTAGACGGCCCTGTCCGGCTTGGTGCCGACCGACCACATCGGCACCGAGTGGTCGCAGGTCGCGGCGGGGCCGCTCACGTCGATCTTGGCGTCGGGCGGGCTGCCGTCGAACACCGGGCCGGGGTCGCCGCCCGCCAGCCCCGCGTAGTGGCCGCCGAGCCCGATGCCGGGCTCCTCCGCGATCAGGATCAGATCGGCCGGGCCGCTGATCAGGCCCGGCCCGGACAGCGCGACGGCCGTCGCGCGGGCGCCCGAGCGCTCGTCGCCGACGGCGCAGAACCCGGTGACGAGCCAGGCCGGCGGAAGGGGCCAGGGCGTCCACACCGGGACCCTCGCGTCCCGCAGCACGGCCGCGAGCCCGTCCGGGCCCGGGCGCTTGGACGGCCGACGGGGCAGGACCGCACCGTGCACGCCGCAGCTCCAGTCCTTCGACCAGAGGCCCGGTTCGCTCAGCGGCCCCGCGCATCGCGGGCATGTGGGCTCGGCCCTCATGATTACCCACCCTGCGCGCCGTTTCCCCGCGCCGTCAAGGTGCCCGAGGTAGCGGGCCGGGCAAGGCGCGACAAAATGGTGGCATGAGGGTGCGCTGCGTCGGGGGGATCGTCCGGGACGGCGGTGGACGGCTGTTGCTGGTGAGGCGCGGCCGGCCGCCCGGCCAGGGCCTGTGGTCGGTGCCGGGCGGGCGGGTCGAGCCGGGCGAGGACGACGCCGCGGCGGTCGTCCGGGAGCTGCGCGAGGAGACGGGCCTGGACGTGGCGCCGGGCGCGCTCGCCGGGTCGGTGGACCGCCCCGGCCCCGGCGGCGCCGTCTACGAGATCCACGACTACGAGGCGCGGGTGGTGGGCGGCGTCCTGCGCGCCGGGGACGACGCCGCCGAGGCCCGCTGGGTCACCGAGGCGGAGCTGCGCGAACTCCCGCTGACCGAGGGCCTGGTCGAGGCGCTGGAGTCGTGGGGGCTACTGGGGCCGTGAGACGAACTCGGGCTCGGCGCCGTGCGGGAGCGCGTCGGGGCCCGGGTCGTCCTGCCCGCCGGGCGTGACGGTCTGGATCTTCTTGCGCCGCGCGATCCAGACGACGACCGCCGCGTACAGCAGCATCGGGGCGATGTCGGCGGCGACGGCCTGCCACGGCACGGCGCCCTCGTCGGTGTCGAGCTGCCCGACGGCGGCGGGGCCGAGGAACGCCAGCAGGTTGTTGAACACGTGCAGCGCGATGCCGGACTCCAGGCCGCCCGTCCGCGTCGCGAGCCAGGCGGCGATCGCGCCGAAGACGAAGATGTCGAGGATCCCCCAGCCGGTGTAGCCGTGCAGGGAGGTGAACGCGGCGGAGCCGATGACGATGCCGGGCCACGGGGTGCGCAGGACGGTGCCGAACGCGCGCGCGACCCGTCCGGTGCGGGTCTCCAGCGTGCAGGCGCCGACCGCCTGCAGCAGCCAGCCGCGGAAGACGACCTCCTCCGCCGACGACTGGAGCGGCACCAGCAGGATGATCACGATGGCGGCGGGGAGGAACCGCCCCCAGCCGACCCAGTGCTCGTCCCCGGACGAGCCGTCCGGGAGGAACGAGCTCGCGACGATCGACGTCGCGTACGACACGACGCAGAACCCGAGGGCGAGGCCGCAGCAGGTGAGCAGCCACCGCCAGCGCACCCGGCCGGCGACCGACGCCAGCGTGCCGGGCCTTCGCCGCTGCAGCAGCAGCGCGGCCAGCAGCGCCATCGGCAGGAACACCGCGATGGAGGCGAGGTTGAACGCCAGGTCGGCGGTCGGGTTCCCGAAGACGGTGCCCGAGTCCGATCCGGTGGTGTCGGGCGCGTCGCCGGTCACCACGACCCGGATGATGACGCCCACGATCATCATCGCGATCGCCAGCGCCATGCCCGCGGCGACGATCGCCGCGCTGCCGGCGAGCGGCCGCCACCAGCGGTGCAGCGGCGTCCGCGCCATCCGGTGGAACGGGGTGCCGGGCGGCGGGGCGGCCGTCCACGGCCCCTTCGGGCGCGGCGGCCCGTACCCGGTGAACCCCTGCGGGGCGTAGGCGCCGTAGGGCTGCTGCGGCTGCGGCGCGCCGTACTGGCCGGGGTAGGGCTGGGCCATCGGCGGGTACGACTGCGCCCCCTGGTAGGGGGGTGCGCTCTGGTGGGCGGGCCAGTTCCAGCCGGCGGCGGGCGCCTGCGGGACGGGCGGGGCGAACGCTCCGGGCGTCAGCGGCACCGGTGCGGGCGGCACCGGTGCGGGCGCGGGGGCCTCCGCCGGCGGCGGAGCCTCGGGCTTGTCCGACATGCCGGGATCGAGCGGGGCCCAGCCGTCCTCGTCCCCTGCCATCGGCACCTGTCCCCTCCCCGCGACGGTTCTCCCATGTGGGACGAATGGTACGTCCCGTCAGGACGCGGGGGCGTCGAAGCGCTCGGTCCGGGCCATCCCGGCGGCGCGTCCCTTGGCCGCGACGACGAGCGCCATCTTGCGGGACGCCTCGTCGATCATCTCGTCGCCGAGGGTGGCGGCGCCGCGCCCCTCGACGGTGACGTAGTGCTCGTAGGCGTCCAGGATCAGCTCGGCGCGGTCGTAGTCCTCCTGCGTCGGGGAGAACACCGCGTTCCCGGCGTCGATCTGCGCCGGGTGCAGCACCCACTTGCCGTCGAAGCCGAGCGCGGCGGAGCGCTTCGCGACCCGGGTGAACGCGTCCACGTCCCGGACGTTGAAGTACGGCCCGTCGATGGCCTGCAGGTCGTTGGCGCGCGCGGCCATCAGGATCCGCATCAGGATGTAGTGGTAGGCGTCGCCCTCGGTGTAGCCGGGCGGCTGCTCCCCCACCACCAGCGTCCGCATGTTGATCGAGGCCATCAGGTCGCCGGGGCCGAAGACCAGCGCCTCCAGCCGCGGCGACGACGCGGCGATGCCGTCGATGTTCACCATGCCCTTGGCGTCCTCGATCTGCGCCTCGATGCCGATGCGGCCCACGTCGAGGCCCATGGCCTTCTCGATCTGGGTGAGGAGCCGGTCGAGCCACTGGACGTGGGCGGCGTCCGACGCCTTCGGCAGCATGACCGCGTCGAGGTTCGCGCCCGCGCCCTCGACGACCTCGATCACGTCCCGGTACGCCCAGTGCGTCTCCAGGTCGTTGATCCGCACCACCCGGGTCTTGCCCGCCCAGTCGCCGTCGTTGAGCGCGGCGACGACGGTCTTGCGCGCGCCCTCCTTGGCGGACGGCGCGACGGCGTCTTCCAGGTCGAGGAAGATCTCGTCGGCGGGGAGCCCCTGCGCCTTCTCGATGAAGCGGGGATTGCTGCCGGGGACCGCGAGGGTGGTGCGCCGAGACCTCATGGGCCGGATGCTATCCAGCTTGTATGAGACGCTTTCCGCGTGGGTGAGCTGAACCGCGCACTGGTCGAAGAGGCGGCGAAGAAGTCGGGGCTGCTCTGGCTGGACCTGCCCGGCCTGCCGCAGCCGCGCGCCGCCTGGCATGTGTGGCACGACGGGTCGGCGTACGTGCTGACCGGCGGCGAGGGCGAGCAGCCGCTGCCCGGCCTGCCGGACGCCGACCGGGTCACGGTGATCCTGCGCAGCAAGGACAAGGGCGGCCGGCTCGTCACGTTCACCGCGGACTGCGCGCAGGTCGAACCCGGCACCGAACACTGGGACGAGGTCGCGCCGCTGCTCGCCAAGGACCGGCTGAACGCCCGGTCCCACGAGGGCCAGGTGGCGACCTGGGCGGACGAGTCGTGGATCGTCCGGCTGACCCCGGTGGAGCCGGTGGACGATCCGGACCCGGCCGCGTACGCGACGGTGCGCCCGGTGCCGACCCCGGCGACGACCGCGGGGCCGCCGCCGAGGATGTTCGGCGGCAGGCGCCGCGGAGCCGACCGGTAGCCGCCGAGCCCCGCACGCCCCTCACAGCGCGAGCGTGCGGCCCTCCGCGATCGCGCGGAGCTTGTCGGGGTTCGCGACCAGGTGGATGTCCCGGATCCGCCCGTCGTCGCCGGCGGTGCCGCTGATCGCGCTGATCGGCCCGTCCGGTCCGTCCACGACCACGGCCGGGCCGCCGTTGATCTCGACGCGGCGCAGCCGCCATTCGCTCGGGTCGACGCCCTCGTAGGGGCGTTCGGCGATGCCCGTGAAGAACCGGGCGATGCGCGCCGCGCCGTGCACGATCCTCCTTGGCGCGCGGACCTTGCCGCCGCCGTCGGTCCATAGCGTCACGTCCGGGGCGAGGGTCTCCATGAGCCGGTTGATGTCGCCGCCGACGACGGCGTCCAGGAACCGCTCGGTCGCGGCGCGCCGCTCCGCGCCGTCCGCCTCGAACCGGGGGCGGCGCGCCTCGACGTGCTTGCGCGCCCGGGTGCCGAGCTGCCGCACCGACGTCTCCGCGCGGTCCAGCGCCCGCGCGATCTCCGCGTACGGGTAGCCGAACACCTCCTTCAGCACGAACACGGCGCGCTCCAGGGGGCTGAGGGTCTCCAGCACGACCATCATCGCCATCGACACCGACTCGGCCAGCTCGGCGCCCTCCGCCGCGACGTCCGGCGAGGTCAGCATCGGCTCGGGCAGCCACGGGCCGACATAGGTCTCGCGCTGCGCGCGGGCGGACCGGAGCCGGTCCAGCGCGACGTTCGTGGTGATCCGGACGAGGTAGGCGCGGGGCTCGCGGACGTCCGAGCGGTCGGCCGCGGACCAGCGCAGCCACGCGTCCTGGACGGCGTCCTCGGCGTCGGCGGCGGTGCCGAGCATCCGGTAGGCGACCGCGAACAGCAGGTCGCGGTGCTCCTCGAAGACATCAGACATGATCGTTCAGCCTTTCCCGGCCGGGCACGCGCACCCGCCCTCATCCTCTCGGACGGGCCTGCCACCCGGATCGTGACATCACCGCGGCCACTTCCGGCCGCCGCGCCGCTTCAACGATCTTCCCCGATGGAGGATGTGGCGGGATGTCAAGCCGCCAGTGAACCCGCCGGACGGAGGAGCCGCATGCCATCGGGCCGCCTGCCGAACGCGCCGGAGTGGCGCGGGGCGGGCGCCGTCGCGCTCCTGCTCGGCGCGGGCGCGGTGGGGCTGCGGGCGTTCGCGGGGCTGTGGTCGGCGCCGTCGCCGCACCTGCCGGTGAAGCCCTTCCTCGCGGCCTTCGCCGTCCTGGAGGCGGTGTCGGCCGTCCTGCTCCTGGTCGCGCTCAAGCACGCGCTGCGCGCGCCGCGCCGCAAGGACGGCCCGGTGCCGAAGCCGCTGCCGGGCGACCGGCGGACGCGGCTGCTCCTCACCCTGATGGCGCTGGTCATCGCGGGCCTGCCGGTCGTGCTGCTGGCGGTCGCCGCCGTCCTGCACTCCGGGCACGGCGAGCGTCCGGTGACCGTGCCGCCGACGCACCCGTCGATGCCGGTGCTCCCGGCCGTGCCCGGGCAGCACCACGGATCGTCCGGGCCGGGCGGCTGGACGCCGGGCCTGGTCGCGTTCGGCGCCGTCATCCTGCTGCTCGTGCTGGCGGCCCTGGTCGCCGGGCGACGCCGTCCCGCCGGTCCGGCCCCGGCCGTGGCCGCGCCGGAGCCCGATCGCTTCGACGCCGCGGCCGCCGCGGCGGGCCGCGCGCTGCTGTCGGTGGACGATCCGCGCGCCGCGGTCGTGGCCTGCTACACCGCGATGGAGGACGTCCTCGCGAAGGCGGGCGCGGGGCCGCGCGGCAGCGACACGCCGAGCGAGGTGCTGGCCCGCGCGTCCGGCGCCGGGCTCGCCGGGCTGGGCGCCGCGGAACGGCTCACCGGCCTGTTCTACGAGGCCCGCTACAGCGTCCACCCGGTGACCGAGGAGCACCGGGCGCGCGCGCTGGCGGCGCTGGACGAACTGCGGACCGGAGACCGCTCGTGAAGGCGTTCGCCGTCGTGGTCGCGGCCGGGTGCGCGCTCGCGGCCGGCTACCTGGTCGCCGGGGTCCCCGGCGTGCTGCTGATCGCGGCGGCGCTGGCCGTACTCGGGCTGGCGGCGCTGCGGTCCGGCCTGCCGGCCGCCGTGCCGCCGCGCCCGCGTCCCGCGAAGCCCGAGGACCTCGACGACCCGGGCGACTTCGCCTCCTACCGGAAGATCGCCAACGCCCTGTCGTGGGCGGGCGTGTCGGCGCGGCACTACGACTCGGTGACGCGCCCGCTCCTCGCCCGGCTGCTCGCCGCCGGGCTGGCCGAACGCTACGGCCCCGGCCACGACCCCGCGCTGGCCCGCGCGTTCATGGGCGAGCGGCTCTGGCCGCTGGTCGACACGGGCCGCCCCGGCTCGCGCGACTCCTTCGCCCCGGGCCCCGACCCCGCCGTCCTGCACGAGATCGCCGACCGCCTGGAGGAACTGTGGCGACGCCGCTGACCCTCGACACCCCCGCGGGCGCCGCCGCCCGCTGCGCCGACGTCCTGGACGAGGTCGGACGCGCCGTCGTCGGGAAACGCGCCGCGGCGGAACTGGTGCTGACCGGCGTCCTGGCGTCCGGGCACGTGCTGATCGAGGACCTGCCGGGGCTCGGCAAGACGCTGCTGGCCCGCTCGTTCGCCGCCGTGCTCGGGCTGGACTTCACCCGCGTCCAGTTCACCCCGGACATGCTGCCCGCCGACCTGACCGGCGCCGCCGTCTACGATCCGCGCACCTCCGAGGTGGTGTTCCGGCCCGGCCCGGTGTTCACCCGGCTGCTGCTCGCCGACGAGATCAACCGCACCCCGCCGAAGACGCAGGCCGCGCTGCTGGAGGCGATGGAGGAGCACCAGGTCAGCATCGACGGGCAGAGCCGCCCGCTGCCGCGCCCGTTCGTCGTGCTGGCCACCGACAACCCGATCGAGTACGAGGGCACCTACCCGCTGCCGGAGGCCCAGCTCGACCGGTTCGCGCTGCGGATCCGGCTCGGCCACCTGACCGCCGACGAGGAGGGCGAGATGGTCGGGCGGCGGCTCGCGCGCGGCTCGGCCGCGCCCGCGCTGCGCCGCCTCGCGGGCCCGGACGACGTGCTGGCGATGCGGGAGAGCGTGGAGAAGATCCACGCCGGTGAGGCCGTCATCGGGTACGCGGTCGCGATCTCCGCCGCGACACGGGCGCACCCCAAGGTCACCGTCGGCGCCAGCTCCCGCGCCACGCTCACGTTCATGCAGGTCGCGCGGGCGCACGCACTGCTGGCCGGCCGCGACTACGTGCTGCCCGAGGACCTCAAGGCGGTCGCCGCGCCGGCGCTGGCGCACCGGCTGGTGCTGCGGCCGGAGATGTGGGTCCGGCAGATCACCGGCGAGGACATCGTCGCCGAGGTCCTCGCCGAGGTCCCCGTGCCGCGCGGCATCGAAGCCGGGCACGGCGGTTCGAGAGGGCAGGGCGCGGGCGGCGGGCAGGGCGGGCTTCCGGCGTGAGCGGGCACGCGCTGCGCTGGCGGCCCGCGCCGCACGCGCACCGGCTCGCCACGGCCGCCGTCCTGGCCGCGCTGGCGGCGCTGCTGACCGGCGAGCCCGTCCTGCTGCTGCTCGCCGCGCCGCCCCTCGGCGTCCTCGCCGCCGGCTTCGCGGCCGGGCGTCCCGCCACCGCCGCCATCGAGGTCGCGGTGCGGGCCCGGCGCTGCTTCGAGGGCGAGCCCATCGAGATCACCGTCGCGATCACCGCCGCGGGGCCGGTCGGCGGCATCGACGTCGGCATCGCCGGCGGCCCGGCGTTCGCCCTCGACGACCGCACGCTGGAGCGCGCCGGCGGCACCGTCACCGCCACGCTCGTGCTGCGGCCCCGGCGCTGGGGCCGCCACGACCTGCCGCGGCTGACCGTCGACCTCCGGAGCCGGCACCGCGTCGCCCAGGCCGTCGTGCCGATCGCGCTCGGCGAGGTCCGGGTCTTCCCGGCGGCGGCGCCGGTGCGGCCCCGGCTCGTCCCCCTCGACCTGCTGCGCCGGCTCGGCGACCACGTCGCGCGCACCGCCGGGTCGGGCGTCGAGTTCGCCGGCATCCGCCCCTACGCGCCCGGCGACCGGGCGCGGGACGTCAACTGGAAGGCCAGCGGGCTGCGCGGGCGGCTGCACGTCACCACGCGCGCCGACCAGCGGCAGGCCGAGATCGTCCTCGCCGTCGACGCGCTCGGCCCGCGCGGCGCCCTCGACCGCGCCATGCGCGGCGCCGCCGCGCTCGCCGCCGGCTACCTGCGGCTCGGCGACCGCGTCGGGATCGTCGCGTTCGGCGGCGCGCTGCGCTGGCTCGCGCCCGGGCAGGGCGGCCAGCACCTGTACCGGCTCGCGGAGGCGGTGATGGACGCCGGGCGCCCGGACGGCGGGACCGCTCCCGACCTCGCCCGGATACCGCGGTCCGCGCTGCCGCCCGGCGCGCTGGTGATCGTGTTCTCGCCGCTGCTGGACGAGCGGGCCGTCCAGACCGTCGAGGACCTGCGCCGCCGCGGCGGCCCCGTCGTCGTGATCGACCTGCTGGACCGCGAGCCGCCCGTCCCGCGGCGGCCCCGCCGCGGGCCCGGGAGCGGCGGGCCCGCCACCGGCGACCTGGCGATGCGGCTGTGGCGGCTCGACCGGCGCGCGCTGATCGCCGGGCTCGCCGACCTCGGCGTGCCCGTCGCGCACTGGGCGCCCGGCGACCCGCTGGACGTGCCGATCGGGACGTTCGCCCGTCCCGTCCCGGGCGGGCGCGCATGAGGACCGCGCTCGTCCTCACCGGATGCGCCGCCGTCGTGGCCGCCGTCCTGCCGGGGGCGGTGTGGGTGTGGGCGTGCGCGCCGGTCGCGGTGGCCGCGGTCGCCCTGACGGCCGTCGCGCGGGTGCGGGGACGGGCCGCGGCGTCCGCCGGGGCCGCGACCGTCGTGCTGTGCGCGGCGGCGCGTCCGGGGATCGCGACCGCCGCCGCCACCGGCCTGCTGCTCCTGGCGTTCTTCCTGCTCACGGACGCCATGGACGGCGAGGACGGCGGGGACGGCGCGGCGGCGGGCATCGCCGCGGCCTTCGCCTCCCTCGTCGCCGGCGCCGCGTGCACCGCCGTCGTCGCGGCCGCGCTCGCGCTGCCCGCCGCGTCCGACGTGGTGACCGTGGTCGCCGGGCTCGCCGCCGTGCTCGGCGCCTTCCGGCTGGCCCTGGGCTTCGGCCGAGGCGGCCGGGGCCAGGGCTAGTGCGAGCCGGCGAGGTGGGCGTCGGCGGCGCGCTCGATCGAGTCGCCGATCTCCCGGTCGGCGACGAGGCGGTCCTGCCAGCCGCGCACGTCGGTCTCCTTGCCCGGCTCCAGGTTCTTGTAGATGTCGAAGAAGTGCGCGATCTCGTCCAGGAAGTACGCCGGCACGTCCTTCAGGTCCCGGATGCCCTCGTAGCGGACGTCCCGCGCCGGCACCGTGAGGATCTTCGCGTCGGGCTCGCCGCCGTCGTGCATCCAGAACACCCCGACGCTGCGGACCGACACCTGGCAGCCGGGGAACGTCGGCTCCTCCAGCAGCACCATCGCGTCCAGCGGGTCGCCGTCCTCGGCGAGCGTGTCGGGGACGTAGCCGTAGTCCACCGGGTACTGCGTCGAGGTGAACAGCATCCGGTCCAGGCGGATCCGCCCAAGCCGGTGGTCCATCTCGTACTTGTTGCGGGATCCGCGCGGGATCTCCACGATCATCTCGATTTCCATCTTGTCCTCCCCAGCAGGGACCTACCCGGCGTGCCGGGCTCCCCTACTCCCCCGTGGCCGGAACGTGCAGTGCGAGCAGCGTCACGTCGTCGGACTGCTCGTACCCGGCGAGCAGCCGGGCGACCAGGTGGTCGACCAGCCGGCCGGGATCGGCGGCGGCGCCCGGCGGCGCCTCCGCCGCCGCCGCGACCAGGTCGCCGAGCCCGGTGTCGACGCCCCGCCTGCGGTTCTCCACCAGCCCGTCGGAGTACAGCACGACGGTGTCGCCGGGCGACAGCGAGAAGCTCGCCTGCTGCCGGTGGCTGGGCCAGCCGAGCGGCGTGCCCGCCTCGACGTCGCTGAGCCCCGGCGGGCGCCCCGCCGGCAGCAGCAGCGGCGGCGGGTGCCCGGCGCTGGTGTACAGGCCCTGCCCCGTCGCCGGATCGATCACCAGGTAGGCGACCGTGGTGAACTGCTCGGCGTCCTCGGTGGCGCTGAACAGCCGGTCCAGGCCGGACAGGACGGCGGCGGGCCGCGGATCGGTCAGCGCGAGCGCGCGCAGCGCGTTGCGCACCCGGCCCATGATCGCGGCGGCCAGCACGCCCTTGCCCATCACGTCGCCGAGGACGACCGCGAGCCGGCCGCCGGGCAGCTTGAACACGTCGTACCAGTCGCCGCCGACCTGCACGTGCCGGGTCACCGGGTCGTAGCGGGCCGCCATCCGCAGCTCCGGGGAGCTCGGCAGGTCGCCCGGCAGCAGGCTGCGCTGCAGCTGCTCGGCGGTGCGGTGCTCGCGCTCGAACAGCAGCGCCCGCTCCACCGCCAGCGCGCACTGCCCGGCCAGCGCCTCCAGGAACACCTGCTCGTCCTCGGTGAGGAACCGGGTCCGGGTGAAGGCGAACCGCAGCACCCCGATCGGCGCGCCCGCCGCGAGCAGCGGCAGCGCCACCCACGCCTGCTCGCCGGGGCCGCGCAGCATCTCGTCCGCCGCGGCGGCCTCGCCCAGCTGCCGCCGCAGCTCGCCCGGGTTCTCGGCGACGAACGGGCGGCCCTCGCGCGCCGCCGCCGACAGCACGGTCGGGTCCGCGACGGCGACGGCGTCCGGCCCCGCGTCCGAGCCCGTCTCGGTGCCCGCGTCGGCGCCGGTGCCGGACGGGTCGGCGGGGGCGATCGGGGTGAGCCGGGTCCGGCCCTCGTCCAGCAGCGCGACCGTGCAGCGGTCGACGCCGACCGCGGACTGCCCGACCTCCACGATGACCCGCACGACCTCGCCGACGGTCAGCGCCTCCGCGAGCATCGAGGTGGCCTGCTGGAGGCGCGCGGTGCGCAGCGCCGCCGCCGACAGCTGGCCGGTGAGCCGGCCGCGCATCTCCTCGGCGTCGCGGCGGCCGGTGACGTCCGTCCCGGCGCAGACCCATTCGATCACCGCGCCGTCCCGGCGGATCGGGACGGCCCGCACCTCGAAGTGCCGCCGCCCGCCGGACGCGGTGAGGACGCGGCAGTCCACCTCCAGGAGGCGGCCGTCGCGCATGCAGTCGCGCCACTCGGCGGCGACGCGGTCGTAGTCCTCGGGGTGCACCGCGGCGGTCCAGCCGCCTTCCGCGTAGTCCTCGGGGGTCTGGCCGGTGACGGCGCGCCAGTGCGGCGCGTCCTCGGCGGCGGTGCCGTCCGCGGCGGTCGTCCACACGACCGGGGTCGTCGCCTCGACCAGCGACCGGTACCGCTCGGTGCGGCGGGTGATGGCGTCCTCGACGCCGTGCCGGACGGTCTCGTCCTGGACGATCAGCGCCGCGCCGAGCATCGCGCCGCCGGGCCCGCGGACCGGCAGGCACGCGCACACCCAGACCCGCTCGCCGCACGCGTCCGCCCCGTCGAGCGGGCCGTCGAGCGGGCCGGGCGCGCCGGCGGGCTGCTCGCCGGGCGCCGGCGCGGGGCCGCGGACCTCCAGGCCCGTGACCGGCGGCCCGCCGTCCAGGACGCCGCGCAGCGCCGGTTCGAGGACCTCGGCGAACTCGCCGTCCAGCACCTCGCCGAGCCGCCGCCCGACCGGGTTCTCGGCGTCCTGCCCGGCGCCCCCGGCGCGCAGCAGCGCGCGCAGGGCCTCGTTGGCCCGGCGCAGCCGCAGCCGGCCGTCGAGGAAGGCGACGCCGAACGGCACCGCGGTGACCAGCGCGCCGAACAGCGCCGTGTCGGCCTGGGCCGTATCGGCCTGGGCCCTGCCGGCGCGGGACGTGCCGAGCCGAGCGGTGTCGCGGGCATCCGGGACCATCGCCTCATCCCCCGGTATCGATCCGGCCACCAGTCTAGACGTGGCCCCCGCCGGGACGCGGCGGACGCGGCAGCCGGGTCCGGCCGCGGCGGCGGGGCGCGGCGCCCGCCGCATCATCTGTCGGACATAAGCCGTCGATTGGGAGAAGTCGCACGTCAGCGGCGGTGCAGTTCCGCGGATTCCGCTGCGGGCCGCCGCACGGAAACCGAATATGAGGCCATGACCTTCCCGTTGATGCCGGGGTACGACCACATCAACCTGGTCGCCTCCCTCGATCCCGTCGCGGCCGTGCGGGACCGCGAGATCGGCGACGCGATCCTCGCCTACCCCCGGCTCCTCCCGGCCGGATCCCCCGACTTCGGGTACGCCGTCCAGGACGGCGCCGAGTGGCGGATCGGCTGCCTCGGCTCGACCGACCCGTCCGCCGCCCGCTACGGCCTGGCCGCGGACCTGCGCCGCGAGGCGGCCGGGGGCGGCCACGCGCCCGGCGTCGCGGGGGCGATGCTCGCGGCGGCGGGCCGGCTCGATCCGGAGGAGGGCGACCAGCTCGCCAAGGACGAGTGGGAGATCGGCGACCGGCGCTACCGGGTCATCCGGGTCGAGAAGTACACGCTGCTCGGCGACCGGGTGATGGAGCCGCCCCGGCCGACCGACACGCCCGGCGCCTGCGGCGACGGGCTGCTCCGCGGCCACCTGCTGGAGCCGGCGGCGCCGGCCGGGCAGTGGGAGGCGCAGCTGCGGCTGAACCTGGTCGGCTTCATGCCGGTGCCGGGATCGGTCCCGCGGATGGTGCTGACCGAGGCGCGGCACGCGGTGCGGACGCATCCGGGCGTGGTGCTGCTGCCGCCGACGTTCATCGCGGTCGAGGTGCTGTCGAACGGCTGGGCGCCGCTGACCGGCGGCGACGACCCGGACGAGACGCGGCTGCGGCTGGCCCGCTACTTCGCCGACCTGCTGCCGCGGCTGCGCGAGTTCCAGGGCGACCCGCCCGGCGCGGCGGAGCTCGCGGAGTGGGAGCGGGCCGCCGAGCAGATCGAGGCGGCGACGGGGCACGCGTTCACGGCGGCGGGCCGCGAGTTCCGCACCGTCCGCATCTCCCGGATGCTGCGGCTCGGCCGGGACGGGCCGGAGGCCCCGCGCCCCTCCGACCAGGAGCGCTACGGCCTGTCCGGCACCGCCTACGAGGACGAGGAGGAGGAAGAGGAGGAGACCTCGTGACGAGCGGGCGGCGCCGGACCGGGGGCACCGGGGTCAGAACATGCCGTTGGCGTTGGCGGCGGTGTCCGGGATCGGCTGCATCACGTCCCAGTGCTCGACGATCCGGCCGTTCTCGAACCGGAAGATGTCGACGATCGCGGTGCCGGCCTGCCCGGGCACCCGGATCCCGTGGACGTGCGCGATGACCCGGTCGCCGTCGGCGTACAGGCCCTTGACCTCGGCGCGCAGGTCGGGGAACTCAGTCCGGATCGTGTCGATGAAGCCGCGGAAGCCCTCGACGCCGTCGGCGATCCGCGGGTTGTGCTGGACGTAGCGGTCTCCGATCAGCCGGGCCGCGGCGTCGAAGTCCTTGCGGTTGAGCCCGGCCTCGTAGAAGGCCAGGACGGTCGCCTTGTTCGCTTCCTGGTCGGCGGCGGTGGTCATCGCGGTCCCCTTCAGTTATCTGAACAGCTGTAGCGCTACGACTGTAGCGCAATGGCTGTCGCATTAGAATGGCCGCATGGGAACGGCATCGCCCTCCCGGGGGCGGAACCGGCGCGGCCAAGGCGACCGGCTGCGCGAGGAGATCGTCGCGACGGCGCTGCGGCTGCTGGAGGAGCTGGGCGACGACGAGGCGCTGTCGCTGCGCGCGGTGGCGCGGGAGATCGGCATCGCGGCGACGTCGGTCTACCTGCACTTCGCCGACCGGGACGCGCTCGTCCTCGCCGCGATGGAGCGCAGCCACGCCGACCTCGTGCGCGCGTGCGACGACGCCGAGGCGGCGGCCGGCGGCCCGGTGGGCGGGCTGCGCGCGCGCGTGCAGGTCATGGGCACCTGGTCGCACGAGCACCCCGGCCTCTACAAGGTGCTGCACGAGAGCACCGTCAACCAGCGGTGCGACATGTCGTTCAAGATGGAGCTGGGCAAGCGCACCGTGGAGGCCGTCCAGCGCTGCATGGACGCGGACCTCGCCCCCGCAGGCGACGCGGCGGCGGTCGCGCTCGACCTGCGCGCGGCCGTGCACGGCGCGGTGTCGATGCGCGTCAACCAGCCCGGGCTCCCGTGGGAGCCGCTGGAGGAGCAGGTCGACCGGCTCCTCACCAAGCTCGCCGGCCTCCGCCTCCCCTAGCGGCGGCGCCTAGAGGTACGCGCGGGCCTGGAGTTCGAACAGCTCGGCGTAGAGCCCGCCTTCGGCGAGGAGCGTGGCGTGGTCGCCCGCCTGGACGACCCGCCCGCCGTCCACGACGACGATGAGGTCGGCCATCCGGACGGTCGAGAAGCGGTGCGACACCAGGATCGTGATCGCGCCGCTGCCGGCGGCCGTGCGGCGCGCGGCGTCCAGGTAGCGGCGGAACAACGCGTCCTCGGTGGGCGCGTCGAGGCTCGCGGTCGGCTCGTCCAGGACGAGCAGCAGCGGCCGGTCGCGCATCATCGCGCGGCCGAGCGCGAGCTTCTGCCACTGCCCGCCGGACAGGTCCGCACCGCCGTGGAACGACTTCCCGAGCGGGGTGTCGAGGCCGGCCGGCAGCTCGTCGACGACGCTCGCCGCGGCGGCGCGGTCGAGGGCGGTGCGCAGGGCGTCCTCGTCGTCGAGGCGGGGCAGGTCGCCGATGCCGACGGCGCGGCCCGCGCGCAGGTGCCACGGCACGAAGTCCTGGAAGGCGGCGGACGTGCGGGCGCGCCACCGCGCCGGGTCGACGTCCGCGAGGTCGGCGCCGTCGAGCAGGATCCGGCCGCTCGTCGGCGGGTACATGCCGGTCAGCAGCTTGACCAGGGTGCTCTTGCCCGCGCCGTTCTCGCCGATCAGCGCGACGGTGCCGCCGGCGGGCAGGGTGAGGTTCACCCCGCGCAGGACGGGCGCGCCGGTGCCCGGGTAGGCGAACGCGACGTCCTCCAGCGTGATGCCGTTCTCGAGGCGGTCGGGGGCGGGCGCGCCGCCGGAGCGCTGCGCGGCCGCGTGGTCCTCCAGCCACAGCAGGCTCTGCGCGGCGGACGCCGTGGTGACGACCTGGCCGATGGCGTTGGACGCCTGCGAGACGGTGAGCTGGGCGCGGCGCAGCAGGCTGACCGCGAGGACGACCTGGCCGGCCGACGCGTCGCCGCGCGCGGCCCGGACGGCGATGAGCGCGATCGCGCCGGAGAACGCGGCGGCGTACAGGAACCAGCCGAGCGCGCTCCACAGCGCGCCGGCGGACGCGGCCCGGACGGTGGCGCGGCGCGCGGCGGCGCTGAGCCGGTCGTGCCGGGCGCGCAGCTCGGGTCCGAGCCCGTAGGTCCGCAGTTCCTTGGCGGGTCCGGCGGTCGCGGCGAGCTCGAACAGCTCCCCGGCGAGCCGCCGCTTCTCCGCGACGGCGGCGTCGGCGCGCTCGCGCAGCGCGACGGAGCGCTTGTCGGCGAGGTACGGGGGCAGCCCGGCGAGGGGCAGCAGCGCGAGCGGCCAGTACACGGTGGCGAGCAGGACGGCGATCCCGGCCGTCCGGACGACGACGGATGCGAGCGTGAGCGCCTGCCGGGGCCCGGAGGCGAGCATCGGGCGGCGCTTTTCGAGCCGTTCCAGCTCGGTGAGGTAATCGGGCCGCTCGAAGTGCTCCAGGCCGGGGACGGCGTTGACGAGCGCGGCGATGCGGGCGGACAGCCACACCGACACCTCGTCGGTCAGCGCGGTCAGCCGTCCCGCCGACACGATCATCAGCGTCCAGGACAGGGTGAACAGGACGGCGACGGTGGCGGTTCCGGCGATCTCGGCGGACACGTCGCGCCGGGCGAGGGCGTCGACCATCGTGCGGATGCCGACCGGGTAGGTGATCTGCGTCAGCGCGGTCGCGAGGGTGGTCAGCGCGGCGGCGGCCATCGGGCGCGGCGCGGCCCGGAACCCGTCGGCGACCAGGACGCGGAACGTGCGGCGGGCCTTCGTCATGCGTCGCTCTCCTCGTCCTCGCGGAAGCGGGCGGCCTGGAGGCGGAACATCTCCGCGTACGTCCCGCCGAGCGCCATCAGCTCGTCGTGCGTGCCCTGCTCGGCGAGGCGGCCGCCGTCCAGGACGCAGATCCGGTCGGCGCGGCGCACGGTCGAGAAGCGGTGCGAGATGACGATGGACGTGAGGCCGCGCGTGAGGTCCAGGAACCGGTCGTAGAAGGCGGCCTCGGCCCGGACGTCCAGCCATGCGGTCGGCTCGTCGAGGACGAGCACCGCCGCGCCGTGCTCGACGGCGAACAGCGCTCGGGCGAGGGCGACGCGCTGCCACTGGCCGCCGGACAGGTCGGTTCCGTCCGCGTACTGGCGGGACAGGACGGTGTCCCAGCCGACCTGCGCGGCGAGGTCGAGCGCGCCGGCCCGCGCGGCGGCGCGGTCGCGGCCGGCGGCGTCGCCGAGGTGTCCGGCGGCGCCGAGCGCGACGTTCTCGGCGAGCGGGAGCGGGTAGCGGTTGAAGTCCTGGAAGACGGCGGCGAACCGGCGCTGCCAGCGCGCCGCGTCGAGGTCGCGGAGCGGGACGCCGTCCACGGTGACGGTCCCGCCGGTCGGGTCGTGCATGCGGGCGAGCAGCTTCACCAGCGTGGTCTTGCCGGCGCCGTTCACGCCGACGATCGCGGTGGAGCGTCCGGCCGGGATCTCCAGGTCGAGGCCGTCGAGCACGGGCTCGCCGCCGGGGTAGGCGAAGCGGACGCCGTCGAGCCGGATGCCGTGCGCGGGGAGCCCGGCCGGGTCCCGGCCGCCGTCCAGTTCCTCGCGGGCGGCGTGCAGGCGCGCTTCCAGCGCGGCGTGGTCGGGCAGGGCCGACACCATCCACTCGGCGGAGATGTCGCTGGTGGTGACGGTGCCCGCGTACATGGTGGCGGGCAGCAGCGGCAGCATGACCGACAGTTCCCGCAGGCCGATCCGATGGTGCAGCGCCGCGTACGCGAGCGTCCCGCAGGCGACGAGGTAGGCGGCGAGGACGAGCCCGGCGAGCAGGTAGGCGCGGCGGCTGAGCCGGGCGTAGGTCTCCCGGTTCGTGGCCATGCCCGTCGCCCAGTGCTCGCGGTACCGGTCGATCGTCCAGTCGCCGAGGCCGAAGACGCGCAGCTCCTTCGCGGCGGCCGGGCGGATCGCCAGGTAGAGGAAGTACCAGGCGCGCCGCAGCACCTCGGCCTTCGTGCGGAACCCGACGATCTGCGCGAGGATGATCTTCCGGAGCGGGCGCCGGATCAGCAGCCACACGGCGAGCAGCGCGAGCCCGAGCCACCACCGGAACGTGGCGAGGACGGCGCACGCCACGATCCCGGCGAGCCTGGACCCGGCGGCGGAGGCGAGCGCCACGGGCGCGTCCGCCGGGACATGGCCCGTGAGCCTGCCCCTGGCCAGTTCCAGCTGGTCCTGGGTCTCCGGGTCCTCCAGGTGCGCGACGCCCACCGGGCCGCTGACGGCGGCCATGAGCCGGCTCTGCAGGTCGTCCACCAGGCGCGCCTTCACGCAGGTGCTCAGCCATTCCTGGTACGGGCCGGTGAGCAGGGTCGCCGCGTACAGCAGGCCGGCGGTGAGCAGCGCGACGGCGAGCGCGCGCCCGGCGGCGCCGTGCAGGTGCGCGGCGGCCGCCGCGGGGATGCGCCCGACCGCGTAGCCGAGCGCGACGAGGCTCGCGTTCGGCAGCACCGCGTTCGCCACGACGAGCAGGGCGACCGCCGCCGACCAGCCCTTGCCCGCGCCCCAGAGCATCCGCAGCGCGCGCACCCGGCCGGACCCGGCGAGCCGTCCCGGCAGCCCTGCGATGACCACATCGGCCTCCAAAAGTTGATCCGCATCAACTTTGGCAGAATAGAACCGTCCGGCCCGCCGCACCAGAGGTCTTCTCATGCCGACCGCCCGCCGTCCCCGCCAGGCCCGCGCCATCGCGACGCGCCGCCGCGTCTACGAGGCGGCGGTCGCCGAGTTCGAGCGGTCCGGCGTCGAGGCCGCCCGGATCGAGGACATCGTGGCCGCGGCCGGCGTCAGCTGGGGGACGTTCTTCACCTACTTCCCCAGCAAGGACGACGTGGTGCTGGAGGCCGCGATCGTCGCCTGCGCCGCGTTCGCGGACGCCTGCCGCAAGGGCCTCGCCGCCGGCTCCGGAACGGGCGTCATCGTCGGCAACGCCTTCACGGCGCTGCGCCGCGCCGCGCCCGCGCCCGGACCGCTCCGCGACGCGATCATGCGAGGGATCGCCAACCAGCCCGAGCGCCTGTCCGACCACCTCGGCGAGGACGTCCCGAACCCGGTCCTCGCGCTGGCGGAGGTGCTGGAGGCCGGGCAGCGGCGCGGCGACGTCGCCGCCGGGGAGCCGCCCGAGTCGCTCGCGGCCGTCCTCGTCCACGCGACGATCGCCGCGGGCCGGCGGGAGGCGGCGATGGAACGGGCGGCGGGCGCGACGGAGCGCTCCGGGCTGCCGCTCACCGTCCTGACCATCAAGCTGCTGCTGCGCGGCATGCGGCCGGACCCGGCCCCCGAGGCCGCCGAGGCGGGCGACGTCCGGGAACGCGCGCTCGACCGGGCGGCGGCGGCGCTGCGCGGGGCCGCCGCCGACGCGCCGTCCCGGACGGACTGACCCGCAGCCGGGCGGCGCGGGTCCCCTACAGGTCCCCGCCGGCGGTGATGAGGGGCCAGAGCCCTTCGGTGCCCGCTTCGACGGCGCGGGCGCCGAGGGCGTCGGCCCATTCGGCCTCGTTGCCGCACTCGTCGCGCCACGCCCACAGCCGGGTCGTGGCGTGCCGGAGGCCGTGCTCGTCGGTGAACCCGATCGCGCCGTGCACCTGGTGGGCGAGGCGGCACACGGTGCCGGCGGCCTCGCTCGCCGCCGCCTTCGCCGCCGCGATCGCGAAGCCGGTGCCCTCGGCGGCGGCCGCCTGCGCGGCGACCGTGGCCATCAGCGTCTCGCCCGCCATCTCGGCGAGGTGCTGCTGGACGGCCTGGAACCGCGCCAGCGGCCGGCCGAACTGGACACGCTCGCCTGCGTAGCGGAGCGACAGGTCGGTCGCCGCCTCCATCGCGCCCGCCATCAGCGCCGTCCGGCCGAGCGCGCCGCGCTCCCGGAACGCCTGCGCGGTCGCCGCCGAGGCGAGCACCCGCGCGGGCGCGGCGTCGCGCAGATGGACGGTGTCGCGCGGTTCGCCCGCGAGGTTCGCGCCTTCGTCGACGTCGTAGCCGCCGCGCGGGACGAACGCGACGTGCCCCGCGACCAGGACGGCGATGCCGTCCGCGTGCCGGGCCCACGGGACGCGCGGCAGCGTGCCCGCCAGCGTCCACGCGCCGCCGTCCTGGCGGAGCGCGACGTGGGGCCCCGCGAGGGCGGCGGTCAGCGGCCCGGACGGGACGTCGGCGCCCGCCTCGGCGAGCAGCCACCCGGCCAGCAGCGCGGTCTCCGCCAGCGGGACGGCCGCCGCGTTCCGGCCCAGCGCCCGCAGCACCTCGGCGGTGGCGACGAAGTCGGCGCCGGCGCCGCCGCGCTCCTCCGGGACGGGCAGCAGCGTCACGCCGACCCGCTCCAGCTCGTCCCACAGGCGCGGGTTCCAGTCCTCGCCGGGGCCGGCGTGGCGGGCGCACACCCCGTCCACCGTTGCGACGAGGGCGTCGAGGACGTCGTTCACCGGGCCTCCCCGCTCGGCAGCATCGACTTCGCGACCACGCCGCGCAGGATCTCGTTGGTCCCGCCCCGCAGCGTGAAACCGGGGCCGTGCAGGACGGACTGCGCCAGCAGGTTCGCCAGCGGATCGGACGACGCGAGGTCGGGCTCGACCCGGGCCAGCAGCCGGACGGTCTCGACCAGCGCGCCCTCGAACCGGGTGCCGAGGTCCTTGACGGCGGCGGCCTCCGTCGCGGGCGCCTCCCCGGCGGCGAGCCGCGCCGCGACCGCCAGGGACATCCGCCGCAGCGCCCACAGCCGGGCGACGACCGCCCCGATCCGGCCCCGGTCGCCGCCGCCCGCGCCGCCGCGCTCGGCGAGCCGTCCGGCGACGGCCGCGAGCAGCGGGAACGTGCTGAGGATCCGCTCGGGGCCGCTGCGCTCGAACGACAGCTCGCTCGTCACCTGCCGCCAGCCGTCCCCGACCGTGCCGAGGACCCGGTCGTCGGGCACGAACACGCCGGTGAGGACGACCTCGTTGAAGTGGTGCTCGCCTGTCAGCAGCCGGATCGGGCGGATCTCCAGGCCGGGCGCGCCGAGGTCGACGATCAGCTGGGTGAGGCCCTCGTGCCGGCTCGGCCCGGGCGGCCCCGTCCGGACCAGCGCGATCATGGCGTCCGCGACGTGCGCGCCGCTCGTCCACACCTTGGTGCCGTTGACCGTCCAGCCGCCGCCCGCGCGCTCGGCCCTCGTCCGGACGGACGCGAGGTCGGAGCCGGAGTCGGGCTCGGACATGCCGATCGCGAACGACGTCTCGCCGCGCGCGATGCCGGGCAGGTAGGCGCGGCGCTGCTCCTCGGTGCCGTACTTCAGCAGCGACGGGCCGGACTGCCGGTCGGCGATCCAGTGCGCGGCGACGGGCGCGCCGGCGGCGAGCAGCTCCTCGGTGACGACGAACCGGGCGAGCGACCCGGCCCCGCTCCCGCCGTACTCGGGCGGGAACGTCATCCCGATCCAGCCGCGCTCGCCGAGCCGCCGGCTGAACGCGGGGTCCCAGCCCGCCAGCCAGTTGTCGGCGTGCGGGACGATCCGTCCGGCGGCGGTCTCCGCGGCGAGGAACGCGCGGACGTCCCGGCGCAGCTCGTCCAGCTCGGGCGGCAGGGCCGCCGCGTCCAGTCTCAGTGCGGGCACGCCCCCTTCTTACCGGATGCCCGCCGAACGGGATTCGGCGGGCGTCGGTCGCGCCGGACGCCCTCGCCGGGCCGGTCGACTTCTCCCACCTGGAGGTCGTCTACCACTTCCACCGCGTGCCGGTGGGGAAGGTGGAGACGGGCGCTCGGCATCTGCGCAACCGGGCGGACCGGCCGCTGGTGGGGATCTTCGCGCAGCGCGGCAAGAACCGGGCGGGCCGCCGGGGCCCGCGGCGCCCCGGCTCCCGCCCCGCTCCTCCCGGTCAGTGCTGGAACGGGGTCTGCCGCCACCAGAAGTCGCAGTGGTGCTGCCGCGCGATCTCGTGGGTGACCTGGCTGTCCCCGGCGGGCACCAGCGACATGACGCCGGGGTCGCGCCCGGTGAAGCGCGGCCAGGACGGGGTGCCGTCCACGGTCGGGTCGCCGGTGCGGGCGAACCCGGTCCACTCCTGCGTGAGCTGCGCGCCGAACGCCTTCTGGTCGGGGGACAGCTCGGGGGCGCCCTCGAACGGCGTCAGGAACGGGCTCTCGCTGACGTGGTACGCGCCGTTCGGCTTGGTCTCGTCGAGGAAGAAGATCGGCGGGGCGTCGGCGTTGTCGGTCTGGTAGGCGAACACCTTGATGCGGCGGGCGAGGCGCTCGTCGTTGAGCAGCGCGGGGCAGACGGAGTTGGAGTCGGCGACGATCGTCCGGTAGGCGATGAACTCGGACGGGTCGGGGAACCGGTTGATCGGGTACAGCTTCTCGACCTGCGCGGCGAGCGGCCCGTACTGCTGTTTCACCAGCTGGTGGTACTGCTGCGGCGTCTCGGCGGACGGGAACTGCACCTCGTCGCGGTCGACGCCGTGCATCAGCGTGACGTCGTTGACCTTGCCGGCCGCGAACGCCTCGCCGGGCGACATCGGCAGGACGCGGCCGTCGACGACGGGCGCCTGCGTCCCCGCGTCCGGGCCGATGCCGCCGCCGGCCTGCTGGAGCAGCTTCTCGGCGGGGACGGCGCGCAGGCAGGCGGCGGCGCTCGCGGCGTCCTTGCAGCCGAGCGCGGCGGCGAAGCGGGCACCGGCGGCCTGCGCCTCGGCCTCCGTCGCCAGCTTGGCCTTGCAGTCCTGCGGCTGCCACTGGGTGTCGGCGCCGCGCAGCGAGTTGTACTCGCCGCTCTGCGAGATGCCCTTCTGGAACAGGCCCTTCGACAGCGGCGACGCGGTGTTCGCGCACACGCTGGACCCGCCGGCGGACGCGCCGTAGATCGTCACGTTGCGCGGGTCGCCGCCGAACTTCGCGATGTTGGCGCGGACCCAGCGCAGCGCGGCCTGCTGGTCCTGGATCGCGTAGTTCCCGGCGTGCGCGCCGAGCGGCGGCGCCGTGTACGGGACGCCGAGCCAGGAGCGCGTGCCGTCCGCGACGGTGCCGCACACCGGGCCGCGGTCGGTCCGCACCAGCGTCCCGTCCGCGCAGGCCGGGGCCTTGCCGGGGGTTCTGCCAGGGGCGGCGGCCGCCTGCTTCACCGCGACGCCCGCCGGACCGGCGAACGCCACGGCCGCCGCCGCGGCCGCCGGCAGCAGCCATCTCCCGATCTTCCTGCCGTGCTCCTCGGTGGTCCGCACCGTTCCCATCGCACCCGTCCTTCGCCGACAGCGGATCGACGGGACGCCCCGCCGCGCTGGCGGCGGCGCCGTCCCGGCCTCAACGGCGACTCGACGATAAGTCCGTCATCCGGCTCGAACCAGGCATTGCGTGCCGAGCCGGTACCGATGCCGTGGCCGGCGGCGAAAGGGCGGCGGAGGGGGCGCGTCCCGCTGGACGGGAGGCGATGGCGGGGGCGGTGGACGGCGGCGGCTACTCTACCAAACAGTTGTTAGAAAGAAGGGAGGCGTCGTGGTCGTCGAGTACGAGCGGCGGGGCGCCGTCGCCGTCGTCACGATGAACCGGCCGGAGTACCGCAACGCGCAGAACTCCGCGATGACCTACGCCCTCGACGAGGCGTTCTACCGCGCCGCCGAGGACGACGAGGTCAAGGTCGTCGTGCTGGCCGGCGCGGGACCGCACTTCTCCGCCGGGCACGACATCGGCACCCCGGGCCGCGACGCCGACCGCACGTTCCCGCGCAAGGCGGGGATGTGGTGGGACCACGCCGGCAAGGCGGGCGCGGAGAGCCGGTTCGCCCGCGAGTCCGAGGTCTACCTCGGGATGTGCCGCCGCTGGCGGGAGCTCCCGAAGCCGATGATCGCGTCCGTGCAGGGCGCGTGCGTCGCGGGCGGGCTGATGCTGGCCTGGGTCTGCGACCTGATCGTCGCGTCCGACGACGCGTTCTTCGCCGACCCGGTCGTGCGGATGGGCATCCCCGGCGTGGAGTACTTCGCGCACCCGTGGGTGATGCCGCCGCGCGTCGCCAAGGAGTTCCTCTACACCGGCGACCGGATGCCCGCGTCCCGCGCCTACGAGCTGGGCTGGGTCAACCGGGTCGTCGCGCGCGACGCGCTGGAGGAGGAGACCTTCGCGCTGGCCGGGCGGATCGCCGCGATGCCCCGGATGGGCCTCGCGCTCACCAAGAAGGCCGTGAACCAGGCCGAGGACCTGCAGGGCATGCACGCCGGCATGGACGCGGTGTTCGGCCTGCACCACCTCGCCCACGCGCACAACGCCGAGACCGGCGAGGACTCGCTCGGCGGGCAGGACGTCAGCAGCATGAAGGCGGCCGAGCAGTGATGAAGGCCCTGGAGGAGGCACCGGATGGATCTTGATTTCGGGGCGGCGGACGAGGAGTTCCGCGCCGAGGTGCGGGACTGGCTGCGCGCGAACGTGCCGGCCGAGCCGCTGCCGTCGCTGGAGACCGAGGAGGGCTTCGCCCTCCACCGCGACTGGGAGCGCCGGCTCGGCGAGGCCCGCCTCGGCGTCGTGTCGTGGCCGGAGGAGTACGGCGGGCGCGGCGTGTCCGTCCTCCAGTGGCTGGTCTTCGAGGAGGAGTACTACGCGGCGGACGCGCCGGGCCGGGTCAGCCAGAACGGCATCAACCTGCTCGCGCCGACGCTGCTCAAGCACGGCACGCCCGAGCAGCTCGCGCGGATCCTGCCGCCGATGGCGGCGGGCGAGGTGATCTGGGCGCAGGCGTGGTCGGAGCCCGGCGCGGGCAGCGACCTCGCGGCGCTGCGCTCCACCGCGACCCGCACCGACGGCGGCTGGCTGCTGGACGGCCAGAAGACGTGGAGCTCGCGCGCCGCGTTCGCCGACCGCGGCTTCGGGCTGTTCCGCTCCGACCCCGAGTCGTCGCGGCACAAGGGCCTGACGTACCTGATGTTCCCGCTGGACGCCGAGGGCGTGACGGTCCGCCCGATCGGCCGCCTGGACGGCAAGCCCGCGTTCGCCGAGCTGTTCCTGGACAAGGTGTTCGTCCCGGACGAGGACGTCATCGGCGCGCCCGGCGACGGCTGGCGCGTCGCGATGAGCACCGCGGGCAACGAGCGCGGCCTCACCCTGCGCAGCCCCGGCCGGTTCACCGCCGCGACCGAGCGGCTCGTCGAGCTGTGGAAGGAGCGCGCCGACCCGTCCGACACGGCGCTGCGCGACCGGGTCGCGGACGCGTGGATCCGGTCCCGCGCCTACCGGCTGAAGGGCTTCGAGACGGTCTCGCGGGACGACGACATCGGTGCGGAGTCCAGCCTGAACAAGATCTTCTGGTCGGAGCTGGACGTCGCGCTGCACGAGACGGCCCTCGACCTGCTCGGCGCGGACGGCGAGCTCGACTCCGACTGGCTGGAGGGCTACGTGTTCTCCCTGGCCGGCCCGATCTACGCGGGCACCAACGAGATCCAGCGCAACGTGATCGCCGAGCGGCTGCTCGGCCTGCCGAGGGGGTCCCGGTGAAGTTCGTTCTCTCCGCCGAGCAGCGGATGTTCGGCGAGACGCTGCGACGGCTGCTGGCCGGCGCGGAAACCGCGAAGGCGGTCCGGGCGTGGGCGGCGGGCGACGCGGGGCCGGGCCGGGCGCTGTGGGCGCAGGCCGCCGAGGCGGGCGTGTTCGCGCTGGCGGTGCCGGAGGAGCACGGCGGCGCCGGGCGGCTGCCGGTCGAGCTGGCCGTCGCGATGGAGGAGCTCGGACGGGCCGCCGCGCCCGGCCCGTACGTCGAGACGCTCGCCGCCGCCGAGGTCCTGACCGACGCCGGTCTGCTGGAGCGGATCGCCGAGGGCGAGGCGCTGGTGTCGGTGGCCGTGCCGCACGCGCTGGACGCCGACGTCGCCGACCTGGTCATCGGCGCCGACGGCACCGCCGTTCAGGCGGGCGAGCGCGTCGCGTCCCTGGACCCGGCCCGCCGCCTGTTCAAAGCCGAGGGCGCGCCCTCCGGCCTGATCGACCTCGGCGTGATGCTGTGCGCCGCGCAGCAGATCGGCCTCGGCCGCGCCCTGCTGGACGTGTCGGTCGAGTACGCCAAGACGCGGCAGCAGTTCGGGCGCCCGATCGGCGAGTACCAGGCCGTCAAGCACCACCTCGCCACGGCGCTGGTCGAGCTGGAGTTCGCGCGGCCGCTCGTCTACGGCGCGGCGCTGTCCTACGGGACGGGCGACTTCGCGCGGGACGCCTCGGCCGCGAAGGTCGCCGCGTCCGGCGCCGCCTACCTCGCGGCGAAGACGGCGCTGCAGGTGCACGCCGCGATCGGCTACACCGACGAGTACGACCCGTCCCTGTGGATCCGCAAGGCCCGCGCCCTGCACTCCGCCTGGGGCACCCCCGCCGAGCACCGCGCCCGCGTCGTCGCCGCCCTCTGACCCTCCGTCGACTTGCGGCGTGTCGGCCTTAAGAGAGCCGTTTTAAGGCCGACACGCCGCAAGTCAACGAGGCGTCAGGCGTCGGCCTGCTCCTTGAGCTCGACGCGGCGGACCTTGCCGGACGCGGTCTTCGGAAGGTCCTCGACGAAGAGGATCTCGCGCGGGACCTTGAAGTTCGCGAGGCGCTCGCGGCAGTGCGCGACCAGTTCCTCCTCGGTCGCGGTGCGGCCGGGGCGCAGCCGGACGTAGGCGCGGCCGACCTCGCCCATCCGGGCGTCAGGGACGCCGACGACGCCGGACTCGGCGACCGCGTCGTGCCGGGCCAGGACGTCCTCGACCTCCGCCGGGTACACGTTGAACCCGCCGACGACGAACATCTCCTTGGACCGGCCGGTGATGGACAGGTTGCCGCGCTCGTCCAGGCGGCCCCGGTCGCCGGTGTCGAGCCAGCCGTCCCGGATCGTCTCGGCGGTCGCCTCCGGGTCGTCGAGGTAGCCGCTCATCACGTTGTAGCCGCGCACGAGGATCTCCCCGTCGGTGCCCGCCGGGACCCGCTCGCCGTCGTCGTCGACGATCTTCACTTCGACGTCGTCGATGGCCCGGCCGCACGTCGTCGCGATCGTCTCGTCATCGTCGTCCAGCGAGCAGGCCGACACCGTGCCGGAGCACTCCGTCAGCCCGTACGCGGTGATGACCTGCGGGAACAGCTCCTCGCGGATGCGCCGGACGAGCGCGACCGGCACGTCGGCCGCGCCGGTCACCGCCAGCCGCAGCGACGACAGGTCGCGGCCCTCGCGGCCCGGCGCGTCCAGCAGCGAGGTGTAGATCGTCGGTGGGCCGGGCAGCACCGTGATCCGCTCCGCCTCGATGATCCGCAGCGTCTCCGCCACCTCGAACACCGGCTGGAGCACCATCGTGGCGCCCATCAGCACGCACGCGATCACGCCCGCCTTGTAGCCGAACGAGTGGAACATCGGGTTCACGATCAGGTACCGGTCGCCGGCGTGCACGCCGGTCCGCGCCGCCCACGCCTCGAACGTCCGGATGTTCTGCTCGTGCGTGCACATCACGCCCTTGGGCCGCCCGGTGGTCCCGGACGTGAACAGGATGTCGGCGACGTCGCCGGGGCGGACGGCGGCGGTCCGCGCGTCGGCCTCCGCGAGCGGGACGGCCTTGCCGACGAACCCGTCCCACGACATCACGCCGGGCCGCTCGTCGCCGTTGAAGGTGACGACGGCCTTCAGGTCGGGCAGGCCCGGGTAGGCGCCGGTCTCGTCGACGCCGAGCATGCCCGGGTAGTCGATGCCGAGGAACCCGTCGGCGACGAACAGCATCTTCACGCGCGCGCGGGTCAGCGGCCAGCGCGCCTCCTCGCCCTTGTAGCGGGTGTTGAGCGGGACGAGCGTCGCGCCCGCGCCCATCGCGCCGAGGACGCTGACGATCCACCCGAGCGAGTTCGGCGCCCAGATCGCGATCCGGTCGCCCGGCTCGACCCCGGCGCCGGCGAAGGCGGCGGACGCCTCCCGCACCCGGTCCCGCAGCTGCGCGAACGTCACCCGGACGTCCCCGTCCACCACGGCCTCGGCGTCCGGAAACGCCTCCGCCGCCCGCGCCAACACCGCCGGAATCGTCAGTTCACCCATGACAGCCCATGGTGGCCCCCGTCACCACGGGCTGGCTAGGGCGTCCCGCTCACCGGTACTCGGCGAGCCTTTCGCGCAACCAGTGGTAGGACGCCTTGGGCGTGCGGCGCTGGGTGGCGAAGTCGACGTGGACGAGCCCGAACCGCTGCTCGTACCCCTCGGCCCATTCGAAGTTGTCCAGCAGCGACCAGACGAAGTAGCCGCGGACGTCCACGCCGTCCTCGGCGATGGCCTGGTGGAGCGCGCGCAGGTGGCCGTCGAGGAAGTCGATGCGCTCCTGGTCGGGGCGCCCCGGCTCGTCGCGGACGGAGCAGCCGTTCTCGGTGACGAGGATCGGCGGCAGCCCGGCGCCGTAGCGGTCGCGCAGCGTCAGCAGCATCTCGCGGAGCCCCTCGGGGACGACCGGCCAGCCGAACGCGGTCACCGGGTGGCCGTCGATCGGGGCGTCCTCGAACGGCAGGCCGGTGCCGTCGAGGTGGCCTTCGACCTCGCTGAGGACGGACGCCCCGCCGGTCCGGACGCCGGAGTTCGGGGCGGCGACGCGGGTCGGGCTGTAGTAGTTCACGCCGAGCCCGTCGAGCGGCGCGGTGATGACGTCCATGTCGCCGTCCTCGACGAACGGGAACGCGCCGTCGACGCCGTACGCGGACAGGTCCGGGTAGCGACCGAGCAGGACCGGGTCGGTGAACAGCCGGTTCTGCAGCGCGTCGAACGCGGTGGCGGCGGCGCGGTCGGCCGCGGAGTCCGTCGCCGTCCAGACGGGGCTGTAGTTGTTGGTGATCAGCACCTGGCCGGACGTGCGTCCGCGCAGCTCGGGGACGGCGAGGCCGTGGCCGAGGAGCAGGTGGTGCGCGACGGGCAGGGCGTCCAGGAGCAGGGCCTCGCCGGGCGCGTGGACGCCGAGGGCGTGGCCTTCGGTCATGTGGACGAACGGCTCGTTGAGCGTGATCCAGGTCGGGACGCGGTCGCCGAGCCGGTCGGCGACGAGGCCCGCGTACTCGGCGAAGCGGTGCGCGGTGTCGCGGTTCATCCAGCCGCCGGCGTCCTGGAGCGCCTGCGGGAGGTCCCAGTGGTACAGCGTGAGCGCGGGCGCGATGCCGTGCTCGGCGAGCGCGTCGACCAGGCGGTCGTAGAAGTCCAGGCCCTTGGGGTTGGCGGGGCCGCGGCCGTCCGGCTGGATCCGCGGCCACGCCACCGAGAACCGGTAGGCATTGACGCCGAGGCCGGCCATCAGCGCGACGTCCTCGGGCCAGCGGTGGTAGTGGTCGCAGGCCACGTCGGCGTTCTCGCCGTTCCTGATCGCGCCCGGGCGGGCGCAGAAGGAGTCCCAGATGCTCGGGCCGCGGCCGTCCTCGTGCACCGCGCCCTCGATCTGGTACGACGACGTCGCCGTGCCCCAGACGAAGCCCTCGGGGAATCGGGGAAGCATGCGCGTCTCCTCTCTAGCATGAGCGGGAGTCACATTAAACATGAACATGCGTCATGTTTCGCCGGAGGGGGTCCGTTCCATGGCCGACGGGGTGCGCCGCAGGCCGGCCCAGCGCCGCAGCGCCGAGCGCGTCGAGCGGCTGCTCGACGCCTGCGCGGAACTGCTGGCCGAATCCGGCCAGCACGCGCTGACCACCCGGGAGGTCGCCCGCCGCGCCGGCGTCCCGATCGGCACCCTGTACCAGTTCTTCGAGGGCAAGTCGGGGCTGCTGCACGAGCTGGCGATGCGCCAGCTCGCCGTGCTGATGGCGCGGCTGCGCGAGCGCCTCACCGCCGCGCCCGCGCGGAGCTGGGCGGACGCGGCCGTCCTCGTCTACGAGGAGAGCCTCGCGCTGCGCCGCACCGTGCCCGGCTTCTTCGTCGCCGACTTCCGCGACCCCGGGCCGATCGACGCGGGCCTGCTCCGCCGGATCGACACCGAGATGGCGGGCCGCCTGCACGAGCTCGGCACCGCCGAGATCGGGCTGCCGCCGCTGCCGGACGCCGAGCGCGTGCTGCTCGTCGCGATCACCTCGGCGGACGGCCTGCTCCGGCTGGCGTTCCAGACCGACGCGGACGGCGATCCGGCGACGATCGCGCTCGGCGCCCGGCTGCTGCGCGCCTACTTCGCGGACATCACCGGCGAGCCCGGTGGCGGGAGCGACGGGGAGCCGGGCGGGAGCGGCGCCGATCCGGACGAATAACGTGAGCGTTGTTCACTTTTCGTTCGATCGGTGATAGTTCTTCCCCTCGTGAACGAGCTGACCGCCGCCGACGCCCCCGACGCCTCCGGCCTCGCCGGCGACCGGGACGTCGGGCGCACCTGGCTGCTGGGCTACGCGCTCGCCTGGTTCGGCTACTGGCTGGTGATCATGCTGCCGCCGCAGTTCATGGCGCCGCACCTCATCGAGCACATCGCCCCGCACCACAAGGTGGACGTGCTGTCCTACCTGATGATCCAGAACTCGCTGGTCGTGGTGGTGTGCGTGCCGCTCGCCGGGCGGGCGTGCGACCGGACGCGGTCCCGGTTCGGCCGCCGCCGGATCTGGGCGCTCGGCGGGTTCGCCGTCGCCGCCGTCCCGTTCGCGCTCATCGGCTTCCAGACGAGCTGGCCCGCGGTGGCGGCGCTGATGGTCGTCGCGTCGGTCGGGGAGTCCGCCGTGCTGGCCGCGCTCAGCGCCGTGATCGCCGACCGGGTGCCGCCCCGCCGGCGCGGCGCCGCGTCCGCCGCGATGGGCGTCCCGCAGGTGGTCGCCCTGGTCGCGGGCATGGTGCTGGTGACGATGCTGGTCACCTCCATCCCGGCGAGCTGGGTGCTGATCGGGGTGCTGGCCGCCGCGTCGCCGCTGCCGTTCTTCCTCGTCCGGCGCCGCGCGCCGCTGCCGCGGTCCGCGGACGCCGCGCCCGGCGGCGCGGCACCGGGTGACGCGGCACCGGGTGACGGGGAGCGGGTGCCGCTCCCCCGACCGCGCGAGCACCCCGACTACTACTGGGCGCTGCTGTCGCGGGTGCTGATCAACGCGGGGAACCTGGCGGGCACGACGTACCTGCTGTACTTCCTGGACGACGTGCTGCACCGCCGCGACCCCGACGGCTCGCTGCTCATCCTCACGCTGGTCTACCTGGTGTGCTGCGCCGCGACCGGCTACCTCGGCGGCAGGGCGTCGGACCTGCTCGGCCGGCGCCGCGACCTGCTGGCGCTCGCGGGCGGGCTGCAGGCGGCCGCCGCCGCGCTGCTCGCGGCCGCGCCGACCTGGCCGTCCGCGCTGGCGGGCGCGGTGCTGCTCGGCGCGGGCTACGGCGCGTTCCTGTCGGTCGACCAGGCCCTCGTCACCGACGTGCTGCCCGACCAGCGCAGCCGCGCCCGCGACCTCGGCGTGATCAACTCCGCGCAGAACGTCCCGCTGGCGTTCGGGGTCTCCTGGCTCGTGCTCACCTTCGTCGGCGGCTACCGGACGCTGTACGCCGTCGCCGCCGTGATCATGCTGCTGGGCTCCGCCTCCGTCTACCGGATCAGGAGCGTGCGATGAAGGCGATCGTGGTCATGTTCGACACCCTGAACCGGCGGTTCCTGCCGCCGTACGGGGCGGAGCGCGTGCACGCGCCGAACTTCACCCGGCTCGCCGGGCGGGCGGCCACGTTCGACAACTGCTACGGCGGCAGCATGCCCTGCATGCCGGCGCGGCGGGAGATGCACACCGGCCGCCACAACTTCCTGCACCGCGGCTGGGGCCCCTTGGAGCCGTTCGACGACTCCGTCCCGGAGATGCTGAAGCAGAACGGCGTGTACACCCATCTCGTCACCGACCACCAGCATTACTGGTGCGACGGCGGCGCGACCTACCATCCGCGCTTCAACACGTTCGAGTTCTTCCGCGGGCAGGAAGGCGACGAATGGAAGGGCCACGTCGCGGACCCGCCGATGCCCGATGCCATTCCCCGTTCCGCGAACCCGCTGCGCCGCCAGGACTGGGTGAACCGCCTCTACATGACCGAAGAGGCCGACCATCCGCAGACGCAGACGTTCGACGCCGGGCTGCACTTCATCAGGACCAACCACGCCGAAGACGACTGGTTCCTGCAGATCGAGACGTTCGACCCGCACGAGCCCTTCTTCAGCTACGACGATTACAAGAAGCTCTACCCGGACGACTACGACGGCCCGCATTTCGACTGGCCCGACTACAAGCGCGTCACCGAGACGCCCGAGCAGGTCGAGCACCTGAAGAACCGGTACATGGCGCTGCTGTCGATGTGCGACCGGTCGCTCGGCCGCGTCCTCGACACCATGGACGACCTGGGCCTCTGGGACGACACGCTGCTAATCGTCTGCACCGACCACGGGCTGCTGCTCGGCGAGCACGACTGGTGGGGCAAGAACGCGCCGCCCTTCTGGGACGAGACGATCCACACGCCGCTGTTCGTCTGGGACCCGCGCGACGGCGTCGCCGGGGAACGGCGCGCGAGCCTCGTCCAGACGATCGACTTCGGGCCGACGCTGCTGGAGTTCTTCGGGATCGACCGCACGCCCGACATGCGGGGCGTTCCGCTGCGCGACGTCGTCGCCCGGGATTCGCCCGTCCGCGAGGCCGGCCTTTTCGGCTGTTTCGGCGGGCACGTCAGCGTCACCGACGGCCGCCATGTCTACATGCGCGCCTGCGCGGAGCCAGGAAACCGTCCGCTCGCCGAATACACGCTCATGCCGACGCACATGCGGGGCCGCATTCCCGTGGAAACGCTGCGCGAGGCGACGATGGCCGATCCTTTCACCTTCACCAAGGGCGTCTCACCTCTGCGCATCCCTGGTTTCTCCTATACCGACCCGCATTCTTTCGGCACGCTTCTCTACGACCTGGGGAACGACCCCCAGCAGACCTCTCCGCTCATCGACGACGACCTCGAACTGCGCATGATCGGGCTCATGGTCGAACTGATGCGCGCCGAGGACGCTCCGCCCGAGCAGTACGAGCGGCTCGGGCTGCCGCCCTCCGGCCCGGTCGACGCGTCCCATCTGCTCGTCCGCAAGCAGTGGGACCAGGTGCTCGCGTCGGAGCAGCCGCCGCTCACCGCCGCGCAGTTCCCGACGTCGCGGCTCTCGGTGACGACGCCGACCCGGCTGCTCATGGCCGAACCGGCCGCCGAGGCCGTGCTGCGCCGGCACCTCGGCGCGCTCATGGACAGCCCGCTGCTGCCCGAGGCGATGCCGTTCTCGCTGCTGGAGATCGCGGAGATGGCCGTCATCGACCGCGCGACGCTGCACGCCATCGCCACCGACCTAGCGCACCTGTAGCGAAGTGCTAATAATCAAATAAACATTTTCGTTCGTTTGGGGTTCCGGCGGCTCGCGCGGGTTGTTACCGTCCCGCTCAAGCACCTCCGACCCCAGGAGCCGCGCCATGCGCCGCCTCGCAGTTGTGTGCTCGCTGATCCTGGCGCTCGCCGCGCTCGCCACCCCGGCCCCGGCCGCGCCCGCGCCCGCCGCGCCCTACGGCAGCGCCGTGCAGCGCAACCTCACACTGCGGCTCAAGGACGGGACGCTCCTGCGCGCCGACCTGCACATGCCCACGGACCGCGGCACCGGGAAACCGGCCCGCGGCCCGTTCCCGGTGATCATCGGGTTCACCCCGTACGGCAAGACGCCGTCGGCCGAGACCGGCTCCCCCGGCACCGGCGGGCTCAACCCGTACCTCATCGAGCGCGGCTACCTCGGGCTGGTCGTGGACGTCCCGGGGACGGGCGGCTCGGAAGGCAAGTTCGACCTCTTCGAGCCGTCCGAGGCGCAGGCCGGCGCGCAGATCGTGAACTGGGCGGCGCACCTGCCGAACTCCAGCGGCAAGGTCGGCATGCTCGGCCTGTCGTACCTGGCGATCGACCAGCTCTTCACCGCCGCGGCGGTCGGCCCGCACTCCCCGCTCAAGGCGATCTTCCCGATGGCCGCGTCCGCCGACCCGTACCGCGACCTGTTCGTCAGCGGCGGCGCGCTGAACGTCGAATCGCCGCTCGGCCTGGTGTTCGGCTACGGCGTCACGCGCGTCACCACGCCGTTCGGAGAACTGCCCAAGGACCCGGCCGCCGCGCTCCTCCTGTCCTATCAGCACCTGATGCAGGCCGGGCCGTTCGAGCTGACCATGGCCCGCGACATGCTCACCAATGGACCGCGCAGATACGACAACGCGTGGTGGAAGAAGCGGGCCCCCGAAAGCGTCCTTCGCAAAATCGTCGCCAACGGCGTCGCCATCTATCTCGTCGGCGGGCTCTACGACGTTTTCCAGCGCGGCGAGCCGCTCCTTTACAGCGGCCTGCAGAACGCGGCGGCGGGCCGTCCGGTGACCGCTCCGATGGCGCCCGGCCAGCCCGTCTCCGACAAGTACCAGCTGCTCTACGGCCCGTGGACGCACGGGAACATGGGCGGCGGCCTGAACCTCGACGAGATCCAGCTGAACTGGTTCGACCACTGGCTCAAGGGACGCGGCACCGTTTCCACCCGCACTCCCCTCCACGTGATCGAGCCCGACGGAAAGCGCTACGACACCGCCGCCTACCCCCTCGCCCAGGCGCGCCCGACGCGGATGTACCTGCGCTCCCAAGGACGCCTGACCTCCGCCAAGCCCACCGGCAAGGAAACGGCGGACTCCATCGCGTTCACCGGCTTGTCGAACCCGTGTACCCGTTCCACCGACCAGTTCGCGGCCGGGCTGCTGTCGCAACTGTTCGCCAGCGCGGGCATTCCGTCGCCTTGCACGGAATCGCAGCACAAACCCGCCAAGGGGCCCGGCGAGACGACCTACACCTCACCGTCGCTCGCCAAGCCGCTGAAGCTCGCCGGGCCTATCGGCGTCACGCTGCGCGCCGCGTCCACCCGTCCGGAGACGCTGTTCACGCTCACCCTGGAGGACGTCGCGCCCGACGGCACGTCCACCGACATCAGCGGCGGCGCGCTCATGGGCTCGATGCGCGCGGTCGACGGCGCGCGCAGCTGGAAGGGCGCGTCCGGCGGCTGGCTGTACCCGTACCACCCGCTCACCCGCGCGACCCAGCGTCCGGTCGCGCCCGGCAGGCTGACCCGGTACGACATCCAGGTCCGCCCGGCGTTCGCGACCGTTCCCGCAGGCCACCGCCTCCGCGTCCGCGTCGCGACCGCCGACTTCCCCCACCTCGTCCCGCTCGCCGACCTGCCCTCGCTCTTCGGGGGTCGGTACACGATCCACCACGACGCCGCCGCCGTCTCCACCATTGACCTGTCCACCCTCCCCTGACCCGCGCGCCCGGCCGGGGACCGCCCGCGACCGCCCCCGGCCGGACGTCACCGGACGCCGAAGCCGACGGCGCCGGTCCGGCCGCGCTCGCCGGTCACCCGAAGAACCCGACGACGCTGCGGATGCGGTCGCCGTCGAACTCGACGACGTCGTAGCCGGCCGCGGCCTCGCCCAGCCGCCAGGTGAACAGCGCCCGGCCGTGGTGGACGCCGACGACGTCGCCGAGCGCGAAGCGCAGGCCGCCGAAGTCCGCCTGGGCGCGCCCGATCGCCTCCGACAGCACCGCGTGCCCGCGCAGACCCGCATAGTCGGGGTCGCTGTAGAGCGCGTCATCGGTGAGGACGGAACCCATGAGCGACTCCCGGGCGTCGGCGTCCCGCTCGTTCCAGATGTCGAGGTAGGCGTTGATCAGGTCGGTCTCGGTCATCGGAGGGCTCCTTCGAGAGAGGCGGACTCCTCGTCCCCGGTCTCGGGACGGGAGGGCTTGAGGGCGAGGGCGAGCAGGCCGGCCGCCGCGGTGGCGGCCGCGGCGGCCCAGCCGGCGGTGTGCAGGCCGTGCAGCAGGTCGCCCGGGCCGTTGGCGATCGCGACGAACACCGCCAGCCCGACGGCGCCGCCGATCTCCTTGGCGCTGCCGGCCAGCCCGGACGCGACGCCCTGCTCCTCCGGTGGGACGCCCGCGCCGGCGGAGGCGAACAGCGTCACGAACGCGACGCCGCCGAACAGGCCCCAGACGACGCTGCCGGGCAGCAGCGTCCAGAAGCCGCCGCCGGCCGTGGTGCCGGCGACCATCGCGGCGATGCCCGCACCCGTCCCGATCGTCGAGACGGCGAGCGTGGTGCGGATCCCCCAGCGGCCGAGCAGCACCGGGGTGGCCTTGAGGGCGGCGAGCATGCAGACCAGCGTCAGCGGCAGGAACGCCAGCCCCGCCTCCAGCGAGCTGTAGCCGAGGACAGGCTGCAGGTAGGACGTCAGGATGTAGTAGCCGCCGCCGAGCGTGCCCTGGAAGACGGCGATCACGATCATGGTGACGGCGAGGCCGCGGCCGCGCGCCCGCCGCAGCGGGATGAGCGGGTCGCGGGTGCGCGCCTCCACCGCGAGCAGCACCGCGAACAGGACGGCGCCGGCGGCCAGCGCCCCGCCGGACCGGAGGGAGGCCCAGCCGGCGTCCGGCCCGCTCGCCAGCCCGAGCACCAGCAGCGCCGACCCCGCGGTGGCGAGCACCGCGCCCGGCACGTCGAACGAGCCGGGCGCGCGGGCGGGGTCGGCGGGCAGCAGCCGCGGCGCCGCGAGCGCGCAGCCGAGCGCCAGCGGCACGTTGACGAAGAACACCCACTCCCAGCCCAGGTAGTGCGTGAGCACGCCGCCCAGCAGGGACCCGGCGGCGAGGCCCGCGCTGCCCGCCATCCCCCAGGCGCCGAGCGCCCGGTTGCGCGCGGGCCCCTCGGCGAACCCCCGGTAGATGAGGGCGAGCGTGGCCGGGGTCAGCAGCGCGCCGCCGGCGCCCTGCACCGCGCGGGCGGCGACCAGCGTCCCCGCGCCGGACGCGAGGCCGCCCGCGAGCGAGGCGGCGCCGTACAGCGCCAGGCCGGTCATGAAGACCCGGCGGGCGCCGAGCCGGTCCACGGCCCGCCCGCCGAGCAGCAGGAGCCCGCCCAGCCCGACCGAGTAGGCGCTGACCACCCACTGGACCGAGGAGGGGCCGAACCCGAGCGCCGTCCCGATGCCGGGCAGCGCCACGTACACGATGTTGTAGTCGAGAGCCACGATGAGCTGCGTCAATGCGAGCAGCGCAAGGCGCGGCCGATGCGCTTCCATGCCATCTCCTGCATGCCGTTGATTTACTACACGCCGTTCAGTTCAAGCACGCCGTACAGTAGCCCAACGCTGTAGAGTGTCAAGCGTGAACGACGCCACCCCGAGCCGCCGCGCCCGGCTGCGCGCGCAGACCAGCGACGAGATCAAGGCGATCGCGCTCAAGCTGATGGCGGAGGGCGGGCCGGACGCGATCTCGCTGCGCGCCATCGCCCGCGAGATGGGCATGACGGCCGGCGCCATCTACAGCTACTTCGCCACCCGCGACGACCTGGTCACGACGCTGATCGGCGACGTGTACGGCGCGGTGGTGGACGCGGCGGAGGCCGCCCGCGACGCCGTCCCGGAGTCCGACCCGGGGGGCCGGATCCTGGCCTGGGCGCAGGCCGTGCGGGAGTGGGCGGTGGCAAACCCCGAGGGCTTCCGGCTGATCTATGGCGATCCGGTACCGGGCTACCGGCCGCCGGACGACGGCCCCGGCAAGGCCGCCGAGATGCGCGCCTGCACCGGACTCGTCGGCCTCGTCGCCGCCGCCTGGTCGTCCGCCGCCCCGCTCCAGCCGGACGGTCCCCGCTACTCCTGGGACGACTTCGAGCCCGGTCTCACCGGCCGCGTCCGGGCGGACTTCCCCGAGCTGCCGCCCGGAGCGGTCGCGGTCACCCTGCGCGTGTGGGGGCGGATGCACGGGCTCGTCGCGCTGGAGATCTACGGGCATCTGCGCCCGCTCGTCCATGATCCGGCGGCCGTCTACCGGGACGAGATCCGCGCCCTGGTCGCCTCCCTGGGTCTCACGCCCTGAAAAGGGGACGTGTATAGTCCCGGTTTATGCGGATGGGTGAGGGCGTCGAGTGGGGACTGCACTGCTGCGTGACGCTCGGCTGGCTGGACGACGCCGCGCCGGTGTCGATCCGGCGGCTGGCCGCCTGGTTCGACCTGCCGCAGGAGTACCTCAAGAAGCGCCTCCAGCCGCTCGCCCGGGCCGGGATCCTGGCCTCCAGCCCGGGGGTGCGGGGCGGGTGGTCGCTCGCCCGCCCGCCCGGCGAGATCTCCGTGATGGAGGTCGTCACCGCGCTCGAAGGGCCGCTCGAGGCGTTCCGCTGCACCGAGATCCGGCAGCGCGGGATCGGCGGCCGTGACGCCGGCCGCGAGTTCGACGGCCCGTGCGGCATCTCCGGCATGATGCGCCGCGCCGAGCTGGCGTGGCGCCGCGAGCTGGCCGGCCGCACCATCGCCGACCTGATGGGGGACGCCCCCGAGGGCGCCGCCCGCACCCGGCGCAACTACAGCCGCCTCACCGACTGACGCCGACCGGCCCGGCCCGCCGGGCCCTCTCTCCGGGAGAACAGGGATATTGAATACCCCGATACATCGCCCCGTCGCGAACGCCGAAGCCGCCGCCCCCGCGCCGCGCGGGCTCGGATCCACGCTGGTCCTCGGGCTCGGCACGTTCGCCGTCGGGACGGACGCCTACGTCGTCGCCGGCTTCCTGCCCGGCATGGCCTCCTCGCTGCACGTCTCCGAGGGCACCGCCGGGCAGTCCGCGACCGCGTTCGCGATCACCTACGCCGTGCTGTCCCCCGTCCTCGCGACCGTCCTCGCCCGCGTCCCCCGCCGCGCGCTGCTCGTCGGCGCGCTCGCGGTGCTGGCCGCGGCCAACCTCGGCTCCGCGCTCGCGCCCGACTTCGCGACCCTGATGGTCTCGCGCGTCGTCGCCGCGTCCGGCGCGGCGGCCTTCACCCCCAACGCCGGCGCGGTCGCCGCCTCGCTCGTCGCGCCCGCCCAGCGCGCCCGCGCGCTGGCCGTCGTCGTCGGCGGCCTCACCGTCGCCACCGCGCTCGGCGTCCCGCTCGGCAGCCTGGCCGCCCGGGCGCTGACCTGGCACGCCGCGCTCGCGCTGGTCGCGGCCCTGTGCGCGGTCGCCGCCGCGGGCGTGCTCGCCGCGATGCCCGCCCTGCCCGGCGCTCCCCGGATCCCGCTCCGCCGGCGCCTCGCCGCGCTGCGCAGCCCCGGCGTCGTCGCCGTCCTGCCGCTCACCGTCCTCGGCATGGCCGCCGGGTACGGCCTGTACGCCTACGCAGTCCCCGTCCTGCGGGCGCTCGGCGCCGGCGAGCGCGCCGTCCCCTGGCTCCTGTTCCTCTACGGCGCCGGCGCGGTCGCCGGGAACCTGGTCGCGGGGACGCGGGTCGACCGCCACGGCCCCCTGCGCGTCCAGGCCGTCGGCTACACGGCCCTCACCGTCACCCTTGCTCTGCTCACTTTGGCGTCCGCGGCGCACACGTCCTGGCTCCCGGTCGCCGCGGTGCTGATGGTCGCCTGGGGTGCCACCACCTGGTTCCAGACCCCCGCCCAGCAGGTCCGGCTCATCAACGCCGCCCCGCAGGAGACCGCCGTCGTCGTCGGCCTGAACGCCTCCGCCCTCTACGCCGGGATCGGTCTCGGCACCGTCCTCGGCGGCGCGCTCCTGCCCCGCGGCGCCACCGCCGCCCTCGGCACCTGCACCGCGCTAGCCGCCGTCTGCCTGCTCCACCTGCTCCTCACCCGCCGCCGCTGAGTGCGCCCACGCCCACGGGCGGCGCGGCGCGATCGCCTGCGCGCCGTCCAGCACGATCAGCCCCGGCGAGCGGCGCGGCGCCGGCACCGGCAGCCGGTTCACCACGATCAGCCGGTGACCGGGCCGGCTGAGCCAGCAGGCCAGTGCCGCGCCCGCGCCGCTCGCCCCGGTCAGTGCGTTCACCCTCATCCCCCTCCTCCGTACCGGAACCAGCATCCGGCCCGGCGGGCCCGGTGATCAACGACGATCCCGGCAACGCACCGTTGAGCGCTGGGTTCACGATCGGGGGACGCCACAGGTCAGGGACGGCGGAGGGCGGAGCGGCGCTCGCGGCGCCGGCGGGCGGCGGCATGCGCCGTGCCCAGCAGCTCGCGGACCGCCTCCTCGGTGCGCGGCCCCGGGTTCACCACGGCGAGCCAGCCCGCGTCGCCGTAGACGGGATGCGCCCGCAGGACGTCCGCCGCGCTCGGGTCCCCTTCCTCTGCCCAGCGGGCGAAGGCGTCCTTCCCCGCGGCGATGTTCAACCGGAACGCACCGGGCCGGTCCAGCCGCGACGCCTCGTCGCCGGGGTAGTCCTTCGTCACGATCGTCGCGAACGGCTGGGTCGCCTCCGGGACGGCCCCGTCGGGCGCGTAGTAGAAGAAGACGTCCCCCCAGGCGATCTCCGGCGACCCGTCGCCGGACTGCGGCCGCAGGACCAGCACGCCTTCGAGCCCGCCGGCCAGTTCGGTGATCTCCTCGATGCTCATGTGCTCTAGCGTTCCATTCATGTGCTTGTGGAGACTTCGGCCTGGAAACCACGAGGCCGGGACGTGAGAAGTCGCAACTCGGCCTTGCGCACGGTCGACGTCGCGCGCCGCGCGGGATGCTCCGTCCAGCAGGTCCGCAACCTCGAACGCGACGGCGTGCTGCCCCCGGCGGAGCGCACCGCGTCGGGCTACAGGCTCTACACCGAGACCCACGTCCAGGCCGCCGTGGCCTACCGCGCCCTCGCCGCCGGCACCGGTCCCGTCGAAGCCAAGAGGATCATGCGCGCCGCGCACGCGTCGCCCGGTTCCGGCCTGCTCGCGCTGCTGGACGCCGCGCACGCCCGCCTCGCCGCCGAGCGCCGCGACCTCGCCCTGGCCAGGCGGGCCGCCGAGGCGATCGGCGCCGAGCCGATCGAGGACGTCCGGCCGTCCGACGCGATGACCGTCTCCGAGCTCGCCGCCGCCCTCGGCGTCCGCCCCTCGACCCTGCGGCACTGGGACGCGGAGGGCCTCGTCGTGCCCGGGCGGACGGGCCCGCGCGGCGCCCGCAGGTACGCGCCCGCAGACGTCCGGGACGCCCGGATCGTCCACCAGCTCCGCCTGGCCGGCCACCGCATCGCCCCGCTCCGCGCCCTGATGCCCGACCTCCGCAGCACCCGCCGCTGGGACGAGGTCCGGACGGCTCTGGCCGCGCGGGACGCGAGCATCAACGCCCGCTCACGGTCCCTCCTGGAAGCCGCCGCCGCCCTCGCCGTCCTGCTTCCGGCATCGTCCGCCGCACCGGTGACGGCCGCGCCGTAGGGTCCCCGCTATGGAGAGAGTGCTCGTCGGGGGGATCACCGGGTCGGGGAAGACGACCATGGCGACGCGGATCGGCGCGCGTCTCGGCCTGCCGCGCCACGAGCTGGACGCCCTGCACCACGGCCCGAACTGGCAGCCGCGGCAGGAGTTCAGGGCCGACGTCGAGCGCATCGCGGAGGCGCCGCGCTGGGTCACCGAGGACCAGTACCGCACCCTGCTCGGCGATCTCCTGACGTCGCGCGCGGACACCTACGTCTGGCTCGACCTTCCCCGCCGCACCGTCATGTTCCGGGTCCTTCGCAGGTCGGTGTACCGGACACTGACGGCCCGCAGGCTGTGGAACGGCAACCGCGAGACGTTCCGCAACTGGTTCGACGCCACGCATCCGGCCCGCTGGGCCTGGACGCAGCACGCGGCGCGGCGCGAGCGGATCCAGGGCACGCTGCGCGACAACCCGCACCTGACGGTCGTGCACCTCACCTCGGCCCGCGCCGCCCGGGCCTGGTCGCGCTCGCTGGAGGCCGATGGCGCGCGTGCGTTCGAGGCGTAGACGAGCAGGTCGGCGAGCGAGCGGTTGGTGCCGGCCCGGCCGCGTCGCGGCCGGGCCGGAGTGCGTTACGCGAACGCCGCGTGGGCGGCGGACAGGACGGTCTTGCCGTCGACCGAGGCTTCGAACGCCGTCCCGTCGCCGCTCTTCCATGCCTCGACGGCGAGCTTGTCGCCGGGGAAGACCGGGGAGGCGAAGCGCGCTTCGAGTTCCCGCAGGTCGGCGGGGTGCGCACCGACCGCGGCGGCCAGCGGCAGGGTCACCGCGGCCAGGGTGCACAGGCCGTGCATGAACGGCCGCGGCATGCCCGCCGCCTCGGCCGCGGCCGGGTCGATGTGCATGTGGTGGCGGTCGCCGAGCAGCCGGTAGAGCGCCGCCTGGTCCGGACCTGTCTGGAGGGGCAGCGTCAGGTCCGGCACCGAGGACGGGCGGGGCCGCGCGGACGGGCCGCGCTCGCCGCCGAAGCCGCCGCACCCGGGGGCGAACAGCGACCAGGTCGCCTCGAAGTACGTGCTGGCCACGGTGACGTCGAAGACGGCGGCGCGGCCCTTGTCCCAGACGTCGGAGACGCGCGCCGACATCTCGATCTCGCCGGCGCGCGGGAGGGGCCGCAGGACGCGGAGCCGCTGCGTCCCGTGCACGGCGGTGCGGACGTCGAAGGCGCCGGCGGAGCCGAGGGCGTCCGGGGCCCACTGGGCGAGCGTCAGCGCGAACGTCGGCAGGACGCGCAGCCTCTCCTCGAAGACGAGGTCGAGGTCGGTGGCGTGCGCGCCGACGGCGAGCGCGTAGAGGATGGGGCGGGTCTCGTCGTAGGAGACGGTGCGGGTGCCGAGGTGGCGGCCCTTCCATTCGCTCACTGGTCGGCTCCGAGGATCAGGCCGCTGGTCGGGACGCCGGTTCCGGCGGTGACCAGGACGTTGTGGACGTCGCCGGGCTGGTTCGCGGAGGTGCCGCGCAGCAGCCGGACGGCCTCGGCGATGCCGTTCATGCCGTGGATGTAGGCCTCGCCGAGCTGGCCGCCGTGCGTGTTGAACGGGAGGCGGCCGTCCAGCGCGAGGTTGCCGTCGGCGATGAAGTCCTTGGCCTCGCCCTTGGCGCAGAACCCGAGCTCCTCGAGCTGCGGCAGGACGAGCGGCGTGAAGTGGTCGTAGAGGATCGCGGCCTGGATGTCGGCGGGCGTCAGGCTCGACTGGGCGTAGAGCTGGCGTCCGACGAGCCCCATCTCCGGGATGCCGGAGATCTCGGACCGGTAGTAGCTCGTCATCATGTGCTGGTCGTTGCCCGAGCCCTGCGCGGCGCCCCAGATGAGGGCGGGGCGGTGCGGGAGGTCGCGGGCGCGCTGCGCGGAGACGATGACGAGCGCCTGGCCGCCGTCGCTCTCCTGGCAGCAGTCGAGGAGGTGGAGCGGTTCGGCGATCCAGCGGGACGCCTGGTGCTCTTCGAGGGTGATCGGCCGCCCGTGGAACCACGCCTTGGGGTTGGTGGCGGCGTGCGCGCGGTCGACGACGGCGACGCGGCCGAAGTCCTCGCTGGTCGCGCCGTACTCGTGCATGTAGCGGCGGGCGAACATGGCGACCCACTGCGCCGGGGTGGACAGCCCGAACGGGGTCATCCACGAGTAGGCGGCGCGGTCGGCGCTGACGTCCATCGGGCGGTTCGCCTGGCCGAGGCCGTAGCGTTCACCGGACCGCTCGTTGAAGGCGCGGTAGCAGACGACGACGTCGGCGACGCCGGTCGCGACGGCCATCGCGGCCTGCTGGACGGTGCCGCAGGCGGCGCCGCCGCCGTGCCCGATGCGGGAGAAGAACGTCAGCTCGCCGATGCCGAGGTTGCGCGCGATGTGGATCTCGCTGCTGGTGTCGGCGGTGAAGGTGACCATGCCGTCGACGTCGGACGGTTCGAGCCCGGCGTCGGTGACGGCGGCGAGGACGGCCTCGCAGGCGAGCTGCAGCTCGCTGCGGCCGGACTCCTTGGAGAACTCGGTGGCGCCGATGCCGGCGATGGCGGCGGCGCCCGGCAGCACGCTCACGCGGCACCTCCCGGAAGCTGGACGACGACGGTCCCGGTGACGTGCGGGCCGATCGCGTTGACGCCGCGGACGGCGATCTCGACGCGGTGGCCGTCGTCGTGCTTGGCGGAGACGGTGCCGGTGAGGACCATGGTGTCGCCCGGGTAGTTGGGGGCGCCGAGCCGGATCCTGATCGCCTTGACCCGGGCGGCGGGTCCCGCCCAGGAGGTGACGTACCGGTCGACGAGCCCGTTGGTGGTCAGGATGTTCATGAAGACGTCCTTGGAGCCGCGGTCCTCGGCGAGGGCCGGGTCGTGGTGGACGTCCTGGTAGTCGCGGCTCGCCAGCGCGGTCGCGACGATCATGGTGCGGGTCAGCGGGATGGGCAGCTCGGGGAGCTCCTCCCCGACGGCGACCTCATCGAAAGCGCGGCTCACAGGGCGGCGCCCAGGGCTTCGAGGTCGGCGGACGCGCCGCCGAGCATCCCGGAGATCTGCTTGCCCCACAGGAAGTGCCGGTGGACGGGGTAGTCGACGTCGACGCCGATGCCGCCGTGCAGGTGCTGGACGCGGTGGACGACGTTGAGGCCGCCCTCGTCCGACCACCACTTGGCGACCAGGACGGCGCTCTCGGCGTCCTCGCCCGCGGCGATCAGCGAGGCGGCGTGCCACACGCAGACGCGCAGCGCGTCGATCTCGATGTAGCAGTCGGCGAGCTGGTGCTGCGCGGCCTGGAAGGTGCCGAGCGGGCGGCCGAACTGCTCGCGCGTCGACAGGTAGCCGGCGGCCAGCCGCAGCGCGCCGTCGGCGACGCCGATCTGGACGGCGGCGAGCGCGACCCGCGCCAGCCGCAGCGCGGTGTCCAGCGACCCGGCGGGGAGCTGCTGCGCGGGCGCGCCGTCGAGGACGAGGGTGCCGGCCGCGTCGTGCGCGGTGGTGCCGACGTACTCCCAGCTCGTGCCGGTGACGCCGGTGCCGAGCAGGAACAGGCCGGGTCCGTCCGCGGTGCGTGCGGCGACGAGCATGAAGTCGGCGCCGTTGGCGTAGGGGACGGCGGCCTTGGTGCCGGTGAGGCGCCATCCGTCGCCGTCGCGAACGGCCTCGCAGTTCGGCCGCGCCGGGTCGGCGGGCGCGAACTCCTCCAGCGCGAGCGTCAGCCGGGCCGTCCCGTCGACGACGCCGGTCACCAGCAGGCCGGAGGTGTTGTGCGCGGCGAGGGTGAGCGCGGCGGCGAGCGAGGGCCACAGCGGGACGGGCGCGACGGCGCGGCCCTGCTCCTCCAGCAGCACGCACAGCGCCTCGGCGCCGAGGCCGGCGCCGCCCGCGTCCTCGGGCAGCGCGACGCCGAGCAGGCCGGCGGACGCCAGCTCCGTCCAGAGCGCCTGGTCGGTGCCGGTGCCGGACCGCTCGGCGGCGCGGATCCGGTCCTGCGTGGCGTGGTCGGTGAAGATCTGCCGGGCCAGGTCCCTGACCGCTTCCAGCTCCTCGCCAAGGGTGAAGTCCATCAGCGCTCCTTGTGTGCGGCCGGGCGGAAGACCGGCAGCGAGAGGTCAGGGTCGGGGTCGATCCAGTCGAGGACGACGGGCATGCCGACCTCGACGTCCGCGGGCTCGACGCCGGTCATGTTCGCGATCAGCCGGGTGCCCTCGGCCAGCTCGACCACCGCGACGACGAGCGGGTAGTCGAACGCGGGGTGCCGCGGGTGGTGGTTGACCGTGAAGGTGTAGACGTGGCCCTCGCCGGACGACTCGACGGTGTCCCAGGCGAACGAGCCGCACTGCGGGCAGCAGGGGCCGGGCGGGTGCCGCAGCGACTTGCAGTCGGCGCACCGCTGGATGACGAGCCGGTGCTCACGGGCCGCCTCGAACCAGAACGCGTTGTCCGGGTTGACCGCCGGCCGGGGCCGGAGAGCCTTCGGCTTCTCCGGCGCGGGCTTGTCGGCGGGACGGAAGCGGAGCGTCCGCCACCGCTGCGTCGCGACGACCTCGCCGGACGCGTCCCGGTACGTCTTCACCGTGCTGACGAACCGTCCGGCGCCGAGGCCGGTCTTCTTCTCCGGGGAGATCGACTCGACGTGCTCCTCGACGGACACGTGGTCGCCGGGGACGAGCTCCCGCTCGAACTCCAGCTCGGAGTCGGTCGCGACGACGGAGGTGTAGCCGCCCTCGCCGAGCAGCGCGACCAGCTCGTCGAACCCGCTCGGCTCGGTGGACGGGCGGACGGTCGCGGCGTAGCCCCGCATCGTCCACGCCTGGATCATCGACGCGGGCGCCACGACGCCGTCGCGCCCGGTGGCCTTCGCGGCGTCCTCGTCCAGGTAGACGGGGTTCGCGTCCTCCATCGCCTCGACCCAGTGCCGGATCATCGGCACGTTCACCGGGTCCTGGCCGGGGCGCCGCGCGACCAGCTCGCGGCCTACCCACGCCTGCAAACGGGCTTCGTAGTCGTCGCTCATCAGCGCTTCACCCGCGGCATCCCGAGCCCCTGGACGGCGACCATGTCGCGCAGCACCTCGTTGACGCCGCCGCCGAAGGTGTTGACGATGCCCTGCCGCGACAGCTGCTCGATCTGCCCGAACAGCACCGCGCCCGGCGACTCGGGACGGATCCGGCCCGCCGCGCCGAGGATCCCGGTGAGCGTCCGCTGCACGAAGATGTGCGTCTCGGTGCCGTAGGCCTTGGTGGCGCCGGCCTGGTCGCCGGCGAGCTCGCCCTCGTCCACGGCCATCGCCATCTTCCAGTTCATCAGCCGCATCGCCTCGAGCCGCGCGTAGGCGCGGGCCAGGTCGGCGCGCACCCACGGCAGGTCGATGACGCCGTTCTCGCGGGCCCAGTCCCGGACATCCTCCCACAGCCGGATCATCCGGCCGCCGAGCGCGGCGAGCCCGACCCGCTCGTGGTTGAGCTGCGTGGTGATGAGCCGCCAGCCGCCGTCGACCTCGCCGACGACCTCGGTCGCCGGGACGCGGATGCCGTTGTAGTACGTCGCGGTCACGACCATGCCGCCGACGGTCTGGATCGGGCTCCAGGAGAACCCGTCCGCGCCGGTCGGCACGACGAGGATCGAGATGCCCTTGTGCTTGGGCACGTCCGGGTTCGTGCGGGCGGCGAGCCAGACGTAGTCGGCGGTGTTGGCGCCGCTGGTGAACACCTTGTTGCCGTCGACCACGTACTGGTCGCCGTCCAGGACGGCCTTGGTGCGCAGCGAGGCCAGGTCGGTGCCGGCGTCGGGCTCGGAGTAGCCGATCGCGAAGACGATGTCGCCGGCGAGGATGCCGGGCAGGTACTTCTTCTTCTGCTCCTCGGTCCCGAACCTCATCAGGGTCGGGCCGACCGTGTTGACGGTGACGAACGGGAAGGGCAGGCCCGCGCGCTGCACCTCGTCGAAGAACACGTACTGCTCGGCCATCGACTTGCCCTGCCCGCCGTACTCGGTGGGCCAGCCGTAGCCGAGCCAGCCGTCCTGGCCGAGCATCTTGACGATCTCGCGGAAGGTGCCGCCGCCGACGCCCTCCTCACCGGCCCGGCGGCGGACGTCCGCGGGCAGCAGGCCCGCGAAGTACGCCCTCAGTTCCGCGCGCAATGCCTGGTGCGCTGCGGACTCACGCAGATCCATAAGAGCCCTCTCGGTCGGTCGGGTCGGTCGATCAGGTCGGACAGGTCGGTCGGGTCGGTCGGGTCAGGGGAGGAAGCGTTCGCGGCCGCTGGCGACGAACTCCTCGCGCAGCGCGGCCTTGTCCGCCTCGGTCATCGGCTCGTACCGTGGCGCACCGCGTCCGACCCACCGGTACACGGGGTCACTCGTACGCCAGCCTTCGAGCTGGAGCTGCTTCTTGCTGAGCTTGCCGGACCCGGTCGTCGGCAGCGCGTGCGAGACGCGGACGAACCGCGGCGCGCCCTTGGTGCCGAGGTCGTCCTGCGCGGCGAGGAACGCGGCGAGGTCCAGGTCGGCGAACTCCACGTCCGCGGGGATCTCGATCGCGGCCATCACCTGGTCGCCCGAGCGCGGGTCCGGGACGCCGAACGCGACCGCGTCCACGATCTTCGGGTGGCGGCGGACGACGCTCTGGGTGAGCAGCGCGGAGATGTTCTCGGAGTCGACGCGGATCCAGTCGCCGGAGCGTCCCGCGAAGTACAGGAAGCCGGCCTCGTCGATGTAGCCGAGGTCGCCCGTCCAGTACCAGCCGTGCCGGACGCGCTCGGCGTCGGCCTCCGGGTTCTTGTAGTAGCCCTCGAACTTCTCGGCGCCGTCGACGTCGACGATCTCGCCGACGGCCTCCTCCGGGTTCGTGACGCGGCCGAGGCCGTCGAGGACGGCGCGGGCGCACGTCGCGCGGGTCTCGGGGTTCACGATGCGGACGCCGCCGTGCATCGGGACGCCGAACGCGGTGGCCGGGGCGTCCGGCACCCGCTTGATCATCCCGGCGCCCTCGCTGGACCCGTAGCCCTCGACGAGCTGCGCGCCGAAGCGGCGCAGGAACTCGGCCTTGTCCTCGGGGGACGCCTCGGTGCCGAACCCGTGCGTGAGCGTGTTGTCGCCGTCGTCGGCCTGCTCCGGCGTCGTGAGGATGTAGCCGATCGCCTTGCCGACGTAGGTGAAGAACGTCGCGCCGTAGAAGCGGACGTCCGGCAGGAACCCGGACGCGGAGAACTTCGGCGTCAGCACGACGCACGCGCCCACGGCCAGCGACGGCGCCCACAGCGCCATCAGCGCGTTCCCGTGGAACAGCGGCATCGGGCAGTAGCTGATGTCGTCGCGCTTCACGTCGTACTTCGCGCTGTTGTTGCGGCCCAGCTCGGCGAGCCGCCCCTGCGAGCAGCGCGCCGCCTTCGACGCCCCCGTCGTGCCGGAGGTGAACAGCAGCAGCATCTGCGTCTTCGGCGTGATCGCCGCGTCGCGCTCGGGCTCGCAGGCGTGCCGCTCGACCAGCGAGGCGTAGCCGGGGTCGTCGACCAGCAGGAAGCGGTCGCGCGGGACGCCGACGTCCAGGCCGTCCAGCAGCTGCGCGCCGGCCGCGTCCGTGATGATCAGCTGGAGGTCGGTGTGCCGGACCTCCTGCTCCAGGTACGCGCCGGTCCGGGTCGGGTTGATCCCGACGACGCTCGCGCCGCTCAGCGCCGCCGCGCCCAGCCACAGGACGTACTCGGGCACGTTGTCGAGCAGCACGCCGATGTGGAACGGTCCGTCCCGGCGCAGCTCCCGGGCGAGGGACGCGCGCGCCGCGCTCTCCCTGACGACCTCGTCCCACGTCCACGTCCGCTCGCGGCTGCGCAGCCCGGGGCGCTCGTCGCCGACCCGCGCCAGCAGCAGGTCCGCGATCGTCTCGTCACGCACTCGCACCCCAGGCAGGCTCGGTGGTCAGGCCCTCATAGGTGGCCGCCTTGACGGTGCGGTCGCGCGGCGTGATCGGCCCCGGCCCGGCCGGAGCGAACACGTCGCGGGGTTCGTTGGTCATCGAGTTCCCTGGGTGAGTCTTGGCGGGTCGCCGCGGGCCCGAGGTGGGTGGCCACTCGACGTTAATCAGCGGGATGCCCGGACGTTCCGGACATCCCGCTGACTGGGAGCGACAGCCGTGTCAGCGCGACTCGAGCGCCGCGGTGATCTGGTCGGTGTGGGACTGGGACTCCGCCAGCTGGCGGAGCAGCCACAGGCGCAGGACGCGGGTCACCGCGGACGCCAGGTACAGCGCGCCGCCGAGCACCGTGACCGCCAGGAACCCGATGGCGAGGGTCTGCAGCGACCCGACGTCGCGCATGTCGTCCTGCGTGAGCGAGATGTTGTAGGCGACGAACGCGCCGACCACCCCGACGACCATCGCGAGCGCGCCGGCGATGCGGAGCGCCCCGTCGAAGCGCGGGCCGTCGGCCTTCAGCTTCTGCTTGGCCACGTCGTCCTTGAACCGCTCGCGTCGTTCCTCGGTGAGCATCGTCAACCTCCCAGGTAGTCGCCGGCCATCCGGCCCTCGATCTCGGCGGGCGCGCCGGTCGCCACGACCCGCCCGTTCAGCATCAGCGCCGCGGTGTCGGCGATCGGCAGCACGGCGCGCGCGAACTGCTCGGCGACCAGCACCGACAGCCCCTCCTCGACCAGTTCGGCGACCGTGTCGTACATCCGCGTCACGATCATGGGCGCGAGGCCCATGGACAGCTCGTCGAGCAGCAGCACCGCGGGGTCGGTGCCGAGCGCCCGCGACAGCGCGAGCATCTGCTGCTCGCCGCCGGACATCGACCCGGCGAGCTGGTCGCGCCGCTTCCCGAGGATCGGGAACCGGCCGTACGCCTTCTCCTCCAGGTCGGCGAGCCGCGCGCCGGTGCCGGTCGCGGCCCACAGGTTCTCCCGGACGGTCAGGTTCGGGAACACGCCCCGGCCCTCCGGGATGGAGCAGACGCCGAGCTTCGCGGCGTCCTGCGCGGAGATGCCGTTCACCTTCCGCCCGGCGAACCGCAGTTCCCCGCCCGTGGCGGGGTGCAGGCCCGCGCAGACCCGCATGGCGGTGGACTTGCCGCCGCCGTTCGGGCCGAGCAACGCCAGCAGGGAGCCGGGCCTGAGCGCGAGGTCGACGCCGTGCAGCACCTCGATCGCCCCGTACCCGGCGCGGACGCCGGCCAGTTCCAGCAGCGGTACCACCTCGGCCTCAGCCGCCGTTCCGGTCATGAGACCGCCTCCTCGGTGCCGATGTAGGCGGCGATGACCTTCGGCGACTCGCGGACCTCCTGCGGCGTGCCGGACGCGATCAGCTCGCCGTAGTCCAGCACGTGGATCGTCGAGCACAGCCGCATGACCAGCGGCAGGTCGTGCTCGACGAGGCAGATCGCGAGGCCCTCACCGGCCAGGCCGGCGAGCATCTCCGCGAACGCCTCGGTCTCCCGCTCGGTCTGCCCGGACGCGGGCTCGTCGAGCAGCAGGACGCGCGGCGAGGTCATCAGCGCCCGCGCCACCTCGACGACGCGGGCCCGGCCGATCGGGATGTCCGACACGTCGCGGCCGGCGATGTCGGTCAGTCCCGTCCGTTCGAGGACCTTGTCGGTGGCCTCGTCCACGTCGAACCGCTTGCGGCCCGCGCTGCGCAGGACGTCGCCCGCGACGCGGACGTTGTCGCGCACCGACAGCGACAGGAACAGCTCCAGCCGCTGGAAGGTGCGCGCCATACCGCGGCGCGCGCGCTTGGCCGGGGACAGTCCGGTGATGTCGGCGCCGTCCAGCAGCACCTGCCCGGACGCGGGCTTCTGGAGCCCGGTGATGGTGTTGAACATCGTGGTCTTGCCGGCGCCGTTCGGGCCGATCAAGCCGGTGATCCGCCCTTCGTCCATGGTGAGGCCGACACCGTCCACCGCGGTGTTGCCGCCGAACCTGACGGTGATGTCCCGTGTCTCAAGCAGGGGCATTCGCTTCTCCCCTCAGGGCGGGCGCGGGACGGGCCGGGCGGTGCGCGGCCGGCAGCCCGAGCGCGCGGTCGAGCTTGCCGCGCAGCTCGTCGGTGTACGGCTCGTCCACGCCCGCCAGTTCCAGCGGCGTCTCGCGGGAGCCGCGCTCCTCCATGACCATCCGGCCGACGACCGGCAGCAGCATGACCACGCACAATGCGGCGATCGCGAACGTCCAGGCGCCGATCACACCGGTGACCGCCAGGACGTACAGCACCGCGCCCACCGCGCCGCCCCCGTACAGGACGGGCCTGGCGCCGCGCAGGCTCCGGTAGGAGTCGGCGATGTCGTGGACGAAGCCGCTCGGGTTGCGTCCGACGCCCATCCCGACCAGCGCGGTCATCACCAGGACGAGGTGGCCGAGCGCGGTGTAGACGTTCGCCATGCTCTCGTGGCCGAGGGCCAGGTCGTTGAACGTGGCGACCAGCACCGCGGACCCGACGCCCGCCATCAGCCCGCCGGCGAGCGCGCCGCTGATGTAGCCGATCCCGGCGACGACGACGAGCATCAGCAGGCCGAGGCTGCCGACGAAGGTGAAGTTCTCCTGCGCGACGGTGCCCGTCGCGGACGCCATCAGCACGCCGCCGAGGCCCGCGATCGCCGCGGAGATCATGAAGACGCTCAGCTTCAGCCGGACGAGGTTCTGCCCGAGCATCGCCGTCGCGGCCGGGCTGTCCTTCATCGCCGCGAGCCGCCGCCCGTACCCGCTGCTCCGCAGGGCCGCGAGCCCGATGCCGATCAGCGCGAACAGCACCGTCGCCGTCATCAGCGAGGACGTCCCGTCCCGCAGGTCGAGCGGGCCGATCCTCAGCGGCGGGACGACCAGCGACCCGCCCGGGAACAGGGTGAACTTGATCCCGAACAGCTTGTGCTCGGTGGTGTCGCGCAGCACCATGTTCGACAGGAACTCCCCGAACGCCAGCGTCGCGAGCGCCAGGTAGAGGCCGCGCAGCCGCAGCGCGGGCAGCGCGACGAGCCCGCCGACCAGCGCCGCCGCCACCACGGCCAGCAGGATCCCCTGCACGTTCAGCCGCGCGTCCAGGCCGGTGCCGTGCACGCCGAAGTGGAACGCCACGACGGTCGCGACCGCGCCGAACGACAGCGGCGCGAGGTTCAGCTCGCCCGCGTAGCCGGTGAGGACGGTCAGCGACAGCGCGATGATCGCGAACGTCATGCCGAGCGCGAACGTCGTGATCCCGGAGTCCGACAGCAGCAGGCTGTACAGGTACACGCCGGCGATCAGCACCGCGCCCCACACCGCCGCCGAGCGGACGGTCGGCGGCCGGTACCGCTCGCGGGTCCGGACGGCGGCGCCGCGCAGCCGGTCCTGCGGCAGCACCACCAGCACCACGAACAGGATGATCATCGGTAGCGAGACCCGCAGGTTGCCGGTGAACGTCCCGGCGGACGGCAGGTACGCCAGCACGTAGTTCGCCGCGAGACCGAGCACCATCGCCCCCGCGAACGTGCGGGGGATGCTGCGCAGCCGGCCGAACATCGCGGCCGCGAACGCGTCGATCACCAGCAGGGTCAGCTGGTCGGCGTCCAGCGCGCCGCCGCTGATCGGCACGATCAGCACCCCGGCCGTCACCGCGAGGGTGGAGCCGAGCGCCCACGACAGCATCGCGGCGCGCTCCGGGTCGTGCCCGTTCAACCGCAGCAGGTCCGGGTCGTCGACCGAGCCGCGCATCACCACGCCCGCGCGGGTGCGGGTGAACAGCACCCGCAGGCCGGCGGCGATGGCGACCGCCGCGGCCAGGCACACCAGCTCGTGGTAGCGGACCTCCACCCCGCCGACCGAGATCTTCGCTCCGGTGCCGAAGAACATGTCCACGGTGCGCGCCTCGTCGGGGTCCCACACCCACTGCGCGAGGTACACCGTGCCGAGCAGGACCGCCACCGTCACGATGATCTTCGTGACGTCCGCGGTGCCGCGCAGCCCCTTCATGATCACGGTGTGCAGGGCCGCGCCCATCGCCGGGCCCACCACCCCGATCACCGCGACCAGCGCCAGCCACGCCGGCCAGCCCCACTGCTGGAACTGCCAGTACAGGAACGTCCCGAACATCGCCTGCGCGCCGTGCGCGAAGTTGAAGATGCCCGAGGTGTTGTAGGTCAGCACCAGCCCCGACGCCGCGATGGAGTACACCGCGCCGAGCACCAGGCCGAGGATCGTGTAGGTCAGGAACGTCGTCATTGATTCACCGCCATGGTTCGCGCCTCCGGCGGAATCAGGAGGACTGGGGCTTGATCACGTCGCCGGTCAGGAACTTCGTCGACGTCCGGTCGCCGTTCAGCGAGGTGCCCCAGGTCTTCGGGTCGGTCTTGACGACGAAGTCGCCGCCGCACTCGAACTCGCCCACGTTCTTCGGGAAGACCTGCTCGAACTTCGTCCCGTTCAGCCGCACCATCAGCGCGCAGGACGCGGGCTTGTTGGCGCCCGGGTCGGTCGGCGCGTGCAGCCCGCCGCCCGTCCACTCGTGCACCTTCGACAGCTCGTTCACCATGCACTGGCGGGTCAGGTCCGACCCGCACGCCTTCGCCGACTGCGCCCACAGCAGGAACGCCGACGTCGCCTGCATGCCGAGCAGCGCGACCTTGCCGTGGTGGGCGTTGACGATGTCCATGTACTGCTTCACCGCGGGCACCTTGGCGGCGTTCTCGAACGGCTGGAAGATCATGCCGATGTTGATGTCGTTGCCGATGCCCGCCTTGTTCCACTCCGAGACGAGCGTGCTGTACCAGGTCGCCTCGAACAGGTACGTCGGCTTGATGCCGGCCCTGTCGTCGGCCTCCAGCAGGCCGAGTGCGGCCGGGGTCGGCGACCCGGACGTCCACAGGTTCTTCGCGCCGCACTTCTTGAGCTTCAGCGCGAACGGGGTGTAGCTGCTCTCACCGGCGTTGTTGGTCTTGACACCGCAGTCCAGCGGCGTGATGCCGATCTGCTTCATCGCGGCGGCGATCTTGCTGTTGCCGGTCTCCACCGCGGGCGAGGTCGTGTGCAGCAGGTCCGTCTTGCCCTTGAAGTCGGGGAACTGCTTCTCCGCGATCCGCAGCGCGCCGATGTTCATCATGTCCACCGGGTACGGGACGGCCTCGTACTTCATCGGCCCCATCGCCGCGTTCGGGCCCACGGTGTAGCCGGCGACCGTCGGCAGCTTGCAGCCGACCCGGTACTGCTCGGCCGCGTCGTCCATCGCGAAACCCTGCCCGACCAGCATGAAGTCCTGCTTGCATGCCTGCTGCACGACCTTCACGGACTGGGTGTAGGCGGCGTCGTACTGGTCGCCCTTGATCTTGCGCCCGTTGATGCCGCCCTGCTGGTTGCACCAGTCGATCATGGCGCTGACGGCGTCGCCCATCTCCTTGGACAGGCCCGGCGCCGAGGTGAACCCGCGGTCGTCGCCGAACCCGATCCGGATCTCGCTGTCGGTGACGCCCTGGTCCGTGGAGCCCTTCGCGTCGCCCTTGCCGCAGGGGGACGGCATCGTCCCGAACGACGTGGCGGACGCGGCGGCGCCTTCCGCGCCGCCGTCGCGCGTCCCGCCGCCGCCGGACGTCGCGTCCGTCCCGGACCGCGAGCTGGCGCAGGACGCCAGCAGCGTCACCGCGAGGGCGCCCGCTGCGAGGCGCCCGATCTTGTCGACCTTCATTCGGCCGTTCTCCTTTCACCGGCCGCACCGAAGCGGCGGTGGGGTGGGTGGGGTGCGGCGGGGGGCGTGGTCTTTCCGGCCGGCCTGGTGATCAGCCGAAGTACGCCTGGCCGCCGTCCAGCGGCACGGTGGCCCCGGTCAGGTAGCGCATGGCCGGCTGGACGAGGGCGACGACGGCGTTGCCGATGTCGGCCTCGCAGTCGCCGATGTAGCCGAGCGGGATGGTCTTGCGGAACTCCTCCGCCGCCTCCGGGTTCGCCTCCGCCCACTGCTTCAGCCCAGGTGAGAGGGCATGCGGGGCGATGGAGTTGGCGCGGATGCCGTCCGGCCCCCACTCGGCGGCGGCCGTCCGGGTGAGCGAGCGCAGCGCCTGCTTGGCCGCCGCGTACGCGCCGTACGTCGCCGGGTCCCAGCGGACCATCGCGGACGTGACGAGGTTGACGATGCTGCCGCCGCCGCGCGCCTTCATGTGCGGGTGGCACGCCTTCATGAACGCGAACGCCGCGAACGGCCCGGTCATGAAGCCCTTCTGGAACTTGGCGTCGCTCATCGTCAGCAGCGGCCCGTAGGCGCCCGAGTAGGCGTTGTTGACGAGGATGTCGACGCCGCCGAACCGGGCGGCGACCTCGTCCACCACGCCGGGGATCGCCTCGGTGTCGGCCACGTCGCAGGCGAACGGCCCGGCTTCGGCGCCCCGCTCCCGGACGAGGCCGCACGTCGTCTCCAGCTTGGCCGCCGTCCGGCCGAGCACCGCGATCGCCGCGCCCTCCGACGCCAGCGCGAGCGCGATCCCCTGGCCGACGCCCTGGCCCGCGCCGGTGACGATCGCGACCTTGCCGTCGAGGCTTCCCATGTCATCCCTCCGCATCCGTCCTGGTGCGGTCATGGTGATGTGACGCGGCCCACCCGTTCGCCGCAGTCCCGCTCACCGGGAACGCTCCAAATCGACCGGGTAACCTGCGGCTCGTCTCGCTCAGCGGAAAGACCCGCTGGGAAGCGCGGCCGAGGTGAGAGCCTGCGGCCACGCGAGGAGGAGGCCCCCGATGCCCACGACGGCGATGGAGATCATGCAGCGGCTCACCGGTCCCGGCGGCGAGTTCGAACTGCGCGAGGAGGACGTCCTCGGCGCCCGGCTGCCGGTGTTCGCCGGACGGCCCCGCAGCCTCGGCGAGGTGCTCGCCCGCTCCGCCGAGCACGGCGACCGCGACTACATCGTCACGGCGACGCGCCGGCTGAGCTTCGCCGAGCACGCCGCGCAGGCCGCGTCGCTGGCGAAGGCGCTGCGCGACGACCACGGCGTGCAACCGGGCGACCGGATCGCCATCGACGCCGCGAACTCCCCGGAGTGGATCGTCGCGTTCTGGGGCGCGATCGCCGCGGGCGCCATCGCCGTCGGCTACAACGCCTGGTGGGCGCCCCGCGAGATCGAGTACGCGCTCGGCCACACCGAACCGGCGATCGTCGTCGCGGACGCCAAGCGCGCCGCGCAGATGCCCGCCGGGACCCGCGTCCTGACGATCGAGGAGGACGTCCCGGCCCTCGCGGCCCGCTACCCGTCCGCCGCCCTCGACGTCCCGGCCGCCGCCGAGGACGACCCGGCGGTCATCCTCTACACCAGCGGCACGTCAGGCCGCCCGAAGGGGGCGGTGCACTCGCACCGCAACCTCGCCTCGGTGATCGAGTACCACCGGCTGAACGACGCGCTGCTGCGCGCGTTCGGCGACCCCACCGACCCGGCGACCCGCAGCTACCTGCTCGCGCTCCCGCTGTTCCACATCGCCAGCCTGCACAACCTCGCCGTCCCCCGGCTCGCCACCGGCAGCGCCGTGGTCATGCACGAGGGCGCGTTCGACGTCGACAAGGTGCTGCGGCTGATCGAGAAGGAGCGCGTCACGAACTGGGGCGCCGTCCCCACGATGGCGAACCGGATGATCGAGCACGGCGACCTGTCCCGCTACGACACGTCCTCGCTCACCGGGTTCGCGCTGGCGTCCGCGCCGTCCTCCCCCGCGTTCAAGGAGAAGCTGCGCGCCGCGTTCCCGCCGGCCGCGAACGCCCTCGTCGACAGCTACGGCCTCACCGAGACCTGCACCGGCGTCGCCGTCGCGTCCCCCATGGACCTCGCCGAGTCCCCGGGCACCCTCGGCCGCCCCGTCGCCGGCGTCGCGCTGGAGATCCGCGACCCCGACGGCAAGCCGCTGCCGGAGGGCGAGGAGGGCGAGGTCTGCGTCCGCAGCGCCTACAACATGCTCGGCTACTGGCGCGACGAGGACGCCACCGCCCGCGCCATCGGCCCGGACCGCTGGCTGCGCACCGGCGACATCGGCACCGTCGAGCAGGGCCGGCTCCGCCTCACCGCCCGCCGCTCCGACCTGATCATCCGCGGCGGCGAGAACGTCTACCCCGCCGAGATCGAGAACGCCCTCGCCGAGTACCCGGGCGTCCGCGAGTGCATCGTCCTCGGCGTCCCGCACCCCGACCTCGGCCAGGAGGTGCTCGCCGTCGTCGTCTTCGGCGGCACCCCCGCCACCGGGGACGAGCTGGCCGCCTTCGCCCGCGACCGCCTCGCCTACTTCAAGGTCCCGTCCCGCTGGAAGATCACCACCGCGCCCCTCCCCCGCAACGCCACCGGCAAGGTCATCCGGCGCGAGGTCGAGAAGACCCTCGGCTGATTCGTTACCGGACGAACCGGCCGGCACCCCGAAGATCGCCCTAAGATCCTCGGCCATGACCGGAGTGATCACGCCCGACCAGTGCCCGGACTGCGCCGACCCGCTGACGCCGGTGGCGGGCTTTCCGGCCTGGTGCGCGGCCTGCGGGTGGGGCGTGATCACGGCGCCCGCCACCCCGGTCCCGCGGCCCGGCCTTCTCCGCGCGCGCCTCGACCAGAGGTCGGCGCGGATGGTGGAGTCGCTGTACGAGGAGGTGGCGGGCTCCCCCGCGCACCGCCCGGGATGGGACGCCGCGCGGGTCGCCTCCTACGGGGTCGCGCTCTGCGTGCACGCGCTGGCCGTCGCCCTCGCCGCCACCGCCGTCTGCCTGATCGTCCTGATCCCGAACATCGTGACGGTCGTCCTGGCGATCGTGGCCGCGCTGATCGCCTGGGCGATCCGGCCGCGCTTCGGCAGCCTGCGCAAGACACCGGACGTCCGCCGCCGCGACGACGCGCCCGCCTTGTTCGGCCTGCTCGACCGGGTGGCGTCCGAACTGGGGGCGCGGTCGATCGACGCCGTCGTCCCGTCCGAGGCGTACAACGCCGGCTATGCCGCGCTCGGGCTGCGCCGGCGCCGTGTCCTGGTCCTCGGGCTCCCGCTGTGGGAGGCGATGCCGCCCGGGCAGAAGGTCGCGCTGCTGGGCCACGAATTGGCGCACGGCGTGAACGGCGACGCCAGGCACGGGGTGATCGTCGGCACGTCCCTGTCCACGCTGGGCCGCCTGCACGGCCTCCTCCGGCCGGGCCCTAGGGACCACAGGCAGAACTACTTCATCGACCTCGCGGTGCGGACGATCCAGCGGGCGGCAAGCGGCCTGGTCGCCGCCGTGTTCGTCCTCCAGCGGGCGCTCACCCTCCGCGCCGGGCAGCGGGCCGAGTACCTCGCCGACGACCTCGCCGCCCGGATCGCGTCACCGGCCGCCACCGCCGACATGCTCGGCACCCTCCTGGTCGCGGAGGACACGCACGCCACGACCGTCCAGCAGCACATGCTCAACGACCGCAAGACGGACTACTGGGACGCCTACCGCGACGCGCTCGCCGCCGTCCCCGAGTCCGAGCGCGAACGCCGCCGCCGCACCGCCGCGCACCGGGCCCTGCGCGTGGACGAGAGCCACCCGCCCACGCATCTGCGCATGGCGGTGCTGCGCGGCCGTCCGGCCGCCGAACCGGCGGTCGCCATGGAGCCCGGTGAGGAGGAGCGCATCCGCGCCGAACTCGCCGCCGACTACGGCACGATCGCCCGCCGCCTCCGCGACGACGCCCGGGAGCGGCTCTACCGGCACTGATCCGGGACATGCGCGATCGGCCGTAGATGCGTTCTACGCCGAACGCATCTACGTGATCTCGGGCGAGAATCGGCGGCCCACCGCACAAGGGTCAGCGGGGGCGGGGTAGCGGCTTGGCTATGAAGAGGCCCTCGGCGGTGACGCAGGTGCGGCCGGCGGCGGCGATGGCGCCGGTGGTGCGGATCTTGCGGCCGTCGACGGAGACCTGGCGGGCGGTGACGGTCAGGGGCTCGAACAGCGGCGTCGGGCGGTGGTAGCGCAGGGTCAGCTCGGCGGTCATGCCGGACGTGCCGGCCCGGCCGTTCGCGACGCCGAGGGTGTGGTCGAGCAGGAGGGCGGAGACGCCGCCGTGGACGCTGGACGGCGGGCCCTGGTAGGGCAGGCCGAGCGTGACGGTGCTCTCGATGGAGCCGTCCGGGCGGCCGGTGTAGGCCAGCGGCGGGGCGATCGGGTTCTCCGGGCCGGCGGCCGGGTCGTGGCGGGTGTTGCCGTCGCCGCGCCACATGTTCACCAGGCGGTCGCGCAGCGGCGGGGCCTGGGCTTCGAGGTCGTCGGCGACGGCGTTGAGGCGGTCGGCGATGCCGGCCATGTCGGCGCCGGAGATGTCGCCGGCGCGGACGAGCGCGTCGATCACCCGGCGGGCCGCGGCGGCGGCACCGTCCACGCCGCAGCGCCCGGTCTGCAGGTCCATCGTCATGAGGCCCTCCCGGCCGGCCGCGGGTCGCGGGGCAGCCCGAGGATCCGCTCGCCGATGATGTTGAGCTGGACGTCGGTGGTGCCGCCCGCGATCGACATGTTGCGGGAGTTCAGGAACATCCAGGTCGGGTCCTGCATGCCCCCGGCGCCCTCGCCGGTCAGCGCGTCCGCGCCGATCCAGTCGACGGCGGTCTCCCAGACCTGCTGGATGTGCTCGACGCCGATGAGCTTGCCGATGCTGGACTCGGCGCCGGGCTGGCCGCCGGCGAGGGACCGCAGCGTGGTGCGCAGGCCGAACAGGCTGCTGGACTGGGCGTCGCAGAGGATGCCGCCGAGGGTGGTGAGGCGCTCCCCGTTGGCTCCGTCCGACGAAGGGGAACCGCCGCCGCCGGACGCGGCGAGTTCGAGGAGGGCCTCGCCGCCGCTGCCGAGCGAGGAGTCGTTGGACAGCGAGACACGCTCGTTGGCGAGGGTGGTGCGGGCGAGCTTCCAGCCGTCGCCGGGCCGCGCGACGAGCAGGTCGTCGGGGATGAAGACGCCGTCGAGGAAAACCTCGTTGAACAGCTCGTCGCCGGTCAGCTCGCGCAGGGGACGGATGTCGATGCCCGGCGATCTCATGTCGAGCAGGAAGTACGACAGGCCCTTGTGCTTGGGGACGGACGGGTCGGTGCGGGCGAGCAGGATGCCCCAGTCGGCCTCGCGGGCCATCGACGTCCAGACCTTCTGCCCGGTGATCTTCCAGCCGCCGTCGGTCTTCTCGGCGCGGGTGGACAGGGCGGCGAGGTCGGAGCCGGCGCCGGGTTCGGAGAACAGCTGGCACCAGCGGATGTCGCCGCGCAGCGAGGCGGGCAGGAACCGCTCGTGCTGGGCGGGCGAGCCGTGCGCGATCAGCGTCGGGACGACCCAGTTGCCGATGATCATGTCGTGGGCGCGCAGGTCCGCGGCGCGCATCTGCTCGGAGATGACGAGCTGGGTGACGGCGTCGGCGCCCTTGCCCCAGGGGGCGGGGAAGTGCGGGGCGGTGTAGCCGCGGTCGGCGAGGTAGCGGGTGCGCTCCTTGCCGGTGAGGGCCTTGGCGGGAGCGAGTTCGGCGCGGATCTCGGCGCGGATCGTCTCGGCCTCCGGCGGCAGGTCGACGCCGAGTTCGCGGCGGACGCCGTCGAGGGTGAGGGTCGCGACGCGGCGCCGCCAGGAGGGGGTGGAGCCGAGCAGGACGCGCAGGGTCTGGGTGCGGCGCAGGTAGAGGCTCGCGTCGTGCTCCCAGGTGAAGCCGATGCCGCCGAGGGTCTGGATGCAGTCCTTGGCGGTCTGGAAGGCGGCCTGGACGCTGGTGGCGGCGGCGAGGGACGCCTCGCCGGGCTTGGCGGCGGGGTCGTCCTGGGCGCGGGCGGCGTCCCAGGCGCAGGCGCGGGCCTGCTCGGCGTGGGCGAGCATGCGGGCGCAGCGGTGCTTGACGCCCTGGAACTGGCCGATGGGGCGGCCGAACTGCTCGCGGACCTTGGCGTACTCGGCGGCGGTGGTGGTCGCCCAGTCGGCGAGGCCGGACGCCTCGGCGGCGAACAGGGCGGCGGCGAGGTCCCGCACGTCCTGCGAGTCGACATTCACGACCGACTCCGGGGGGACGGTCGCGTTCTCCAACCTGACCCTGGCCAGGCGGCGGGTGAGGTCGTGGCTCGGCAGGGCCTCGACCGTGACGGCGTCGCGCGGCAGCACGGCCCAGACCGCGGCGTCGCCGTCGGCGGCGGGCAGGACGAACACGTCGGCGAGCTGGCCGCCGAGTACCGGGGCGGAGACGCCGTCCAGCACGACCCCGCCGCCGTTGGAACGTGCCACCGTGAGGCCGCCCGAGTCGAGACCGACCGCGCCGAGCACCCCGCCCGACGCCAGTCCTGAGAGGTGCTCGGTGTGCCCGGCGCGGTGCAGCACCGCGCTCGCGAGGACGGTCGGCAGGAACGGCCCGGGCGTGATCGCGCGGCCCAGCTCCTCCAGCACGACGGCCAGCTCGACCAGCCCGTACCCGGCGCCGCCCGCGTCCTCCGGCAGGTGCAGGCCGAGCAGCCCCTGCCCGGCGAGGTCGTCCCAGAACGCGGGCGCCTCCTCGGCCCCGGCGTCGACGGCGGCGCGGACGACCGCCGGCGTCACCCGCCGGGACGTGAAGGCCCGCACCGCGTCCCGCAGGTCGCGGTGCTCCTCGGTCAGCCCGATGGTCATATGCGTGAGTCCTCAGATCCGTTCGATGATGGTGGCGGTGGAGTGCGCGCCGCCGGCACACATGGTGACGAGCGCGGTGGACTTGTCCGCCCGCTCCAGCTCGTTCACGGCCTGGGTGATCAGCCGGGCGCCGGTGGAGCCGACGGCGTGGCCGAGGGCGATGGCGCCGCCGTTGACGTTGACCTTGTCCATGTCGGGCTCGTGCACCGACGCCCACGACAGCACGACCGACGCGAACGCCTCGTTGATCTCGACGAGGTCGATGTCGGAGAGCTTCATCCCGGCGCGGTCCAGCACGTGCGCGGTCGCCTCGACGGGGCCGTCCAGGTGGTAGTACGGGTCGGAGCCGACCATGCCGGACGCGACGATCCGGGCGCGCGGCCGGAGCCCGAGCGCGGCGGCCTTCTCCGCCGACATCAGCAGCACGGCGGCGGCGCCGTCGCTGATCTGCGAGGAGTTCCCGGCGGTGTGGATCCCGTCCGGGATGACCGGGTTCAGCTTCGCCAGGCCCTCGGCGGTGGTGTCGCGCAGGCCCTGGTCGCGGGTGACGACGGCGGTCTCGCCGGTCGGCCCCTCCTTGGTCATGACGGGCGCCTCGATCTGCACGATCTGGCCGGCGAACCGGTCCTCGTCCCACGCGCGCCGCGCCTTGGCCTGCGACGCGAGGCCGAGCGCGTCGGCGTCCGCGCGGGTGATGCCGCGCTTCTTCGCGATCCGCTCGGCGGCGGTGAACTGGTCGGGGTAGTCGATCTCCCAGCCGTCGGGGGCCGGGCTGCCGGTGCCGGGCGCGAGGGCCTGGCCGAGGAACACCCGGCTCATCGCCTCGACGCCGCAGCCGATGCCGGCGTCGATGGCGCCGGACGCGATCAGTCCCGCGATCAGGTGCACCGCCTGCTGCGACGACCCGCACGCGCAGTCGATCGTCGTGCAGGCCGTCGTGTAGGGCAGGCCCGCGTACAGCCAGGCGTTGCGGGTGACGTTGTTGGACTGCTCACCGACCTGCGTCACGCAGCCGCCGACGACCTGCCCGACCGCCGCCGGGTCGACGCCCGCGCGCTCCAGCAGCCCCTTCTGCGCCAGGCCGAGCAGCTGCGCCGGGTGCAGCCCGGACAGCGCGCCGTAGCGCTTGCCGACCGGCGTCCGGACGGCGTCGACGATCACGGCCTCAGCCATGGGTTCTCCTTCGGTCTTCGTTGACTTGCGGCGTGTCGTCCTTAAGAGCGGCCTTTTAAGGCCGACACGCCGCAAGTCAACGGGTGTGGTCGGTGAGGACGCGCTTGGCCCAGCGGTAGTCGGCCTTGCCGCTCGGCGAGCGGACGACCTCGTCGGTGAAGGCGACGAGCGCCGGGATCTTGTAGCCGGCGAGGTGCTCGCGGCAGTGCGCGCGCAGGTCGTCGGTGGTGGCGGACGTGCCGGGCCGCAGCTCGACGACGGCGGCGACGCGCTCGCCGAACCGGTCGTCGGGGACGCCCGCGACCAGCGCGTCCATCACCGCCGGGTGCGCCTTGAGCGCCTGCTCGACCTCCTCGGGGAAGACCTTCTCGCCGCCGGTGTTGATGCAGCCGGAGCCGCGGCCGAGGACGACGGTGGTGCCGTCGGCCTCGACGCGGGCCATGTCGCCGAGGATCGCCCACCGCGTCCCGCCGACCACCGGGAACGTGCGGGCGGTCTTGTCCGGGTCGTTGTGGTAGCCGAGCGGGACGTGCCCGGACCGCGCGACGACGCCGAGTTCGTCCGACCCCGGCGGGATCGGGTTCATGCCGGAGTCGACGACGGTGAGGCGCGGGTTCGGGGCGATCCGCATCAGCCCGTCCGCGCCGACCTGGATGCTGCCGTCGATGCCGGACTCGGACGCGCCGAACCCGTTGTTGATGTAGATGCCGGGGATGAGCTCGGCGAACTCCTGCTGGACGCTGCGCGAGAAGATCGCGCCGCCCGAGCCGACGACCTTCACCGACGACAGGTCGTACCCGGCGCCGTGCGCGCGGATCGCGTCGGCGAGCGGGCGGGCGATCGCGTCGCCGACGACCGTGACGATCATCGGCTTCTCGCGCTCGATCTGGCCGAGCGTCGCGATCGGGTCGAAGCGCCGCGCCAGGATCACGTGCGAGCCGCCGTACAGGGCGATGAGCAGGGTGTACGCGGCGGCGCCGTGCATCAGCGGCATCGTCAGCAGGTAGCCGAACCCGGTGCCGGCCTTCGCGGCGGTGGCGAGGTCCTCGGCGGTGAGGTGCGGGTCGCCGTACGGGTTCCCGCCGCTGACGGCGGCCATGTAGAAGTCCTCGTGCCGCCAGACGACGCCCTTCGGCAGGCCGGTCGTGCCGCCGGTGTAGAGGACGTAGTGGTCGTCGGGGCTCCGGCCCTCGCGGAGGGACGGGTCGGGCTCGCCCGGTTCGGCGGCGTAGTCGGCGACGTTGATCCGGGACGGCCATTCCGGCGCCTCGCCGGTCGTGACACCCGACCGGACGATCTCGACGTGCCGCAGGTCGGGGCAGTCGTGCGCGACGCGGGCGGCGGGCGGCGCGTACTCCTCGTCGACGACCAGGGCGGCGAGGCCGGCGTCGCTGTAGAGGTGGTGCAGCTCGCGGTCGGTGTACCGGTAGTTGATGTTGACCGGGACGGTCCGCGCCTTCAGGCAGCCGAGCAGGGTCTCCACGTACTCGATGCCGTTGGGCATGTGCACGCCGACGTGCTCCCCTGGGCCGATGCCGGCCTCGCGCAGCGCGCGCGCCACCGCGTCCGCGCGCGCGTCGAGCTCGGCGAAGGTGAGCCTGCGCTCGTCGCAGACCACTGCGAGGCGGTCCGGAACGGCCGCGGCCACCGCCTCGAACAGGGACGCCAGCTGAAGTGTCATGGCGGCGACACTAGAATTGGTTCTCACCGCTGGCAAACGCCGTCCCACTCACCGGTCCGCCCCGACCTCCGGACCAGCCCGGATCCGCTCAGCGGGACGCCCGCCGCGAGCGAACTAGAATACGTACTAGTCTCCGTCCGGCCGATTCCACCGGCGCCCATCCCGCCGACGCGAATCGCACCGACACCACAGTCACACCGACACCACAGTCGCACCGACACCAGTCGTACGGACACACCGGGAGCACCGATGAACGCTGACCTCTCCCTGGCGGGCCGCACCGCCGTCGTCACCGGCGCGGGCGCCGGGCTGGGCCGCGCCGAGGCCCTCGCGCTCGCCGCGCAGGGCGCCAACGTCGTCGTCAACGACGTGGGCCCGGCCGCCGAGAAGGTCGTCGCCGAGATCACCGGCGCGGGCGGGAACGCGATCGCGGTCACCGGGGACGTCGGCGACTGGTCGATGGGCGACACCCTCGTCTCCGCCGCCGTCGACACCTACGGCTCGCTGGACGTGCTGGTCAACAACGCCGGCGTGCTGCGCGACAAGATGCTGTTCAACCTGTCCGAGTCCGACTGGGACGACGTCATCCACGTCCACCTGAAGGGGCACGCGGCGGTGTCGCGCGCCGCGGCCGTGCACTGGCGGGCGGCGAGCAAGGCCGCCGGCGGCCCGGTCTACGGCCGCGTGGTCAACACCGCGTCCGAGGCGTTCCTGTTCGGGTCGGCGGGCCAGCCGAACTACTCCGCCGCGAAGGCCGGCATCGTCGCGCTGACCCTGTCCACGTCCGCGGGCCTCGGCCGGTACGGGGTGCGCGCCAACGCGATCTGCCCGCGCGCGCGCACGTCGATGACCGAGGCGACCTTCGGCGAGGGCACCTCCCCCGGCGGCCTGGACGCGATGGCGCCCGAGCGCGTCGGCACGTTCGTCGGCTACCTCGCCTCGCCCGCCGCGGAGAAGATCAGCGGCCAGGTGTTCATCGTGTACGGCGACATGGTCGCGCTGATGGCCGCGCCGGTCGTCGAGCAGAAGTTCACCGCCGGGAACGGCGTGTTCTCCGTCGAGGAGTTCGGCGCGCAGGTCACCCCGTACTTCGAGGGACGCGACCCGCACAGGACCTACGCGGCCTACAGCGTCGCCAAGCTGGACGACACCGGCACCAACGCCCGCTGACCGGCACGTCCGAAGGCCGCCCCCGGCGCGGAGGGGCGGCCTTCGGCGCTTTCGGCAGCCTTTCAGAAGACGGTGCCGCTCAGAAGACGGTGCGGCTCAGAAGACGGTGCAGCTCAGAATACGGATGGGCCCCGCAGGGTGGCCTCGGCCCCGCCGTCCACGTAGACGACCTGGCCCGCCATGTGCGAGTTCGCCGGCGACACCAGCCAGGCCAGCGCCTCGGCGATCACGATGGGGTCGGCGTACCCGTTCAGCGGCATCGGCACCGCCTCGTTCATGATCTTGAACATCTTCTCGTCCTCGAACAGCGGCGCGCTCATCGGCGTCCGGACGACGCCCGGCGCGACCGCGTTCAGCGGGATGCCCGCGCCCGCCCACTCCGGCGACACCGACACGCGCCGCAGCCACTGCGCCAGCGCCGACTTCGACGACGGGTACAGCTTGTTGCCCTTCCCGCTCTCCAGCACCCGGTCCGCCGCCGCGAGCGCGGCGGGCTCGTCGCCCTCCAGGCAGGCGCGCAGCACCGCGTCGTCCAGCGGCTGCGTCCCGGAGATCGACCCGACCACGGCGGCGCGCGGCGCCCGCGCCTCGGCGAGCGCGGGGCGCAGGCCGTCCAGCAGCGCGACCGCGCCGAAGTAGTTGACCTGGACGGTCAGCGGCGTCGGCCCGGTGACCCCGGCGCAGGCGACGGCGCCGTCGAGCGCGCCGCCGGAGCGTTCCAGCACCTCCGCGACGGCCTGGATCCGGCCCTCGGCGGTGCTGAGGTCGGCGCACACCTCGGCGTCGCGCAGATCGACCCCGACGACCTCGTCGCCCTGCTCGCGCAGCAGCTCCGCAAGCGTCTTCCCGATGCCCGAGGCCGACCCGCTCACGGCGATGGTGCGTCCCATGTACGACTTCCTTTCGAGTGTCCCAAGACGGTCCGGACGGCCCGGCCGCCCGGGCGGGCTACATGTGCGAGCCGCCGTCGACGCGCAGCTCGGCGCCGGTCAGGTAGCCGGCGTCGGACGACGCGGCGAACGCGATGACGGACGCGATCTGCGCCGGGTCGGCGACCCCGAACGGCGCGACGATCCGCGCGAAGTAGCTGAGGTCGATCCCCTTGGGGAACATGTCCGCCCTGGTCAGCGGGGTGTTGACGGTTCCCGGGGAGATCGGCACGACGCGGATGCGGCGGGCCGACAGCTCGGCGGCGAGGCTCAGCGAGAACGCCAGCACGGCGCCCTTGGACGCCGCGTACGCCGTCATGTACGGGTTGCCCTGCGTCGCCGACAGCGACGAGGTGTTGATGATGACGCCGGTGCCGTCGGGCAGGTGCTTGAGCGCCTCGCGGCAGAACAGCGCGGTGCCGACCATGTTGACGGTGAAGATCCGGGTGAGGTCCTCGGCCGACAGCGTCTCGATCGGGGTGGTCTTGTGCACGCCCGCGACGTTGACGAGGACGTCGATGCCGCCGAGCGTGTCCGCCGCGCCCGCGACCGCGGCGATCACGGCGGGCTCGTCGGTGACGTCGGCGACCCGCGTGGCGATGGTGCCCGGCCCCGCGGCGCCGGCGGCGGTCTCGGCGAGCCCGTCCGCGGACAGGTCCACCGCGTAGACCGCGGCGCCCTCGGCGGCGAGCCGGTGCGCGGTGGCCCGCCCGATGCCGGACGCGGCGCCGGTGAGCAGCACTTTCACGCCGTCATAGCGATTCATGCCGGAACGCTAACCGCGGTCCGGCGCGCCCGCCGGGACGGTCCCGATGAACGGGAGCGTCTACTCCGCCGCGTCCCCCGGGGGCTTGCGCGGGGCGTTGGAGCGGGGTGCGAGCAGCAGCTTGCAGGCCAGCCGGATGTCGGTCTCGACGTCCGCCATGGACGCGCGCCCGTTCAGGCTCGACTGCAGCACGCCGTACCAGCACTGCATCAGCAGCCGGACGAGCGTGACGTCCTGCGCGGTCGGCACCTCGATGCCGACGGCGCGCAGCAGGATCTCGCGGAAGGTGTTGTCGATGTGGACGGTGTCGGCGACCGTCGCGACGTGCGCGGTGTTGGACGCGTGCAGCATCGACGTCGACAGCACCGGCTGCGCCATCAGGTACCGGCTGGCCTGCACGAGCAGGTCGGCGACGGCCTCCTCGGGGGCGGTGCCGGCGGCGGGCTCGGTGACCTGGTCGCGGAGCCGGTCGACCTGCGCGGCCATGACGCCGGTGAACAGGTGCACCTTCGACGGGAAGTACCGGTACAGGGTGCCGATCGCGACCCCGGCGGCCTTCGCCACCTCGTGCATCTGGACGCGTTCGAGGGACTTCTCCGCGCCGATGCGCGCCGCCGCGCGCAGGATGCGCTGGCGGCGGTCGTGCTGCTCGGGTGAGCTCGGCTCGGCGGACAGCCTCGCCGACGCGATCCTCGCCACGGTGTCTCCCCCATGGTCCTTCCGGTGCCCGCACGGTCCTTTCCCGTACCGACAAGGAACAATATCCGGAGTCCCGGCACGTCCCGCGATCGTCGATACCGGTCAGTGGGACCGGGCGTCCCGGTGCGCCGCGCCCCCGCTTACCTTGTGGCCGCGCCAGCACCCGAGGCTCGAAGGGGACGTCACGTGGGAAACGCCGGGGAATCGTGGGACGACGAATACGACGTGGTCGTGGCCGGTTCGGGGGCCGGCGCGATGGCGGGGGCGCTCGCGGCGGCCTCCGGCGGGCTGCGGACGGCGGTGCTGGAGAAGACCGGGGTGCTCGGCGGGACGTCGGCGTACTCGGGTTCGGCGATCTGGCTGCCCGGCACGCGGGTGCAGGAGCGGGCCGGGATCGGCGACTCGGCCGGGTCGGCGCGCACCTACCTGCGGGCGCTGATCGGCGACGGCACCGCCGCGCACCGGGAGGCGTTCCTGGAGACGGCCCCCGAACTGGTGGAGTTCCTGGAGCGGGACCCCGCGATCGAGTTCGAGTTCCAGCCGTTCCCCGACTACTACGACGCGCCCGGCCGCATGGACATGGGCCGCTCGTTCGTCCCGCTGCCGCTGCCCGCCGAGCGGCTCGGTGAGCGGGCCGGGCTCGTCCGGCCGCCGGTCGACCGGGACCGGGCGGGGCGCGGGCATTCGGCGTCCAAGCCGCTGGTGCAGGGCCGGGCGCTGATCGGCCGGCTGCTGCTGGCGATCACCGAGACGGGCAACGGCGACGTCCGCACCGGCACCGCGCTGACGGACCTGGTCGTCGAGGACGGCCGGGTCACCGGCGTGGTCGCGGCGACGGCGGACGGCCCGGTCCGGCTCCGGGCCCGGCGCGGCGTGCTGCTCGCGGCCGGGGGGTTCGAGTCGTCGGCCGAGTTGCGCGGCGAGCGGGCCGTCCCCGGCGGCGCGGGCTGGACGATGGCCCCGGACGGCGCCAACACCGGCGACGCGATCACCGCGGCGACCGCGATCGGCGCGGCGACGGGCCTGCTCGACCAGGCGTGGTTCTGCCCCGGCGTGCTGACGCCGGACGGGCTGCCCGCGTTCACGCTCGGCTTCCGCGGCGGCCTCATCGTGGACGGCGCGGGCCGCCGGTTCGCCAACGAGTCCCTGCCGTACGACCAGATGGGGCGGCGGCTCGCGGCGGCCGAGGGACCGTTCCATCTGATCTTCGACGCCCGCTCGAAGGGGCTGCCGGCGATCTCCGTCCCGCCGGTGGCGCTGGAGGAGCAGGTCGCGTCGGGCAGGTGGATCGAGGCGGGCTCGCTCGCCGAGCTCGCCGCCAGGACCGGCCTTCCCGCCGACGCGCTCGCCGCGACCGTGGAACGGTTCAACGGCTTCGCCGCGAAGGGCGTCGACGAGGACTTCCACCGCGGCGAGGACCCCTACGACCTGTTCTTCACCGGCGGTAAGCCGGGCCTCGGCCCGGTCGGCGAGCCGCCGTACTACGCGGCGGAGATCGTGCTCAGCGACCTCGGGACGAAGGGCGGCCTGCGCACCGACCCCGACGCCCGCGTCCTCGACGGCTCGGACCGCCCCGTCCCCGGCCTCTACGCCGCGGGCAACACCAGCGCTTCGTTCACCGGCCCCGTCTACCCCGGGCCGGGCATCCCGATCGGATCGGCGATGGCCTTCGCCTACCGCGCCGTCCAGGACATGAGGAGGAACCGCACTTGACTTCAGCCAGGGGGCGCGCGGCCGCGATCGCGGCCGCCGCCGTCACCGCGGCCGGCCTCGCCACCGCGCTTCCAGCCCAAGCCGACCCGGGTCACCGGGGGACGCTGCTCTCCAGCCGGCCGCTGCACACCGCGGCGGCGCTGCCGTCCGCCTCGTCCACCCGCGCGATCAGCTACGTCTCGGAGGGCGTCGGCGGCAAGCGCATCACGGTCACGGGCACCGTCGCCGTGCCGAAGGGCAAGGCGCCGCGCGGCGGCTGGCCCGTGCTCAGCTGGGCGCACGGCACGACCGGCACCGCCGACGCGTGCGCGCCGTCCCGCGACACCGCCGACGGCCCCGCGCACGACTACCTGTCGATCACCGAGGGCTACCTCGACAAGTGGGTGGCGCGCGGGTTCGCCGTCGTCCAGACCGACTACGAGGGCATGGGCACGCCCGGCGGGCACCCGTACCTGAACGGCGTGAGCGAGGCGAACACCGTCCTCGACATCGTCCGCGCCGCGCACCGCGTCGACCCGCACATCGGCCGGAACTTCTACGTCGCCGGCCACAGCCAGGGCGGGCAGGCGACGCTGTTCACCGCCGCCGCGAAGAAGGCCGGCGACGTCCGGCTGAAGGGCGCCGTGTCGATCGCGCCCGGCTCGCACATGGCCGAGACGGCGCAGTACGTCCGGACGGGCTACCCGGGCGCGGAGCTGGCGGTGCCGTTCCTGTTCGTCCAGCTCAACGGGGTGAAGGCGGCGGACCCGTCGTTCCACCCGGAGGACCTGCTGACCTCGGCGGCCGCGAAGGTGCTGGAGTCCGGGCAGCGCGACGCGTGCCTCGCCCAGCTGAGGGAGGCCGGTTCGTCGATCCCGCCGAAGGAGGTCTTCCGCCCGGACGCCGACCTGACCGCGTTCGACGCCTACTACAACGCGCAGGAGCCGAGCGCCCTCGACCTGCGCGTGCCGACGTTCGTCGCGCAGGGAACCGCCGACACGTCGGTCTCGCCCGCCGCGACGAAGGGCGTCGTGGCCGACCTGTGCAAGCGGTACCCGGACATCTCCTACCGCGAGTACGAGGGCGCCGACCACCGCGCCAGCATCGGCGCGTCCTTCGACGACGCCTTCAGGTTCGTCCAGGCCGTGCAGTCCGGCCGCCAGCCCGCCGGCACCTGCTGACGGCTCCGGCGCGCCGTCCCCTCAGCCCGGGGGGCGGCGCGCCGCGCGTCATTTGACCAGGACGCCGCCGTACTCGCAGAGGTCGGGGTGGCTCTTGGACGCGCCCGAGAACCGGACGAGCTCGGCGGGCACGGGCGCGAGCGGCGGCTGGTCCGGGTCGGGCCGCCAGTCCCGGATGTCGACCAGGCCCGGCTCGACGGGCGCCGGGCCGGCGAGGAGCGCGTCGACCTCCTCGCGGCTGCGGGTCCGCCACGGCATGCCCGCGCCGTTCGCGCGGGCGTCCATCTCGGTGCGGCGCTCCGGGTCGGACGAGGTGATCTGGGTGAACACCAGGTGGCTGCCGGGCACGGCGCGGTCCAGGACGGCGTGCACGACGCCGCGGGGGTCGTCGCCGTCCAGCAGATGGTGCCCGATCGACAGGTAGAGGACGGCGAGCGGCTCGGAGAAGTCGATCAGCCGCCGGGTGTCGGGGTGGGCGAGGACCGCGCCGGTGTCGCGCATGTCGCCGTTGATGACCGTGGTGCTGCCGTCGCCGGCGAGGAGCGCGCGGCCGTGCGCGAGCACGATCGGGTCGATGTCGACGTAGACGACGCGGGCGTCCGGCGCGAACCGCCGCGCGACCTGGTGGACGTTGTCGTTGGTCGGCAGCCCGCAGCCCATGTCGATGAACTGGCGGATGCCCGCCTCCTGCGTGAGGTACCGCACCGCCCGGTAGAGGAACAGCCGGTTCTCCCGCGAGATGTCGACGATCTCGGGGAACGCGGGCAGGTGGGCGAGCGCGAACCGGCGGTCGATCTCGTAGTTGTCCTTGCCGCCGAGCGACCAGCCGTAGATGCGCGCCGAGGCCGGGACGTCCGTGGGGATCGGGATGGCCGGCTGCTCGTCGGTCATGGCGCTGCTCCGGGCGTCGGGAGAGGACGGAGATCATCACGGTAACCCGTCCCGCGGCCGCGGGACGGGTGAATCGTGAAGAAGATCCACATTCAGCCGGGCCGGGCCGGGACGAGCGGCCCGGCGGGCCGGCGCGTCAGACGAGGTTGTCCTCCACGGCGAGGCCGAACTCGCCGCGCCCGTACATCGACAGCGCGTGCTCCACGTCGTTCGCCACGTGCACGCTGCCCGCGTGCGCGTCCCGCCACGCCCGCTCGATCACGTTCCCGCGGTGCAGCGAGTTGCCGCCCGCCGTCTTGAACAGGATGTCGATCGCGTCGATCGCCCGCTCGGTGCCGCGCACCTGGTCGCGGCGCGCGCGCAGCCGCAGCTCCATCGGGATCTTCTCGTTGCGGACCGCGTAGTCGTAGATCTCCCGGACGTTCCGGTCGGTCTGCAGGATCGCCGCGTCGATCTCCGACGCCGCCCGCGCGACCGCGACCTGCGCGAACTGGTCCTCAACGAACCGGCCGCCGCCGAGGCTCAGCCGGATCCGGTCGCGCATCCGCGCGACGTACAGGTCGTGGCAGCCCGCCGCCATCCCGATCACGCTCGCCGCGACGGTCGTGGTGAAGATCGTGCCGAACGGCAGCCGGTACAGCGGCCCGGTGTTGACCTTGCGGCCCGCCGTGCGCAGCTGCGCCTGGTCGAAGTTGCGCATCGCGCGGTGCGCGGGCACGAACGCCCGGTCCACGACGATGTCGTCGCTGGCCGTGCCGCGCAGCCCCATCGAGTCCCACACCCGGCGGACCTCGTAGTCCGCCTTCGGGACCAGCACGGTCATGAAGTCGACCGGACGGCCCTCCGCGCCGACGACCAGCCCGCCGAGCAGCGCCCAGTCCGCGAACTCGCAGCCGGACGAGAACGCCCACCGCCCCGACACCTCGAACCCGCCGTCCACCGGGGTCAGCCGGCCGATCGGCGCGTACGACGAGGCGGCGAGGACGTCCGGGCCCGGCCCCCACACCTCGCGCTGCGCCTCGTCCGGGAACAGCCCGAGATGCCAGGAGTGGACGCCGAGGACCGCGGTCACCCAGCCGGTCGAGCCGCACGCCCCGGAGACCGCCCGGACCACCTCGTAGAAGGCGACCGGGTCGTCCTCCGCGCCGCCGTACCGGGACGGCTGCAGCATCCGGAACACGCCGGCGGCGGTGAGCTCCTTCATCGTCTCGGCCGGGATGCGGCCCTTCTCGTCCACGGACCGGGCCCGCTCGGCGATCCCCGGCAGCAGCTCCCGCACGGCTTCCAGGACCTCGTTGCTCATGCCCGCTCCTCGCTCCCGCCTTTTCCGTTCCGGCCCTCGCAGGACACCATGTCACCGTGCCGCCGCGGGGACGTACGTCCCGGCCACCGGGACTTCCGGGACCGGACCGCGGCGCTCGACCTACCGTTCGAATCACCCGTCCATCGCTGAAGGGATGATCCACGTGACCGCAACCGAGTCGGACGCCGTCCGCAAGATCGAGGCGGAGGCCATCTCCTCCCGTTTCGCCCGGGGATGGCACTGCCTCGGGCTGGCCGAGACGTTCAAGGACGGCAAGCCCCACACGGTCAACGCGTTCGGGCAGAAGCTCGTGGTGTTCACCGGTGAGGACGGCAAGACCAACGTCCTGGACGGCTACTGCCGGCACATGGGCGGCGACCTGTCCGACGGCACCGTCAAGGGCAACGAGATCGCCTGCCCGTTCCACGACTGGCGCTGGGGCGGCGACGGCCGCTGCAAAAAGATCCCGTACGCGCGCCGCGTCCCGCTGCGCGCGCGCACGGCCGCGTGGCCGACGATGGAGAAGAACCAGCTGCTGTTCGTCTGGAACGACCCGGAGGGCAAGCAGCCGCCGGATGACGTGACGATCCCGGTGATCGAGGGCGCCGCCCGCGCCGACTGGACGGACTGGCGCTGGACGGAGCAGGTCGTCCACACCAACTGCCGCGAGATCATCGACAACGTCGTCGACATGGCGCACTTCTTCTACATCCACAACTCGTTCCCGACGTTCTTCAAGAACATCTTCGAGGGACAGGTCGCGACGCAGATCATGAAGGGCAAGAGCCGGCCGGACGCGCGCCGCGAGGCGAGCGGCAGGGGCGGGCCGCGGATGCTCGGCAACACCTCCGTCGCGTCCTACCACGGCCCGTCGTTCATGATCGACGAGCTGACGTACCACTACGAGGGCTACGACCTGCAGTCGGTGCTGATCAACTGCCACTACCCGATCGACGAGCACTCGTTCTCGCTGCACTCGGGGATCATCGTCCAGCACAGCGACAAGCTGCCGCCGGAGGTCGCCGAGGCGACCGCGGAGAAGCTGTCCACCTTCATCCTCACCGGGTTCGAGCAGGACGTCGCGATCTGGAAGCGCAAGGCCCGCATCGACAACCCGCTGCTGTGCGAGGAGGACGGCCCGGTCTACCAGCTGCGCCGCTGGTACCAGCAGTTCTACGTGGACGCCGCCGACGTGCAGCCGGAGATGACCGACCGGTTCGAGTTCGAGATCGACACGACGCGGCCGGTCGAGTCGTGGGAGAAGGAGGTCGAGGAGAACCTCGCGCGCCGGGCCTCCGAAGGGGCCTCGGCGTGACGGTCCGCCAGGACGAGCGGCTGGCGGACGGGCCGCTGCTGCCCGTCCGCTGCCGCCGCTGCGCCGCCGAGGTGCTGGTGCGCAAGTCGAGCTGGGAGCAGACGAGCATCCAGTGGACGGCGCAGGCCCGCGCCGCCTGCCCCGAGCTCGCCGCGGACCCGCACGAGACGTGCCCGGCGCTGCGCTCGGCGATCCAGGAGGCCGCGCTGACCGGGGCGATCACGGTGGTGGACGATCAGGTGATCGATGAGTGAGGCGCTGGCCGGCCGGTCCGCGATCGTGACGGGCGCCGGCGACGGCATCGGGCGCGGCGTCGCCCGCCGGTTCGCCGCCGAGGGCGCCCGCGTCCTGGTCGCGGAGCTGAACCCGGAGACGGGCGAGCGGGTCGCCCGCGAGCTGGCCGAGGAGTTCGGGGCGGACGCCCGGTTCGTCCCGACCGACGTGACCGACCGCGACCAGGTCGAGGCCATGGTCGCGTTCTGCGCGGACCTGTGGGGAAGCGTGGACGTCCTGGTCAACAACGCCTGGGGCGCCGGGACCGTCAGCCGTGTCGAGACCAAGACCGACGAGCAGCTCGCCCGCGGTTTCGCGATGGGCTACTACGGCCCGTTCTGGGCGATGCGCGCCGCGTTCCCGCACATGAAGAAGCAGGGCTGGGGGCGCGTGATCAACATGTGCTCGCTGAACGGTGTCAACGCGCACATGGGCAGCCTGGAGTACAACTCGGCGAAGGAGGCGCTGCGCACGCTGACCCGCACGGCGGCCCGCGAGTGGGCGCCGACCGGCGTCGTGGTCAACGCCGTCTGCCCGGGCGCGAAGAGCGCCGCGTTCCACCGGATGGCGGCCGAGCACCCCGAGATCGAGGCCGCCGCCGACGCCGCCAACCCGATGGGCCGCCTCGGCGACCCCGAGACCGACATCGCGCCGGTCGCGGTGTTCCTGGCCTCCGAAGGCGCCCGCTACCTGACCGGAAACACCCTGTTCGTGGACGGCGGCTCGCACATCAACGGCGTCGCCTGGACCCCGGACCTGGACGGAGAACAATGATCGACCGCTATGGCCCGTGGGCCGTCATCGCCGGCGGCTCCGAGGGCGTCGGCTCCGCCTTCGCCCACCGGCTGGCCGACGCGGGGCTGAACCTCGTGCTGATCGCCCGCAAGCCCGAGCCGCTGGAGCGCACCGCCGAGGAGGTCCGCGCCAAGGGCGTGCAGGTCCGCACCATCGAGCTGGACCTCGTCGCCCCGGACCCGCTGAAGCGGATCCGGGAGGTGACCGACGGCCTGGACGTCGGGCTGCTGATCTTCAACGCGGGCGCCAACAGCTACGGCCACGAGTTCGTGTCCGGCGACCTGGACCGCTTCCAGGGCGTCATCGACCTGAACATCACCGCGCAGCTGTCCCTGACGCAGCACTTCGGCGCGCTGATGAAGGAGCGCGGGCGCGGCGGGATCCTGCTGGTCGGCTCGCTCGCCGGCTACATGGGCCAGCCGCAGATCAGCATCTACTCGGCGGTGAAGGCGTTCGGCCGCGTGTTCGCCGAGGGGCTGTGGCTGGAGCTGCGCGAGCACGGCGTGGACGTGCTGGAACTCGTCCTCGGCGTCACCCGCACCCCGGCGATGGAACGTGCCGGCCTCAACATGGACATCCCGGGCCTGAACGTCGCCGAGCCCGACGACATCGCCCGCGAGGGCCTGGAGCACCTCGCCGACGGCCCGATCTGGGTCGCGGGCGGCAACTACCGGGCCGCGCAGAAGCGCGCCGGCTTCCCCCGCGACGAACTCGTCTCGGGCGCCCACGAGGCCATGAAGCGGATGCTCCCGAAGCCGTCCTGACCTCTGCTCTCTCCGGCCGCCCCGGCTCGTCCGGGGCGGCCGTCGTCATGCCGTGCCGCCGACGTGCGACTCGTAGAGCCGCTTCAGCAGAGCGTTCAGCCGGGCGCGTTCCGCCGGGTCGAGGGCGCTCAGGAACCCGTCCTGCTCCTCGGCCGCCGCGTCCGCGACCGCCTTGACGAGCGCGCTCCCCCGTCCGGTGAGTGCGACGGTGCGGCGGCGCCGGTCCGTCTCGTCCGGACGCCGCTCGACGAGGCCCCGCTTCGCCAGGGAGTCGAGCACGGCGACGATGTTGCGGGCGTCCACGGCGACGAGCCCCGCGAGCCGCCGCTGCCCCTGCGGGCCGTGCTCGTCGAGCGTCACCAGGACCGCGTACTGCCCCTGCGTCAGGTCGTGCGCGGCGAGGAACGCCGTCCACGACCGCGCCGTCAGCGACCCCAGCCGGGCCAGCAGGAATCCCGTCCCCCGCTCGTAGGCGTTCACAACCGCATTCTAGACATGCTTCATGTGCTTTGTGATAGACATGGAACATGTCAATTCGTGAGGCCCGCGTCCCCATCGACGGCCACGTGCTTTACGTCGCCGAGTCCGGCGACCCGCACGGGCGGCCGTTCCTGTTCCTGCACGGCTGGCCCGAGTCATGGCGGACGTGGACGGGCGTCATGGCCGCCGCGCCCGCCGGCGCCCGCTTCATCGCGATCGACCTCCCCGGCATCGGCGAGTCCACCGGGCCCGCCACCGGCGGCTCCAAAACCGCCCTCGCCGAGCTCGTCCACAGCCTTGTGGACGAGCTCGGCCTGGCCGACCTCACCCTCGTCGGCCACGACGCCGGAGGCATGATCGCCTACGCGTACCTCCGCCGGTACGCCGTCGCCCGCGCCGTCATCATGAACACGGTGATCCCCGGCGTGGCCCCGTGGAACGACGTCCTGCGCAACCCCTACATCTGGCACTTCGGCCTGCACGCCGTCCCGGCACTGCCTGAAACGCTCGTCCGGGGCCGCGAGCGCGAGTACTTCGACTACTTCTACGACGTGCTGTCCGCCGACCCGTCACGCATCACCCCCGAATCACGCGCCGCCCACGCCGCCGCCTACGGCGGCGCCGCGCTCACCGCCGGCTTCGACCTCTACCGCGCGTTCACCCAGGACGCGAAGGACAACGCCGCCCACACCGACCCCACCCCGACCCCGCTCCTCTACCTGCGCGGCGACGGCGAGGGCGGCGACATCGACGCCTACGCGCAAGGCTTCCGCGACGCCGGCGTCCGCGACCTCACCACCGCGACCATCAAGGACACCGGCCACTTCGCCCAGGAGGAGCAGCCGGCGCAGGTGTGGTCGCACATCGAATCCTTCGCCGGGTGAAAGATCGCGGGGGTCCCATGACATGTGCAGGTGACCGCCCCAGAGGAGGCCGCATGCGGAGGACCCCCGCACATGGATGAGAAGGAGTTCGCGGACGTGTACGCCGCGACCCACAGAGCACTGCTCGGCTACGCGCTGCGCCGCTGCGACACCCCCGAGGACGCCGCCGACGTCGTCGCCGAGACCTTCACGATCGCCTGGCGGCGCGCCGCCGACGTCCCGTCCGGCGACGAGGCCCGGCTGTGGCTGTTCGGGGTGGCGCGCCGCGTCCTCGCCAACCACCGGCGCGGCGTCCGGCGCCACGAGCACAAGACGGCGGCGCTGCGCGCCGAACTGTCCGCGCCCGTCCACGACGACTCCCCCGTCGCCGAGGTGTTCCACGGCCTCCCGGCCCGCGACCGCGAACTCCTCACGCTCGTCGCGTGGGAGGGGCTGTCCGTCCCGGAGATCGCCGCGGTGCTCGGCTGCTCCCGCAACGCCGTGAGCATCCGCCTGCACCGCGCCCGCAAGCGCTTCGCCCGCGCCCTGCGCGCCGCCGGAGTCGACCGACGCGAGCCGGGCAGGCCCGTCCTGAGCAGGAGCGAGCTGGCATGACGAACCCGGTCGACGACCTCGTGGCGTCCCTGAACCCCGTCCGCGCCGACGCCGTCGCACCATCGGACGCGGCGTCCCGCACCCTCCTGACGGCCATCACCACGGAGCCCGCCCCGGCCCCGCGCCGCCGCTTCCGCCCGCACCTGCGCCTGCGCCTGCGCCTGCGCTTCGCGGTCGCCGCCGCCGTGGCCGTCGCCGCCACCGCGGCGCTCACCGCCCTTCCCGCCCGCGACTCCGGCCCGCTGCGCAGCTACGCCAACGCCGCCGTGCGGATCGACGTGACGGGCGACGGCGAGTACGAGGTCGAGGTCAAGGACGCCTACGCCGACCAGCGCGAGTTCCGCGAGGCGTTCGCGAGGTTCGGCCTGGACGTCCGGCTGCGGATCGTGCCGGTGTCGCCCGGCGAGGAGCGCCGGGTCGTCCGCGTCGGCCCCCTGCACGCCGCGAGCGGCGACCTGCCGCCGGGCGGCGTGACCGGCACGTCCGACACCGACCTGACATGCCCGGCGGACCGGGGCGCCTGCCCGCTCCGCGTCCGGCTCGGCGGCACGATGTTCCATCTGGAGGGCGCCGACATCGTCCTCGGCCGCATCGCCCGCCCCGGCGAGCTCTACCAGGACACCGGGCCGAGGCCCGGCGACCACCCGAAGAGCCTGGACCTCACCGGCCGCACCGTCCGCCAGGCCCTCGCAGACCTCGACCGCCGCGGCCTGACCTGCGCGTTCTTCCTCGGCGAGTTCAAGCCCGACGGCTCGGGCGGCGGCTGGGACGCGCCCGCGACCTGGCGTCCTTCCGGCGACCGCCGCATCACCGGCGCCTGGATGCGCAGCTCGAACTCGGTCGGCCTCGTCGTCACCCCGCAGAAGGGCGACCCCGAACCCGTCCCGGACAACTGACCCCGCGCCCGTGCTCCCGAGGCCGGGGCACGGGCGCACCGTCTCACCACGTCGCCGGGAACATGCGGTGCCTGAGCAGCCGGCCGACCCTTTCGGCCGCCGCATTGACGTCCCCGCACGGGAACAGGAAACGGCTCCGACCTCGCAGCGCCTCGCAATAGGCCCACCCGGTTCCGGGCACGGCGCGCACGCCCACGACGACGCCCACGTCCTCGGCGACGCCGCTCGCATAAATCCACAACAGCGGCTCCGCAAAAGGAAAGCGGTCGTCCCGGTAGAACTTCACGCACCGCCAGCCGTCCATTCGCACGGCGACGGACAAGTGATCCAGATATCGGACGGCGCATTCCCTGCGCCGGTACGTCCGCCACTTCGGGAGAACCCGGCCGGGCATCAGAAGGCGACCTCCGCCCAGACCCACTTGCCGGGGCTCGTCCGCTCCACACCGCACCGGCTCGCGAGGGCCTGGACGATCGGCAGGCCCCATCCGCCCGTCCCGTCGTCGTGCCCCGCGTCCAGCGCGCACGCGTCGGGGACGATGTCGTCCGGTGCCAGTTCCACCACCGGCTTGGCGACCGGCAGGGCGTCCGAGGCGTCCCACACCCGGAGCACGACGGCCCGCGCCTCCCGCACGAACCTGATCCGGATCTCCCGGTCCGGCGTGCTTTGTATCGCATTCGCGACCAGTTCCCCGGCAATGAGATGAACGTCCCCCACCAGGGCCGGCAGACCCCATTCGGCGAGCCGAAACTCGATCAGCGCCCGCACCATACCCGGCACCGTGGACGCCGCCAGGCAAACCACGTCCAAGTCGCCCGAATTAGCGGCTTTAATCCCCACGACCTCCCCCTTCCTTCCCGGGTTTTCCAGGACAAGAGTGCGGCTCGCTGATTACCCTGACCACACTTTCAGCACCATCGAAAACAAAGGATCTACAGGGAGGGACCGATGGAAAGCCACGACGCGCTCGACCCGCGCTCCTCGCTCTGGGACCTCGTCGCAGTCCAACTGCGAAATCTCCGCACGACCCACGGTTGGACGTGCCAGCAGGTAGGCGACGTCGCCAGGGCCAGTCGCTCGCATGTTTCAAACTGGGAAGCGGGCCGCCGCCGCCCGAATCAGGCGAACCTCGCACCACTCGACGAGGCATGGGACACCGCCGACCTGCTGACGTCCCTCGCCGAGCACGCCAAGAACGGCCAGGACCGCCCCCGGGCCGGCTCCTTTCTCGAATACGAGCGCACGGCCACGTCGATCAAGAACTACACGTCGGACGTCGTCTTCGGGCTCCTGCAAAGCGAGGGCTACGCAAGGGCGCTCTTCCGGCGGGGCGGAGTGGTGGACGATATCGACGCCGCAGTCGCGGAACGACTCGGACGCCAAGAACGCCTCTATGAAGCGAAGCCGCCCAAGCTCTGGGTGATCCTGGCACAGCCGGTGCTGTGGTGGCAGGTGGGCGACTCACGAGTGATGCGAGGGCAGCTCGAACATCTACTTGAGGTCGCACGGCTCGAGCACGTGAGTCTGAGAGTGTTCCCCGTCTCGGCCGGCTGGCCGGGTGTCAGCGGCTCACTCAGCCTCATGGCCACGAGTGACAGCGAGGTCGCTTATCTGGAATCCGGGCGCATGGGGAGGGTCGTCGAGCGCCCCGTCGAAGTTCGTGAGCTGAGCGTAGGCTACGACGGGATCGGAGCACGTGCGCTTCCCGAAGACCAATCCCGAACGCTGATCGAGCACATGCTGGGACTGATGAGATGACCACTTGGCGAAAGTCCAGCTACAGCGACGAGACCGGGGGCCAGTGCGTCGAATTGGCTCGCCTTTCCCACGGCATCGGCATCCGTGACAGCAAGAACCCGGAGGCGGGCCACCTCCGGCTCCCCCGCTCGGCCTTCGCCGCCCTCCTCACCGATCTGAAGCGTGACCAACCGTCCAACTGACGGACGCGGGACGAGGACCGGTGCGTTGAGTGTCGGCATGTCGCCCTTAAGGAGCGGGTTTTAAGGGCGACACGCCGACACTCAACGAGGGGTCAGGTGGGGCGGTGCTCGGCGAGGGCCTTGCGGACGCGGTTGACGACGATGCGGGGGGCGCGGAAGAGGCCCTCCTTGTCGACGCGGATGACGAGCCAGCCGTGGTCGATCAGGCGGCCGTCGCGTTCGATGTCATGGCTGTACTGGACGTGGTCCCGCTGGTGGTGGACGCCCTCGTACTCGATCGCGATCTTCCGTGCGGGGTAGGAGAGGTCGGGCCGCGCCAGCCAGACGCCCCAGTCGTTGAAGACGTCCTGGTTGGCGACGGGCCGCGGGAGGTTCGCGTCCACGATGAGCATCCGCAGCCGCGTCTCGGGCGGCGAGTCGCTGCGCGGTTCCAGGTGCGGCATGGCGAGCCTGGCCTTGCGCACTCCCCGGCGCCGGTGGCAGTCGCGCAGGAACCGGTTGAGCTGCTCTCTTGCGCAGATCCGGTGCCGCAGCATGTGGTCGCCCGCGACGATCAGGTCGATGCGGGGCACGGCCGCCGCCAGTTCGAGGAACAGCCGCTCGGGGCCGACGACGCGGCGTCCGTGCAGGACGGTCCGGTGGCCGGCCGGGATGGCGTACCTGTGCACTTTCAGTTTCTCGATCCGGGCGACGGTGGGCGTCCCCGCGGGTACGGCGGCGTGAATCCGCTCGTCTCGGTCCGGCACCGGCACGCCGTACAGGTGGGCGGCCGTCACTCCGCAGAACAGCGCGGTCGACGGGAGCAGCAGCGCGGCGGCATCACAACGGATATGGACAGAGTCGTCCACGTCCGCCGCTACATAGACGTCATACATGACATGTCGATACTGCGCTGATCGTAGTTGCTTGTCCGTTAGGCCGACCCGACGGGCGTCTGCGGAGCGAAATGGGCGATTGCGGAGAGCATGCGGAACATCACCGGGAGTCTTCACGGCAAGGTCATAGCCGTGCCGCCGAATACCCGCACACCTTGTGATCAGACCGTATTCCGCCCGTGTCTCTCTCGTTGAGTGTCGGCGTGTCGTCCTTATGGGGGCTGTTTTGAGGGCGACACGCCGACACTCAACGAAAGGGGGCTAGTGGCTCATGACGGAACCTTGCTGGGGTAATTGATCTCTGGTGGGTGGCGCGTCAGCCTTGTCCCAGGTCGAGTCTGGGAGGTGGGTGTGGCGCGCGGAAACCGGAGGTGTTCGTGTGGCCGTTGTCGATGGAGGAGGGCCGCAAGCTCCATCAGATCACCCGGCGGGCGAAGGACCCGGTGAAGCTGCGGCGGGCGATCGTGGTCCTGATGTCCGCGCAAGGCCAGAGCGCGTTGTCGATCAAGACGTTGATGCGGGTCAGCGACGACTATGTGCGGGACGTCGTGCACGCCTTCAACGAGCCGGGGGGCCGACGCGCTCGACCCAAAATGGAGCGGGGCCGTCCGAGGAGGATCGGTGAGTGGGTGCGGGAACGCATCTGCTTGATCGCCCGGACGATCCCGGCCGAGTGGGGCGTCACCGGATTCTCAACCTGGAGCCTGGCGAAACTGGCCGCCCACCTGAAGAAGATCGGCCTGGTCACCTCGCTGTTCCCGACCCATCTGGGACGGATCCTGAAGGCCGGCCGCGTTTCCTGGCAGACCACGACCACCTGGAAGAGCAGCAATGATCCGGACTTCATCGCCAAGATGCGAGCCGTCCTGACCCTCTACGATCGTCCGCCCCAGGGCGGCCGGGTGATCTGCGTGGACGAGATCGGGCCGCTCAACCTCCAGCCGCGCACCGGCAAAGCCTGGCGGCCCACCCGCAGCCCCCGCAGGTTGCGGGCGACCTACACCGCAACGATGGCGTCCGCCACCTGCTTGGCGCCCTCGGCCTGGCCGCGGGCAAGCTCTACTACCGCATCCGCCGCCGGAAACGCTGGCAGGAGTTCCTGTCCTTCCTCAAGAGCCTGCGCCGCCGCCGGCCCGGCGAGCACCTGCACGTCATCGTGGACAACCACTCGCCGCACAAGCGAGCCCAAGTCCGGGAATGGGCCGCCGCCAACGACGTCGACCTGGTCTTTCTCCCGACCTACGGGTCGTGGCTGAACTGGATCGAGTCCGAACTTGCCGCGCTGCGCTACTTCACGCTCAACGGCACCGACCACCGCAGCCACGATCAGCAGAACACCGCGATCGCCGCCTACATCCGCCGGCACGACCACAACGCCAAGCCTAAGATCAGCTTCGCCGCCGGCTCCCCGATCCGATCATGGACCAGTTACCCCCAGCAAGGCCTCGCTACGAGCTCCTAGGTGTTCACCAGCCACTGTCGCCCATCGATGAGTTCGCGCACCGCATCAAGCTGGCCGGCGTGACACGCGGTATCGGTGATCACGTGGAGCAGGACCTCCCGAACGTTATGCAGACGCCACTCGCCCTCCGGGAAAGGCCACCAGAGCAGGTCCGCGTCCGTAGATGAGGCGGCGATCACGGCATCCGACAGGGACGCCTCATGGCGGTACCGGTCGAGGATCTCGGTGGCCGGCACCTCGGGGTCCACCTGCCACGAACTGGCCATGCTGCTGACCTGGTCGATGGCCTCCGAATCTCCAGCCACGACGGCACGGAACCACATGCGTTCCGCTGCCAGCGTGAGGTGCTGCACCATCCCCAGGCAGCTCCAACCAGAGGGCAGCACCGCCCGCCGCAGCGCTTGATCGTCGAGGCCCTCCAGCACGCCCAGCACGTGCTTGCGCTGCGCCTGCAAGTACCGCAGCAGCACCGACATCTCGGTGTCCACGACCACGGCCATTTCTCCACCCCCGCGTTCGCGTTCATGTAGCTTGCGCGCCACATATTGCTCTCGAATCACCACCCTTGCACAGAGCTGACACGGCCGTGACCTGGGTCTTGTCGGTCCAGCGGCCTCGTTCTTGGTACGCCCCTGCCGATACCTCTCGGCGGTCGAGATCGGCCCGAGGCAACGCCAACCCTGTTCGGCCCGGGCTCGATCATGGACCAGTTACCCCACCAAGGTTGCGTGACGAGCCACTAGATGAGCAGGAGGGTCTTCCCCAGGGCGGTGCGATTCTCGATCGCGGCGTGCGCGTCGGCGGCGCGTTCCAACGGGAAGGTCTGTCCGATGACCGGCCGGACCAGGCCGGCCGCGGCCTCGGACATCATCTGCTCCGCCCACCGGACCACGTTCGGCCCGAAGTCGAAGAGCTGCTCGATACCGATCACCTCCACCCCCTTGGACCGGGCTTCCGCGGGGTCGATTTGCGTGACCTCGCCGCTGGAGGCTCCGTGCACCGAGAACCGGCCGCCGCGGGCCGTCACCCCGAAGGCGGCCCGCCCGATCCGTCCGCCGACACCGTCGAACACCACGTCCGGTCCCGCGCCATCGGTCGCTTCGAGCACCCGCTCGGTCCAGGCCGGCTCGGAGTAGTCGACCGCGGCGTCGGCGCCCAGTTCCCGGATAAGGTCGAGCTTGCGCGCTCCGCGGGCGGCGCCGACGACCCGAGCGCCCGCCGAACGGGCGAGCTGCACCAGCAGGCTGCCGACGCCACCGGCCGCAGCCTCGACCAGCACCCGGTCACCGGGGCCGATGCCGGCCTTCTCCGTCAGGCCGTGCGCGGTGCTGCCGTCGCTGTGCAGGGCGACGGCCTCCGGCAGGCCCAGCCCGTCCGGCACCGGAAACAGGTCCTGGACCTCGGCCACGGCACGCTCGGCGAACCCGCCGCTCTCCCCGGTACCGGCGATGACCCGGCGCCCGAGCCACGCCGGATCCACCCGCGGCCCGACCGAGCTCACACGACCGGCCACCAGAGCACCCGGCACGTACGGCAGCGACGGCCTGGCATGCCACTTGTCGACGCCACGCCGGATCTGCGTCTCGACGAACGTCATGCCCGCGACCGCCACCTCGGCCACGACCTGTCCCGCCTCGGCCACCGGATCCGGCGCCTCACCGGGCACCAGCACCTCCGGGCCCCCGAACCGCAGCGCCTGAATCACACGCACAGCGACCACCCCTCACCGTTCACCAACATGGATTCCAACGTTCCGGCCCGCTCCTCGCACGGGCGGATTCAGGGCCTCGACGTCCTCTCGCGGGATCTCACCCAGGCGGTGAACGCCTCGATCGCGTCGACGACCGCATCGAAGCGGAAAGAGTGATAGAGGTCGAAGGCGTGGTGCGCGCCCTTCAGCTCGGCGTAGACGACGGGGGCGGTCGAGGTCTGGCGTAGCCGGTCGGCGAACTGCCGGGGGTCCTCCACGGGCACCAGCGTGTCCTTGTCGCCGTGCGCGAGGAAGAAGGGCGGCGCGTCCGCCGTGATGTGGGCCAGCGGCGACGACTCGGGGCCCTGGCCGAAATAGGGGCCGTACCAGCCGTTCATGTAGATGGCGCCGGTCACGGAGGTGTCGGCGTCCTCGAAGCCCGGCTGGAACGCGGGGTCGTTCTGGGTGAGCGCGGCCAGCCCCGCCATGTGCCCGCCCGCCGAACTGCCCGCGACGAACAGCGTCGCCGGATCGGCGCCGTACTCGTGGGCGTGCTCCCGCGCCCAGGCGATGACCTTCTTGAGGTCGATCAGGTGGTCCGGATGCTGGAACTCGGGCCGCAGCCGGTAGTTGGCGCTGATGCACACCCAGCCCTGGCTTGCGAGCCGGTAGAGCAGCGGCAGCGACTGGCTGTTCTTATGGCCCGAGTCGTAGTGGCCGCCGTGCACGTGGATCATGACGGGCGCGCCGTGCGGGCGCGAGCGGTGGTGGTAGACGTCGAGCAGGTTGCGGCGGCCCGCGTCGCCGTAGGCGAGGTCGGCCACGCGCCGGACGTCCAGACGGCGCTTGAGGATGGGCAGGAACAGGATCCGGGCGAGCGGCGGCCGGCGCCGCAGCCCGCCGGCCAGCTCGGCGTCCAGGGTGGTGCGCCATCCCACACCGAGCCCTTCGTCCATGGCGCGCTCGATCCTCGCCCGGTCCCCGATCCCGCGATGGGCGATGACCTCGAGCCCTGGGAGGGTCGCAGCGGCCAAGGCGACGATCGCCCACGCGCCCACCGAGTCGATGTCGCCTTCGGCGAACGCCAGCGCCGTCGGGATCAGCAGCAGCCAGAAGAAGGCGGCGAACGGCAGTTCGTTGGCGGCCAGGCCGAAGAAGTAGCTCGGGCGGCCGAGCGGGCGTTCCCACGGCACCGGCCGCAGCGCGAACAGCGTGCCGGTGGCGACCAGCAGCACCGGGATCAGATATCCGACGGGCACGAAACCTCCAGGGGCGAACACCGGCCGGACGGGGACCGCCATCACCCGCGCGGCCTCCATCGATGGATAAACGACACGTGTCGTGTCGTCAGGAGAATGGCGGAGATGCCGCCCCATGTCAACACGACACGTGCCGTTTCCCCTTAGGCTGGAGGCATGGCCAAGCCACCGAACCCAGCGCGCCGCAGCGAGAGCAGCCGGCAGGCGATCCTCGCCGCCACCGGGGAGCTGTGCAGCCAGGTCGGGTACGGGCGGCTGACCATCGAGGCGATCGCCGCCCGCGCGGGGGTGAGCAAGAAGACCATCTACCGGTGGTGGCCGTCCAAGGGCGCGGTCGTCCTGGAGCTCCTCGGCGAGACCGCGACCATCGCCACCGCCCCGCCCGACACCGGCGACCTGGCCGCCGACCTGCACACCATGCTCACCGAGATCGTCGATATCCTCACCCGCGACTCGGCGGGCACCGGAGTGATCTCCGAGGCGCTGAACGACCCCGACCTCGCCCGCGACCTGCGCGAACGCCTCATCCAGCCGGGCATCGACGCGTTCAAGCAACGGCTCCGCCGAGCCCAGGACGCCGGCCGGCTGCACCCGGACGCCGACCTCGACGTCGCACTCGACCTGCTGTACGGCCCGATCTACCACCGGATGGCACTTCACCTCGGCATGCCCGGCCCCGCCTACCTCGGCTCCCTCATCACCCACGCCCTCCGCGCCCTCACCCCGCCCACCCCGCACTGATCCCGCCACCGAGGAGCCCTATGCTGCGCCGCCTTTCGGCTTCCCCGGCCAAGGGTGCGTTCGGTTTCTTCTTAGCCGTCTTCGGGGCGGCTCTGTGCCTTGGTGTCTGCGGGGAGCGGGCACACTCCACCGCTCCGAGTCCGGATCCGATCTCGCATGTCTACAGGTGCGGGGAACGGCCTGCGCTCTCCCCGTCTTCGCAAGGGCCCCTGACGCTGCGGCTCGCGGCCGTTCGGGCAGGCCGCGATGGGGCACCGGTGGTCGACTACACGATCACCTCCGCCATGGCCGCCCGCATCACCGCCCCCAGTGACACCCGGCCGTTCCGGCTGCTGATTCTTGACCACGGGATCGTCGTCGGCGGGCAGAACCCGTCCGTGCCGCTGGGCTTCAATGCGAGATTCGTGGTTCCGGTCGAGATCGGTCCTGCGCGGCCTACCCATGGCACGGTGGACCTCTATGTCGCTCGGCCCTGTCCTGGCCACTCGTGGCGGGAGTTGAAGAAGAAAGGGTCGGGCGCGAAAGTCGCGCTCTTTGCCATGCCGCGGCTGACGGCTTTCCAGGACCACCGACTGAGGAACATTCTGACCGCGCGTTTGTCCGCCTCTGCGCCGTTGTCGTACTGACGTCATCCGGCCTGGTCGAGGGACGCGGCGTTGTCGTAGGACTCGCGGGCGTCGAGCATCTCGTCCCAGTGCTGCTCGGCCCAGGTGCAGGCGATCGCCATGGGTTCGAGCATGCTGCGGCCCGTCGGGGTCAGCTCGTATTCCACGTGCGGGGTGGCCTCGGCGTAGACGGTGCGCTTGATCAGGCCGTCCCTTTCGAGGGAGCGCAGCGACCGAGTGAGGACCTTCGGAGTGACGCGGCTCAGCGGCACGCGCAGTTCGGAGAAACGGCGCGGCCCGCCTTCGAGGCAGCGGATGACGAGGCCCGCCCATTTGTCGCCGAACCGGATCGGGTTCAGCGAGGACGGGCACAGCTCGTCGAACATGTCGGCGGGCAGCGGTTCCCTCATGGCCTCACGATAACCGGTATCCCGGAGGTAACCGCGGCCCTCGTTAACGTCGCCGGACCGGCCGGGCGCACGGGCGCCGGCCCTGGTGAGAGGCGGTTCGTCATGAACATCGTGGTCTTCGGCGCGGGCGGGCGCGCGGGACGGCAGGCCGTCGCGGAGGCGCGCCGGCGCGGGCACCAGGTCACCGCCGTGGTGCGCGATCCCGCACGTCACGGCGACCTTGCGGGCGCGCGGGTGGTGGCGGGCGACGTCACCGACGAGGCCGGCATCGGACAGGCGGCCGCCGGGCACGACGCCGCGATCAGCGCCGCCGCGGACCTGACCGTGCCGCCGCACGAGTTCTTCACCGCCTCGTCCCGCGCGCTGGCCGCCGGCCTGGCGAAGGCGGGCGTGCGCCGCTTGGTGGTGGTCGGGCTCGCTTCGGTCCTGCCCGGGGCGTCCGGTGCGCCCTTGATGGACGAGCCGGGCTACCCCAACGAGTACCGCTCCTTCTACCTCGGCCACGCGGCGGGCTTGGAGGAGCTTCGGGCCTGCGACCTCGACTGGGCTTACGTGGCGCCTGCGGGCGACTTCGACCATGACGGAGCGCGGTCCGGACGGTACGAGTTCGCCGATCACGGGGACCCCGCCAGCCAGATCTCCTACCAGGATTTCGCCATCGCGCTGGTCGACGAGGTGGTCACGCCCCACCACCACCGCGCCACCGCCAGCGTCCGGGAAGGATGAGCCCCGCCTGAACGGGGCCCCGCGGCTCGGCGGTTCGCCGGGTGTGCTCATGCTGGAGTGTGGACGAGAAGCGGCCGTTGCTGACGTTCGGGCATGGGACGGCGGGGCGGGAGCAGTTGGCGCCTCTGCTGCGCGAAGCCGGGGTGCGGTCGGTGGTGGACGTGCGGACCGCACCCGGCAGCCGCCGGAACCCGGACGTGCAGCGGGACGCGCTGTCCGAGTGGCTGCCGGCGGAGGGGATCGGCTACCGCTGGGAGAAGCGGCTCGGGGGGTTCCGGAAGGCCGCGCCGGATTCGCCCGACACGTTCTGGCGGAACGACTCGTTCCGCGGCTATGCGGGGTACACCCGCGATCCGGAGTTCTTGGCCGCGATGGACGAGCTGCTGCCGGCGGCCGATCGGGCCGGCACCGCGGTGATGTGCAGCGAGTCGGTGTGGTGGCGCTGCCATCGGCGGCTGATCGCCGACTTCGCCGTCCTGGCGCGCGACCGTCCGGTCCTGCATCTGGCGCACGACGGACGTCTCACCGAGCATCCGCCGACGTCCGGGGCGCGCCTGCGACCGGACGGCCTGCTCGTCTACGACGGCGAGTAGTGGGGCTAGGCCCACCCGGTGCGGGGTTCAGCGGGATATCGGGAGGCGGGCGGCCGACCGTAGCTTCTCCGGTGCCGGGCGCGACGGACGCGGCCGGGGATCGGAGAATAGTGATGATCTTTCTGCTGCTGCGCCGTCTCGGGGTCCGTGCGCGGATGATCACGGGTGCCGTTCTGGTGGCCGCCGGGCTGGCGGTCATCGCCGCGTCGGCGCTGGTGGACGGCCTGCTCGTGCACGGGGTGATCCTGGCGGTGGTCGGCGTCGTGATGTGCGGGGGCGCCGCGCGGGACGTTCGCCGGGCCCGGGCGGCGGCCGGCGGGGAGGGCCGGTGAGCGGCGCGGATAGGGTCGTCGCGGCGGAGAGGGGCGCGGGGATGGGTCGGTTCGCGGACGGTGGCCCGCTGCTGTGGCCGTTCGAGGCCGTGCGCGGGCTGTACCGGTCGGCGGTCCTGGTGGGGCTGACGTTCCTGCAGGTGGCGGTCGGGGTCGGTGTCGGGCTGGGCGGGGCGCGGGTGGTGTCGTCGTTCTCCGACGGGTCGTCGGCGCCGCTCGTCCTGCGGCTGCTCGCGGACGCCGGGGAGGCGCTGCTGGCGGTCGTGTGGGTGGCGGCGGCGATGTGGATCGTCCATCCGCTGACGAGCCGGACGCTCGCCCGGGCCGCGCGGCGGGTCGCGGGGCGCTGGCTCGGCCTGCGGTTCGAGGTGGAGTACCGGACGGTTCCGCAGGTCACGCGGATGTCGACCAGGTACTGGTGGGACGGCCACGAGTACCACAAGTCGGAGCGGGAGGCGCGCCGGCGGGCCGGGATGCACGCCCGGTTCCACGATCCGCAACTGCACTGGGACGGGGTGTGGGTGCTGGTCGCGGGCCTGACGGTCATGCCGGTCGCGGCGCTGCCGCTGCTCGGCCTCGCGGGCGGCGCGGCCCTGGTCGCGGCGGGGCACCCGGGGTCCGGCGCCGCGCTGGTCGCGGCGGGGCTGGTGGCCGCGCCGTTCGCGTGGCGGGTGTTCGGGCCGGTGGCGGCCCGGTTCCTCGGGCCGATCCCGCGCTCGCGGCTCGGCCGCCGCATCGCCGAGCTGGAGGCGGTCCGCGCGGACATGACGCAGACGCAGGCGGCGGAGCTGGAGCGGATCGAGCGGGGCCTGCACGACGGGACGCAGGCGCGGCTGGTCGCCATGGGCATGTCGATGCAGGCCGCCGAGCGGCTCGTCGAGGCGGACCCGGCCGCCGCGAAGGAGATCCTCGCCGCGGCGCGCGCCTCGTCGTTCGCGGCGCTGGACGAGCTGCGCTCGCTGGTGCGGGGCATCAACCCGCCGGTGCTGACCGAGCGGGGCCTCGTCGACGCCGTCCGGGCCCTCGCGCTGGACGCCCCCGTCGAGGTGAGCGTGCACAGCGCGGTGCCGGCGCGGCCTGAGCGCCCGGTGGAGGCGGCGGTCTACTTCGCGGTCGCGGAGCTGCTGGCGAACGTCGGCAAGCACGCCCGCGCGACCCGCGCGACGATCGACCTCGGATACTCGGACCGGACGCTCACCGCGAGCGTGACCGACGACGGGCGCGGCGGGGCCGCCGCCAGGGAAGGGTCGGGGTTGGACGGGATCAAGAGACGGGCGGCGGCGTTCGGCGGACGGCTGGAGATCGACAGCCCGGCCGGCGGCCCGACCCGCGTCACCGTGGCGGTGCCATGCGACTTGTCATAGCCGAGGACCTCTTCCTGCTGCGCGACGGGCTCGTCCGGCTCGTCCAGGCGTACGGGCATTCGGTGGTGGCGGCGGTCGACAGCGGGCCGGCGGTGCTGGCGGCGCTGCTCGGCGAGCGTCCGGACGCGGCGATCGTGGACGTCCGGCTGCCGCCGGGTTTCTCCGACGAGGGGCTGCAGGCGGCGCTCGCCGCGCGCCGGGAGGTGCCGGGGCTCCCGGTGCTGATCCTCTCGCAGCACGTGGAACAGCTCTACGCGCGCGAGCTGCTCGCCGACGGGCGGGGCGGCGTCGGCTACCAGCTGAAGGACCGGGTCATGGACGCCGACCAGTTCATGGACGCGCTCGACCGGGTCGCCGCGGGCGGGACGGCGCTGGACCCGACGGTGGTCGCGAAGCTGCTCGGCCGGCCGCTGCGGGCCGATCCGCTCGCGGCGCTCAGCGAGCGGGAGCGGTCGGTGCTGGCGCTGATGGCCGAGGGGCTGTCGAACGCGGCGATCGCGGGCCGGCTGTTCCTCAGCGAGGGCGCGATCAGCAAGTATACGACGACGATCTTCGCCAAGCTCGGGCTGGCCGCCGACGACGACACGAACCGGCGGGTCCGGGCCGTGCTGGCGTATCTCGGCGCGGCGGGGCGGGACGGCGGCTGATCAGCCGTCCGGTTCGACGAGGAAGACCGGCCGGGGCCCGCCGGTGCGGAACGCGTCCCGGACGAACGGGACGATCCGGAACTTGCGCCGGTAGGCGTGCAGGACGCGGGCCTTGCGGTCGTCGTCGATCTCGGTGAGGCGCACCGGCCGGAGCCGCCGTCCCCGGCCGAGCCCGGCCCGGCCGTCCGCGCGGGCGTTGTGGACCCAGTGGGTGTCGCCGAACGGCGAGACGAGCCACTGCCGTCCTTCGAATCGGAGCAGGGCGACCGGGGCCGTGCGGGGCAGGCCGCTGCGCTTACCGCGGGTGCGCAGCAGGACCAGGGGGCCCATCGGGACGCCCCAGCCGAGCAGCCGGAGCGGGCCGCGGCTCATCCGTGCCAGCCGCGGCGGGAGTTCGGCGGAGGCCATCACGACTCCTTCGATGCCACCTAAGCGGGGAATCAATCTCCACTTGAGCGTGGCACGCCGCCCGGGCCCCCTGCAACCCTAAGCGGGGAAATCTTCCCCGCTTTTCCGGACGCGGCCGAGCAGGGCCGTGACGGCGACCATCGCCGCCGCGGTCGCGCCGCCGAGCAGCATGAGGGCCGGCGGGGACGTCCGGTCGAGGACGGCTCCCCCGACCAGCGCACCGCTCGACAGCGTCGCCTGGAACGACGCGGTGAACAGCACCGATGCGGCCTCCGGGCTCTCCGGCGCCGCCCCGGCGAAGCACGCCTGCGAGCAGACCGGGACGGCCCCGTACCCGATCCCCCAGACGACGAGCAGCGCGAGCGCGCCCGGTTCCGTCCGTCCGAGGAACGGCAGCGCGAGGACGGCGACGGCGATCAGGGCACCTGCGGTCCCGAACGCGGCGTACGGGCGGCGGGCCGCGGCCGACCCCGCGAGGAAGGTGCCCGCGACCCCGGCGGCGCCGTAGACGAGCAGGAAGACCGTGACCCGCGCCGACGGCACCTCCGTCACGCGTTCGAGGAACGGCGTCACATAGGTGTAGGCGCCGAAGTGCGCGAGGATGATCAGGAAGGTCAGCAGGAGCGCGGAGCGGGTGCCGGTGCGGTGGAGCATGCCGCGCAGGACGCCGAGGCGCGCGGCCCGCTCGGCGGGCAGCGGCGGCAGCAGCAGGGCGAGCGCGACCAGCACCGCCGCCGACAGCGCGCCCGACATGAGGAACCCGGCCCGCCATCCGGCGAGGTCGCCGATCAGCGTTCCGAGCGGCACGCCGACGACCGATCCCAGTGGAACGGCGGCGAACACGACCGCGGTGGCCCGGCGCGCGGACCGGGCGGGGACGAGCCGGCCGGCCAGTCCCGCGCCGGCCGACCAGAAGCCGCCGATGACGATGCCGACGAGGACGCGGGAGACCAGCACCGCCCAGTACGCCGGTGCCGCGGCGGCGAGGAGGTTCGCGGCCAGCAGCAGGACCATGAAGGCGCACAGCATCCGGCGCCGGTCGACGCCCGCGGTCGCGACGGTGACGGCGGGCGCCGCGACGGCGGCGACGTAGCCGGGCAGCGCCATCGTCAGCCCGGCCGTGCCGTCGGAGATGGTGAAGCCGGCGCCGATGGAGGTCAGCAGCCCGATCGGCAGGATCTCGGTGGTGACGATCGCGAAGATGCCGGCCGCGACGGCGAGCACCGCGGGCCGGTTGGACGAGGGTGGGGCGAGCCGGCCTGTGGCCGGAGAGGTGGCCGTGCGCATCGGTTCCGTCCTGGTTCGGAGCGGCAAGGACGCGTCACAGCAAATAGGTGGAGCGGACGGAGGGCTGGCGGGTTTCCGACACCGACATGGGTGATGTCGGTTTCCCGCGATGTCCCCGAGCGGCCGGGGTCAGTCGGCGGGGGTGTCCAGGACGGCGCGCTGGGTGGCCTGGTGGACGCGGACGGCCAGCACGGCGCGGGCGAACCGGGCGGCGAGCTCGCTGTCGAGGACGTCCGGGACCTGCTCGACGCCGATCAGCCCGCCGGGCTTGGCGATGACCGCGCCGGTGTCGCCGACCCGGACGCCCTGGGCCTCGCCGATCTCCTCGACGGCCGGGAGGTCGAGGGCCGCGCGCAGGGTGTCCTGCAGGGAGCGGACGGTCGCGGCGTCCCGGTCGGCACGTTCGGCGGCGGTCTCGGCACGCTGCTCGGCGCGCTCGATCCGGGCGTCGGCGCCCTCGGCGCGGGCGGCGGTCTCGTCGGCGAGCTTCTCCGCGCGGTCGGCGCGGGCGGCCTGCTCGTCGGCGCGGGCGACGGCGGACTCGCGCTCGGCGGCGAGCCGGGCGGACTCGGCCTGCGCGGCGGTCAGCTCGGCGCGCAGCCGGCGCTCGGTCTCGGCGGCGGCGTCGAGCCGGGAGCGCGCCTCGTCGAGCTCGGCGCGGGCCTCCTTCAGCTCGGCGTGCGCGGTGGCGAGCGCGGTCTGCTCGCCGGCGAGGCGGCCGGCGAGGGCGTCGCGCTCGTTCTCGGCGTCGGTACGGGCCTGGTGCTCGGTCCGCCAGGCCGCCTCGGCGTGCTTGCGGAGCCCGTCGGCCTGCGCGGCCTCGTTGGCGGCGGTGGCGCGGGCCTGCTGGGCGGCGCCGGCCTCCTTCCAGGCGCCGGCCTCGCTCTCCTGCGCGGCGGCGACGGTGGCCTTCGCGGCGGCCATGCCCTTGCGCAGCTCCTCCAGCGCGGCGGCGGCCTCCGCGCGGGCGGCCTCGGCGCGGGCCTCGGCCTCGCGGGTGCGGACGTCGGCCTCGGCGGCGGCGGCGCGCTCGGCGCGCGCCTCGGCGAGGGCCTCCTGGCCGCCGTCGATCGCGCCGCGGACCTCCCCGTCCAGCCGCTCGCCGAGCGCGGCGGCGGCCTTGACCAGGTCGACGACCATGTCGCCGAGCCGGTCGACGTCGTCGCCGAAGGTGCGCAGGGCGACGGTGCCGGCGGCGTCGCGCCGCTCGGCCTCGCGCGCGTGCGCGGAGCGGTGCGCGTCGCTGCAGAACCGGGCCGCGCCGGCCGGCAGGGGCCGTGCGCAGTGCTCGCAGATCCCGGGTTCGGGCTCCTCGGCGGCGGGTTCGGCGGCCGGTTCGGCGACGGCGGCGGGGGCCGGCTCCGGTTCCCGGTCGTCGAGGGCCGCCGGGTCGTCGGGCAGCGGTCGCAGCGGCGCGGTCGCCAGGTCGAGGGCCTCGGTGCCGGCGGCCGGACGGCCGTCTTGATCTTCGTGCACGGAAGCATCCTAGTGAGATATGACAAATCCGCACGTGACCGAGCGAATCGGGCATCACTTCCCGGCGGGAACGGCGCCTTGACCTCAAGTTCGGTCCAGGTCCTAGCGTGCTGCGTGATCGACTCTGAGGGAGGAATCATGCGGGTCGCGGGTTTCGAGCAGCCGGGCGGACCGGACGTGCTGAGGGTGCTGGACGTGCCGGCCCCGGAGGCGGGGCCCGGGCAGGTCCGGGTCCGCGTCCGCGCTGCGGGGGTGCAGCCGTTCGACCTGGCCGTCCGCGAGGGCTGGACGCCGCCGGGGACGCCGGACGGGTTCCCGCGCGTGCCGGGCAACGAGTTCGCGGGCACCGTCGACCAGGTCGGCGACGGCTTGACGGGCCTGCGGCCGGGCGATGAGGTGATGGGCAACTGCCGCCTCAACGCCTACGCCGAGTACGTCGTCGTGCCGGCCGAGGCGGTGACGGCCAAGCCCGCGGGCATGCCGTGGGACGTCGCGGGCGGCTTCCCGGCCGCGGTGATGACGCCGCACATCGCGCTGGAGGAGATGAGCGTCGGCCCGGGCGACACGCTGCTCGTGCACGCGGCGGCCGGCGGGGTCGGGGCGGTCGCCGTCCAGCTCGCGCGGATCGCCGGCGCGACCGTCGTCGGCACCGCGAGCGAGGCCAACCACGACTACCTGCGCTCGCTCGGCGCGCTCCCGGTCGCCTACGGGGACGGCCTGGAGGAGCGGATCCGGGACGCGGCGCCCGGCGGGGTCGACGCCGCCCTGGACGGCGCCGGCGGCGACGCGCTGGAGGTGTCGCTGAAGCTCGTCCGGGACCGGAACCGGATCATCACGCTGGTCGAGCACGCGCGGGCCGCCGGGCTGGGCGTGCGCACCACCCCGGACAAGCGGTCGTCGGCGCGCGTCGCGCAGGCCGCCCGGTTCTACGCGGAGGGGCGGCTGGGCCTGCACGTCCGCGCGGTGTTCCCGCTCGACCGCGCGGCGGACGCGCACCGCGAGGTCGCGACGGGACACGGCCGCGGCAAGGTCGTCCTCACGCTGCCGGAGGGGGGGCAGGGCGATGTGGCCTGAGCACCTGAACGTCGGGGCAGTCCGGTTCGCGCGGCCGACGGCCCGCTTCGAGGAGATCCTCGCCTTCTACCGGGACGCGCTGGGCCTGCCGGTGCTGGCCCAGTGGCGCGGCCACGCCGGTTACGACGGCGCGGTGTTCGGGCTGCCGGGCACGCCCGTGCACATGGAGATCACCCAGAGCGGCGTGCCGCCCCGGATCCCGGAGCCGCACCCGGAGAACCAGCTCGTCCTCTACCTCCGGGGCACCGGGGCACGCGACGCGGCGGCGGCGCGGCTGGCCGGGCTCGGGCACCGGACGGTCGCACCGGAGAACCCGTACTGGTCGGATCACGGGTCGGTGGTGTTCGAGGATCCGGACGGCTGGCAGGTCGTCCTCGCCCCCTGGGTGTTCGGCGAGGAGCCGCCGCCGGGCCGGCGCTAGTGGGTGGCGTACCAGTGGGCCGACAGCAGGTGGACCACGGCTAGGACGCCCCCGCCGGCGGCCATGCCGGGGACGCGGCGCAGGACGCCGAGCGCCGCGTCCCCGGCCTGGATCACCCCCGCGACGACCAGGAGCGGCACGACGGCGGCCGCGTCGGCGACGAGCAGGACCGCGATGACGGCGATGCTCAGCGGGATCGCGCGGATGACGTAGACGCGGGCGTAGAAGTCGACTCCGGAGGTGACGGTCTCCCCCGAGGCCAGCATCAGGCCGGGACGGGCGGCGCCCAGCACGCCGGCGGCGCCCGTCACCACGGCCGCGGCGGCGTTGGCCGCGATCAGCATCGTCTCGACGGCGCTCATCTTTCACACTCCAAATGATTCACATTCTGAATGATTAGGGATGAGTATCGTCCGCGCCATGGGCGACGTCAAGGGCCCGCCGGGCTACGGGTTCGGCGCCTCGGGCCTGAAGAGCGCGGCGGCGATCTGGACGAACGACCGGATGAGCGGGCCGGGGTCCTCCCCCGCCCAGGCGACGACCAGCCGGCTCGGCGGCATGTCGGTCACGGGGACGGAGACGAGCCCGTCGGGCAGGGCGTCCGCGACCGGCCCCAGCCCGATCGAGCCGCTCCACAGGACGGCCTGCAGGCACTCGTTCACGGTGCGGACCACCGGGCCGTCCGCCGCGGAGGCGGGCGCGGAGCCGGTCCAGTAGGCGGCCCAGATCGGGTCGGTGCCGTCCGGGAAGCGGAACCAGCGCCGGCCGGCGAGGTCGGCCAGCCGCAGCCACGCGCGCCCGGCGAGCGGGTCGTCGGCGCGCAGGACCACGCCGACGGGATCGGCGCGCAGCTCGTGGACGGTGATCCCCGTGTCGTCGAACGGCGTCCGGGTGAGCGCGACGTCGACCAGCCCGGCCCGCAGGCCGGTGGCCGGGTCGGTCAGGTCGGCCTCGCGGACGCGGACGTCGACGCCGGGATGGCGGCGCCGGAACGCCTCGGCCAGCCGGATGCCGGTCCGCCCGCCGCTGTCGGCGAGCATCCCGACCGTCAGCGTCGCGGTGCCGCCGGCGGCGGCGATGCGCGTCCGCAGCCGCTCGGCCTGCTCCAGCAGCAGGCGCGCCTCGTCGTAGAGGACCGCCCCGGCGGCGGTCGGCGCGACCCCGGCGGGCGAGCGCTCCAGCAGGACGGCCCCGAGGTCGGTCTCCAGCTGCTTGACGGCCCTGCTCAGCGGCGGCTGGGTCATGTGCAGCCGGGCCGCGGCGCGTCCGAAGTGGCGTTCCTCGGCGACGGCGACGAAGTAGCGCAGCGAGCGTAGGTCCATCACCGGCGACGATACGCGGACGGTATCGGGCGGACGGAACCGGTGTTGGACGTCCCGGACGTCCCGGCGCTGCACTGAAGGCTCCCGAGAGAAGGAGCGACATGCCCGAGTACACGGCGCCCGACCCGATCGTCGACGTCACCGGAGCGCAGGACGTCGCCGAAGACCTGGTGGTGATCCCCGACCGCGGCGTGCAGCTGGTGCCGAACATCGGCGTCATCGGCGGCTCGCATTCGGTGCTGGTCGTCGAGACCGGGCTCGGGCCGCGGAACGCCGAGAGCGTCGTGAAGTTCGCGTCCGAGTACGCCGGGGGCCGCAGGCTGTACCTGACGACGACGCATTTCCACCCCGAGCACGCGTTCGGCGCGCAGGCGTTCGCCGGGGAGGCGACGTACCTGGTCAACCGGGCGCAGGCCGAGGATCTCGCCGCCAAGGGCGACGGCTACCTCCACATGTTCCGGGGCCTCGGCGCGCCGGTCGCCCGGCAGCTCGAAGGCGTCGCGCTGCGCGCCCCCGACGTCGTCTACGACGCGGCGCACGACCTCGATCTGGGCGGACGGGTGGTGCGGCTGCGGGCGACGGGCCGCGCGCACAGCCGCGGCGACCAGGTGGTGACGGTCCCGGACGCCGGGGTGATGTTCACCGGCGACCTCGCCGAGGCCGGGCAGTTCGCGATCTTCCCGTGGTTCCCGCCGCACGACACCGACGTCTCCGGGACCCGCTGGATCGCGGTGATGCGGCGGCTGGCGGAGCAGGCGCCGCGCGTGGTGGTGCCGGGGCACGGTGACGTCGGCGGTCCGGGGCTGCTCGCGGACGTCCGCGACTACCTGGAACTGCTGCGCGACGAGACCTGGGCGCGCCGGGACTCCGCCGCGGGCGAGGAGGCCATCGCCGCGGAGATCCGGGCGCTGATGATCGGGCGGCACCCGGAATGGGCGGGACGGGAGTGGATCGAGCGGGGCGTCGGCTGCCTCTGCGCCGAGCACCCGGACGATTCAGCCGGAGAATGATTCGGCGCCGGTAGCATCGGCGGCATGAGCGATCCCAGCGGGCTGCCCGCGACGGTGGCGTTCCGGCTCGGCACGCTCGGCGCGATCTACGGCGACCGGCTCGCCGCGAAGATCGCCGTCCATGATCTGAAGCTCAAGCACGCGGGGCTGATGACGGCGCTGGAGGCGGGCGTCGCCGCGTCGCAGCAGGACCTGGCCGCGCGGATGGGCGTCGCGCCGAGCCTGGTCGTCGCGCTCGCCGACCACCTGGTGAAGCTCGGCGCGATCGAGCGGCGCCGCGACCCCGCCGACCGGCGCCGCCAGGTCCTCACGCTGACCGAGGACGGCCGCGAGCTGCTGCGCAGGTGCGCGGAGGCGGCGCGGGAGGTCGACGAGGAGATCGCCGCGCCGCTCGGCCCGGAGCAGCGCGCGGCCCTGCACGAGGCGCTCGGCGCGATCGCGGAGCGCGAGGGCCTGCCGACCGGCTGAGGACGGGTGCGGCGGCGTTCGGCGCAACGTCACCCTCGGCGCGGACTACCCGGGGACCGCCTGACGTAGGAGCCGTCGCGGCGCTCGTAGACGGGGTCGGCGGTGTTCCACGCCGCGTCCCGCAGCGGACGCTTGATCACCTTGTTGGTCGGGGTGCGCGGCAGCTCCGCGACGATCCGGACGTAGCGCGGCGCCCACTTCGTGCCGAGGTCGGGCTGGGCGACCAGGAACGCGGCGAACGCGGCAGGATCGAACGCGCATCCCGGCGCCATGGCGACCGCCGCCATGACCTGGTCGCCCACGTGCTCGTCCGGCACCGCGTAGACGGCGACCTCCGCGAACGCCTCGAACCGGGCGAGGAGCCGCTCGACGGGCGCGGCGGCGAAGTTCTCGCCGTCCACCCGCAGCCAGTCGCTGTCGCGGCCGGCGAAGTACCAGTAGCCGTCGGCGTCACGGTAGGCGAGGTCGCCCGACCACGTCCAGCCGTTGCGGACGCGCTTCGCCGTCGCCTCGGGGTTGTTGTAGTAGCCCTCGAACTTGCCGGCGCCCTTCATGTCGACGATCTCGCCGATCGCCTCGTCGGCGTTCAGCAGCTCGCCGTGCGGGCCGAACTTCGCGGGCGGGCATTCGCGCAGCGTGTCCGGGTCCATGACCACGGTGCCGGCCTCGGCGACGCCGAGCGAGCCGGGCGGCGTGCCGGGGACGCGGGTGAGCCGGATCTCGCCCTCGCTGGAGCCGTAGGAGTCGATGACGGTGCAGCCGAACCGGCGCGCGAACTCCTCGATGTCGCGCTGCGCCGCCTCGTTGCCGAACGCGATCCGCAGCGGGTTGTCGGCGTCGCCGGGCCGCTCGGGGACGGCGAGGATGTAGTTCAGCGGCTTGCCGACGTAGTTGAAGAACGTGACGCCGTAGCGGCGGACGTCCGGCAGGAACCCGGACGCGGAGAACCTGCGCCGCACCACCACGCAGCCGCCGGTCGCGACCGCCGGTGCGATGCCCGCCATCAGCGCGTTCGAGTGGAACATCGGCATCACGACGTAGAACACCTCGTCGCGGGTGAGGCCGCGCCGGTCGCGCTGCTGCACCGCGATGCGGCCGAGCCGCCCCTGCGTGCAGACGACGGCCTTCGGCGCCGACGTCGTCCCGGACGTGAACACGAGCGAGAAGATCGTCTCCGCGGCGACGGGCTCGATCGCGGCGGGCCGCGCCGCCGCGAGTGCCTCGGCGTATCCGGGGCCGTCGACGGTCAGCACCGGGACGTCCGGGACGAGCCCGTCGAGCAGCGGCGCCCGCGACGCCTCGGTGACCAGCAGCGCGCAGTCGGTGTGGGTGATGTCGCGGGCCAGCTCGGCGCCGCGCCGGGTCGGGTTCAGCTCGACCACGGGGATGCCGGCGAGGGCCGCGCCGAGCAGCCAGAACAGGTGCTCGGGACCGTTCTCCAGGAACAGCCCGACATGCCCGGGCCCGGCCTGCCGGCTCCGCGCGGCGAGGCCGGCGCGCAGCCGCGCCTCCGCGACGACCTCGCGCCACGTCCACGCGCGGTCCTCGAACCACAGGCCCGTCCGGTCGTCGTCCGCCCGCGCGGCGACCAGCCCCGCGAACGTGACGTCCTCGCGCGGCCGGTCGTCCCCCAGCACCTCTGCCATCTGTCCCTCCCGGTGTCCAAGCTCGACCACCGGGGGCCTCCGGCATGTTCGGGATCCCACTGAGCGGGATCATCGCCCGCCCTATAAGGACCGCGCTGTTTATCTCGTTCCGGTCTGACGGAAACAGGGATCAGCCAGGTCGGCGGCCGTTCTCAGGAGGAATGTGAAGACGTCCGGGAGAAGATGGCGCCGCCGTTGCGCCGGGCTGCTCGCCGTCGCGGCGATGTCGTCGGCGTGCGCCTGGCAGAGCGAGGACGGCGGCCGCGCGGTCACCGCCGGGAGACCGGTGAAGTACACGGTCGGGATGATCGGCGACGACGGCGGCGGGACCCCCGCCAAGGGCGGCACGCTGACGTTCGCGGCCTACTCCGAGGCCGGGCTGCTGGACCCGGCGCAGACCATCGTCGCGGGCTCCACCGGCGGCGTCGAGATGGCCGCGATCTACGACGTCCTGATGCGCTGGGACGCCGGGAGCGGGCAGGTCCGCCCCCAGCTCGCCGAGGACCTGAAGCCCGACGGCGACGGCACCGCCTTCACCCTCACCCTCCGGGACGGCGTGAAGTTCAGCGACGGCACGCCGCTCGACGCGCAGGCCGTGAAATGGAGCATCGAGCGCTACGTCAAGGACGGCGGCGACGAGGCGGCACTGTGGAAGAGCAACGTCACCGCCGTCGAGACGCACGGCGACCGCACCGTCGTCTTCAAGCTCGCCAACAAGTGGCCGACCTTCCCCTACCTGCTCACCACCGGCCCCGGGATGATCGTCGCGAAGTCGTCCGACGCGGGCGGCGGGTTCAAGCCCGTCGGCGCCGGCCCGTTCACCTTCGAGCGCTACCGGCCCAAGGAGGAGACCCTCCTCAAGGCCAACCCCGGCTACTGGGGCGGGCGGCCGAACCTCGACCGCGTCCGGATGGTCTACGTCGACGACCCCAACGCGGCCCTCGACACGCTGAAGTCCAGGCGGATCCAGGCGGCGTTCCTGCGCGACCCCGTCGCCGTCCAGAAGGCGCTCAAGGCCGGCGAGCACGGCTTCCTCAGCATGGTCAGCCTCGGCAACGTCGCCGTCATCAACGCCACGGCCGGCCACCCGGGCGCGGACCCGCGGGTGCGCAGGGCGATGGCCTACGCGATCAAACCCGAGGTGATCTACGAGCGCGCCTACCCGGGCACGGGGCTGGCGAGCAGCGCGCTGTTCCCCGAGTCGTCGGCCCTGCACACCGGCGCCGCCCCGCTGCCCTACGACCCCGGCAAGGCCCGCGAACTGCTCAAGCAGGCCAAGGCCGACGGCTACGACGGCAAGGTGACCTACCTCGACGCGCAGGACCCCGCGTCCCGCACGACCGCCCTCGCGATCAAGGCGATGCTGGAGAACGCCGGCTTCAAGGTCGAGCTCGACCTCGTCCGGTCGGTCGCCGACCAGACCTCGAAGGTGGCCGTCCGCCGCGACTACGACGTGTCCGGCTGGGGCATCAGCTGGCGCGACTCGGGCCCGTTCGGCCGCATGTACGCGACGCTGCACGCCAAGGGCAACCTCACCGTCGGGATGGCGACCACGCCGGAGATGTCCGGGCTCATCGAGGAGCTGCGCGGCGCCGCGACCCTGGACGAGCAGCGCGGGGTCATGGCCCGCGTCCAGCGGCAGTGGAACGAGGACGTGCCCGCCCTGGTGTTCGGCCCGCAGCCGGAGCTGGTCGCCTGGCCGGAGACCGTGCACGGCGTCGCCGGGACCACCAACAGCATGGTCCTGCTCGGCGACGCCTGGATCTCGAAGGGCTGAGGAGGGACGACATGGCACGCGACCTCGTGAAACGGCTCATCGAACTGGCACTGGTGCTCGTCATCGTCAGCATGGGCACGTTCGCGCTGGTGGACCTGATGCCCAGCGACCCCGCCGTGGTCGTGCTCGGCGAGGGCCACACGGCCGCCGAGTACGCCGCGCAGCGGCACTCGATGGGCCTCGACGACGCCCTGCCGGTCCGGTACGGGCACTGGGTGGGCGACGCGCTCACCGGCGACCTCGGGAAGTCGTTCATCCCGCCGAACAGCGATGTCGGCGGACGCGTCGCCGCCGCGCTGCCGGTGAGCGCCGAACTGGCCGTCCTGGCGCTGCTGATGGCGCTGGTGGTGGCGATCCCGCTCGCGATGTGGTCGGCGTACCGGGCGGGCGGGGTCGTCGACCGCGCCGTCGGCGCCGTCACGTTCGGCGTGCTGTCGGTGCCGAGCTTCCTCGCCGGCATGCTGTTCATCGCGCTGTTCGCGCAGCGGCTCGGCTGGTTCCCGCGGCTGGAGTGGTCCCGGATCGGCGACGGCCTCGGCGGCAACCTCTACCACGCGTTCCTGCCCGCGCTGACGATCGCGCTGATGGAGGCCGCGACGTTCACCCGGGTGCTGCGCGGCGACCTCATCACCACCCTGCAGGAGGACTTCATCCTGTCGGCGAAGGCGAAGGGGATGACGCCGCTGCACGTGCTGTTCCACGACGCGCTGCGGCCCTCGTCGCTGTCGCTCGTCACGCTGATGGGCATCAGCCTCGGCCGCCTCATCGGCAGCACGGTGATCGTGGAGTACCTGTTCGCGCTGCCCGGCATGGGCACCCTGATCATCGGCGCCGCCGACCAGGGCGACGTGCCGATGGTGCAGGGCGCGGTGCTGGTGATCGCGCTGATCTACGTGCTGGTGAACGCGGTGATCGACCTGTCCTACGGCCGTCTCGACCCACGAATCAGGCGGGCACATGTCTGACGTTCCTCTCGCAGCGCCCCGCACGGCCCCGCGGTGGCGGGGCCCGGCCCTCGCCCTCGCCGGGCTCGCCGTGCTCGGGCTGTCGGTGACCGTCCTCGCCGGGCACGGCTGGACGCAGGCCGCCCTGGTCGTCGCCGGCCTCGCCGGCGCCTACACCGGCCTGAACGCCGCCGGGCGCGCCCTGTTCGGCGACGCGTTCGACCTGATGTTCTGGCTGTGCGCCGCCTGGCTGGCCGTCCTGGTCGTCGCGGCGGTCGCGGCCCCGGTGCTGCCGCTCGGCGAGCACCAGGACATCGTGAAGACGCTCGACACCCCCGGCATGGCCGTCCCCGACCTGTCCACCGCGCACCCCCTCGGCACCAACAACTTCGGCCTCGACCTGCTGGCGCGCGTCGTCTACGGGGCGCGGTCGTCGCTCGTGGTGTCGCTCGGCGCGGTCGTCATCGGCATGGTCGTCGGCGGCGCCGCCGGGATCGCGGCGGGCTACTTCCGGCGCGGCGCCGACGCGACCGTCGGCGTCCTGACGAACTCGCTGCTGGCCGTCCCGCCGCTGATCCTGCTGATCGCGCTCGGCACCGTCCTGGAGCCGAACCTGCGCAACATCGCCGTCGCGCTGTCGCTGCTCGCGATCCCCGGCATGGTCCGGATGGCGCGCGCGAGCACGATGGCGTTCGCGCGGCGCGAATTCGTCGTCGCGGCGGAGGCGATGGGCGCGTCCCGGTGGCGGGTCATGACCCGCGAGCTGCTGCCCAACGTCGTGCTGCCGCTCGCGTCCTACGGGATGGTCATGGTGTCGGTGCTGATCGTCGCGGAGGCGTCGCTGAGCTTCCTCGGCCTCGGCGTCCAGCCGCCCGCGCCGTCCTGGGGCAACATGATCGCCGAGGGGCAGGAGAACGACGCCTTCACGAAATACCCGCACATCGTGCTGGTGCCCGGCGTCACGCTCTTCCTGACCGTCTTCGCGTTCAACCTCATCGGCGAGAAGGCCCGCAAGCGGTGGGACCCGCGCCGGGCGAACCTCTAGGAGACGGCATGAACGACGCACCCCTGCTGTCCGTCGACGACCTGCGCACCGAGATCCGCACCGCCCGCGGCCCGCTCCGGGCCGTGGACGGCGTGTCCTTCACCGTCCGCCCCGGCGAGATGTTCGGCATCGTCGGCGAGTCCGGGTCCGGCAAGTCGGTGCTCGGCCGGACGGTCATGGGCCTGTACACCTCCGGGCCGGCGATGACCGTGACCGGGAAGGTCGTCCTGGACGGCACCGACGTGCACGCCCTCGACGACGCCGGGCGGCGCCGGCTGTGGCGGTCGCGCGTCGGGATGGTCTTCCAGGACCCGGGGACCGCCCTCAACCCCGTCAAGCGGGTCGGCCGGCACCTCACCGAGGCGATGCGGGGCCTGTCCCGCGCCGCCGCCCGCGACCGCGCCGAGGAGCTGCTGCGCCTGGTCGGCATCCCCGAGCCGCGCCGCCGGCTGCGCCAGTACCCGCACGAGCTGTCCGGCGGCATGCGCCAGCGGGTCGTGATCGCCGTCGCGCTGGCCGGCGAGCCGTCCCTGCTCATCGCGGACGAGCCGACGACCGCGCTGGACGTCACCGTGCAGAAGCAGATCCTCGACCTGCTCGGCCGGCTGCAGGCCGAGCTCGGCACCGCGATCATCCTGATCAGCCACGACCTCGCGGTGGTCGCGGGCCGCGCCGACCGGGTCGCGGTGATGTACGCGGGGCGGCTCGCGGAGCTGGCCCCGGCGGGCGAGCTGTTCGACAGCCCCCGCCACCCCTACACCGAGGCGCTGCTCGCGTCCGTCCCGCGGCTGGGCGACCCGCCCCACTCCGTCCTGCGGACGATCGACGGCGCGCCGCCGGACATGGCCGCGCCGCCGGACGGCTGCCGGTTCGCGCCGCGCTGCCGGCACGCCTCGCCCGCCTGCGCGGCGCCGCCGGAGTTCGCCGCGGACGGCGCCCGCGCCGTCGCCTGCCACCACCCCGTCGACCTTGGAGGCGCCTGATGGCCGGCACCGGCACCACCCACCTGCGGTCCGGCGACCGCGTCCTGTCCGTCGAGGACCTCGTCGTCGAGTTCCCGGCGGGGCGCGGCCGGCGGGTCCACGCCGTCTCCGGGATCAGCTTCGACCTGCTGGACGGCGAGACGCTCGGCATCCTCGGCGAGTCCGGCTGCGGGAAGTCCAGCGCGGGGCGCGCGGTGATGCAGCTGCCGCCGCCCACCGCCGGGTCGGTGCGGCTGCACGGGACGGAGCTGACCGGGCTCGCGCCCGCCGCGCTGCGCGAGCACCGCAAGGACATGCAGATGATCCTGCAGAACCCGGTCGCCGCGCTGAACCCGCGCCGCAGGGTCGCCGACCTCGTCGCGGAGGGCCCGGCGGTGCGGGGCGGCAGGCCGGACCGGGCGCGGATCGAGGCGGCGCTGGAGGCGGTCGGCCTCGACCCGGCGACGGTCTGGGACCGCCGCCCGCACGAGCTGTCCGGCGGCCAGTGCCAGCGCGTCTGCATCGCCCGCGCGCTCATGCTGGACCCGCGCGTGCTGATCCTGGACGAGCCGGTGTCGAGCCTGGACGTCTCCGTCCAGGCGCAGATCCTCAACCTGCTGGAGGACACCGGGAAGCGGCTCGGGCTCAGCATGGTCTTCATCGCGCACGACCTCGCCGTGGTGAAGAACGTCAGCGACCGGATCATGGTGATGTACCTCGGCAAGGTCTGCGAGGTGATCCCGTCGGCGGCGCTGGCGGGGTCGGCGCTGCACCCCTACACGCGGCTGCTGCTGGCGTCGGTCCCGGAGGCCCCGCAGGGCGGCGCGGAGCCGGGGGCGGCGGAGCTCCCGTCGCCGCTGGACCCGCCGAGCGGCTGCCGCTTCCGGACCCGCTGCCCCCTGGCGACCGACCTGTGCGCGAAGGAGGAGCCGAAGCTCCGCCGGACCGCCGACGGCCACCACGTCGCCTGCCACCACGCCTCTCGTTGACTTGCGGCGTGTCGGCCTTAAAACCGCGGTTTTAAGGCCGACACGCCGCAACTCGACGTGGGGGTCAGGCGCGGTGGGGGCGGTTCGTCCAGCCCTGGTCGTCGGCGCGGACGAACCAGCCGGACGCGGCGAGCGTGCCGCCGTCGACCGGGATCGTGTGGCCGGTGACGAAGCGGGCGTCGTCGGAGGCGAGGAACGCGACGACGGCCGCGTAGTCGTCGGGTTCACCGAAGCGGGCGAGCGGGACCCAGGTGTGCTCCAGGCCCTCGTCGTAGCCGCGGCGCATCCACGCGACGGGGGTCTGCTCGGTGTTGGCGAGGTCGGGGGCGATCGCGTTGACGCGGACGCCGTGCCGGCCGGCCGCGACGGCGAGGCTGCGGGTGAACGCGGACACGCCCGCGTTGAACGCCGAGTACACCGGGTGCTGCGGGATGCCGCGGAACGCCTCGACGGTCGAGTTGTTGACGATGCTCCCCGACCCCTGCTCGATCATCGTGGGCAGCAGCGCGTGGGTGAGCTTGAAGACGTGCAGGAGGTTCAGCTCGTAGAGCCGCTGCCACTGGTCGGGCGTGCTGTCCTGGAACGAGGGGGCGGCGGGACGGAAGTCGCCGACGTTGTTGACCAGCACGTCCACGCGCCCGTGCTCCAGGGCGGCGGCCTTGACCCGCGCGACGGTGCCGTCCTCGACGATGTCGCCGATCACGGTGACGCAGCGGCCTCCGGCGGACTCGATGTCGCGGCGCGCGCGCTCGGCGGCGTCCGCGTCGATGTCGTTGAGGACGACGAGGTCCCCGGCGGCGGCGAGGCGGCGCGAGACCGCTCCCCCGATGCCGAGGGCCCCGCCGGTGACCACGCTGATCCGGGTGCCGTCAGGCATCGCGGCGCCTCCGCACGGGTCGGGTCTCGATCGAGTCGACGCGCTGCTCGCGGCGGGCGATCCGCCAGGCGCCGCCGTCGAGCCGGTAGGCGTCGGTGTAGCGGCAGTTCCACACCAGGTCAGACGTCCGGCCGTCGCGTTCGGTCAGGTGGTGGGCGACGCAGGCGATCTCGCCGGTGGCCGTGCCGGGCTCGGGGCCCGCGTCGAAGACCTGGCCGACGAGGGCGTGGAACGTGACCGGGATGGTGTTCAGCACCGCGAGCGTCGCGGTGATCTCCGCGCGCCCGGTGAAGGCGCGCACCGGGTCGAGCACGTCGGGCGCGGACGGCAGGACGAGCACCGCGTCCTCGGTGAACAGGCCCGCCATCGCGTCGATGTCGCGGCGGTCGGCGTGCAGGGCGTAGCGGGCGACCAGGTCGAGGAGCTCGACCCGGTCGCCGGTCCGCAGCGTCATGAGAGGCCGAGGCGCTCGGCGCAGGCGGACAGCTCGTCCTTCGCCTCGTTCAGGTCCGTCGTCACGGTCCCGCGCAGGACGAGCCGCCCCGCGCCGAGGTCGCCGAGCCGGCCCGCCTTCTCCGGCGTGACCGCCGACAGCGAATGGCCGAGGGTCAGCTCCAGCGCGTCCGGGTCGCGGCCGTTCTTCTCCGCCTCCTCGCGCATCAGCGCGACGAGGCCGCGCAGCTCGTCGCCGGCGACGCCGAGCGGCTGGAGGCCGTCACCGTAGCGGCCCGCGCGCCGCGCGGCGGCCTTGGTGTGGCCGCCGACGTGGATCGGCACGCCGCCCTCCTGGACCGGCTTCGGGTAGCTCATCGCGCCCTTGAACCGGAAGAACTCGCCGTCGTGCGACGCGCCCTCCGGCCCCGTCTCCGCCCACAGCTTCCGCAGCACCTGGAGCTGCTCGTCGCCGCGCCGGCCGCGCGAGTCGAAGTCGGCGCCGCACGCCTCGATCTCCTCGCGCATCCAGCCCATGCCGACGACCAGCCGCAGCCGCCCGCCCGACAGCGCGTCGATCGTCGCGAGCCGCTTGGCGAGCACCACCGGATGGTGGTTCGGCAGGACGAGCACGCCCGTGGCCAGCCCGATCCGGCTCGTCCGGCCGGCGAGGTACGCGAGCAGGTCCAGCGGATCGGGGATGTCCAGGTCGTCCGCCAGCTCCATCTTCCCCGAGCTGTCGTAGGGGTAGACGGAGGAGTAGCCGCTCGCCACCACCGCGTGCTCGACCGCGCCGACGGACTCGTAACCGCAGTCCTCGGCGTGCCGGACGTACTCGCCGATCCACGCGGGATCGGCGGTCACGCCCGCCGCGACCGGCAGCAGGACGGCGTACTTCATGCATTCTCCTTCTCGAGAGCGGCGGCGGCGCGTCCGGCGCGGCGGCCGAAGAACGTGCCGTCGCCCAGGGACGTCCCGCTGACATAGCCTTCGCCGTGCATGCCCGACGCGGCGCGGCCCGCCGCGTACAGGCCCGGCACCGGGTCGCCCGAGTTGTTCAGGACCTCGCCGTCGGCGGTGGTGTGCAGCCCGCCGAGCGTGAACCCGGACGCGCCGCTCGCCGGCCCGCCGGTGCCGCCGAAGAAGCCCGCGCCCGGGTCGATCGCCGCGAACGGCGGCCGCAGCGGCCGCAGCCACTTCGGGTCCTTGTGGAAGTAGGGGTCCTCGCCGTTGGCGGCGTGCCGGTTGTAGGTCTCGACCGTCGCCTCCAGCGCGCCGGGCGGCATGCCGAGCGACTCCTCCAGCTCGGCGAGGGTCTCGGCGGCGTGCTTCGGCAGCACGCCCCACCGGTCCGCCTCGGGGACGGACTCGTACCCCTCCTCGTCGATGATCGTCCAGTAGGGGCCGGGCTGGTCGCGGACCGCGTGGACGCTCCAGTGCCCCGGATAGACGTCCTCGTTGAGGAACCGGCGGCCCATCCCGTCGACGAGCATGCCGCGGCAGACCATCGCGGGGAGCGCGGTCAGCGCGATCTCGACCACGCCCATCCGCCGGGTCGCGGCGCCGATCGCCGCGGCCATCCGGATGCCGGAGCCGTCGTCGAGGCCGTCGCTGACCTTGCCGTGCCCGAGCAGGACGGGGGCGTGGTCGGCGAGCATCTCCTCGTTGTCGACGAACCCGCCGGTGGTGAGCACCACCGCGCGGCGCGCCCGGTAGGTGACCCGCTCGCCGTACTTGCGGGCGACGAGCCCGGCGACGCGCCCGTCCGCGTCCAGGACGAGGTTGGACGCCACGGTGTCGACGTGCGTGACGGCACCCGCGGCGGTCGCCGCCGCCGACAGCTTCTCCATCAGCACCGCGCCGCCGAACCCGCTCGCGGCCGGACGATGCCCGCGCGGCACGGGGCGGGCGACCGTGTTGTACGGCCAGGAGTTCTCGCCCAGCCACATCAGCCCGTCCTCCGACATGGGCATCCACGTCGGCTGGTCGTAGAAGCTGGGGTTGAACGTGACGCCGCACTCGCGGAACCACTCGAAGTGCCCGACGCTCCCGTCGCAGTACAGCCGGATCTTCGCGGTGTCGGCGTTCGGCCCGAGCGCCTTCACCAGGTAGGCGTACATGTTGTCGGGGTCGTCGTCGAACCCGCACGCCTTCTGCACCTCGGTGCCGCCGCCGAGGTACAGCTCGCCGCCGGACTGCGCCGACGACCCGCCGGGGCCGCTCGCCCGCTCCAGCACCAGCACGTCCGCGCCGGCGCGGGCGGCCTCGTAGGCCGCCGCCGCGCCCGCGCAGCCGAACCCGACGACGAGCACGTCGCACTCGTGGTCGAACGCGCCGATCCCGTCCGCCGGGACCGGCTCGACCGAGGACCGTGAGGTCACCGGCTCACTTCCCCGGCGGGACGAAGGCGGCCAGCGGCTCGGACCCGGACCAGTCGTGGCCCCAGTAGCTGTCCTTGGTGATCTCTTCGGCGGTGTAGTAGGTCTCGTCGACGAGCATGCCCTCGCAGCCGTACTCGATGTCCCAGCCGCCGGGGGCGCGCACGTAGAACGACACCATCTTGTCGTTGGTGTGCCGGCCGAGCGTGGAGGAGATCGAGAAGCCGCGCTCCTTGACCGCGTCGAGCGCGATGCCGACGGCGTCCAGGGAGTCGACCTCGACCATCAGGTGCACCAGGCCGGGCGCGCCGTCGTGCGGGGCGGGGCAGATCGCGGCGCTGTGGTGGCGCTGGTTGACGCCCATGAAGCGGATGCGGACGGGGCCGCCGACCTTCATCGCGCCGCGCGGCAGGAAGCCGAGCACCTCGTTGTAGAACGTGACGGTCTCGGCGAAGTTCGGGGTGGGCAGCACCACGTGGCCCATGCCCATCGCGCCGGTGACGAACTTCTGCGCGAACTTCGTCCGCAGCGGGCTGTGGTCCAGGACCGGGCCGAAGAACACCTCGACGGGGGTGCCGCCGGGGTCGGTGAACGCGATGGCCTCCTCGGCGTCGCGCGCGGTCGCCTCCTCCGCGGTCAGCACCGCCACGGCGGTGCCGGACTTCTCGACGGCCTCGCGGACGGCGGCGAGCGCGTACTGGTCGCGGACCTCCCAGCCGACGGCCAGCACCTTGTCGCTGTCGCCGGGCACCAGCTGCAGCCGGGACCGGCGCTCGTCCATGCGCAGGTAGAGGCCGTCGGGGTCGGGGCCTTCGCCCTCGGCGAAGCCGAGCCCCTCCAGGGCGAACTCGCGCCAGCGGTCGATGTGCTGGGTCTGGACCTTCAGATAGCCCAGCCCTCGGATGTGCGTCACTGTCCTCGGTCCCTTCGGTGGTCGGCCCGTGCGGCGGCGCGGCCGGCGCGGCGCCCGTTTCCGTCAACCTGCCAAATCCGGTGCCGCGCCGCGGAGACCTTCCCGCTCAGTGAGAGTCTTTCGGCGCCGGTCCGCCGCCCCTGCTTCGTTGGGCGCATGACGGAGACGAGGCAGGTGGCGGTGGTGACCGGGGCGAGCCGCGGGATCGGGCGGCGGGTGGCGCTGGCGCTCGCCGCCGCCGGGTACGACGTGGCGTTCACGGCGCGGACCGTCGAGGAGGGGCAGGGGCGGATACCGCCGCGCTACGGCGACGCCGGCGCGATCCCGGTGCCGGGCAGCCTGGCGCGGACGCGGGCGGAGATCGAGGCGCTCGGCGCGCGGGCGCTGCCCGTCCGGATGGACCTGCTCGACCGGGCGAGCGTGACGGCCGCCGCCGCGGCGGTGCTGGACGCGTGGGGCCGGGTGGACGTGCTGGTCAACAACGCGGTCGCACATCTCGCGGGCACCCACGAGCGGTTCCTCGACCTGGACGTGGACGTCGCGGAGCGCGTCATGGCCGGCAACTACCTGAACCAGATCGCGCTGATCCAGGCGGTGCTTCCGGCGATGCTGGACCAAGGCGGCGGGACGATCGTGAACCTGTGCTCGGGGTCGGCGACCAGCGACCCGCCGGGACCGCCCGGCGAGGGCGGCTGGGGCGTGGCGTACGCGGCGTCGAAAGCGGCGTTCGGCCGGCTCGCGGGCGCGGTCAACGCCGAGTACCGCGGCCGGGGGATCCGCGCGTTCAACCTCGACCCCGGGTTCGTGGTCACCGAGGCGGGCGCGGCGCGCGGCGGCCTCGGCACGCTGCAGGACGAGGGGTTCGAGGCGACGCCGGAGGAGGCGCCCGCCGCCGCCGTCGCCTGGCTCGTCGCCTCACCGGACGCCGACGCGTTCCTAGGCCGGGTGATCTGGACGCCGAAGCTCGTCGCCGACCGCGCCCTCCTCCGTTGAGTTGCGGCGTGTCGTCCTTAAGACGGCCTCCATAAGGCCGACACGCCGCAAGTCGACGTCAGATCATCGAGCGCATCGGGCCCTGCGGGGGCTCGATGTCCAGGTCGGTCAGCGCGGACACGTGGTACACCGAGCCGGGCACGTGGATGGCGTGCGCGAGGCCGACGTGCGCGTCCCGCCAGAACCGCTGGATCGGGTTGTCCAGCCGCATCGCGTTGCCGCCGGAGCGCACCACGATCTCGTTCATCGCGTGCGCGGCGCGCCACGCGGCGCGGACCTGGGTGCGGCGGCCCGCCGCCCGGTCGGCGAAGCTGATCTCCTCGCCCGCCGCGGTCCGGTCGTACATCCGCGAGCAGTTGTCCAGCAGCGCGGTCCGGGACGCCTTGATCTCCTCGGCGGCCTCGCTGATCGCGTACAGCACGTACGGGTCGTCCTTGATCCGGGTGCCGGTGATCTGGACGCGGTTGCGCTGGTAGGCGAGGTGGTGGGCGAGCGCGCCCTCGGCGATGCCGATCACCGCGGCGGTGATGCCGAGCGGGAACACGCAGGAGAACGGCATCAGGTAGGACGGGTTGGTCAGCCCCGCCTCGCGCGGCGCCGAGCCGTCCACGACCTTGTCGTACCAGAGCGTCCGGTAGGACGGGACGAACGCGTCCTTGACGATGATGTCCTTGCTGCCGGTGCCCTTGAGGCCGGCGACCTCCCAGGAGTCCTGGACGATCTCGTAGTCCGAGCGCGGCAGGATCAGGTGCAGCGACTTGGGCGGCTGCGCCATCTTGCCGTCCTCGTCGCCGAGCATCCCGCCGAGGAAGATCCAGTCGCAGTGGTCGGTGCCGGAGGAGAACTGCCAGCGGCCGTTGAAGATGTAGCCGCCGTCGACGGGCCGGGCGATGCCCATCGGCGCGTACGGGGAGGCGATCCAGGTGTCGGGGTCCTGGCCCCAGATCTCCTCCTGCACCTTCGGGTCGGCGTAGGCCATCTCCCACGGGTGGACGCCGACGATCCCGGCGACCCAGCCGGTCGAGCCGTCGAGGGAGGCGATCCCCATCACCGTCTCGGCGAACTCGCGGGGGTGCACCTCGAGCCCGCCGTGCGCGCGGGGCTGCAGCTGGCGGATCACACCGGCGTCGCGCAGCGCCTTGGCGGCCTGGTCGTCGAGCCGGCCGAGCGACTCGTTCGACGGGCCGAGCGCGCGGATCTCCTCCGCCCGCTCCATGATCGCGTCGAGCACGGGGTTCGTCATCAAGTCCTCCGATGTGTCCGTCAGCCGTCGTAGCTGATCCTGAGCCGGTCGCTGACCGGCCTCGCCTGGCAGGCGAGGATGAGGCCGTCGGCGAGATCCTGCTCGTCGAGGACCGAGTTGGCGTCGAGCGCGACCTCCCCTTCCAGCGCCACGCAGGCGCAGGCGGAGCAGTTGCCCTCCCGGCAGGAGAACGGGGCGTCGACGCCGGCGCGCAGCAGCGCGTCGAGCAGCAGCTGCGACTTCGGCCACGGCACCGTCTGCGTCTCGCCGTCGATCTCGACCTCGATCTCGGCGACGCCGGCCTCGTCGGCCTCGGTCGGCGGGTCGGCGTCCGGTTCCTCGAACGGGTCGCCGGTGAGCGAGAAGAACCGTTCGACGTTCACCCGCAGGCCGAGGCCGGTCAGCGCCGCCTCCGCCATGTCCATGAACAGGCCGGGTCCGCACACGAACGCCTCGCGGCCGGTGAAGTGCCGGGCGAGCGAGTGGAACGCGGCGGGCGTCGGCAGGCCCTGCACCGACTCCAGCCAGTGCACGACCGTGAGCCGCTCGCCGTGCTCCTCGGTGAGGGCGCGCAGCTCCCCGGCGAAGATCACCGAGCGTTCGTCGCGGTTGGCGTACAGCAGCGTGACGGTGCCGGTGCCGCCCGCGAGGACGGACTTGAGGATCGACATCACCGGGGTGATGCCGCTGCCGCCCGCGACGAGCAGCAGGTCCCCGTCGAGGGAGTGCGGGGTGAACGTGCCGGCGGGCCGCAGCACCTCCAGCACGTCGCCCGCGGCGACGTTGTCGCAGATCCAGTTGGACCCGATCCCCTCGGCGACCCGCTTCACCGTCACCTTGAGCCGCTCGTCGCAGACGGGCGAGCTGCACAGCGAGTACGAGCGCGCGACCCAGCCGTCGCCGGCGGGCACCCGGACCGTGAGGAACTGGCCGGGCCGGTACTGGAACCGACCCTCCTCGCCCTCCGCGGGTTCCAGGACGAGCGAGTTCGCGTCGGGCGTCTCCCGGACGACCTCGACGACGCGCGCCTTGAGCGATGCGGTCATGCCCGTCCCGACGCCTTCTCTCCGCCCGCCGCGATGAGGCCGGCGGCGTGCCGCGCCGCGATGTAGCCGAACACGATGGACGGGCCGATGGTCGCGCCGGGCCCGGCGTACTCGTTGCCCATCACCGACGACGACGAGTTGCCCGTGACGTAGAGCCCGTCGATCACCGAGCCGTCCTCGCGCAGCACGCGGGCGTGCTCGTCGCAGACGAGGCCGCCCTTGGTGCCGAGGTCGCCGACCTCCAGCCGGAACGCGTGGTACGGCGCGGTCTCCAGCGGGTCGAGGTTCGGGTTCTTCAGGTTCGGGTCGCCGTAGTAGTGGTCGTAGGCGGAGTCGCCGCGGCCGAAGTCGGGGTCCTTGCCGTCGCGGGCGTAGCCGTTGAAGGTGCGGACGGTCTCCTCCAGCGCGTCCGCGGGGACGCCGATCTTCTCGGCCAGCTCCTTGAGGGAGTCGGCCTTGAAGGCGATGCCCTTGTCGTAGAACGCCTTCGGGATGGGCGCGCCGGGCAGGATCTGCGCGAACGGGTAGCGCGCGCGGGCCTTGGCGTCCATCACGAACCAGGCCGGGACGTGCCCGCCTTCGAGCTGGTCGTGGACGAAGTTGACGTAGGGGGCGGCCTCGTTGGTGAACCGCCTGCCCTCCGCGTTCACGATGACCTGCCGCGGGATGGCGCGCTCGGACACCAGCGGGATCACCGCGCCGAGCGGGTGCCGGACGGCCGGCATCCACCAGGCGTCGTCCATCAGGTCGATGGCGGCGCCGAGGCCCTCGCCGGCGCGGATGCCGTCGCCGGTGTTCTCGCGGGCGCCCATGGCGAAGTCCTCCTGGCCGCCCTTGGGCAGGTACTTGTCCCGCATGTCCTGGTTGTGGTCGAACCCGCCGGTCGCCAGCAGGACGCCCTTGGTGCCGCGGATCCGCAGCGTCTTGCCGTCGCGGGTCTGCGCGACGATCCCGATCACGCGGCCGTCGGCGTCGGTGACCAGCTCGGTCATCGCGGTCTTCAGCCACAGCGGGACGCCGGCGTCCTTCAGCGCCATGCGCAGCCGGGCGGCGAGCGCGCGCCCGCCGGTCGCCATGTGCCGGCGGCGGACCATGTTGGACGACACGCGCCACGCCGCGACCAGCGACGCGCGGCGGCCCGCCCACGTCCGCTTGGCCATCGCGAGGTCGTGGTAGTCCTTCGCGGTCACCCAGAGCCCGAGCGGGCCCTTCATGTTGTTGGGCCGCTGGTACTGCTCGTCCTCGCCGAGCTTGCGGGTGTCGAACGGCTTGGCCTCGATGGACCGGCCGAGCGGCCGCCCGCCCTCCAGCTCGGGGTGGTAGTCGGCGTAGCCCTTCGTCCAGAAGAACCTCATCCACTTGCTGCGGCAGATGAGCTCCATGGCGGCGGGGCCGTTGTCGACGTAGGCGTCGAGCCGGGCCGCGGGGACCTTGCCCTCGGTGAGCAGGTCGAGGTAGCGGCGGATCGACGCGCGGCTGTCGTCGTGCCCGCGGGCCTTGAGGGTCGGGTTGTTCGGGATCCAGATGCCGCCGCCGGACAGCGCGGTGGACCCGCCGAACTTCTTGCCCTTCTCGATGACCAGCGCCTTCAGCCCGGCGTCGTGCGCGGTGAGCGCGGCGGCCATGCCGCCGCCGCCGCTGCCGACGATGACCAGGTCGTATTCGCCGTCCCAGCCGGCGTCGCCGCCGCTCACGACTCGTCCTTGCGGGTCAGGAAGGCCAGCACGGCACTCTCCCAGGCCGCCTTCTGCTCGATCATCACCCAGTGCCCGCAGTTCGGGAAGATGTTGACCTGCACGTTCGGGATCGTCCGCATCGGGACGAGCATCATGTCGACGGGGCTGACCCGGTCGTCGCGCCCCCAGGTGATGAGGGTCTCGGCCTTCAGCCGGTGCAGCATCGCCCAGTAGGGCGGCTGGTCGGAGGCGGCCTGCGCCTTGAAGTTCGCGGTCATCGCGGCCGTGGAGTACATCCGGCGCGCGGCGGCGAGCGTCTCGGGGTCGGTGGCCTGCTGCCAGCGCTCCTCGATGAGCTCCTCGGTGACGACCCTCGGGTTGAAGACCATGGAGTGCAGCCACCGGATCAGCCGCTCGCGGGTCGGGTCGTCGGTGAACTCCATCAGCAGCTTGATGCCCTCGCCGGGGCCGGGGCTGAAGATGTTGCGGCCGATCCCGCCGATGGTGACCAGCCGGCGCACCCGGTCGGGGTGCGCGAGCGCCATCTGGGCGCCGACGATGCCGCCCATGGAGTTGCCGATCACGTCGACCTGCTCCAGGCCGAGCCCGTCCAGGAAGCGGACCGCGGCGCCGGACGCGGCGAGCATGGGGTGCTGGTCGGTCGGGTCGCTCACGCCGAAGCCGGGGAACTCCAGCACCAGGCAGCGGAAGTGCTCGGCGAACCGCGCGAGGTTGCCGCGGAAGTTGCGCCAGCCCGTCACGCCGGGGCCCGAGCCGTGCAGCATCAGCAGCGGCGGTCCGTCGCCGGCCTCGTGATAGCGCAGGACGCCCTGGTCCGTGGCGAGTTCGCGCAAGGTCGACTCGTAGGTCAGCTCCGTGGGCATGTTCTCAGTCCTTCTGGGTGGCTTGCCGGAAACCTAACGGGCGTTTGGTCGAGATCGTCCAGTGCATTCCCGATCAGCGGGACGTTCGCGGGAGGGGCGCCGCGGGGGCCCTCTTGACGGCCGGTGCGGCGCGGGCTTCCACTCATTGGGATCCGGGGGCCCGCGCGGCGCCGCGCGTGCCTACGTTCCGGTGCATCGAGACCGGCGACAGTCTTCGGAAGCCGCGAGGTGACTTCATGCCAGCAGAGCCAGCGCTCACCGCAGAGCCCGCAGGGAACTCCGGGGCCGCAGGGCCCGCGGACTCCCCCGACCCCCTGGAGTTCCGGCGGGCGATGGCGGAGTTCGCCACCGGCGTCACCGTGGTGACCGCGATCGACGGGGACGAGCCCGTCGGGTTCGCGTGCCAGTCGTTCGCGTCGGTGTCGCTCGAACCGCCGCTGATCCTGTTCTGCGCGGACCGGCGCGGCCGGTCGTGGCCGCGGATCCGCTCCGCCGGCCGGTTCTGCGTGAACGTCCTCGGCGAGGACCAGGCGGACCTGTGCGCGCGGTTCGGGTCGAGCCGCGGCCTGAAGTACGAGGGCCTGGAGTGGGACCTGTCCCCGCACGGCACCCCGCAGCTGCGGGACGTCCTGCTGAACGTGCACGCGGAGGTGCACGCCGTGCACGAGGCCGGCGACCACGACGTGGTGATCGGACGGGTGCTGTCGGTCCGGGTGCACGAGGCGCCGGGCGCGGTGTGGCGCCGCCCGATGCTCTTCTTCCGCAGCCGGTTCGGGGTGCACCCGCCGGAGGTGCCGTTCGCCCCGGACCCGTGGGGCGAGGGCGACCGCTGGGGCTGGGGCTGAGTTCACCGGGACGCGCGGGTCACATCCAGTCGCCGCGGCCGTCCACGGCGAGCAGCCGGTTCATGGTGGCGGCGGACCAGGTGTGCGCGGGGACGGGCCGGTCGGCGTGCGCGCGGCGGGTGCGGCCGCCGGGGCGTCCCGCCGCCGCCGAGCCGGGGAACAGCACCTGCGCGGTCTCGCGGGCGGCGGTGACGACGAGCGGCGCGACGTTCTCCAGCGGCGTGTGGATGTCGCCGACCAGCGAGATCCCCGCGACGGGGCCCTCGGCGCCGCGGATCGCGACGGCGACGCAGGCGATGCCGGGGAAGGACTCGCCGCGCTCGAACGCCAGGCCGCGGCGCTGCCGGACGCGGTGCAGCTCCTGGTGCAGGGTGCCGAGCTCGCCGATGGTGCGGCTGGTCAGCCGGGTGATCCCGGTGCCGAGCAGCGCGTCGACCTGCTCGGGCTCCAGCCAGGCGAGCATCGCCTTGCCGAGCGCGGTGGAGTGCGCGGGGGCGCGGCCGCCGACCCGGGACGGCACGGAGGCGGCGAGCCGCCCGCCGAGCTTGTCCAGGTAGAAGACCTCGGCGCCGTCCAGCACCGCGAGGTGCGCGACGAGCCCGGTGGTGACCTGGAGCTCGTGCAGGTAGGGCGCGGCGGCCTCGCGGATCTTGCCGTGCCCGCCGTCCTGGCCGCCGAGGCCGAGGGCGCGCTGGCCGAGGCCGTAGCCGAAGGAGTGGTGGGCGAGCCAGCGCTGGCGGACGAGCTGGTCGAGGATTCGGTGCGCGGTGGAGCGCGGCAGCCCGGTGCGGCGGGCGACGTCCTCCAGCGTGAGCCGGGCGGACGGTCCGTTGAAGGCGTCGAGGATCAGCGTCATCCGCTCGATCATCGAGGGCGGCGCATCGCGCCGCTCGGGCGCGGCCAGGGTCTCGGTCATCGCACCTCCCGGGAACACGACTGAAATGAATTCTTGTTGAGTGGAATCTAGCAAGTCCTGGCGTGGACCGAAAGGGGTAGCGTCAGGCCAGGTCACGCAGGAGCAGCGGGGAAACGCCCGGAGCGCCGACGACGGCGGGGCCGCGAGTAGAACGTTTTTCTGTCGAGAGGGGACGCGATGCATGTCGGCATCGTCACGCCGGTGGTGGCCCAGCCGCCGCTCGGGCACGCCGGCTGGGAGCGGGACGCCGGCATCGAGGAGATCGGCCGGATCGCCGAGACCGCCGACCGGCTCGGCTACCACCACCTGACCTGCAGCGAGCACGTCGCGGTGCCGGTCGAGGCGGCCGAGCAGCGCGGCGGCGTGTACTGGGACCCGCTCGCCACGTTCGGCTACCTCGCCGCCCGCACCGCCCGGATCCGGCTGGCCACCCAGGTGCTCGTGCTCGGCTACCACCACCCGCTCGCGATCGCCAAGCGGTACGGCACGCTCGACCGGGTCAGCGGCGGGCGGCTCACGCTCGGGCTCGGCGTCGGCAGCCTGGAGGAGGAGTTCGACCTGCTCGGCGCCCCCTTCGCGGGACGCGGCGCGCGCGCGGACGACGCCATCGCCGCGCTACGGGCGTCCCTGGCGAAGCGCGTGCCGGAGTACCACGGCGAGCACTACGACTTCTCCGGCATGGTCGTCGAACCGCACGCCGTGCAGGAGCACGTCCCGTTCTGGATCGGCGGCCGCACCGCCCGGTCTCTGCGCCGCGCGCTCGCCGCCGACGGATGGGTGCCGTTCGGGCTGCCCCTGGCGCAGCTCGCCGAGATGCTGGCGGAGGCCGACGTCCCGGCCGGCTTCGACGTGGTGCTCGCCCCGTCCCGCCCGCTGGACCCGATCGGCGACGCCGAGGGCGCGGGCAAGGCCCTCGTCCGGCTGCGGGAGGCGGGCGCGACCGTCGCGGGCGTCCGCATCACGGCGGAGTCGGCGGCGCACTACTGCGAGCAGCTCGCCGCGCTCCGCGACCTCGCCGGCACCTACGACCTGACCTTTGGAGACATCCTGTGACCGACGTCGAGACCCGGCTCGCCGCGCTTGAGGGCCGGCTGCGCGCGCTGGAGGACGAGCGGGAGATCACCCGGCTGATCCTGTCCTACGGGCCGCTCGTCGACAGCGGCTGCGCCGAGGCCGTCGCCGGGCTGTGGGACGAGGACGGCGTGTACGACGTGGACGAGCTGATGATGGACGGCCGTCCCGCGATCGACGCGATGGTCCGCTCCGGCAACCACCAGCGCTGGATCGCGGGCGGCTGCGCGCACTTCGTCGGGCCGCCGCACGTCACCGTGTCCGGCGACGAGGCCACCGCCGTCGGCTACACGCTGATGATCGTGAACCAGGACGGCGGCTTCACGCTGCGCCGCGCGACCGCCAACCACTGGACGCTGCACCGCACGCCGGAGGGCTGGAGCGTCACCAACCGGACGAACCGCGTGCTGGACGGCCGGCGGGAGTCCCCCGACCTGCTCGCCTCGCACTTCCCGGAAGCCGAGCGCGTCTGAACCGGAACCGCCGTGGCGCCCCCGGACGCGGGGCGCCACGGCGGGCGTCAGGGCAGGAGGGACGCGGCGTCGAGGTCGAGGGCGTGGTGCGCGTGCCTCGCGGTCATCGTGCAGAACATCTCGTCGCCCCGGTCGGTGCGCTCGACCAGCATCGACGCGCCGATCGCCATGACGATGCCCTGGAAGGCGTACCGGCGGTAGGCGTCCCAGCAGTCGTCCCAGGTCAGCGCCACGCCGCGTCCGGTGAGGGCGGTGTGGTAGCGGCGGACGAGCGCGCGCTCGTGCTCGCGCCGCGCCTCGACGGGCAGGCTGGAGCCGAGGAAGTAGGCGAGGTCGGCGGCGCCCGGCCCGTACGCGCAGGTCTGCCAGTCGAGGACGACCGGGCGCGGCCCGCCGAACAGCAGGTTGTCGGCGCGGAAGTCGCCGTGCATGAGGGTGGACGCGCCGTCCCGCGCGGCGAGGTACCCGCCCATCGACGGCAGGAAGTCCTCGATCAGGCCGATGACCTCGGGTTCGAGCCGGTCCGCGTACCGCTCCTTGAAGCCCTCGTACAGGCCGGCGACCATCGCGGTGGTGAACTCGGCGGCCTCGGCGCTGTGCCGGTTGAGCCAGGGCAGCGCGGCGAGGTCCGGATCGTTCCATCCGGCGGCGTGCAGCGCGGCCATCTCGTCGACCGCGGCGGCCGCCTCGTCCGGCGAGACGCCCGCGAGCTGGTCGCCCGCCTGCGCCGGGGCGAGATCCTGGAGCAGGACGACGTAGTCGTCCTTTTCGGGCTCGTAGGCGGAGAAGTAGCAGGCGGGCACGCTGGCGTCGAGCCCGCCCGCGATGCCCGCGTAGAAGCTCGCCTCCACCTCGTAGGTACGGATCGCGCGGGCCGCGGCGCGGCTCGCCTCGTCCGCCGCCGGGACCTTCGCGATCATCGTGGCGGGCAGCCCGGCGGGGCCGTCGTAGGTGAGGCGCAGGCGCAGGCTGTCCGACACCTGGCCGGTGCCGACCGGCTCGGCGCCGACGGCGGTGACCGCCGTGCCGCCGAGGCCGTCCGCGAGGGCCTCGGTCAGCCAGGACGCGGTGAGGCCGGCGCCGCCCGCGACCGGCCCGGTCACTGCGCGTCGCCTTCGGCGAGGTACGACCAGCCGTGGTCCCGCCAGCCGGGCGGCTGGTGCCATTCCGTCCAGCCGTGGCCGGTGCGCCCGTCCTCGGTGTCGAAGCGGCAGAGCGCGCGTGGGAAGTGCGCGGTCTCCCCAACCGGCGAGACGACGGCGACGGGCGCGAACGCGACCGGCGTCGCGGTCATCGGGACGCCCGGCACCCGCAGGTGCGACGACGCGGGCAGGTCGTCCGCCGCGAAGCGGGTCTCGGCGGAGAACCCGTCGCGGTGCTCGATCTCGCCGCCGGGCGGCACCGCGAAAGACGGCCACGGGATCGCGAACCCGATGTTGGCCTGCATGCAGTGGAAGAACGTGCCGTCGCCGAGCCGTCCGGACGACCAGAGCCACGAGGTCTTCCACCAGTCGCGCTCGCCCCAGCTGTGGTCGCGCTCGCCGGGCGCGTCGACGGCGATGGTCTCGTCCCCGACCGTGACGGTGCCGGACACCGTGCAGGGGATCTCGTAGCGCGGGATGTCCTTGTAGGGGTAGACGCCGCTGACGGTGTCCCACCGCAGGTCGAAGGTGAGGCGGGTGGTCTCGGCGGCGGTGGTGTCGCCGTACGCGGCGGTGGGGTCGGGCAGGATCACGGCCTCTCCGTCCAGCCCGATCCGCGCCGCGCCGAACGGGGCGTCGATGGTCTGCGTCGCCTGGTAGGTGCCGGCGCGGACGTCGGTCGTGCCGGGCTTCGGCAGCGGCGCGTCGTTGTCGGCGATCAGGACGAGCGGCCGGTCCTTCCCGGTGACGCACGCCCAGTACCAGGCGCGGTCCCAGTTCGGGTACAGGCCGAGCCGCACGTACCCGGCGACGGACCCGTCGGGCGCGGCGAAGTCGAAGTAGTAGGACTCGTTCCACAGCACCTCGGGCCCGGGCTCGTGCAGCCCCTCGTCCGCGGCCGTCAGCGGCCAGGTGCCGTGCTCGATGATCTTCGCCATGGGCGAACCTCCGGGGGTGGTCGGGGGTCAGGGGGCGGCGAGGCCGCGCGGGCGGCTCCTGGAGATCTTCGCAGCCGCGGCCCGCGGAAGCGAGGGTGCCCCGTCCCACCTCCTGCCAGCGCCGCCCGGCCCCGCCGCCCGGACGGCGGGGCCGGGGGCCGGGGTCAGCGGAACCCGTCGATCAGCAGCCGGTCGCCGGCGCCCGGCCCGACGCCCCACACCGACGCGGTGCGTCCCGCCTCCGCGAGGGCGTAGACCTGCGGTGCGCCGCCCGTGCCGCCACCGGGGCGCGGCACGTCCGTCCAGGCGGTGCCGTCGAAGTGCCGGTAGTAGGCGGTGCGGCTGTCCTGCAGCCACACGCCGCCGTGCCCGTCGGGGGCGATGTCGCCGAGGAACCCGACGTGCTGGGCGTAGGTGCGGACCTGCCCGTACGGCGACGGCGTCTTCGTCACGGTGAACGCGGTCCCGTCCCAGTGGACGAGGTCCGGGCCGGAGAACAGCGGGTCCTGCGGGAGCGTGTAGAACCAGACGTCCTTCGGCGACGGCGCGACGATCTGCAGCACCCAGTGCGGCCAGTCGCCGGGGACGTCCATCTGCGTCCATGCGGTCCCGTCGTAGTGCCACAGGCCGTCGCCGGACGAGGCCATGCCGCCGGCCCAGACGTCCTTCGGTGTGCGCGCGGCCAGCGCGTCGAGCAGACCTCCGCCGGTGAGCGCGAGTCCCTTGTCCGTCCAGGTGCCGCCGGTGCGGCGGAACACGCCGGCGCCGCTGCCGTCGGTGTTGGAGCCGACCGACCACGCCTTGCCGCGCGAGTCGACCGACACCGCCATCGGCTGCGACCGCGGGTAGGCGACGGCCTTCCACGCGCGGCCGTTCCAGTGCAGCGACTTCGCCGCGGCGTCGCCGCCGCCCTGCCCGACGGCCCACACGTTCGACGGCCCGCCGGACGCGACGTCCACCAGTTCGGGGGCGGTTCCGGCGGGCGCGGCCTGCGGCGTCCAGGCGCCGTGCCGGTAGCTCAGGATCAGCGGGGCGGACGCGGACGCCTGCGTGCCGACGGCCCAGGCGTGCCTGCGGTCGGGCGCCGTGACCCCGTAGAGCGACGGGGCGGTCAGGCCGGTGATCTCGGTGGCGGTCCAGGCGCCGGACGGGGCGTCGGCGAGCGCCGTGCCGGTCAAGACGGTGCCGGTCAGGCCGGCGCCGGTGAGCGTGCCGGCCACTGCGGCGGCGAGGGCGAGCGGGGCGGTTCGGCGGGCGAGCGCGGTTCTCACGGGCGGACTCCTCGCGGGCGGGAAACTCGACCGTGCCAGCATTCACTGGCATGATCGGGGTGTAAAGCCGTCCCGGCCGCCCGTGGCCGGAACCGGCTACCGCCCGCCGCCGCGCCTCACGGGGTCAGCGCCATGTTCGCCAGCACCCGGCCGGCCAGCTCCGCGTCCCCCTTGGCCTGCGACTTCACCGCGTCCGGGCCGCACCGTCCGGCGGTGAGCCGCACGTAGCCCTCCCAGTCCAGGTCCAGCTCGGCCGTCGCGGCGTCCGGCACGCCGTCGGCGAACGACCCGCGCCCGCCGCCGTCCACCACCACGGCCACCCGGTGCTCGACCGGCCCGCTGATCCGGAACAGCACCGACTGCCCCGGCTCCGCTCCGGCCTTGCGCGCGACGACGAGCGGCAGCCCCTTGCTGAGGATGGCCCAGAAGCAGCCCGCGGCGGGCGCGTCCAGGTTGCCCGGACGGCCGACCGCGCGCCGCACGTCCTGCTCGTGCGTCCAGCAGTCCATCGCGCGGAACCGCATGAACAGCGCGTACGTGCCCTCCTTGCCGTTCGGGAGGGTCGCCGGCGCGTCCGGGTCCTGGTCGGCCAGCTGGACGAGGCGGCGCTCCAGCACGTCCGCCAGCTCGGCCGCGACCTGCGGCCCGGGGACGGCCCGCCGGGCGTGCACGCCGGCCTCCAGGAACCGCCCGAAGTCGTTGCGGACGTGGTCGAACTCGGGGACCTCGACCTCGGGGGCGGGGTCGCCGAGCAGTGCCGCCTCCACCGAGACGAGGTGGGCGAACTGGTCCTTGACCGTCCAGCCCGGGCACTCGGTCGCGCGGTCCCACTCGGCGGCGCCGAGCGTCGCGGCCAGTGCGAGGGAGGAGCGGACCGTCTGCTCGAACGCGGCGACGTTGCCGCGCATCTCTGCGTTCATCCCGGCGTCCTTAGTCAAAGGGGAAAGCGTCAAAGGGGGAAAGGCGTCCTCAATCTACCGACACCCCCTGGACGCGCCTGGGCGCCGCCCCTTGGAGGAGGGACGGCGCCCAGGCCGGAGGCGGCGCCATGTCGCCGAACACGGCGCCTGTGGTCGCGGAGGCCGGGTTCAGGAGGCGTCGATCGCGCCCCGGATGATCCCGGCGTAGGCGGCCTCGCCGGAGGCGTTCGGGTGCAGCGGGGCGGCGGCGTGCACGGGGACGTAGCCCTCCAGCCAGCGCTTGGACGCCGACTGGCACGAGTCGTGCCCGGCGCTCGGCGCGACCAGGTCGATGTAGGTGTCGCCGTGCGCCTCGGTCTGCCGCTTGATGACCGCGTTCATGGCGTTGACGGAACCCTGCAGGAAGTTGGCGTCGGTGGACAGCACCGGCTGGACGGGCCAGCAGCCGTTCGGCTTGATGTAGAGCCCGTAGCCGGTGACGACGATCCGGGCGTTCGGGGACCGCTGCCGGATGCCGTCGAGCACGGCCGACAGCTTCGGCTCGAAGTCGGCGGTGCGCTGCGCGACCTGCGCCTCGTACTTGCCCTTGCACGGCGTCGCGGTCGGATCGAGCGTCGCGCAGTTCTGCGCGATGCCGACCAGGCCCACGTCGTTGCCGCCGATCGTCAGCGTGACCAGGCTGGTGTCGGCGGTGAGCGCATCGAACTGCGGCGGGACGGTCCCGGTGTCGACGCCCGCGACGCTGGTGTCCTGCGACTGCGTCATGTGCTTGGTGGACGCGCCGCTGCACGTCGCGTCCGCGAGGTTCAGGCCCATCGCCGAGGCCAGGTCGTGCGCGTAGTTGTGGGTGGACCGGCCGCAGCCGACGTTGCCGGTGATGTCCGGGATGAGCGGGCCGGACGCCATCGAGTCGCCGAGCGCGACGTACCGTCCCGCCGCCGCGTGCGCGGGCCCGGCGACCGCCAGGGCCGCGGCCGCCGCGACGATCGAGCCGACCACGCCGCCGAACAGACGCTTCATCACTTCGCTCCCTGGCCGTCATGGACGATGACGCCGTGATCGTCCAGACTTTTGACACACCGTTCAATTGGTGCGGGCGCAGAGTTTCCCGGGAGCCGTTGTGCCGGAGGACAACAAGGGGCCGCTGAGCACGGCCGGACCGCCTGCGGGCGCTTGCGGACCGCCTGCGGGCGCTTGCGGACCGCCTGCGGGCGCGGCCGGGGCGCGTGCGCTGTGCATGGCGGGGCGGCCGCTGGCCGCCCATCTGCGGGCGCGCGCGCCGGTGCTGACCCGCCGCGTGCTCGCGCGGCTGCTGGACGAGCTGCCCGTCTACGCGGAGCTGCCGCAGGAGGAGATCGCCGGGGACATCGCCGGGATCGTCCAGCACAGCCTCCGCCAGTTCGCGGACGTGCTGGAGCGCCGCCGCCCGGCCGGCGCCGGCGAGTTCGGGCGGCAGCGCGACTCGGCCGCGCTGCGCGCCGAGGAGGGGGTGCCGCTGGAGGCGATCCTCACCGCCTACCGGATCGGCGCGGCGATGGCCTGGGACGAGCTGGCCGCGGGCGCGCTGCCGTCCGACCTGCCCGACCTGCAGGAGGCGCTCGGCTACTTCGTCGACTTCCAGGCCCGGCTGGCGACGTCGGTCAGCGGCTCCTACCTGGAGGTCCGGCAGGTCCTGGACAGCCAGGAGCAGGGCGGGCGGCACGCGCTGATGACCGCGCTGCTCGCCGGGGACCCGCTCGACCAGATCGCCCGCCGGACCGGCCTGCGGCCCGCCGCCCGGTACGCCGTGCTGGCGCTGGCGTTCACCCGGACGGCCGACGAGCGCGGCGCCGGCCAGCGCGCCCGGGTCGCGGCCCGCCGCAAGATCCGCCGCGTCCGGACGGTGCTGGACCGGTTCGCCGGCGAGCCCGCCCTCACCGCGCTCGACGCGTCCGGCGGCACGGCGCTGCTGCCGTTCGCCGCGCCGCCGTCCTTCGACCTGCTGCACGACCTGGTCGCGCAGGCCGGCAAGGCCGCCGACACGCGCGTCACGGCGGCGGCGGAGGTCACCGGGCCGTCCGGGATCCCCGCCGCCGTCGCGCAGACCGCCGAGGTCATCGACCTCGTCCGCGGGACGGGCCGCCCGCCCGGCCTGTACCGGCTCGCCGACGTCCTGCTGGACTACCAGCTCAGCCGGCCGAGCGGCGCGCTCGTCCCGCTCGCCGGGCTGCTGGAGCCGCTCGACCGCAAGCCCGAGCTGCTGCACACGCTGCGCCGCTACCTGGCCGACGACCTGGACCGCCGCGCCACCGCGGCGGCCCTGCACGTCCACCCGAACACGGTCGCCTACCGCGTCCGCCGGATCTGCGAGCTGACCGGCCTGGACCCGGCCCGCCCGACGGACCTGCAGCTGCTCAACGCGGCGCTGGTGGCGCGGCGGTCACTCGGCTAGGGCCAGCGCGCGTCGAGGATGTCGAACTCGTGCGGCAGGCCGAGCGCGTAGCGGACCTTGTCGTTGGCCTTGAACAGCGTCCACAGCGGCGACTCGTACAGCTCGTGCACCGAGCAGCGCGACGCGTTCGACCCGGCCGCGTCCAGCAGCGCGTTCACCGCCTGCCGGCCGCCCTGGTTCGCGCCCTCCATCGTCGTGACGTTGATCGGCGTCTTCACCCAGTCGCCGGCCAGGAACAGGTTCGGGATCTTCGTCTTGGAGTCGGGCCGCAGCTTCCACGAGCCGGGCTGCTGGATGAACAGCGGGGTGTCGTTGGTGACGCCGGTCCCGCTGCGGACGATCGCCGGGTCCAGGAACCACGAGTGCAGCATGTCGTCGGTGAGGACGGTGCCGGTGTCGTTGAGGTGCGCCTTGATCTCGGCCCACGTCTCCGCGGCGATCTCGGCGGGCGTGCACTCGCTCGCCTTCTTCTTGTTGAACGTGCCGGGGGTGAACCAGTCGGAGACGATGGACGAGAGGCAGTCCTGCACGGTGCCGTCCCCGTAGGTGGAGAAGTCCCGCTTCCAGAACTGCTCCTGGCTGATGGACGTGACCGCCCACGCCGAGTCGCCGTAGTTCACGTGGCCGGGCGCCAGCGGCAGTTTCTTCTTGAGGAAGAACTGCAGGCCGGTCATCCAGTCGGTGCGCAGGCTCTTGATTCCGGCGAGTGACGGGTCGGCCTTGAGGACGTCGTCGCTGAGCAGTTTCACGGCCCGCTCGCACGGCATCGAGACGATGTAGTAGTCGGCCGTGACCGTGCTGGAACCGCCGTTCGCGGTGACTCCGGCGCCCGTGACGGTGCCCTTGGACAGCTGCAGGGAATCGACGTTGTAGCCGACGTGGAAGGTGACGCCGAGGCTCTTCAGGTGCGCGATCCACGGGTCGAGCCACATCTCCGACGTCGACCCGTCCAGCACCCGGTCGACGGTCCCGCCGGGCTCGTTGCCGAGGTCGAGGATGCTCCACACCGTCGCCTCGCCGACCTTGGCGATCGAGTGGGTGCTGGCGTCCTTGGACTTGGTCGCGGCGAGGTTGCGGATCGTGCCGTCGGCGATGAACTTGTTGTACTCGTCGGAGAACCGGTCGGCGCGGATGTAGTCCGACCAGGTCAGGTCGTCCCATTGCCCGAGTTTGCGGGCGTCGCAGCTCGTGACGTAGACGAGCAGTTTCTGCGCGGCGAACGCGGCCTCGGTGAGCGACAGTTTCGCGACCGTCTGCAGCCCGGACTGGATCGTCGCGAGGAAGCTGGCCTTGTCGTAGATGCTGGATTTCGGCGGCAGCGGGAACGGGAACGGGATGGTCAGGTCGGGCCGTCCCTGCCGCGCCATCATGTACGCGTCGGCGCGGACGAGGTTGTCCCAGCATCCGTTCTTGTTGCCGGGGAACGGCGTCCGGCGCATGTTGTCGGTCAGGTTGAAGTAGAAGCCGGGGAAGAACCGGAACCCGTGCTCGCCCGGCAGGTCGAGGCGGCCGCCCGTCCCGGTGCCCGGCGGGAAGATGCTGCGCGCCTTGCCGCCGAGGGCGGTGCGCTCGTAGACGTCGACCTGGAAGCCCCGGTCGGCCAGTTCGTGCGCCGCGCTCAGCCCGGCGACGCCGCCGCCGAGCACGGCGACGCGCTTGCCGGCCGCGGCCCGCGCGGGCGCCGGTCCCATCGCCAGCGCTCCCGCCGTGGCCGCGCCCATCAGCCCGGCGTCGCGCAGGAACCGTCTGCGCGTGGTCTCACCCATGGTGACCTCCTCTGGCGCTCCGGTTTCTCCGGAGCCCGCAGGGCGCCCGCGCGCCCCCCGACCGGGCGCTGCATAAGTGTTGAGTTACTTGTAACACGCTATTAACGCGCCGCCAATAGCGACGGAACCGCTGCCAACAGTGGCCACGGGACCATCGCCGCATCCGGCCGGATCCGGCGCCGGGCCGCGGCCCGGGGCGGTACGTTGCCGAGGTGTTCGGGATCTTCAAGCGGCGTCGCGGGGCCGGGCTCGCCGCGGTCGAGGCGGACATCACCGCGTTCGGGGAAGCGCTGGCGGCGCTCGCGCTGGAGCCGGCCGAGCATGCCGGCGACACGGCTCTGCTGGCCGACTACGAACGCGCCCTCGACTCCTACGAGCAGGCGAAGCGCGCGTTCGTCGGGGACAGGGACCTGCTCGACGCCGAGGACGCCGTCCGGGCCCTGGACGCGGGGCGCCACGCGCTGGCCTGCGTGGACGCCCGGCTGGCGGGCCGGGCGGTGCCGGAGCACCGGCCGCTGTGCTTCTTCGACGCGCGGCACGGGCCGTCGGTGCGGCTGGTGGTGTGGGCTCCGCCGGGCGAGGCGGCGCGTCCGGTGCCGGTGTGCGCGGCTGACGCGGTGCGGCTGGAGGACGGCCTCCCGCCGATCGAGACGGGCCGCGCCGCCGCGTCCGGGAGCCGGAAGGCCGAGCGGGCTCTGCCCGACGAGCCGGACGGCGCGGCTCCGTTCGACGCGCCTCCCCCCGGGACGCCGCAGGAGAGCGTGGCCCGCAGGAAGGGCAACGCCCGCGTGGAGCTCTCGGTCGCTCCACGGGAGGCGTCCGTCCTGGTGGTCCGCTTCTCCGGCCCGGCGATGGCGTCCGTCGACATCCAGCACCGGGGAAGCCCGAGGTCGCTGTGGACGTCGGGCGGCGAGAGGATCCGGCGGGTGGTCTTCCCGCTGGCCCCCGGCCGGAAGCGGCTGCTGACGCTGCAGGTCTCGTCCGACGTGCCGTGGGCGGCGTGGCCGGTCGCGCCGGCGGACGTGCCGCCGTTGCGGGACGGCATGTCCGGGCACGGCATGTACCTGTTCCGGCATGACGGCGGGCCGGTGCCGATCCGGGTCCGGCAGAAGGGGCGGGGGTCGTTCGCGCTGCTGCGGTTCTCGTGGGAGTGCGAGCTGGCGGGGTCGGTGGTCGCCGGTTCGGACACGTTCACCAAGGCGGCGGAGATCCCGGGGCCCGGCCTGTACCTCGTGCGCGCGAGCGCCGGCTGGGTCATCGACGGCGTCCGCTGAAAGGGCCGGCCGCACGGGCGCGGGCCCGTGCGGCCGGGTGGTCAGGCGGCCGCCGTCACCTTGGCCGCCACGGCGGGCGGGACCAAGGCGTACGAGTCGAACCGCATCGAGTGGACGGCGCGGCCCGACGTGGCGCCGCGCAGATGTCCGACGTAGCCGAACATCTCCGCGAGCGGGACGAGGGCGCGGACGACCTCGGCGCCGCCCTGCGGGCGGGTCCCCTCGACGCGGCCGCGGCGCGCGTTGAGGTCGCCGATGACCGCGCCCATGTACTCGGCGGGCGTGGTGACCTCGACGGCCATCACGGGTTCGAGCAGCGCGGGCGACGCGCGCCGGACCGCCTCCTGGAACGCCAGCGAGCCGGCGATCGTGAAGGCGAGCTCGGACGAGTCGACGGGGTGGTGGTCGCCGTCGAGCAGCGTGACGCGGACGCCCGTCATCGGGAAGCCCGCGAGCGGGCCCGTCCGCATCGCCTGCTGGCAGCCGTCGTCCACGGACGGCACGAAATGGCGCGGGACGCGGCCACCGGTCACTTCGTTGACGAACTCATAATGCTCCTCGATCGGTTCGATGGAGAGCTGGACTTTCGCATACTGCCCCTTTCCGCCGTTCTGCTTCCGGTAGGTCGTCTCGACCTTGGAAGCGGTCCGGCGAATGGTCTCCCGGTAGGCGACGCGGGGCCGGCCGACATTGGCGGCGACGCCGTGGTCGTCCTTCAGGCGGCCGACGATGACCTCCAGGTGCAGCTCCCCCATTCCGCCGATGACGGTCTGGCCGGTCTCGGCGTCGGCGTGCACCTGGAAGGACGGGTCCTCCTCGGCGAGCCGCCGGACGGCGGCGGCCATCTTCTCCTGGTCGCCCTTCGCGCGGGGCTCGATGGCGACCTCGATGACCGGGGCGGGGACGTCCAGGGACTCCAGGACGACCGGGTGCGCCGGGTCGCAGAGCGTGTCGCCGGTCGTGGTCCGCTTGAGGCCCAGGACCGCGACGATGTCGCCCGCGCCCGCCGACGCGATCTCCTCGCGGCGGTTCGCGTGGACGCGGTAGATCTTGCCGATGCGCTCCTTCGCTCCGGTGACGCTGTTCAGCACGGACGTGCCGGGCTCCAGGCGGCCGGAGTAGATCCGGACGAAGGCGAGCCGGCCGACGTGCCGGGCGGTCATGATCTTGAAGGCGAGGGCGGACAGCGGTGCCCGGTCGGACGCGGCGCGCGGCCCCTCGGCGTCCAGCGGCGAGGGCAGGTACCGCGCGATCGCGTCCAGCAGCGGCTGGACGCCCTTGTTCCTGTACGCGCTGCCGCACAGCACCGGGGTCGCGGCGGACGCGACGGTGAGCCGGCGGATCGCCTCGTGCAGCCGCCCGGCCGGCGGTTCGGCGCCGGCCACGTACAGCTCCATGATCGTCTCGTCGTGCTCGGCGAGGGTCTCGACGAGCCGGGCCCGCCACCGCCGCGCGTCGGCCCGCAGGCCGGGCGGGACGGGCCGGACGTCCGGTTCGCCGCCGCCGGCCCAGACGAGCGCGCGGTCCTCGACCAGGTCGACGACGCCGGTGAAGCCGGCCTCGGCGCCGATCGGCAGCTGCAGGACGAGCGGGACCGCGCCCAACCGGTCGGCGATCATGCCGGCGCAACGGGCGAGGTCGGCGCCCGCGCGGTCGAGCTTGTTGACGAAGCAGATGCGCGGGACGCCGTACCGGTCGGCCTGCCGCCACACGGTCTCGGACTGCGGCTCGACGCCGGCGACGCCGTCGAACACGGCCACGGCGCCGTCGAGGACGCGCAGGCAGCGTTCGACCTCGATGCCGAAGTCGACGTGGCCCGGCGTGTCGATCAGGTTGATCGTGTGGCCGCGCCAGTGGCAGGTCGTGGCGGCGGAGGTGATGGTGATCCCGCGTTCGCGTTCCTGGTCGGTCCAGTCGAGCGCGGTATTGCCGTCGTGGACCTCTCCGATGCGGTGCGAGACGCCGGTGAAGTAGAGGATCCGCTCGGCGGTGGTGGTCTTGCCGGCGTCGATGTGCGCCATGATCCCGATGTTGCGAACGGTCGTCAGGTCAAGGAAGGTCGCGGTCATCGGGAATCACTCCTTTTCCGGATCCCGTGCGCGCGGAATTTCCGCGGCCCCGCGACGATAACCGGGGGCCCGGAATCGGCGCCAAGGGTTTTCCGGCGCTTTCCGGGCCCGGGAGCGATCAGTTTCCGGGGTTCAGCAGTCCCGCGGTGACGACGGCGCGGCCGAACGGGCGGGCCAGTTCGGCGAGGCGCTCGCAGTCCGCCTCGCCGAGGGCGGCGTAGGCCGGGAGCGCGAGCTCGTCGGTGCGGTCCTCGATGCGCTGCCGGAACTCCTTGCCCGCTTGGGAGAGCTCGTCGCCGTCGAGGAGGCCGCGGGCGCGCAGCGCGTCCTCGGTCGCGGCCCATTCTTCGGCCGGCCACGCGCGGCTGGCCTTGAGGAACGGCGTCGGGATGGTGCCGGTGGCGGCGTGCAGGACGAGGGCTTCGAGCGGTGCGACGCCCGCGTCGGTGAGGGCGGCGATGTGCCCGTCGCCGCGGAACTCGCGGAGCAGCGTCTGGGCGTGCCAGAGCCGGTCGATGGGCTCGTCGGGCCAGGGCAGGGCGGCGTGCGCGGCGAACAGGGGGCGGCCGTGCAGGTGCTCGCGGGCGGCCTCGGCGGCGCGGGTCGCGAGGCCGGTGACCTCGTCGAGGCCGGGGACGCGGTGGATGCCGGCGCGGCGCAGGGCGGTGCCGGCTGCGTCGAGCCGGGCGGCGAGGACCTGCTCGGGCGACGCCTTCTCCCAGGCCGCGGGCAGGGCGCCGCGGACGAGCGCGGGGTTGAAGTTGTAGAAGGTCGCGATGACGAGTTCGGCGGACGCGCGGCCGAAGGCGGCGGACCGGGGCGCGAAGTAGCCGGCGGCGGCGTCCAGGCCGAGCGCGGCGTAGCGCTCGGAGCCCTCCGGCACGAAGTAGATCATGGCGTGCACCGGTTCCAGCCGGCGCCAAGCCTCGCGTGCTGCCCGCATCGTCCGCCCTCCGTACCGGTCGGCAGGAAATTCGAATGTCATTCTAGTTTCCGCCGCGCCCCACCACCAGGGAGATCGTTGGCGAAAGTTCGCACCGGCAGCACCGGTGGTTCACCCCCGCCGCGCCATGATCAACGGGCTGTCCCCGCAGAGAAGGGTGTCACCCGTGGTGAGGAAGTGGACGGCCGCCGTCGCGGCGGTCACGAGCACGGCGGTCATGAGCACGGTCGTCCCGGCCTGGGCGGCGCCGGCGCCGCCTCCGGACGGCGCCGGGTCGGGCGAGCGTCCCGCCGCCCGCGCGCTGCCCGCGCTCCCGGCGGCGGCGCCCGGGCTGCGCTACACCTCGGCGCTGCGGCTCTCGCGCGGGGTCGTCGCGCGGACGTTCGAGACGTCCGGCACCGGTGTGAAGGCGGCCGGCGACCTGGTCGACGTCGACCTGCGCGCCCCGCACGTCCGGGTCGGCCTGCTGCGCCCCGGCGCGATCGCCGCGCGCGCGACGGTGTCGGACATGGCGAACGCCCAGCGCGCGATCGCGGGCGTGAACGGCGACTTCTTCAACATCAGCGAGACGCACGAGGGCGTGCCGCCGACCGGCTCGTCGTCGGGGCCGGAGGTGGACGGCGGCCGGGCCCTGAAGGCGGCCGTGCCGGACGGCCAGCGGTTCGGGCCCGCGCTGCCGCCCGGGACGTCCGCCCGCGACGTGATCGGCGTCGGCGCCGACGGGCGCGGGCACGTGGCGAGCCTGCGCCTGGCCGGGACGGTCCGGGCCCGGCTCGGGACGCTGAAGCTGGACGGCCTCAACCAGTACGCGCTTCCAGAAGGAGGCGTCGGCGCGTTCACGAGCGAGTGGGGGACGGTGTCGCGGCAGCGCGCGGTCTGCGGCAGCGACGACGCCCGCAACGACCCGTGCAGCACCCGAACGGCCGAGGTGACCGTGCGGCGCGGCGTCGTCACGGCCGTCTCGGACGAGGTCGGCGCGGGCGCGATTCCCAAGGGCGCGACCGTGCTCGTCGGCCGCGACGAGGGCGCCGCCGCGCTGCTCAAGCTGCGCAAGGGCGACCGCGTGAAGGTCCGCTACCGGCTGGCGGGCAAGGTGCGGTTCCGGTTCGCGGTGGGCGGCTTCCCGATCCTGCGCCACGGCCGCCCGCTGAGCGGCCTGGACGCGGCGGGCCCCGCGCCGCGCACCGCCGCCGGCGTCAGCCGCGACGGCCGCCACCTGTACCTCGCCGTGGTGGACGGACGGTCGGAGACGAGCGGCGGCGTCACCGTCGCGGAGCTGGCTGGGCTGCTCGCGCGGGCCGGTGCGTCCGACGGGGTGAACCTCGACGGCGGCGGCTCGTCGGCGTTCGTCGCGCGCGCCCCCGGCGAACCGTCGGCGACCGTGCGCAACGTCCCGTCCGACGGGCGCGAGCGCGCGGTCGCGAACGGCATCGGGGTGTTCTCCTGAACGGCACGGGTCAGGTGGGCGGGCGCGGGCGCAGGTCGTCCAGCATGAGGCGACTGAGCCGCAGCACCTCCTTCTGCGGGTCCCACAGGCCCGGCGCGTCCGTGCCGGGCCCGTGGTGGGGGCGTTCGAGCCGCTGCTGCAGGCGCTCGGCGTCCGCCAGCTCCTCATCGCCGGGCGCCTCGGGCAGCCGCCGGACGAGCCCGGCGAGCAGCTCGACGAGGCGCGCGTGGTCGTCGCGGAACTCGGCGGAGAACCGCAGTTCCGGTGCCTCGGCGTCCATCGCCTCCTGGTGGGTGCCGGCGATCGACCGCACGTACGTGGTCGCCTGCTCAAGGGTGTTCATCAGCCGGGTCGCGGGCCAGCGCTCCGGCTCGTCGCGCCACCGCAGCGGGTAGCCGCGCAGCTTCGCGCGCGGGTTGGCGCGCATGCTGTCGCGGCCCTGCTCGTAGGCGTGCCGCGCCTGGTCCTGGACGGTCCGGAGCCGCTCGTCCGCCTCGTCCCAGGACGCCCGGCGCTCGTCGGGGCCGGTGACGGCGGCGGCGAGCGCGTCCATCGCCTCGGCGAGGACGTCCCGCAGCTCCTCGACGGCGTACTCGGCGCGGCGCAGGTAGAGCGGCGGGAACGCCACCGCGTTGACGGCGAGGCCGACCACGAGGCCGACGGCGACGTCCCCGAGGCGCGGCAGCGTGTACCCGGCGGCGTCGTGGCCGCCGAGGAGCAGCGCGAACAGCGCGGTGAACGGGACCTGCGACGCCTGCCCGCCGAGCCGCCGCCACCCGGACGCCATCATCGTCAGGAACAGCACGACCGCGATGCCGAGGACGTTCGGCCCGATCCAGATCCCGACCGGTATCGCCAGTGCGGCGCCGATGACGAACCCGGCGGCGTAGGTGACGCTCTCCCGGACGGACCGCACCACCGACGGGTACACGCCGAGCAGCGCGGCGAGCGGCGCGAAGTACGGTTCGGTGTGCCCGACGGCGTACCGCGCCGCCGCCCACGCGATCACCCCCGCGAGGACGGCCTTCGCGGTGAGCTTCAGCCGCTCCCGCCAGTACCGCCGTCCCGCCCATGGCAGGAGGTACCCACGCATTCCGCCGATCCGCACCGCTGTCCGATGCCCGGTGATCGCCTCCCGAATCCCGGACGCGACGGCAGCGGAGGGCGGGTCAGGAGCCGGTGGCGATCCGCGGGGTGATGACGGCGAGGCGGGCGCCGGTCGGGTCGGTCATCGTCGCGTAGCGGCCCGGCTGGATGTCGGCGGGCTGGACGCGGATCGTCGCGCCCAGCTCGACGGCCCTCGCCGCCGCCGCGTCGCAGTCGTCCACCCAGAAGTACGGGATCCAGTGCGGCGGGTAGTTCGGCGGCCACGAGTCGTCCATCGAGATCATGCCGCCGACGGACCAGTCGCCCAGCTTCCAGTTCGTGTACACCGAGCCGTGGTAGTCGCGGCCGACCGCCTCCCAGCCGAACACCTCGTGGTAGAAGCGCCGCGCGCCCTCGATGTCGCGGCACGCCAGCTCCACCCAGCACATCGCGCCCGGCCGGTCGGCGGTGCCGAACTCGATCATGTTGCCGGGGATCGCGACGCCGAAGTCGGCGCCCTCCGGGTCCATGCACAGCGCCATCGAGCCGACCCCGCCGTAGTCGGACGGCGGGATCAGCTCCCGCCCGCCGCCGGCCTTCACCGCGTCGGCCGCCCCCTGGAGGTCCCCGACCTCGAAGTAGCACGTCCACGACGGCGGCTGGGAGTCGTCGACGAGCGACTGCATCCCGGCGACCTCCGGGCCCTGCACGTCCCCGAGCGTGAAGACGGTGTAGTCGCCGTAGCCGGGGACGCTCAGGGTGTAGGAGTCCCACCCGAACAGGGCGCGGTAGAAGGTCCGGGCCGTCTCGGGGTGCGGGCTGGCGAGGTCGATCCAGCCGGGCCGGCCGGACGCGGGTCTGGTCTGCTCGGGCATCGTCAGGCCTCCGATGGGGCGCCGGCGCCGGCCGGCGTGATCACGGCCAGCCGGGCGCCGGCGGGGTCGGCCAGGACCGCGTAGCGGCCCGGCTCGATGTCGGTGGGCGGGAGCAGCGCCCGGCCGCCGAGCTCGGCGGCCCGGGCGGCGGTCGCGTCGCAGTCCTCCACCCAGAAGTACGGGATCCAGTGCGGGTCGGCCTCGTACCCGTTCCTGCGCAGGTCCTCGACGTCGACCATGCCGCCGAACGACCACTCCCCCAGCTTCAGGTTGGTGTACGGGGCGTAGTAGCGGCGCTCGCTGGTCTGCCAGCCGAAGACCCTGCCGTAGAAGCGGCGGGCCTTCTCGACGTCGCGGCAGGCCAGCTCCACCCAGCACATCGCGCCGGGCTCGTCGACGACGCCGGCGCCCTGGAGGCTGCCGGGCGACCAGAGCGCGAAGTCGGCGCCCTCCGGGTCCGAGCACAGCGCCATCTCGCCGAGGTCGGCGAGCCGGATGGGCGCCACCAGCTCCTGCCCGCCCGCCTCCTTGACCGTGTCGACGGTGCCCTGGACGTCGTCGGTCCGGAAGTACAGCGACCAGGACGGCGGCTGCGCGTCGTCGGCGAGCCGCTGCATCCCGGCGACCTCCGGGCCCTGGATGCCGCCCATGGTGAAGATGTCATAGTCGTCGTAGTCCGGGACCGTCAGCGTGTAGGCGTACCAGCCGAACAGGCTGCAGTAGAAGTCCTTCGACGCCTGCGGGGCTGGGCTCGCGAGTTCCGCCCAGGACGGCCGTCCCGGGGCGTGTCCGTTCACTTCGGGCATGGTCCGGCCTTCAGAGCGCACATGCCACCACGTTATGGGCGGATGTGCCATCGGCACGGACGGGGCGATCCCGGAATACGCCAAAGACCACCCAAAATTCGACCAAACCAGGCGAGCCTAGACGCTCACCACTTCCTGCAGCAGACCCCACACGAAGTGCGCCACATAGGACGATCCGTCGGGCGCGGCGAAGCCGATGTGCCAGCGGCTCGGCGCGTCGCCGTCCTGGTGCGCGAGGCCGTCCCAGCGGGCCGCGAGGTCGCCGACGACGCACGTCCACGGGACGAGGTCGTGGACGGTGCGCAGTTCCGGCACCGGCGACGCCGGGTCCCGGACGAGCCACTCCTGCGCCACCGACCCGTCCGGCGCCAGCATGATCTCGAACCGCAGGCCGGGCCACAGCGGGAACGGCGGCCACGACGCCACCTCGCACACGACGTCGCCGACGCGGCGCTCCCCGGCGTCGGCGGGGCCGAGGACCGCCTCGTAGCGGCGGCGGCCGCGCGGGAACGTCCGGGACCGCAGGATCCGCTGCCAGCGCGCGTTGACCTCGCGCATCTCGGTGCGCGTCGCGTCCAGCGCGCGCACCGCGTCCTCGACCAGACCGGGCTGGTAGTCCGCCATCCGGCGCAGCAGCACGAGCTGGAACTCGCGCCGCGCCAACCCCTTCACGCGGCCACGCTACCGCGCGCCGGGGACGCCGCGGATCAGAGCTTCTTGCCGCCGATCGCCTTCATGATCGCGGGCCAGCTGAGGTTCACCTCGCGGCGCCAGTACTTCCAGTTGTGCATGCCGGGCCCGTACAGGTGCGAGGTGATCGGCACGCCCGCCCGCTTCGCGGCGTTCACGAAGTTGACGTTCATCTGCCCGGCGAGGTTCTCGCCGATGCGCCCCGCGTCGCCGGGCGCCGCGTTCGGGTCGTCGTAGGGGCCGGGCGTGCCGTTGCCGGACGAGACGTACACGCCGATGCCCTTGAGGGCGCGCACGTTGACCGCGGCGTCGTGCGCCGCCCAGTTCGACCGGTTGAAGAGCGGGTCGCCCCAGATCTTCGTGCCCGCGTCCCTGTTCATCATGGTCAGCACCGCCGGCATGCCGGGCGCGGTGATGTTGAGCGCACCGCTGTAGGACGCGGCGTACTTGAAGTAGCCCGGGTGGCGCTCGGCGTAGGTGATCGATCCCTGGCCGCCGGACGACAGGCCCATCGCGGCGCGCATGGACCCGGCGTGGAAGTTGGCCTCCATCAGCGGGATGACCTCGGAGATGTGGAAGCTCTCCCACTCGGGGATGCCGCCCTTGCCGCCGTTCCACCAGTTGGCGTAGGAGCCGTTCGAGCCGCCCTCGGGCATGACGACCATGACGTTGTAGTTCTTCGCCACGTTCTCGATGTGCCCGTCATGGCTCCACGACGTGTACTTGTTGTTGCCGCCGTGGTAGGCGTACACGACCGGGTAGGTCTTAGTGTCGTTCGCCTTCCAGCCCTTGGGAACGAGCACCCGCGCCTGGACGACCGCGCCGAGCGCCGGGGACGCGATGCTGACGTCGAACTCCTGCGCGTGCACCTTCTTGATGGCGGTGACGGTGGCGCCGTCGGGGGCCTTGCGGTACTTGCCGTCGCCGACGCCGGGCGGCAGATGCGGCTTCTCGCCGTGCGTGCCGTTGTTGGTGTCGGGGTCGTTCTTGGCGGGCGAGCCGCCGGTCCCGAAGGGGTTGCCGCCGTGCGTCAGCGGGACGTTCGGGACCTTGATCGGCTTGGACGCCGACGGGGAGGTGCTCGGCGAGGGCGACCCGGTGACCTGGGACGGCTGGCTCGGCGGACCGAAGGAGGGGATCGGCTGGGCGTTGCCGGCGGCCTCCGGCTTGCCCTTCGGCACGCCGACGCCGGCCTGGGCGAGCCCGACCATGACGGCGGGCAGGATCACGGCCGCCGCCGCCGTCCCGGCGATGGCGATCTTCCTGTCGGTACGCTTCTTCATGAACTCCCCAGCCGATCAGACCGATCCGGACCGCGCGCCAGTCCCGGCCTTGCGCTCACTCGCCCGAAGAAACTACTGTCCCGGCAGTCACATTCGCAAGTATTGACAAAAATTACAATAAATCTCACCCCTTCCGGCCACCCCGGAATGATGCCCGCCGCGTCCCGCAACGGGCCCACCCCTCCGCAATACCCCGAAAAGCCGCAGGTCAGGCCGAGGATCCCAGGTATCCCTTGACCATCACGACGGCATCGGTGACGCGTTCGGCCTCGGTGAGCGGCCGGCGCCACGAAGTGAAGAACCAGTACCGCCCGCCGTCCGCCGCGTAGGGCCGGCACGTGATCGTGTCACCGCGCACCCGCTGCCCGTCGCAGCACCCGGCCGCCTCCGTGTTCCGGACGACGAGGCCGCCGTTCACGTGCTCCACCGCGAACCCGTGCGCCTTGAGATGCATGCCGAGCATTTGAAGCCGCACATGCGCCTCGCCTTCGGCGGGCTCAGGGGCGTTCACGGCCGCCTCCGGACGGATTCGGCGAGCGCGACCCGCTCGGAAAGGCGCGTCTGCGCGTCGCACAGAAGCCACAGCTCCCCCACATCGCGCGCCTGCACCTCCGCCAGGCATCCATTGAGCATTTGGTAATCACTTAGACGCTCTAGGCGCCTTCCTATGAACCCTCCGGCCGTCACCTCGCCGTACCACCCGGCATTGAGACTAATTTGCCCGATTCCCAGCGAATTGCTCACCGCCACCTCGCGCCCCATCCCGAAAATCCGCTTCCAGTTGATGAAATGCCGTGACCAGATTCACACCATGAGTTATGGTCCGGTAGTAACCGCGAGACATCGCCGCTCAAGCGGAAACGAAGATCGACTCAACCAAGCCGCCTGGTTAACCCTCCGGAGGCCGTCATGGCTGAGAACCAAGTCCGCATCTTCTTCGGCAAAGAGATCCGCCGCCTGCGCGGGGAGGCCAACCTCACCGCCAAAGAACTCGCCGACGCGCTCGGCTGCACCCCGCAGTGGATCAGCACCATGGAGAGCGGCCGCAAGGCGTCCGAGCAGAGCGCCCTCGACCTCGACACCTACTTCGAGACCGGCGACCGCTTCCATCTCCTATGGAAGCTCGCCAACAACCTCGACGGCCAGATCGCACTTCCCCCCGGTTACACCGAGTACGTTGAGCGAGAGAAGAACGCGTCAGCGATGCGGGTCTTCTCCGCGCTCCTCGTAAACGGCAAGTTCCAGAGTGAGGAGTACGCCCGCGCCGTTCTGAGTTACACCAGGTCAGGGGACACGCAAGAGCGAGTGAAGGAGCGCTTGGCGCGCCGCTCGGTGTTCCTGCGCGACCCGCCACCCGCGACCTGGTTCACGGTGGACGAGACCGTGCTTCACCGTAAGGTCGGAGGCGCGAGTGTGATGAAGGCGCAGCTCACTTACCTCCTCGAACTGAGCGAGCGTCCGGAGATCGTGATCAATGTCATCCCACAGGACGTCGATTACCATGCTGGCCTGGGCGGCGAGTTCACAATCCTCAGCTTCAACGGCTCCTCCGTGGCCTATACGGAATCAGCCGGGATCGGAACTCTGATCGAGGACCCTGCCAAAGTCGAGAAATTCGCTCTACGCTGGGACCCACTTCGAAGTCACGCACTCCCGGTGAAGGAGTCACGGGACCTGATCCAGAACGTGCTGGAGGGCCTATGAACGACTGGCAGACCGTCCAATGGCGAAAGAGCAGCCACAGCGACCACCAGGGCGGCAACTGCGTCGAGGTTGCCGGACTGTGGCGGAAGAGCAGCCATAGCGGGCACAGCGGCGGTGACTGTGTCGAGGTGGCGGACCTCGCGCCTGTGGTCGGGGTGCGGGACTCCAAGGATCCGGACGGGCCGAAGCTGACGTTCGGTGCCGGTGCCTGGCGGGCGTTCACCCGCGAGGTGAAGGGCGGCGAGCACGACCGCGCCTGACGTCCGCTCCCCATCGACGCGAGCCCCTGGCCACCCCGCAGGCCAGGGGCTCGTCCGCGTCCGTCTCCGTCAGAGTGGCGTGATGTTCTCCGCCATAGGGCCGCGCTGCCCCTGGACGACCGTGTAGCGGACGGGCTGGCCGTCGGTCAGCGTGCGGAAACCGTTCATCAGGATGTTGGAATAGTGCGCGAACACGTCGGGACCCGGACCGTCCGGTGTGATGAAGCCGAAGCCCTTCTCGTTGTTCCACCATTTGACGGACCCGGTGAAGTACTCGCCGGTCAGGTCCCGTTCCGCCACGCGCACCTGCTGCATCGGTTCCCCCTTGGCGCCGCTGTCGAGCGGTTCCTCCGGCATGGCTGTTTGCGCCTGCGCAGGCGGCTCCGACCAGGAGGCGGGTGTGGACGAAGGCCGGCCCGCCAGGGTGTCATCGAGGATCCATCGCAGATCTTCGGCGCTGGAGAACCGGTGGCCGGGATCCTTGGCGAGAAGCACGGACACGACCTCGTCCCAGAAGTCGGGGAGGCCGGCGCGGATCGAGCTCGGCGCGGGCGGCGGCGTCCGGACGTGGTCGAGAAGGACGGTGACGACCTTCCCCATGAAGGGCTGCCGGCCGGTCAGCAGTTCGAAGAGCGTGCAGCCGAGGGAGTACAGGTCGCTGCGGTGGTCGACGTCCCGGTCCTCGACCTGTTCGGGTGACATGTAGGCGGGGGTGCCGATGACCACGCCGGACGCGGTGATCCGGGTGTAGTCGGCGGCCTCCGCGTAGGCGGCGATGCCGAAGTCGACCAGCTTGATCGCGCCGCGCGCCGTCAGCATGACGTTCTGCGGCTTGAGGTCGCGGTGGTAGACGCCCGCCTCGTGCGCCTCGATGAGCGCGTCGCAGATCTGGACGCCCCAGCGGGCCACGTCGGCGGGGTCCTGCGGGCCGTGGTCCCGGACGCGGCTGCCGAGGTCGGTGCCGGTGATGAACTCGGTGACGATGTAGTCGCGGTTCGCCGTGTCGTCGCGGCCGTAGTCGTGGACGGCGGCGACATGCGGGCCCGTCAGCTTCGCCGCGGCCCGCGCCTCGCGCCGCAGCCGCGCGGCCGCCTCGGGCGCCGCGTTGAGGCCGGCGATGACCTTCACGGCCACCACCCGGTCCAGGGTCTGGTCGTAGGCCCGCCAGACCTGCCCCATCCCGCCCGCGCCGACCGGCTCGTCCAGCCGGTACCTGTTCCCGAGAACCTCGGCCGCCATCGGCACCCCGCCCTGTTCCGCTTTTCGCGCATGATAGCGATCGAAATCGCCGGAACGCCGTGCAGGCAGGGGATCGCGCGGTGGCCGGACGGACGGCCTGCCCATCACGGCGATCACCGCTGCCCCGAAACGAGCCCCCTCGTTGACTTGCGGCGTGTCGGCCTTAAAACCGCTCCCTTAAGGACGACACGCCGCAAGTCAACGCGTTCAGTTCCCGCGGGAGCGGCCAGCGGGGGCCTGGATGCGTGCGACGGGTACGTCAGCGGTTGGCCGCGGCGACGGGGGCGTCGAGGCGGTGTCGGGGGCCGGCGGGTGGGACCCGGGCGGCCTGGGCCGCCCGGGTCCGGGGGTTGTCAGATCCCGGCGGTCACGCCGCGGAGAAGACGTAGGTGGCGCTGAGGGTGACGGACTGCACCAGGCAGAATCCGCCCGTCGCCTTGACGGTCTGGTTGGTGAAGGTGACGGTGGCCGGGAGCGTGTCCCCGCCGCTGTAGGTGCCGGAGATGGAGCCTCCGTAGTTGCAGCCGAGCGCCTGGACCGAGAAGCCGGTGATGGTGGTGGAGCCACCGGTCATCTTGCCGCCCCAGGGCAGGTTCTGCGGGGTCACGCTGGCCGGGCAGCCGGAGATGCTCGCGGAGGTGACGGTGAGCGTGCCGTCGGCGGCGATGTTGCCCTTGAGGGTGGAGCCGGTGCAGGTCACGTTGGTGCCCGCGTTGATCGTCATGTTCCCGGACAGGTTGGCGGTGTAGGGGCCGGCGGTCCAGGCCAGGGCGGGGGAGGCGGTCGCGGCCACGGCGATCGCGGTGGCGGCGGCGGAGGTGGAGGCGATGGCGGCGAGCTTCTTCGTGCGGGACAAGGGAGTCCTCGTTTCGGGGACGGCGGGCGTCGCGCCTGCACCCGCGATGGGGTGGGGAATCCGCGACCCGGGGACGCCCGATCCGCCCATGTCGGGTGGGTGGTGGGAGCACCGCGGCGTCGGGGACCGGTGTCCGGAAACCGTCGCGCCACTCGACATCAGTGACCGGACACCTAAGTAGAACGCGTTCTAGTCAGAAGATAAGCAAGACCAGGGAATCCGTCAATACCCGAATGGCGATTCTCAGGCCAGCGGGGGTGTTCTCGCAGGATCAGGCGGCGAAATGGCGAAACTAGAACCGAATTCTATGTGAATTCGGACGGCAGTCGGGCGGCACTTCGGGCAGCCAAATCGCATTCCGCGGCGCGCGGCTCGGATAGCGCTTCCCGGGCCAATGCGGGCCGCGGGCGGCGGCGGGGAGGCCCGCGCCGAGGGCCGCCCGCCGCCGCCCGCCGGATCAGCGTGCCGTCGCCGCGGCGGGCTCGGCCGCGACCACTCCCGCTTCCGGCCTGTCCCGGCGCACCAGGGCGAACACCGCGATCGCGGCGGCGATCGCGATCACTCCCGCGGTCGCCGTGGCGGCGTCGAGCGCGGACGCGAACGCCGACTCGACCGCCCCGCCGGGCGCCCCGTGGATCGCCTGCGCGGCGTGCCCGCCCGCGACCGCCCGCGCGGTGCCGGCCGCGTCCGGCACGGCCCCGTCGAGGGAACGTTCCAGCGCGGCGTGGAAGACGCTGCCGAGCACCGCGATCCCGAACGCGAACCCGAGCTGCCGCAGCGCGCTGACCGCGCCCGCCGCGCTGCCGACCCGCGCGGGCGGCACCGCGGCCGTCGCCGCCGCCGTGACGTTCGGCAGCGCGATCCCGACGCCCACGCCGGTGACCGCGAACCCGGGCGCGAGCGCCGCCCAGCCCGACCCGGCCGACAGCACCGACTGCCCCAGCGTCCCGGCGCCGACCAGCAGCAGCCCGGCGCCGACGGTCAGCCGCGGCGGGACCGCGTGCAGGAACCGCCCGGTCAGCCAGGACGCCGCGAACGCCGGCCCGCTCATCGGCAGGATCGCGAGCCCCGCGCCGATCGCACTCAGCCCCGCCACCGACTGGAGCCACAGCGAGGTGTAGAGCAGGTACCCGAACGCCGTCCCCGACATCGCCAGCGAGGCGATCATGATGCCGGTGAAGGCGGGCGCGCGGAACAGCCGCAGGTCCAGGAGCGGATGCGGGCTGCGCAGCTCGACGACCGCGAACGCGGCCAGCGCCGCCGCCCCGGCGGCGAGCCATCCGAGCGTCACCGCGGACGTCCAGCCCGCGTCGCCCGCCCGCGTCAGCCCGTAGGTCACCGCGCCGGCCGCCCCGGCGAACAGCACGACTCCCGGCACGTCGATCCGGCGCGCCGCCGGGTCGCGCGACTCGGCCACCACCCGCAGCGTCAGCGCCACGGCGAGCACGCTGACCGGCAGGTTCAGCAGGAAGATCCACCGCCAGCCGAGGCCCTGCGTCACCAGCCCGCCGAGCACCGGCCCGACCCCGGCGGCGGCGCCGTTCACCGCGCCCCACACGCCGAACGCGACCGCCCGGTCGCGGCCGTCGTAGGAGGCGTTGACCAGCGCGACCGTCGTCGCGAACATCATCGCCGCGCCCGCGCCCTGGACGGCCCGCGCGGCGAGCAGCACCGCCGCGTCCGGCGCGGTCCCGCAGGCCAGCGACGCCACCGCGAACAGCACCAGCCCGAGCACGTACACCCGGCGCCGCCCGGCCCGGTCGGCGAGCGCGCCCGCGCCCATCAGCAGCGCGGCCAGCACCAGCGCGTAGACGTCCATGACCCATTGCAGCGAGGAGTACGACGCGCCGAGTCCCGCCGCCATGTCCGGCAGCGCCACGGTGACGATGTTGACGTCCACCAGCAGCATGAACGCCCCGACGCACACGGCCGTCAGGGGCCACCACTTGCCCATCTCTCGTTCCTTCGCGATCGTCCGTCGATGTCCCGGCCACGATCACGCGAGGAATGCCAAGAAACCACTCAGCCCTGATGTATCTCCATGTTTTCGACATCTCCTAGCCTGTGCTGGTGGAAATCCTCGAAGCGGACGATCTGGACCGGCAGCTGATCCACGCCCTCCAGCTCGACGGACGCGCCTCGTTCAGCCGCATCGCGGAGGTCCTCGGCGTCTCCGACCAGACCGTCGCCCGCCGCTACCGGCGGCTGCGCACCCGCGACCTGCTGCGGATCGTCGGCGTCCCGCCCGCCAACTACGTCGCGCACGGCCGGTGGATGCTCAGGCTCCGCTGTGTGCCCGGCGCCGCGCAGAACATCGGCGCGATCCTCGCGCAGCGCCCCGACACGGCGTGGGTCCAGATCGTCTCGGGCGGCACCGAGGTGCTGTGCATCGTGCGCGCGCGCAGCCAGGACGAGAGCGAGCAGCTCCTCCTCGACCGGCTCCCGCGCAGCGCCCGCGTCACCGGCATCGCCGCCCACTCCGTCCTGCACACCTACTACGGGTCGCCGCACCGGCTCCGCGGCCTCGACGCCCTCGCCCCGGCGCAGGTCCGCGCCCTCACCCCCGGCCCCGTGCCCGACATCGACGACTTCCAGCCGCTCGGCCCCGGCGACCAGCGGCTCCTCGACGTGCTGGCCCGTGACGGGCGGGCCGGGCACGCCGAGCTCGCCGCCGCGACCGGCTGGTCGCAGTCGACCGTCGGGCGCCGCCTCGACCGCCTCCGGGCCACCGGCGTCCTGCACTACTACGCCGAGTTCGACCTCCGCTACGTCGGCCTGCACTCGGCGGCGCGGCTGTGGATGAGCGTGCCGCCCGCAGACCTGGCCGGCACCGGGCGGGCGCTCGCCGAGCACCCCGAGGTGGTGTTCGCCGCCGCCACCACCGGCCCGACGAACCTCGCCGTGCAGGTCGTGTGCCGCGACTCCCGCCACCTCTACCGGTACCTCACCGAGCGGATCGCCGCGCTGCGGGCCGTCGGGCACGTCGAGACGTCGCCGATCGTCCGGAACGTCAAGCGCGCCGGCACGATCCTCGACCCCGCGTTCCTCGGCCCCCGGCGGCCCGCCCCCTGACCTTCTCCTAAGGAACCGTCAGCCGAAGCGCTCCCGCAGCGCCGGCAGCAGGTCCCCCTCCGCCCAGGTGCGGAAGTCCTTCTGGTGGTCCGGCCCGCTCTGGCAGAACGCGATGTGCGTGAATCCCGCGTCCTTCCACTGCTGGACGGCCTGGAGGTAGTCCTCCACGTTGTCGCCGCACGGCACCGACTCCGCCACATCGTCCGGACGGACCGTCTTCGTCGCCGCCTCGAAGTTCACCGTGCCCGGAAGCTCGGCCATCACCTTCCAGGCGGGCGCCGAGAACTTCCAGTAGCGGTGCGCCCGCTGCTTGCACTCGTCGTAGTCCTGCCCGTACGCGACGGGGATCTGCCCGTAGACGGGCTTGCCCCCGCCGCTCTCCTTCTGGAAAAGGCTCACGACGTCTCCGACGGGCTGGTCGGAGATGAGCAGATCGGCGTGCTGCGCGGCCAGCCGCCCGGCGCGCGGCCCGAACGCCGCCATGCCGATCGGGACCGGCTGCTCGGGCACGTCCCACAGCTTCCCGGAGTCGACCCGGAAGTGCTTGCCCTCGTAGTTGACGTAGTCGCCGGAGAACAGCGCCCGGATGATCTCGACGGCCTCGGCGAACATCTCGTGCCGGACGTCCACCGAGGGCCAGCCGCGCCCGACGACGTGCTCGTTCAGGTTCTCCCCCGCGCCGAGGCCGAGCGTGAACCGCCCGTCCGACAGCACCCCGACGGTGGCGGCCTTCTGCGCCACCACCGCCGGGTGGTACCGCATGATCGGGCAGGTCACGAACGTCATCAGCGGGATGCGGTGCGTCGCCTGGGCGAGCGCCCCGAGCACCGACCACGCGTAGGCCGAGTGCCCCTGCGCCTCCAGCCACGGGAAGTAGTGGTCGGAGATGACGGAGTAGTCGAAGCCCGCGTCCTCCGCCTCGACGAGGTCGGTGACGAGCTGTTTCGGTGGTGTCTGCTCGCAGAGCAGGGTGTATCCGAATTCCATGACGGCTCGGATACCCGCGGGAACGCGCCCAATCGCCGGGACGCTCCCGAATCAGTTGCCGAGCAGGTCCATGATGTCGTCGGCGTGCTCCTCCTCCTCGGCGAGGATCTGCTCCATGAGGCGGCGGGTCGTGACGTCCCCGTCGCCGAGCCACCGGATGATCTCCTGGTAGGACTCGATGACGATCCGCTCCGCGACCAGGTTCTCCTCCAGCATGCCCTTGAGGTCGCCGTCGTCGAACGTCTCGTAGGTGGTGTGCGAGCGCTTGGCCAGCGTCTCGGGGTCGAAGTCGGGGTCCCCGCCCAGCTGGCTGATCCGCTCGGCGGCCCGCATCGCGTGGTCGCGCTCCTCGTCGGCGTGCTCGGTGAACTCGGCGGCGACCTGGGCGCGGTCGATGCCGGTCGCGCTGATCGCGTGCCGCGAGTAGCGCATCCAGCACACGATCTCGGTGGCGAGCACGTCGTTCAGGACCTCGATGACCTCCTCGGGGCTGCGCTTGTAGCCGCTGGTCACCGGCCCGTCGGTCATCTTCTGCCGGGCGCGCTCCCGGATCTTCGCCACGTCGATGCTGAAGCTGTTGTCGGCCATGCCTCTCCTCCTGGTCAGCCGCGGACGGTCCTTCTCCTACCCAGCACCCGATCTCCATGCCTGCAAGGGGAAGACGGCCGTACCGGGGTGGTGACGGGAGCGTCGCGAGGGTCGCGACGCGGTGCGCGCGGCTCCCGGGGGCTCCTTGGACACGTTCTGTCACTCGTGCTATACGTAGAGCTATCCCGCCTCAACCTGAGGTGGGAAAGGGACATCCGGGCTCCACCTTGAGATCCGGGCGTGACAAGGAAGAAAAGGAACCACATGAAGTCCTTCAGCTACACCGAGCTGGACAAGCTGGCCGGCGAGGTTCTGCCGGAGCGCGCGGTGCTGTCCACCCTTCTCGTCGGTGGCGGCAACGACAACGACAACCTCAACTTCAACCACGGCGGCGGCCACGACGGCGGCACGACCGCGGTCGTCCCGAACTGCCAGAGCAACATCAACCACTCGCAGGGTGGCCTCATCGGCGCGCTGGGTCTCAGCTCCGAGAACCCCAACTCGTCGTTCACCTGCGCCGGCAGCTCGGTGGTCTCGGGTCACTGATCCGAATCGACGTGCTCGCGGGCTGCGGCCCGCATGGGAAGGGCCGGCGTTCTCCCGCCGGCCCTTCCCCCCTTTTCGGATACCTGTGACGACCTGTAAGGCGACCGATGAGCCAGACGAACCCTCACACGTGCAGCCCGCACACGTTCAGCTACGCCGAACTCGACCGGCTGTCGGGCGAGGTGCTGCCGGAACGGGCCGTGCTGTCGACCCTCCTCACCGGCGGCGGCGACAACACCAGCAAGAACATCAACATCAACGACAGCGGGTCGGGCGACGCGAGCACCGCGGTGAACTACGCCTGCCAGTACTCGCACTCGACCGGCACTCCGGGGCTGCTCGGCACCGGCCTGCTCGCCGAGCCCGGCTACACGACGACGACATGCGTCCCGGTCGTGGTCCACCACAGCGCATGAGCGGAGCACACCGCAAGGCCGCCGCCCCGTCGCGCGGGGCCGCGAGCACCCCCCGGCGGTCCGCGAACACGGCGGGGCGGGCGGGCTCCACGCAACCGGCCGGCACCGCGCAACCGGCCGGCACCGCGCAACCGGCCGGCACCGCGCAACCGGCCGCCGCCGGAGGGCAGGCGGGCGCCGGGCACGGCGCGGACGGCACCCACGCCGCCGGCGGCGGGCAGGCCGTGGCGACGGCGCAGGCCGCCGCGCCGCTCACCCTGCCGGTCCTCGCCGACGGCGTCGAGCTCGTCGGCGAGTTCAAGAACTCCGGCTACCGCGAACCGCCGCAGCTCGTCTGCCTGCCGAACCGGCAGCTCGTGCGGCTCCCGCCGCTGCTGTTCCTGGTCGCCAAGGCGCTGCACGAGCACCGCGACCTCGCCCGCACCGCCGACATCGAGACGGCGCTGGACCGGGTGGCCGACGCGGTCTCGCAGGAGGCCGGCGCCCGCCTCACCGGCGAGCAGATCGTCTACCTCGCCGACCGCAAGCTCGCCCCGCTCGGCGTCACCACCTACAGCGACGGCACCGCGCCGCCCGTCGTGCGCACCGACCCGTTCCTCGGCCTGCGGTTCCGGATCGCGGTGTTCCCCGAATCGGTCACCTGGTTCGTCGCCGGCCTGTTCGCCTGGCTGTTCCGGCCGCTCGTGCTGGTCCCGGCGCTCGCCGCCGTCGCCGCCGCCGAGACCTGGGTGCTGACGACCCGGTCGATGAGCCTGGCGCTGCAGCACACCATCCTCGCGCCGGTGAGCATCCTGCTGATCATGGCGCTCGGCGTCGCGTCGTGCGCGTTCCACGAGGTCGGGCACGCCGCCGCCTGCCGGTACGGGGGCGTCCGGCCCGGCGTCATGGGCTGCGGCATCTACCTGGTGTGGCCCGCGTTCTACACCGACATCACCGAGTCGTACCGGCTCGGCCGCGCCGGGCGGCTGCGCGCCGACCTCGCCGGCGTCTACTTCAACGGCCTCTTCGTCGTCGCGCTCACGCTGGTGTACCTGCAGACCGGGTTCGAGCCGCTGCTCGTCGCGGTGCTGTACGTCAACCTCGAGATCCTGCAGCAGCTGCTGCCGACGCTGCGCTTCGACGGCTACTACATCATGTCCGACCTCGTCGGCGTCCCCGACCTGTTCAAGTACATCGGGCCGATCCTGCGGCGCGCGCTGCTGCTGCGCCGCGCCGACAACCGGCTGGACGACCTGAAGCGCTGGCCGCAGATCTTCGTCACGATGTGGGTGCTGGTCATCGTCCCGGTGATGCTGTTCCAGCTCGGGCTGATCTCCACGCAGGTGCCCCGGCTCGTCCGGATGGACTGGCAGCGGATCCAGGGCCTGGCCGCCGACGCCGCGCACGGCGCCGGCGCGCTGCAGCTGATCGCCTCCGGGCTGCAGATCCTGCTGCTGGTGCTGCCGCTGCTCGGCCTGGCGCTCATCGCGTACCGGACGCTGCGCGGGGCGGTGCGGATGGCCGTCAAGTACGTCAACGGACCGTCCGCCGAGCCGGTCCCGGAGACCTGAGGTCCCGAACACCCCGAGCATCTCCCGCGCCGGGCGCCCGAAAGGGCGTCCGGCGCATCATTTGTACGGTAAACAATCTTTCCCGCGGTTATCCGGCGACGCTTGGAACGTGCCCGGAATGGGAATCTACTCGGAGTAAGTAGCAGAAACCGCCAATCTGGAACCGCACATCACCACCGGGTCCGGCAACGGCCCGAAGGCAGCCGGCGGGAGCGCGACCCGCCCTTCGCCGCGCTGCGCGCATGCGCCGCGCCGCGCCCATTCGCCGCGGGGCGGCGTCCCCCTCTCCTCGGCCGGCCCACCCTGCCGGCATGCCCGGAAGGCCCGCATTGCTCCGACGCTCCAACCCCGTCGCAGGGCCGGGGATCCTCGCCCTGCTGCTCCCTCCCGTCCTGGCCGCCGCGCTCGCCGCGGCCGTCGCCGCCCCGGCCCGTCCCGCCGCGGCCGCCTCCGCGAACACCGCCGCGACCGGCGCGAAGGTCGTCGCGGAGACGACCGTCGCGCCCCGGACCATCGACCTCACCGTCCAGTCCCCCGCGATGGGCGGGCAGGAGAAGGTGCGCCTGCTCGTCCCGTCCGGATGGTCGAAGGACGCCCGCCGGACCTGGCCGACGCTGTGGCTGCTGCACGGCGGCGTCGACGACTACACCGCCTGGACGCGCGGCACCGACGTCGCGGACCTCACCGCGCACTCCCCCGTCATCGTCGTCATGCCGGAAGGCGGAAGCTGCGGCAATTACTCCGACTGGTGGAACTACGGAAACGGCGGGCCGCCCGAATGGGAGACCTTCCACATGAAGGAAGTCCGCACGATCCTCCAGGAGGACTACCGGGCGAGCGGCCGCAGCGCCATCGCCGGCAATTCGATGGGCGGGCTCGGCGCGATGCTGTACGCGGCCCGGTTCCCCGGAACGTTCACGGCGGCCGCCTCCTTCAGCGGATACGTCGACACCCTTTACGGCTACAAGCCGGGCGACGACTCGATCGGCTGGGGGCCGTCCTTCTCCTGCCCCGGCACCGACTGGCGGCGCGTCTGGGGCGCGCCCGACGCGCAGGCCGCGATCTGGCACGCGCACAACCCCACCGACCTCGCCGGCCGCCTCGCGGGCGTCCGCCTGTACGTGGCCAGCGGAAACGGCACGGCCGGGTCGCTCGGCGGCCTCCCGTTCACCGATCCCGTCGAGGCCGCCGCCGACAAGGTCTCGCACGCCTTCGTCGACCGGCTCGACGCCCTCGGCATCCCCGTCACCACGAGGTTCTTCGACGGGCAGCACTCCTGGCCGTACTGGCAGCGGGACCTCCACGACGCCTACCCGATGCTGATGCGCGCCCTCGGCATCACGTGAACACACGTTCACTTGCGGCGTGTCGTCCTCAACCGAGCCGTTTCAAGGACGACACGCCGCAAGTCAACGAGGGGCGGTGGCGCCGTGCCATTCCAGCAGCAGGACGGTCGCGTCGTCGTCGAGCCTGCCCTCGTGGTGCCGCAGGATGCTGTGCACGAGGCGCCGCAGCGTCTCCGGCACCGGCAGCCCGTCGGCGTTGCGGCGGATGATGAAGTCGACGAACCGGACGAGCCCGAACTCCTCCTTGTTCGGGTCGCGCGCCTCCACGATGCCGTCGGTGTAGAGCAGCAGCCGGTCGCCGGGTTCGAGCTGCTCCCGGCACACCGCCGGCTCGACGCCGAGGTCGGTGCCGAGCGGATGGCCCGGCTCGCACTCCAGCGTCGTCACCCACCGGCCGTTGCGGATCACGACCGGCGGCGGGTGGCCGTGCGTGATCCACGACAGCAGGCCCGTCCGGAGGTCCAGCTCCGCCAGCACCGCCGTGACGAACCGCCCCGACTCGTCCTGCTCGATCAGCACCTCCTCGATCGCGCGACCGCTCTCCACCAGGCCCGCGCCCTGCAGCCTGCTGTTGCGGTGCGCGGCGACCGCCAGGTTCGCGGTGATGCCGGCCGAGGTGTCGTGGCCCATCGCATCGAACACGGCCAGGTGGACGGTGTCGCCCGCGAGGCCGTAGTCGAAGGTGTCGCCGCCGAGCTTGTACGCCGGCTCCAGCGCCGCGCCGATCACCAGCGCGTCGTTGGCGAACGTCATCGGCGGCAGCAGCCGCCACTGCATCTCCGCCGAGACGGTCATGTCGCGGGTGCGCACCAGCCGGGCGAGCGAGTCGCTGGACGGGCCCTTGCTGACGATCATCAGGGCGACCAGGCCGGCGAGGTGCTCGGCGTCGGCGGCGGCCTCCTCGTCGCCGACGGCCACGGTCACCCGCATGACGCCGATCCGCTCCGTGCCGTCCAGGACCGGCACCCAGAGGTGGTGGGCGCCGTCCCCCTCCGGATGCCCCGTCACCAACTCCACGTTCTGGTACGCGCGGCCGCCGAGGGTGCCCTCCACGCGCACCTCCGCCGGCTCGGCCCCGGACCCGCGCCCGGCGTCGCCGCCGTGCCCGGTCAGCAGCCGCAGCACCTGCTGCTGGAGGTCCACGACGTAGATCCGCACGTCGTGCAGGCCGGCCCGCGCGGCGTGCTCGGCGACCACGCCCGGCAGCTGCTCCAGCGAGATCACATGGCTGGCGGCCACCACGTCGCGCAGCAGCCGCTCGCCGCGTGGCAGGCCGCCCGGCCGTCCGTCGGCGCTCATCGCCCACCTCCGCCTCGAGGCCATCCCCCCGGCATGGCTCCAGGTCAGAGCCCTACCCGGCATCGCCCCCCGGTATGAGTTCCGGGCGGGCCGGCCTCACTTGGGCAGCAGCGCGGCGAACTCGGGCTTCAGCAGGTCACGGACCTTGGCATAGGGGGCGCCGAAGTCGAGGTTGCCGCAGCCGTCGCTGCCGGAGGACAGCCAGGCGAGCTGGAAGTCGGACGCGGTGAGGAAGGCGCTCAGGTGCGGTGGAGTGCGAGTAGCACCCTGGTAGAGGCCCTCGGGCGGGGCCGGCTGGAGGTCGCCGGGCTTCCAGGCGTCGCTCGCCGGGCAGTCGGAGATCGCCGAGCGCCCGTCCCGCTGGACGAGCCGGGACTTCAGCGTCGCCAGCCCGCCGGCGGTGAGCGTGTCCGGGCGGAAGACGTCGGACGCGGCGAGCCGGCGCCCGGTGCGCAGATCGACGGTGACGACCTCGCCGCCGGGTGCGCCGTCGGCCTGCCGGCACCAGTCGGACATCTGGAAATAGCGGACGGACACGAGCCGCGGCCCCTGGAGCCCGACACGCGTCTTGATGCTCACGGTGGTCGGGGTGCTCCCGCAGCGGGTCTGCTTGCGGCTCGCCTTCGCCAGCGCGATCAGCTCGTCGAGCGGGGCGCGCAGCGCGGCGTTGACGCGCCGCTGGACGTTCGCGTCGTGCAGCCCGGTGACGGTCGCGTACTTCGCGCCGTCCACCTTGATGGACGCGCCCGGGATCGTCTCGTTCTGGGCGGCCAGGGTGAGGCGGGGATGGTCCTGCGGGGCCTTCTTGGTGGAGTCCTTCGTCGCGTAGACGGCGCCTCCGGCCGCCGCCGCGACGACGGCGACACCGGCCGCGGCGAGCGCGCCCTTGCCGGCGGCGGTGGCGAGGAAGCCCTTCGCCGCGGTCGTACCGGCGGTGCCCGCGGTGCCCGCGGCACCGGACGCGCCGCCGCCCGCCCCGGCGGCACCCGCCGTGCCGGCCGACCCGGCCGCGCCCGCGCCCGCGGCGCCCGCCGCGCCCGGGGCGACCGCGAGCGCGCCCAGCGGGAACAGGGCCGCCAGCGCCACCGCGGCGGCCGCGAGGGCGCGCACGCCCCGCTGCTCCCAGTCCGGCCCGTACGCGGCGACCGCCGCCGACTCCAGCTCGGTGACGAACGCGGCGGCGCCCGGCGGGCGCTCCCCCGCGCGCTTCGCCAGCCCCCGGAACACCAGCGGGCGCAGCCTCTCGGGGACGTCCGCCACGTCGGGCCCGCCGCTCAGGTGCTGGTTCATCAGCACGGCGCGCTCCCCGGCCGCGAACGGCCGCCGCCCGGCCACGCACTCCACGAACACGCAGGTCGCCGCGTACACGTCGGTGGCGGGGGTGGCGGGCTCGCCGCGCCACTGCTCCGGCGCCATGTAGGCGGGCGTCCCCGCGGCCGAGCCCTCCCCCGCCAGCACGGCCACGCCGAAGTCGACCAGCTTGCTCAGCCCGTCCGGCCGGACGACGACGTTCGCGGGCTTGTAGTCGCGGTGCACGACGCCGACCGCGTGCGCGGCGGCGAGCCCGAGCAGCGAGCCCTTCAGCACGAGCAGCGCCGCCTCGGGCGCGAGCCGGCCGTGCTCGGCCAGCACCGCCTTCAGCGACGCGCCGTTCACCGCCTCCATCACGATCGCGGCGCCCTGCCCGCTCTCCACGAACCGGTAGAGGCGCGCGACGTACGGGCTGGTCAGCCGGCCGAGCATGGCGGCCTCCGCGCGCAGCCCGGCGACGGCGCCGGGGTCGCCGCCGACCAGGTACTTGATCGCGACGGGTGCGCCCGACTCGCCGTGCCGGGCCAGCACGACGCGGCCCTGCGCGCCGCGGCCGAGCTCGCGGTCCTCGACGAAGCCCGTCAGCCGCCAGTCCTCCATGCGCCCTCCTGGGGGGGGGAAGTGGGGACCAGTGTCCCAACCGTCGATGACGCCGTCAGGTGAACGAAGGTTCGGATCCGCCCCGATCGAGAGGTGATATGGGACACATCGGACAGTGTGCCGGCGCGGGCAGTGGACCGTTCGAAGCCACAGGTCACCGACCGGGTTTATCGAATTCTGACAAAGCCGCCCCGAAAAGCACGGCCATGAATGTGGACGGGTAATGTGCTAAAACCCGGGTGGGGTTCGCCACGCGGAAGGATCTTCATGGGCGCAGCGGAGGCTCGGGCCGCCGGCCGGGCGGCAGGAACGGAACCGGTCGACACCGCTCTCTATCCGCTGGACGAACCGCACGGCACCGGCTGGGCCGCCGTCGTTTCCCGGGTCCGCGAGGAGCTGGCGAATTCCGGGTGCTGCGTGCTTCCCGACTTCATTCGCGGCACATTGCAGCAGCAGTTGCGCACGGAATGCGCGGCGATCGCGCCGAACGCCCATTACGACGTCGAAACGGTGAACGCCTACAACACCGACATCGCCGCGCCGCTCCCCGACGGCCATCCGGGCCGTATCACCGTCGAGCGCGGGAACGCGTTCGTGGCCCGCGACCTCATCCCCCGCCACCTGATCGTCCACCGGCTCTATTCCGACCCCCTCTTCCAGCGGTTCGTCGCCGCCTGCTTCGGGCTGCCGCGCGTCCATGAACTCGGCGACCCGCTGTCCGGGCTGTGCCTCAACGTCGTGAACCCCGGCATGGAGCACCCGTGGCACTTCGACACCAACGAGTTCACGGTGAGCCTGATGACGCAGCTCCCGCAGGACGGCGGCGTCTTCGAGTACTGCCCGAACATCCGCTCCGCGCGCGCGGAGAACTTCGCCGCCGTCCGCGCCGTCCTCACCGGCCGCAGCGGGCACCTCGTCCGGCGGCTCGAACTGCGCCCCGGTGACCTGCAGCTCTTCAAGGGACGCTACTCCCTGCACCGCGTCAGCGCGGTGCGCGGCGACGTCGCGCGGTACACCGCGATCCTCGCCTACAGCGAACGCCCGGGCGTGGTCGGCAGCGTCGCGCGCACCCGGCAGCTGTTCGGCCGGGTGCTGCCCGAGCACCTGGCGGCGGAGGGACGCGCCGTCCGCGTGGACGCGCTGCTCGACTGAAGCGAGAACGGCCCGGCAACGCCCGCGCTCTCCAGGAAGGACCGCCCCGTGCGCTCCGACACGACCGGAAAGATCTCGCTCGACCACATCTACACCGCACCCGACCCGCGCGCCTACTTCGGCACTCTCCGGCGGCTCGACTACGACATCCCCGAACTGGCCAAGCCGCACTTCTCCCGGCTCATCGCCGAATACCGGGACGCCCGCGGCGTGCCCGTTCCGACGGTCGTGGACATCGGCTGCTCCTACGGCATCAACGCCGTCCTGCTGAAATACGGCGCGACCATGGCCGAGCTGTACGATCGCTACGGCGGCCGCGACGCCGAACGGCTCACCCGCGGTGCGCTCCTGTCCCGCGACCGTGAGCTGGTCCGTTCCCGTGAAGGTGCGAATCGCGTCCGTTTCGTCGGTCTCGACGCGTCCGAGAACGCGCTTTCCTACGCGCTCGACGCCGGTTTCCTGGACGCCGCCGTGCACGCCGATCTGGAGGACGGCGATCCGACCGACGAGCAGGCCGCGCGGCTGGCCGGCACCGATCTGGTCATTTCCACCGGCTGCCTCGGCTACGTCACCGAGCGGACCGTCGCCCGCGTCGTCGAGGCGGCGGGCGCCCGCCGGCCGTGGATGGCGCACTTCATCCTGCGCATGTTCCCCTTCGACCCGATCGCCGACGCGCTCGCGGCGGCCGGGTACGAGACCGTCCGCGGCGAGGGCCTGTTCCCGCAGCGGCGGTTCGCGACGGCCGAGGAGCAGTCGCTCGTGCTGGACACGCTGGCGGACGCCGGCGTCGACCCGTCCGGCGTGGAGGACGACGGCCGGCTCTACGCGAGCCTGTACCTGTCCCGCCCGCGCGGGGAATGAACACCTTTGGTCCCGGGCGTAAGGAACGCCCGATCATGGAGAACGAGGACGAAGTGAACGCCACCCCTGAACCGTCGGGCCGGACCTTCGGCAACGAGGACGCGCTCCCCCGGGTGCCGCTGCCGACGCTCGACGAGACCTGCAAGCGGTTCCTGGAGTGGTGCGGGCCGCTGCTCACCGAGGCCGAGCAGGCGGAGACGCGCGCGGCGGTGGAGGAGTTCGCCCGCCCGGACGGCCCTGGCCGCCGGCTGCACGCCGCCCTTGAGCGCTACGACGCCGAGCCCGGCGTGCGGAGCTGGCTCGACACGTTCTGGCCGTACCGGTACCTGGGGCGGCGCGACCGGATCGCGTTGAACGCGAACTTCTTCTTCCTGTTCCAGGACAGCGGGGAACGGCAGCTGGAACGCGCGGCCGGGCTGATCGCCGGGGCGCTGGACTACAAGCTGCTGCTGGACGCCGAGGAGGTCCCGCCCGTCCTGCAGCGCGGCGCGCCGCTGTCGATGGAGCAGAACAAGTTCCTGTTCTCCGCCACCCGCATCCCGGGCGCCGAGCAGGACACCGTCCGCGCGCCCTACAGCGCCGAGTGGCCGGGCCCGTCGCAGGCCAAGCACATCGTCGTGTTCTACCGCGGGAACATCATCCGGATGGACGTGATCGGCCCGGACGGCGTCCCCCACTCGCTGGACGAGCTGGTCGCCGGCCTCGGCACGATCATGAAGGCGGAGCCCGCGCCGGAGCCGTCCGCCGGTCACCTGACCACCAAGGCGCGCGCCGAGTGGGCGGCGAGCCGGGAGGCGCTGCTGGCCGCCGACCCCCGCAACGCGCGGGCGCTCGACGACATCGAGACCGCGCTGTTCTGCGTGTGCCTGGAGGACGTCGCGCCGAAGAACGACCTGGAGGCGTGCGACAACCTGCTGCACGGCGACAGCGGGAACCGCTGGTTCGACAAGGCCGTCTCGCTGGTCGTCTTCGCCGACGGCACCGCCGGGATCAACGTGGAGCACTGCGGCCTGGACGGCACCACGATCCTCAGCTTCGTCGACGCGCTGCTCGGCGCGTCCGCGGAGGCGCACGCGCAGCGGTCCGGGGCCCGGTCGCAGGGCCTGCCGGTGATCGAGCCGGTCGAGTTCGCGCTGGACGACGCGCTGCGCGCCGACATCCGCGACGCGGCCGCCGCGTTCGCCGCCTACGGCGCCGCGACCGCCACCACCTGCGTGTCGTTCGGCGACTTCGGCTCCGAGAAGGCGAAGCGGCTCAAGACGTCGCCGGACGCGTTCGTGCAGATGGCCTACCAGCTCGCGCACAAGCGGGCGAAGGGCGTCACCGGCGCCACCTACGAGTCGATCGCGACGCGGCAGTACCGCAACGGCCGCACCGAGGCGATGCGGGTCGTCACCCCGGAGGTGCTGCGGTTCGTCGCGGCGATGGACGACCCCGCCGCGGGCGCCGACACCCGCCGCGCCGCGTTCCGCGCCGCCGCCGAGGCGCACGTCCGGCGCGCCAAGGAGTGCCAGACGGGGCACGCGCCCGAGCAGCACCTGTGGGAGCTGCAGCTGATCCGCAAGCGGCGCGGCGCGGAGCTGGGCGTCACCGGGCACCTGGCGCTGTTCGACTCGCCCGGCTGGGTGACGATGCGCGACGACTACCTGAGCACCAGCTCCGCGCCATCGGTGAACATCCGGTACTTCGGGTTCGGGTCGACGAGCGAGCAGTGCATCGGCGTCGCCTACGTCCTGCTGCCCGACCGGTTCAACCTGTACCTGAGCACCCCGGAGCCGGTCGCGGGCGCCATGCACGACTTCGCCGACCGGCTGCGCGAGGCCGTCCACGAGCTGCAGGAACTGCTCGCCGGGTAGCCGGGGTCAGCCGGTCACGAAGTGGCGGTGCAGGAGCGGCCCGAACCCGGCGATGGCCACGGCCAGCCCGGCCGCCACGTACAGGTCGCCGTGCGGCACCGACCGCAGCAGGTAGGAGGCGAGGAGCGCGGCGGCGAGGACCGCGGCCTTCGCCGCGACCACGGGGACGAGCCTCAGCCGAGGCCCGCCGGCCGGGTGCGCCGCCGCGCGCCGCTTCTGCAGGAGATGCAGCAGCGGCGCGCCGACGAACAGCAGCAGCCCGAACTTCAGGGCGTGCTCCCACAGCGGCTGCCCGGCGTTCCAGGCCCAGACGGCGCCCATGGCCACGCCCGCGATCCGGTAGGCGCGCGCGGGCACGGCCGGACGGGTGGCGGGGCCGCGGCGCGCGGGGAGGTCGGTGCGGGTCACGGCTGCTCCTCGGTCGGCTTCGGTACGGGTCATGACGGCTCCTCGGCCGGCGGTGGTGTGGGTCATGACGGGTCCTCCTCGGACGGTCCGGGCGTCTCGGGGGCGTTGGCGATGCCGATGAACAGCCACCGCATCGCCTGGCGGAGCAGGTCGTCCGGCACGCTGGACGGGTCGAGCCGCCGCTGCCGCACGAGGCCCTGGAACATCGCGCTCGCCACCGTGGCCACGGCGGGCGCGGGCACCGCGCCGGAGGCGCCGACGCGCGCGAGGACCGCCTCCATGACGCCTTCGAGCGCCTCGCGCGACTCCCGTTGCGCGGCGGCCAGCCTGTCCCGCATGCCCGGGTTGCGCATGGCGTAGAGCCACAGCTCCGCCTGCAGGAGCGCGAGGTCGTCGTCCTTGTCGGAGGTCTCCATGAGGAACCGGCCGAGCGCCGTCACCGGGTCCTCCGTGCCGGCCTCCACGGCGGCGAAGACCTGCCCTCCGCGCTCGACCCGGGCCTTGGCGCCGCCGACCATCAGCTCGATGAACAGCTCCTCCTTGCCGCCGAAGTTGGAGTACAGGGCGCCGATCGAGTAGCCCGCCGCCTCGGCGATCTCCTCGACCGACGCCCCCGCGTACCCCTTGCGGGCGAAGGTGCGCGCCGCCGCGTCCAGCAGCAGCCGGCGGGTGCGCGCCTTGGCCTCGGCGCGGGTCAGCCGCTTCGGTTTTCCATCGGATTCGCTATCCACATAGGGAACGATATTCAGATAGCGCTCACTATGTCAATTGCGATCAGGTGGCGGCGAGGGCCTCCGTCGGGGACAGGCGGGACGCACGGACGGCCGGGTACAGGCCCGCGACCGCACCGATGACCAGCGTCGCGGCGACCCCGCCGAGCACCGCCCAGGCCGGGATCACGACCGGCCACCCCTGGTACACCGCGTACCCGGCGGTGACGAGCGCGCCGATCGCGGCGCCGCCGAGCCCGCCGAGCGCCGACAGCAGCAGCGACTCCGCCAGGAACTGGGTGCGGACCTGCCCGCGGGTCGCGCCGAGCGAGCGCCGCAACCCGATCTCCGCCCGCCGCTCCAGCACCGAGATGACCATCGTGTTGGCCACCCCGACCCCGCCGACCAGCAGCGCGACCGCGCCGACACCGAGCAGCAGCCCGGTGAACGCCTCCCCCGCCGCCTGCTTGGCGGCCAGCGCGTCCGACGGCCGCGACACCTGCACCTCGTTCGGCGCCTCCGGGTTCGCCGTCGCGCCGAGGACGCCCCTGACCTGCTCGACGTCCGCGTCCCGCGACCGCGTGTAGATCGTCGTCGCGTGACCGTCGAAGCCGAGCCGCTGCTGCGCCGCAGGCCAGCCGACCAGCGCGGCCGAGTCCAGCTCCGGCGCGAGCGGCGCCGGTTCGAGGATCCCGGCCACCGTGAACCACTTGCCGCCGACCAGCACCCGCACGTCCGGCCCCGCCCGCCCGATGCCGAGCCGGTCCGCGGCGGACGAGCCGAGCACCGCCGCCGGGAAGTCCTGCGTCGCCGCGTTCAGCCACACGCCGCCGCGCAGCCGCGCACCGGTCGCCGCGAGCAGGCCGGTCCGGGCGGCGTAGGCGGCGAGCCCGTTCGTCTCCGCCTTCGGGACCTTCCCGTTCCGGTACACCTTCGCGCCGTCCAGCAGCCCGATCGCCGACACCCGCTCGACCGGCCCGATGCGGCCGACCATGCTCTCGGCCTCCAGCGGAAGCTGTGCCTGCCCGCCGGTCAGCGTGCTGCCCGGCGTGACGGTGAGCAGGTTCGTGCCGAGCGCCGCGAGCGCGCGGTCGAGGTCGGCGCGCGACGAGGACGACACCCCGACCACCGCGACCATCGCCGCGATCCCGATCGCGATGCCGAGCGCGGACAGGAACGCCCGCATCGGGCGCGTCCGCAACCCCACCGCGCCGACCCGCACCACGTCGCCCGGGCCCATCCGGGCCGGACGCAGCGTCCCGGCCGTCACCGCGCCGCCTCCGCCTTCGCCGCCTTCTCCGGCGAGGGCGACGCCGAGTCCGCGACGACGAGGCCGTCGCGCATGCTCACCCGGCGCGGCAGCCCGGCCGCGATCTCCCGGTCGTGCGTGATGATCACGACGGTGGTGCCGGCCGCGTTCAGCTCCCGCAGCAGCGCCATCACCCCGTCCCCGGACACCGAGTCCAGCGCGCCCGTCGGCTCGTCGGCCAGCAGCAGCGCGGGCTCCCCCGCGACCGCCCGGGCGATCGCGACGCGCTGCCGCTCGCCGCCCGACAGCTCGTGCGGCTCATGGTGCAGGCGGTGCGCGAGCCCGACCCGCTCCAGCGCGTCCGCCGCGCGCCGCGCGCGCGCCGCCGGCCGCAGCCCGGTGTACAGGAGTCCGTCGGCGACGTTGTCCAGCGCGCGGGTGCCCGCGGCGAGGTGGAACTGCTGGAACACGAAACCGATCCGGCTCGCCCGCAGCGCCGACAGCGCCGCGTCCGGCAGCCGCCCCGCGTCGTACCCGTCGATGCGGACGGTCCCCGACGTCGGCCGGTCCAGGGTGCCGAGGACGTTCAGCATCGTCGACTTCCCCGACCCCGACGGCCCCACGATCGCGACCAGCTCCCCGGCGCCGACGTGCAAGGACACCCCGCCGAGCGCCCGCACCCCGCCCGGATACTCCTTGGTCACCTCCCGCAGCTCGATCACTTCGGCACCCCCACGGCCGTGCCCTCGGCGACGCCCGCGCCCGACACCTCGACCCGCCCGTCCGCGAACAGCCCCGTCTTCACCGGGACGTACGACGACGCCGAGCCCTTCACCACCTCGACACCGAACCCGCCCTCCGACAGCGCGACCAGCGCGGTCACCGGCACCGTCAGCACGTCCTTGCGGCTGCCCGCGGTGAAGGTGACGTCCACGGCGGCCAGCGCGTACTTCGCGGCGGCCTTGCGCGCCTTCGCCGACCGCAGCCAGACCGTCACCTCCACCTTGGTCGTCGCGTCGTCGTCCTGGCCCTGGCCCGGCTGGACCACCGTGGACACCTCGTCGATCCGGCCCGACACCGCCGTCCCGTCGGGGAGCGTCACCTCGACGCCCGCGCCCTTGCGGGCCATCCGCTGGTCGGTGGTGTCCAGCTCGACGGTGACGGCCTTGTCGGTGCCGGTGTAGGTGAGCACCTTGCGGCCGGGCCCGGTCGGATCGCCCGCGTTCGCCTGGAGGGCGTCGATCCGGACGGGCTCCGGCGCGAACACCACCCGGCCCAACTCGACCGTTCCCGTCTCGTCGAGCCCGAGGTCGTCCTGCCATTTCTCGACGGCTTCCGCGGTATCGGCCGTGTATTCCTTGTCGACGGTGAATCCGCTGTAGCCGAGCGCTTTCAGGTTCTTCTCGAACCGTTCGACGTCCGGCCCCTCGGTGCCGATCCGCAGCGGACGGTACGCCGGTTTCGAGCCGTACATGAGCACCACCGGATCGCCGTCCACCTCGTACAGCTCCTGGCCGCGCCTGATCACGTCACCGCTCTCGGGAACCTTCGTCAGCGTGCCCGCCAGCCGGCTCGTCGCGGTGTACGCCTGGCCGTAGCCGAGCTGCCCGTCCTCGGTCTGCTCGTCCTTCAGCGTCTGCCGCGCGACCTGCGTGGTGTTCGGCGGAAGGCCCGTCGCCCGGCCCTTCCCGGAGCCGCCGCCCGAATGCAGCGCGACGGCGGCGGCGCCGCCCGCGACGGCCACCGCGGCCGCCGCCGCGAGGACCGCCCGCCGGCCGGGACGGCGGCGCCGCCCGCGCCGCACCCCGTCCTCCGGCGCCCGCTCCCGCACGGCCGTCACTTCGGGCCGCCCGCCATGATGTCCTTGCACTTCTGCTGGGCGTCGTTGAAATCGGGGTCCTCGCTCAGCTTCTTGTCCATCATGATCCCCTGCTGGCCCGGCTTCGGGTCGGGGAAGTCCTCGACGCCGTTCTTGCGCATGCACGCCGCGAATTCGCGGACCTTCTCCTGCATCTTCGGATCGGGTTTCGCGGCGCCGTTCTCCATCGGGTTGAACCGCCGGCACGCCTCCTGCGCCTTGTCGACCGTCTCCTTCGGCGTCTTGCCGTCCAGCTTCATCGTCATGCGGCCGTCCTGCGGGTCGTCCATCGGGACGCCGTGCTCGCGCATGCACTGCGCGAACTTCACCCCCATCGCGTTCGGGTCGGCGCTCTTGGCCGCCGCGGACGGCTTCGCACCGCCCGCCGACGCCACCCCGCCGTCCCCGCCGTCCTTCGACCCGCAGCCGGCCAGCGCCAGCGCCACCACCAGCGGCAACGCCGCCAGCGCACCCTGAGTCCGCAGTCGCATGCCTCGTCCCCTCGTTCAGCGGCCGGCTCCTCGCCGGCCCGACGGGGAGCGATGCAACCCGGCCCCGCGTTTCCCCACCGTTTCCGTCCGTCCCGGACTTACGGCGAGGAAACACACGGCCCGGCACGATCAGCGGACGGAACCGGCGGAGGGAACGGCATGCGGGTGCTGGTGGTGGAGGACGAGCGGCTCCTCGCGGACGCGATCGCCGAATGGCTGCGCGACGAGGCGCACGCCGTCGACCTCGCGCACGACGGGGCGTCCGCCCTCGAACGCGCGGGCGTCAACGACTACGACGTCGTCGTGCTGGACCGGGACCTGCCCGCCGTCCACGGCGACGACGTCTGCCGGGAGCTGGTCGCGGCCGGCGCGGCGGCGCGGGTGCTGATGCTGACCGCCGCCGCCGAGGTCACCGACCGGGTCGCCGGGCTCGGCCTCGGCGCCGACGACTACCTCACCAAGCCGTTCGCGTTCCCCGAGCTCGCCGCCCGCGTCCTCGCGCTCGGCCGCCGGTCCCGGCCCGCCGCGCCGCCGGTGCTGCGCCGCGCGGGCATCACCCTCGACCCGGCGCGCCGCGAGGTGTTCCGCGACGGCCGCTACGTCCCACTCGCGCGCAAGGAGTTCGCCGTCCTGGCCGAACTGCTGCGCGCGGACGGCGCCGTCGTCTCCGCCGAGCAGCTGCTGGAGAAGGCGTGGGACGAGCACGCCGACCCGTTCACCGGCGCCGTCCGGCTCGCCGTCCTCAAGCTGCGCCGCAAGCTCGCCGACCCGCCCGTCATCGAGACCGTCAAGGGAGCGGGGTACCGGATCCCGTGAAGATGCCCACGCTCGGCAAACCGGGCCGGATCTCGCTGCGCGCCCGCCTCACGCTCACCTACGGCGGCCTGTTCTTCGTCGCGGGCCTGGTGCTGCTCGGCGCCACGTACGCGCTGTTCACCCAGCAGGTCGACCGGACCGGGACGCGGGTCCTCGCCCACGTCGACAAGCAGTCGTCCGCCCCCGGCGGGACCGTCCTGGAGGTGAACGGCAGGCCCCAGCGGGTCCCGGCCGGCGAGCGGCCCGACGACCTGGAGACGCTCGCCCGCAAGCAGCACGACGAGCTGCGCGCCGCCGCGACCGAGTCGCTCGTCACGCAGGGCTCCCTCGCGCTGCTGGTCGTCGGCGGCGCCGCCGCGGGCTTCGGCTGGCTGATCGCCGGCCGCGTCCTCGCGCCGCTGCACCGGGTGACCGAGACCGCGCGGCGGATCGCCCGCGCGCCCGCCGCCGACCGCGTCCTGCACGAGCGCATCGCGCTGCGCGGCCCGCACGACGAGGTCAAGGAGCTCGCCGACACCTTCGACACGATGGTCGAGCGGCTCGACCGGTCCTTCGACGGGCAGCGCCGCTTCGTCGCCAACGCCTCCCACGAGCTGCGCACCCCGCTGACGCTCGGCCGCGCGCTCGTCGAGGTCGCGATGCACCGCAAGGCCGCGTCCCCGGACGTGCTGCGCCTCGGCGAGGACCTCCTGCAGATCACCTCCCGGCACGAGCGGCTGATCGGCGGCCTGCTGCTCCTCGCCCGCTCCGAGAACGAGATCACCGGCCGCGCCCCCGTCGACCTCGCGGACGTCGTCGCGCACGTCGCCGCCCGGACCGCGCCCGAGGCCGCGGACGCCGGCATCACCGTCACCACCGACCCCGGCGAGGCCATGACCGGCGGCGACGCGCTGCTCCTCGAACGCGTCGTGGAGAACCTGGTCGAGAACGGCATCCGGCACAACTCCGGCGACGGCGGCTGGGTGCGCGTCACCACCGCCGCCCGCGACGGCCGCGCCGTCCTGGAGGTCGTCAACTCCGGCCCGCCCGTCCCGCCCTACGAGGTGCCCGGCCTCTTCGAGCCGTTCCGCCGCCTCGACGCCGACCGCGTCGCCACCGCCAAGGGCGCCGGCCTCGGCCTGTCCATCGTCCAGTCGATCGTCCGCGCCCACGACGGCGACGTGACCGCCCGCCCCCGCCCCGAAGGCGGGCTCGCCGTGACCGTCGCCCTCCCCGCCGCCCCGCCCTGACGCGTCCCACTCCGGCCACGCCCGGCCGATCTGTGCACTAATGCCTGGTTCAGCGGAACCGGCGCGGGTTACCGTGAACGCGGGTCGATCTCAGCGCGGGGGCCCGGCATGACGACCGAACTCGGCGGCGCCAGCATCGAGGGCGACCTCGTCTCCGGCGACAAGATCGTCCACGTGCGCCCCGTCCCCGAGGCCGAGCCGCCGCCCCGCCAGCTCCCCCCGGACGTCCCCGGCTTCACCGGCCGCCGCGAGATCCTCGCCGACCTCGACCGGCTCGTCGCGGGCCAGGGCACCACCCCCGTGATCATCGCGCTCTCCGGTATGCCGGGCATCGGGAAGACGGCCCTCGCCGTGCACTGGGCGCACCTGCGGTCCGGCCGCTTCCCCGACGGCCAGCTCTTCATCGACCTGCGCGGCTACTCCAAACGCGGCGCCCTCTCACCCCGCGAGGCCCTCGGGCAGGCGCTGCGGACCCTCCGCGTCCCGGTCAGCCGGCTGCCGGCCGACGAGGACGAGCTCGCCGCCGTCTACCGGTCGCGGCTCGCCGGCCGCCGCGTCCTCATCGTCCTCGACGACGCGGCGAGCGCCCAGCAGGTCTACCCGCTGCTGCCCGGCACCCCGTCCTGCGTCGTGGTGGTGACGGCCCGCCGCACGCTCGCCGGGCTGGTGGCCCGGTACGGCGCCCGGGCGACCACGCTCGACCTGCTTCGCGACGCCGAGGCGCTCGACCTCATCGGCGAGGTCGCGGGCCCCGAGCGGGCGCGGCGGGAACCGAAGGCCGCGGCGGAGCTCGTCCGCATCTGCGCCCGCCTCCCCCTCGCGCTCCGCGTCGCCGCCGCGAACCTCGCCACCCGCCCCCAGCAGACCGTCGCCGAGACCGTCGACGCGCTCTCCGACGGCGACCGGCTGTCGAAGCTCGCGCTGAGCGAGGACCCGCGCGAGGCCGTCGGCGCCACCTTCGACCTCTCCTACCGCAGCCTCGACACCGAGACCCGCCGGACGTTCCGGCTCCTCGGCCTCGTGGAGGGGCCCAACGTCGCCCCCGAGGCGGTCGGGGCGCTGCTCGGCACCACCCCCGAGGCCGCCCGGCGCCTGCTCGACCAGCTGGAGACCGCCGGGCTCGTCCAGTCGATCGGACGCGGCCGCCACCGCCTGCACGAACTGCTGCGCGAGTACGCGCACGGGCGCGCCCAGCACGAGGACTCCGCCATCGTGCGGGAGGCGGCCGTCCAGCGGTTCGCGACCTGGTACCTCACCGCCGCCCAGCAGGCGGGACGGTTCCTCGACCGGTACCGCCGGACGATCCGGCAGGAGCTCACCGCCCCGCCGGTGAACCCCGACCCCGCCGAACGCGCCCGCCACCTCGACTGGTTCGCGCTCGAACAGCCGAACCTCACCGAGATCACCCGGCAGGTCGCCCGGCTGCACTGGGACCAGCTCACCTGGGAGCTCGCCGACGCCGTCCACGACTTCTACGAGCTGCGCCGCTACTGCCACGAGAACCTGGAGGCCCACCGCCTCGGCCTCGCGGCCGCCGAACGCGCCGGGAACACGCCCGCCTGCTTCTTCATGCACCACCACCTGTCGGTGACGCACCGCGAACTCGGGCAGGCGCAGGAGGCGCTCACCGAGGCCGAACGCGCGCTCGCGCTGAGCATCCGGCTGGGCGACCGCTACGGCGAGGCCGCCGTCCGCGACAACATGGCCCGCACGCACGTCCAGCTCAGCAACTACAAGACCGCCCTGGAACTGGGCAAACAGGCGCTCGCCATGCGCCGGGAGATCAGCGACCGGCACGCGGAGGCCGCCACCCTCGACACCCTCGCCCGCGGCTACCGGGGCCTCAGCGAGTACCACAAGGGCTACGAGTGCGCCGCGGACGCCCTCCAGATCCGCAAGGAGATCGGCGATCTGCGCGGCGAGGCCGAGACCCTCGACTACATGGCCCGGATCTACTACGCGCGGGGCCGGCTCGCCGAATCGCTCGAATCGACCGCGCGGGCGCTGCGGATCCGCAAGGAGATCGGCGACCGGCACGGCGAGGGCGAGACGCTCGCCTTCCTCGGCTACCTCAACATGCGGATCGGCCACCACCTCCAGGCCCGCGAGCACGCCGAGCAGGCGCTGGCGATCCGCCGGCAGATCAACGACCGGCAGGGCGAGGGCCAGGCGCTGGTCTACCTGTCCACCATCCGGCGCCGGCTCGGACGCCACGAGGAGGCCGTCCAGGCGGGCCTCGAGGCGCTCGACATCGTCCAGGAACTGGGCGACCGGCACCAGGAGGCGGAGGCGCTGGAGACCCTCAGCCGCTGCTACCGGCGGATGCGCGAGTACCGGCAGGCGCGCCTTGACGCCGAGCGCGCGCTCGCCGTCCGCCGCGAGATCGGCGACCGGCACGGCGAGGCCAACACCCTCAACGCCCTCGGCCTGATCGACCTCAACGACGGCCGCCTCGCCCGCGCCTGCACGTCCGCCAAGCGCTCCCTCCGGCTCTGCCACGTCATCGGCGACAAGCGCGGGATCGCCAGCTCGCTCGACCTGCTCAGCAAGGTCTACCTGAAGATGGGACGGGCCGAGAAGGCCCTGAGCACCGCGTCCCGCTCCCTGCGGCTGGGAATGGAGATCGACCACCAGTACGGCCAGGCGGTCACGCTGCGCGCGCTCGGCGAGATCCTCTGGCGCCTCGGCCGGCTGCCGGACGCCATCGCCACCGTCGAGCGCGCCAGGGAGACCGCAATGCGGATCGGCGACGAGCACGGCGCCGTCAAGACCCTCGAACTCCAGGCGAGGATCTACCAGGACGCCGGCGACCCCGCCCTGTCCCAGGCGACCCAGGCCGAAGCCGACACCCTGTCCGCCCGCCTCGCGACGGTTTGATGAAGCCCGGCCGTCCTTTGCGAGATTGATTAACCGACTCGTGACACTCGTTAATCGGTACTTCATCCGGCGACAACGCACCGTGTGGTGCAATAGCGGCTTGGGCCTGCGTACGGCCCGGTAATTATCGCCAAGGATGTACCTTGCCCGAGCCCAATGACCGGTTCATCGTATGTCGTGAGATTCTCAGACGGCATTACGGCCACCGGAGTCCCGATTTCTTAGGCGCACCGCGCCGCCACTACAGCCTGCACTACACCTACCGGCAGGACGATCTGCGGTACGTGGCGTCGAAGGTGCGCAGGGAACACGGCAGGGTCCCATTCTCCCGCCAGTTCGCCATCATGCAGGCGCTTGCGCGGACCGAGGCGCGGACGGTGGTCCGGCCTCCGCTCCAGCCGGGGCGGCGGAACGGGCGGTGCTGGGTGGACGGCCCGGTGAACCGGTGGTTCGTCCGGTCCTACACCGAGCACGACCGCGCGCCGGATTGGTCGTCCTCGGCGCTGATCGCGGACGCGGCCGAGAAACTCTCCCTCATTCATCGCAATGCACTCACAATCGACGCGCAAGTGCTGAAAATACCCGCCCGCCGCCTGAGGCCCTACGAATGGGGGCTCGCGGACACGCTCGAGCGCGTGGACGCCCTCGTCCGCGACATGGAGGCGAGACGGCGCGCCCCGCAGCACATCGCCCTGTTCCGCCGCGAGATGGACCGTCTGCACGGGCAGCGGCCGGGGCTGGACCTGGGCCGGGAGGGTCTCACCCACCATGATCTGCGGCCGGAGAACCTGCTCGTGCGGGACGGGCGGGTCGTGGAGATCGTCGACTGGGACCGGGCGCACCGGGACGTCCAGTGGTACGACGTGACGCTGGCCGCGCTGCATCTGGCCTACCTCCAGCCCGTCGAACCGCGGTGGGATCTGGCCGAGCTGTTCATGGACGCCTACCGCGACGCCTCCGGGACGCGTCTCAGCACGGAGGCGACGGACTGGCTGCTGAGGTACACGGCGGTCCGGAACCTCGCGGTGTCCCGCTCGCCCGACAAATGGGACCGCCTGGTGAAGGGCATCGCGCAGTGGCGGGGCGCGGCGCCCTCACTCCTCGTAGACGATCTTGTCGCCGGCGATCAGGTCGCCGTGCACGGTGATGTCGCCGTGGAAGACGGTGGAGCGGTCGAGGCGGCGGGGGTCGGCTGACGGCGGCGCGGCCGACGGCTCCGGGACGGCCGGGGCGCGGGTGGCGCGGCTCAGGTACATCCAGGCTTCGGTGCTGGTCTCTTTCACCTTGACCTCGACGCGCTCGAAGGCGGCGGGGTCGATGGGGCCGTGCAGGTGCGCGACGAAGCCGTCGTGCACGAACGGCGAGACGATGAGGCCCAGGTCGGCGCCGGTGCGGGCGAGGGCGTCCTTGAGGACGGGGGCTTCGAGGAGGCGGGCGGCGTGGATGATGGCGCCGCCGCTGACGCCCTCGGCGTCGGCGCTGATGGGGCCGACGTGCAGGGCGACGCGCAGCTGGACGCGGACGGCGGCGCCGGCGCGGTGGTTGTGCAGCCGGAGGGCCGTCGCCAGCCGGTCGGCCAGCGGGTCGATGAGCGAGGCGGTCGGCACGGCCGGCGAGACGATGACGAGGGCGCCGTCGCCGCGGTCCTCGCGGTAGTGGTCGGCGTCCGTGACGCCGGAGGCCTCCAGCGCGGCCAGCAGGATGCCGTAGGTGACCTGGCGGACGACCCGGCGGTCCTCGTCGTCGCGGGCGGGGTCGCCGAAGCCGGCGACGTCGCAGAAGAGGACGGAGCAGATCAGGCCGGACCAGGTCGCGGGCGTCCGGAGGGGCTCGACGGGTCCTTGCGCGGCGGATCCTTCCACGGTTCGAGTGAACGCGTCCGGGCGGCGGTTGTCCATGCCCTGTGACGCGGAACGTCCAGCGCCTGCCTGACCTGGGCGGACCTCGTCGTTCGCACGGATATATCCGGAAGTTATGACCTGTTGGCATTTCCCCCGGTTTTGGGCGAATGAGACTGTAATCGCGTTGCTTCGGCCTCGCGCACGGCAGTCCCCGTCCGGACAAATCCACCCCGGCACCGGATGGGAATTGCAAGCTCCCCGTGCGCGAGGCGCTCTTCGGCACGCCGGGAGAAAAGGCGGAAGCGAATGAGAACGCGTACCCGGGGCGCCCGGGCACGATGGCGGCTCGCGTGCGGGGCCGCCGCCGTCGCGGCGGGCACCCTCACCGCCGCGACCGGCACCGGAGCCGCCGCGGCCGGCGAGCTCCCCATCACCCAGCAGGTGCAGCAGCAGGACCAGTGGTGCTGGGCCGCCAGCGGGCTGACGATCGCCAAGTACTTCGGCGTCGGCAACGTCAGCCAGAACGACTTCTGCAACCTCGCACGCGGCTACCCGCAGGGCGGTTACTGCCCCAACCAGGCCGGCCAGCTCGAATGGGACCAGCGCGCGTTCCAGTCGCTCGGCCTGAACCCGGGCTACGTCAGCGGGCCCCTCTCGTTCCAGGGCGTGGAAGGGGAGATCGACGGGCAGCGGCCCGTCCAGACCGGCATCTACTGGTCGGCGGGCGGCGGGCACTCCCAGGTCATCTACGGCTACGACCCGAGCAGCCAGACGATCTCCTACGGCGACCCGTGGCCGTCCAGCCCCCGGTACTCGGAAATGGACTACAGCAGTTACGTCAGCAATTACCAGTTCCAGTGGGGCCAGGCTCTCTCGGGGATCGGTGGTTGACATGCGCGCATCACGGAAACTCGCCGCGGGAGCGGTGACCGCCGGACTCGGCGTCACGATGTTCGCGGGCACCGGGACGGCGCTCGCCGCCGGACCGGACCCGTCCCCGGCGGACACGGCCGCCGCCGCGAAGACCGCCGCCGCTCCGGCCGCCACGGAGCGGCTCGCGGCCTTCTTCGTCCACCTCGACCAGCACCAGCACGGGAAGCTGACGAACCAGGCCGTCAGCAAGGCCGCCAAGGCGGCGAAGGCGCCCGCGCTGGACGGCGCGGTCCGGCCCGTCTACACGCTGAACCCGGCGTTCGTGCAGGGGCGCAAGGACGCGTCCGTCGCGACGTTCGCCTACCTCGCGGTCGGCGCGCACTCGGCGACCGGCCAGCACGCCACGATGTGGCTGACCAGGCAGGGCCAGGGCTGGAAGGTCATGAACGTGATCTCCGGCACCGACGAGTCCGCCTACCCGGCGCGCGCCGACGGCGGCACGGTGTTCACCGAGCCGCAGATCAACGCCTGGTACCGGCTCAAGGGCGGCCGGGTCACCGGCCTGAACTCCACCGCCACGACGTCGGTCGGGCAACGCGGCGTGACGGTGGCGGCGTACCGGAACCTGGTTCGCACCCGGTACGCCGACAAACTTCCCGGATCGTCCTACCAGCGGACCGGGAGGCTCGGCGGCTACACGCCCCGCACGGGCGTCGGGAAACAGGGCGGCGGGGGCGCGGCGCCGCTCCTGTCCGCCCTCGGCGCCGGCGGCGCGCTGGCCGCGGCGGCCGGCATCGTCGCGGCCCGCCGCAGGCGCGTCCCGAGGTAGCCGCCGGACGCGGGCTCCCGTCCCCCTCCTGGGGCCCGCGGCTCGGGGCGTGTCCCGCGGACCGGCGACGGTCCGCGGGACGCGCCCTGTTGCGGGCCTTAGTAGCCTGTGCGACCCATGGCGTACGGAATCATCTTGCTGCCGGCGGACCCCGGCCCTCTGACGCGGCTGTCCGCCGAGACCGCCCGGCTCGGCGACCCGATCATGCGACTGGGCGCCGGCGCGCCGCCCCACGTCAGCGTGGTGCACGCGGAGGTGTCGGCGGAGACGGCCATGGCCCTGTGGACCGAGCTCACGGCTCACCACCGGATGGATCTCGCGCTGCGGTTCGCCGGTCTGATGTTCGCCCCGATCGCTCCGGGCGACCCGTACGTCCCGGAGGGCGGTGTCTACTGCGGGCTGGAGTGCGTGCGCTCCGCGGCTCTGCTCGAACTCCACGAGGCCGCGCGTTCCTGGCTGGACGCCGCCCAAGCGCCGATGCTCAGCCCGTCCGGGACGCGGTTCCGCCCTCATCTGACCCTGAATGTGCTGCGCGCCGCACCGAGCGGCGCCGTTCCGCTGCCCGGCCCGCTGTTCGGCACCGACATGCGGTTCCGCGCGGCGCTGGGCCGTCTCGGTCCTTACGGCACCTTTCCGGAGATCGTGGCGACCGTTCAGCCCGGCGCAGCGCCGCAGGACCAGGCGGGGAGGGCCGGGTGGGCTTCGGGGTGCTCGTCCCACCACTCGCCGTAGACGCGCTGCGCCCGGACGAGCTCCATGTAGACGTCGCCGAAGACGCCGCGCAGCCGCGCCGCCGCGTCCTCCGCCTCCGGCCGCCACACCAGCACGACCCGCTGGGCGAGCGGGTCGCCGGTGATCCGCCGGAACGCCATGCCGTCGCGGGGCGCCGCCGTCGGCTGGTAGATGCCGACCGCCCGCCCGGACCGGATCAGCGACGAGGAGATCTGCCAGTCGGTCGCCCAGAACCGCACGCGCGGCTGGAACCCGGCGCCGGCGCAGGCCGCGCGGAAGTAGGCGGGCCACGGGCCGTCGTCCAGCGGGTCGTCGATCCAGTCCTGGTCGGCCAGCTCGCCGAGCCCGACGGTCCGGCCGGCGGCCAGCGGGCTCGCCGCCGACATCCCGACCAGCGCCGGCTCGCGCTCCACCAGCACCAGCCGCCGCAGCCCCTCCGGGACGGGACGGTCGTGCCCGGCCGGCTCCTGGAACAGCCCGATGTCGAGGGCGCCGGACGCCAGCAGCGCCGGGATCCGGCCGCCGCCCGGGTCGACGCGCAGGTGCAGCCGCGCGGACGCGGCCAGCTCGCCGAGGTGGTCGCTCAGCCGGGTCAGCGCCGGGCACGCCTGCACCCCGACCCGCAGCGACGGCGCCGACGCCGGGTCGCGGCGGTGCGCCAGCGCCGCGTTCAGGTCGTCGATGCAGGCCAGCGCCGCGCGCGCCCGCGTCGCGACCTCCGCGCCGACCGGCGTCGGCAGCACCCCCTCGGGGGAGCGGACGAACAGCTGCACGCCGAGATGGCCCTCGACGCGGCGCAGCATCGTGCTGACGGCGGGCTGGGTGAGCCCGAGCCGGGCGGCGGCCTTGCTGATGCTGCCGGTCGCCGCGACGGCCTCGATCATCCTGAGGTGGTGGGGGCCGAGGTCCACGCGCGCACGCTCCTACCCGCGTCTGCCCCGTCCGACGAAGTCAGCCGAATGGTAACCCCGGGCGGCGCGCGGGTGAATGGAAACGCGTGCCAATCCGCTTGCCCTCAGTGCGCGGCGTGCCGCAGCTCGCGCGGGCTCACCCCGAACCGGCGGCGGAACGCGGTGCTGAGCGCGCTGGCCGAGGAGAACCCGGCGGCGTGCGCGAGGTCGGTGATGGTGACGTCGCGGTCCTGCGGGTTGCGCAGCCGGTCCCGGACGAGCCGGAGCCGCTCCTCGCGGATCAGCTCGCGCGGCGTCGTCCCGGCGTGCTGGAGGGCGAGCTGGACCTGGCGCAGCGACCAGCCGAGGTCCTGCGCCATCGCGGCGCCGGTGAGGCCGGGCTCGGTGGCGTGCTCGCGGACGTAGCGGCGCACGACGGCCTCGACCTCGGCGAGGTGGCCGGGCGCGGCGGGCCGCTGCCGGCCGGCGACGATCACGCAGAGCAGCTCGGTGATCCGGTCGCAGGCGGCGTCGAACTGGGCGGCGCTGAGGGCGCGGCGCTCCTCGCCGACGGCGCGCACCATGTCGGCGACGACGCGGCCGAGGCCGGCGGACAGGTCGAGGCCGGTGGCGACCGGGGACGGGCGGCGCAGCCGGCGGTCCATCTCGCGCGCCGGGATCGTCATGACGAACGCGCGGGCGGGGCCGCCGCGCCGGCCCCCGTCCTTCGGGCGCGGGGCCGTGGGACCGTTCCCGGGCGCGAGGCTGATCCGGAACGGCTCGGCGAGCGTGACGAGGCCGCCGGTGCCGGGGCGCAGCCGCGCCTCGCGGCCGTTCTGGACGAGGGTCAGTTCGCCGTCGAGGGGCAGCAGGAAGCGGTAGCCGTCGGTGCGCTCGCGGCGGGCCTGCCCGGCGGTGCGGACGCAGTCGATCTGCTCCGGCCAGTGCAGGGCGAGCCGGTAGGCGCCGTCGTCCACCCCTGCCCTTCCGCCGTGCCGTACCAGGGCGGACGGCGCCGGAGCAGGCGTCGGGGACACGCTGGTCACCGGGGCGGCCCGCCGGACCGAGGGTAGTACGATCACCGCCGCCAAATCACCTGAACACGCCGGAAAGTAACGCGTATCGGACTACCGGTGATCATGGCATGCGTCCCGCGGCAAGTTCTCTGCGCGCGCGCACAAGCGCCCCCGCGCCGCCCCGGCCTACGGTCACGACACCGCGGCACGTCACACCCTGGGAAGACGCCGCCCGCACCCACCCCCCGACCGGCCACAAGGCGGGCCCCACCGGCCAGCCCGGCACCCCCTGCGCACGAGGATCAGATGGAGCAAACCCTGTTGGCGGCGGCGCTCGCCGTCGTGGCCGCCGCCGGCGTCGCCGCCGCGGTCCTGCTCGCGCGCCAGCGGCGGCTGACCGCCGAACTCCGCGACCAGAACGCCGTCCTCGCCGCCGGCGTCGAGCTGCGCGACAAGGAACTGCGGCACCTCGCCGCCGTCCGGCTGCCCGAACTGATGGACTCCCTCCACAACCCGGGCATGCGCGTCGCCGGCCCCCTGCACGACCTCACCCGCAAGGCGCCCGCCTACGGGCAGTCCCTGCAGACCGTCATGGACCTGTTCGCCGGGTCCGCCGACCAGGTCAGGGCGCGCGCCGACCAGTCCGCCAAGGCGACTCTGCGCGCGATGATGCGCGCCGTGCAGAGCCTCGCCAACGAGCAGCAGCTCGCGATCTCCACCATGCAGGACCGCCACGACGACCCCGAGGTCCTCGACGGCCTGCTGCGCATCGACCACATGAACGCCCAGCTCGGCCGGCGCGCGCAGGCCACCGCCGTGCTGTGCGGGTCCTGGCCGGGCCAGCAGCGCTCGGCGTCCTCCATGACCGACGTGGTGCGCGGCGCGACCTCCCGCATCCGCGACTACCTGCGGATCAACCTCGAGGGGCCGGTGAACACGGCGATCACCAGCCGGGCCGTCGAACCGGTCGTGCTGACGCTCGCCGAACTGCTCGACAACGCCGCCCGGCACTCGCGCCCCGACACCGCCGTCGAGGTCAACTTCCGCACCGCGCACAACGGCGTCGCCATCACCATCGACGACGCGGGCGTCGCGATGGACGCCGAGGAGCTGCAGCGCGCCACCGAGCTGCTGTCCGGCGAGGCATCGGCGGACGTGCACCGGCTCGGCGACCCGCCCCGCGTCGGGTTCGCCGTCGCCGGCGTCCTCGCCGCCCGGTACGGGTTCACCGTGTCCGTCGACTCCCGCTCCCCCTACGGCGGCGTCCGCGCGGTCGTGTTCGTGCCGAGCGCGCTGCTCGCCGACGTCCCCGACGACCCGCGGGCCCGGCCCGCCGCGTCCGGAGCCGGGGCGGAGCGCGCGCGGTCCGCCGCCGCGCCGGACGCCCCGTCCACCGAGCACGGGCTGCCCAAGCGCAGCCGCGTCGCGGTCGCCGACCGCACCCCCGAACCGGACGAGCCGGACACGGCGGACGCGCCCGCGCCGGCCGCCTGGGCCGAGCCGGCGCGTCCCGCGCGCGAGACCGCGGCGGGACTCGGCGCCTGGCAGCGCGGCACCCGGTCCGGCCGCGCGGGCACGCCGCCCGCCGGCACTCCGGTGCCCCCGCCGGGCGTTGAAGGAAAGGACCTGCGGCCATGAACGAGGGGTGGAACGGCGCGATGGACGACGGCACGAACCGGCTCGGGTGGATGCTCGACGACGCACTGCGGATGCCGGAGACGCGGTACGCGATCCTGCTGTCGGCCGACGGGCTGCTGATGGCCCACTCGGAGCGGATCGGCCGCGACGACGCCGAACGGCAGGCGGCCGGCATGTCCGGGCTGCAGTCGCTGGCCCGCAGCACCGCCGAGTTCTGCGGCGACGCGGGCACGACGTGGCGGCAGACCGTCAGCGAGTTCGACGACGGGTACGTGTTCCTCGTCGCGGCGGGGCCGGGCGCCTACCTGGCGGTGTCGGCGACGCAGCACGTGGACATGGAGACGGTGTCGTTCCGGCTCCAGGAGCTGGTGCAGCGGCTGGGCAAGGAGCTGACCAGCCCGCCCCGACCGGGCGCGGACACCCGCGCATGAGCCGCCGCCGCAACGAGCGGGCGCTGGTCCGCCCGCACGTCGTCACCGGCGGCCGGGCGCACCCGTCCCGCAACGTGTTCGACCTGGTGACGCTGGTGATCTCGGCCGGCGACCTGCCCCGTACCGGGCTGTCCCCCGAGAAGCTGCGGATCGTCGAGCTGTGCCGGGGCGGCGCGCTGTCGGTCGCGGAGATCGCCGGGCACCTGTCGCTGCCCGTCGGGGTGACCAAGGTGCTGCTGTCCGACCTGGTCGACAGCGGCCACCTCACCACGCGGGCGCCGGCGCCGGCCGCCAGGCCGTCCCGCACCCGGCTCCTTCAGGAGGTGCTCGATGGACTCCGCGCCAGCCTCTGACACGCGCGTGGCGGGCGGCGGGCCCTACCTGCGCGAGACCGTCCGGACCGCCGTGAAGATCCTCATCGTGGGGCACTTCGCGGTCGGCAAGACCACCTACGTCGGGACGCTCTCGGAGATCCGGCCGCTGCGCACCGAGGAGCGGATGACGCAGGCCGGCGCCTCCGTCGACGACCTCGCCGGCGTCCGGGACAAGACGACGACCACCGTCGCGATGGACTTCGGCCGGCTGACGCTGAGCGACGACCTCGTCCTGTACCTGTTCGGCGCGCCCGGCCAGCAGCGCTTCACCCGGCTCTGGAACGACCTGGCGCGCGGCGCCCTCGGCGCGCTGATCCTGGTGGACACCGCGCGGCTGCAGGAGTCGTTCGCCGTCATGGACATCGTGGAGAAGCAGGGCCTGCCGTACGCGGTGGCGGTCAACCGGTTCGACGGGTCGCCGGAGTTCCCCGACGCCGAGGTGCGCGAGGCGCTCGACCTCGCCCCGTCGACGCCGCTGGTCACCTGCGACGCGCGGGACCGGGCGTCGTCCACGCACGCGCTGATCGCCCTCGTCGACCACCTGCTCACCGCAGGCCAGGAGGCTCCGTGACCGTCGACCAGACCCGCCCCATCGACGACGCCGACGGCAGCGCCGGCGGCGGCGCGCCCGAGCCCGGGCGGCTCTACGGCCCGGAGTTCGCCGCCGACCCCGGCCGCGTCTACGCCGCGCTGCGCGCGCACGGCGACCTCGCGCCCGTCGAGCTGTCGCCCGGCATCCCGGCGACGCTCGTCATCGGCTACGACGCGGCGCTGGAGGTCATGCGCGACCCCGGCCGGTTCCCGCGCGACGCGACCCGCTGGCAGCAGGGCGTCCCCGCCGACTGTCCCGTCCTGCCGCTGCTGATGTACCGGCCGAACACGCTGTCGGCCAACGGCCCGGTGCACGCCCGGCTCCGGTCGGTCATCACCGACAGCGTCGCCCGGGTCGACACCGGGGCGCTGCGCGGCCACGTCGAGGCGGCCGCGTCCCGGCTCGTCGACGCGTTCGCCGCCGACGGCGAGGCCGACCTCATCGGCCAGTACGCGCGGGTCCTGCCGCTGGTGGTGTTCAACGAGCTGTTCGGCTGCCCCGCCGAGATCGGCGACCGGCTCGTCCAGGGGATGAGCGGCATCTTCGACGGGACGTCCGCCGAGGAGGCCAACGCGGTGCTGCACCGCGCGACCCGCGACCTGGTCGCGCACAAGCGCGCGAACCCGGGCGCGGACATGGCGTCCTGGATGATCGGCCATCCGGCGGACCTCGACGACGACGAGATGGCCGAGCAGATCGCGCTGCTGCTCGGCGCCGGCACCGAGCCCGAGCAGAACCTCATCGCCAACGGGCTGCGGCTGCTGCTGTCCGACGACCGGTTCGGCGGCGACCTGTCCGGCGGCAGCCTCCCCGTCGAGGACGCCCTCGACGAGGTCCTCTGGACCGACCCGCCGATGGCGAACTTCGGCGCCACGTTCCCGCGCCAGGACGTCCACTTCCGCGGCCGCGTCCTGCCCGCCGACCAGCCCGTCGTCATCTCCTACGCCGCCGCCAACACCGACCCGTCGCGCACCGCGGCCGGACGGGTCGGCAACCGCGCGCACCTGGCGTTCGCCGCCGGGCCGCACACCTGCCCCGTGAAGGGGCACGCGCGGCTCCTCGCGTCCGCCGCGATCGAGACGCTCCTCGACCGGCTGCCCGACATGGAACTGGCCGTCCCGGTGGACGAGCTGGAGTGGCGGCCCGGCCCGTTCCACCGGGCGCTCACCGCGCTGCCGGTCCGCTTCCCCCCGCAGGCGCCCCGCCCGTAGCGGACGGGGCGTCGGCGGTGGCGGCGCGCAGGGCGCCGATCACCGCGGTGAGCTGCGTCAGCAGGCCCGCGACGCTCGTCTGGTCGGCGCCGTTGACGGTCACGGTGCGCAGCTCGTCCGGCTTCGGCAGCCGCTCCAGGATGTCGGGCAGCCGGGTGATGAGCCGCGCCTGGATCGCCGCGGGCGTCTGCCCGTTGTCCAGCGCGGCGCGGGCCCGGTCGCGCTCCAGGCCGAGCAGCGCCGTCTCGTGCTGGGACCGCGCCCGCGTCTCCTGGACCGCCAGCTCGCCCTCGATCCGCAGCAGGGTCAGCTCGTGGTCGCGCTCGATCCGCAGCCGGCCCGTCTCGGCCTCCTCCGCGTGCCGCTCCCGCTCCATCCGCAGCGCGTGCCGGGTCGTCTCGGTCTCCAGCTCGGCGACCTCGCGGGCGTCGTCGTGCTCGCGGCGGGTCCGGCGCTGCTTCTCGGCCGCCTCGGTGTCGAACCGCCGCGCCTCGTTGCGCGACCGCAGCTCCGCCAGCTCCCGCTCGTGCTCCAGCCGCTGCGTCTCCTTCACCCGCTCGGCCGCCATCTCGCGCTGCGCGACGGCCTCCTCCGCCTCCAGCTCCGCCAGCCGCGCGATCCGGCCCTGCTCGGCCCGGTACGGCTTCTGCAGGTTCTCCCACAGCCGCGACGAGCTGACCACGGCCTCCTTGATCTGCACGGTGACGATCCGCAGCCCGAGCCCCCGGTCGCTGTGGTCCTCGCCCTCGGCGACCGCGCGCAGCCGCGCCGTCAGCTCCTCGATGATCGGCTGCTTGTCGCTCAGCACGTCCCGCACGCCCATGCTGGAGACCTTGTCCTTGATCGCCGCTTCCGCCTGCTCGCGCAGCTGCAGGTTCACCACCCGCATCGGGTCCTGCGCGTCGCCGAAGTCGAGCTTGCGGTAGGCGGTCGCGAAGTCCTGGACGATCCACTGGACGTATCCCTGGACGAGCACGCCCTGCAGCTCGTTGCAGATGCAGTACGCGTTGATCAGGATCGTCTGCGTCGCGCCCGGCACCACCAGGAACGAGTCCGTGGACGGGTTGAACCGGAACGACACCCCGAGCCCGATGTGCAGCGGCTCCGCGCGCCCCCGGCGGGTGTGCACGACGAAGGCGTTCGGCGGGACCAGCACGTTCTTCCAGCGCCAGAAGCCCTTGATGCGCACCTCGACCGGGCCCGTCTCGGCGGACTCGGCGGGCGCGGCGCCGAGCGCGCGGTCCCGCTTGGCCAGCGGCCCAGGCGGCGGCACCGCGCCGGGCGGCGCCGGGGCCGACCTGCGCGACCTCAGGTCGTCCTCCAAGACGGCCTGCTGCGCGACGACCTTCTCCAGATAGGTGTTGCCACCGTCGTTGGCGCTCATCGTCCCCTCACCGGATATCCGTAGGCGTCCTTCGGCGGGTTCGGGCCGAACTCGTCGGCGCACGAATCCGCGAGCATCCGCACCCCGTCGGCGACCTCCACGTCCGCCCGCCAGCGGGCCGGGAGCGCCTCGGCCCCGTACCGGGCGCCGACGAGGTTCCCGCAGATGGAGCCGGTGGAGTCGCTGTCGCCCGAATGGTTGACGGCCAGCAGCAGCCGGCGCGCCGCCGCGTTCTCAACGCCCTCGGCGTCCTCGGCGGGCATCGGGACGAGCGCCGCGTACACGCCGATGGCGAGCGCCTCCTCGCCGGTCCAGCCCGCGCCGAGCGACTCCACCCGCTCGGGCGCCGGCGGCCCGCCGCGCTCCGCCAGCTCCACGGCGGCGTCGAGGGCGGCGGACGTCTCGCCGTGCCCGCCCTGGCGTTCGAGGATCTCGCGGGCGATGCCGAGCGCCTCCGGCAGGTCGCCGCCGCGCAGCAGGACCCACACGGTCGCGGCGAGCACCCCCGCCGGGAGGTGGCCGCTCGGATGGCCGTGCGTGAGCGCCGCGGCGTCGCGGCCGATGTTGAACGCGGTCTCGGCGCCCCTGAGCGGCGGGAAGCCGCACGGCGCCGCCCGCACCACCCCGGCGCAGCCCTTGGAGTCGTTGATCGGCTCGGCGGTCGTCCCGAGCGGCCAGCCGGGCCGCCGGCGCGCGGCGGCCTTGTGCAGGGCGGCGATCGTGGTGCGTCCCGGCCCCCGGCGCGCCATCACCGCCGAGTGCGGCCACGGGATCCGGTACATGCCCATGATCCCCTGGTCGGGGATCCGCTCCCCCTGGCCCGTCAGCCAGGTCAGGTACGCCTCCTGGAGCATGCCCATCGTCGCGCCGCCGATCCCCCGGTCCCGCGCCCGGAAGAAGCTCTCGACCAGCGCCTGCGCCGTGAACATCGCCAGCTGGGTGTCGTCGGTGACCGCGCCGCGCCCGAAGCGCTCGTCGACGAAGCCGGTCACACCGTCCCGGCCGTGCCGGGCCCGGATCTGGCCGAGCGCCAGACCCTCCACGGGCGCGCCGAGCGCGTCACCGATCGCACCGCCGAGCAGGCACGCATGCAGCCGCTCCGGATCGGCGTACCCCCAGAAACGCGGCGGTGGAGGAGGCTCGGGCGGCGGGCCGGACGTCAGCAGCTCGGGCGGCAGCGGCGGCAGCGGCGACCATCCGGGCGGCGGCGTCCCGGGAGGCGGCGGAGGGACCGGCGGCTCGGGGGGCGGCGGAGGGACCGGCGGCTCGGGCGGCGGCGGCATGGCGGACACTTTAGTGCGCGGTGAACCTTGCGCCCCGGTACATGCGTATCTCCCGCCGTGGCAATGCGACCGCGGCAGGCGCCCGCAACCGACCGGCCGGTCCTCGTGACGGCGGCGCTCGCGGTGTCCCTGCTCGTCCTCGCGCTGGTCGTGCGGCTCGGCGGCTCGCTCGGCGCCGCCGCCGCGCCCGGGCTGTCGGAGGCCGGCGCGCTGACCGAGACCGGCCTCACCGTCGCCAAGCTCGGCGTCAACATCGCGTCCACCGTGACGGTCGGCTGGCTGCTGGCCGCGGCCGTGTACGTCCCGGCGGCGGACGCGGCGAGCCGGTGCCTGCGGGCGGCGTCGCTGAGCGCGCAGGCCTGGGCGCTGTGCACGCTCGCGCTCGCGGCGTTCAGCGTGTCCGACCTGTTCGGGGTCGGGCTCGCCGGGATCACCCGCGGCATGCTGCGGACGTTCCTCCTCGACCTGCCGCAGGGCCGCGCGCTCGTCCTCGTCTTCGGGATCGCCGCCGCGCTCTGGTGGGCCGCGCGGCTGCGCGCCGCCGCCGGATACCTGCTGCTCGGCGCGCTCGCCGGGCTGATGCCGCCGCTGTTCACCGGCCACGCCGCGACCGGCTCCCACCACGCCCTCGCCGTCTACAGCCTCGCCGCCCACATCGCGGGCGCCTCGCTCTGGATCGGCGGGCTCGTGGCACTCGTCCTGCTCGCGCCCGACATCCGCGACCTGCTGCCCTCCGTCGTGGAGCGCTACAGCCGCCTCGCCCTCGTGGCGTTCGCCGTCGTCGGGACGAGCGGCGCGGTGAACGCGTGGGTGCGGCTCGGCGGCCTGCACCTCGGATCCCGCTACGGCGCGCTCGTGGCGGCGAAGGCCGTCGCGCTCGCCGCCCTCGGCGCCATGGGCTGGTGGCACCGCCGCAATACGATCCCCTCGCTGGCATCGGCGACCCGGCCGTTCGTGCGGCTCGGGTCAGCCGAGATCGTCGTGATGGCCGCGACGATGGCGCTGGCCACCGGCCTGTCACGGACGCCGCCGCCCGAGGTCGCGCCCGGCACCATCGACGCCGTGGCGCTGCGGCTCGGCTTCCCGCTGCCCGGCCCCGCCGACTTCGCCGCCTATATGACGCACTGGTGGATGGACCCGTTGTTCCTGGTGCTCGTCCTCACCGGGGCCGTCCTGTACGGGGTCGGGGTGGCACGGGCTGGGCACTGGCCCGTTCGCCGTAGCGTCGCATGGGCCGCCGGGTTGAGCGTCCTACTGTTCGCCATGGGCAGCGGCATCGCCCGCTACAGCATGGTCCTGTTCAGCGCCCACGCCTTGCAGCACGTACTGGTCGGAGTGGTCGCGCCGATACTGCTTCTGTATGGGCGTCCCTTGCGCCTCGCGCCTGCGGATTCGCTGTTCGACGCCATCGCGTGCAGCCGTGGTGTGCGGTTCCTCAGGGAACCGGTCGTGTCCTCGGCGCTGTTCCTTGCGAGCCTCTACGCGTACTACGTCTCGCCCCTGTTCGGTGCGTCGCTCGCCAACCACGCGCTCCACTCACTGGCGATGGCATGCTTCCTCGGCATCGGCCTGGCCTTCTTCGGCAGCGTGCGCGTACCGCTCGTCCTGCCGCCGCTGCTGGCCGCCGCCGGGATCGTCCTCATGCTGGACGGGACCGTCCTCGGCGGCGGCTGGTACGAAGGACTCGGACGCCACTGGGGCGCCACTCCCCTGCACGACCAGCACGCGGGCGCCGCGATCCTGTGGGCCGCCGCGACGCCCGCCGCACTTTTCCACCTCGTCCGGCTCCGGCTCACGCGGCAGCTCGAGCTCACACGGCGAGGACGATCTTCCCCGCCACCCGTCCCGTCTCGCTGAGCGCGTGCGCCTTCGCCGCGTCCTCCAGCGGCAGCACCTCGTCGACCACGGCCCGCACCCCGGCTCCCGCGAGCTCCGCCAGATCGGCGCCGGACGGCGCGAACCCGAACCCGGTGAACCGCAGGCCCGCCTCGTCCGCCAGCCGCCGCACCTCCGTCCGGTCGGGGCCGGTGCCGCGCACGTCGACGAGCAGCCCGCCGGGCTTCAGCGTCCGCAGCGACCGGGGCCCGTAGTCGCCGGCGATCGGGTCCAGGACCACGTCGACGTCCCGGACGGCCTCCGCGAAGTCCTCCACCGTGTAGTCGACCAGCTCATCGGCGCCGAGCCCGCGCAGGAACGCGTGCTTGGCGGCCCGCGCCGTGCCGATCACGTACGCGCCGCGCGCCTTCGCGATCTGCACGGCCAGGTGACCGACCCCGCCCCCCGCGGCGTGCACGAGCACCCGCTGCCCCGCGCTCACCCCGGCGACCCGGACGAGCGGCTGCCACGCCGTCAGCGCGGCGGTCGGCAGCGCCGCCGCGTGCACGAGGTCCAGCCCGTCCGGCACGTGCGCGAGCCGCTCCTGCGGAACCGCGACGAACTCGGCGTACGAACCGTCCGGCGGGGCCGTGTTGCCGAACACCGCGTCCCCCGGCCGGAACCCGGACACCCCGCCGCCGACGGCCTCGACCACGCCCGCCACGTCCAGCCCGAGCGTGAACGGCGGCTCCCCGAACCTGCGCACGGCCCCCGAACGGATCTTCCAGTCCGCCGGGTTCACCCCGGCCGCCGCGACCCGGACCAGCACCTCGCCCGGCCCCGCTTCCGGCCGCGGGACCTCGGCGACCTCCAGCACGTCCGGACCGCCCCACGCCCGCTGGATCACAGCACGCATCTCCGACACCCTCTCCCGCGGCCACCCGACCGCACGGCGTCCATGCTGGAGGAGATAGGTATCCATTGTGAAGAAGGCACCTGTTTGATATCCAGGTACCTTATGGATACCACCCCCGCCGACCGCTGGCCCCTCACCAGCCGGCGCGACTGCCCGTCCCGCACGGTCATCGAGGTCCTCGCCAACAAGTGGACGCTCTACGTGCTCGCCGCCCTCCGCCACAGCGATGGCCCGATGCGCTTCAACGAGATGCGCCGCGCCCTCGACGGCATCACCCAGAAGATGCTCACCCAGACCCTGCGCGCCCTCGAACGCGACGGCCTGGTCAGCCGCGCCGTCTACCCGACCGTCCCGCCGCGCGTCGAGTACGCCCTCACCCCGCTCGGCACCGAGGCCGGCCGCCTCACCGGCGCCATCGCGGACTGGGCCGTCGCGCACGTGCCCGACATCTTCACCGCCCGGGAGTCGTTCGACTCCCGCCCCGAGCCCGCGCCGCTCGATCTTGACGCGCCGCTTGACCTTGACGCGCACGTCAAGGCTTACGGTCGCTGACGGCCACCGAAGGAGGGTCTGCGATGCTGATCGGCGAGCTGGCCGAACGCGCCGGCGTCAGCACCCGCACGCTGCGCTTCTACGAGCAGCAGGGGCTGATCACCGCGCGCCGCGCGCCCAACGGCTACCGCCAGTACGACGAGTCCGACCTGCGGCTCGTCGCGCAGATCCGGTCGCTGCTCGCGGCGGGCTTCACGCTGGAGGACACCCGCCCGTTCATCGACTGCCTGCGCTCCGGCCACGCCACCGGCGACGCGTGCCCCGAGCCGGTCGCGGTCTACCGCCGCAAGCTCGCCGAGATCGACGCCGAGATCCGCACCCTCGTCCGGCGCCGTGCCGACGTGGCCGCCCAACTCGCCCGGGCCTGCCCGGGCTGCACCGTCCCCCAGGAGGCGACGAATGATCACGGTGACCAGCGCGACCTTCGACGAGCGGGTGCTGAACGCCCCGGGCCCCGTCCTGGTCGACTTCTGGGCCGACTGGTGCCCGCCGTGCAAGATGATCGCGCCGATCCTTGAGCAGCTCGACGCCGAACTCGGCGACCGCCTCACCATCGCCTCGCTCAACGGCGACGAGAACCCCGACATCGCCGCCCGCTACGGCGTCCTCGGCTTCCCCACGCTGACCCTCTACAAGGACGGCGAGGTCGTCCACCAGATGGTCGGCGCCAAGCCGAAGCGCCACCTGCTCGCCGCCCTCACCCCGCACCTGTGACCCACCGGCCCGGCCGCCGCCGGGACACCTCGTCCCGGCGGCGGACCGCGGTCAGGCGAGGAACCCTTCGTAGTTGTGCTGCTGGAGCCGGCTCTCGATCTGCTTGACGGTGTCCAGCGCGACGCCGACCGCGATGAGGATCGTCGTCCCGCCGAACGGGAACTGGTCCCCGACGTCCAGGAGCGCGAGCGCCGCCATCGGGATGAGCGCGACGAGCCCCAGGTAGAGCGCCCCGGGCGCGGTGACGCGGGTCAGGACGTGGTCGAGGTACTCGGCGGTCGGACGTCCCGGCCGGATGCCGGGCACGAACCCGCCGTACTTCTGCATGTTCCCGGCGACCTCCGCCGGGTTGAAGGTGATCGCCACATAGAAGTAGGTGAAGAACACGATGAGCGCGAAGAACGCGCTCATGTGCCACGGGTTCGTCTGGTCGAGGTAGGGCTGGACCCGCTGCAGCCACTTCGCGTCCGGCCACAGGCGCGTGGCCAGCGCCGGCAGGTACAGCAGCGACGAGGCGAAGATGACGGGGATGATCCCCGCCTGGTTCACCTTCAGCGGGAGGTAGGTCGAGGTGCCGCCGTAGACGCGGCGTCCGACCATCCGCTTGGCGTACTGCACCGGGATGCGCCGCTGCGCCTGCTCCACGAACACGATCCCGGCCATGATCGCGAGCCCGACGATGATCACGAGCGCGAACACGAACCCGCCCTTGGCCTGGTAGATGCCCCACAGCTGGCCGGGGAAGACCGCCACGACCTGCGTGAAGATCAGCACGGACATGCCGTTGCCGACGCCCCGCTCGGTGCCGAGCTCGCCGAGCCACATCGTGACGGCCGTCCCGGCGACCATGCACACGACCATCGTCGCGATCGGGAAGATCCCCTTGTCGCGCAGGATGCCGTCCGAGCCCTGGAAGAGCTGCCCGGCGGACGTCATCGCCACGACGCTCGCGCCCTGCAGGACCGCCAGCGCGACGGTGAGGTAGCGGGTGTACTGCGTGATCCTGGTGGTGCCGGTCTGCCCTTCCTTCTTCAGTGCCTCCAGCTTCGGGACGACCACCGTGAGCAGCTGCAGGATGATGCTCGCGGTGATGTAGGGGTAGATGCCGAGCGCGAAGACCGACAGCTTCAGCAGCGCGCCGCCGCTGAACAGGTCGAGCAGCCCGTACAGCTGGTTGCTCTTCTTCGCGGCGTCGGCGGCGGACTTCAACGCGGTGACGTCCACGTTCGGCATGGGCAGGTTCTGCCCGAGCCGGAACACGAGGACGACGAAAAGGGTGAACAGCAGTTTCTTGCGCAGTTCCGGGGTCCGGAACACGCGGGCGACCGCGGTCAGCACGCCGCGTCCGGACAGTGCGCGGGCAGGGCGAACCGGGCGAGCGCATGGCGCGCTCGCCGCATGGCGAAGCGGAAGATGACCGACCTCCGTACGGGGACGCCGCAGCGTCCGCAGGACTACTGCGGCCGATGACTGGTGAGCGTCAGGAACCCGTGCTGATGGGAGGCCCGCGCACCTGGACGGTGCCGGTGTGGACGGACGCCGGGACGGCCGTGCGCGACCGGGCGGCCGCGACGCGGACCCGCTGGAGCGCCAGGTCGGGAGCGGCGGACGGCAGAGCCGCGTGCGGGCTCTGCGTCTCGCCCGAGACGAACCCGAGCCGTTTCCACAGGTGGACGTCCGCCGCGGAGAACCGCGGCCAGGCGGGCGCGGAACGGCGGTCCCGGGCGGGCGAGGACGCCAGGCCCCGCGAGCCGGCGCCACTCGCGGCGGCGGCCGTCCCGATCCGGACGATCTCGACGGCCGCGGCGTTCGGGACGACGGACAGGGTGGCGGTCAGGGCGAAGCCGAAGAAGCCCGCCAGCAGCCTCACCAAACGGCGCTGCCGGGAGGTGCGGTCGTCCACACCGGCCTCCCCTCGCCGCCCGCCGCCCGTATCCCGCAACCGTACAACGCCGCGGGCGGCCCGGCCGCCGGATGCGGATCAGCGGGCGGCGGGGCTCGCAGCCGGCTTCGCGGCGGGCTTCGTGGCGGGCTGGAACTTGAAGGAGACGGCCTCCATCAGCGACTTGTGCAGCGTGTTCTGGAAGGCGGCGAGCCGCCACCGGCCGTCGGCGCCGCGGATGACGGTGTTGGTCTGGAGCTTCTTCAGCTTGCCGGCCGCCGACGACCTGCGCTGACCGCCGGCCGCCGCTCCGAGCGGCTGATCAGTCGTTGACGAGGCTCTCGACCCCGGCGGGCAGGCTTCCCGCCGCGCCCGCCTCCACGAGGAACATCATCAGAAGGTCCTGGAAGGCGCGCGCCGCATGCGTCAGGTCGACGTCCTTGCGGTGCGCCAGGGCGATGGTGCGGAGCAGGCCGGGCCCCTGATGGCCGCGCCGGGCCTCCTCGTCGGCCAGGACGAGCGGCGTCCCGCGCAGGCCGGGCCGTCCCGCGAGCACCATGCTCGGCACGACCGCGATCCCGAGACCCGCCTCGACGAACCGCAGGACGGCGTCCATCTCGCCGCCCTCGACCGCGAACCGCGGCTCGAACCCGGCGGCCCGGCACGCGCTGATCGTCGCCTCGCGCAGGTCGTAGCCCGAGCGGAACATCACCAGCGGACGGTTCCGCAGGTCCTCGATACGGAGATAGGAGCGGCGCGGCATCTGCACCGCCTTGGAGTCGCCGTCGTCGGTCCCCACTGGGGACGCCACGACCAGGTACTCGCGCAGTATCGGCGTGGTGTCCAGGGGCGGGTCGCCGTGCAGCGGCAGGATGACCAGGGCGAGATCGAGGGAACCTCGGGTCAGCTCCTTGACCAGGTCGCGCGAACCGCCCTCCTCCACCAGCAACTGGATGCCGGGATAGGCGTCGTGGAAGCGGCGCAATACGTCCGCGAGAAGGCCCGCGCATAGCGACGGTGTAGCGCCGAGCCGGACGCGCCCCCGGCGCAGCCCGGTCAGTTCCTGCACCTCCAGCCGCGCGGTGTCCACGTCGGCGAGGATGCGCTTGGCCAGCGGAAGCAGCGCCTCCCCCGCGGGCGTCAAGGTGATGTTCCCGCGCGCGCGGGAGAACAGCGGCGCGTTCAGCTCGGTCTCCAGCGCGCGGATCTGCTTGGACAGCGACGGCTGCGCCACACGCAGGAGTTCGGCGGCCTGCGTGAAATGGCGAACCTCAGCGACCGCGACGAAGTAGGCGAGCTGCTGTAACTGCATCCTGCACAGGGTACGGGCCCGCCGTACGGCCGTCCGCGACCGGCTTTGCCGTTAGCGCGCGTGCCTGCGCAGCGCCTGGATGTCGTGCACGATCAGGCGGCGCCGGCCCGTCTCGATCCAGCCGTGCCGCCGCAGCGTCCGCAGCGCCTTGCTGACCGCCTCCCGCGACGCGCCGACCCAGCCGGCCAGCTCCTCCTGCGACAGGTTCAGCGTGATCCGGACGCTCTGCCCGGCGCCGCGTCCCGCCGCACCCGCGCCCGCGCCGCCGCCCGCGCGGTCCTCGTAGGGCTGCCCGAACCGCTCCGCCAGCTCGACGAGGCGCTGCGCCACCCGTCCCGTCGCGTCGAACATGCCGAACTCGACGCGCTTGCGGTCCGCGTCGCGCCAGCGCTGGCACAGCATCCGCATGATGATGATGGACACCCGCCCGTGCGCCTGCAGGAACGCCATGAACTCCTCGGCCGTGACGGCGAGGGCCCGCGCCGGCTCCAGCGCGGCGACGGTCGCCGAGCGCGGCAGCCCGTCGATCGCGGCGACCTCCCCCAGCAGCGCGCCCGGCCCGCGCACCGCGAGCAGCGCCTCGCCGCCGTGCTCGCGGTAGGAGAACGCCTTCACCCGGCCGCTCAGCAGGACGGCCACCCAGCTGGACCGGTCGCCCTCGACGAACAGCGCGTCCCCCCGCGCGAAGTCGCGGACACGGCCGCGCGCTTCCAGGTCGCCGCGTTCCGCCGGGGTGAGCTCGGCGAGGAACGAACCCGGTTCGAGGGGGCTCATGCCCACCACGCTAAGGGGAACCCGGCGGCACGGGTCCCGGGGGACAATCACGAATTTGTCACGCGTTGTGTGCAATCTTCCCTATTCAGCCGAGCCCGACGGCGCCAAGGTTGATCGCGGCGTGTGCGGCCCCGGGGCCGCCAGCGCCCGGCTTGCGCGGAGGCACGGTGGACAGGGGCGCCGTGCCCCCGGCGGCGAGCACGGCGTTCTGGGGAACGGCGGTACGGCGGGCGGCGGTCCGGGGGCATCGCCGCCCGCCGTCGCCGCCCGCCGTCACCGGGGCCGTCCGCCGCCTCAGGCGGAGGGGGTGTCCTGCCCCTTCCTGACGATGCCGAGCTTGGTGCCGAGCCACACGACCGGGTCGTACTTGCGGCCGACGACCCGCTCCTTCATCGGGATCAGCGCGTTGTCGGTGATCTTGATGTGCTCGGGGCACACCTCGGTGCAGCACTTGGTGATGTTGCAGAACCCGAGGCCGTGGTCCTTCGCCGCGATCTCACGCCGGTCCGCCTGGTCGGCCGGGTGCATCTCCAGCTCCGCGATCCGCATGAGGAACCGCGGCCCGGCGAACTCGGGCTTGTTCTCCTCGTGGTCGCGGATCACGTGGCAGACGTTCTGGCACAGGTAGCACTCGATGCACTTGCGGAACTCCTGCGAGCGCTCGACGTCCTCCTGCTGCATCCGGAACTCGCCCGGCTTGACGTCGCCCGGGTCGAACGAGGGGATCTGCCGCGCCTTCTCGTAGTTGAACGACACGTCCGTCACGAGGTCGCGGATCACCGGGAACGTCCGGATCGGCGTGACGGTGATCGTCTCGTCCTCGGTGAAGGTGGACATCCGCGTCATGCACATCAGCCGCGGCATGCCGTTGATCTCCGCCGAGCACGACCCGCACTTGCCGGCCTTGCAGTTCCACCGGACGGCGAGGTCGGGCGCCTGCGTCGCCTGCAGCCGGTGGATGATGTCGAGGACGACCTCGCCCTCGTTCACCTCGACCGTGTAGTCCGTCAGCTCGCCCGCACCGTCGTCGCCGCGCCAGACCTTGAACTTGGCCTCGTAGCTCATCGGTCGCCCTCCTCGTTCTCCTCGGCGGAGTCCTCCTCGGCGGACGCCTCCGCCGGCGCCGGCTCGGCGGCCACCTCGGCCGGCAGCTCCTCGGCGGTGAGGTACTTCTTCAGCTCGTCGGTCTCGAACAGCGCGAGCAGGTCCTCGCGCATCGGCACCATCGGCTGCCGCTTCAGCTCGACGTGCGGGGACGCCGGGTCGCCGGCGAGGCCGCAGACCAGGTTCACCTTCCGCCAGTCCGCCGACATCTGCGGGTAGTCGTCGCGGGTGTGCCCGCCGCGGCTCTCCTGCCGCTCCAGCGCCGCCTTCGCGACCGCCTCCGACACCAGCATCATGTTCCGCAGGTCCAGCGACAGGTGCCAGCCCGGGTGGTAGCCGCGGCCGTCGTCGCCCACCGCGACCGGCGTGACGCCGACGTTGGCGACCCGCTCGCGCAGCTTGCCGAGCGCCTCGATCGCCTGCTGCAGCTCCCCCTCCTTGCGGATGATGCCGACCAGGTCGTTCATCGTCTGCTGCAGCTCGGCGTGGACGGCGTAGGGGTTCTCGCCGTCCTCCCGCTCGAACGGCGCGAGCGCCTCGGTGACCGCCGCCTCGACCTCCGCCTCGGGGACGGCGGGACGCTCGGGCAGGCCGTCCACGTACTCCGACGCGCCGAGCCCGGCCCGCCGGCCGAAGACGAGCAGGTCCGACAGGGAGTTGCCGCCGAGCCGGTTCGAGCCGTGCATGCCGCCGGAGACCTCGCCGGCCGCGAACAGGCCCGGCACCTTCGCCGCGCCGGTGTCCGGGTCGACCTCGACGCCGCCCATCACGTAGTGGCAGGTCGGCCCGACCTCCATCGGCTCCTTGGTGATGTCGACGTCCGCCAGCTCCTTGAACTGGTGGTGCATCGACGGCAGCCGCCGGACGATCTCCGCCGCGCCGCCCGGCATCCGGTCGACGACGGTGAGGAACACCCCGCCGTGCGGCGACCCCCGGCCGGCCTTCACCTCGGAGTTGATCGCGCGCGCGACCTCGTCGCGGGGCAGCAGCTCCGGCGGCCGCTTGTTGTTGTCGGGGTCGTCGTACCAGCGGTCGCCCTCGGCCTCGGTGGTGGCGTACTGGTTCTTGAACACCTCGGGGACGTAGTCGAACATGAACCGCTTGCCCTCGGAGTTCTTGAGGACGCCGCGGTCGCCGCGCACCGACTCGGTGACGAGGATCCCCTTCACCGACGGCGGCCAGACCATCCCGGTCGGGTGGAACTGCACGAACTCCATGTTCAGCAGCGTCGCGCCGGCCAGCAGCGCCAGCGAGTGCCCGTCGCCGGTGTACTCCCAGGAGTTCGACGTCACCTTGAACGCCTTGCCGATGCCGCCGGTCGCCAGCACCACCGCCGGCGCCTCGAACACCACGAACCTGCCGGTCTCGCGGACGTAGGCGAACGCGCCGCAGATCCGGTCGCCGTCCTTGAGCAGCCGCGTCACGGTCGTCTCGGCCCACACCTTGAGCCGGGACTCGTAGTCGCCGGTCTCGGCGTGGTCCTCCTGCTGCAGCGCGACGATCTTCTGCTGCGTGGTGCGGATCAGCTCCAGGCCCGTCCGGTCGCCGACGTGCGCCAGCCGCGGGTACTCGTGCCCGCCGAAGTTGCGCTGGCTGATCTTGCCTTCCTTGGTGCGGTCGAACAGCGCGCCCCAGTGCTCCAGCTCCCAGATGCGCTCGGGCGCCTCCTTGGCGTGCAGCTCGGCCATCCGCCAGCTGTTCATGAACTTGCCGCCGCGCATGGTGTCGCGGAAGTGCACCATCCAGTTGTCGTTGGGGTTGGCGTTCCCCATCGCCGCGGCGGCGCCGCCCTCCGCCATCACCGTGTGCGCCTTGCCGAACAGCGACTTGGAGATGATCGCGGTCTTCTTGCCCTGGAGGCGGGCCTCGATCGCCGCCCGCAGCCCGGCGCCGCCGGCACCGATCACCACGACGTCGTAGGCGTGCCTCTCGATCTCAGTCATGATCCTTTGGCCTCAGTTGAAGATGCGGGGGTCGGAGAAGACGCCGCCGGCCACGAACGCGACGTAGGCGTCGGCCACCACCAGCGAGCCGAGCGTGATCAGGGCGTAGGTCCCGTGGTTCTGGTTGATCTTGGAGACCCAGCCCCACATGCGGTACCGGAGGGGGTGCTTGGAGAAGTTCTTCAGCCGCCCGCCGACGATGTGCCGGCACGAGTGGCACGACAGCGTGTACAGCCACAGCAGGACCACGTTCGCGACGAGGATGATCGTGCCGAGCCCGATGCCGAACCCGCCGTCCTTGCCGTGGAAGGCGCGGACCGCGTCCCAGGTGTTGATGACGGAGATGAGGAACGCGGCCATCCAGAAGTAGCGGTGCAGGTTCTGGCCGATGAGGGGGAAGCGGCGCTCGCCGGTGTACTTGCCGTGCGGCTCGCGGACCGCGCAGGCCTGCGGCGCCGCCCAGAACGAGCGGTAGTAGGCCTTGCGGTAGTAGTAGCAGGTCAGCCGGAACAGCAGCAGGAACGGCAGCGTGATGATGGCGAAGGGGATGAAGCCCCTGGTGCCGGCCGGCAGGAAGGTGCCGAACTCCGCGGCGTCGCCGGTGTGCCCGTTGACGGTGACGTTGTTGCAGATGTCGTTCAGGCAGGGCGAGTAGAACGGCGTCAGGTAGTGGTACTCGGGGACGTAGAACGCCGCGCCCCAGAACGCCCTGACCGTCGCGTACACCACCCACGCCGTGAAGATCACGAATGTGGTGATCGGATACAGGCGCCAGTTGTCCTTGCGGAGCGTGCGTTCCTTGATCTGGGCGCGCGACTTGGCCGGCGCCTCCATAGTGCTCATCGATCGCTCTCCTGAGCTCGGGTCGTCGTGTCCCCGTACCACGGTCTGAGCGCACTCGCGCGGCCGTCGCGCCCGGCCAGAGGCACCGTCCCGGATGCGGACGGTGACGCCTCGTGTGCGCTTCCAGCGAAGCGACCCTACGCCAAGCCGCAGGAGCTGTGACATACATAACAGCCAGACCCGTATGTGACCCTGACCACAGACTTTAGCCCTCGAAACGCGATACTGCACCGGCCGGTTCTCATAACCAGTCGTTATGGCCCAGCGGAATGGAGACGAGCGCGCCACGGCATGACCGACCGGCCACCGCGGCGGCGGGGGCGGGGCGGCGGACGGTGGTCGCGCTCAGTAGCCGCGGGCGCCCCGGACGACGCGGGCGTAGTGGGCCTCGGCCTCGCTCGTGCGCCCGTTCCCGTAGACGCGCAGCAGTTCCGCGAGGTCCGGGAAGCGGTCGCCGATGAGCCCGGCTGCGGCCTCGATGTCGGCGGCGGAGGCGACCTCGCGCAGCAGCGACTGGACGACCCGCGCCGGCTGCTCGGCGTGCACGGGCGCCCCGTCCGCGACCCCGCCCTGCGCTGCACTGCCCTGCGCTGCACCGCCCTGCGCCAGGTCGCCGTGCGGTGGGCCGCCCTGCGCGGCGCCGTCGGACGGCCGGCCGCCGGCGGCGCGGCCGGAGTCCGCGAGCCGCAGGCCCGAGGTCGTCGCCGCCGTCTCGGCGCCGATCGCCGCCAGCCGCTCCTTGACCTCGGCCGCCGGCATCGACCGGAAGCCCGGATCGGCGGCGAGCTCCTCGGCGGCCAGCAGCCGGTGCAGGACGGCCGGGTTGCTGATCTTCGCGCGCTGCGCCGACATCAGCTGCGACAGCATCGGCGCCGACAGCCCGAGGACGCCGGCGAGCGCCGACTGCGAGAGGTCGAGGCGGGCCAGCAGCCGGCGGACGCGATCGCCCAGCGGCTCGCCGTACCACTCGGTCTGCAGCACCCGGTTCCGGACGACCGTCTCCGCGGCAACGCCCATTTCGCCGCCCCCTTGACTTTTCGCAGTTGCAAACGCTACCTTCTCGAACGCAATGATGGACCGTGGCCCACAACCATGGTGCCACGGCAAAGACTCTTTGCATATGCGACGAACCGGAAAGGGCCGTACATGCGCCTGTCACCCCGCCCGGCCGCGATGACGGCCGCCGCCCTGCTGCTCGCCGGCTCGCTCGCCGGCTGCTCCGACTCCGACGGCGACGCCGGCAACGGCTCCGGCAAAAGCGCCGGAGCCGGCGCCGGCGCCCCGACGTCCGCCGCGGCGCCCAAGAGCACCGTGAACGGGGCGAACCTCGACAACGCCACCGAAGCCCTGGTGAAGGGCACCTTCGACAGCCCGATGGCCCAGGGCGCCAAGGTCGACATCGCCATCATGGGGCTGCGCGTGAAGGGCGCGCTGGCCACGCTCACCACCCGGATGACCCCGCACGTCCCGGGCGGCCAGCGCATCAACGCCTACCGGCTCAACGGCGAGCACGGCCTCGGCACGTCCCTGATCGACCCGGTGAACCTCAAGCGCTACAACATCGTGAAGGACTCCGACGGCAAGTCGCTCGGCACGGACGACATCTTCACCAACATGACGAACGAGCAGGCCACACCCTTCTACTACACCTTCGCCGCCCCGCCGGAGAACGTGAAGGCCATCGACGTGCAGATCGGGTCGTGGCCGACGTTCCACGACGTCCCGGTCCAGCGGTGAACCGCATGCGCAGGACCGCCGTCGTCGCGGGCGCGCTGAGCGCGGTACTCGCCGTCCCGCCCGTCGCGGCGGCCGCCGCGGAGCCCGGCGCGCCGGACCCGAACCTGACGGCGAGCGTGCTGTCCCTCGACACCGGCGCCTCCGTCGTCGCCCTCGACCTCAAGGAGTCGGTCGTCTCGCTGGAGCAGGAGAAGACCGACGGCGGGCAGGTCACCGTCAGCCTCTCGGCGGACGTCCTGTTCGACTTCGGCAAGGCGACGCTCACCGCCGCCGCGCGGCGCCGCATCGCCGACCTGGCCCCGCGCCTCCGGCAGGCCCGCGGCGCCGTCCAGGTGTCCGGCCACTCCGACTCCATCGGCGACGCCGGCTACAACCTGACGCTGTCGAAGCAGCGCGCCGACGCGGTCAAGTCCGAACTGCTGAACGTCCTGAAGGGGGCGGGCCCGCGGATCGACGCCAAGGGGTACGGCGAGACCAGGCCGGTCGCACCGAACGAGAGCGGCGGCAAGGACGACCCGGAGGGCCGCGCCAAGAACCGCCGCGTCGAGATCGTCTACCGGACGTCCTGACCCGACCCGCCCGGCGCCGGGCGGGCGGCGCGGTCAGCGGGCGTGCGCCGGCGGCGCGCCGAGGTGGTCGAAGATCTGCAGCGGTTCGCCGTCCACGGTGAGGGCGGGGAACCGCAGGTCCGGGCGGTGCGGGGCGAGGGCCCGGCGCGCGGCGTCCGCGTCCGCGAACCGCCGCGCCGGATCCGGGTCGCACAGGTGCGACAGCACCGTCCACAGCATCGGCGGCACCCCGGCGGGCCGCGCCCCGATCCGCTGCCGCGGCTCCGGATCGCCCGCCCCGGTCAGCATCCGCCAGCCGACCATGCCCGCCGCGTACAGGTCCTGCCGCGGCCCCGGACGGTCCCGGTCGAGCACCTCCGGCGCCAGGTAGCCCGGCGTGCCCACCGCGAACCCGGTCGTGGTGAACCGCACGTCGTCGTCGCCGAGCGCGATCCCGAAGTCGGCGAGCCGCACGTGCGGCGCGCCGACCGGGCTCGGCTCCAGCAGCAGGTTCGCCGGCTTCACGTCGCGGTGGACGATCCCCGCCCGGTGGATGCGGCCGAGCGCGGCCAGCATCTGGTCCAGCACCTCCGCCGCGTACTCCGGCGGCAGCCGCCCGTAGTCGCCGAGCAGCGTCTCCAGCGACCCGCCGCCCACCAGGTCCATCGCCAGCAGCACGTCCTCGCCCGCCATGCACGACGCGTAGGGCGTCACCACGTGCGGATGCGCGAGCCGCAGCGCCTGCTCGCGCACCACCCGCAGCACCGACGTCCGGCCGTCGCACCGGACGAGCTTCGCCGCGCAGTACCGCCGCTCCACCCGGTCGTAGGCGCGCCGCACCCGGCTCGTCGCGCCCGCGCCGATCCGGTCGAGCAGGACGAACCGGCCGCCGACCACCCATGCCCCGTCCACGGGAGAGATCGTACGGAAAACGCGACCGCAAGGGATCAGAGCCACAATTCAACCGGAGATGACAACAGAACGGGCGTATCGCGCATCCAATAAGGAGACGTACGCACCTCCCGCCCCCTGCCTAGACTGACGAACCCTCCCAGACCACGCGCCCCGGACAGGGCCCGCCCGAAACTGGACGAATGAGCGACAAAGACCCCGGCCGCGACGACCTCGCGGGGGACACCGCCGCCCACAGCAACCCCGACGAGCCGGCCGGGCCGGACGGCGACGCCGGCCCGCCGCGGGCCCCGGCCGCCCGCGCACGGCGCCGCCGGTTCCTGCGCTGGACCGCGATCGGCGCCGCGTCCGTCGTCCTGCTCGGCGGGGCCGGGGCCGCCTGGCTCTACCACGACCTCGTCGGCGGCATCGACCAGAAGCACGTCGGCGGGCAGCTCGGCTCCAACCGGCCGAAGAAGCTCAACAAGTCGCTCAACATCCTGCTGCTCGGCTCCGACACCCGCTCCGGCGGCAACGCCGAGTACGCCGCCGACGGCGTCTCCGGCGCCCGCTCCGACACCGCGATCCTGCTGCACCTGTCGCCCAACCGCGACCAGGCCGTCGGCATCAGCTTCCCCCGCGACTCGATGGTGAAGATCCCCGAGTGCAAGAAGGACGGCGGCGGCACCGTCCCCGCCCAGTTCGGCATGCTCAACTCGGCGTTCTCCCTCGCCGGGCCGACCTGCACGTGGAAGACCCTGGAGGGCCTCACCGGCATCCACATCGACCACTTCGTGCAGATCGACTTCTCCGGCTTCAAGCGGATGGTCGACGCGCTCGGCGGCGTCCAGATCTGCGTCGACAAGCCCGTCAACGACCCCCGCGCCGAACTGCACCTCAAGGCCGGCAAGCAGACCGTCAAGGGCACCCAGGCGCTCGGCTACGTCCGCGCCCGCTACTCCCTCGGCGACGGCTCCGACCTCGAGCGCATCCAGCGGCAGCAGAAGTTCATGGCGGCCGTCGTCGACAAGGCCACCAGCGGCTCGGTGCTCACCGACCCGGCGAAGACCTACAAGTTCCTCAAGGCCGCGACCAAGTCGCTGACCACCGACGACGGCCTCGACCTCGCGACCATGAAGAAGCTCGCCGACGGCCTCAAGGGAATGGACGCCGGCAAGGTCCGGTTCGTCACCGTCCCGGTGGAGGGCTACGCCCCCGACCCCAACCGCGTCCAGTGGAACCAGCAGCAGGCCAAGCCGCTGTTCGACGCGATCCGGCACGACAACGACCTGCCCGCCGCCCCCGCCAAGCCCGGCCCCGCCGAGCAGGCCCCGCCCGACCCCGGCAAGGTCGCCGTCACCGTCGTCGACGCGGGCGCCCCCAAGGCCGCGGTCCAGCGCGCGCTCAAGCAGCTCGCCAAGCGCGGTTTCAAGGTCGCGGCGAAGACCGGGAAGGCCGCCCCCGCCGCCGAGAGCCGGCTCGTCTACAACCCGTCCGCCGAGGCCCAGGCGTCCGCGCTCGCCCGCGACGTCCCCGACGCGCTCCTCACCGCCGACGGCTCCGCCCCCGCGGGTGGCGTCCGGCTCGTCCTCGGCAGGAACGGCGTCCACTTCGCCCCGCAGACCCTCAACAAGATCAAGGGAGGCGTCAAGGCCGGGCAGAAGAACCCCTGCGCGTGACCGCTACCCCGCCGCCGCCAGCACCGCGACGAGCGTCCCGGCCAGCATGCAGGGCCCGAACGGGAACTCCCCCTTCCGGCTGCGCCGCACGACCATGATCGCGATGGCGGCGCAGCCGCCGAGCAGGTAGGTCAGCAGCAGCCCGGTCACCCAGGCGGTCTGCCCGAACCAGCCGAGGCAGAGCCCGAGCACGCCCGACAGCTTGACGTCCCCGAGCCCGATCCCCGACGGCACCGCGAACGCCTGCACGGCATAGATCGCGAACAGCGCCGCCATCCCGATGACGGCGTGCTCGGCGCGGCTCAGCCCGTCGCCGGCGAACGGGGCCGCCGCCCCGAGCAGCACCGCCGCGATGCCGTAGGAGGGCAGCGTGAACCGGTCCGGCAACCGCTTGACCCGCATGTCGATGAAGGCGAGCACGGTGCCCACGGTCGCGAGGTAGAGCAGTGCCGGGAGGACGGGGCTCAGCCCGGCCCGCCACCCCAGCAGCCCGTAGACGGCCGCCGTGGTCGCCGCCATGAGCAGGCGCCGCCGGCGCGGGACGTCGCCGGTGTACGGTGCCGCCATCGGAGCCATGAGCAGTCCGGTGACGAACCCCAGCGGGACCAACACGAACGCGACCATCGACCCTTCCCCATGCCGGGACCCGGTGCACCCACGTGCACGATAACCGGGCGGGCGCCCGCGGTCCGCACCGTCCGGCGTTCTCGTTCCGGCGCCCGGCTCCGGGCACCGCTGCCCGGGCCGCGGCCGGGCTCCGCCCCGCGCCCCCGGTCACCGCCTCATCCTCCGTAGGACCAGGGCGACGTCCTCGCCGCGGACGCGATGCGCGCGCGGTGCAGGACGGCGGCGAGGCCCCCGCCCACCGCCGCCTGCAGCGTCCAGACGGGGAGGCCGATCAGGTCGCCGCCGCTGATCCCGGCGTGCCCGCCCAGCCCGGCCAGCCCTGCCATCAGCGCGAGGAAGGCCGTGTACCCGGCGGCGCCCGCGAGCGCTCCGGCGCCGGCGACCCGCGGCGGGCTGCCCGTCCGCAGGGACATCCGGGCGGCGAGATACCCGCCGCAGGCCCGCACGGCCGTGCCGAGCCCCCAGGACAGGACCCCGGCCGAGAGCCCGGGGCCGGAGTCCGGCTCCTGGACGAGGCCGAGCACGGCCATGAGCAGCACCGTGCCGGCGATCGCCGCCACGGCGCCGGTGAGCACGGCCCTGGCCCTCATCATGCGGCCTCCGAGACCCGTGCGGTCGCGATGATCCGCCGCGCGGCCGCCTCGTCATAGGCGGACGTCTCGCCGCCGTACCGGATGTCGTACTGCGGTCCCGACGGCGTGCCGATGACCACGTCCAGCTGCTTGCTGGGCACCTGCGGATACGTCGTCTCCAGCACCGCCGCCTCCGTCGCGCCCGGCACGCGGACCGCCCGCCCGGTGGTCCGGGCGTCCGGCGAGCCGCCCTTGATCATGTCCTCGATGAGCTCGGCGCGCAGGGCCACGCCGCCGAGGTCGCGTCCCTCCTGGAACACCTGGACCCCGGGCGGCGGGACCCGCCGCCCGGGGTCCGCGGCCACCGCGCCCCGCGACAGCTCCAGCGCGACGCCCCGCTGCCTCGGCGTGATCCGGGCCATGCCCGCGGGCGGGACGAAGGACAGGGCGGCGACGGCGACGGCGCCGGGCAGCGGGCTCCGCCCGGCCGCGGAGCGCGGCCCGCCGCCCCCTCCGCACCCCGGGCAACAGGCCAGCGCGAGCACGGCGGTCAGGACGGCGAGCGTGCGAGTGCGGCCCATCTCAGCCCCTCGGGCAGTTCGCGAGCGCCTGCCAGCCCGCGGACGGCGCCTCGTTGTCGAAGTACTTCCCCGACCGGTACCGGGCCCACGTCTTGTCATCGGTCATGCCGGCGCCGAACCCCTTGCGCTTGATGCCCTTCTCCCCGAGCACGCTCCCGCCCTCGATCGTGTTCCCGCTCGTGTCGTACTCGAACTGGACGAGCTGGCCGTGCGCGGCGAACGCCCGGCCGTACTGGTCCAGTGCCTCGCCCAGGTGGCGGGGGCTCTGCAGCCTGGGCACGGCCACCATTCCGCCGACGGTGACGAAAAGGCGGTCGAAGGCGGCCCTGTTCTCCGGTTCCGTCAGGTCCAGGCTGTAGAGCCGGCTCGTCTTGTGGCCTTCGGTGCCCTTGTGCTTGTCCGAGCCGGTCTTCTTGTCGTTCGGCCCGCCCTTCACGGTCAAGGACTTCCCGCCCTTCCACTCGGTGTCGAGCTGGAGGGTGAACCGCGTGGGAACGCCGTTCCGGTCGAACGTCACGGACTGCGTGCCGGCCACTCCGGCGCCGCCCTCCAGCGCCGCCTTCAGGCCGGCGTCGAAGGCGCCCGGAAAGAGCCGGCCGAAGTCCGCGCCGCCCTGCAGCTTCCCGCTGGCGTCCAGCGTGAACCTCTGCGTGAAGATGCGCATCCCGTTGTTCTGCGGGTTCTTCTTGTCGTCGACGACCACGGTGACGTCGCCGGACGCCGTCTGCTTGCCTTCGGCGCCCGCCTCCAGGCCGAGCCCCACCTTCTCGCCGCCCAGCTGCTTGGCGCCGCTCCACTGGCCGCCCGCGGTCGCCTCCTCGCCCACCCGGAACGTGATCGCCGTGGGCGTCTGCCCCTCCTCGGCGTCCATTTTCCGGGTGTCCTTCCCGCGGATCCACGCCCAGGCCTTCTTGGCTCCATGCACCACCTCGGCGGCGCCGTTCTCCACGGCCTCCCCCTCGGAGCCCCCGAGCCCGCTCAGCACCCGCTTCCAGGTCGAGCCGCGCCGGGAGTCCAGGAATTTCTGTGCGGCGGCGTACGGGTCCTTCCCGTCCGAGCCGTTGAAGTCGTAGCGGAAACCGAGTTCGGTGTTGATGCCGGCGAACGCCGACACGCTGATCTTTCCCTTGCCGCCCGCCTTCAGCCTGTCGTTCAGCTTGCCGAGCTTTCCGACATCGGTCCGGTCCCCCGTCTCCACGCCCAGCCCGCTTCTCCCGGTGAGCGTCACCTGCGCCGTCCGCTGGCCGGTCCCGGGCACGACCTGGGTGACGATCCCGTCCTTGCCGGCGGCGTCTCCGCGGATTCCGCGGAACGCGAGGTTGAATCCCAGCGACCGGTTCTTGTCGTCCACATTGCACCTGGTCCAGGTCAGCGGGCGCGCCCCTCTGGTCCCGGATTCGCAGTTCCCTCCGAAGACCCGGCAAATGGCGGATCCCACCTGCTCGGCGAATACCCCGGAGACCGTGAGCAGCAGCGCCGCGACGACCACCGTCGCGACCGTGACCAGCGCCGCGTACTCGATTCCCGATGCTCCACGGTCGCGGCGGGCACGGGAGAAGAACCCGTCCATGCACAGGAACCGTAGAACGCGCCCATTTAGGGCGACAGGGCCTCAGGACCCAAACATGAACGGCAGGATGACGAAATACACGACCGGCGGAACGCCGATGACGAGCGCGAGATAAGTGGAGGCGCCGCTGCGGCGCAGACCCGCCAGGCGGAACCGCTCGGGCCGGGACGGGTCGTACCTGATCCGCGCCGGCTCCCCCACCTTCAGCGCCAGGCTCGTCGACCAGCCGCCGCACACGCCGCGGACCTCCCGGCCGTCGGGGGCCGTGAAGCTGACGACCGGCGCGTAGAGGACGTCGCGCCTGCCCTCGTCGAAGTGCTCCTTCTCCCTGATCTCCACGGCGACGCCGGTCACCTCGGGCCAGCGGCGGGTCCGCCACGTCCGCGCCAGGCCCCGCAGGGCGGCGGCCCACACGGCCGCGGCGACCGCGGCCGCGGCGAAGGCGATGACCTGGGACACGGCGGTTCCCTTCTGTGCGCGGCCCGGGCGCGGCCGGGACCGCGGGCGCCCGTCACCCGAATCGTCGTGCGTAGTCCGGCTGGCGCAGCGGCGAGATCTTCACGACGTCACCGGTCTGCGGCGCCTCGACCATCTGGTTGTCACCGTAATAGATGGCGACGTGATGGCTCGGGTCCGGTCCGAAGAAAAGCAGGTCGCCTGCCTGCAATTGGTCGAGCGGCACCGCGGTTCCACGAGGGTCGTGGAGTTGGCTGCCGGTGAAATGCCCCAGGGCGATCCTGCCCCGCGATGCCTGGTAAACGGCGTACATCGTCAGGCCGCTGCAGTCGAAACCGTAATAGTTGCGGCCGTCGTAACCGCCCGGCGAACAGCAGATCCCGCGCGTCGGGCCGTCATAGCTGCCGCCGCCCCAGGCGTAGGCGGTGCCCCGCCAGCACAGCGCCCACGCGACGACGGCGCCGCCGAAGGGGAGGTCGTCGGCCGGCCGTTTGCCCGTCTTGGCGCACTCGGAGGCGACCACTCCGCCGCCGCCCGCCGTCCCGCCGAGCCCGTCGGGACGGCCGTCGTAGGCGATCGGGTTCTCGTGATCGACGAGGCGGAGCTTGAACAGCCGGGTCACCCGAGCGCGGTCACCGCCGGGATAGACCGTGACGTTGTCGCACCTCAGCCTCGAGATCGGGCCGATGCCGGTGGCGCCGGGCAAGGGGTTCACGAAGTCGAACGCGCACTGCGGCGAGATCATCGCGGCGACGGCCTTCGCCGTCGCGAACCGCCCGATCCCCTTCTTCCCCTGCGCGTCGGTGCACAGGTCGCGCTTGTTCCGCAGATCGTCGCGTTCCTTCGCGGTCAGCTCCTCCTTGCGCTTGAGCTGGCATTCCTTCGTCGCCACCTCGACCATGGCGGTGTCGCCGCGCATGCCGCTGAGCCGCGTCCGGGTCACCTTCATCCGGTTCTGGGCGGCGTACTCGGCCGCGGCGCTCTCCGGCGGCGCGCCGACCGACCAGTAGCCGGCGGCGGACGGGTCGATGCCGTCCAGGGCCAGGGACACGGCGCGGTCGCGCAGCGGGGCGAGCGTGCCGAGCGCCGCGGCGTCCGCGCCCGCCTGCGCACGGGTGAACATGTCGTCGGCCTGCGCGATCCGGCCGACGATGAGGATGCCCGCGGCGAGCAGCACCGCCACCGTCATGACCACGGCCGCCGTGGCGACGCCCTCGTCACCGCGGTCCCCGCCCCCGTACCGGATCCGGCGCAGCATCCGCGTCCCCATCGCTCCAAGATCGGACCAATCCGTCGGAAAACCGTAGGCGCGGGTCCGGACGCCGCGACAGGGCCCTGGGGCCCAATTGCCGGTGCCCGGCGGCGGTGCGGCCGGCGGGGCGCCCTGCGCCGCCGCGGTGCCGTACGGTGCTCGCGTCGGGAGCCCGAATTCGCGACCGCCGCGTCGGCGGGGAGGTGCCTCGTGCCCAAGCCGGTGAGAGCCGTTCAGATCCTGATGTTCCTGGTCGCCGCCATCACGCTGCTGACGACCCTGGCGTTCCTGATCTCGGTGGGCGTCACCGCGGCGGCCCTCGGCGCCGCCGCCTGGCTCGTCCTGCCCGGGGTGGTCGGCCTCGTGCTGGCGCTGCGCGTGCCCACCGGCGGCAAGGCGCTGCGGCGCGGGATCATCGTGCTGGAGGCGTTCTACATCCTGCTCGCGCTCGCCGCCATCGGCCGGAGCGATCCGCGCGGCGTCGCCAACCTGGTCCTGCCCGTCGTGATCCTGGTCCTGCTGTTCCGTCCGCCGGCGAAGCGCCATTTCGCCGGCCGGGCCCCGGTGGCCCCCGACTCCTACTTCTGAGCCCCCGCGGCCGGTTCCGGCCACGCCCCGAATCAGGGCCCTCGACTGGGTCCCTGGGCTCAGGTGCCGGGCGTCCGCCGTCCCCTACATTCCGGGGGATCCGTGATCGGCGGGAGGTGGGCGCGCGGTGCTGTGCAGGCGGTGGGAGCGGGCACGGGACGACTCCGGCGCGACGGGCATCGAGTACGCCGCCCTCGTGCTCGTCTCCATCGCCGTCGTCATCGGGGTCCTGGCCTCGGTGATCCCGGGCGCCCTGACGCCCAAGGCGCGCAACGCGGTCTGCTCGGCGTTCCAGGGCAAGGGCTGCACGGTCTCCGCTCCGGCCGGCGACGACGGCGGTCCGGGCACCGGGGGCGGCACGGGAACGGGGACCGGCGACGGCGACGCGCCGGCGACCGGACGTCCCGCGGGCGACGGCGGGAAGAGCGCGCCCCGGGACGGATGGGGTCCCCAATGGAACAAGCCCTTCGCCGGGCAGTCTCCCGTGAAGGCCGCGCTGGGCGGCTTCGGCCATCAGGTCGGCGGCTTCTTCAAGGGCGTCGGCTCCTTCTTCAAGGATGCGGGCGAAGGGCTCTGGGGCGGTGTCTGGGGCGACCTGACCGGCCTCAAGGACCTCGTCGTCCACCCCGTCAACTCCGCGAAGGGCCTGTGGTGGGCCGTCACCCACCCCACGCAGTCCGTGCCGCTGCTCGTCTGGGACGACAAGTCCCGCGAGGACTGGCGGAACGGGAAGAAGGTCCGGGCCGTCTTCCGGGGCGTCTGGAACGTGGGCTCGTGGTTCATCCCGTACTACGACATCGGCAAGGGCGTCAGCAAGATCGGCAAGCTGGGCAAGGTCGCCGACGAGGCGGGCAAGGCCGGCAAGCTCAGCAAGGCGGCCCGGCTCGCCGAGGAGGCCGAGGAGGCCGCCGCCCGGGCGCGCAAGGCCGCCCGATCGGGGGACGTGCCCGCCGCCCGGAAGGCCGCCGCGGACGCCCGCAAGAAGGCCGACGACGCCGACCAGGAGGCCAGACGCGCCGGCTGCAAGGCCGTCGGCCTCGGCCCCCCGCGGCCGGCCGCCCTCTTCGGGCGGATGGCCGCCGTCCCGGCGGCGTTCCCGGCCCGGCTCACGGCCGCGCTCCCGGCCGCGCGCGCGGGAGGCGAGTGCGGCGACGCGGAGAAGGCGCGCAAGGCCGCCGACGAGGCGGAACGGCAGCTCCGCACCGCCGAGCGGGCGCAGAAGATCAAGGAGATCGACGACGCGCTCGCCGCCAAGCGCTACGAGGACGCCGACGGCCTCTCCGACGAGCTGGAGAAGATGGCCGGGGACGCCGAGCAGCGCGCGGCGAAGGACCCCACGCCGGAGAACCGGAAGGAGGCGCAGGACGCGCGGGCGGACGCCGACCGGGCCCGCAACAAGATCATCGACAAGAAGATCGCGGAGAACGCCGCCTCCCCCGAGGCCAACGTCCGGGTGCCCGCCGAGGTGGCCCGGGAGCTGCGGTCCATCGTGCGAAACTTCGAGAAGAAGTACGGGCCGAACGGCAAGGACGGGGAGATCGACATCGAGACCAACAAGTCGATCATCGAGGTGGCCAACGGCAAGAACGCCAAGGGCAAGGTCTCCCAGGCGACCCGCAACACCGGCAACCCGATCACCAACCCCTCCGGCAAGCCCATCATCATCTACGCGCCCAACATGAAGTACGGGGCGATCAAGAACCTGAGGCTGAAGACCAATGCGACCGTCGTGCAGAACATGGACGAGCTCAAGCAGGCCCTGCGCGATCTCGGCGAGCCCGTGCCCTGACCGAGGCCGCCGTGGCTGAGTCGGTCTTCCTGGTCTTCGGCGAGGAACTCGACCCCGCGCGGTTCGTCGAGCTCGTCGTCTCGCTCGGCGGCGTGACGGGCCCGGGCGAGCGCGGCGACGCCAGGCTCTCCGACGGCCACGCGCACGTGTGGGTGCACCTGACCGGGCTCCCCGAGGACGATCCGGACGAGCTCGCCGTGTACGAGGCGCGGCTCGGCGGCCGGGTCGTGGCCGAGGCGGAACTGGAGATCTCCCGCACGAAGGGCAGCGAAGGGCTGGCCTGGCGGATCGTCGACGCCGCCGCCCGCCGCTGGCGGTTCGTCGTGTTCAACGGGCACGACGAACCGGAGGTGGGCGTCCGCACGGTGGACGAGCTGCGCGCCCGCGTCGCGTCCGGCGCGTCCAGCGTGTTCTGGCCTCCGGACCCCGGCGACGCAGGCGGCTGAGGCCCCTTGGGGGGCAGGCGGCTGAGGCCCGGGAGGGCCGCGCCGGCCGCGGCGCGGCCGCGATCCCGCGCCCTTGCCGCCGCCAAGGGCAGTGGCTACCGTCAGGACGCATGTCCTCGGCGGATGCTGGCGAAGCCCCTCTGCACGGCCGGCACCTCGGCCCGTACCGCCTGGTACGGGTCCTCGGCGAGGGAGGCATGGGCACCGTCCACCTGGCCGAGGACCAGGACGGCAACGAGGTGGCGGTCAAGGTCGTCAACCGGCGGCTCGCGGACGACCCGAGGTTCCGGGAGCGGTTCCGGCGGGAGGTGGCGGCGGCGCGCCGCGTGCGGCCCTTCTGCACCGCGCCCGTCCTGGACGCCGACCTCGACGGGGAGCCGCTGTACATCGTCACCGAGTACATCCACGGGCCGACCCTCGACGAGACCGTGTCCCGGCACGGCCCGCTCGGCGGCGCCGACCTGGAGGGGCTGGCCGCCGGGGTCGCCACCGCGCTCACCGCCGTGCACGGCGCCGGGGTCGTCCACCGCGACCTCAAGCCCGCCAACATCCTGCTGTCGCCGTTCGGCCCCCGGGTGATCGACTTCGGCATCGCCCGGGAGGCGGCCGGCGGCGGCCCGCTGACCGAGACCGGCGAGACGATGGGCACCCCCTCCTACCTGGCGCCCGAGGGTCTGCTCGGGCTGCCGGTCACCCCCGCCGCCGACGTGTTCGCCTGGGGCTGCGTCGTCGCCTTCGCCGGACTCGGCCGGCCGCCCTTCGACGGCGCGACCGTCGGCGAGACGCTCTACCGGACCGTGCACGAACCTCCGCGGCTGGAGGGCCTCGAACCGCGGCTGCGCGAGCTCGTCGGCCGGGCCCTCGCCAAGGACCCGGCCGCGCGGCCCACCGCCGTCGGGCTGCTGGAGGAGCTGACCGGCCGCACCGACCCGGAGAGCGCCGTCCGCGCCGGGGCCGCCGCCGGGCCGACGGCCCCGGACATGCGGGCCGCAACGGCGCGGACGCCGACGACGCCGGCCCCGGACGCGCCCTCGCCCGAGGCGCTCACGCGGCCCGCGCCCGGCCGCCGGCCGGCGGAC
>NZ_JAGEPF010000009.1 GCF_017573465.1 Actinomadura violacea
CGGATCACTCCTGCACTGGACCCGCAAAATGATCGAGATCCGGCAACGCCACCCCGTCTTCGGCGTCGGCACCTACGTCGAACTCTCCGCCTCCAACCCCTCCGTCCTCGCCTTCACCCGCGAGATCAACGGCGGCGACTCCAACCAGTGGGGCGGCAGCGACACGGTCCTGTGCGTGAACAACCTGTCGCGCTTCCCGCAGCCCGTGGAGCTGGACCTGCGGCGGTTCCGCGGCTCGACGCCGATCGAGTGCATGGGCGGCGTGCAGTTCCCCGCCATCGGCGAACTCCCCTACCTGCTCACCCTGCCCGGCCACGGCTTCTACTGGTTCCTGCTCCCGCCGCCGCCCGGCGACGCGGACGACGAGAGGGTGATGTAGCCGTGCCGGGCGGTTCAAGTGGGCAGGGCGGCGACCTGTCGCTCGTCCGGCTGCTGGCCGGCTGGCTGCCGCGGCAGCGGTGGTTCGGCGGGAAGGGCAGCCCCATCGAGGACCTGTCCATCGGAACCGCCACCGAACTGCGGACCGGCGAGCCCGGCCTGCACCACCTCGTCCTCGACGTCCGCCAGAACGGCGCGACCGAGCACTACCAGGTCCTGCTCGGCGTCCGCCGCGACCTGCCCGAGCGGCTGCGCCCCCACGAGATCGGGGTGCTCGCCGGGACGGCCGGGATCAGCGGCCACGCCTACGACGCCGCCCACGACCCCGAGCTGACCCGGCCGCTGCTCGCCCACATGGCGGGCGAGTCGGTCATCGGGCCGCTGCGGTTCCGCCGCACCCCCGGCACGGGCATCCGCACCGGGCTGGACGGCGCGCCGTCCACCGCCGAGCAGAGCAACACCTCGCTCGTCTTCGGCGACGCGTACATGTGCAAGCTGTTCCGCAAGCTGGCGCCCGGCGTGAACCCCGACCTGGAGGTCAACCTCGCGCTGACCCGCGCCGGCTGCGAGCACGTCCCCGCCGTCCACGGCTGGATCGAACTCGCCCCCGGCGGCGACGGCGCGGGCGGCGAACCCGTCACGCTCGCGCTGCTGTCGCAGTTCCTGCGCAGCGCGACCGACGGCTGGCAGCTCGCGCTCACCAGCGTCCGCGACTGGTTCGCCCAGCCGACTCCGGCCGGCCCGCCGGCCGCGCCCACCCCGGACGACGCGGGCGCGGCGGGCGGCGACTTCGCCGCCGAGGCCGAGCGGCTCGGCGCCGCGACCGCGCAGGTGCACCGCGACCTCGCCCGCGCGTTCGGCGTGACGACGGCGCCCGCGGCGCGGCTGCGGGAGCTGGCCGCCGGGATGAACGAGCAGCTCGACGCGGTCGCCGCGGACGTCCCGCAGCTGCGCCCGCACGCCGGCGCCATCCGCGCGGTGTTCGGCGAGGTCGCGGCGTCCGGCGAGGGGCTGCCTTTCCAGCGCGTCCACGGCGACTACCACCTCGGGCAGGTGATGCGCACCGACACCGGCTGGGTGCTGCTGGACTTCGAGGGCGAGCCCGCGCGGACGCCCGCCGAGCGGCGCGCGCCCGCGCACCCGCTCCGCGACGTCGCCGGGATGCTGCGCTCGTTCGAGTACGCGGCGCGGTTCCTGATCGCCTCCGACGTGAGCCTCGCGCCCGACGCGGCGGACGTGCTGGAGCTGCGCGCCCGCGCCTGGGCGCGGCGGAACCGGGACGCGTTCTGCGCCGGGTACGCGGCGGCGGGCGGCCCCGACCCGGCCGCGCACGCGGCGCTGGTGCGGGCGTTCGAGCTGGACAAGGCGGTCTACGAGATCCGGTACGAGGCGCGGAACCGGCCGTCCTGGCTGCCGGTGCCGCTGCGCTCGCTGGAGCATCTGGCCGGCTGACGCGGCCCGGGGGCCTGCGGGGCCACGGCCGGCGCGGCGGGTTCTACAGGTCGATGGAGTAGTCGAGGACGACGCGGTCGGCGGGCAGCACGATGTCGCGGCAGACCTCCATGACCGAGGCGCGCGACAGCATCCGGCGGGTGATGGCGAGGACGGGGACGCCGCCGCCCATCCGCAGCGCCTCCGCCTCCTCGGGGGTGGGCATGCGGGACCGGACGGACTCCTCGACGCGGGTCGGCGGGTGGCCGAGATAGGCCAGCTGGGCGAGCGTGCCGCCGGGCCACGGCTCGCGCTCGGGGTCGGCGACCGGGGTGCCGCCGACGAGGTCCCAGGGCAGGTAGTTGACGGAGATCTGCTGCGGCTCGCCGCGGGCGTAGAACACGAACCGGCGCCGCAGCAGCTCGGTCCCGGTGGGCAGCTCGAACAGCGCGCCGAGCGCGTCGTCCGCGCGCACACGGGTGAACTCCTTGTCGAGCCGGTACTCCTGCCAGCTGATCTTCTGGTCGCGGGTGAAGGTGGTCTCGGGCACCGCGAGCGGCCTGGTCACCGCGCGGTAGCGCTCCATCGCGACGCGGCGGGCCGGCGGCACGACCCGGACCACCGTGCCGCCGCCGCGGCGCGTCTCGACGAGCCCCTCGGTGCGCAGCAGCGCGACGGCCTGGCGCACGACGATCTCCGAGACGCCGTGCTCGGCGCACAGCTCCGCCATGGTCGGCAGCCTGGTCCCCGGCGGAAGGCCGCCGTCCCGGATCCCCTCTCGCAGCGTGTCGGCGATGCGCAGGTAGGCGGGACGGTCCGGCACCGGCGTCACCTCCCCTTCGTTCGGGCGCGCCCCCGGTCAGTCGACGCGGCGGTCGTTCGATGCGGCGTTCGATATCGCCCCTCCCCTCCCGTCACTCATACCTAGCGGGCCGCTATCCGCGGGGGCATGGTCCGCTTACGGACAGCTTGACACCTCTCAGACCGAGTAAGACTTTTGTATACAGAAGAGCGCCTCGGGGAAAGGACGACCTTGATGGGCGACTTCGAGGATCTGAAGGCGGCCATCGAGGGGGAGTTTCCGGGCTGGCAGGTCTGGCGCAGCGACGCCGGGCGCTGGTACGCCACCCGGAGCGGCGATCTGACCGACGCGCAACTGCAGGCGGGATGTGCGATGACGGTGGCCGCGGACGATCCGGCGGGGCTGCGCGGACTGCTCCTGGAGCAGGCGCGCGGGGACGGGTGAGGCGGCCGCGATGAGGCGTCGCGGGGAGCGGCGCGGCCCGGTCCGCGGGCGGGGGCGGACCGGGCCGGAACGCTCCGGTACGGAAGGTACCTGTGTCGCTCAGGTGACACAGGAATGGATCCCAGGGCGGCGGGGTCGGTGTCACCCCTGGGGCCAGGCAGACGTGACCGCATGGACGGCGCATTCGGCGCGACCCCCGACGAAGTGTCGTGCCGTCCGTGCGGTCGCACATTCCTCCGCCGCGGCCTCCCGGTGAGATCGGGCGCAGGGCGCGGACCGGCTAGATCACCCGAACCGCTGAACAAACCGCAATCTCCGGTGAAACAGCTCCTTCCGCCATGTGAGTCCGGCGGATCTCCGGGCACTCCTACAGGGAAACGGCATCAGTGTTGTTCCCGGGGACGGCCCCGGACCCCGGACGTCGGACGAGGAGGCCATGAGCTCATGGCACGGGTGACGCGCGCGGAGATCGACCGGCTCGTCGGAGGCGACCACCACGATCCGCACGGCGTCCTCGGGGCGCATCCCGGCCGGGACGGGGTGACCGTCCGGGCGCTGCGCCCGCTTGCGGAGAAGGTCGAGGTGGTGCTGCCGAACGGGGACCGGCACCCGCTGCGGCACTTCCACGAGGGCGTGTTCGCCGGGACGCTGCCGGCGTCGGCGTCGCTGGCCGGCGACGACAAGGAGAAGGCGCCGCTCGCGGTCCCCGACTACCGGCTGGCGGTGACGTACGGGGACGGCATCGAGACCGTGCAGGACGACCCGTACCGGCACCTGCCGACGCTCGGCGAACTCGACCTGCATCTGATCAGCGAGGGCAGGCACGAGGAGCTGTGGCGTGCGCTGGGGGCGCGCGTGCGGACCTACGCGTCCGCGTTCGGGCCGGTGTCGGGCACGGGGTTCGCGGTGTGGGCGCCCACGGCGCGCGGTGTGCGCGTGGTCGGCGACTTCAACCACTGGGACGGCCGCGCGCATCCGATGCGGTCGCTCGGGTCGACGGGCGTGTGGGAGCTGTTCGTCCCGGGCGTCGGCGACGGCACGCGCTACAAGTTCGAGATCCTCGGCGCGGACGGGCAGTGGCGCGCCAAGGCCGACCCCATGGCGCAGTACACCGAGCGTCCCCCGGCGACGGCGTCGCGCATCTACACCTCGGCCTACGAGTGGGCCGACGGCGAGTGGATGGACCGCCGCAAGGAGCACGAGTGGGTGCGCGAGCCGATGAGCGCCTATGAGGTGCACCTCGGTTCGTGGCGGCCCGGGCTCGGCTACCGGGAACTGGCGGAGGAACTGACCTCGTACGTGAAGGACATGGGGTTCACCCATGTGGAGTTCCTGCCGGTGGCGGAGCATCCCTATGGGCCCTCCTGGGGCTACCAGGTGACGTCCTACTACGCGCCGACGTCCCGCTTCGGTACCCCGGACGACTTCCGGTACCTCGTCGACAAGCTGCACCAGGCCGGTATCGGCGTCATCATCGACTGGGTTCCGGCGCACTTCCCCAAGGACGAGTGGGCGCTGGCGCGCTTCGACGGCACCGCGCTGTACGAGCACGAGGATCCGGCCCGCGGCGAGCATCCCGACTGGGGCACGCTGGTGTTCAACTTCGGGCGCGCCGAGGTCCGCAACTTCCTGGTGGCGAACGCGTCGTTCTGGATCGAGGAGTTCCACGTCGACGGGCTCCGCGTGGACGCGGTCGCCTCGATGCTGTACCTGGACTACTCGCGCAACGAGGGCGAGTGGACCCCGAACGTGTACGGCGGCCGCGAGAACCTGGAGGCCATTTCGTTCCTCCAGGAGATGAACGCGACGGTCTACAAGCGCAACCCGGGCGTCGTGACGGTCGCGGAGGAGTCGACGGCCTGGCCCGGCGTGTCCCGCCCCACCCATCTCGGCGGCCTCGGCTTCGGCTTCAAATGGAACATGGGCTGGATGCACGACACCCTCGAATACCTGCGGCACGAGCCGGTGTTCCGGAACTACCACCACAACGAGATCACGTTCTCGCTGGTGTACGCGTTCTCGGAGAACTACGTCCTGCCGCTCTCGCACGACGAGGTCGTCCACGGGAAGGGGTCGCTGCTCAGCAAGATGCCGGGCGACACCTGGCAGCAGTTCGCGGGGCTGCGCGCCCTGCTCGCCTACATGTGGTCGCATCCCGGCAAGCAGCTGCTGTTCATGGGCCAGGAGTTCGGCCAGGGCGCCGAGTGGGCGGAGGAGCGGCCGCTCGACTGGTGGCTGCTGGAGAACGCCGCCGAGGGCGCCCTGCACGTCGGGCTGCAGAAGCTCGTCCGCGAGCTCAACCGCGCCTACCGCGACGAGCCCGCGCTGTGGTCGCGCGACAGCGACCACGAGGGCTTCCGCTGGATCGACGGCAACGACGCGGGCGGCAACACCCTGTCCTACCTGCGGTACGGGACGGCCGAGGACGGCGCCGAGGTGCCCGTGATGGCCTGCGTCGTCAACTTCGCCGGCAACCCGCACGAGGACTACCGCGTGGGGCTGCCCAAGGAGGGGGCGTGGCGGGAGGTCGTCAACACCGACGCCTACGAGTACGGCGGCAGCGGCGTGGGGAACCTCGGGCGCCTCGAGGCGTCCGCCGAGCCGTGGCACGGGCTGCCCGCGTCCGCGGTGATGCGGGTCCCGCCGCTCGGCGCCGTGTGGCTCGTCCCGGAGTGACGCGCTCGTAGAGTGGCGGCATGAGCGCCGCGCAGCACCTGCACATCGTCCCGTCCGAGTTCATGGTCGAGCACCTGCCGAACACGACGTTCCCCGAGGACGACGAGTGGATCGCGCTGGTCCGCGCGCCCGAGGGCCTCACCGTCGTGCGGGAGGCGCCGCCGTTCGCGGAGGCGGAGCGCTGGGTCGGCTTCTACGGCGCCGCCGGCCACGGCCTCGACCTGCCCGGCATGCTCGCCGCCGTCGTCGGGCCGCTCGCGGACGCGGGCGTGCCGGTGTTCGTCGCCTCCACCTACCACGCCGACCTCGTCCTGGTCCCCGACCACCGCCTGAAGGACGCGGCGCGGTCCCTCCGCGACGCCGGCCACACCGTCAGCGACGCTCGAGCCGGTCGGTGAGCCAGCGGGGGCCGGCGACGTGCGCGCCGGCCTCCTCGCAGCGCGCGCGCAGCTCCCGGTCGGCGGTCACGACCAGGTACTCGGTGTCGGGCTCGGCGTTCCGGACGATGCCGGCGATGTGGTCGTCGCCGCTGCCCGGCGCCGCCACCACCCGCACGCCGTCCACCTGCTCGTCCGCGACGGGGCGGGCCGCGCCCTCGACGACCAGGACGATCTCGGGGAAGCAGCGGTCGAACGCGACGGGGCCGGGCGGCACGCCGCGGACGCCCTCGTTCAATGCCGCGAGCGAGTCGCGGAGCCGGGCGTTCGCGCCCGCGCGGTCCTTCCACCAGCCGTCCGGCCTGGATCCGACGACGTTGGCGCCGTCCACGACGAGCACCAGGCCCTTCATCGTGTCGCGCAGCAGCGGCCACGACCGCTCGAACGGCGCGAACAGCTTGCGGTCCTCGACCTCCTCCAAGCGGACCCATTCGGCTCGGCGCGTCTCCCGCGAGGCGGGCTTGACGTCCACCTTCTCGTCGAGCGCACCGATCACCGACGTGAACGCCCAGCCGCCGTGGTCCTCGACCCGGGTGCCGCGCACGCGCACGAGGCCGGTGTCGAGCGTGCACTCCTCGGCGGTCTCGCGCAGGGCGCCCGTCACCCCGTCCTCATGGCTGTGCGTGGCGCCGCCGAACATCCCCCAGGTGCCGCCGCCGAGCCCCCACCAGGCGCGCTGCTGCAGCAGGATCCACATCTGGCCGTCCGCGTCGCGGTGGTAGGCCAGCAGGCCCGCCGCGCCGAACCGTCCCCAGTGCGTGTGCCCCAGGTCGCAATCGGCCCAGCCGTCCCCATCGCCCATGGGCCGACGATATCCGCTCGGTGACGAAGGGCACAGTGCCTCGCGGGCCGCGCACCGAATACCATTCGGTGCGAGACGTCGCCTGATCAGGGAGCACGAGTTGAGCGTCGAGGCGGGCGAGGCGGCCTTCGAGGAGACCGCGCGGATGTGGGACGCCCTGACGGGCGCCGAGCTGATCCAGGCCATGGCCGACGGCCGGTTCCCGCAGATCTCCGACATCAACGACCACATCGGGCAGGTCATCACGTCCGCCGAGCCCGGCCGCGTCGGCGTCTCCTGGACGCCCGCCGAGAAGCTCTGCAACCCCGGCGGGATCGTGCACGGCGGCTACATCGCCATGATCCTCGACAACGCCGTCTGCCTCGCGGGCAGCAGCACCTGTGAGCACTTCATGCCGATGCTGACGCTCAACCTCAACGTCGACTACCTGCGCGCCGTCCGCGCCGGCGAGACCTACACGGTCGCCGGGACGTGCGTGCACCCCGGCAGCACCCGGATGGTCGCCAACGCCGTCATCAGCGACGCGCAGGGCCGTCCCGTCGCGCAGGCGTCCGCGAGCGTCCTGCCCAACAAGGCGTTCGCGCGCGAGTAGGGGCGCGTGAGCGGGGGCCGCCGCTCCTCCTTGCGGCGGAGGGCGCGCGGGACCCGGGGCGGACGGGCCGCCCGCGGGCGAGCGCATAGGCTGGCCCCATGGTGGATCCCGGAACCGTCGTCAACGTCATCAAGCAGGCCCGGGACCGGCGGACGGCACCGCTGATCCTGGAGCTGGACCTCACCGAGGGCATCGTGGAGACCGCGCCCGCGGACCCCATCTCGGCGATCATGTCCATGCGCCGGACGAACCTGCGCGACGTGCTGGACGGCCTGCGCCGCGCCCGCGCCGACCACCGGGTGAAGGCGCTGGTGGTGAAGGTGACCGGCGGCGTCGGGCTGGCGCTCGCGCAGGAGCTGCGCGAGGCCGTCGGCGCGCTGCGCGAGGCCGGCAAGCTCACCGTCGCGTGGGCCGAGACGTTCGGCGAGGGCGGGCACGGCACCGTCCCGTTCTACCTGGCCACCGGGTTCGACAAGGTGTACCTGCAGCCGACCGGCGAGGTCGGGCTGACCGGCGTCGCGCTGGAGGAGCCGTTCTTCGCGGGCGCGCTGGAGAAGGCGGGCGTGCGGCCCCGGTTCGCCAAGCGGTACGAGTACAAGACCATGGCGAACACCTTCATGGAGAAGGCGTACACGCCCGAGCACGAGGAGTCGTCGCAGCGGCTCGTCACCTCCCTCGGCGAGCAGATCACCGCGGGCATCGCCGCCGCCCGCGACCTGCCCGAGGACAAGGTCCGCGACCTGACGAACCGGGGCCCGCTGCTCGCCGGCGAGGCCCTGGAAGAGGGGCTGGTCGACCACCTCGGCTACCGCGACGAGGTCTACGGCTTCCTGCGCAAGGAGTTCGGCGCGGAGGCGCAGCTGCGCTACGTGTCCCGCTACAACCGCACGCACGGGCTCGCCCGCCGCATCCCGCAGCCGGGCAGGCAGGACGTCGTCGCGCTGATCAACGGGCAGGGCCCGATCCGGCTCGGCCGCAGCGGCCGCGGCGGCCCGCTGCCGAACTCCGGTCCCGCGATGGGCTCCGACACCGTCGGCGCCGCGTTCCGCGCCGCGGTGAAGGACGACCGGGTCAAGGCGATCGTGTTCCGCGTCAACAGCCCCGGCGGGTCCGCGGTCGCGTCCGACGCGATCTGGCGGGAGGTCGTGCTCGCCCGCCGCGCCGGCAAGCCGGTGGTCGTGTCGATGGGGAACGTCGCCGCGTCCGGCGGCTACTACGTCTCGATGGCCGCCGACACGATCGTCGCGCAGCCCGGCACCATCACCGGCTCGATCGGCGTCGTCGTCGGCAAGGCCGTGGTGAACGACCTGCTGGAGCGGATCGGGGTCGGCCTCGGCTCCGTCGCCGACGGCGACCACGCGCGGATGTTCAGCGCCACCAAGGACTTCAGCGACTCCGAGTGGGAGCGGATCAACGCCTCCCTCGACACGATCTACGACGACTTCACCGCGAAGGTCGCCGAGGGCCGCGAGCTGTCCCGCGAGCGGGTCCACGAGCTGGCCCGCGGCCGGGTGTGGACGGGCGCCGACGCCCGCGACAACGGGCTCGTCGACGAGCTCGGCGGCATCGACCGGGCACTCGACCTGGCCCGCAAGAAGGCCGGGCTGGCCGCCGACGCGCCCGTCCGGTCCTACCCGCACACCTCGCCGCTGGAGCGGCTGCGGCCGCCGGAGTCCAGCGAGGACCGCACCGCCGCGTCCGCCCGGTTCGACGGCTGGGGCTCGCTCGGCGGGCTCGCCGCCCGCCTCGGCCTCCCGTCCGCCGGCCCGCTCACGCTGCCGGGCGCCTGGGAGATCCGCTGAGCGCCGACTTCGTCGAGGCCGTCGCGGGGTTCGCCACCGGGGTCGTCGTGCTGACCGTCCGGGACGGCCGCGACGACCTCGGCACGACGGTGACCTCGTTCATGTCGGTGTCGCTGGAGCCGCCGATGGTGCTGGCCGGGGTGGCGTCCTCGTCCTACCTGGCGGAGGTGCTGTCGCGCGCCGACCGGTGGGCGGCGACGGTCCTCGGCGCGGGGCAGCGCGCCCTCGCCGGGCGTTTCGCCGCCGAGGGCCGTCCGAGCGCCCGCCTGCTGCTCGCGAGCGAGCCGCACCACCGCGGTGAGCTGTCCGGCGCGCTCGTCCCCGAGTCCGGCCTCACCGCGTTCGAGTGCGAGACGCGCCAGTGCGTCGAGGCGGGCGACCACGTGCTCTTCGCCGCCGAGGTCCTCGCCACGGACTACGTCGCCCGCGACCGGCAGCCCCTGATCAGGGTCAACCGCCGCTACCTCGCCCCGTCCTGACGCCTCAGCCGACGACCCGGCTGCCGTGCTTCCATACGGCGGCCGTCTGCGGGACGCCGGGACGGTAGGCGAGGTGGATGTGCGACGGGGCGTCCAGCACGAGGACGTCCGCGCGCGCGCCGACGGCGAGGTGGCCGACGTCGGTACGGCGTAGGGCGCGGGCGCCGCCGGCGGTGGCGGCCCAGACGGCTTCGGCGGGCGTCATGTGCATGTCGCGGACGGCCACGGCGATGCAGAACGCCATGCTGGAGCTGTAGCAGGAGCCGGGGTTGCAGTCGGTGGCGAGGGCCACGGTGGCGCCCGCGTCCAGGAGGCGGCGGGCGTCCGGATAGGGCTGGCGGGTGGAGAACTCGACGCCCGGCAGCAGGGTCGCGACGGTGCGGGACGAGGCGAGCGCGTCCACGTCGGCGCTGCTCAGGAACGTGCAGTGGTCGGCGGACGCGGCGTCCAGCTCGACGGCGAGGCGGACGGCGGGGCCTTCGGTGAGCTGGTTGGCGTGCAGGCGCGGCGTCAGCCCCGCCTTGATCCCGGCCTGCAGGACCTCGCGGGCCTGGTCGGCGTCGAACGCGCCCCGCTCGCAGAACACGTCCACCCAGCGGGCGTGCGGCGCGCACGCGGCGAGCATGTCGGTGGCGGCGAGGCGCGTGTAGCCGGCGGCGTCATCGGCGTACTCGGACGGGACGACGTGCGCGCCCAGGTACGTGACCTCGTCGGCGATCTCGGCGGCGATGCGGACGGCGCGCTCCTCCTGCTCGACCGTGAGGCCGTAGCCGGACTTGCACTCGACGGTCGTCGTCCCCTGCCGCGCCATCTCCTCCACCAGGCGGCGCAGGTTCGCGCGCAGGTCGTCGTCGGACGCGGCGCGGGTGCGCTCGACGGTCGTGCGGATGCCTCCGGCGGCGTAGGGCCGCCCGCTCATCCGGGCGGCGAACTCCTCGGCACGCTCGCCGGCGAAGACGAGGTGGGCGTGGGAGTCGACGAACCCGGGGAGGACGGCGCGTCCGGCGGCGTCGAACACCTCGTCGGCGGCGGGGGCCTCGGCAGCGGGCCCGGTCCAGGCGACGGCGCCGTCCTCGATCACCAACGCGGCGTCCCGGACGATGCCGAGCGGCCCGCCGCCCCGTCCGGGGTCGTTGGTGACCAGTTCCCCGATGTTGGTGATGGCGGTGCTCAACCGGGCTCCTCGCTGGTGGCGGACTCGATGGCGGTCGCGAGCGCGCCGGGCACGTCATCGACGAGCAGGTGGCGGCCGTCGTGCACGATCTGGCGGCCGGAGACGACGACGTGCCGGACGTCGGCGGCGGTGGCGGCGAACACGGCGGCCTCGGCGGCGTGCGCTGCCCCGGCGCCCGCGGTGCGGACGGAGTCGAGCGCGACGGTGACGAGGTCGGCGTAGGCGCCGGGTTCGAGGCGGCCCGCCTCGGGCCAGCCGAGCGCGTGGTGGCCGTTGGACGTGGCGGCGGCGAGCAGCCCGCCGGCGGTCCAGTGGCCGCGGACGCGGGTGCGCAGGCGCTCGTCGAGCTCGACGGCGCGGGCCTCCTCGAACAGGTCGATGACGGCGTGCTGGTCGGAGCCGAGGCAGATCGGGGCGCCGGCGTCGGCGAGGCCGCGGGCGGGCCCGATGCCGTCGGCGAGGTCGCGTTCGGTCGTCGGGCACATGCAGACCCCGGTCGTCGTCGCGCCGAGCAGGCCGATGTCGTCGTCGGTGAGGTGGGTGGCGTGGACGGCGGTGGTCAGCGGGCCGAGCGCGCCCGCCTCGGCGAGCAGCCGCGCGGGCGTCATGCCGTAGGCGTCGAGGCACGCGGTGTTCTCGGCGGGCTGCTCGGACAGGTGGACGTGCAGCGGCGCGCGGTGCTCCTTCGCCCAAGCCGCGACGGCCCGCACCTGCTCGCGGGGCACGGCGCGGACGGAGTGGATCGCGGCGCCGACGCGGGCGTGCAGCCCGCCCGCCTTGTCGGTCTGCTCGTAGAGGCTGTCGACGCGGCGCGCCCAGTTCCCGGCGGTGCCGTCGCCGAAGCGCAGCTGCGGGCCCTTGAGCGGCTGCCCGATGCCGCCGGTGAGGTAGCAGGTGTCGAGCAGCGTGATCCGGATGCCCGCGTCGGCGGCGGCCGCGATCAGCGCCTCGCCCATCGCGTTCGGCGCGTCGTAGGGGGCGCCGCCGGGACGGTGGTGCAGGTAGTGGAACTCGCCGGCGCAGCTGATCCCGGCGAGCGCCATCTCGGCGAACACCGCCCTGGCCAGCGCCCGGTAGGAGTCGGGGTCGAGCCGGTCGGCGACCTGGTACATCTGCTCGCGCCAGGTCCAGAACGTGCCGCGGTTCGTCTGGACGCGGGAGCGCAGGGCGCGGTGGAACGCGTGGGAGTGCGCGTTCGCGAGGCCCGGCAGGGTGAGGCCGGGCAGGTGCTGGGCGTGCGGCGGGGCGGGGACGCCGCGCGCGAGGCTCGTGATCCGCTCGCCGTCGGCCTCGATGAGGACGTCGGCGGCGACGCCGTCGCCGAGCCAGGCGTACTGGGCATGCCATTGCATATCGGGATCCCTACCCGCGGGCCAGGTCGTCCAGTACCGCCGCGAGGGCGTCCACCCCGGCGAGGCAGTCGGCGGTCTCGGCGTGCTCTGCGGGCGCGTGCGACACCCCCGTCGGGTTGCGGACGAACAGCATCGCGGTCGGCACCCTGGCCGACAGGACGCCCGCGTCGTGGCCCGCGCCGGTCGGCAGGACGGGCGCGCCGCCGAGCGTCCCGACCAGGCGGTCGCGCAGGGCCCGGTTGAAGTCGACGATCTCGGTGTAGGACTCCTCGGCGAACTCGACCGCCACCCGGTGCGGGCGGGCCGCCTCGCGCGCCGCCGCGCCGACCTCGTCCACGGTCCTGCGGACGGCGTCGTCGGCGGGGCCGCGCGCGTCGAGCCAGGCGGTGACGGACGAGGCGATCGCGTTGACGCCGCCCGGGACGACCCGGACCTTCCCGACCGTCGCGACCGTCCCGTTGCGTTCGGCGGCGTCGCGCGCGGCGAGGACCATCCCGGCGAACGGGATCATCGGGTCGCGGCGGTCGGCGAGCGCGGTCGTCCCGGCGTGGTTGCCCTCGCCCGCGAACCCGAACCGCCACCGCCCGTGCGGGACGATCGAGCTCGCCACGCCGACCGGCTCCGCGAGCGCCCGCCCCTGCTCGACGTGGAGTTCGACGTAGCAGCCGACGCGTCCGAGCAACTCCTCGTCCGGCCCGATCGCTTCGGGATCGAGCCCCGCACCGTGCAGCACCTCGGCGAAGGTGCGCCCGTCGCCGTCCTTGAGCCCTCGCGCCCGAGCCGGGTCGATCGCTCCGGCGAGCAGCCGCGATCCGAGGCACGCCACCCCGAACCGGGCGCCCTCCTCCTCGGCGAACGCCGCGATCCCGATGGGCCGCCGGAGCACCGCGCCGCGCTCGCGCAGCAGGTCCACTGCGGCGAACGCGGAGACGATGCCGAGCGGCCCGTCGAACGCGCCGCCGCCGGGCACCGAGTCCAGGTGGCTGCCCGTCAGCACGGCGCTCTCCGCGCCGGCGTCGCCCGGTGCGGCGCCCTGGTCGCGGTGCGGGCGGCCGTCGCGCCACGTCCACCCCGCGGGAAGCCACCAGGCGATCATGTTGCCGTTGCGGTCGTGCTCCAGCGGCATGCCGCGCCGGCGCGCCTCGTCCGCGAACCAGGCGCGGCACTCCAGCTCCGGCGGCGTCCACGCGAACCGGTGATACCCGCCGCCGCCGGCGTCCCGCCCGACGGGCAGCAGCTCCCGCCACATCGCCTCGAACCCCAACACCCCTCCTCGCCCCGAACCGAACCCCGTTCACTTGCGGCGTGTCGTCCTTAAGAACGCGGTTTTAAGGACGACACGCCGCAAGTCAACGGAGGGGGATGCGGACGCCGCGCTCGGCGGCGACCTCGGCGGCCCGGTCGTAGCCGGCGTCGACGTGGCGCATCACGCCGGTGCCGGGGTCGTTGGTCAGGACGCGCTGGAGCTTCTCGCCCGCGAGGGCCGTCCCGTCGGCGACGCAGACCTGCCCGGCGTGGATCGAGCGGCCGATGCCGACGCCGCCGCCGTGGTGGATCGACACCCACGTCGCGCCGGACGAGGTGTTCAGCATCGCGTTCAGCAGCGGCCAGTCGGCGATCGCGTCGGAGCCGTCCTTCATGCCCTCGGTCTCCCGGTACGGGCTGGCGACGGAGCCGCAGTCGAGGTGGTCGCGGCCGAGGACGATCGGCGCGCTGATCTCGCCGCGCGCGACGAGGTCGTTGAAGACCTCGCCGGCCTTGTCGCGCTCGCCGTAGCCGAGCCAGCAGATCCGCGACGGCAGGCCCTGGAAGTGCACCTTCTCCCCGGCCATCCGGATCCACCGGGTCAGCGGCTCGTTGTCGGGGAACAGGTCGAGGATCGCCTTGTCGGTGCGGGCGATGTCCTTCGGGTCGCCGGACAGCGCCGCCCACCGGAACGGGCCCTTGCCCTCGCAGAACAGCGGCCGGATGTAGGCCGGGACGAACCCGGGGAACTCGAACGCGCGCGCGTACCCGGCGAGCTGCGCCTCGCCGCGGATCGAGTTGCCGTAGTCGAACACCTCGGCGCCCGCGTCCTGGAACCCGACCATCGCCTCGACGTGCGTCGCCATCGACGCGCGGGCCTTGGCGGTGAAGCCCTCCGGGTCCTTGTCGCGCTCGGCGGCCATGTCGTCGAACGCGACGCCGCTCGGCAGGTACATCAGCGGGTCGTGCGCGCTGGTCTGGTCGGTGACGATGTCGATCGGCGCGCCGCGCCGCAGCAGCTCGGGGACGATGTCGGCGGCGTTGCCGAGCACCGCGATCGACAGCGGCCGCCGCGCCTCCCGCGCCTCCTCGGCGAGGCGCAGCGCGTCGTCGAGCGAGTCGGCCTTGACGTCGCAGTACCGGTGCTCGACGCGCCGCTCGATGCGGGACGGGTCGCACTCGACGCAGATCGCGACGCCGCCGTTCATCGTCACGGCGAGCGGCTGCGCGCCGCCCATCCCGCCGAGCCCGGCGGTCAGCGTGATCGTCCCGGCGAGCGTCCCGCCGAACCGCTTCTCGGCGACGGCCGCGAACGTCTCGTAGGTGCCCTGCAGGATGCCCTGCGTGCCGATGTAGATCCACGACCCGGCGGTCATCTGCCCGAACATCGTCAGCCCGAGCGACTCCAGCCGGCGGAACTCCTCCCACGTCGCCCACTGCGGCACCAGGTTGGAGTTGGCGATCAGCACGCGCGGCGCCCACTCGTGCGTCCGGAAGATCCCGACCGGCTTGCCCGACTGGACGAGCAGCGTCTCGTCGCCCTCCAGGTCCGCCAGCGACCGGACGATGCCGTCGAAGGCGTCCCAGCTGCGGGCGGCGCGCCCGGACCCGCCGTAGACGACCAGGTCGTCGGGGTGCTCGGCGACCTCCGGGTCGAGGTTGTTCTGGATCATCCGGAGGGCGGCCTCCTGCGGCCAGCCCTTCGCGGCGGTGAGCTTCGTGCCGCGCGGCGCGCGGACGGGACGGGGTCCGGACATGGGGCGGGCTCCTTAGGAGAGGGGGCCGGTGACGGATTCGGCGGCGGCGACGAGCGAGCCGTCCGCGACCATGGCGGTCGCGGCGGCGATCTCGGGCGCGAGGTAGCGGTCGGGGCCGGGCGGCGGGACGGCCTCGCGCAGCTTCGCGACGACGGCGGCGGTCGCGGGCCCCGGGCGCAGCGGGCTGCGCAGGTCCAGGGCCCGCGCGGCGGTGAGGATCTCGATCGCGACGACCTGCGTCAGGCCGTCGACGGCGCGGCGCAGCTTGCGCGCGGAGTTCCAGCCCATGGACACGTGGTCCTCCTGCATCGCCGAGCTCGGGATGGAGTCGGCGGACGCGGGGGCGGCCAGCCGCTTCAGCTCGGAGACGATCGCGGCCTGCGTGTACTGGGCGATCATGTGGCCGGAGTCGACGCCGGGGTCGTCGGCGAGGAACGCGGGCAGCCCGGACGAGCGGGCCTTGTCGAGCATCCGGTCGGTGCGCCGCTCCGACATCGACGCGACGTCCGCGGTGGGGATGGCGAGGAAGTCCAGCACGTAGGCGATGGGGGCGCCGTGGAAGTTGCCGTTGGACTCGACCCGGCCGTCCGGCAGCACCACCGGGTTGTCGACGGCGGACGCCAGCTCCCGGCCGGCGACCAGCTCGGCGTGCGCGAGGGTGTCGCGGGCGGCGCCGTTCACCTGCGGCGAGCAGCGCAGCGAGTAGGCGTCCTGCACGCGGGTGCAGTCGGGGCCGCGGTGCGACTCCATGATCTGCGAGGCGGCGAGCAGCGCCCGCAGGTTGGCCGCGGACGCGCCCTGCCCGGGATGCGGCCGCATCTCCTGCAGGTCGGCGGCGAACACCCGGTCGGTGCCGAGCAGCGCCTCGACGCTCATGGCGGCGGCCACGTCGGCGGCGGTCAGCAGCTTGTGCAGGTCGCGGATGGCGAGGACGAGCATGCCGAGCATGCCGTCGGTGCCGTTCAGCAGGGCGAGGCCCTCCTTGGCGCCCAGCATGACCGGGGCGATGCCGTTCTCGGCGAGCACCTCGGCCGCCGGCCGCAGCTCGCCGGCCGCGTCCCGGACCTGCCCCTCGCCGATCAGCGCGAGCGCGACGTGCGCGAGCGGCGCGAGGTCGCCGGAGCAGCCGAGGCTGCCGTGCTCGAACACCTGCGGCGTGATCCCCGCGTTCAGCAGCGCGGCGAGCGTCCGCGCGGTGACGGGCTGCACGCCCGTCCGCCCGGTCGCGAGGGTGTGCAGGCGCAGCAGCATCAGCGCCCGGACGACCTCCCGCTCGACCTCCATCCCCGACCCGGCGGCGTGCGACCGCACGATGTTGAGCTGCAGCTGCGCCCGCATCTCCGGCGGAATGTGCCGGGTCGCGAGCGCCCCGAACCCGGTCGACACCCCGTAGACCGGCAGCGGCCGGGACGCCAGCTCCTCGATGTGCGCCCGCGACTCCCCGATCAGCTCCAGCGCCTCGTCCGTCAGCGAGACCGCCGCGCCGTCCCGCGCCACCGCCACGACCTGCTCGAACGACAGCGGATCCGGACCGACCCGAACACTCGTGTCTCCCATGACGAAACCCATACCCACGATTCCACCCGGCCGGGCCCGCCGGGGACAGGGCCGGTCGGCCGCATCTGTCTCGGATACGAGACAATCCGAGGATGAGCCAGGTCCCCGCCGCGCGCCGCGCCCTCGCGGTGCTGCGCCTGCTGGCCGCCGCGCCCGGCCCGCTGCCCGCCTCCGCGATCGCCCGCGCCCTGGACCTGCCCCGCTCCAGCACCTACCACCTGCTCACCGCGATGGCCGAGGACGGCTTCGTCACCTCGATCCCCGAGGAGCGCCGCTGGGGCCTCGGCGTCGCCGCCTTCGAGATCGGCTCCGCCTATCTGCGGCACGAGCCCCTGGAGCGCCTCGCCCGCCCGCTGCTGCGCCGGCTCGTCGACCGCGTCGGCGAGATCGCCCAGCTCGGCGTCCTGCACGGCGCCGAGACCCTCTACCTGCTCAAGGAGCAGCCGCCCCGGCACGCCACCCTCGTCACCGACGTCGGCGTCCGGATGCCCGCCCACCTCACCGCCAGCGGCCTTTCACTGCTGGCGCACCTGCCTCCGGCGCAGGTCAGGGCCCTGTTCCCGGGCCGGTTCGTGAACCGCACGGGCCGCGGCCCCGCCTCGCTGCGCGAGCTGCGCAGCGTGCTCGCCGAGGACGCCCGGCGCGGCTGGTCGGCCGAGGACGGCTACATCACCGAGGGCTTCGCCAGCATCGCCGCCTGCGCGTTCGACCACACCGGCCACCCCACCGCCGCGGTCGCGCTGACGTTCCGCCGCGACCGGCACCCGCCCGAGGCCTGGCCCGACCTCGCGTCCCAGGCCCGGACGGCGGCCGCCGCCCTCACCACCCGGCTGACCGGCCGCCCGCCCTCCTGACTCAGTCCTCGAACGGCCCGTGCGGCGCCTCGGGCGACCAGCGCATCCTGCCGATGCCGATGAAGCCCAGGACGCCCACCGGAAGCCCCGCCCACGCCCAGGCAGGGAGCCCGTCGAGCCGCGCGCACGAATGCGGCTTGTGGACGGCGTGGAGCGTGTAGGCGATCGTCCCCCGCACGTGCGCCTTCGCCGAGTCCTTGTGCGTCGCCCCGTCCAGTCCGACCTTCCCCACGATCTCCAGCACCGTGCCCTCGATCTTCCCGTTGACCTGCTTCCCGCCGACGGTCCAGCTCGCCGAGCCGCAGGACACCTTGTCGGTGAAGTCCTGCGGCGAACCGCCGACTCTCGTGCTGCACTCGCCGCTGATCGACACCGTCACGACCGGCGCGTGGTAGTAGGCGTCGCTCGTGTCGGTGCTCAGCCAGCCGACGAGCTTCAGGAGGAACAGCGACGGCCCCGCGGCCGCCAGGACGATCGCGGCCAGCGCCGTGACCCTCCGCAGGACGAGCGGGACCGCACCGCCCGGTTCGCGCCACGCATGCGTGGGCACCGCGGTGGTGGCCTGCCCTTGCAGGCCCATGGCGGCCACGACGCCGATCATCCCGCCGAGGAAGAGGACCAGCCACCGGTAGAAGTCGTGCCCGAAGAAGAACGTGAAGATCAGGCCGCCGAGCCCGACGAGGGCGGGCAGCCCGCCCACCAGGGCGCAGATCCCCATCAGGACCTGCAGGCCCTTCGCCGACGGCGTGTCCGGCAGGTCGTCGCCGCCCTTCTTGCTCTCCGCCGCCTCCGCCACCCGGCACTCCCGCCCTTCGCCGCCGCCGCGCGGCCGTTCCGCGCTCCGGGCGGAAGATTACGATCATGCGATTACAGGCCGCTTACAGCGCCGGACGCCGCGGCCCGGCCGGCAGCCGCCGGGGCCGGGTCAGCCGGCGGCCGCGAGGCGGTGGCGAGGCGGTGGCGGGAGCGGAGCGAGGCGAGCTGGAGGCGGCGCTCCGGGGCGACCTTCGCGTACTCCATGCCCATGACGCGCATGCCGCGGTGCTCGGCGAGCGTCGCGAGGGCGTCGTCGGCCAGGGCGAGGAACTGCAGGCGCTGCCGCAGGGCGACGGCGTCGAGATCGTGGACGAGGGCCTGGTCGAGGCGGTCGATGGCCTCGACCGAGCGGCGCCACACGCCGCCGGTCTCGCCCGCGAACGCGCCGATGAGGGCCTCCAGCGAGAGCGCCATCCGGGCGGTGACCGCCTGCAGGGTCCGCTCGGCCTCCGGCGGCATGGCCACGGCGGCGGCGGCGATCTCGCGGGCGTAGCCGGTGACGGTGGTCAGCGTCATCAGCGTCTCGGCGTCCGCGTGCCCGGACCCGCCGGTCGGGCGGCGGACGATCGGCCGCAGGACCGCGTTCAGCCGGAACAGCGCCTGGTCGACGGCGCGGGAGGCACTGCTCAGCCGGACGTCCGCGGCGTCCGGCGGCGGGGCGCCCGCGTCCGCGACCAGGTCGCGGACGGCGGACAGGTGCCCGCGGACCGCCTCGTCGATCATGCTGCGGGTGCCGACGGGCAGCAGCACCAGCCCGACCAGCACGGCCGTGAGGGCGCCGACCATGTTCTCGGCGAGGCGCAGCAGGATCAGCGAGGTGTGGAAGCCGGTCGTGAACGCGTACAGCTGGACGAGCGCGACGACCAGCCCGATCACCCACCACGTGTAGTGCGAGGCGATCGAGTAGGCGCCGACGGTCAGCCCGGCGACGACCAGCAGCAGGCTGATCCACGGGTGCGCGGCGCCGAGCAGCTCGAAGGACGCGATGCCGAGCGCGCCGCCGGCGACGGTGCCGAGCGCGCGCTGCCCGGTCTTGCGGACCCGCTCGTAGGTGGTGTTGGTCCCGGTGAAGATGATCATGACGCCGATCGCGGCCCAGTAGAAGCGCCGGCCGCTGATCAGGTCGCCGACCGGCACCGCGATCGAGATCGCGACCGCCACCTGCAGGGCGGTCCGCAGGTGCGGGGAGACCCGGAGCCGGCGCCACGCCCCGCCGGAGGCGAGGATCCGCTCCGCCACCGGCCCGGAGCCGAGCACGGCGTGCCCGGCGCTCAGCACGACCGGCGACTGGAACGGCGCCCCGTCTCCCTTGCCCGGCGCGGCCCGTCCGGCGTCCACCCAGGTGCGGGACGTCCGGGACAGGTCGGTCAGCAGCACGGCCAGGTGGTGGACGAGCGAGGACGTCCCGACGTCGGCGGGCGGGCCGCTCGCCCGCCGCCGGTCGAGCCAGCCGACCAGGTCGCGGGGGGCGCGCTCGTCGAACTCCGCGCCCGGGCCTCCCATGGCGTGGGCGCGGAGCGCGCCGGTGACGCGGCGGCGCAGGTCGCCGGGCGGGGCGTGCCCGTCCAGCTCGCGGACGGCCCGGGCGACGGCCTGCACCACCAGTTCCGTCTCGAACAGCAGCCGGTGCAGGCGCTCGGCCTCTCCGGTGGTGCCGGGCTGGGCGAGCAGCCCGTCGGCGACCAGCGCGGCCTCGTTCAGCCGGGCCTGGCGGCGGCGGAGCCGGCGCAGCGCGCGCTCCCGCTCCGGCCCGGTGCCGGCGCCGGCGTCCAGCAGGTCCGCGGCGGCGGAGGTGACGTCGGCGGCGCAGGCGAGGAACGCCCGCTGGATCCGCGCTAGCGCCTTGGCGGGCGCGGGGCGGCACAGCGCGAGCCGGGCGGCGGTCGCCGCGGCCAGGCCCGCCGCGGCGATCGCGGCCATCGGCCCGAACTCGGTGAGCGGCATCGGCAGCAGCAGCCCGCACAGGTACCCGGCGAACAGGACGGCGCCCGCGTCGTTGCCCCACGGCGCGAAGCGCGCCGCGTAGAACTGCGCGAACAGCACCGGGACGAGGGCCGCCAGGCCCAGGAACCGGTGCGGGTGCAGGGTCATGCTCAGGTAGAGCGCGGCGATGAACGGCGCATAGACCACCACGGACCTGATCGTCGCGCGCGCGGCGCCGTTGTCGGCGATCAGCAGCGAGGTCAGCATGGCGGGCAGCGCGCCGAGCATCAGCCCGATGAACGCCGGTTCACCGAGGGCGCCCGCGACGCCGTATCCGGCGGCCATGCCCGCCGGAAGGCCCACCAGCATGCGCCGCGCCGCCTGCAGGCGCGCCAGCCCGAGATCCTTCGCCAGTGCCCGCCGCTCCAGCCGCCGCAGCAGGCCCGTGCCGTTCGTCCGCGCGTTGTCCGACAGCAGTTCGCGTTCCCCCCAAGATGCTTAGCCACGCTCACGATCTACTCCGATCATATCCGCCCGGCCGCGCGCCGGGCCCGGCCGGCGGCAGTCGGCCTAGGAGGATTAAGGATTTGCCTAATAGCTCTAGGGAAGCTAGCGTCGCGAGGATGGGACCCCTCACCGACCACGACATCCGCACGTCCTTCATCAACTGCTCCAAGGGCGAGGCCAAGCGGCTCGGCCTGCCCAAGGACCTCGCCGACCTCACCTGGGACGATCTGGACTTCCTCGGCTGGCGAGATCCCGGGGCGCCCGAGCGCGCCTACCTGGTCGCCGAACGCGGCGGCCGGCCCGTCGGGATCGCGCTGCGCGGCACGTCCGGCGGCGCACCGCGCGGCTTCACCTCGCGGAGCCTGTGCTCGCTGTGCCTGACCACGCGGACCGGCGGCGGCGTCGCGCTGATGACCGCGCGCCGGACGGGCGAGGCCGGAAAGCAGGGCAACACCGTCGGCCGGTACCTGTGCACCGACCTCGCCTGCTCGCTCTACGTGCGCGGGAAGAAGCAGGCCGCGGTGGGCGGCGGCCTCGACGAGTCCCTGACCCTGGACGAGAAGGTCGCCCGCACGCAGGCCAACCTGCACGCCTTCCTGGACAAGGTCGCGGGCTGACCACGAGCGGCCGGGCCCGGCCCGCGCCAATCCCTTTCTGCCCCATGGCGAATATGCGTAGTATTACCGAGCCATAGGGCATGTCGATTTCCATGCTCGACCGGAAATCCGCAGAAAGGAGCCTTGCCGACGACGGTGCGCAATTGCGCGGGCACCCGGTGCAGCCGTCGGCGGACGGAGGCGCCATTCGGCATGGCCCGGCCTCCGTAGCCCAAAGGTAGAGGCGAACTCCTTAAAAGAGTCGAAGTGTCGGTTCGAGTCCGACCGGAGGCACCGGGAATCGCCCCGGCCTCGGGTGATTGATCTACGATTGCGGCGTGCCGGCTGAGGGTGTCGACGTACGGGCCCTGCGGTGGCCCTTCCTGGCGGCGGCGCTGGTCGTCCTCGTCGTCGGCGCGCTCGTCGCGGCGGCGGTCGGCGGCGCGCTCGGGTTGAAGGCCGTGCCCGCGGCGGCGCCGGCGGAAGGCGCGCACGCCGCGCCGCGGGCCGGGCTCGCCGCGGCGCCGAGACTGGACGCGCTGTCGCTGCCGACCGCCGGAACCGGCATCGAACGCAAGCGCCTGGCGCTCGCCGCCGATTCGGTGGCGACGGCCCTGGCCGGACGCGGGCTCCCGGAACCGCGCATCGGCGGGAGAGCCGGCGGTGGCGCGGTCCTCGCGGTGGGCATCGTCCGCTCGCTGCCCGGCGCGGCGGACGCCGTCCGGGACCAGGCGTTCCGGCTGCGGAGCCGCGGCGGCGGGCTGTCGCTGGACGCGGCGGACGCCGCCGGAGCGGCCAACGGCCTGTACGCGGTCGCCGACCGGATCCGTTCCGGCACGGACGTGCTGCCCGCCGGCGACGACGGGCGCGTCGTCGCGCCGAGGCTGCCGCTGCGGCTGACCGACCACGGCGCGGTGGGCCTGGAGGCCGGCCGCGCCGCGTTCGCGAAGGGCACCGATTACGGGCTGAACACCGACGCGGTCGGGCCGGCCCTGCTGAAAGGCGCGCCGTGGGTGGACGCCGCGGCGGCCCAGCGCATCGGCGCGCAGTTCCGCCAATTCGTCGACCACGCGCCGGCGTACGGCTACAACGGTGTCGTCGTCCCGGGTTTCCTGGAGTACGTCACCTTCAGCGGGGTGGGCGGCGGGCACGCCGTGTACCGCGCGGGCGATTCGCACATCGCCCGGGCGCAGGCGATGCGGGCGGCTTTCGGGCCGGTCTGGCGGTACGCCCACGACATGGGCATGAAAGTGTATTTCCAGACCGACATGCTGGCGCTGTCACCACCGTTGAAGCGCTATCTCGGCCATATCGACACCGCGAGTCCCCGGCTGTGGTCGGTGTACCGGGCGGGCCTGCACGAGCTGTTCACCGGGCTGCCGTACGCGGACGGCGTGATGATCAGGATCGGCGAGGGCGGCGGCGACTACAAGCTCGCCGGCTGGGACTACCGCTCGGAGATCGAGGTGACCACCGTCCCGCAGGTCCGCGCGATGCTCAAGGCGCTGCTCGGCCAGGCGGACGCCGACGGCCGCGACATCGTCTTCCGTACCTGGAGCGTCGGGGTCGGCGCCGTCGGCGACATGCACACCAACCCGGCCTCATACCACAAGGTCCTGGACGGCATCGACGACCGGCACCTGATCGTCTCCACCAAGTACAGCCTGGGCGACTTCTACAGCGGGCTGCCGTTCAACACGACGCTCGCGACCGGGGGCCAGCGGCGGATCGTGGAGTTCCAGTCGCGGCGGGAGTTCGAGGGCTTCGGCGCGCTGCCGAACGATCTCGGCGACCTCGAACAGCGGGCCTTGCGGACGCTGCTCGCCGCGAACCCGAACATCGTCGGCGTCTGGGACTGGACGCAGGACGGCGGCCCGCTGCACGCGGGCCCCATGACCCTCTACCTGCGCACCGGGTTCTGGCAGATGTGGGACGTCAACGTCTACGTGACCGCGCGCCTGGCATGGGACCCGGACACCGACACGGCGGCGGCCACCCGCGACTGGATCCGGCGGACCTTCTCCGGCGACCCGGCGACCGTCGCGGCGATCGGGCAGGTCATGGCGTCGTCGCGGAGCGCGGTGACGAACGGCCTCTACATCGGCCCCTACGCCGACCACAGGGTCAAGGCGCTCGGGCTCGAACCGCCCCCGATGATGTGGATCTTCGAGTGGGACATCGTCACCGGCGACGGCGCGGCGCTCGACACGATCTACCGGGTCGCCCGGCCCCGGCTCGAGACGGCGATCGCCGAGGGCCGGACCGCCGTCGAGACGGCGCACCGGATGCGGGCGCTCATCGACGCCACTCCCCCGTCGTCCTGGCGGGACCCCGCGCTGCGGCAGCGGTTCGCCGACGCGCTGGCCTACGAGGCCGACCTGTTCACCACGCTCGGCTCGTACCGGACGATGGCGCTGCGGCACGTCCAATGGCTCGACACCGGCTCCGGCACGGCGAAGGCCCGCTGGAAGGCGGCGGAGAAGCAGTTCCGCCACGACGCGCGCGCCCACCAGCGGCGCTACGGCCACGACGTCGCCCTCCCCGCGTACAACTTCACCGCGGCGGACATCGGCATGCACCGCGCGGACCGCGACCCCGCGATGGCGTGGCTCGCGCGCGCGCTGCTCCTCGCCCTCCTGCTCGCGTTCGCGCTTGGCACGTCGCCCGGTCAGCGGCTGCTGCGCGGCGCCCCCGGTTCGGCGGCCCTGCGCGCACTCTGGCTCGGAATGACGCGTCCATGGCGGGCCGGCGACGTCGTCCCGGCGGGACGGACGGACCGCGCCCTGGTCTGGCTCCTGCCCACCGCCGCGCTCGTGCTCAGCCGCGCCGCCTACACCTGGTTCGCGGCGCCCGCCCACCTCGTCCTCGTCCTCGGCGCCTGGGCGCTGTACGCCGCCGCGCTGCGGTTCCTCACCCGCCGCCGCGACCGGTTCGCGCTGAGCGCGGCGGTCGGCGGCGCCGCGCTGCTGCGGACGGTGATCCTGCTGCTCGCGCTCGCCGGACGCGGCCCGGGACGGTACTGGTACGACTTCTGGGCCGAACCGGGACCGCGCTCGTTCTACATCACCGTCGCGTTCGCCGCGTTCCTGTGGGTGCTCACGGTCGCGCTGCTCACCGCCCGCGGCAGCGGCCTGCCCCGGCGCCGCGCGGCCGGCGTGACGCTGATCGGCGCCGGCGCCCCGCTGACGGTCCTCGGCGCGCTCGTCGCCGCCCTCGGCCTGGAACGCGCCCTGACGCTCTGGAACGACCAGATGGCGCTGCTGCCCTGGGGCCTGTCGCGCATCCTCGGAATCACCACCTACCTGGGCATCCCGACGAACCTCCCGCTGGTCGCCGCGGGATGCGGCCTGGCCCTCGTCGTCATCGGCGCCCTCCTGACCGGACGGCGACGGCACGCCCCGGCGTGACCCGCCGGCCCTGGTCAAGCGGCACGGGTCAGGCGGCACGGGTGAAGGTGCCTCGCCGGATTTCGAGGGTGCCGTCGGTGAGCGCGGCGGCGAAGTTGATGACGCGGGTGTAGCCGTCGTGCAGGAGCATCGGCAACGACGGGCCGTCGGGCGGGCCGTCGGCGAAGGTCTTCTCGATCCAGGCCCGGACCCAGGGTGTCTCGTCGGTCCATGCGGTGGTGGTGAAGCCGGCCTGCTCGATCGACGCGTGCAGCGCGTCGGCCGGGACCACGAAGCTGTCGGTGCCGTCGAGCGACCACGGCATCGGCCAGGGCAGGTCCGCCGATCCGCAGACCTCCCAGACGGCCAGGCGCGCGCCGGGGGCGAGGCAGCGGGCGATGTGGGAGAACCACTCCGTCTTGTCCTCGATGTTCATCTGGACGTGCATGGTGATCGCGGCTCGGAAGGGGCGGTCAGGGGCGAACGCGGCGATGTCGCCGGCCTCGAACCGGACGAGGTCGTCCAGCCCGGTGCCGGCGGTCAGGTCGCGGGCGGTGGCGACGTACGCGGGGGTGATGTCGATGCCGGTCACGTGGCTTCCGGTGCGGCGGGCGATCTGCCGGGCCGGGCCGCCGAGTCCCGAACCGACGTCCAGGACGGTGTCGCCCTCGGTGAGGGCGAGGCCGTCGATGAGCATGCCGACCGCGTCGGCGCCGCCGATGTGGAACTGGTCGAGGTCGCCCGCCGCGCCGGGGTGCTCGCGCCGGAGGCGGGCGATCGTCCGCTCGACGCCGGTCTCGTCGTAGGTCATCTCGCTAGTTTAAATTTTCAACTCGCTGGTTTCTAGAGTAAACCAGGCTGCGTTAGGCTCGGCGGGTGCGCAGCTATGGCCAGTACTGCTCGATCGCCCGGGCCCTCGACGTCATCGGAGACCGCTGGACGCTGCTGATCGTCCGCGAACTGCTCCTGCAAGGCCCGTGCCGGTTCACCGACCTCAAGAACGGGCTGCCCGGCGTCGCGACCAACCTCCTGTCGGCCCGCCTCAAGGACCTCGAGGAAGCCGGGCTGATCGGCCGCGAGGACGCGCCGCCGCCCATCGCGACCGTCCTGTACTCGCTGACCGGCGACGGCCTCGCGCTGGAGCCGGTGCTGAAGGCGCTCGGGCAGTGGGGGCTGCGGCTCATGGACGCCGAACGCCCGGACGACGCGTTCCAGGCGCGCTGGCTCGCCTGCGCCTCCGCCTGGTTCGCCGCCGACGCCGACCCCGGCGCGCCGCCGGCGGTCGTCCAGCTCGTCGCGTCCGGCGAGCAGGCCGTGATCGAGATCGGCGGCGGGGAGGTCCGCGCCCGCGCGGGCCGCGCCGCCGATCCCGATCTCGTCCTGGAGGGGCCGCCGCGCGCCGTCCTGGGCCTGCTCACCGGAGTGATCGGCATCGACGCCGCCACCGCGCTGGGGTTGACCGCCCGGGGCCGCCGCGAGGTGCTCGCCCGCCTCCGGCCCGCCGCCGCCGGCTGATTCAGGAATTGGCGCCAGCACTTCCCGATATACCGAAAATGTACCGCCGAATGGCACTCTCCACCCATCGGTTATCCCGTCTCAAAGGAGAACGAGATGTCACGATGGGGAATGCGCGCGGCCGGAGCAGCGGGGACGGCGGTTCTCGGGATCGCGCTCATGTCGGGGGTCGCCAACGCCTACACCAGGCACTTCGACCTCTACGCCGACCCGCTGAAGACCGGTCACAACACCGTGCACGGGTGGGGCGACCTGAACTGGGGCCGCAAGTACTTCTACATCACCAACATCGGGCTGAAGGACACCGGCTGCGACGCGCACAGCGTCAAGATGACCATCACGGTCCCGGGGCTGGGCCACAAGACGTTCACGAATTCGAGCGGCTGCGGCAAGATCTCCCGGTGGAAGAAATGGACGCCCGGCTACGTCTCCAAGATGACCGCCGGCCCGATCGGCGAGGTGTGCGTGTCGAACTTCTCCTCCAACGAGTGCCGGAAGACGTCGATCTGAGCGTGCGGGCGGCGCCTGCCGCCCGGTGAACGCGCCGCGCCCCGGACGACGTGCTCGTCCGGGGCGCGGCGCGTTCCACGAGGGTCAGGCGAGGCCGTTCTTGGTCAGCCAGTCCTTGGCGACCTTCTCCTGGTCGTCCTTGTCGATGGCGATGCGCTTCATCATGTCCAGGAGGTCCTGGGTGGTGAGCTTCGCGGAGACGCCGTTGAGCGCCGCCGTCGCCTGCGCGTTCATCGCCGACTTGTTGACCAGCGGCGTCACGTTCTGCGCGCTGAAGACGTGCTGCGGGTCCTCCAGCACGACGAGCTTCTTCTGCACGATGGTCGGGTCGGTGGTGAACAGGTCGGCGGCCTGCACCTTGTCCTCGGTGAGCAGCTTGACCAGGGTCGCCTGCGCGCCCGCGTCGAACGGCTGGAACTTCTTGAACTCCAGGCCGTAGACCTTCTGCAGGCCGACGAGGCCCTGCTGGCGGGTCTTGAACTCCGACGGGCCGGCGATCGTCAGCTGCTTCGCGACCGGCTTGAGGTCGGCGATGCTCTTCAGGTGGTACTTGGACGCGGTCTGCGGGTTGACGGTGACCGAGTCCTTGTCCTCCGCCTGCGCCGAGTTCAGGATCTCCACCGAGGAGGGCAGCTTTGCCTTGAGGGCGGCGTTGACCTCGTCGGTCGTGGAGGCGGTGCTGGTCTTGTCGACCGAGGTGGTCAGCAGCGCGCCGTTGTACTCGGGCATCACGCCGATGCCGCCCTTGACGACCTGGTCGTAGTAGACCTCGCGGGCGCCGATGTTGAACTTGCGGGTCACCTTGAGGCCCTTGGCCTCCAGCGCCTGCGCGTAGATCTCGCCGATGAGGCCGCTCTCGGGGAAGTTCGCGCCGCCGACGGTGATGGTGCCCTTACCGCCGCCGCCGCCGGACAGCGGGTTCTTGTCGTCGCCGCCCCCGCCGCCGCAGGCGGACAGCGCCAGTGCGGCCACGAGGCCGACGGCCGCGCCACGGATGATGTGCTTCATGGTGGGATTTCCTTCTGTTGAAAGGGTCAGGAGGAACGGGCGGAGCCGAGCAGGCCCGGTGAGACGACGAGGCGGCGCAGCGCCGCGAAGACGACCTGGACGATCAGCGCGAGCAGCACCACCAGGACGGTCCCGCCGACGACCAGCTGGTAGTCGTTGCGGGCCAGGCCGTCGACGATGAACCGGCCGAGGCCGCCGTACCCCGGGATGGCCGCGATGGTGGCGGTGGCGACGACCTGGATCGCCGCGGTCCGCAGGCCCAGCAGGATCAGCGGCAGCGCCATCGGCACCTCGGCGCGCCACAGCACACCCCAGCCGGTCATGCCCATGCCGCGGGCGGCGTCCTTGGCGTCCTCGTCGACGTTGCGGACGCCCTCGTAGGTGTTGACCAGGATCGGCGGGATCGCCAGCGCCACCAGCGCGATCAGCACGGGCACGATGCTGAACTCGACCACGGCGAGGATCAGCACCAGGCCGAGGGTGGGGATCGCGCGGGCGACGTTGGCGAGGCTGATCGCGACGAAGCCGCCGCGGCCGGTGTGCCCGGCGATCAGGCCGAAGGCGAGGCCGATCAGCGCCGCGGCCAGCAGCGGCACGAAGCTGTAGAACAGGTGCTGGAGCAGCCGGTGCGTGATGCCCTCGTCGCCGTGCCAGTGCGCGGACGCGGTCAGCCACGTCCAGGACAGGTCGATCTGGTTCCACAGCTTGTTCATGAGGCTCCTCGCGCCCGGGCCCACGGGGTGAGCAGCCGCTGGACGACGACCAGGACGGCGTCGGTGACCAGTGCCAGCAGGACGATCAGCACGGACGCGGCGACCATCTGGGTCTGGAAGGTCAGCTGGTAGCCGCGCAGGATGTCGTAGCCGAGCCCGCCCTGGCCGATGAGCTGGCCGACGGCGACGAGGCTGATCGAGGACACCGCCGCGACGCGGACGCCGGCGATGACGATCGGCACCGCGATCGGCAGCTCGACCTGCAGCAGCCGGCGCAGCGGGCCGAAGCCCATCGCGGTGGCCGCCTGCCGGACCGGCTCGGACACCGAGCCGAGGCCGTCCACCACGTTCGGGACGAGCACCGACAGGCTGTAGAGCGTCAGCGGGATCATCACCGTCGCCTCGGTCAGCCCGGTGTACTGGACGAACACCATGTAGAGGGCGAGCGACGGGATCGCGTACAGGATGTTCGCGACGGTCAGCACGGGCGGGAACATCCACTGCCAGCGCCGGCACAGCACGCCGAGCGGCAGCGAGATGAGCAGCCCGAACAGCACCGGGAGCAGCGCCAGCCGGATGTGGATGACGGCGTGGTCGCCGAGGGTGCCGGTGTGGTCGCCGATCCAGCCCCAGTCGATGTCCATCAGTCGCCGGCACCGCCCTTCACCGGCTCCGCCGGCGGCGTGTCGGCGGGTTCGGCGGCTACGCCGGCGCCGGAGGTGGCGATGGCGGCGGTCAGGTCGTGCTGGTCGGCGACGCCGACGAGGCGGCCGTCGCCGTCCACGCCGACCGCGCGGCCGGACGGGGACAGGATCGCGGCGTCGAGCGCGGCCCGGACGGAGTCGCTCTCGACGGTGAAGGTGTGCCCGATCGGCGCGAGCGCCGCATCGCCGACGGTGCCGGAGGACGGCAGCACGCCGGTCGCGGCCCAGCCGAGCGGGCGCCGGTCGCCGTCGACGACCAGGACCCAGCCGTCGCCGGCTTCGCGCGCGCGCTCGACGGGGGCGTCGGCGGCCAGCACGTCGCGCTCGGTGAGCGGCGCGCCGGACGCGGGGACGAACGACAGCCGCCGGATGCCGCGGTCGTGCCCGATGAACCCGGCGACGAAGTCGTCGGCGGGCCGGGCCAGGAGGTCTTCGGGCGCGTCGACCTGGACGAGCTTCCCGCCCGTCTGGAACACCGCGACGCGGTCGCCGAGCTTGATCGCCTCGTCGATGTCGTGCGTGACGAACACGATGGTCTTGTGCAGCTCGTCCTGCAGCCGCAGGAACTCGTCCTGCAGCTCGCCGCGCACGACCGGGTCGACGGCGCTGAACGGCTCGTCCATCAGCATGATCGGCGGGTCGGCGGCGAGCGCGCGGGCGACGCCGACGCGCTGCTGCTGGCCGCCGGACAGCTGGAACGGGTAGCGGCGGGCCATCGACGGGTCGAGGCCGACGCGCTCCATCAGCTCGTGCGCGGTGGCGCGGGCCTTCTTCTTGTTCCAGCGCAGCAGGTACGGGACGGTGGCGATGTTGTCCTCGATGGTGCGGTGCGGGAACAGCCCGGCGTGCTGGATGACGTAGCCGATGCCGCGCCGCAGCTCGGCGGGCCTGCGCTCGCGGACGTCGCCGCCGTCGATGAGCACGCGCCCGCCGGTGGGCTCGACCATGCGGTTGATGGTGCGCAGCGCGGTGGTCTTGCCGCCGCCGGAGGTGCCCACGAACACGGTGATGCGGCCGGTCGGGCACTCCAGGCTCACGTCGTCCAGGGCGACGGTGCCGTCCGGGTAGCGCTTGGTCACGCCCTCAAAGGTGATCAAACGATTCACGTCCTCGTTGGGCGTCGCAACGCCGATGATCGACTTCCGCCTTCTCCCCAACCGTAACCAATGTGTACCGTCTCGTCAGAGTCCCGCCTTGCCCGGAACGTCGGTTCTTGAGGATAACTACCTGAAATCTGGGGAAAGTAGCGTAGCCCCGTGGAGCACAGCCGAATCGTTATCGACGGCGCCTCGCTGACCTGTCCCCAGGTGGCGGTCGCGGCCCGCGAGGATGTGATGGTCGCCATAGCCCCGGAGGGGGCCGAGCGGGCTCGCGCGGCCTGGAAGGTGGCCCGCGAGGTCGCCGGCGCGCAGCCGGTCTACGGGCGCACCACCGGGGTCGGCGCCAACCGCGTCGTGGACGTGGAGTGGGAGGACGCCGACGCGCACGGGCTGCGGCTGCTGCGCAGCCACGCGGCCGGGGCGGGGCCGCTGGTCGCGCCGGAGATCGTCCGCGCGATGCTGACCGTCCGGCTGAACCAGATCGCCGCGGGCGGCTCGGGCGTCGAGCCTGGAGCGCTCCAGGCGCTGGCGGACGTCCTCAACCTGGGGCTCCTCCCGCCCGTCCCGGTGTACGGGGCGATCGGCACCGGCGACCTGACCGCGCTGGCGTCGACCGCCCTCTGCCTGCTCGGCGAGCGGTCCTGGCTGGCCGGACCGGACGGGGTGCCCGAACGCGGCCCCGGCTACCGGCTCCAGTCCGCCGACGCCCTCGCCTTCATCAGCTCCAACGCCGCGACGCTCGGCGAGGCCGCCCTCGCGGTGGCGGACCTGCGGCGGATGCTGCGCGCCTCGACGGTCGTCGCCGCGCTGTCGCACTTCGCCGTCCGGGCGTCGGAGGAGCCGTACGCGCCGCCCGTGCAGGACGCGTGCCCGCACCCCGGCCAGCGCGAGGCCGCCGACGCGATGCGCACCCTGCTCGCCTTCGACCGGCCCGCCCCGATGCGCATCCAGGACCCGTACGGGTACCGGGCGTTCCCGCAGGTCCACGGCCCGGCGCTGGAGGCCGCCGGGTACGCCGAGCAGGTCGTCACGCGGGAGATCAACGCGGCCGCCGAGAACCCCCTCGTGGACGTCGCCGGGCGGACGGTCTGGCACAACGGCAACTTCCACACCGCCTACGTCGGGCTCGCACTCGACGCCGCCCGCGCCGCACTGTTCCAGACGATGGCGCTCGCCGCCGCGCGGCTCGGCACCCTCGCCGAGCCGTCGTTCACCGGCCTCTACCCCTTCCAGGGCGCGACCGAGGCGTCCTCAGGGATCATGATCCTGGAGTACGTCGCGCACTCGTGCCTCGCCGACGTGCGCCGGCTCGCCACCCCCGCCGCGCTCGGCAGCGCCGTGCTGTCGCGCGGCGTCGAGGAGCACGCCGGCTTCTCCACCCAGTCGGCGCGCGCGACCACCGACGCCGTCGCCGCCTACCGGCTCGGCCTCGGCTGCGAGCTGGTCGCGGCCGTCCGGGCGCTGCGGATGCAGGGCCGCGCCCCCTCCGGCGGGCCGCTGCGGTCGGCGCTCGACCTGGCCGAGGCCGTCCTGGACCCGCGCGTGGAGGACCGCCCGCTGGACGCCGACATCGCCGTAGCCGCCGACCTGCTCCCCAGGCTGGCGTCCCTGCATCCCTAGGAGGGCGGGCCGCCGGTGGAGGTGCGGACGCGCAGCGACGGCTCGCGCACCACGCGGCGCTTGCGCGGCTTGCCGTCGATGACGTCGACGACCAGCCGGACCGCCGCGTGCACGATGCCGTCGATGTCCCAGTCGACGGACGTCAGCGGCGGCGTGAGCAGCGCCGACATCGGATGGTCGTCGTAGCCGCAGACCGCGACGTCGCCCGGGACGTCGAGGCCCAGCTCGCGGGTGGCGGCGTACACCCCGTAGGCGATGGAGTCGGCGAAGGAGAACACCGCCGACGGGCGGTCGGGGCCGCCGAGCACGCGCAGCGCGACCTCGGTGGACTCGGCGAGCGACTGCGGCACCACGACCACGTCGACGCGCAGTCCGAGCCGCTCGGCCTCGGCGTTGACGTGCACGTCGGCGGGCCGGTCGGGGGTGCTCGCGGCGGTCGGGGTGAACACGGTGACGCGCTCGTGGCCGAGGCCGCGCAGGTGCTCCAGCGCGAGCGTGACGCCGCGCCGGTTGTCGAACACGACCTCGCCCTGCGACCGCCCGCCGTGCAGGGCGTCGCCGATCGACACCACCGGCACCGTCTCCGACAGCTCCGCCCAGAACGGCGCGGACGGGTCGAGCGGCTGCACGATCAGCCCGTCGACCCGCTGGTCGCGCAGCCGGCGGGCGAGCGCCAGCTCCCGCTCGGGGTCGCCGCCGGCGTCGACGATCAGCGCGTAGCGGTCGCGGGCGAGCAGCGCCCGGCCGATGCCGGTGGCGAGGGACTGCTGCCAGTAGTCCTCCAGCGAGCCGCACAGCAGCCCGACCTGGTCGGTGCGGCCGCTGGCCAGCGCGCGGGCGATGGGGTGCGCCTCGTAGCCGAGCTCCTCGGCGGCCGCCCTGACCCGCTCCTGGGTCTCCTCCGAGGTCTGGATGCCGCGCAGCGCGTACGAGACGGCGGCGGGCGACAGGCCGGTCGCCTGGGCCACTTCACGGATGGTCGCGCGTTTGCGCCTCTCCGACATCTCTCCAACCCTAGACCGCCCCGCTGACAGAACGGGGGACCCCACTTGACGGGACGGTTGCTGAACCGTTTCACTGAAACGGTTAACTGATGCGGTTCAGTGGAACGTCACCCCTGCTCACCGGACCGTCCCGGCCCCGTCACGAAAAGGAGAGGAGCGACCCGTGTCCCACGCTGTCGTGCCCCGCACCCCCGGCTTCGCGGACCTGCCCGCCCGCACCCTCGGCAAGCGCGAGCTGCGCGCGCTCGTGGACGACCTCGCGGAGCGGCCCGACCTGTGGCGGCGGCACGTCGAGTTCCCCGGCGACGGCCGCCGGCACTACGCCTCGCTCCACCGGGACGAGCACGTCGACGTCTGGGTGCTGTGCTGGACGCCGGACGACGACACCGGCTGGCACGACCACGACGTGTCCTCGGGCGCGGTCCGGGTCGTCAGCGGGGCGATCGAGGAGAGCAACCCGCGCATCGGCGGCGCGCACGCCAGCACCGTCGTCGCCGAAGGCCCCTCGTTCTGCTTCGGCCCGGACCACATCCACCGGCTCACCGGGGTTGCGGACGCCAGCGTCTCCATCCACGCCTACTCGCCGCCGCTGAGCCGGATGGGCCAGTACTCCATCGACGACTCCGGCGTCATGCGCCGCCTCCCCGTCGGCTACACAGACGAACTACGCCCCCAAGACGCCCCGGCCTGAGCCATCACACACGCGCCGTCAGCCGGAATCACCACTTTGGAACCGGCTCACCTACCTGAGCCGTCACGCGAGCGCGTTATCTGACCGTCGGGGGCGAAGCCGAAGGCGAGCCCCCGACGGGAAGCTCGCGAAGCGAGGTCGCGCTCGCCCAAGCACGGTCAGAGGGCGAGCCGCCAGGCGAGCCCTCTGGGCCGGGATTGCATAAATACAGCCCCGGCGGGCCCGATCGGGGGAAGCGGGCCCGCCGGAGGAGGGTGGCCGTCCGATGCCCGCTCACATCGGACGGCCACCCACATTCCCTTCAGCGCACCCGGCTCCGGAAACGTCACACCTCGGGTGCGGCGGTTTCCGGAGACGTCACGACGCGGCGGTCGATCCACCGGTCGGTCAGCGCGCACACGGCGACGGCGACGGCGAAGCAGAGCGCGGCGGCGCGGAGCACACCGGCTTCGTAGTAGGTGTCCGTGACCAGCCAGACGGCCGCGACCCCGGCCGCTCCCCCGGCGGGCAGTGCCGCGGCGATCTGGAGTGCCCAGAGGATCGTGCGGCGCGTCCCGGCACCGGCCAGCCCTTCCCGGAGCGCGTGCACGCCGGCCGCCACGCAGATGAGCAGGCCCGCCACGCCCGCGATGAGCGGTGTACCGAAGTTCACGCCGTACCGGATGGGCAGTGCCGCGACGAAGAACAGGGCGAGCGCCCAGCGCAGCCCGGTGCCGATGCTGTTCAGCGCGAGACCGGACGCACCGCCTGGGGACGTGCGTGCGGCCTGCCAACGGGCCGCCACCAGGATCGCCGCCGTGACCACCGCGCCGGGGAGGCGTCCGCCGAGATGCCCGAGGTTGTAGAGGAGGGCGGTGTCGTAGACGGTCAGCACCAGTTGGCCCAGTGCCCATACCGAGACGGCGAAGAGCAGCATTTGCGCGAACGACGCGATGGCGGGCGCGTCGGTGTCCTGGCGGGCGAGCCATCGGATGAGCAGTGGCGTCACCAGGCCGGTGCATGCGCGGATGACGATGTCGTCCACTGCGTAAGGGGTGTCCAGGATCCACTCCACCGCGCAGAAGGCGAACGTGTAGGAGAGGGACGCGGCCCACACCGTCCATGAGGTGGCGACGCGCTTGTAGAGCCCGCGATCGAGCCAGCGCAGCACCGTCACGTAGGAGAGCAGCCCGAACGGCAGTTCAAGAAAGGCCGGCACGCGCAGCATGGACGGCGCCAGAAGTTCGGGGTGCGGGAAGTGCGCGGCCAGGGAACGCATGGCCGACCCGTCCGCGAGCGCGAACCATCCTTCGGGCACGTACCGCGCTATGAACGAGGTGCCCCCGGCGTGCACGCGCAGTATGTACACGGTGAAGAGCACCTGGTTGAGGTAGACGAGCAGTACCACCAGGCAGAGGAACACCTCTGGACGGGCCCAGGCGCGCCCCGCTCCTCCGCCCGAATCGCCGCTCCGCACCAGCCGCGGTACGAACGCAAGGCCGATCGCAGTCGTCAGCACCACCGCGGCGTCCACCCCTATGGCCATGACCGACCAAGATAGGGCCCGTTGGTGCCGAATGATCAGCGGGTGGCGAGTTCCGGCTCTGCTTCGGGGGCGCGCGGGGCGGGCACGTCGGCGGCCGCCGCGTCCGCAGCCGAACCAGGCTTGGCGGCCCGCATCGGCTCCAGCGACGCCATCAGCTTCGCCCGCATCCACGCCGCACCGGGCCGTTCCACGAGGCGGTGCACCGCGTACGCGAGCGCCAGGGACGCCGCGATGACTGCCGCGAGCGCGACCCACCGGTTCACCCTTGGATAGAGCGCGTCCAGCAACGGCAGCGCGAGCTGCGAATGGACGAGGTAGAGCGGGTACGTCAGCGCCCCCAGGACGGTCAGCCCGCGCCACCGCACCCAGTGCAGCCGGCCCGTCGCGACGAGGATCATCACCACGAAGATGCCGGTGACGGCCGCCGCGACGGGCAGGTGGGCCGAGCCCTTGAACGCGCCGTCCGCGCGCCACCCGCCCCAGTGCAGCGCCAGCAGGTACGACACCGCGACGTATCCCCACAGCAGCAGCGTCGGCCCGAACCGGTGGATCATGAACAGCGCCATGCCCGCGATGAAGTACGGGCTCCACGTCGGCACCAGCATGATCTGCAGCAGCTTGCTGCCGGCCTCGTCGGCGAAGACCCCGCCGAACAGCCAGACCGCCATGAACACCAGGCAGGACCGGTAGGTGATGCCGATCCAGGCCAGCACCGCCGCCAGCACGTAGAAGTGCATCTCCACCCAGAGCGTCCAGTAGACGGCGTCCACGTTCTGGACGCCGAGGCCGCCCTGGAGCATCGTCAGGTTCGGCACCACCAGGCCCGGGACGCCGTGCCCCTGCCGGAACACCGTGTACACGACCGCGCCGAGCAGGACGCTCGCCCAGTACGCGGGCATGAGCCGCACCAGCCGGGACACGCCGAACTCGCCCGGCGAGCGCCCCCACGCGCTCATCAGGATCACGAACCCGCTGATGACGAAGAACAGGTCGACGCCGAGGTACCCGTACCGGGTGACCGCGCCGAGCGCGGGGAACACCTCGCGCGCGTGCTCCGGCCACGGGCCCGCCCCGCCGAACCCCGTGAAGTGGTACAGCACGACGGCAGCCGCCGCCAGGAAGCGGAGCAGGTCGAGTTCGCGGAGCCGCCGGTGTCGGGTCACCGCGGAACCCTCTCGGGGACGGGTTGCGCGGCGCCGGACGCGGCGTGAGGTCCGCGTGAGGGCGGGGTGAACGGCGGATGCGGCCGCGGGGCGGGCGGATTGCGCGCGACGGGCGCACGGGGAAGGAGGGGGTCAGTAAGATACCGGTGCATCTCACCCGACTTTTGGTGGTCCTCCATGACATCTCGCCGCGCCCGACGCGGCGCGGCGACCCTTCTGCTGTGCCTTGGCCTGCTCGGCGTGCCCCTGCTGGCCGGATGCGGCGGCACGGCCGGGCCCGGGAACCGGGAGGCCCGCGCGGACGCCCCGGCGCCGAAGGCGGCCCCCCAGAAGGCGGGGCCCCAGAAGGGCCCGCAGAACGCGGCCCAGCGGGCGTCGGTGGTGTTCTTCCTCGGCGACAGCTACACGGTCGGCGACCGCGGCGTCCAGCCGGAGACGACGTACGCGTCGGCGACCGGCCGGCTGATGGGCTGGCAGGTCGTCGTGGAGGGCCGGGCCGGCACCGGGTTCGTCAAGACCGTCGGCGGGGAGGCGTTCCTCCAGCTGTTCGAGAGCCAGCTCGGCTGGCGGCCGGCGCCCGACCTGCTGATCGTGTCGGGCGGGCACAACGACTGGCGGGTGCCGCCGCCCCGGGTCGCGGCGGCGGCGCGGACGCTGCTGGAGCGGGCGCGGCAGCGCTGGCCCGGCACGCACATCGTGCTGATGGGCCCGCTGTGGGGCAACGACACGCCGCCGCCCAACGAGCTCGGCGTCCGCAACGCGCTGCGGAACCTGGCGACGCAGATGGCGGTCCCGTTCATCGACCCGCTGGCGGAGCGGTGGATCACCGGGAACCGGCTGACGCACCGCGGCAACGCGCCGCAGTACATCAAGCGCGACGGGACGCACCCGGACGAGGCGGGCCACCGCTACGTGGCGACCCGCCTCGCCGCGGACGTCAAGCGCCTCGGCCTCGCGCACCCGCTCCGCAAGTCCGCCTGACCGGGCCTGTGGGGGGCCGTCCCCCCACAGGGGCACCGATCGTCATCGGGCCGGACGTGCGAGCGTCAGGGAGAAGTCGCCCGCCTCGTCGGTCCAGAACTCGGCGATCTCCATCCCGGCGGCGCCCAGTTCCGACGCGAGCCGCTCGCGGCGGAACTTCGCGGAGATCTCGGTGCGCATCTCCTCGCCCGCCGCGAAGTGCACGTCCAGGTCGAGGCCGCCGACGCGGACGTCCTGGTCGCGGGTGGAGCGCAGCCGCATCTCGATCCACTCCTCGGCCCCGTTCCAGACCGCGACGTGCTCGAACGCGTCCGCGTCGAAGTCGGCGTCCAGCTCCCGGTCGATGACGTGCAGGACGTTCTTGTCGAACTCGGCGGTGACGCCCGCCGCGTCGTCGTAGGCGCGGACGAGCCGCCCGGGGTCCTTGACGAGGTCGGCGCCGAGCAGCAGGAAGTCGCCGTCGTCCATGGTGGCGCGCAGCCCGCCGAGGAAGCCGATGCGGGCGGCGGGCGGCATGTTGCCGATCGTCCCGCCGAGGAAGGCGATCAGCCGGCGCTCTCCGGCGGGCAGCAGGTGCAGGTGCTGCTCGTAGTCGGCAACGACCGTCCGGACGGTGAGGCCGGGATGGTCGGCGGCGATCCCGGCGGCGGCCTCCTCCAGGAAGTCGCCGCTGACGTCCACCGGGACGTAGGCGCGCAGCGTCTTGTCGAGGGCGCCGAGCAGCAGCCGGGTCTTCTCCCCCGACCCGGCGCCCAGCTCCAGCAGCGTGCGGGCTCCGGTGACGGCGGCGATCTCGGGCGCGCGCGCGGTGAGGATCTCGCGCTCGCGGCGGGTCGGGTAGTACTCCTCCAGCTTGGTGATCTCTTCGAAGAGCGCGCTGCCGCGCTCGTCGTAGAACCACTTGGGCGGCAGGGTCTTCGGCGTGCCGGTGAGCCCCTCCCGGACGTCCTGTCGGAGCGTCTTGGCGAGGTCGTCGGCGGTCAGGAACCGGTCCACGTGGTCCTCCTACAGCGGGTCTATACGAACGCCGGACTGCGGTCCGGCGGTGACGAGCGAGCGGTCCGGGACGGGCCGCCAGCCGGGACGGTCGTCCAGCGGTTCGGAGACGATCCGGATGGCGTCCGCGTCCTCGCGGACGAACAGCGAGTCGCCCCAGGTGGTGGCGGCGAGCGCCGTCCCGTCGGAGGCGAGCAGGTTGTAGCGGCCGCCGGTGAGGCCGGTGACGGCGCCGACGACGGCGGCGAGGCCGTCGCCGAGGGACGCGCCGCCGCGCCAGTTCCGGACGGCGAGCGCGAACAGCGGCGCCGAGTCGAGCGGGGCGCGGGCGTCGGGGACGCCGGCGAGGTCCCCGGCCAGCTCGCGGAGCTTGGCCTCCACGCCGGCGAACCCCTCGACCTTGCCGTTGTGGCTGAACAGCCAGGGGCCTTCGCGGAACGGCTGCGCGCACGACTCGTCCACGGGGAACCCGATGGTCGCCGAGCGGATCGCCGCGACGGCGCAGGACGCGCGGACGGCGCCCGCGATCTCGCGGAACGACTGGTCGGTCCAGAGCGGCTGGGCCCGCCGGAACCGGACGGGCGCGCCGTCCTGGTACCAGCCGGCGCCGTACCCGTCGGCGTTCAGCAGGTTCCCCTGCGTCATGCGCGGCGCGTACGCCTGGTGCTCAAGGGAGTACTCCCCCTCGTAGACGAGCGAGTGCAGCGTCCGCTCGGGGCCGATGTAACCGAGATGGCGGCACACTCAGACCTCACCCACATGCGCCCTGTGGGGGGACGCCCCCCCCACGCCCCCCGGCAACCGCGGAACGCGCGCAGCGGAACCCGGAGAAGATCTGCCGCCGTATGGGATAGTCCCAGTTGCGGAAGGAGCCGCGTATGGCGAGCGGGTGCGTCGCCCACGAGCCGCCCCGCAGAACCTTGTAGTCGGGACCGAAGAACACTTCGGAGTACTCCTTGTAGGGGAACGAGCGGAAGCCCGGGTAGCCGTGGAAGTCCGACGACGTCCACTCCCACACGTCGCCGATGAGCCGCCGGACCCCGTAGGCCGACGCACCGGACGGGTAGGAGCCCGCATCGGACGGGCGCAGCATCCGCTGACCGAGGTTGGCGCGGCCCTCCTCATAGACGTCGCCCCAGGGGAACGCCCTGGAGCGCTGTAGGACCGGGTCCCAGCGCGCGGCCTTCTCCCACTCGGCTTCCGTGGGGAGGCGCTTGCCGGCCCATCGCGCGTAGGCGTCCGCCTCGTACCAGCACACATGCTGGACGGGTTCGTGCGGCGGAACGGGCTCGGTACGCCCGAACCTGCGCCGCAGCCACTGCCCTCCTTCCTTCGTCCAGAACGCGGGCGCGCGCTTGCCGGTGGTGCTGCGCCATTCCCAGCCCGCCGGGGTCCACCAGCGCGGTTCGTCGTATCCGCCCGCCTCCATGAAGGCGAGATAGGCGGCGTTGGTGACGGGCTCCACGTCGATGTAGTAGGCGGGCACGTCGACCATGTGGCCCGGACGCTCGTTGTCGTAGGCCCATGGGTCGTCCGACGTGCCCATCTCGAACGGGCCGGCAGGAATGAGCACCTCGTCGCGTCCGTCCGCCGCGGCGGGCTTCTGCAGAGGCTCCGCCACAGGGTCGAGCAAGGCCGGAGCACCCTTGCGGAGCTGATGCGTCGCCAGCATCGTCTCGTCGTGCATGTGCTCGTGCTGGACGACCATCCCGTATACGAACCCGCCCGACGTGAGCGGGTTCGCGGTGTCGAACCGCACGGACGGGAGCGCGTCAAGCACCTTGGCGCGCACCGCGCCGATGTAGGCGCGCGCCTCGTCCGGCGGCAGCAGCGGCAGCGACGGCCGCTCGGCGCGCGGATGCTCGAACGCGTCGTACAGGCCGTCGATCTCCGGGCGCATCGGCTCGGCGCCCGCGGCGGCCCGCAGCAGCCACAGCTCCTCGTAGTTGCCGACGTGCGCCAGGTCCCAGACCAGCGGCGACATCAGCGGCGACACCTGCGAGGTGAGGCCGTCCCCGTCGAGGACGTCGGTCGTCAGGCCGAAACTGCGGGCGCGGACCCCGCCGAGCTCGTCGGCGATCAGGTCCTTCAGCGCGTCCTCGCCCTGTTCGGCGAGCGGGCCCGGGGAGCTCAGCGGGGCCATGTCGGGTCCTCCTCGGACGTCGTGGTGGGAGCGCCGTGCACGGCCATGTCGTGCAGGGCCGTGTCGTGCACGGGGCCGTCGTCGGCGGGGGTGCGCCCGCGCTCGACGTAGCGGCGCGCGTACTCCTCCACCAGCGGGACGAGCCCGGCCGCGCCCATCCGCGGCAGCGCGTCCAGCGCCGCGGTGAAGCAGGCGCGCGCGGCGGCGGCCAGCGAGGCGTCGGCGAGCCCGTCGCGGGCCGCCTCCGCCCACAGCCGGGCCACCGGTTCGGCCGCCTCCTCGGCGGTGCGGGACGCGGCCGGGTCGTCCAGCAGCGCGGCCGTGACGGCGACGGGCACCGGCCAGTACCGGGCCGGCAGCGCGTCGATCATCCGCAGTTCCAGCCAGCCGCGCGGCCGGACCGGCGGGAACAGCGTGGACAGGTGGTAGTCGAGGTCCGCCTGGCCGGGCTCGCCCTTGTCGAGCCACTCCTTGAAGGACATGCCCGGGTCGGAGACCCATTCGCCGGACGCGGTCTTGACCAGCATGACCCGGGCGTCCAGCGCGTACCGCGTCCACGCCTCGGCGGGGTCGCCGTCCGCGCCGTCGCGCAGCACCGGCAGGGTGCGGCACGGGTCCAGCTCGGTCCAGATGGCCTGCCGGGACGAGCGCAGGCCGGTGCGTCGGCCGGCCTTGACCGGCGAGTTGGCGAACGCGGCGATCAGCACGGGCCCGAGCGCGTGCGTGAGCCGCCAGCGGCGGGCCGCGTCGGCGCGGTCGGCCCCGATGTCGAGGCAGACCTGGACGGACGCGGTCGAGCACATCATCGCCAGCCCGGCGTCGGCGAAACCGCCCGCGCTGAAGTAGTCGCGCATGCACCCGTAGCGGGGGTGCTCGGCCTGAAAGCGGGGCCGCCGGACGGGGTCGACGCCGTGGCCGACCAGGTCCAGCCCGGCCGGCGCGAGCGCGTCCCGCACGTGCGCGATGTCCCCGGCGAGCGCCGAATGCAGTTCGGAAACGCCGTGGAACGGCGCCGAGCTCAATTCCAGCTGCCCGCCGGGCTCGTAGGTGACGGCGCTCCCGCCGGGCGGCGGCCCGGCCTCGTCGACGAGCATCCGGACCCGCCGCGCGGGAACGTGCGCGGCGCGGTCGGCGGCGTCGACGACGAACCACTCCGTCTCCGCGCCGACCGTCCCGGGCGGGCCGGTCTTGAAGCAGACGCCGTAAATGTGCTGGTAGACGCCGTCCTCGGTGAGCCGTGGCACGCGACCTCCCCGACAGAATTCGATCACGGGTTCGAATCCTTCCCTGCTGAACCGGATCAGGAATCCGCGAATTTTCGGGAACTTCCTTAAATCTGGGTGAACATGACCGTCCGCCATCAAAGTGATTACTTTCCGTACTATTCGACATGATGTTTCACACCCTGGCTTCTCACCGGTTGACGGGAGGCGCTAGAGTCCCGCTACCTACCGGTATGCACGGATTCGTGCAGGCCGGTGCCAGCAGCGAGACGACCGGGAGGTCACATGCGCGGCGACCTGGGCTCGCTCTATGACGCGCACGCCGCCCGCCTGTACGCCTACTGCTGGTCGCTCGTCGGCGACCAGCTCGCGGCGGCGGCGGTCGGCGACACCTTCGCCGCGGCGGTGCACCAGCCGCCGCGGGGCGACAGCGTGCTCTGGCTCTACTCCCTGTCCCGCACGGCCTGCGCGGAGCGCGGCGCCTTCGCCGCCCCGTCCGGCGGGCTGCCCTACGCCGACCCCGACCCGCTGCTGCGCGCCGCGGGCGGCCTGCGCACCGACCACCGCGAGGCCCTGCTGCTGTGGGCCGGCGAGTGGCTGGAGGTCCGCGACATCGCGCGCCTCCTCGGCCTCGCGCCCGACACCGTCGTCCAGCTGGTGAACGCCGCCCGGTCCCGGCTGGAGCGCGCCGTCCTCGACACGCTGATGCGCGGCGCCGCCGGTCCGGAGCTGGAGCTCATCGCCGCGTTCGAGAAGGGCCGGCTGCCGCAGCTGCTCGCCAAGCGCGCCCCGGCGCACGCGCCCGGCTGGCTGCGCGACCAGGTGCTCGCCGCGTGCGAGGCGGAGGCCGACCGGCCGCTGCCGACCGTCGCGGCCCCGAGCCCGCTCGTCGTCATCGGCGACGCCGACCTCAGGCCGCGGCCGAAGCGCGGCGTGTGGTCCAAGGGCCTCGGCGCGGTCGCGGGCGTCGCCGCGTCCGCGGCCGCCGTCATCGGCCTGCTGGTGTCCTGGCCCGCCGCGAAGGGCGGCGGCGCCGCCTCGCTCGTGCCCACCGCGGGCAGCGGACGCACCGACCCGGCGTCGGCGAAGACGACCAAGGTGTCCGAGAACCCGCCGCCCGGCCTCACCGGCACCGAGCGCTCGACCGGCGACAACACCCCCGGCTCGTCGAAGAACCCGGTGACCGGCGCGTTCGACGGCACGCCGCAGCCCGCCGACGGCACCCCCGGGCACGGCAGCACGCCCGGCACCCCGGCCGCGCCGGGCACTCCCGGCAAGACGCCCGCGGACACCTCGCCGTCGCATGACGGCGCTCCGGGGACCGGCACGCCGTCCAAGCCCGGCGACTCGTCGCCGACGACACCGCCGGACTCGGGCACCCCGACCACTCCCCCGGACACCGGCGGCAGCCCGACGACCCCGCCGGACGACGGCTCGACGGACCCGACCACGCCGCCGGCCACCCCGTCCGACCCGCCCTCGACCGGCACGCCCGCGCCGAGCCCCACGTCCAACCCGACGCCCGACCCCGGCCAGGGCTGACCCGCGCCGCCGGTGGAGGGCACGGAGCCGGCGCCGCCGCCCGGCAGGGCGCTGCGGCGACTCGCCTGGACGCTGACGTTCGTGCTGGCCATCGGCACCACGACCGGCCTGGCCTTCTTCGACGTCGGGCTGGGCATGGTCGCCGGCGCGCTCGCGCTGGCGCTCGCCTACTGGCTGCTGCTGCGCCGGATGGCGCTGGGCGGGCGCGCGGTCGCCCGGACGACCCGGCGGCTGTTCGTCGGCGGATGGGCCCTGCTGGTCGTGGGCGCTCTGGGCGCCGCCTACGCCGGGATGCTCGTCCTCGGCAGGCAGGGCACCGGGAGCGTCGACTACCAGGACGAGCAGACCGGCACGCACGGCACCCGCTACCTGCAGTGCTATGTGATCAAGCCCGACGGCACCAGTGGCGAACTGCGCGCCACCGGCGCCTGCCCGGCGTCCGGCGGGACCCGGATCGCGATGGTCTACCTGCCGCACGACGCGGGCGACGTGGCCCGTCCCCTCCTCGGCACCAAGCACCGGCTCCTGCCGCGGGCCGCGGTGTGGGCCGTCGCGGATCTGCTCGGGCTCGCCGCGCTTGCCGCGGCCGCGCGGACGTCCGTTGCGCCGGACGCCGCCACGCCGTAACGGAGCTTCTGCTCCGTCAGGCCTCGGACGGGGCGGGGTTCGGTTTGAGGGAGTCCTGGACGTCCTGGACGGCATGCACGGCCTTCGCCTCGGCGGCCTCGATGACGTCGGCGACGGGCGTGATCCCGACGGTGCGCCGCCGTTCGCGCAGCAGCAGGACGCCGCCGATGAGCGCGCCGCTCAGCATGGCCACCAGGTGCCCGACGGCGGCGACCTCCAGCGAGAACAGGCCCTCGAACAGGAACGGCAGCAGCGACGCCCAGGCGGCGAAGGCCAGCAGCCGGCGGATCCGGCCCCGGCCGTAGAGGATCGCCGCGACGAGCGCGGCGCACAGCACATAGGACGGGCCGACGTCGGAGATCGTCCGGACCGAGTCCGACAGCAGGCCGGCCTCCAGCCGCACGAACGCGATGCCCTGGCTGATCAGCGTGCCGGTGACGTGCGAGACCGCGACCAGCACGATCGCGCGCAGGTTGCCGAACCGGCGGACCACCGGGAACAGCCCGAGGACCGCGACGACCAGCAGCGCGGCCTGCGACCCCTCGGCGACGAACGCCGAGGCGACCATCGTGCCGACCGGGTCGACCGCGAGGTTCGACAGGTTGGTGCTGGTCCAGGCCACGACGGCGCGCTGGGCCGCGGGCGGCAGCAGGAAGACCTGCACCAGCCACATCGCCGCGAACAGGCCCAGGAACGTCAACGGCATCGGATACCGCTTGATAAACCCGCCCATCATCCCGGCAAGCCTAGGTGCTCCAGTGGTGTCAGCGGCCCGATACCCCTGAAGCTCACAGGAAAACGACGGCTTCTCCAAGGTCCCTCCTTGCCCGCGGGTACGGGCGCCGCGGGCACCTGGTTCGATGCCCGCGAGGGCGCCGGGGTTCGGCACGGCGACGCGGTGCGCCGTCCCTGGGCGACAGGTGGGACGGCGCACCGCGGGTCATCGGTGCAGGTCAGACGGCGGCGGCAGCGTCCACCGGGGTGCTGCCGCGGCGGACGAGCAGGGCCGCGAGCACCGCGACGACGGCGACCGCGCCGGCGACCGTCAGCGAGGTCTGGAAGCCGTCCATGAACGCCAGGTGGCTGCCGGTGGTGATGGCCTTCGCGGCGGGCTCCGGCGTGCCGGGCGGGACGGGCGCGACGCCCTGGGCGACCAGCCCGCCGGTGCCGGACAGCTTCTGCGCGGCGCCGCCGGGGACGCCGGACTCGGTGAGCCGCCCGACCAGGACGTCCCCGACCTTCGTCGACAGCAGGACGCCGAGGACGGAGGTGCCGAGGACGCCGCCGAGCTGCGACGCGGTCTGCTGGAGGCCGCCGGCGACGCCGGCGAGGTGCGCCGGGGCGTTGCCGACGATGGCCTCGGTGCCGGCGACGATGACCATCCCGAACGCCAGCCCGACGAGGACGAACCACGGCCACAGCTGCACGTACGGGGCGTCCACGCCGACGCGGGACAGGCCGAACAGCGCGGCCGCGGTGAACCCCATGCCGAGGGCGAGGGGCAGCCGCGGCCCGAACCGGCTGGTGAGCGCGCCCGCGATCGGCGAGGCGACGATGAAGATCCCGGTCATCGGCAGCATCCGGACGCCGGCCTCGACCGGGCTCATCCCGTGCACCTGCTGCAGGTAGAGGGTGATGAAGAAGATCGTCCCGAACATCCCGAAGAAGCCGAGGACGATCAGCCCGGTCGCGGCCGACAGCGACACCGAGCGGAACAGCGACAGCGGCAGCAGCGGGCGCTCGACGCGCAGCTCGTTCCAGACGAACGCGGCGAACAGCACGACGGACACGGCGAACGACACCAGCGGGGTGGCGTGCCCGAACCCGTGCTCGCCGGCCTTGATCAGGCCCCAGACCAGCGCGAACAGCGCGCCGGTCAGCAGTGCGACGCCGGGCAGGTCGAAGGAGCCGGACGCCTCCTCGGCCTTGGACTCGCGGATCACCCACAGGCCGACCAGCAGCGCGACCAGGCCGAGCGGGGCGTTGAGGAAGAACACCGACTCCCAGTTGACGTTCTCGACGAGCAGGCCGGCGACGATCGGGCCGCCCGCGATGGAGATGCCGACGGTGGAGCCCCAGATGCCGATGGCGGCGTTGAGCCTGTCGGCGGGGAAGGTGTTGCGCAGGATGGCGAGGCTCGCGGGCTGCAGGAGCGCCCCCGCGAAGCCCTGCACGACCCGCCAGAAGATCACCATGCCGAGCCCGCCGGACAGCCCGATCGCCAGCGAGGCGACGGCGAAGCCGACCACGCCGGCGAGGAAGGTGCGCTTGCGGCCGAACCGGTCGGCGATCTTGCCGGCCGGGATCAGCGTGACGGCGAGGGCGAGCAGGTAGGCGTTGGTCACCCACTGCAGGCCGGACAGCGACGCGCCGAGGTCCTTGGCGATCGCGGGGTTGGCGATGGAGACGACGGTGGCGTCCAGGCCGACCATCATCACGCCGAGCGCGACGGCGACGAGGGTGAGCCAGGGATGCCCGTGGCCGGGGCGGGCGGGGCGGCCGCGCGCCTGGTCGCGGGGCCGGATGCGGCGGGACGCGCCGGGGTCGAGCACCTCGGCGCCGTGGGGCTGGGACATGGACGGGCCTCCGTAGCGACGTTGAGGGCTCCAAACTGTCATGGGATGACACTTGTCGTCAAATGCCTCTGGTCATACACGGACATGATTCAGATCACGACAACAGTCGGCCGCCGTCACTTGGCGTCGGGTCCGCGCGTCGTTACACTTCGCACATGACCGCGACCGCCCCCGAGACCCGCCCGGGCACCGCCCCCGCGGGCCCCGGACCCCAGCCCCCGGGCCGGCGCGAACGCAAGAAGCAGCGCACCCGTGAGGCGCTCGTCGACGCCGCGTTCACCCTCTTCGCCGAGAAGGGGTTCGACGCGACCACCGTCGAGGAGATCGCCGACGCCGTGGACGTCTCGTCCCGCACGTTCTTCCGCTACTTCGCCTCGAAAGAGGACGTCGCGCTCACCTTCCAGGAGGAGCAGACCCGCGCCGTGATGGCGGCGCTGGCCGAGCGCCCCCCGGACGAGCCGATCATGACCGCGCTGCGGCGCACCGTGGTGGAGATCGCCAGCGCCTGCGAGCGCGGCGAGCTCGGCTTCGACCCCGAGCGCTTCCAGTGCATGTTCAGCATGATGAGCGACAGCCCGGCCCTGATGGCGGGCAGCCTGGAGCACGCGCAGAAGAAGCAGCAGCTGCTCACCGCGATCATCGCCGAGCGGATGGACCTGGACCCCGCCACCGACATGCGCCCGCACGTGATCGCGTCCGCCGCCACCTGCGGCTTCCAGGCCGCCGCCGACGTCGCCCGGCGGCACGCCGGCGCGTTCGGCTCGCTGGCGGAGACCGTCGACAAGGCCTTCGAGATCCTGGAGAACGGCCTCAACACCTAGCGCCCGCGGCCCGCCCCGGTGTGGTCCCGGGGCGGGCGGGTACCGCCTCCCGAGGACGGCTCGGAGAGGAGGCGACCATGGCGCTCGAACATCCCCGGCACGACGGCCGCGGCGACCGTGACCTGCAGGTCAACCCCATCTTCAGCCGGGAGCCCGTCAACGTGCCCCGGTACGCGCTGCCGCGCCGCGAGATGGAGCCCGGCACCGCCTACCAGCTCGTCCACGACGAGCTGATGCTGGACGGCAACGCGCGGCTGAACCTCGCCACGTTCGTCTCCACGTGGGCCGAGCCGGAGGCGCTGCGGCTGATGGCCGAGTGCGCCGAGAAGAACATGATCGACAAGGACGAGTACCCGCAGACGGCGGAGCTGGAGATGCGCTGCGTCCACATGCTCGCCCGGCTATGGCACGCCCCGGACCCCAAGCACGCCGTCGGCTGCTCCACGACGGGGTCCAGCGAGGCGGCGATGCTCGGCGGCCTCGCCCTGAAGCGCCGCTGGCAGAAGAAGGGCCTGAAGGGCCGGCCCAACATCGTGATGGGGATCAACGTCCAGATCTGCTGGGAGAAGTTCGCCGACTACTTCGAGGTCGAGCCCCGCTACGTGCCGATGGAGGGCGACCGCTACCACCTCGGCGCCGCCGAGGCCGTTGCGCTGTGCGACGAGAACACCATCGGGGTCGTCGCCATCCTCGGGTCCACGTTCGACGGCAGCTACGAGCCGGTCGCCGAGATCTGCGCGGCGCTCGACGACCTGCACGAGCGCACCGGGATCGACGTCCCCGTCCATGTGGACGGGGCGTCCGGAGGGATGATCGCCCCGTTCCTCGACCCGGACCTGACCTGGGACTTCCGGCTGCCCCGCGTCGCGTCGATCAACACGTCCGGGCACAAGTACGGCCTGGTCATGCCGGGCGTCGGCTGGGCCCTGTGGCGCGACCGGGAAGCCCTCCCGGACGACCTGGTCTTCCACGTCAACTACCTCGGCGGCGACATGCCGACGTTCGCGCTGAACTTCTCCCGCCCCGGCGCGCAGGTCATCGCGCAGTACTACAACTTCCTGCGGCTCGGCTTCGAGGGGTACCGCCGCGTCCAGCAGACCTGCCGCGACGTCGCCAAGCGGCTCGCCGCGGAGATCGCCAAGCTCGGGCCGTTCGAGCTGCTCACCGACGGGTCCGACATCCCGGTCTTCGCCGTGCGGGCCGGGGACGGCGCCGAGTTCAACGTCTTCGACGTCTCCGCCGCGCTCCGCGAGCACGGCTGGCTCGTCCCCGCCTACACCTTCCCGGCGAACCGGCAGGACCTCGCCGTGCTGCGCATCGTCGTCCGCAACGGCTTCAGCCACGACCTCGCCGACCTGCTGCTGGACCAGCTGCGCCGCGCGCTTCCCCGGCTCAACACCCAGCCGCCTCCGCACCGGACGGCCGACGACTCCGGCGGCTTCGCCCACGGCGCCGAGACCAAGAACCCGACGACCCCGGGCCGCCGCTGAGGCTCACCAGCCGACGGGCAGCTCCTTCGGCCGCCGGACGAACCGCTCGGCATGCCACGGCACCTCTCCGGCCGGCACCGCGAGACGCAACCCGGGCAGCCGCGTGACCAGCGCGGACAGCGCGACCTGCAGTTCCATCCTGGCGAGCGCCGCGCCCAGGCACCGGTGCAGCCCGTGCCCGAACGCGATGTGCGGGTTGCCCTCGCGCGCGATGTCCATCGTGTCGGCCTCGGGGAACGCCGCCGCGTCCCGGTTGGCGGCGGCCAGCTCCACCAGGACCTGGTCCCCCGGCTTCAGCAGGACGCCGCCGAGCTCGACCTCCTCCAGGACGAACCGCGTCAGCGACCCCTGGGCGATCAGCGGCACGCACCGCAGCAGCTCCTCGACCGCCGTGGGCACCAGCCCCGGATCGGCCGCGATCCGCGCGTAGTCGCCGCTCTCCAGCAGCAGGAAGACGAAGTTCGGGACCTGCGAGGCGGTCGTCTCGAACCCGGCGATCAGCATGGCGCGGACGAGGTTGTTCACCTCCTCCTCGCTGAGGCGGTCGCCCTCGATCCGCTCGCGCACCAGCGACCCGATCAGGTCGCCCGTCGGATGCCGCTCCCGCTCCGCCGCCAGCTCCGCCAGGTAGCCGTTCATCTCGTCGATGTCGGCGCCGATCTCCGCCACGGGCCGGTCGGCGGTGCTGAGCAGCGAGTCCGCCCATGCGGTGAACCGGGCCCGGTCGGCGACCGGGACGCCGAGCAGGTCGCAGATGACCTGGATCGGCAGCGGCAGCCCGAACCCCTCGACGAGGTCCGCCGGAGAGCCCGCCGCGATCATCGCGTCGAGCAGCCGCGCGGCGATCCGCTCGGTGCCCGGCCGCAGCTCCTCCACCCTTCGCGGCGTGAACGTCCGGTACACGAACCGGCGCAGCCGGGTGTGGTCGGGCGGGTCCTCGCTGAGCAGCGTCCGGCTGGTCGGGTCGGCCGGCGTCATCCCGGCGATGCGGTCGGCCGGGATGCCGGCGCGCTCGTGGTCGCGTCCGAACACGGGACTGCTCAGGACGGTGCGGGCGTCCTCGTACCGCGTGACGAGCCACGCCGGAGCCCCGTACCCGAGCCGGACCCGGACGGGCGCACCACCGGCCCGCACGTCCGCGAGCAGCGGCGACGGCCGGAGGGCATGATCGGCCGGGAACGGGAATTCCGGAAGCTTCTGCACGGCTACCCCAAAGGTGACGCATCGGGAGATTTCTGCCATGCCGATCGTCGCCCCGGATCCCCTTTCCCAACATCACCGAAATGCCACGAAAATCTGGCCGCTCCACCAGCGCCCCCTACCCCGACCAGGCATTACGGCACCAAAAAACCATCATTCAGGGGCCGCAGATAGAGCCACGAAAGAACAATGCCCAACCCACCACCCGGAAGAACAAACGATCCTCGCACGACACCCCCGCCAGGCAATCGACCCACCTCATATTCAGCCCCCTGACCCACCGTTCGGCGGTCATGCCACACGAGATAAGTCGGCCCGATGACCGATCGCCCACACCTTCAGCGAGGACCCCCGACCACCGAAGAACCGACGAGATCGTTCTGTACCTGACCGACTCCTCCGGCAGGCGCTGTGCTCAGACGCCGATGGTTCGGCCAGTGTCGGGGACGTCCGTGACCATGTAGACGCCGGGCAATTCGCGGAGGTGCGCCTTGAGGGTGTCGCGATCGGCGCCCGGGCGCAGTTTCACCAGATACGCCTCAGGGTGCATGTCGCCCCACGGGTGCCGGCCCTTGAACCACCGAGGCAGTTCCTCGGGTGAAGCGTCGTAGTCCACTGCGACCTGCGGCATCGACACCACGCGCCGTTGGATTTCGGCTTTCGTCGATGGCGAGTCGCTCGGATCCAGGATGGCCGCGATCAGGCCGTTGTGCGCGGGCTTGTTCACGGCCCGGAAAACGAGGTATCCGCCGACGCCCACGACGCTCACGGCGAGGCAGGCCGCAAAGATGAACAACACTTGGGCGCCGTCCTTGGGCGGGCCACGGTGACGCGGCCACCAGCGCCGGATACCGGACCAACAAGATCAAGTCACACGTACTGACCTATATGCTGACCTGCGCAGACTTCGCGCAGCAGGATCGATCAGGGTGACGGGACAGCGATGCCGACTCACGAGTGGACCATGGCCGATGACGACTACGGCCCGCGTCGGCGCCCCAGGTGGAAGACCTTCTTGTTCATCGCCTTGGGTTCGGCAGGGCTCCTGGGACTGCTCGCCGTTCTCTACCTGACCGGTGCGCAAAAGGGGAGCGCCCAGTCCAGCCTTGGCCCGAAGAGCTACAGCACCCACGTCGAATGCCAGGTGAACACGACCGGTTCGAAGAGCACGGTGACGATCAGCGGCACGATCACGGGCAACGCGACGCGCTACTCGGTCACCGTCGAGGTTCTGGACGCGGCGTCTCGGCAGCGGATCGGCCTTCAGACCTTCGAGGTTCAGGGCACGAACGCCTTCAGAGGAACCACCGCGGCGCAAGCCCCGATCGGGCACGGCGGCATCGAATGCAAGATCACCAAGGTCGCCTGAGACGTCGTCTCGCTCGGTGAGGCGGCGGAGCCGTTCAGCTCAAGCCATGGTCTTGGACGGGGAGACCGGACCACCGCGATGCCGTTCGCGTACGTCGCGATAACGTCTCCCGGCGTGACCGACACCAACATGCCCCGGACCAACCGAGACCTGCTCATTTGTGCTTGGGTCTGCGCGGTTCCGGCGGTGGGCGGCTTCCTCCTGGCGCTCGGCCTGATGCTCCTCCCGCCGTCCTTCGACAACGACGGAAGCTTCCAGCAGCCGATGTCGTGCGGTGTACCCGCGCTCTTCGACCGGGAGGCGTTCAACAAGCGGCAGTACGGCTCCGACGCCGGACCCGACGAACTCGGCACGTCCGGATGCGCCGCGGCGGTCTCCGCCCGGGAGCACAAGGCGGTCGGCGCCCTGGCCGTGGGCACCCCGCTCGGCCTGCTCGCCCTGACCCTTCACCTGCACCGCCGCACAACCCCGGCCCCCTAGACACCAGGCCGGCGTTCAACAGGCGCGGCTCCGGTCGTCGCCGCCACCAGGCGTCCGGTGGACGAACGCCCAGCCGCCACAGCTCGGCGATCTGATGCTCGTCTCAGCGCGCTTCGTCGAAGTCGTACGTCCCCTGCTTGATCTCCGACACCAAGGCCGCCCACGCACCCGGCCCCAGGCTGAGAAAGCCGCCGTCGGGGTTCTTGGAGTCCCGGACGAGGCGGTGAGAGCCGGAAACGCACGCCTCGACACAGCCGTTGGCTCCTTCGCTGTGACTGCTCTTCCGAAAGATCGCCCGGTCGAGGGGGAGATCGGACACTATGCCCCTCCTGATACCTATTGCCGTGCAAGCCGTTCGAGCATAGCCAGTGACTCCTCCGGGCTCAGAGCCATGGCCCCCATCTGCTCGAACGCCAAAGAGTAGGTGTGCACCTCCTTCTCGTCCTCGATGTACAGGGCGCTTGTCATGTTCTCGACGTAGACGACGTTCGGAGTGAAGCGTTCAGGAAATCCCATGATCGCGAAGCTGCCCACGACACCGGGGTGCCCACCGGCGGCCACGGGCATGATCTGGAACATCACATGCGGGAGGTCGGCCAGTTCGATGATGCGACGGTACTGAGCGCGCATCACATTGGGGCCGCCCATGGCGCGCGTGAGCGCCGTCTCGTCCAGAATCGTCCACAACCTGGCGGGCTGCTCGCGCTCCAGCCATGCCTTCTGCCGCGCCATGCGAGCCGAAACGCGCCTCTCGACCTCCGAGGTAGGAGAGAAGCGCATCAAGATCGACTTGGTCACGTGGTAGGTGTAGTCGTCGGTCTGCATCAGACCGTGGACCAGGCCCAACGTGTAGGAGTTGAGCCATTCGGCCTCGGCTTCCAGGCCCATGTACGTCGCATAGTCGGTGGGCAGGCTGTTCTCGTAGCTGTCCCACCAACCGCGCTGTCGCGTCGTCCGCGAGAAGCCGACGAGAGCGTCGGAGCGTGGACCGGCCACCCCGTAGAGGTCGAGCATCTGCTGCACCTCGGTCGGCGTGACCCGGCGAAGGGCGTTCTCGATCCGGGACAGCTTGGTCTTGCTCCACGCGAGCCGCCCGGCGGCCTCTTCGAGGTTCAACGGCGTGGTGTTCTCTCGCAGCCTGCGCAGCTCAGCGGCGAGGCGGCGTTCGCGAATGGTCGGGGGCCTGGCTGGCATGTGACCGAGCATGCCCGGTCCGTAGTCGGCCGACAAGCGGATCGCCGGAAGATCGCCAAAATGATCTCTGACTTCTTCCCTGAAACTGTTGCGGATACGGAGGCTAGCAGCGCACTATGTGACCGAGATGACACTGACAGTGACTTCGGGTCGCTGTCGGCGACCGTAGAACCTGCAGAAGGCGGGATCCGATGGTGGTTGAGGGTGCGGCGAACCTCGGGGTGGGCGGGGTGTGTGTCTGGCGGCTTCCTAGTGATGAGAGTGGGCCGGCGGCGGCGCGGGCGTACCTTCAGCGGACGCTGGCCGGGCTCGGGCTGGGGCGGGACGTGATCGAGGACGGGAAGCTCGCCGTCTCCGAGACCGCGACCAACGCGCTCCGTTACGGGCATCCCGCGCCGCACGACCGGCCGCACGCGCCGCCGGAACTGTGGGTGTGGGCGCGGATGGTCCCGTCCCCTCAACTCGTCGTCTCGGTGTTCGACTGCGCTCGGACGTCAATGCCGTATGCGTCCGGGGCCGGCCTCCTCGACGAGCGCGGCAAGGGGCTTGCGATTCTTGAGGAGTTCACCGCCGGGTGGGGGTGTGCGGCGACGCGGTCGCGGGTCGCTGAGAGGGCCGTCTCGGGCAAGGCCGTCTGGTTCCTGCTTCCGCTTCCCCTCGCCTGGCCGGGCCGGACGGTCAGGGTGCATCCGGGGACGGCCGCGCAGTGCCTCCTGCTCTGCGTGACGCGGCGCGGGTTCCGGGGGACGCGGAGCAGCGACGAGCGCGGCGTCTCGGTCGTCGCCCTGCCCGGCCTGAACGTCTGGGTCCATCGGCGGCACTTCTGCTGGTGGGCGTCCGCGACCCGCTACGTCCGCCGTCCGCTCGTCGACCTCCAGGAGACGGCCGAGCAGGTCGTCCGCCATCTGGACGGCGGAACCGGCCCGGCCTTCTCCCCCTGAGTCCGCCGCGCCGGGGTTGTCCGCTTCTGCGGTGGGCGGAACGCGTGGTGTCCGGCGGCGGCGCCGGGTTACCGTGTGCGCATGGCCGAGACGACCCGACCGCTCATGCCCGCCGGCGAGACGCCGCACGAGCCGACCGCGCCGCGCCGGCCGGCGGAGCCGCTGTGGCGCGACGCGCTCGGCCGGTGCCTGCGGCGCCGGCGCACCGAGCGCGGCGAGATCCTGACGGAGACCGCGCGCCGCGCCGGGGTCTCCCCGCAGTACCTCTCCGAGATGGAACGCGGCATCAAGGAGCCGTCGAGCGAGATGATCGCCGCGGTCGCCGGCGCCCTGGACGTGACGCTCGCCGACCTCGCGCTGGACGTCGCGACGAGCCTCGTGGCCGTGGCGCCGGCGCCGGTGCGGACGGCGCCGGCCGGACCGACCTGCATGGCCGCCTACGCCCTGGCGGCCTAGCCGCTACACGGGGATCGGCCGCCGTTCCTCGATCACGTGGTCGATGAGGCCGTACTCCTTCGCCGTCTTCGCGGTGAAGACGCGGTCGCGGTCGGTGTCGGCGCGCAGCGTCGCGACGTCCTGCCCGGTGTGCCGGGACAGGATGCCCTCGATGTCCGCGCGGACGCGGACGACCTCGTCCGCCTGGAGGATGAGGTCGGGGATCGCGCCGCGGCCCTGGCCCATCGGCTGGTGCAGGACGACGCGGGTGTGCGGCAGCGCGGCGCGCTTGCCGGGCGCGCCCGCGGCGAGGAGCACCGCGCCGACGGCGACGGCCTGCCCCACGCAGGTCGTCGCGATCTGCGGGCGGATGTAGCGCAGCGTGTCGTACACGGCGAGCATCGCGCTCGGGTCGCCGCCTTCGCAGTTGATGTACAGCTGGATGTCGCCGTCGGGGTTGTCCGCCTCCAAGTGGATCAGCTGTGCGACGAGCGCGTTCGCGACCCCGGCGTCGATGGCGGTGCCGAGGTAGATGATCCGCTCCGTCAGCAGGTGCGAGTAGACGTCCATGATGCGTTCGCCGCGCGAGTCCCGCGCGATGACGTTCGGAATGGTGTAGCTGCTCATCGGGCGGATCCTCCGGAGGGCGCGCCGAGCCCGACCGGGCGGCGGCGGGGCGGCACGACGTCGTCGTAGGCGTCGACGATCGCGTCGATGAACCCGTATTCGAGCGCCTCTGTCGCGGTGTACCAGCGGTCGTGCAGCGAGTCCTCGAAGACCCGCTCCAGGGGCTGGCCGGTGTCCTCGGCGATCAGCCCGAGCACCGTGTCGCGGGTGTGGCGCAGGTCGTTGGCCTGCAGTTCGATGTCGACGGCGGCGCCGCCGATGCCGGCGGAGCCCTGGTGCATCAGCACGCGGGCGTGCGGCATCGCGCGGCGCTTGCCGGGCGTCCCGGACGACAGCAGGAACTGCCCGGCGCTGTAGGCGATGCCGAGCACCACCGTCGCCACGTCGCACGGGATCAGCCGCATGACGTCGCGGATCGCGAGCATCGACGGCACGGACCCGCCGGGGGAATGGATCCACAGCGCGATGTCGGCCGACGGGTCCTCCCCCGCCAGGGTGATCAGCTGCGTCGCGAGCAGCGTTCCGTTGTCGTCGTCGAGCACGCCGTCCAGGACGAGGACGCGCTGCGCGTAGAGCTCGCGCCGCACGCGTTCGTTGAACAAAGGGCTCTTCTGTTCCTCGCTCATGCCCTTCACCCTGCGGCAACGCGCGCAGCGGTCACAGCCCTATCCGCCCACGGCGGATCCGCTCGCAGCAGCGTCACCAGGGAATCGAGCCGTCGTCGTCGAAGAACGCGCCGGTGGGGCCGCCGTCGGGAAGGGTCGCGAGACGGACCGCGATGGCCGCGCCCTGCTCGGGGGTGCGGACGCCGCGGAAGCCGTTCAGGTCCGTCGCGCAGAAGCCGGGGCAGCCCGCGTTGATCAGGATGTCCGTGCCGTGCAGCTCCTTGGCGTACTGGACGGTGACGGCGTTGAGGAAGGTCTTGGACGCCGCGTAGGCGGCGGAGATCGGGCCGGTCTCGGCGCCGGGCGTCGTCTGCCGGGTGAGGGACCCGACGGTGCTGGACATGTTCACGATCCGGGGGGACGGCGAGCGCCGCAGCAGCGGCAGCATCGCGTTGGTGACGCGGACGACGCCGATGACGTTGGTCTCCACGACGGCCCGGATGGTGTCGGGGGCGACCCGGGTGGGCTCCTGCGGGATGCCGCCGGTGATGGCGGCGTTGTTGACGAGCGCGTCGAGGCGGCCGGCGCGCTCCTCGATCAGCGCGGCGGCGGCGGTGACGCTCGCGTCGTCGGTCACGTCCAGCGGCACGCCGAACGCGTCGGCTCCGGCGGCGCGGAGCTTGTCCACCGCGGCGGCCCGGGCCTCCTCGTTGCGGGCGCCGACGCCGACGCTCCAGCCGAGGGCGGCCAGGCCCGCCGCGATCTCGTATCCGATGCCCTTGTTCGCGCCGCTGACCAGCGCGGTCTTCTGTTCGCTCATGTCTGCGATCCTCGCCGCCGGACGGGTCGGACTTCCAACACCGTCTGGGTGGGGTGCGATACCCCAGCGGTATCGCACGCGGGCCGGTGGCGGGTAGCGTGGCGGCATGGAGACGCGGGAGTTGCGGTACTTCGTCGCCGTCGCGGAGGAACTGCACTTCGGGCGCGCCGCCGAACGGCTCGGGATCGCGCAGCCGCCGCTGTCGCGGGCGATCCAGCGGCTCGAACGGCGGCTCGGGACGACGCTGCTGGACCGCACCAACCGCACCATCGCGCTGACCGGTCCGGGGGCGGTGCTGCTCCGCGAGGGCCGGGCCGCGCTCGACGCCGTCGAGGCCGCGGACCGCCGCACCCGCCGCGCCGCCGCCGCGGCGACCGGACGGCCCGCGCTCGTCCTCGTCACCAAGGCGGGGGCGGCCGGCGAGCTGCTGGCGAAGCTCCTCGACGCCCACGCCGCCGAACCGTCCGCGGCACCCGTCGACGTGCTCCTGTGCGCCCCGGGCGAGCAGGAGCGGCTGCTGCGCGACGGCCGCGCCGACGTCGCGCTGCTGCACCGGCCGTTCGACTCGACGACCGGCCTCGACACCGAGGAGCTGCGCACCGAGGGGCAGGTGGCGGTCCTGCCGGCCGGGCACCCCCTCACTACGAGGCCCCACCTGCTGACCGCCGACGTGACCGGGCTGCCCGACCTGCCGCTGCCCCGCTGGCCGCGCCCCGACGGCAGCTACCCGGACGGCCCGGGCCTCCGCGTCCGCGACCACGTGCAGCTGCTCCAGCTGATCGCGCTAGGCCGCGCGTCGGCGATCCTGCCGGAGTCGAGCCGCCCCCACCTCGGCGACGGCCTCACCGCAGTCCCCGTCCTGGACGCACCGCCGGTGACCACCGTGATCGCCTGGCCGCCGCACAGCCGCTCCCCCGCCCTGGCCGCCCTGATCCGCACGGCGACCCGCCTCTAGCGGCCGGTCAGTCCTGGGCGTCGAGGAGGGAGGTGTTGGTGACCAGGGCCAGGGCTGCGTCGGCGAAGTATTGTTCGTCGGCGGACGGGGCGAGGCCGAGGACCACGCCCTGGCCTAGGCCGATGAAGAGGGCGCCCAGTGCGACGGCCAGGCGTTTCGCTTGTTGGGGGGTCACGGTGCCGCCGCCGTGGGCGCGGCCGGTGAACAGCGCGGTGAGCTGCTCCTCGTGGGTCTGGAAGAGGGGTGCGAGCTGCGAGCCCGGGTCGGCGGTGCGCAGGGCCATGTCCAGCAGGCCGAGCTGGACCGACAGGCCCGCCCGCGCGCCCGTCCCGTCGCACGTGCGCCGGTAGTGCCGGGCGTAGGCGCCGACCGCCTCCGCCAGGGCCAGGCCGGGCGGGACCGCGCGCTCGATCTCCGCGTAGTGCGGGCGCAGGTAGCCGGTGACCAGCTCGGTGAGCAGGCCGTCCTTGCTGCCGAACAGCGAGTAGATGGCGCCGGTCGTCAGGCCGGCCCGCTCCGCGATGTCCTCGAGCCTGGCCTGGTAGCCGTCGCGGGAGACGGTCCGGAGCGCGGCGTCGAGCAGGGCCCGGCGGTTGCGCTCCTTGGTCTCCTCCCTCGTCAGTCGCATAATCCGATTATTCCAGTAACCGGATTATGCGCGGCATCCGGTCCGCGCCTCAGAGCGCGGCGAGGCCCTTCCGCAGGTCGTCCAGGTTCATCGCCGGGACGATCTCGATCTCCGCGCCGAGGGCCTTGAAGAGCGGCTCGGCGATCGAGGGGATCTGGGAGCTGTCCTGCATGTCGAAGACGAGGGTGGCGCAGCGCCGGCCCTCGACGGCGGTGAAGTAGGCCGCCTCGGGCTTGAGCTTGTCCACCAGCGCCTGCATGGTCTCCGGCAGCGTGCCGTTCTTGAGCGCCTCGTTCCCCATCCGGGTGTCCATCCGCGCCCGCAGCATCATCCTCATCGCCCTGGCCCCCGTGTGCCGCCGGACCGGCGCGGCTGCCCGCGCACGCGTGGGAGCCCGGCGGCGTCGGAGTGAGTGTGTCCCTCCGGTCCTGCGGCAAACGCGCAGGTGGGACGCTACTCGGGAGCGCTGAGGACGAGGCCGCTGGTGGGCACGCCGGTGCCCGCGGTCACCAGGACGTTGCGGACGTCCGGGACCTGGTTCACCGCGGCCCCCCGCACCTGCCGGACGGCCTCGGCGATGCCGTTCATGCCGTGGATGTACGCCTCACCCAGCTGACCCCCGTTGGGGTTGACCGGAAGCCTGCCGCCGAGCTCAATGCCACCGTCCTTGATGTAGTCCTTCGCCTGGCCGCGGCCGCAGAAGCCGAGCTCCTCCAGCTGAACCAGGACAAACGGGGTGAAATGATCGTAGAGGATCGCGGTCTGGACGTCATCCGGGGAAAGCCCGGACTGGGCCCAGAGCGTGTCGCCGACGGTCGCCATCGCGGGCAGCGCGGACAGCTCGCCGGTGTAGTAGCCGAACATCATCATCTGGTCCGGGCCCGTGCCCTGCGCCGCCGCGGTGATGACGGCGGGCCGGTTCGGCAGGTCGCGGGCGCGGTCCAGGGACGTGACCAGCACCGCGACGCCGCCGTCGGACTCCTGGCAGCAGTCCAGCAGGTGCAGCGGGTCGACGATCCACCGGGACGCCTGGTGCTCCTCCAGCGTGATCGGGCGCCCGTGGAACCAGGCGGCCGGGTTCGTGGCCGCGTGGCGGCGCATCGCGACGGCGACCCGTCCGAAGTCCTCGCTGGTCGCGCCGTAGTCGTGCATGTAGCGGCGGGCCTGCATCGCGACCCACGCGGCGGGGGTCGCGAAGCCGAACGGCAGGTGCCAGGAGAACTCCAGGCCGGTCGCGTCGACGCGGCCGGACGGGGCGGCCTGGCCGAAGCGGTGGCCGGAGCGCTCGTTGAACGCGCGGTAGCACAGCACCGCGTTCGCCTGGCCGGTCGCGACGGCCATCGCGGCGTGCGCGACGGTGCCGCAGGCCGCGCCGCCGCCGTAGTCGACGCGGGAGAAGAACCGCAGCGCGGGGATGCCGAGCTCGCGCTGGACGGCGATCTCGGAGTTGGCGTCGGCGGTGTAGGTGACCAGACCGTCGACGTCGGAGGGCGTCAGCCCCGCGTCCTTGATCGCGGCGAGGCACGCCTCGGCGGCGAGCTGCAGCTCCGAGCGGCCCGACTCCTTGGAGAACTCGGTCGCGCCGATGCCGGCGATCGCGGCCTTCCCCGACAGGCTCATCGCGCCTCCTTGAAGCGGACCGTGGCGGTGAGGTGGTCGCCTAGGCTCACCGCGCCGCGGACGCGGAGGGTGCGGTCGTCGACGCGGTCGCCGGTGAGGGTGAGGGTGTCGCCGGCGTAGGCGGGCGCGCCGAGGCGCACCTCGATGCTCTCCGGCGTCGCGTCCCGGACGGTCTCCAGCGCGTACCGCTGGACGAGCCCGATGCTGGTCAGGATGTTGACGAAGATGTCCTTCGAGCCCTGTGCGCGGGCCTGCGCGGGGTCGTGGTGGACGGGCATGAAGTCGCGCGTCGCGATGGCGGTCGAGATGATGAACGTCGGGGTCAGCTCGATCTCCAGGCCGCCGGACGCCGGCTCCGCGACCGCGGTCGCGGCGGGCGGCGAAGGCGGCGCGGGCGGCGGGGCGTCCGCCGGGGTCCACTGCGGGAGGACGAGCTCGTCGTCCATCCGCTCGAACACCAGCCGGACCGGCATGCCGACCCGCACCTGGTCGGGCGGGCAGCCGTTGACGTTCCCGACGATCCGGACGCCCTCCTCCAGCTCCACGACCGCGACGGCGTACGGGGGCGTCCGGCCGGGGACGGGCGGGTGGTGGTGGACGACGTAGCTGTGCACGACGCCGCGTCCGCTCGCCACGACGTGGTCGCGGTTCAGCGAATGGCAGTGCGGGCACATCGGGCCGGGCGGGTGGCGGAGCGTTCCACAGTCGGCGCAGCGCTGGATGCGCAGCTCGCCGGCGTTCACCCCGTCCCAGAAGAACGCGGTGTCCTTGCCGACCGCGGGGCGCAGCGGGTACCTCCCGCCGGTGCTGGCGGCGGGCGGCCGCTTGCCGGGCCTGAACTTCAGCACCCGGAACAGCATCTCGGCGACGCGCTCGTCGTTCTCGTCGTACCAGGACTGGTACCAGGTGACGAAGTAGCCCTCGCCCATCGCGGTCCGCTTCGGGCCGGTGACGCCGCCGAACCGCATCCGCGTGCTCAGCTGCTCGCCGACCTTCACGCAGCGGTCGTAGGTCTGGTCGCAGTTGGTGGCGACGATGCCGGTGTAGCCGGCGGCGTCCAGCATCCCCAGCACCTGGTCCGCGGCGCCCTTCTGGTCCGGGCGGCGGACGAGGCCGGGCATCGACCACACCTGGATCATCGCGGGCGGCGCGACGTCGTCCCAGGTCCCGGTGTCGCCGAGGGCCTGCGTCCAGTTGCGGATCATCGCCGCGTTCACCGGGTCGGGGCAGGGCAGCGGGGGCCGCTCGCCGGCGGCGGCGAGCCGCCCGGCGAGCGCCATCAGTTCGTCGTGCACGGGTCTCCCGTCCGGGTCAGCGCGGTGCGCGCGGCAGGCCGAGGCCGATCATCGCGATCAGCTCGCGCTGGATCTCGTTGACGCCGCCGCCGAAGGTGAGCACGAGCGCGCCCTTGGCCATCCGGTCGGTCACCCGCATGAACTCCGCGGTGGCCGGGTCGCCGGGGTCGCCGTAGCGGGCGAGGACGTCCCCGACGATCCGGCCGACCTCCTGCACCCGCTCCGAGGCGTAGATCTTGGTGGCGGACGCGTCTGCGGCGCCGAGCCAGCCGAGGTCCTGGTTCGCCGCGACCTGCCAGTTGAGGATCTCGTTGACGCGCAGGTAGGCGTGCACCTGGGCGAGCGCGCGGCGGACGGCGGGCTCGGCGAGGAGCGGCCGGCCGTCGCGTCCGGCGGTGGCGCGGGCCCAGTCCTCGAACCGGTTGCGGGTGTGCCCGATGTTGCCGGCCGGGCCGAGCGTGACCCGCTCGTGGTTGAGCTGGTTGACGATCAGGTCCCAGCCGTTGTTCTCCCCGCCGATCAGCATGTCCGCGGGGACGCGGATGTCCTGGAAGTAGGTGGAGTTGGTGTGGTGCGCGCCGTCCATGGTGATGATCGGCGTCCAGGAGAAGCCGGGGTCCTTGCAGTCCACGATGAGCATCGAGATGCCCTTGTGCTTCTTCGCGGCCGGGTCGGTGCGGGCGGCGAGCCACACGTAGTCGGCGGTCTGCGCGCCGGAGGTGAAGATCTTCTGGCCGTTCACCACGTAGTGGTCGCCGTCCTTGACGGCGGTGGTGCGCAGCGCGGCGAGGTCGGTGCCGGCGCCCGGCTCGCTGTAGCCGATCGCGAAGTGGCACTCGCCGGCGAGGATCCGCGGGATGAAGAACTCCTTGTGCGCGTCCGACCCGTACTGCAGGATCGTCGGCGCGACGGAGTTCAGCGTGATGAGCGGGTAGGTGACCTCGGCGCGGGCGATCTCGTTGGCGAAGATGGTCTGCTCGACGGGGCCGAAGCCGCGGCCGCCGTACTCCTTCGGCAGCGCGACGCCGAGCATCCCGTCGCGCCCGAGGCGCCTGCAGTGCTCCAGGTAGGCGGGGCCGAACGGGTCGGCGCCGATCGCGGCGCGCTGCTCGGCGGTCAGGCAGTTCTCGAAGTACTCGCGCAGCTCGGCGCGGAGCTTCTTCTGCTCCCCGGTCAGGTCGATGAACATTCAGGCCTCCTGGGCGATGAGCGCGCCGAGTGAGTCGAGCCGGTCTTCCGCGCCGCCGAGCAGGTGCCCGGCCTGCTTGCCCCAGGCGAAGTACCGGTGCAGCGGGTAGGTGATGTCGAGGCCGATGCCGCCGTGCAGGTGCTGGCAGGTGTAGAGCGCCTTCACGACGGGGTCGCACGCGTTGTAGGCGGCGATGGTGAGCAGCTCCTCGGCGTCGGCGGCGCCCTCGGCGAGCCGCCACACGCCGGCCCAGACGGCCACGTCCAGCGCGCGCTTGGCGATGTAGACGTCGCTGATCTGCATGGTGACGGCCTGGAACTGCGCGAGCGCCCGCTCGAACTGCTCGCGGGTCTTGGTGTACTCCTTGGTGAGCTCCAGCGCGCCCTCGATGACGCCGGACGACAGCGCGACCGCGCCCGCGACGGCGGACAGCCGCAGGGTGTCCCAGGCGGCGCCGTCGGCGGTCCCGCCGAGCAGGGCGCCGGCGCCGGCGCGGACGCCGTCGAGCGCGACGCGCGACAGCGGCTCGGTCGTCGCGGAGTGCTGCGGGGTGATCGTCGCGGCGGACGGCTCGACGAGGAAGACCCCGATGCCGGCGCCCTCGACCCGCGCCGGGACGAGGATCCGCGCCGCCTCTTGCGCGTAGGGGACGAACGTCTTCACGCCGTCGAGCACGTAGCCGTCGCCGTCGCGCCGGGCCGTGGCCGCGACCTCGCCGGCCGGGCCGACCTCGCGGTACGCGCCGGTCAGCACGGTCTCGCCCTCGGCCAGCGGCCCGAGCAGCGCGCGCTGCTCGGCGGTGCCGTGCTTGGCGATCGGGACGGCCGCGAGCGCCAGCGAGGCGTAGGCGGGGATCGGCGCCGTCCGCGCGCCGGCCTCGCGGAGGATCACCGCGAGCTCGACCGGGCCGAGCCCGGCGCCGCCGGCGTCCTCGGGCAGCACCGCGCCGATCAGCCCGGCCTGCGCGAACGCCTTCCAGGTGGCGTCGTCATAGGCGGCGCCGCTCTTCTCGAACGCCTCCAGCCGCTCCTGCGCGGCCTCCCGCGCGAGCAGGTCCGCCGCGAGCCCCTTCAGCTCCTGCTGGGTCTCGTCGAGGTTGAAGTCCACTCATCCGCTCCCTTCCTGGCGCGGCCGGCCGGACGGACGCCCACGGCGAAAAAGTAGAACAGATTCTAGTCTGTGTCCAGCGGCGTGACCGGCATCGCCGAAACGCGGATTCACCTAGCAAGTAAGGGTTCGGTGACCACCCGGCGGGCCCCCGATCGGCGACCCGCCGCGGCCAATCAGATAACAGGTTCTCGCGCGACCTGTACGCTGGAGGCCGGAGCGGCGCCCGAAGCGGGCGCCCGCGCGAGGAGGATGACCGTGACCGCAGAGCCGACAGTGACCGGGGACGAGCCTTCGGGCGGCGCCGCGGCGGACCGGCGGGCGGGCCAGGCCGCGGGGCAGGGCGTGCGCTCGCGCAGCCAGCACCAGCGGCGCAAGCGTATCGTCCAGGCCGCCGCCGCGCTGGCCTCCCGCGGCGGCATCGAGGCGATGCAGATGCGCACCGTCGCCGAGCGCGCCGGCGTCGCGCTCGGCACGCTCTACCGCTACTTCCCGTCCAAGATGGACCTGGTCGTCGCGGTCGTCAGCGAGGAGATCGACCTCCTGGAGGGCAGCATCGAGCGCCGCCCGCCGCGCGGCGGCACGGCCGCCGAGCGCACCGTCGAGGTGCTGATGCGCGCGACGCGCGGGCTGATGCGCGAGCCCGAGCTCGCCGAGGCGCTGATCCGCTCGCTGCTGCTGTCGGACGTCAAGACCGACTTCAGCGAGCGGATGACGAACCTGATGCTGCGCGCCGCGGTCGGCCCGGCCGGCGGCGTCCCGGCCGACGACCGGCGCCGCGTCGTCGCCCGCGCGCTGTCGTCGGTGTGGACGATGGAGATGATCGAGATGCTGCGCGGCCAGGCGACCGCCGAGGTGATCCAGGCCCGGCTGGAGATCTCCGCCGACCGCCTCCTCACCGACTGAGGAGGGCCCCGCACGCCCGCCGGAGCCCCGTCCTTTCCCGTGTGCGGCCGGTCACCGCGCACTACTGTGGGACGCGACCGGGCGGACGGAACCGGCGGACAGGGAAGGTGTGCCAGTGACCGAGCAGGAGCCGATCCTCAGCGACGGGGTCATCATCGAGTTCATCGATGGCAAGGACGTTCCCGTCCAGCACAAGGACTTCGGCGACCGCGCCGTCGTGATGCGCGACGCGAAGAACCCCGAGGGCCCCATCCTGTACTTCACCGAGGCCGAGTGGGACGCCTTCATCGCCGGGGTCAAGGACGGCGAGTTCGACGACCTCCTGGAGGAGGAGCCCGCCGAGGGCTGACGCCCCCGGCCGCCGGGCGCCCCGGAGCCCCCCGGATCAGGCGCCCGGCCGCAGGTCGTCCCAGCGGCCCGCCAGGGACCGTTCCGCCGCCGGCGTGAGGCTCCCCCACAGGCGCAGGCGGGCCAGGCCGCCGTCGGGGTGGATGTTCACCCGGACGTGGGAGACCTCGGGCGTCTCGACGCGGAACCGGTGCCGGGCGTCCGGCTGGAGGCGGGTCCGCGGCAGCAGCGTCGTACCGTCCGGCGTGGTGAGGGAGACCTCGGCGGGCGCGTTGAACTTCAGGTTCGTGGTGTCGACCTCGGCCAGCCGGATCGTCCCCGGAGCGGCCAGCCGGACCACCGCCCATTCGTTGCCGGGCTCGCGGCGACGCGCGGTCTCCCAGCCCTCCGCCTGGTTGCGCGCGAGGCCGGGGAACAGCATGTTGTCCGGCGACGAGTAGAACATGTTCGAGCATTCGACGACGCGGGCGCCGTTCTCCAGGGCGGCCAGGTCGACGGTGAGGCCGGTGAGGTGCGCGGGGTCGGGGACGACCTCGCCGTGCACGCGGAGCCGCGCGATCCCGCCGTCCGGGAACATGTTCAGCCGGACATGGGTGACGAGCCGCTCGGCGTCCACCGGGAACGCGTGCACGGTGTCGCCCCGCAGCGGGCTCTTCGGGACGATCTCCACCCATTCGGCGCCGGACGGGTCGCCGGGGTGCCCGTCCACCGCGCACGCCTCGACGGACGCGTGCGGCGGGTAGTTGCCCTTGAACCAGGCGGTGTCGATGACGACGCCGCGGACGACGCCGGGCAGGCCGAGCCGGATCAGCGCCCAGTCGTGGCCGGGCTCGCGGCGGCGGCGCGTCTCCCACCCGTCGTACTCCTGGCCCTTCGGCCCGAACGTCTCGGGCCGGAACGCCGGCGCCCACGGGTTGATCAGGTTCTCCTTCTCCTCGAAGGACTCGTCGCTGGCGGCCGTGACCGAGCCGCCGAGGGTGCGGACGGCGAGGTCGGGAAGGGTGGTGAAGTCGGTCAAGGGGTCTCCTTTCGGGTGAGCATGCGGCCGGCCGGCGCGTCGCCGGCGAGGGCGCCGCGCAGCCAGGTCGCCCGGACGGTCCCGGTGAGGGTGCGGCCCCCGTACGGGGTGATCGGGTGGCGGTGGCGCAGCCGGGACGGGTCGACGGTGAACGGCGCGTCGGGGTCGAACGCGACGAGGTCGGCGTCGTTGCCGACGGCGATGCGGCCCTTGCCGGAGACGGCGGCGAGCGCGGCCGGTCCCTCGGCCATCCAGCGGACGACGTCCGCGAGGTCGTGCCCGCGCGCGCGGGCGGCCGTCCAGACGGCGGGGAGGCCGAGCTGGAGGGACGATATGCCGCCCCACGCGGTGGCGAAGTCGCCCTGCTTCAGGTCGGGCGTGGACGGCGAGTGGTCGCTGACCACGCAGGAGATGACGCCGGAAGCGAGCCCCTGCCAGAGCGCGTCGCGGTTGGCGGGGTCGCGGATCGGCGGGCAGCACTTGTAAGCGGGCCCTCCAGCCTCGTCGGCGGACAGGACGAGGTAGTGGGGGCAGGTCTCGGCGGTGACGGGCAGGCCGTCCGCCTGGGCCTTGGCGAGGGGTTCGAGGCAGTCGGCGGCGGACAGGTGCAGGATGTGGGCGCGCACGCCGGTCTCCCCGGCGAGCCGGATGACCTGCTCGACGGCGCGGCGCTCGGCGTCCGGCGGGCGGGAGGCGAGGAACGCCGGGTACCCGCCGTCCGCGGGGTCGGTGAGGGCGGACGGGTCCTCGGCGTGCACGATGACGAGGCCGCCGAACGAGGCGATCTCCCGGAACGCCTCGCGCATCCCGGCGAAGGACAGCGGCGGGAACTCGGGGACGCCGGAGTCGGAGGCGAAGCACTTGAATCCGAACACGCCGCCGTCGTGCAGCGGGCGCAGCGACGGAACGTTCCCGGGGATCGCGCCGCCCCAGAACCCGACGTCGACGTGCAGCTTCCCGGCCGCGGCGGCGCGCTTGACCGCGAGCGCGCCCGCCGACACGGTCGGCGGCAGCGAGTTCAGCGGCATGTCGATCAGGGTGGTGACGCCGCCCGCCGCGGCGGCGCGGGTCGCGGTCGCGAACCCCTCCCACTCGGTGCGGCCCGGCTCGTTGACGTGGACGTGGGTGTCGACGAGCCCGGGCAGCAGCGCGGCGGCGCCGAGGTCGGTCTCGAACGCGGCGGGCAGTGGCGCGTCGCGGGCGGCGATCTCCGCGATGCGGCCGCCCGCGACGGCGACGGCGGCGGGGCGCTCGCCGTCCGGCAGGACGGCCCGCCGGGTCCTGATCACCAGGTCGTAGGTCACGCGGCTCCTCCCAGGGCGGGCTGGTCGCGGCCGATCCGCTCGGCCAGCCGTTCGAGGAGCGGGCCGGCCTCGGCCATGCACCGCTCCGGATCGGGTTCGAGGTCGGTGAGCGCGTAGGCGTCCTGGAGCCGCGCCTTGCGCAGCTGCTCGCCGGTCAGCGCGCACCGCCCGGCGACGGCGATCGCGGGGACGCCGAGCCGGGCCGCGGCGCGGGCGACGCCGACCGGCGCCTTCCCGCGCAGCGACTGCCGGTCGAGCGACCCCTCGCCGGTGATCACCAGCCGGGCGCCGGCGGCGCGGGCGGCGAAGCCGAGCAGGTCGAGCAGGTAGCCGATGCCGGGCCGGACGGTGGCGCCGAGGAACGCCATCGCGCCGAACCCGGTGCCGCCCGCCGCGCCCGCGCCCGGCCGGTCCGCCGCGTACGCGCCGAGGTCGCGGCGGGCGACGGCGTCGAGGCGGGCGAGGCCGCGCTCCAGGGCCCGGACGTCCGCCGCGGTCGCGCCCTTCTGCGGGGCGAAGACCGCGGCGGCGCCGTCCGGGCCGAGGAGCCGGTTGTCGACGTCGCCGGCGACGACGACCGTCACGCCGCGCAGCCGGGCCGGCAGGCCGCCCGGGTCGATCGAGGCGAGCGAGCGGAGCGCGCCGCCGCCGGGCGGCAGCGGGTCGCCGGCGGCGTCCAGGAACCGGGCGCCGAGCGCGGCGGCCATCCCGGTGCCGCCGTCGGTGCAGGCGCTGCCGCCGAGGCCGAGGACGATCCGGGTCGCGCCGCGCTCGATCGCCGCCGCGATCAGCTCGCCGGTCCCCCGGCTGGACGCCGCCAGCGGCGCCGGGGTCCCGCCGGGCAGCCGGCGCAGCCCGGACGCCGCGGCCAGCTCGATCACCGCCGTCCCGTCGCGGACGGCGTAGGACGCGGCGACCGGCCGCCCGGTCGGCCCGGACACCTGCGCCCGGACCTCGGTGAACCCGCAGGCCACCGCCGCCTCGACGGTGCCGTCCCCGCCGTCGGCGACGGGCAGCCGGGCGAGGGGCACGTGCGGGGCGGCCCGCGCGAGCCCGGCCGCGAGGTGCCCGGCGACCTGCGCGGCGGTCAGCGAGCCCTTGAACTTGTCGGGCGCGATCAGCACGTGACCCCGCACGCGCGCCTCCTCTCCGGGGTTGCAGGGACGGGACTACGGGACGGGTTCGTACTCGCGGACGTCGTCGATCCGGACTCCGTTGGCGGTGTCGGCCTCCCGTTCGATCATGATCTCGACGAGGACGGGCCGGGAGGTGCGGGCGGCCTCCTTGCGCGCCCACTCCAGCGCGGGCCGGACGTCGCCGGGCTCCAGCACCCGGCGGCCGGCGCAGCCGTACGCCTCCATGATCTTGACGTTGTCGGCGCCGTGCTCGTCGTAGCGGATGTCGACCTCGTAGTTCATCGCGTAGCCGCCGTGGTCCTGCGCCATCCGGATCAGCCCGAGGTACTCGTTGTTCAGCATGATCAGCACGAACGGGACGTCGTACTGCGCGGCGACCGCCAGCTCCTCGACGAGGAACTGGAACGAGTAGTCGCCGACGATGCCGACGACCTCGGCGTCCGGCTCGGTGCGGGCGAGCGCGGTCTTCACGCCGATCGCGGCGGGGATCTCCCAGCCGAGCGGCCCGGCCTGCCCGCACACCTGGTAGTGCCGGGGCTTGGCGGCCTTCTGGTGCTGCCCGCCCCAGATCTGGTACAGCCCGATCGCGGTGACGAAGTAGGTGTCGGGGCCGTAGAACTCGTTGATCTCCTTGTAGACGCGCGGCGCCTTGATCGGGACGTCGTCGAAGTCCTCGCGCCGGGTCAGCGTCGCCTTCAGCTCCCGGACCCGCGCGGCCCAGTCCCCGGCGGGACGCCCGGCGCCGCGCTCGCGCGCCAGGTCGATGACGGCGCGGAGGAACAGCCTCGTGTCCGACACGATTCCGAGGTCGGGGCCGAACACCTTCCCGATCTGGGTGGGCTCGATGTCGACGTGGATGAACGTCCGGCCCTCCCGGTAGACGTCGAGCTGCCCGGTGTGCCGGTCGCCGAACCGGGCGCCGAGCGCCAGGACCAGGTCCGATTCGAGGAACGAGGCGTTGCCGTACCGCTGCGAGGTCTGCACGCCGGTCATCCCCGCGTACAGCGGATGGTCCTCGTCCATCGCGCCCTTGCCCATCAGCGTCGCCTGGACGGGCACCTGCAGCAGTTCGGCCAGCTCCACCAGCTCGGCGTGCGCGTCCGCGAGGATCACGCCGCCGCCCGCGAGGATCAGCGGCCGCTCCGCGGCGAGCAGCAGGTCGAGGGCCTTCTCGACGCGCGGCGGGTGCGGCTCGACCTTCGCGACGGGCAGCGGCGCGTCGATCGAGGCGTCCCACTCGATCAGCTGCTTCTGCACGTCGATCGGCAGGTCGATCAGGACGGGCCCGGGCCGGCCGCTGCGCGCGATCCGGAACGCCTCCCGGAAGATCCACGGCGCCTGCGCGGCCTCCTTGACCTGCACCGCCCACTTGGTGACGGGCTCGGCGATCGACACGATGTCGACGGCCTGGAACGCCTCCTGGTGCAGCTTGTCCGACGCGGCCTGCCCGGTGATGCACAGGATCGGGACGGAGTCGGCGTGCGCGGTGTACAGGCCGGTGATCATGTTGGTGCCGGCCGGCCCGGACGTGCCGATCGCGACGCCGACGCCGCCGGTCGTGCGCGACCAGCCGTCGGCCATGTGCGTCGCGCCCTCCTCGTGCCGGACGATCAGGTGCGCGATCCCACCGTCCTCCTCCATCGCCTTGTACAGCGGCAGGATCGCGGCGCCGGGGCAGCCGTAGACGACGTCCACGCCCTCGGACTTCAGGACCTCGACCACCGCCCGCATGACGGGCATCTTCGGCATGATGCTTCTCCTTCGGTTCCGGGTGGTCAGGCGGCCGTGCGGCCGGAGAGGTCCTCGACGACCTTCAGCAGCGCGGAGTGGTCGAGGGAGCCGTAGCCGCGGGCGCGGGCGGCGGCGATGAGCTGGGCGACCATGCCCGTCATCGGCAGCGACACCTCGGCGGAGCGGGCGGCGGCGGTCGCGATGCCCATGTCCTTGTGGTGCAGGTCGATGCGGAAGCCGGGGGCGAACTCGCGGTCCAGCATCGACGCGCGCTTGAGGTCGAGGATGCGGCTGGCGGCGAGCCCGCCGGCGATCACGTCGATGCCGGCGCGGGCGTCCACGCCGGCCGCCTCCATGAGCACGATCGCCTCGGCGACCAGCGCGTACGTGCCGCCGACGATCAGCTGGTTGGCGGCCTTGACGTACTGGCCCGCGCCGCTGCCGCCGACCCGCTCGACGGTCCTGCCGACCGCCTCGAAGACCGGCGCGGCGGCGTCGGCGTCCGCCTCGTCCCCGCCGACCATGATCGACAGGACGGCGTCCCGCGCGCCCTTCTCGCCGCCGCTGACCGGCGCGTCCAGCACCCGCAGCCCGCGCTCCCGCCCGGCCTCGGCGACCTTGATCGACGTCTCCGGCCGGATGGTGGAGAAGTCGATGCACAGCGTGCCGGGCGCGGCGTTCTCCAGGACGCCGTCCGGGCCGAAGTACACGGCCTCGACGTGCTCGTCCTGCGGCAGCATCGTGACGACGACGTCCGCGCCGGCGACCGCGGCCGGAACCCCGTCCGCCGCCGAGCCGCCCGCGGCGACGAGCGCGTCCACGCCCTTCGCGACGACGTCGTAGCCGGTCACGTCGTGGCCCGCGCGGACCAGGTGGGCGGCCATCGGCACGCCCATGATGCCGAGTCCGATGAATCCGATCTTGCTCATGTGCGGTGCTTCTCCATCCATGCGAAGTCCGGCCGCGGGTCCGTGTACTCCAGGGCGATCCGGCCGCGGTAGCCGATCTCGTCGAGGAGCGCGAACAGCGCGCCGAAGTCGATGCCGCCGGTGCCGGGACGGCCGCGGCCGGGGGCGTCGGCGATCTGCACGTGGCCGATGTCGGCGGCGTGCCGCCGCGCGGCCTTCTCCAGGTCGTCGCCGTTGCTGGCCAGGTGGAACGCGTCGAACAGGAAAGCGACGTTCGCGGCGCCGGCCGCGCGGGCGCGCTCCACGACGGCGACCGCGTCATCGGCGGTCTCCAGCGGGTACGCGCCGTTCAGGCCGCGGGCGAGCGGCTCGATGAGCAGCGTCCCGCCGAGCGCGCCGACCTTGCGGGCGGCGTAGGCGAGGTTCTGCACGGCGACCCGGTCCTGCTCGGACGCGGCGACGCCGGGGAGCCGCTGCCCGTAGAGCGCGTTGAACGCCCGGACGCCCGTCCGCTCGGCGATGCGGACGGTGACGTCCACGCTCGCGCGGAACTCGGTGGCGCGCGCCGGGTCCGACAGCACGCCCCGCTCCCCCGCCGGCATGTCGCCCGCGTACAGGTTCAGGCCGATGAGCCGCACGCCCGCGTCCTCGATCGCCTGGCAGAACGCGTCCTCCTGCGACGCCGACGGGACCGGCGTGCCGGGCCACGGCCACCAGAACTCGACGGCGTCGAACCCGGCGTGCCTGGCGGCGGCGGGCCGCTCCTCCAGCGGCAGGTCGGTGAAGAGGATCGAGCAGTTGACGGCCCACGTGCGGTTCGCGTTCATGCGGCTTCCTTCGAACTCTGGTAGCTCTGCCAGCTGCCATGTTCGGTGATGTCGGTCAGCCCGACATAGGAGGTGTACGGCCGGCGCAGCAGCATGGCGAGCGACGACGACCCGTCGTCCAGCTCGATCACGCCGAGCTCCAGCTCGGGCGGCTCGGCGGGCAGCAGCCGGTCGCGCAGCACGTCGAGGGTCACCTCGTAGGTCTCGCCGGCGACGCGGGTGCCGCCGTGCGCGACGGGCGACAGCGCCGGGCAGCGGTCCCCGACCGAGTAGAAGCGGTAGCGGGGCGCGGTGGCGGTGGACGCGATGAGCGGCGCCCCGTCCAGCAGGTGATGCAGCGGCCCGCCGCGCATCGCGCCTCCGTTGAGGAATATGGGTGGCACGTCCTCTCCTCCGTTCACTGGGCCGCCGCGACGGCGGCCCGGTCGTGGTGGATCGGCCCGTTGATCTGCCCGAGGGGCAGCGCGGTGCCGTCGCGGCGCGCGGCGGTGAACTCCGCCGCGATCGCCAGCGCGGTCTCCTCGGGGGTCCGCGCCCCGAGGTCGAGCCCGATCGGGGAGCGCAGCCGCGCCAGCTCCCCGCCGGACAGCCCGGCCGCACGCAGCCGGGCGAGCCTGTCGTGATGGGTGCGCCGCGACCCCATCGCCCCGACGTAGGCGACGGGCAGCCGCAGCGCGACCTTCAGCAGCGGGACGTCGAACTTGGCGTCGTGGGTGAGCACGCACACCACCGTCCGGCCGTCGAGCGCGCCGCGTTCCGCCTCGGCCGCGAGGTAGCGGTGCGGCCAGTCGACGACGACCTCGTCGGCGCCGGGGAAGCGGGCCGGCGTGGCGAAGACGGGCCGCGCGTCGCAGACCGTCACGCGGTAGCCGAGCACGCTCCCCTGCCGCGCGAGCGCCGCCGCGTGGTCGATCGCGCCGAAGACCAGCAGCCGCGGCGGCGGCGCGTGGCTGTGGACGAACGCCTCGAGGTCGTCGCGGCACCTCACCGACACGATGCCGGTCCTGCCGGCGTCGAGCATGGCGCGGGCCTCGGCGACGATCGCGGCGTCGACGTCGGCGCGTCCGGTGGTGCCGGTGTGGTGGTCCGGACGGACGGCCAGGACGCCTGACCCGTCCATGAGGTGGGCGAACGCCACCTGGTCGTCACGCGTGAGCGCCGACGCGGGGACCGGCCCCGGCGACACGAGCACCTCGACCGTCCCGCCGCAGGTCAGGCCGACGGCGAAGGCGTCGTCGTCGCTGTAGCCGAACGTCTCGCGGACAATCTCGCCGGTGTCGAGGGCGTCGCGGCACAGCTCGTACACGGCGCCCTCGACGCAGCCGCCGGACACGCTCCCGACGGCCTCGCCGGCGGCGGACACGGCCATCGCCGCGCCCGGCGCGCGCGGCGCGCTGCCCCGGACCGCCACCACGACGGCGACGGCGTACCGGACTCCGGCGTCGTTCCAGGCGGCAAGCCGGTCGGCGATCTCACGCATGAACGGTCCTCACTTGATTCCGAGGGCTTCCTCGATCGGGTGCAGGGCGAAGTAGGCGACGAAGACCAGCGACAGCGGGTACAGCAGCCAGTGGATCTCCGCGAACTTGCCCCGCGCGACCTTGAGCAGGGTGTAGGCGAGCACGCCGGCGGCGACGCCGACCGTGATCGAGTACGTGAACGGCATGAGCACGACGGTGAGGAACGCCGGGATCGCGATCTCCATGTCGGCCCAGTCGATCTTGCGGGAGTGCGACATCATCAGCGCGCCGACCACGACCAGCGCGGGCGCGGCGGCGCCGACCGGGACGACCCCGGCGAGCGGCGTCAGGAAGATCAGCGCGGTGAGCAGCAGCCCGGTGACGACGCTGGCGAGGCCGGTGCGGGCGCCCTCGGCGACGCCGGCGGCCGACTCGACGACCGCGGTGTTCGCCGAGCCGTTGACGCCGCCGCCGACGATCGCGCCGAACCCGTCCACGGTGAGGATGCGGCTGAGCCCGGGCAGCCGGCCCTTCTCGTCGGTCATCCCGGCCTCCTCGCAGACGCCGAGGATCGTCCCCATCGCGTCGAAGAACCCGGACAGCACCAGCGTGAACAGCACGACGGTCGCGGTGACGACGCCGGCCCGGCCGAACCCGCCGAACAGGTCGACCTTGAACATCAGCCCGAAGTCGGGCGTCGCGACGACCGAGTGCGGCAGCTTCGGCTCGACCGCGCCCCACGTCTTCGGGTCCACCTTCGCGACCTTGTCGATGATCACGGCGAACACGGTCGCGGCGACGATGCCGATCAGGATGGCGCCCGGCACCTTGCGGATGAACAGCACCAGCGTCAGCACGAGGCCGGCGCAGAACACCAGCACGGGCCAGCCGACGAGCTGCCCGAACACGCCGAGCTGGACGGGCGTGGAGGCGGTGTCGTGGTGGCCGACGAACCCGGCGTCCACGAGGCCGATCAGCGCGATGAACGCGCCGATCCCGACGCCGATCGCCTGTTTGAGCGCCAGCGGGATCGCGTCCATGATCAGCTGCCGGATGCCGGTGAGCGCGAACAGCACGATCACCACGCCCTCCAGCACGACCAGGCCCATCGCCTGCGGCCAGGTCATGTGCGGGGCGGCCTGGAACACCACGATCGGGGTCACGCCGAGGCCGGCGGCCATCGCCAGCGGCGCGTTGCCGACCAGGCCCATCAGCAGCGTGGTCAGCCCGGCCGACAGCGCGACCATGGTGGTGAGCTGCGCGGGGTTCAGGGTGGCGCCGGTGACGTCCTTCGCGTCACCGATGATCAGCGGGATGAGGATGACCAGGTAGGCCATCGCGACGAAGGTGGTGAGCCCGCCGCGCACCTCGCGGGCGACGGTCGTTCCCCGCCCGCGCAGGTCGAAGAACCGGTCGAGCGCGGAACGGTCGGGGGCGGACGGCTTCTCGGGAAGCCTCTCCTGGGTCTCGGTCACGGTTCGTGCCCTCATTTCGGGGTCCGGGGTCGCCCCCGGGGCGAGCACGGGGGCGTGATCGGCCGCCGGCGCGGCCCTGTGCGGGCCGTCCGTGCTGGTCGATCGGGTGCGGTTGTGGGGTGGATGCCCGCGCCGTCCCCCGAGAACGGGCGCGGGCCGCCCCTGTTGATCAATCGCTAGCCGGAGGTCTCCTGGATGATGTGCTCCGGTCGAACCGGCACTCGGGTGAGCGCTCTGCCCGTGGCGTCGCGGACGGCGGCGACGATGGCGGGCGTGGAGGAGAGCGTGGGTGGCTCTCCGGCGCCGCGGAGCCCGTATGGGGCGTCCGGGTCGGGGTTCTCGAGGATGTCGAGCCGCATCGGCGGCATGTCGAGGATGGTCGGGATGAGGTAGTCGGTGAAGGACGGGTTCCGGACGAGGCCGCCGGACACGACGATCTCCTCCATCACGGCGAGGCCGAGGCCCTGCGCGGAGCCGCCGTGGATCTGGCCCTCCACGCCGATCCGGTTGATGATCTTTCCGACGTCCTGGACGGCGGCCATCTCGACCACCTTGACCAGGCCGAGGTCGACGTCGACGTCCACGACGGCGCGGTGCACGCAGAGGGCGAGCTGGGTGTGGGTGACGCCCTGGCCGGTGACCGGGTCCATGCCGGTGGTGGGCCGGTGGTGGTACTCGCGGGTCTCCTCGATGGCGTCGCCGCCGAGGACGTCCTCGATGCTGCCGAGCACCCCGGCCGCCCGCGAGACGATCTTCCCGCCGACGGCGGTGAGGTCCCCGTGGCCGTAGCGGCGGGCGGCGCGCGCGAGCAGTTCGGCGCGGACGGCCTCGCAGGCGGTCTTGACGGCGCCGCCGGACATGTACGACTGGCGGGACGCGCTGGACGAGCCGGCGTCCCCGACCCGGTTGTCCGCGGGGGCGATGGTGACCTTCTGGACGCCGAGCTCGGTCCGCGCGATCTGCGCCTGGATCGTGACGAGGCCCTGGCCGACCTCGGCGGCGGCGGTGTGCACGAGCGCGGCCGGCTCGCCGCCGATGACCTCCAGCCGGACGCGGGCGGTGGACAGGTCGTCGGCGCCCTCGGAGAAGCAGATGTTCTTGATCCCGACGCCGTAGCCGACGCCGCGCACCACGCCCTCGCCGTGCGTGGTCTGGGACGCGCCGCCGGGCAGGTTGCGGATGTCGGACGGGTCGCAGGCGGCCGGCATCGGCATGGCCTCCAGCCGGGCCAGCATCTCCGCGAGCGGCGCCGGCGACTCGATGACCTGCCCTGTCGCGAGCTTGGAGCCCTGCGAGACGGCGTTGCGGCGGCGGAACTCCACCGGGCTGAGCCCGCAGGCGGCGGCGACCCTGTCCATCATCGACTCGTAGGCGAAGCACGCCTGCACCGCGCCGAACCCGCGCATCGCGCCGCACGGCGGGTTGTTCGTGTAGACCCCGTACGCGTCGATCCTGATGTTCGGGATCTCGTACGGGCCGACGCCGAGCGAGGCGGCGTTGCCGGTGACGTTCCGGGTCGACGAGGTGTACGCGCCCCCGTCCAGGATGATCTCGACGTCGGCGTAGACGAGCTTCCCGTCGGCGGTGGCGCCGTACTCGTAGCGCATCTGCGCGGGGTGCCGGTGGACGTGCCCGAAGAACGACTCGTACCGGTTGTACGACATCTTCACCGGCTTGCCGGTGTGCAGGGCGAGCATCGCGGCGTGGATCTGCACCGACAGGTCCTCGCGGCCGCCGAACGCGCCGCCCACGCCGGCGAGCGTCATGTGCACCTGCGACTCGTCCAGGCCGAGGCACGGCGCGATCTGCGACAGGTCGTTGTGCATCCACTGCGTGGAGACGTACAGGTCGACGCCGCCGTCCTCGGACGGGATCGCCAGGCCGGCCTCCGGTCCGAGGAACGCCTGGTCCTGGATGCCGACCTCGAACTCCTCGATCACGACGACGTCGGCCTGTGCGCGCGCTGCGTCCACGTCGCCGACGCGGACCGGCTGGTGCCGGACGATGCCGCCGCGCGGCTGCACCTTCAGCCGCTCCGGGTCGGCGATCACCGCGCGGGCGTCGGTGATCGGTTCAAGGACCTCGTAGTCGACGGCGATGCGCTCCATGGCGCGGCGCGCGATCTCCGGGTGGTCGGCGGCGACGAGCGCGATCGGCTCGCCCTGGTGCCGGACCTCGCCGATCGCGAGGACCGGCTGGTCCTCGGTGTGGTCCTCGCCGTACAGCTTGTGGCCGGGGACGTCCTCGTGGGTGAGGACGGCGTGCACGCCCGGCGTCGCGAGCGCGGGCCCGATGTCGATCGAGCGGATGCGGGCGCGCGGGTGCGGGCTGCGCAGCGTCGCGCCCCACAGCATCCCGTCCATCCACAGGTCGGACGCGTAGGCGAACTCGCCGGCGACCTTCAGGGTGCCGTCGGGGCGCAGCGGGCTGTCGCCGACGCCGCCGATGCCCGGGGCGACGACGTGACCGGGGCTTTTCACCGGGCCGGGGCCCTTGACCGGTGCGGCCATCTAGAGGACCTCCTCCGCGAGTCGCATGAGCCGCCGGTGCGCGTCGGCGCCGCGCCGCCCGACCACGTCCTGCGGGACGGAGACGAGCGTGTCCGCGGCGACGATCGTCCGGCCGCCGACGAGCAGCCGCTCCAGCGGCGGGGTGCCGCCGAACGCGAACGCGACGACCGGGTCATCGACGGCGGCGTGGAAGCCGTCGACCCGCCACAGCGCGACGTCGGCGAGCTTGCCGGGTTCGAGGGTGCCGATCTCGTCCTCCCGGCCGAGGCAGCGGGCGCCGCCGAGCGTCGCCATCTCCAGCGCCTGCCGGGCGGTGAGCGCGGTCGGCCCGTACCGGGCGCGCTGCATGTAGACCGCCTGCCGGATCTCCCCGGCGAGCGGCACGAACTCCGCCGACGCCGAGCCGTCCACGCCGAGCCCGACCATCGCGCCCGCCTCCAGCAGGTGCGAGACACGGGCGATGCCGGCGCCGAGCCGCGCGTTGGAGCTGGGGCAGTGCGCGGTGCCGGTGCCCGTCTCGGCGAGCCGCTTGATGTCGGTGTCGTGCAGGTGGACGCAGTGCGCGAGCCACACGTCCGGGCCGAGCCAGCCGATCGAGTCCATGTACTCGGTCGGGGTCATCCCGAAGTGCTCGGTGGTGTGCTCCTCCTCGTCGAGGGTCTCGGCGAGGTGGGTGTGCAGCCGGACGCCCTTGTCGCGCGCCAGCTCCGCGGACCGGACGAGCAGGTCGCGGGTGACGGAGAACGGGGAGCACGGCGCGACCGAGATGCGCAGCATCGAGCCGGACGAGGCGTCGTGGTAGCGGTCGATGGCGGCGGCGGTCTCGGTGAGGATCGTGTCGAGGTCCTCGACGACCTCGTCCGGCGGGAGGCCGCCCTGCGACTCGCCGCGGTCCATCGAGCCGCGGCACGGCTGGAACCGGATGCCGAGCTCCGCGGCGGCCTCGATCTCGGCGGCGAACAGGTCGCCGCGGCCGCGCGGGAACAGGTAGTGGTGGTCGGACGCGGTGGTGCAGCCGGACTTGGCGAGCCAGCCGAGGCCCGCGCTCGCGGCGCCCGCGACGACCTCGGCGTCCATCTTCGACCACGGCTTGTACAGGGTCGTGAGCCACTCGAACAGCGTGTTGTCGGTGGCGAGGCCCTGGCTCGCCCACTGGTACAGGTGGTGGTGCGCGTTGACCAGGCCGGGGGTGGCGAGGCAGCCGGTGCCGTCGATCCGGTCGGCGCCCGCGACGTCCGGGGCGGGGCCCGCGCCGACGGCGGTGATCCGGTCGCCCTCCACCACGATGTGGCCGCCGGGGTGCTCGTCCCCGGACACGGTCACGACGTGCGCGTTCTCGATGATGGTGGTCACGTGTGTGCAGCCTTTCGCCGGGCCGCCAGCCGCACCGCGTCGAGGATCTTCTCGTAGCCGGTGCAGCGGCACAGGTTGCCGGCCAGCGCCTCGCGGATCTCGGCGTCGGACGGCGCGGGGTTGCGTTCGATCAGGTCGTGGGACTGGACGATCAGGCCGGGCGTGCAGAACCCGCACTGGACGGCGCCGGTCTCCAGGAACGCCTGCTGGACGGGGTCGAGCCGCTCGTCCCCCGGCTGCCCTTCGGCGAGGCCCTCGACGGTGCGGACCTCGCGTCCCTCCACCTGCCCGGCGGCGACCAGGCAGGCGCAGGCGGGGACGCCGTCCAGGTAGACCGTGCAGGACCCGCATTCGCCCTGCTCACAAGCGTTCTTCGAGCCGGGGAGACCCATCCGCTCCCGCAGCATGTAGAGCAGGCTCTCGCCCTCCCACACATCGTCGACGGTCTCCTGCGAGCCGTTGACGGTGACGTTGACGCGCATCAGGAAGCCTCCCTTCGTTCCGCGCGGTGCTCGTTCCAGGCCCAGGTCAGCGTCCGGCGCGCCATCACCGCCAGCGCGTGCCTGCGGTAGTCCGCGGTGCCGCGCACGTCGTCGATCGGCGCGGCGGCCTCGCGGACCAGCTCGCCGAACCGCTGCGCCGCCGCGTCGGGCAGCGGGCCGCGGCCCTCCCAGTCGAGCTCGTTCGAGATGAACTCCTCGGCGGCCGCCGCGCGGCGCGGCGTGGGGGCGGCGGAGCCGACGCCCGTGCCGACGCGGCGCTCCGCCGGGTGCAGCGCGACCGCGAACGAGCACACCGCGATCACCATCGCGTTCCGCGTGCCGATCTTGGAGAAGTACTGCGGGCCGGGCGCGGGCGCCGTCCAGATCGCCCGGATCAGCTCGTCCGGCTCCAGCGCGTTGCGCTTCACGCCCAGGTAGAACTCCGTCGCCGGGATCATCCGGACGCCGCGCTCGGCCGACTCCACCTCGATCACCGCGTCCCCCGCCAGCAGCGGCGGATGGCTGTCGCCGGCGGGCGACGCCGCGCCGAGGTTGCCGCCGACCGAGCCGCGGTTGCGGATCTGCGGGGACCCGACCGTCCGGGACGCCTGCGCGAGGCCCGGCAGCCGGTCCCCCAGCTCGCCGATCACCCGGACGTACGGGACGCCCGCGCCGATCCGCAGCCGGCCGCCGGACTCGTCCCACTCGGTCAGCTCGCGGACCCGGTTCAGGTCCAGCAGCGCCGCCGGCCGGTGCACGTCGAAGTTGATCTCCACCATGACGTCGGTGCCGCCCTGGATCGGCAGCGCCGCCGGCGTCTCGCGCTTCGCGGCCAGGGCGTCCGCCCAGGTCGCCGGGCGCAGGAACTCCATATCGCCGCCTCCCTCAGTTCCAGGCGGACGGGGCGTCCGGGGCGTCGTCGGTGAGCACACTGCCCTCGATCAGCCCGTACGGACGGTCCGCCGCGAAGTAGACCTCGTTGTCGTTGTCCATCCCGAACGGCTCCAGGTCGACCAGGAAGTGGTGCTTGTTCGGCATCGACATCCGCACCTCGCACAGCTCCGGCCGCACCTCCAGCGCCCGGCGGCCCATCGCGTACAGCGTCTGCTGGAGCGACAGGCTGTGCGTCGTCGCGAACGCGTCCAGCAGCGCGGCGCGGGTGGCGGTGTACGACTCGTCCCATTTCCCGTCGGTGCCGCGGTGCCGCCACTGCGCCGTCACGGCCGTCGCGAGGATCCGGTCGTCGGTCGGTTCCAGCGTCGTGAACCGGTCCTGGACGAACCCGTGGAACTCGCTGCCCGTCGAGTTCAGGACGGTCAGGTCCTGCAAGCCGGAGACCACCGACTCGGCGCCGTCCGACCCGTCGCTGTGGACCACCGCCGTCCGCACCTCCGTGCCGCCCTGGACGAACGAATGGGGGCCGGTGATGCGGTCCCAGGCGTACTCCTCAAGCCGCACGCGGGCGTGGTGGATCGTCGGCTGCGAGTCCACGAAGTGCCGCGCCAGCAGCAGCCCGAACTCCTCCAGCTCCCCGACGCCGTACTTCTTCGCGAACGCGAACACCGTGTTCTTCTGCGCGTCCGTCGTCAGGACGGCGGCGTTGTCGCCGGTCAGATGCACCTCGTCCATGTCGCCGGACAGGAACACCCCGACGTTCAGGTCCCGGATGCGGTGCGTCCCGCCGTCCCGGGTGACCCGGACGACGCGGACCTCCGCCTTCCCGTAGCGGTTGGGGCCGAGAACGATGGCCATCGGGTTAGCTCCCTCGGTAGGTCGAGTAGGCGAACGGGCTCAGCAGCAACGGGACGTGGTAGTGCCGCCCGGGGTCGTCGATCGTGAAGGCGACCGTGACCTCCGGGTAGAAGTCGGACAGGCCGGCGGTGTCGAACGTCAGCCGGTGCACGCCGGCGCCCGGCTCGGCGCCCCACTCCTTGATCCGCCCGTCGGCGTCGGTGCGGGCCTCGGCGAGCACCGTCCACGACCCGTCCGGCTCCCGCCGGTCGAGGCGGACGGCGACGCCCGCCGCGGGCAGGCCCTTCGCCGCGTCCAGCACGTGCGTCGACAGGCTCATCGCTCCCCCTCCTTGCCGGGCGCGGCGGCGAGCTTCGCCAGCCGCAGGTCGACGATCTTCGCCAGCTCCGCCCGGACGGCCGCCCGCTCGGCCGCGGCGTCGTTGCCGAGCCGCGCGCGCAGCGCCGCGAGCATCTCGGCGGCGCCGAGGCCGGTCGCGCAGATCAGGAAGACGTGCCCGAACCGGTCCTCGTAGGCCCGGTTGCCCTCCACCAGCGCCGTCCGCAGCTCCGCGGCCGCCGCGTCCATCCCGGACTGCTCGCCCCGCGACCACGCCGCCTCGGTGCCCGCGCCGCGCACCCGGTCGCCGATCCGGGGGTGCGCGGCGAGCGCCTCCTCGACATCGGCCCAGTCCAGGCCGGCGAGCGCCTTCGCGGAGGCGGCCCGCAGCTCGGCGAGGCCGGCGTAGGGCCGCCCGGCGGCGACCTCCGCCGCCCAGCGGCGGGACGCGCAGCACGCCAGCAGCCCGCCCTCCGTGACGTCGAGCCGTTCGCTCACCGGCACCTCCCTGTCTCCGTCCTTGCCGCCAGTAGATACGGCAATCCGGTGCGCGGTGAAGGGACAGGACGTCCTAACTGTGACCCGGCTCACGCCGGTGTTTTCGTGCGTTGCTCCAATCGCGGGCGCGGACCGTTGACACCCGGCCCGGTGAACGGTGAGTTAACTGTTCTATGAAGCTGCGCGCGCTGCTCGACATGCCGGAGCTGCGGCTCGAGGTGGTCACCGGCGACGACCTGCTGGACCGGGTGATCACCTGGGTGGTCACCACCGACCTGCTGGATCCCGGCCGGTACCTCGGCGGCCGGGAGCTGGTGCTGACCGGCCTGGTCTGGCGGTCCGAGCCGGGCGACTCGGAGGTGTTCGTCCGCGCGCTCGCGCAGGCCGGGGTGTCCGCGCTCGCGGCCTGGGACCTCGCCACCGGCACCATCCCGGACGACCTCGTCGACGCCTGCCGGCGGCACCGGCTCCCGCTGTTCAAGGTGCCGGAGGACGTGGCGTTCGCGACGGTCACCGAGGAGGTCGTCCGGCACCTGTCCGGCGCGCGCGCCGCCGACCTGACCGCCGTCCTGGACCGGCACCGCCGGCTCGTCGCCGGGATGAGCGAGGGCGCGGGCCTCGGCGCCGTCCTCGACCTCGTCGGCCGCGACCTCGGGATGCGCTGCTGGGTGCTGACCGCCACCGGGCGCGTCGTCGCGGGCCCGCCGGGCGCCCCGGACGGCGCCGCGCTCGCCCGCGCCTTCCTCACCGCGCCGCGGCTCCCGCACCACCTCGCCGCCTCCGGCGTGTCGGTCTTCCCGGTGGCGGAGGACACCACGTCCCGCGTCGCGGACTGGTTCGTCGCGTGCGAGGGCGACCACGCCGACTGGCCCGCCGAGCGGCGCGCCCTCACCACCGAGCTCGCCGCGATCGCCGCGCTGGAGCGGGCCCGGCTGGACGACCGGCTGAGCGTGGAGGGGCGGCTCGCGCAGGAGCTCGTCCGGCTGGTGGTGTCGGCCGCGGCCGCCGACGAGATCCTGCCGCGGCTGGAGCTCGCCGGGCTCGACCCGCGCGCCTCCTACGTCGCGGCCGCCGCCGCCGGGCGCGGGACGCTGCGGCCCGGTGAGCTGCGGTCGGTGCTCGGCGAGGTCATGCCGGTACCGCGTCCGGTCGTGGGGCTGCTGGACGACGAGGCCGTCGCGCTCGTCCCCGTGCCGGTGCCCGCCGAAGCGGGGCCGGACGTCGCCGCGTCGATCCAGGCCGCGTTAGCCGCGCTCGCGCCCGGCCTGGCGGGCGCGGGGATCGCGGTGGGGGTCAGCGACGTCGTCGGGGCGGGCGAGCTGCGCGGGGCCGTCGACGAGGCCCGCTACGCGCGGCGGCTCGCGTCCGGGCGCACCGACCCGGTGTGCGTCGTCCGGCACGACGAACTCGCCACGCACGTGCTGCTGCTGGCGACCGTTCCGGAGGACGTCCGGCAGATGTTCGAAGTGCGGCTGCTCGACCCGCTGCGCAAATACGACGAGGTCCACAAGGCCGATCTGATCCGGACCCTGGAAACGTTCCTCCAGAACTCCGGATCGTGGACGAAGTGCGCCGAGCAACTGCACCTGCACGTCAATTCCGTCCGGTACCGCATCCAGCGCATCCAGGACCTGACCGGCCGCGATCTGGCGCGGCTCGAAGACCGCGTCGACTTCTTCCTCGCGCTCCGGCTGTCCTAACCGCCGGCGATCCATCTGCGGTAGGCGATCTGGAGCGCGGCGCGGCGGTCGGCGGGGGCGAGCACGTCGACGCTGTCGACCCACTGCTCGACGGACCCGACGTAGGGCGGCAGCGCCGCGACCTCCGGGTCGGTGATCTCTGCGAGAAGCCCGGCGGCGACCGCCTCATCGACCGTCCGGTAAGACCGGTCCCAGAAACCGACGACGGCGTTTCCGGGTGCCGGGAGGCCGCGTTCGCGCTGGACGTCCAGCAGGATCTCGGCGGCCTCGGCCAATGCCGATTCCCTTTCCCGCCAATCGCCTCCGGCCACCGCCCTTTCGAGCGGCTCCGCCAGGCGTTCCGCGATCGGCAGTTCCTTGAACGCGATGCCGCGCCATTTCCCGTACGGCGCCCATTCGCCGGACAGCGCGAAGGCCAGCCGCACCAGATCCTCCGCGACCCGCGCGCCGAGGATCCGCGACCCGGTCTCGTCGCCGCGCGCGGCCGTCCGCCCGACGATCGGCATCCACTGGGACGCGCGCCGCCACCACGCCGCCAGGACGTACCGCTCGACGTCCGGCGGGTAGCGGCGGAGCCCGGCGCGGATCCCGGCCAGCGCCGGCGTCCGGTCCTCGAACACCGGCCCGGCCGTCACCTCCAGGACGCACTGCCCCACCAGGCACAGCCAGTCGAGCAGCGACAGCCCGCCGGCCGGGTCGACGCCCAGCCGGAAGCGGCAGAACCCCTCGACGGTCGCGATGTCCACCTTGTGCGTGACGGTCCGGTCCCAGGTGACCGGGAACCGGACCGGATGGCCGCGGTACCGGTCGGGCAGCTCCCGTTCGAGCATCGCCGTCACCTCGGGCATCGCGCCGGCGTCGGCCAGCAGCAGCGTCAGCCGGCAGCCCCAGTCGTGGTCGCGGCTGGTCGCGTCGTCGAACCCCAGCACGTCCGACCCGGACCCGAGCCGCGCCGCCGCGTACGGCAGGCCGGGGAAGTGCGCGTCCAGCAGCGGCCGCACGAGATCGCCGTAGTACGCGCGTGCCAGCTCCGCGCCGCGCAGATGATCGTCCACGCGCCCACTCCAGCAGACCGGGCGCCGCTCCGGCGAACCATTTCAGCGCAGCCGCGACCGGCCGGTCGGCGCCAGCCGCAGCACCTGCGGCTCCGGCACGCCACCGGGAAGCTCCACCTCACCGGACGCGATGACGACGACGTGCCCGCCTCCCGTGCGGACGGGCAGCGCCGGGAAGTCGTTCTCCGCCTCCAGCGTGGCCAGGGCGAGCGCGTCCGGGCCGTACAGCGGGACGACCTCGTCCAGCATCGTCCGCTCGGCCTCCGCGAGCCGGTCGCCGAACGACCACAGGAACGCGTAGACCGGGGCGTCCGGCTCCGGAGCGCCGGCCGGCGGGCGGGGCGCCGGACGCACCGGGCGCAGGGGCCGCAGCAGCCGCGCGTCCGACGAGTCCAGCATCGTCGCGTTCGCCCGCTCCCGATGCGCCTTCCACACCGGGCCGTAGTAGAACGCGCGCAGCGCCTCGCCCCGCGCGCCCATGTCCGCGAACCCGCGCATCCAGACGAACTTGCCGGGATCGTCCAGGTCCCGGAACTGGCCGAGCACGGTCATGCCTGCGGCCTCCTGCGGTTCGACGAGGTGCCCGTCGAACAGCTCGATCAGCTCGTCCCGGCGCCCCGGCCGCAACCTGTACTGCCGCAACTCGATCACGTCCACGGCCCCAAGCGTCACCGCACGGCGCCGCGCGGACGAGCCGGGATCCGGCCATTTCAGGCCGGATCCGGGCCATCAGGACGTGTGCCGGACCAGCGCGGGCACGAGGACGTCCCAGGTCCGGCGCGGGATCTCGTTACCCGTCCCCTCAAGCACGAGAAGCTCCGCGCCGGGGATCTCGGCGGCGAGCGCGCGGCCGTTGCCGAGGGGGAAGAACAGATCGTCCTCGCCGTGCACCACCAGCGTCGGCGCGGTGATGGTGCCGAGCCGCTCCCGCCAGCGCGGGGCGCAGTCCATCGCGGCGAACGCCGTCCCCATCAGGTCCCCGCGGAGGGCGTCGGCGGAGGAGGCGTCGGCGCGGTCGTAGATCCGCTCGATGCCCGCCCGCGCCTCCGCCTCGTCGAACGCCGCACCGGCGCCATGCCGCGCGTTCCCGGTCATGAACGCGACGACCGAGGCGCGGTCGGACCAGTCGACCGCCGGCGGGTTCATGAAGCGCGCCATGAGCTCCGGCGCGTGCTCGGGCAGATCGGGATCGTTCGGTCCCGGCGCGGTCGGCCGGGTGGAGATCAGCGTGAGGCTCGCGACGCGCGCGGGGTGGTCGAGGGCGAGCAGCTGCGCGATCCAGCCGCCGGATCCGAACCCGACGACGTGCGCGGCGGCGATGCCGTGCGCGTCGAGGACTCCGGCGGCGTCGGCGACGAGGTCGCGCAGGTCGTAGCCGAGACCTTCCGCCGCCGGGGCGCCGGGCTCGGACCGCCCGGTGCCGCGCAGGTCGTAGCGGACGACGAAGCGCCGCAGCGCCGCCAGGCGCTCGCACAGCGCGTCCGGCCAGGTGAGCATCGTGTTGCCGATGAGCAGGACGGGCGCTTCGCCGGTCTCTCCGAACGTCTCCGCGCACAGCGCAACGCCGTTGACCTTGATGAAGGACTCCATGCAAGGACAGACCGCGGCGGGCCCCGCAACTCATCGCTCCCCCTCCGTCCACCGCCCGCGCCCCGGTCATGCGAGCGCGGGCGGTGGACGGGTCACTCCCCGCGGCCGGCGACGATGGCGGCGAGGGCTTCGGTGATGTTCGTCTCGGCGGCGGGCTTGGCGACGCCGGCCTCGGCGAGGATCCCGGTGCCGTTCTCGTGTTCGAGGAGGGCGAGCAGGATGTGCTCGGTGCCGATGTAGTTGTGGCCGAGGCGCAGGGCCTCGCGGAAGGTCAGTTCGAGGGTCTTGGTGACGTCCTGGTCGAAGGGGATGAGGGCGGGGAGGTCGGCGGCCTCGGGGGGCAGCGCGGCGGTGGCGGCCTGCCGGACGGTGTCGAGCAGCACGTCCTGCGCGGTGATCGCCTTGGCCGCGAGGGAGCCGGGGTCGGCGATCAGGCCGAGCACGAGGTGCGCGGGGGTGATCGCGGCGTTCCCGGCGGCGCGCGCCTCGTTCTGCGAGGCGATGACGACGTTGCGGGCGCGGGCGGTGTAGCGGGTGAAGCCCTGCGACGGGTCGAGGTCGGGCGAGGCGCCCTTGGGGACGAACCGCTTCTGCGCGGCCTGCTTGCTGACGCCCATGCTGCGGCCGATGTCGGTCCAGGACGCGCCGGAGCGGCGGGCCTGGTCGACGAAGTGGCCGATGAGGTGGTCGGCGACCTCGCCGAGGTGCTCGGCGGCGACGACCGCGCTGGTGAGCTGCTCCAGGGCGTCGGGGTGGACCTTCTTGATCGAGGAGATGAGGTCGTCGAGCCGGATCTGGACGTTGGACTGCGTCGGTTCGCTCATGCGTCAACCATAGGTTGACGATAATGGATCGTCAACCGTCGGTTGACGATTACCAGGCGGCGGCCCCCGCGAAGGAGGTGGCGTGCGGGGCGTAGCCGAGGACGTCGCGGGCGGCGGTGATGTCGAGGGTCCGCTCGACGGCCAGGTGGCTGATCGCGTAGCGGGTCAGGCGCGGCGGCTCCGGGCGGCGGGCCAGCAGGAACGCACCCTCTGCGGCGGCGGCGAGCGGGCGCGCGAGGCCGGCGGGGATGTAGACGGGCCGGGCGGCGACGCCGCGCTCGGAGAGGATCTCGCGGAACGCGTCGTCGATGACGACCGGGGCGGCGTCGGCGACGTTGAAGACACCGGACGCGACCGGCCCGGTCGCGGCGAGCAGGCACGCCTGGACGAGGTTCGCGATCGAGGTCAGGCTGATCCGCTGCCGGCCCGTCCCGACGGCGGGCAGCAGCGGCCCGCGAACGGCGGACAGCACCCGCGGCAGCAGCGTGGTGTCGCCGGGCCCGTAGACGGCGTGCGGCCGCAGGACGATCGCGCCGCGCCGGATCACGAACCGTTCGGCGGCGGCCTTGGACGCGCCATAGGCGTTGAGGTAGCGGGCGACGGGCGCCTCGTCCTCGGTCGCCATGACGCTCGGCCGGTGCGGGTCGTACACGCTGGCGGTGCTGACGTGCACGAACCGCGCACCGGGGAAGGACGCGAGGGCGTTGCGGGTGCCGGTGAGGTTGGCGGCGAACAGGCCGGCGGGCCGCCCCCAGTCGGTGACGCTGCCCGCGCAGTGGACGACGGCGTCGACGGCGGGCGCGTCCGGGATCGGCCCGCGGGTGAGGTCCCAGGACCGGTAGGCGGCGCCGGCGAGGTGCCCGGGCGGGACCGACGGCCGCCGGCCGAATCCGTGGACGGCGATGTCCCGGCAGGTCAGGGCGCGGCAGACGGCGCCGCCGACGAATCCGGACGCGCCGGTGACGGCGATCCTCATCCGGCCGCCCCGGCGCGCCGCGCGGCGAGGTCGCGCAGCCGGTCGCGGTCGAGTTTGCGGGTGCGGCCGGAGCGGGGCAGCGCGCCGAGGACGACGATCCGGTCGGGCAGCGCGTCGTGGTCGATGACGGCGGGCAGGCCGCGGCGCAGGCGCGCGGGGTCGGCGGTGCCGGCGACGGCGAGCACGACCTCCTCGTCGCCGGTCGCCGGGTCGGGGACGCCGACGATCGCGGCCTCGTCGACGCCGGGCAGCGCGGCGATCGCCGGCTCGTAGAGGCCGGGGTAGAGGTTGAACTTGCCGCGGATCAGCATGTCCTTCTTCCGGCCGGTGAGGACGATCCGCCCGTCGTCGAGGCGGGCCAGGTCGCCGGTCGCGAGTTCCTTGAACGGCTCCGCGCCGAGATAGCCGCGGCAGAGGTTCGGGCCGGACAGGAACAGTTCGCCGTCGCCGGCGAGCCGCGTCCCGACCCCGGGAAGGGGAGCGCCGAGAAGGTCGCCTTCGGCGCCGGACGCGGTGTGCGCGATTTTCTCATCGGCCGACGCGATCGCGACCGGCAGGATCTCGGTCATCGCGTAGACGGAAAGGACTTCGGCGGACGTCGCGCCGGTCGCGCGTTTGAGGATTCCGGCGGGTGCGGGCGCGGCGCCGAGCAGCACATAGCGGAGCGACGGCGGCAGTTGCGGCGCCACGTCCAGGATCTCGGCGAGATGGACCGGGACGCAGAACGTGTGGGTGGCGCCGCGCTCGCGCATGAGCCGCACGAAATCGGCGGGCGAGCAGAACAGCGGCGGCATCGACCAGCGGGCACCGGAGATGAGCGTCGGCAGTCCGAGCATCAGCTGGTCGGTGTGGACGACGTCGCCGGGCCCGAGCGGCATCCGGCCGCGGAAAAGGCCGAGCGCGGCGGCGAGGGACGCCTGGGAATGGACGACGGCGCGCGGCGCGGCGGTCGTCCCGGACGTGAAGATGACCGCCGCCGGGGCGTCGGGATCGGTGTCGTCCGCCGGTTCCGGCGCGTCGCCGCGCAGCAGTCCGGCGAGCGGCACGGAGCGTCGCGGCACGCCCGGGAGGCGCCGCCCGACGTGGACGTGCCGCATCGGGTCCTCGCCGGGGATCTGCAGTTCGGCGAGGTTCGGCAGCAGCAGTCCGCGCCGCCGCGCATAGGCCCGGACGATCCTCAGCCGGCTGCCCACATAGAGCACCGATTCGGCGGCGGACCAGCGGGGCCGCGCCAATCTCAACCGGGCCGTGAACATTTCCGGCCCGGCCCCGGGATCGGCGAAGACCACCACTCCCCCGGCGGCGACGACGCCCAGCGCGAGGACGAGGGATTCCGGTGAGGGACGGACGGAGAACAGCACTCCGTCGCCTTCCTCAAGACCTGCGGAAAGGAGCCCGTGCCGGACGGCGAGCACCTGTCGGCGCAGTTCCCCATAGGTCAGCTGCGCACCGTTCCCGGACACCAGCGCGACGGCGTCCGGTGTCCGCGCGGCCTGGTCGAGCAATTGCCGGACGAGCGTCATGAGACGGCCTCCGAACGGACGGCGAGATGGCTGTAGGTGGGGATCAGGACGCCGCGTGCCGCGGCGCGGCCGGTGATCCGCAATGGCGCGGCGTCCAGGATCGTCCCGGCGACGCGGCGGATCTGCGCGAGCGCCAGCGGATAGCCGATGCAGAAATGCGGTCCGGCGCCGAACCAGAGCCGCCGCAGTTCCGGCGGATGCGGACGCTCCAGGTCGAACGGGCCGTGGTCGCGGCAGCAGTTGTGCGTGGCGATGAGCACCCGGTCCCCCGGGCGGATCGCGACCCCGCCGACGACCGCCGGGCGGTGCACGCTCCGCAGCATCACCGGCGTCGGCGTCGTCACCCGCATCGCCTCGTCGATCGCCCGGTCGAGCAGCCCGCGCGCGCCGGCGACCCTCGTCAGCTGCCCCGCGTCGGCGAGCAGCGCGATCAGCCGGGGCAGCAGCGTGGCGACGGTCTCGGTGCCGGTGAGGAAGAACGCGCCCGCGGCGCCGCGCGCCTCGTCCTCGGAGAGCCCGAGGGTCCGCATCCGGCCCATGACCGTGGACTCGTCGCCGTCGGCGTAGGACTTGGCGGCGATGGCGCCGAGCGGGTCGAGGACGGCGCGGGCCCGCTCGACCTGCGCCGCAGTGAGGCGCCGCGTCCGCAGCGACACCATCGACACGATCCGCTCGCCCTGCTCGAACAGGTGCCGGAAGTCCGCCTCCGTCCCCGCGTCCAGGCCGATGACCTCGCTGATCACCGCGCCCGCCATGACGCGCGCGGCGTCGACGAGGTCGACGGTCGCGCCGCGCGCGAGCCGGCCGGCGAGCCGCTCCAGCGGGTCGGCGAGCACGCGCGCGCACAGCGCGTCGGTGTAGGACGGCGTGAACAGGCCGGTGAGGCGGCCGCGCAGCGCGCGGTGCGCGTCGCCCTCCATGTTCAGCAGGACGGACGGCCCGAGCACGGGCGTCCACAGGTCGCCGGGCGAGCCGGGGCCGTCCTTGCGGAACGTCTCGCCGTCCATCAGCACCTCGCGCGCGAGCGGCGCCGCGTTCACGACGACGCCGAGCCCCGGCACGCGGACGATCGGCCCGCGCCGGGCGAGGCCGCGCAGCAGCGGATACGCGAAGGGATGCGCGGCCAGGTAGAGCCGCCGCTCCCAGTCCGGGGACCTCATCGGATGTCCACCACCTCGGGCATGTAGCGGTGGTCGGCGTACCAGCCGAGGGTCTTGACCAGCCCGAACGCGCGCAGCCGCCGCACCGAGCCGTACACGGCGACGTCCTTGCGCAGCCCGTAGGCGTCGGTCAGGTAGCGGACGCGGTTGACCAGGGCGCGGTCCTCGTGGACGTCCTCGATACGGGTGCGCGGGAACCCGCCGGCGCGCTTGTACAGGTCGGCGGTGATCGCGACGTTGCAGCCCGGCATCATCACGTACGGACCCAGGTACAGCGGGTCCTGGTTGCCGGGACGGAACCGGCCGAACGTCGCGGCGACCCCGATCACCGCGGGCAGCAGGCGCCGCTCCCAGAACCTCAGCGGGAACTCGTCGGTGCGGGGGCGCAGCGGCCCGGACACCATCTCCAGCCCGTCCGCGAACGCCCGCTTCACCGCGGCGATCCAGTCTGGGTCCGGCAGGCAGTCGGCGTCGGTGCGGGCGATGTGCGTGGCGCCGGCGGTGGCGGCGTGCCGGAAGCCGGTGTCGGCGGCGGCGCCCGTCCCCTTCTCCGGTTCCGGGACGATCCGGACGTCCATCGCCGGGTGCTCGTCGGCGAACGCCCGGACGACCCCGGCCGTCCCGTCCCGGCTGCCGTTGTCGACGACGGCGAGCGTGAAGCCGGGGTCGGTCTGCGCGGCGAGCCGGTGCAGGGTCGCGCCGATCGAGCGCTCCTCGTCGAAGGCGGGCACGACGACCCAGAGGTTCATCTCCGGCATCGTCACAGCTCCGCGAACAGGACGCCGAGGCTGACGCCGCCGGCGAGGCCGACGAGCGCGACCCGGTCGCCGGGACGGCAGCGGCCCTCGCCGATCGCGGTGGCGAGCTGGAGGGGCAGGCTCGCGGACGCGACGTTGCCGTGCTCGGGCAGCGTCACGACGAGCCGGTCCGGCGGGATCCCGAGCGTCGCCCGCAGCACCTCCAGGTACGGCAGGGTCACCTGGTGGACGGCCACGACCGCGAAGTCGTCCCAGGTCAGGCCGGTCTTGGTGAGGGCGTTGGCGAAGATCTCCGGGCCGGCCGCGAGGAAGGCGTCCTTGAGCCGGCGGCCGTCGCCCTTGAAGTAGGTGTACTCGGGGTCGCGCGGGTGCATCGACCCGCCGGCGGGCAGCGTGCCGATCGGCCAGGCGCTGGAGACGGCGGCGAAGTCACGGTAGAAGATCCCGCCGTCGGGCGCGGCCTCGACGAGCATCGCGGCGCCGCCGTCCGACAGGGTGTAACCGGCGAACGCGTCCACGAACTGGGCGCGGTCGCGCACCGTCCAGCGGATCGCGCGGGACGGGCTCTCGCCGGTGCAGACCAGCACCCGCTCGTGCTGGCCGGTGCGGATCAGCGCGTCCGCCATCTGCAGGCCGTTGAGGAAGCTGTTGCAGGCGTTCTTGACGTCGAAGACGGGGCAGGACGCGCCGAGCTTGGCGGCGGCGATGTGCGCGGTGGCGGGCTCGATGAGGTCCTGCGAGGCGGACCCGAAGACCAGCAGGTCGACGGCGCCGGCACCGATCCCGCGCTCGGCCAGGACGCGGCGGGCGGCGGCGACGGCCAGGTCGGACGCCTGCTCGCCGTCGTCCATCACGTGCCGGGCCCGGATCCCGGTCATCCGCTCGACGATCGTCGGGTGCGGGCGGAAGCCGGGGCTCTCGGCCGCGATGCGCGCCTCGACCTGCGCGCTGGTGACCGCGCGCGGCGGCAGGTGCGCGGCGACGGCGGTGATGCGGGCTCTCATGGGCTGGTCCCCCGGTCCTCTGTCCTGTGTGGCAAAGCCAGGTTCGCGGGCCCCGACCGCGTCCGGACAGGGAGACCCTACGGAAGACCGACCAGGCGTTCTAGCCTGATTCGCGGTGAGTAGTGACACTCATCCCGAATGAGTACTTTGCCCGGCCAGCCGGTTCCGGCCAGGCACGTCGCGGACCCGGCGTCAGCCGACGGGCAGGTCCGGGCCGGCGGGCGCCGCGGCGCGCGGGATCTGCGTCTGCGCGGGCGGGGCCGAGGGCAGCGGGGAGACGACGATGGTCGCCGCCGGGCCGACCGGGTTCCCGTCGTCGCTCCTGCGCGAGCCCGACTGCCACCACCACAGCGCGACGGAGATCGCCAGCAGGACGAGCACGCCGCCGATCACCTGGATGACGGCCCGCCGGTGGCTCGGCTCGCGGGACCCGCGCCGGGCCCGCCAGGCGCGGACGCCGAACCGGCCGCCCGGCCGGCCGGGGCGCCGGCGCCGGGAGCGGCGCGGCGGCTGCGCGCGCTCGCGCGCGGACGGTTCGGTGAACGCGGCGTTCCTGACGAACTCCTCGTCGAACACGGGCTCGTCGAAATCAGCGGGCATGGACGTCTCCGGCGCGGGGGGAGTGCGAGCCCCAGGCTAGTGGACGCCCGCCGCACCTGAACGCCCCGGTTCGCGCCCGCGAAGTAGAACGAGTTCTACTTAGCTCTCCCGGCCGAGGTGAGCAAGGTCACCGCTCCGCGATCTTGAGTTCCGGACGAGCATCATGGCAGTGCAAGAACCCCCGGGTTTCGCCTGCTGAAAAGGGGAGTCGGCCTCCGCTAGGCAACCAAACGCTTGCTCAAGACACTCGGTTAGACTGGAGTCTCATTCGCTCTTGCCCGGCCGCTGAAACGGGTTCTACGGTGATCCGGACGTTCCGCGTCGCGCATCGGGAGGAACCGCGCATGACCGCCACCGCACCTGAGTCCGCCGTCCCCGCCGGGTTCGACTTCTGCTGCCCGGACCTGATGGCCGAACGGGTGCCGCTCGCCGAGTTCGCCGCGCTGCGCCGCACCGCCCGCCCCTGGTGGAACGCCCAGCCGCGCGGCCGCACCGGCTTCGACGACGACGGCTTCTGGGTGATCAGCAAGCACGCCCACGTCAAGGAGATCTCGCGCAACGCCGAGCTGTTCTCCGCCAACGCCAACGGGTCGGTCATCCGGTTCAACGAGACGTTCGGACGCGACGAGCTCGACCTGCAGCGCGAGAACCTCCTGCTGCACATGGACGCCCCGCAGCACGCCAAGCTCCGCCAGATCGTCTCCCGCGGGTTCACCCCCCGCGTCGTCAAGGGCCTGCACGACGCCCTGCAGGAGCGCGCCGGGCGGATCGTCGCCGACGCGCTGCGCAAGGGCGGCGAGGGCGACTTCGTCACCGAGGTCGCCGCCGAGCTGCCGCTCCAGGCGATCGCCGAGCTGATGGGCGTCCCGCAGGAGGACCGCCGCAAGCTGTTCGACTGGTCCAACCAGATGCTCGCCTACGACGACCCCGAGTACGACGCCGACCCCGCCTGCGCCGCCGCCGAGATCATCGGCTACTCGATGAACCTCGCCGAGCAGCGCCGCGGCTGCCCCGCGCACGACATCGTCACCAAGCTCGTCCAGGCCGACGTCGACGGCCGCGGCCTCAGCGACGACGAGTTCGGCTACTTCATGATCCTGCTCGCCGTCGCCGGCAACGAGACCACCCGCAACGCGATCACCCACGGCATGATCGCGTTCATGGACGCGCCCGAGCAGTGGGAGCTGTTCAAGGCCGAGCGCCCCGACACCGCGGCGGACGAGATCGTCCGCTGGGCCACCCCGGTCACCGCGTTCCAGCGCACCGCCGTCCACGACACCGAGCTCGGCGGCGCCGAGATCAAGGCCGGCGACCGGGTGGCGATGTACTACTCGTCCGCGAACTTCGACGAGGACGTCTTCGACGCCCCCGGCACGTTCGACATCACCCGCTCCCCCAACCCGCACCTCGGCTTCGGCGGCACCGGCGCCCACTACTGCATCGGCGCCAACCTGGCCCGCCTGGAGATCGGCCTGATGTTCGACGCGATCGCCGACCACATGCCGAACATCACCCGGACCGGCGAGCCCCGCCGCCTCCGCTCCGCCTGGCTGAACGGCATCAAGGAACTCCCTGTGAGGTACCGGGGGTGATCCCGTTGGGCGGGATCGGGGGTTACGGGGGAAAGTAGAACTGGTTACAGTCGAAGCGAATCCCGTTCTAGAAGGAGACCGCATGGGTACCCCGGTGATCGTCGAGGCGGTGCGCACGCCGCTCGGCAAGCGCAACGGCTGGCTGGCGGGACTGAAGCCGATGGCCGTCCTGTCCCACACGCTGATCGCCGCCGTCGAGCGCGCCGGTATCGACGCCGCCGAGGTGGAGCAGGTCTTCGCGGGGTGCGTGACGCAGGCCGGCGAGCAGGGCTCGCACATCGGCCGGTACGCCTGGCTGTACGCGGGGCTGCCCTGGCAGACCGGGGTCACCACGATCGACGCGCAGTGCGGGTCGGCGCAGCAGGCCGTCCACCTGGCCGCCTCGCAGATCGCCGCCGGCGTCGTCGACGTCGCGATCGGCTGCGGCGTCGAGGTGATGAGCCGCGCGCCGCTCGGCACCAACGTGCTGCCGCACAACCCGCGCCCGGACGACTGGTCGCTGGACATGCCGAACCAGTTCGAGGCGGCCGAGCGGATCGCGCAGCGGCGCGGCCTCACCCGCGACGACCTGGACGCGTTCGGCGCGCGGTCGCAGCAGCTGGCCGCCAAGGCGTGGGCGGACGGCCGGTTCGAGCGGGAGATCGTAGCGATCGAGGCGCCGGTGCTGGACGCCGAGGGGAACCCGACCGGGGAGACCCGGACGGTGACCCGCGACCAGGGCCTGCGCGAGACGACGAAGGAGGGGCTGGGCAAGCTCAAGCCGGTCCTCGGCGAGGGCTCGCTGCACACCGCCGGCACCTCGTCGCAGATCTCCGACGGCGCCGCCGCGGTGGTCGTCATGTCCGAGGAGAAGGCGTTCGAGCTGGGGCTGCGGCCGCGCGCGCGGATCCGGGCGCAGGCGCTGGTCGGCGGCGAGCCGTACTACCACCTGGACGGGCCGGTGCAGTCGACCGAGCGCGTCCTCGCGCGGGCCGGGATGACGATGGGCGACATCGACATCACCGAGGTCAACGAGGCGTTCGCGGCGGTCGCGCTGTCCTGGGCGTCGGTGCACAAGCCGGACATGGACACCGTGAACGTCAACGGCGGCGCGATCGCGATCGGCCACCCGGTCGGCGCGACGGGCGCCCGGCTGATCACCACGGCGCTGCACGAGCTGGAGCGGCGGGACGCGCAAACGGCCCTGATCACGATGTGCTGCGGTGGCGCGCTGTCCACGGCCAGCATCATCGAGCGCATCTGACCAGCACCTCCGACGCGCGGGGACCCCGGGCGCGCGGCCGCGCCGCGCGCTCCGCTAGGGTCCCCGCAACCGACTCGCCCGACCGGATCGGGTGCGAAAGGCGGTCCCGTGGAGCCGGTACCCGAGGATCTCGGCGGGGGGCTTTGGAGCGTTCCCGTCCCCATTCCGGGCAACCCGCTCGCCTACACGCTGGTGTACGCGGTGGAGAGCCCGCAGGGCCCCGTCCTGATCGACGCGGGCTGGCAGCACGAGGACGCCTGGACGGCGCTGCGCGACGGGCTCGGCACCTTCGGGATCGACGTCGCCGACGTGCGCGGCGTGGTCGTCACGCACTTCCACCCGGACCACGCGGGGCTCGCCGGGCGGGTCCGCGAGGCGTCCGGCGCGTGGATCGCGATGCACCGGGCGGACACCGAGATCGTCCGGATGTTCCACTCCGCCCTCGGGCACGAGGAGCGCCGCCGCTTCGACCTGACCGCGATGCGCCGCGCCGGCGCCGCCGAGTCGGAGCTGGACGGCGGGATGGACCAGCCGCGGGTGGACCCGCCCGCGATCCCGGACCGCGCCCTCGACGACGGCGAGCTGGTCGACCTGCCGGACCGCAGGCTGCGGGTGATCTGGACGCCCGGGCACTCCCCCGGCCACATCTGCCTGCACCTGGAGGACGGCGACCGGATGTTCACCGGCGACCACGTCCTGCCGCGCATCACGCCGCACATCGGGCTCTACCCGTACGACACCCCGGACGTGGACCCGCTGTCGGACTTCCTCGGCTCACTGGACAAGATCTCCGCGATGTCGGCGGCGGAGGTGCTGCCGGCGCACCAGTACCGGTTCACGGGGCTGTCAGAACGCGCGCGGGAGATCATCGGCCACCACGAGGAGCGCCTGGCGGAGGTGACGGCGCTGCTGTCGTCGCGTCCCGTCACGCTGTGGGACGTCACCGCCGGGCTGACGTGGCGGCACCCGTGGGAGCAGATGCCGCTGAGCGCGCGCCGGATGGCCGCCGGCGAGGCCGCCGCGCACCTGCGCACCCTGGAGAACCGCGGGACCGTCAGCCGCGAGGGCGACGACGACCCCCTCCGCTACGTCCTGCGCTGACCGGCCACGCGTTGACTTGCGGCGTGTCGGCCTTAAAACCCGCCTCATAAGGCCGACACGCCGCAAGTCAACGAGGCCGGGTCAGGAGCGGAGGCTGATGCGGCGGCTCTCCAGCCACCGCTGATCGTCCTCGGTCCACATGAGCGCCTCCGGCTCGTCGGCCGCGAGGCGTTCCAGTTCCGCCGCGGTGAGCGGCTCCGGCTCCGTCCGCAGCCGGGGCCGCGCCAGCGCCTCCCGCCGCGCCCTGCGTCTGCGGAGCGCCGTCCGGACGACATCGACGGCGGCGTACACCAGGATCCCGCCGACCACCAGTGCGAGAAACATCGCGGGACCTCCCATCCCGGAAACGGGCGTGCGTACAAGAAGTGACATTCCCGACCAGGCGGCACTACACCGCCCCATGTAGGTAAACGTCCGGCGCCCGGGCCTCGCCGCAACGTGACAGGGCGATGCGATTCGGGTCACTCCACCGTCTGGACCCTTGATGAGACTGGAGTCTCATGTTAGAACGTGTTCTACATCCGCATCCCGAGCAAGCGCTCAATCACAAGATCGTCCGCCCGGCGCCCGGCGCCGGTGCCCGGCCCCGCGCGGCGCGACACGGAGCCACCGTCCCGTCCTCGAAGTGACCAGCCCCACCGGCACGAAGGAACCCCATGGCCACTGAGACCCGTACCGCTCCCACCCCGGCCTTCGTCGCCCCCGAGATCGACGTCATCGATCCCGGCGTCTACGAGCGCGGCGGCATCCCGCACCGCCAGTTCGCATGGCTGCGCGACAACGACCCCGTGCACTGGCACGCCGACCCCAACGACGGGGTCGACGGCTTCTGGGCGATCACCCGGCACGAGGACGTGGTGCGCGCGTCGCGCCGTCCCGACCTGTACTCCTCGCACGAGCGGTCGGCGATGTTCGAGGAGTTCAGCGACGAGGACATCGCGCTGTACGGGCAGATGATGCTGTTCCAGGACCCGCCGGACCACACCCGGCTGCGCAGCATGGTCAACAAGGGCTTCACGCCGCGGATGATCGGCAAGCTGCAGGACCACATCCGGGAGATCTGCAACCGGCTGATCGACGAGGCGGCCGAGCTCGGCGAGTGCGACTTCGTCGAGCACTTCGCGGCGCCGCTGCCGCTCTACACGATCTGCGAGCTGCTCGGCGCGCCGCTGGAGGACCGCGAGAAGATCTTCGCCTGGTCCAACAAGCTGGTGGCCTTCAACGACCCCGAGTACATCGGGGACCGCACCGAGTCGCAGCTGTGCGCCGCCGAGTTCGCCGGCTGGGCGGGCGAGCTGGCCGCCGCGCGCGCGTCCACGCCGCGCGACGACATCGTGACCAAGCTGCTGACCCCGGACGCCGACGGCAACCGGATCACCGACGAGGAGTTCCAGCTCTTCGTGATCATGCTGTCGATCGCCGGGAACGAGACGACCCGGACCGCGACGGCGGGCGGCATGCAGGCCTTCTTCGAGCGGCCCGAGCAGTGGGCGCGGCTGAAGGCGGACCGGAGCCTGCTGCCGGCGGCGGTCGAGGAGATCGTCCGCTGGGTCAGCCCGATCAACCAGTTCCGCCGGACGGCCATGGAGGACGTCGAGCTGGGCGGCAAGCAGATCCGCAAGGGCGACAAGGTCGTCCTGTTCTACAGCTCGGCGAACCGGGACGAGCGGGTGTTCGACAACCCCTTCAGCTTCGACGTGGGCCGCGACCCGAACCCGCACATCGGCTTCGGCGGCGGCGGCCCGCACTTCTGCCTGGGCACGCACCTGGCCCGGATGAACCTGAAGATGATCTTCGAGACGATCCTGGACCGGATGCCCGACATCCAGCCCGCCGGCGAGGGCCGCCGGCTGCGCTCCAACTTCGTCAACGGGCTCAAGGATCTGCCCGTGCGCTTCACCCCGTCCCCCCGCCGAGGTTGATGATCGAGGTCTAACCGGACAGAGAGGTCCTGGCGCGATGACCACCACCCCCGAGATCGACCTGGTCGCCCTCGACGCGTACGAGCGCGGCGGCGCCCCCCACGAGCAGCTGGCGTGGCTGCGCGAGCACGACCCGGTGCACCGGCACCACGGCGACCCGGACCGGGACTACCCGCCCTTCTGGGCGGTCACCCGGCACGCCGACGTGGTGCACGTGTCCCGGCATCCGGAGATCTTCTCCTCCTACGAGCGGCTCGCGCTGTTCGACGAGCCGCCGGAGGAGCATCTGGCGCTCCAGCGCATGATGATGCTCAACCAGGATCCGCCGGAGCACACGCGCAAGCGCGGCATCGTCAACAGGGGGTTCACGCCGCGCGCGATCGGCGCGCTGGCCGACCACATCAGGGAGATCTGCCGGGGGCTGGTCGAGGAGACGGTGGCTCGCGGCGAGGAGGCCGACTTCGTCCGCGACCTCGCCGCCCCGCTGCCGCTGTACGTCATCTGCGAGCTGCTGGGCGCCCCGCCGGAGGACCGGGAGAAGATCTTCACCTGGTCGAACACGCTGATCGGCGGGGACGACCCGGAGTTCCAGCGGACGCCGGAGGAGGGCCAGGAGGCGGCGACGCAGCTGTACGCCTACGCCAACGTGCTGGCCGCCGACCGGCGGGAGAACCCGCGCGACGACATCGTCACGAGGCTGCTCCAGCCGGACGCCGACGGCCAGGTGCTGGACGGCGACGAGTTCGAGCTGTTCGTGATGCTGCTGTCGGTCGCCGGGAACGAGACGACCCGCAACGCCGCGACCGGCGGCATGCTCGCGCTGCTGGAGCACCCGGAGCAGTGGGCGCGGCTGCGCGCCGACCGGTCGCTGGTCCGGACGGCGGCGGACGAGATCGTCCGGTGGGTCACGCCGGTGAACCTGTTCCGCCGGACCGCCGTGCGGGACACCGAGCTCGGCGGGCGGCAGATCTCCGCCGGGGACAAGGTCGTGGTGTTCTACTCCTCGGCGAACCGGGACGAGGCGGTCTTCGCCGACCCGTACGCCTTCGACGTGGGCCGCGACCCGAACCCGCACATCGGGTTCGGCGGCGGCGGCCCGCACTTCTGCCTGGGCTCCCATCTCGCCCGGCTCGAGCTGAGTGTGCTTTTCGAAACACTTTTGGACACTGTGCCCAATATTGAACTCGGCGGTAACGTACGGAGGCTAAGGTCTAGTTTCATCAACGGCATAAAGGAGATGCCGGTGCGTGTGCGACCGGCGTCCCGCGACTGACGGGAGTGGTGCGTGGGCAGGGGCTGGCGTGGGTGAGGCAGACGAGCCGGGCGGACCGTTGCGGGTCGCCCTGCTCTCCTACCGGAGCAAGCCGCACTGCGGCGGCCAGGGGGTCTACCTCCGGCATCTGAGCCGGGAGCTGATCGACCTCGGGCACACGGTGGAGGTGCTGTCCGGCCAGCCGTATCCGGAGCTGGACCGCGACGAGATCGCCCTCACCAAGATCCCGAGCCTGGACCTGTACCGGGACGAGGACCCGTTCCGCACGCCGGCGCGCGAGGAGTTCCGCGACTGGATCGACGTGCTGGAGTTCGCGCACATGAAGACCGGCGGGTTCCCCGAGCCGCTGACCTTCAGCATCCGCGCGCTGCGCGAGCTGAAGCGGCGCCGCCGCGACTTCGACGTCGTGCACGACAACCAGGTCCTCGGCCTCGGCAACCTCGCCATCTCCCGGCTCGGCCTGCCGCTGGTCACCAGCATCCACCACCCGATCAGCGTCGACCGGCGGATCGAGCTGGAGGCCGCGCAGGGCATCAAGCAGAAGCTCGGCAAGCGCCGCTGGTACGGGTTCGTCACCATGCAGTCGCAGGTGTCGCGGCGCATCGGCCCCGTGCTGACGGTGTCGGAGTCGTCCAAGGTCGACATCGTCAAGGACTTCCGCGTCGACCCGCGCGACATCGAGATCCTGCCGCTCGGCGTCGACACCCGCATCTTCCACCCGCGCGGCGAGCGCGTCCCCGGCCGGATCGTCGCGATGGCCAGCGCCGACGCCCCGATCAAGGGCGTCGACGTGCTGCTGCGCGCGGTCGCCAAGGTCGCCACCGAGCGGGACGTGCACGTCATCGTGGTCAGCCGGCCGCAGAAGGACGGCCCGACCGAGAAGCTGGTGAAGGAGCTGGCGCTCGGCGACCGGGTCCGGTTCGTCAGCGGCATCAGCGACGACGAGCTGGGCGACCTGCTGGCCTCCGCCGAGATCGCCGTCGTCCCGTCCCGCTACGAGGGCTTCTCCCTGCCCGCCGTCGAGCACATGGCGTCCGGCACGCCGCTGGTCGCCAGCCGCGCCGGCGCGCTGCCCGAGGTCGTCGGCGACGCGGGCGTCCTGGTGGAGCCCGGCGACGTCGAGGAGCTCGCCGCGACGCTGCGCCTGCTGCACGACTCCCCCGCGGAGCGGGCACGGGTGGGCGCGGCCGGGCTCGCCCGGGTGCAGGAGCGGTTCGCCTGGCCCGCCGTGGCGAAGGCGACCGTCGAGCACTACCGCGCCGCCATCCGCGAGCGGAACTACCTGCGGCTCGCCGCGTCCAAGCGGGCGCGCCGCACCTGAGACGGGCGGCTCCGCCAGGGCCGCGTCCGAACACGGCTGCACCCCGCCGGGGGCAGCACCTGAGCAAGGCCAGTACTGAGAAGTGCTGTGGGAACCCGATCCGGGACTCCCCGTACGGAAGGAGCACGACCCTGCTGACCGTGGATTTCCAGCGGTTCCGCGTCACCCCCGGGGACCGCATCCTCGACATGGGATGCGGGGCCGGACGGCACGCCTTCGAGCTGTACCGCCGGGGTGCGCACGTCGTGGCCTTCGACCTCGACGCGGACGAGCTGGCCGGCGTCGAGACGATGTTCGGCGCCATGCGCCTGGAGGGCGAGGTCCCCGCGGGCGCGACCGCCGAGACCGTGCAGGGTGACGCGCTCGACCTGCCGTTCCCCGACGACCACTTCGACAAGATCATCGCGTCCGAGGTGTTCGAGCACATCCCCGACGACATGCGGGCGATGCGCGAGCTGATGCGGGTGCTCAAGCCGGGCGGGAAGCTCGCCGTGACGGTGCCGAGCTGGCTGCCCGAGCGGGTCTGCTGGGCGCTGTCGGAGGACTACCACACCGCCCCCGGCGGCCACGTGCGGATCTACACGCGCGCGGAGCTGGAGGCGAAGTTCAAGTCGATCGGCTTCAAGGTCGGCGGCCACCACCACGCGCACGGGCTGCACGCCCCGTACTGGTGGATCAAGTGCGCGGTCGGCGTGAACGACGACGGCAACCCGCTCGCCAAGGCCTACCACCAGATCCTGGTCTGGGACATCATGAAGCGGCCGCTCGCGACCCGGCTGGCCGAGCGCGCGCTGAACCCGGTGATCGGCAAGAGCGTCGTCGTGTACTTCGCGAAGCCGTCCGTGCCGAGCACGCCGGCGGCCCCGGCCAAGGAGACGGCGGATGCCGTCTGAGATCATCCCGCCCTCGGTGCCCGGGGTCCTGACGCCGGACGACGTCGTCGCGACCGCCCGCAGCATCGCCCGCCAGCAGGAGGCGTCCGGCGCGATCCCGTGGTTCTCGCCGGTCGGCGGCGTGCCCGGGCACGTCGACGCCTGGAACCATGTCGAGGCGGCGATGGCGCTGACCGTCGCCGGGCTCGGCGACGAGGCGCGCCGCGCCTACGAGTGGCTCGCGGGCGTGCAGCGCCCGGACGGGTCGTGGCCCGCCAAATGGGTGCTCGGCGAGGTCACCGAGCCGGGCGGCGAGTCCAACCACGCCGCCTACGTCGCGGTGGGCGTCTGGCACGAGCTGCTGTGCACCGGCGACGAGCGGTTCGCGCGGCGGATGTGGCCGGTGGTCCGGCGGGCCGTCGACTTCACGCTCGGCCTGCAGACCCGCCGCGGCGAGATCATCTGGATCCGGCACGAGAACGGCGCCGCGTCCGACCACGCGCTGCTGACCGGATGCTCGTCGATCTACCAGTCGCTGCGCTGCGCGGTCGCGCTGGCCGAGCACCTCGGCGAGCCGCAGCCGGACTGGGAGCTCGCCGCCGACCAGCTCGGCCACGTGGTGGCCGCGCACCCGGAGGCGTTCGCCGACAAGAGCCGCTGGTCGATGGACTGGTACTACCCGGTGCTCGGCGGCCCGGTGCGCGGCGAGGCCGCCGCGCGGCGGCTCGCGGACAGCTGGGACGCGTTCGTCGTGCCGGGCCTCGGCTGCCGCTGCGTGTCCGACCAGCCGTGGGTGACGGCGGCGGAGAGCTGCGAGCTGGTGATGGCGCTGGACGCGGCGGGCGACCGGGACCGGGCGCTGGAGCTGTTCACCACCATCCAGCACCTGCGGCACGAGGACGGCTCGTACTGGACGGGCTGGCAGTTCGAGAACGAGCGGCACTTCCCCGGGGACCGTTCCACCTACACGGCGGCGGCGGTGGTCCTGGCGGCGGACGCGCTGGCGGACGCCTCGCCGGGCGCCCGGCTGTTCAAGGAGATCGCGGGGCGGCCGCTCGGGCCGTGCGCCGCGTCCGACCCCCTGGCGTGCGGCTGCGCGCTGGTACCGGTCGCCAACCCGGTCCGGACGCGGCTCTGATGTGTGGGGGGCGACCCCCCACACCCCCCGCTGCGGGGGCGGCCGGCGCCCTCCGCTCCGCTGGCGCTCCGCTCCGGGCTTCGGCCCCCCCGGTGAGGGGCCTGCCCCCACGCCCCCCGGCGGGGGCTCCGCCCCCACACCCCCGGCCCGAGTGCCCGGTGCCGGGCCGTGGCCGTTCTGTGGCTTATGAGGCGACGGGGCGGGGGGCGGCGGCCGGGTCCGTGTCGGAAACGCGTTCTAGGACGCGTAGGGAGCCCTGTACGCGGCGCTCCTCGAACGCGCCGCTCTCCAGGGCCCTCAGGTAGACGTGGTACGGCGGCTGCCCGCCGTCCTTCGGGTCGGGGAACACGTCGTGGATCACCAGCGCGCCGCCGACGGCGACGTGCCGCGCCCAGCCCTCGTAGTCGCCCTGCGCGTGCTCCTCGGCGTGGCCGCCGTCGATGAACAGCAGCGCGAGCGGGGTGCGCCAGAACGCCGAGACCGTCCGGGACTGCCCGACGACGGCGACGACCTGGTCCTCCAGGCCCGCCGCGCCGACCGTCTTGCGGAACGTCGGCAGCGTGTCCATCCGCCCGGTGCTCGGGTCGACCAGGGACGGGTCGTGGTGCTCCCAGCCCGCCTGGTTCTCCTCGGAGCCGTGGTGGTGGTCGACGGTGACGACGACCGTGCCGGCGTGCCGGGCGGCGGCGCCGAGGTAGATCGCCGACTTGCCGCAGTAGCTGCCGACCTCCAGCAGCGGCCCCGTGGCGGCGAGCCGGGCCCCGTACTCCAGGGCCGTCTCGTACAGGACGCGGCCCTCGTCGTCCGGCATGAAGCCCTTCGCGCAGCGGGCGGCGCGCAGCAGGTCCGCCGGCATCGCGGGAGGTCCGTCCGGGCGGTCCGCGGCGGAGGTCGTCCCCGGGACGGTGGGCGCCTCGCGCAAATCAGACGGGGTTCCGTTCATCCGCGCACCTTATCCGACACCGAATGAGACTCGGGTCTCGCCCCGGTGTTGCCGCACCAGACTGGAACGTGTTCTACTTTTGCCGGGCGGGCGGCCGGTGCCAGAACCCGGTTCGGTAGGTTGGGCGCCGGGCACCGGGCGGGCGGAGCCGTGCCGCCGCGCGGACCACCCCCGGACCGCGCCCGCCCATCCGGGAACGCGAACGGAGAAGCCGATGAGAGTACGAGTCGACCCGCTGGTGTGCGAGGCCAACGGCGTCTGCGTCGGGCTCGCCCCCGAGGTCTTCGACCTCAACGACGACGACGAGCTGGAGGTCCTCAAGCCGGACGTGCCGGCCGAGGAGGCCGACCGCGTCCGGCACGCGGTCCGCTCCTGCCCGAAGGCCGCCCTGACCCTCGAGGAGTAGCGGGCCGCCGAGGAGCGGCGGCGCCGCGCCGCGGACGGTTCGTCACCGGTCCCGTTCCCGTGCCATCCTGCTTCCTGCCCTTCGGACGACTAGACGATCGTGGAGTGCGGGTGCGTGGAGTGCGGGTGGCGTACGCGGCCCCGGCGGGCCCTGCCCGGGCGGGCCGGACCCTCGCGTCCGTGCTGGCGGCGGCGCTGGCCGTCCCCCTCGCGGTGCCGGCGGCCGCGCACGCCGCCGCACCGCTCACCGGGAAGCGCATCCACGACGTCCAGGGCGCCGCGCACGTCTCGCCGCTGAGGGGCGCCGCCGTCGCGGGCGTCCCCGGCGTGGTCACCGCCGTCACCGGCAACGGCTTCTGGATGCAGGACCCGCACCCCGACCGGAACGCCGCGACGTCCGAGGGCGTCTTCGTCTTCACCCGCACCCGGCCGTCCGCCGCCACAGCGGACGCGGTCCGGGTGAACGGGAAGGTCAGCGAGTACCGGCAGGGCGGCGCCTCGTCCGCCGGGCTCACCCGCACCGAGATCGACGCGACCGCCGTCGGCGTGACGGGGCACGGCGCGGCGCTGCCCGCCCCCGTCGTGATCGGGCCGGGCGGGCGCCGACCGCCGTCGGCCGTCGTCTCCGCGCGGCGCGGCGACGTCGAGAAGGGCGGCGCGCTCGACCCCAGGCGCAGCGGCCTCGACTTCTACGAGTCACTCGAAGGCATGCGCGTCCGGATCAGCGACGCCATCGCCGTCGGGCCGGCTCGCGACGGCCAGGTGCCGGTGCTGCCCGCGGGCGGCGCGGGCGCCGGCACCCGCACCAAGCGCGGCGGCATCCTGCTGCGCGACGGCGACGCCAACCCCGAGCGGATCATCCTGGACGACGCGCTCGCGCCGCTGCCCTCAATGGACGTCGGCGACCGGCTCCCCGGCGCCGACGACGGCGTCCTCGACTACTCCTACGGCGACTTCACGCTGCTGCTCACCGCCACCCCGCGGCGCGCCGCCGGAGGGCTGCCGCGGGAGGTCGCGTCCGCGCAGCGGCCCGGCGAGCTCGCCGTCGGCACCGCCGGGCTCGCCGGCCTGAACCCCGACAGCCCCCCGCAGCGCTTCCAGGACCTCGCCGGCGACATCGTCCAGGGGCTCGGCTCCCCCGACCTCGTCGCGGTCAGCGGGCTGCAGGACAACAACGGCCCCCGCGACGACGGCACCGTCGTCGCCGACCAGACCGTCGCGCAGCTGATCACCGCGATCAGCGCGGCGGGCGGCCCCGCCTACGACTGGCGCTCGGTGAACCCCCGCGACGGCGCCGACGGCGGCGAGAAGGGCGGCAACAGCCGGATCGGGTTCCTGTTCCGCACCGACCGCGGGCTCGCGTTCGTCGACCGCCCCGCGGCCGCCGACCCCCTCGCCGACGACCCGCCCGCCGCGCGGCCCGACCCGTCCGTCACCTCCGTGCGGGCGGTGCGGCGCGCGGACGGGTCGGCCGGGCTGTCGCTGTCGCCCGGCCGGATCGCGCCCCGCGACACCGCGTGGAGCGGCGCGCGCAAGCCGCTCGCCGGCGAGGTCACCTGGCGGGGCCGCCGCATCATCGTCGTCGCCGACGACTGGTACCCGCGCACCGGCGACGACCAGCCCGTCTTCGGCCGCTTCCAGCCGCCGTCCAGCCCCACCGAGTGGCGCCGCGACGCGCAGGCCCGCGTCGTCGCCGGGTTCGTCAGGTCGGTGCGGGCGACGAGCCGGAAGGCGGACGTGATCGTGACCGGCGGCCTCAACGACCCCGGCACGTCCCTGCCCGTGCAGGCCCTGACGCGGGAGGCCGGGCTCGCCGACCTGCCCGCGAAGCTGCCGGCCGGCGACCGCTACACCGCGGTGACCGGCGGGAACTCCGAGGACCTCGACCACATCCTGCTCAGCCCGTCGCTGGCGCGGCGCAAGCACCGGTTCGACATCGTGCACCGCGCGTCGGAGTTCGCGGCGCGCGCCGGCGACCGCGACCCGGCCGTGGTGCGCATCGACCTGTCCGGGAAGTGAGCGGCCGGCCCGTCCGGGAGGCGGACGGCCGGCGCCGGACGTGACGGCGGTCACCCGATTACGGCGGTACCGAAAAGATCGCCGGTGAACGATCCGGAAACCCGCCGGTGTTTTTCTCCGCGGGGGGCGGGCAGCGATCGATCGTCACAGCCCCTCAAGGAGGAGCCACCCCCCATGGCTTTCCGATATCGGTCGCGCCACATCAGCCTGGTCGGCCTGATCTATCTCATCATCGGCGTGTTCGTCGCCTGGGACCGCGGCTACATCGACGTCCCGCTGCTGCGCCAGGTCGGCAGCGCGCTGCTGGCCATCTTCCTGTGGATCCTCATCCTCCTCGGCGTGGACCTGCACATCCACGCCTGAGGGACCTGGGACCGGCACGGGCCGCTCGCACGTCCCCCCGTCGGCGGGCGGCCCGTGCCCCGGCCCCGGCCCGTGCCCCGGCCGGCGACAGGTCACCGTGCCGCCGGGGTCATAGACCCCATAACGCTCAAAGAGCTACGTTCCGCCCATGACGAAAAAAGACTGCAGTTGCGGACATGGCGGCGGATGCTCGTGCCCGAAGGGCTGCTCCTGCGGCTGCAACGGGTGATCCCCCGCTAGCGCTTCCCCTCCCGCGCGGGCGCCCGCCACAGCAGCGGCGTCTCGGCGCCGCCGCGGACGCCGGTACCGGTGGCCAGCACCGTGCCGCCCGCCGACGTCATCGCGGTGAGCCGCCGGTTCCCGCGGCCGCCGAGCCCCCGCGCGGGCACCCGGTGCCAGCCGTTCCCGTCCGGTGACCCGAACACGGCCGCGCCGCCCGGCGCGGCCGTGGCCGCCACCATGAAACCCTGCGGCGTCGCGGTGGCCGCGGTGATCTGCCGCGCGCCCGGCGGGGTGCGCTGCGTCCACGTCCGCCCGGCGTCCGCCGACACCAGCAGCGCCGGGCCCGTACCCGCCGCGACCAGCGTGTTGCCGCGCGCCGCGACCTGCGTGAGCGGGCCGGCGGCCGGCGGGACCGCGGCCGTGGGCGTCCATTTCGCGCCGTCCGGCGACGTCCAGGCGGCCGGCTTGCCGTCGCGGCCGCCGACCGCGACATAGCCGCTCCCCGCCGCCGCGACGTCCACGAGGTTGCCGGCGACCGGCGCGCGCTTCCACGCCTTGAGGTCGGACGACCGCCACGCGGCGGCGCCGCCGACCGCGACGTAGCCCGCCGGGCCGGACGCGACCGCTGCCAGCGGGCCCGCGGGCACCTGCGCGCGCTGCCAGAGCGCCCCGTCCCGCGACGTCAGCGCGAGCGCGGCCGGGCGCGCGCCCGCCGTGCGGCCGACCGCGAGCCAGCCCTGCCCGCCGAACGCCACGTCCGCCAGCCGCCCTGCGGCGACCGGCACCTGCCCGCGCGTCCAGCCGCGGCCGTCCGGCGAACTCCAGGCCGCCGCGCCGCCGTTCGTGCTGCCGACCGCGACCGCCCGTCCCGGGCCCGCGGCGAGCGACCGGATCGCCAGCTCGACGTGCACCGCGCCCGGCACCGCCGCCAGGTTCACGCCCGACAGGTACGCGTCGCCGCCCTGCCGTCCCGCGACCGTGACCGCGCCGCCCGCCGCGACCGCCAGCCCGCTGCTGCGCACCGGCGCCGCGACCGTGCCGGACGGCTGCCAGGTGCGCCCGTCGGCGCTGCGCAGCACGGTCCGCTGCCCCTGCGCGCCCCTCACCAGGACGCCGAACCCGGCCGCGGAACCGCCGAACCGCTCGACGCCGCCGTACCCGGGCGCCGAGAACCGGCCCGCGGCCTGCCACTTCAGCCCGTCCCGCGAGGTGAACAGCACCCCGAACCGCGTCGTGCGCCGGTGCTTCTTGCGGCCGGTCGTCTGCCGCCCCTCCCGCACCGCCGCGAACCCGCCCGGGCCCGCGACCAGGCCGATCGTCGCGCCCTGCGACCCCTGCGCCTGCGGGACGGCCACCGCCGTCCAGGTCCGGCCGCCGTCCGCGGATCGCCACAGGCCGTCGCCCCGCACCGTCCGCGTGACCTTCTTCTTGCCCTTCTTGCGCGTCACCTGCCGGCTGAACGTCCCGTGCGTCACCAGCACCCCGCCGGACGCGGCGACCCGGTCGAGCCCGGTGATGCCGGCCTGCAGCCCGTCGATGCGCTGCCAGGCCCGCCCGTCGGCGCTGCTCCACACGACGGCGCGGCCGCCCGCGGCGCCCGCCGCGACGTACCCGTGCGCGGTCGCGGCCAGCGCGTTCACCTGGTCGCCCGGCTTGAACGCGGACGTGTCGAGATGCCGCGTCCACGTCCCGCCGCCGTTGCTCAGCCACACCACCGTGCCCGCGGCCGACCGGCCGAGCGCCACCCAGGTGCCGGTGCCGCCCGCGACGAGCCGCGGGCTCTCGCCGGGCGGCGGCTCCGAGCCGTCCGCGCCGTGCACCTTCGCCGTCCGCCACGCGTGCCCGCCGTCCGCGGACGTCAGGAACCGCGCGCGCTCCTGGCCCGGCGTGCCGTCGCCCTCCGTCCCGGCGGCGACGACGGTCCGCCCGGACGCGGCGACCACGGCGAGGTCCTGCGCGAGGCCGTCGGTCGTGGCCGCCGGGTCGGCGGCGAACAGCACGTCTGCCGGGACGGCGGCGGGCGGGCGCGGCTTCTTCGAGCCGCCGCCGTGGTCGAGCGCGAACAGCGCGCCGCCCGCGACGACCACCAGCCCGGCCGCGCCCGCTACGACGACGCGCGTCCGCCGCGGACGCCGGCGCGGCGCGGGCTCTCCGGCCGCTCGCTTCGGCTCGGTGGCGCGCGAAGGGGGCTCGCCGGCGGCATCGGAAGTCTTGTCCGCGCCGGTCTCCGACGGGGCCGACGCCGCCGCGACGACCGGCGCGCCCTTTCTCGCCTTCGCGGCTCCGGCGGGCGGGGCGTCCGCGCGGACGACGTTGCGGCTGCGCGGCGCCTCCGGCTCCGGCCCTGGCTCCGGCTCCGCCTCCGGCTCAGACTCCGGCTCGGCCTCCGGGGCGGCGGCGCGCTCCCGGGGCGGCGCCCCGTGGCCCCAGCCGATGCCGGCGGCGCGCCACGCCTCGTAGGCGCGCTGCCAGGGCGACAGCGCCGCCGGGAGGTCGGCGAGGTCGGCGGCCACGCCGAACGTCAGGCGGCGCCTGACCTCGCGCGAGCCGGCCGTCCGGACGTCGGCAGGGGGCTGCGCACCGGCCGGGGACGGGGCGCCGTCCCGCTCCGGGGTCCTCGCCGTCACACATGCTCCTTCACGGTCCTGGGGGACCACTATCAAACCGCGTCGCACCGGTGCGCGTTCGGGCAACGGCGCGAACGGCGGCCGATCAGGCCGCTGGAGCGTTCTATCACCTCAGGCCGGACGTATCCGATCTTTCGCCTCGATCGCCCCCTTGTAGGCCCATCCCTGGATGTGCACGACCGGCGCGTCGGGGCCCGGGACGCCGTGCAGGTCGGCCGAGACGCCCATCCCGCCCGTCTCCACCCGGACGCCCGGCGGGACGATCACGTCGACGGACGACTTGTAGGCGAGGACGCGGATCGTCGTGACCGGGCCGTCCAGCTCGGCGGCGCGCAGGTCGAGCAGGGAGTGCCCCTTGTAGACGACGGTCGTGTACTTCTCGGGCAGGCGCCAGCGGCCGGTGCGCCGCACGGTGCTCTTGTAGGCCATCTGGAAGCGCCCGGCGGGCCCGTGCCCGCCCGCGGGGACGGCGGCGGGCGCGGCGGCCGGCAGGTCGGAGGCCACCTGGTCGAGGTCGGCCTCGGTGCGGGCGGCCAGGGCGAGGTCGATGCGCTCGTCCAGCTCGGTCTCGGTGAGCCGGCCCTCGGCGTACGCGGTGTGCAGGCGGACGAGGACACGGTCGCGGTCGCCGTCCGAGGCGCGCAGGCCCTTTCGCTGCTCGACGGTCATCTCACATCTCCTTCGCGGCGGTCTGCCCGCAGCCTGGGCCCTCCGGCGGGTGGAGGGTCAAGCCGACTCGCGATGTATCTTAACCCGGTCTCGCTCGTTTTGCGAGAGATTCGCCCGGAACCGACTCGCGATCATGAGGTGCCGGGCTCGGGGGCGTCCGGCCGGTAGATTCGGATCAGCCCGTTGATTGAGGGGGGACGGTCATGGGCGGGACGGCGGGGCGTGCGCACGGCCCGTACACGCTGTACGACCTGGACGCGATGCCCGAGGAGGGCCGGCGCTACGAGCTGGCGGACGGCTGGCTGAACGAGTTGCCGGGCGACCTGTGGCACGACCACGCCGCCGAGACGCTGAAGGCGATCCTGAAGGACGCGGCCCGGCAGGCGGACGCGGACGTGCACGTGGCGGGCGCGCCGCAGGACGTGACCACGCCGGCCGGCGTGCGCAAGCCGGACGTGTTCGCCGTCGCCCGCGACGTGGCGCGCGCCGCGCTGGAGCGGCAGACCCGCACCTACTACGGCCCCGACCTGATGCTGGTCGCCGAGGTCGTGACGCCCCGCACGGTGAACGAGCAGATCGACCGGGTCCGCAAGGTCGAGGAGTACGCGGCGACCGGGATCCCGCACTACTGGATCATCGACCTGGAGCCGCGCCCGTCGATCACGATGCTGGAGCTCGCCGGCGGCCGCTACGAGGTGGCCGGCAAGGCCCGCTCCGGCGAGACGGTGACCCTGGACGCGCCGTTCCCGATCCGCTTCGATCCCGTCCGCCTCTCCGAGATGGACTGAGCGGGCCTCGCCGCTTTCCGGCGCGGTGGCCGCAGGGCAGAGTGGGTGGGTCGTATTACAGAGAGGGAGTAACACCATGCCGGAGCGGATGCGGGCGATCAGGCAGGAAGTGCTGGGCGGGCCCGAGGTGCTGGAGCTGGCCGAGGTCGAGCGGCCGGAGCCGGGGCCCACCGAGGTGCTGGTCCGGGTGCGGGCGGCCGGGGTCAACCCGACGGACTGGAAGCACCGCGCGATGAAGATCTTCCTTCCGGACCCGCCGTTCACGCTGGGCTGGGACGTGTCCGGCGTGGTGGAGAAGACCGGGTTCGGGGTGACGATCCACAAGCCGGGCGACGAGGTGTTCGGCATGCTGCGCTACCCGCACGGCGTGGGCTCGCACGCCGAGTACGTGGTGGCGCCGTCGCGGACGTTCGTCCGCAAGCCGGCCGGCATCGACCACGTGCAGGCGGGCGCGCTGCCGCTGGCCGCGCTGACCGCCTGGCAGGCGCTGGTCGACACGGCGGGCCTCCGGGAGGGGCAGCGAGTGCTCGTCCACGCGGCGGCGGGCGGGGTCGGGCACCTGGCGGTGCAGATCGCCAAGGCGCGGGGCGCGCACGTCCTCGGCACGGCGAGCGGGCCGAAGCAGGGGTTCCTGCGCGAGATCGGCGTGGACGAGCCGATCGACTACCGGAGCGTCGACTTCGCCGAGGCCGCCCGGGACGTGGACGTGGTGCTGGACACGATCGGCGGCGACTACGGGCCGCGCTCGCTGCGCGCGATGCGGCGCGGCGGGACGCTGGTGACCGTCGCGGGCCGCGCGCAGCCGGAGGACATCGCGCGGCAGGCCGCCGAGCACGGCGTCCGCTTCGAGACGCTGCTCGTCGAGCCCGACTTCCACGCCATGTCGCGGATCGCGGAACTGGCGGCGTCCGGGCGGCTGCGCGCCGAGATCGACACGGTGCTGCCGCTGGCGGACGCCGCGAAGGCGCACGAGCGGGGCGAGACGGGGCGGGTCTCCGGCAAGATCGTCCTCACGGTGTGACGCGGGCCGGTCAGCGGCCGAGGCCGCGCAGGTAGGCGGCGCGGTCGAGGGGGTCGTCGCCGGTGCGGGGACGCGCCGGCGGCGCACCGGCGACGAGGCGCTCGCCGGACGGCTCGGACCACCAGGCGCCCTCGCCGCGGGTGAGCGCGGGCAGCGCCGCCTCCGCCTCCCGCGCCCGCCCGGCCGGGATCTCCCCCTTGACCGTCCAGCCGCCGGGGCCCGGCGCGGGCTCGACGGCCGTGGCGCCGAGGGCGCCGAGCGAGGCGAGGACGGGGCTGAGGGCGTCACCGGGCACCTCCGCCTCGAACGCGTGGCACGGCTCGTAGACGCGGGTGCCCGCGCGCGCGAGGGCCGCCATGAGGATCAGCGGGGTGAGGCCGCGGAAGTCGGCGGCGGTGCTGACCGGCCCGCCGAACCCGGACCGGGTCAGCACCACGGCGCAGTCGGTCACCGGCCAGCCGTGCAGGCCCTGCTCCAGGGTGCGGTGGACGGTCTCCTCGATCGCGCGGTCGAACGCGTGCGGCAGCGCGCCCGGCTCGGTCTCGCGGCGGAACGCGTTGCCCGCGCCGTGCGGCGCGGGCTCGACGCGCAGCCCGACGCTCGCCCAGAAGTCGGGGACGCGGCGCCGCCAGTCCATCTCCTCGACGGCCTCGCCGGTGCCGGCCGGGCGCTCGGCGTAGACGGTGCGGCTCTCCTCGAAGACCGCCTCGACGCCGGCCTCGGCGAGCAGCCGCGCCGCGATGACCTCCTTCTGCACCTCCCCGTACAGCAGCACCGACGTGGCGCCGGACGGGGCGGGCCGCGCGCGGATCAGCGGGTCCTCGCCGGCGAGGTCGAGGAGCGCGGCGCGCAGCCGTCCCGCGTCGGCGGGGCGGCGCGCGCGCACGACCGTCTCCAGGGACGGCGGCGGGAACGGCGGGACGTCCCGGACGGGCGGCCCGATCCGGTCGCCGACGCGGACCTCGACGAGTCCGCGGACGGCGGCGATGTTCCCGGCGGTCAGGGGCCCGCCGGGGGCGCCGGCGACGTCCAGCCGGGTGATCCGCCCGCCGCGTCCGCCCGTGAACTCGACGGTCTGGCGGGCGCGCACCTCGCCGGAGAACAGCCGCAGGTGGGCGACGCGTTCGCCGGACGGGGTGCGCTCCACGGCGAACACGGTGCCGCGCGTCTCGCCGTCACCGGGGCCGGCCGGGGGCAGCAGCGTCGCGATGCCGTCGAGCAGGGCGGCGACGCCCTCGCCGGTCACGGCCGAGCCGAAGTACAGCGGCTGGGCGGTCCCCGCGGCGGTCTGCGCGCGCAGCGACGCCCGCAGCGCGTCCGGCGGGGTGGCGCGGCCGTCCAGGTAGTCGGCGAGCACCGCGTCGTCGCCGTCCGCGAGGATCTCCGCGGACGGCGCGCACGGCACGGCCCGCCCGTCCCGCACCCGGTTCAGCGGGACGGGCCGGACACCGGGCCGCCGGCCGAGCGCGGCGAGCACCGCGTCCGGGTCGGCGCCCATGCGGTCGATCTTGTTGACGAAGACGAGCACGGGCAGCCGCAGCGCGTGCAGCGCCCGCAGCAGCACGCGGGTGCGCGCCTGCACGCCTTCGACGGCCGACAGCACCAGCACGGCGCCGTCGAGCACGCCGAGGGCCCGCTCGACCTCGGCGGCGAAGTCGGCGTGGCCGGGAGTGTCGATGAGGTTGACGCGCAGCGCGCCGATCCGGAACGGCGCGACGGCCGACCGGATCGTGATGCCGCGGCCGCGCTCCAGGTCGCCGCGGTCGGTCTGGGTGTCGCCGGCGTCGACGCTGCCGAGCCGCGCGATCGCGCCGGTGTCGAACAGCAGCCGCTCGGTCAGGCTGGTCTTTCCCGCGTCGACGTGCGCGAGCACGCCGAGGTTGAGCGTGGGCATGGGCGGTGGGGTCCTCGAGAGATCTCGTCCGGAATGGGCTGTGAGATTCCGAAGACCTGGCGCATCTCGCCTCCGCCGCTCAGGGATGGGACGCGGCCATCCTGCCAGCGCGCCCGCCGACGCGCGTACCGGTTTTTCCCTAGCCTGGGAGGGTGCTGCTCCTGACGACGCTCGACGGCTGGCGCGCCCAGCCCGGGCCCCGGTTCGTCCTGTCCGACGCGGGCGCCGTGTGGGCGCCCGACTCCGAGCCCGACCTGCTCGCCATCGCCGACGACGTCTACGGCGACGGCGCCGCGGGCCAGCTCGTCGCGGTCGCGCTGGACCCGGAGCCGGGGCTGAGGCCGCCGCGCGGGGTGATCGACAAGACGGCCGCGGCGAACGTCCGGTACGTGCGGCGCGGGCCGGACGGGCGGCACGTCGCGCTGCTGGACCGTCCCGCCACCGCCGCGGCGCTCGACCTGCTCCCGCATCCCGAGGGCGGCTGGTTCCGGGAGACGTGGCGGTCGGACGTGCGGGTCGCGCCGGACGGCTACCCGGGCGAGCGGGCGACCGCCACCGGCATCTACTTCCTGCTGCCGCCCGGCGAGGAGTCGATGTGGCACGCGGTGCGCTCGGCCGAGATGTGGCTGTGGCACCGCGGCGGGCCGCTGTCCCTCCTCCTCGCCGGGGACGGCGACGAGCCCGGCCCCGCCCCCGAGACGATCACGCTCGGCGCCGATGTGGAGGCCGGCGAGGTGCCGCAGGCCGTCGTCCCGCCGGGCGTCTGGCAGGCCGCGCGCCCCGCCGGGCCGGAGGAGGTCCTGGTCAGCTGCGTCGTCTCCCCCGGCTTCGACTTCGCCGACTTCCGCGCCCGCCCCTGACGAGCCCCTAGCGGGCCGTCCTGCGGCGCGGCCGGACGGCCTGCTCGGTCCAGAACGGCTCCATCACCCGCTCGATCGCGCCGGCGACGGTGCGCAGCTCGTCCCGGGTCAGCGGCCCGAACACCTCGGCGCCCACCTCATCGGCCAGCGCACGCGCGCGGGCGTGCACGTCCCGCCCCGCGTCGGTGATGCGGACGGAGTGGCGGCGCCGGTCCTTCGGGTCGCGGGTGCGCTCGCAGAGCCCCCGCTCCTCCAGGTCGTCGACGAGACCGACCATCAGCGTGGGGTCGAGCAGCAGGTGGCCGGCCATCTCCTGCTGCGACAGGGTGCCGGACGTGCTGAGCATCGCCAGCACGAGGAAGTGCCGGACGCGGACGCCGAGCGGTTCGAGGGCCTCCTCCAGCCGCTGCTCCATCCACCAGCCGCACTTGGACAGCTGGAAGCCGGTCACGGACGCGAGCCCGGCCGGCAGCCCGCCGCGCATGGGCGTGTCCTCCGCCATCCCGCCAGGCTATATCAGTTCGAGAATCCAGCTCATCGGTCATCGCTTGACTGGATAATCGAAAAGTTCAACTATTGAGCCATGGCACTGACTCTCGGGCTCTACGGGCTCAACCTGCACGCCTGCGCCGACCCGCGCGGCTCCTCCCGGATCGCCGCGCTGGCCGAGGAGCTCGGCTACGACTCGCTGTGGGCCGGCGACCACGTCGTCCTGCCGAGCCCCCGCACCGGCGCCTCGCCGCTCGACCCGCGGGCGCCCTTCCTGGACGCGGTCGTCTCCCTCGCCCACCTCGCCGCGGCCACGCAACGGATCGCGCTCGGCACGGGCGTCATCGTCCTGCCGCAGCGCAACCCGCTGATCCTGGCCAAGCAGCTGGCGAGCGTGGACGTACTGAGCGGCGGGCGGCTGATCTTCGGCCTGGCGGCCGGCTACCTGGAGCCCGAACTGCGGGCCCTGGGCGTCCCGCCCGGCGAGCGCGGAAGCCGCACGGACGAGCACCTCGCCGCCATGCGGTCGCTCTGGTACGACGACGCGCCCGCCTTCCACGGCAGGCACGCCGACTTCACCGGCGTGGACGCGCACCCGCGCCCCGTGCAGCGCCCCGTGCCGGTGGTCGTGGGCGGGCACGGGCCGGCGGCGCTGCGCCGCGCCGCCCGAGAGGCCGACGGGTGGTACGGCTGGATGCTCGGCCGCCGCGCCGCCGCCGAGACGATCGCGCGGCTGAGGGCGGCCGAGCGGGAGGCGGGCCGCGATCGGCCCCTGCATGTGTCGGTCTCGCCGCCGCGCCCGCCGGACGCCGCGTCCGTCCAGGACTACGCGGAGACGGGCGTCGACCGGCTGATCGTCGTCCCGCCGATGGGCGTCCCGCTCGACGACCTCGAACGGTTCGTCCGGGCCCACGCGCCCGCCGAGGTCGGCGCCGTACCGGCCAGGTGAAAAGAGCGCGGCGCGCCGCGCCCCTGCGTGGCCTCAGGGGGCGGCGCGCCGCGAGCCGGGGTCAGTCCGAGGAGAAGGCGGCGTCGAACGCGGCGGACGGCGGCTCCATCGCGTTCAGCGCGCGGACGAACTCCAGCGCCTCGGGGGCGCCCTGGAGGCGGTCCATGCCGGCGTCCTCCCACTCGATCGAGACCGGGCCGTCGTAGCCGATCGCGTTGAGGGCGCGGAACACGTCCTCCCAGGGAACGTCGCCGCGGCCTGTGGAGATGAAGTCCCAGCCACGCCGCAGGTCCGCCCACGGCAGGTGCGACGAGAGCCGGCCGCGCCGCCCGTCGCCGGTGCGGACCTTGGTGTCCTTGCAGTCGACGTGGTAGATCCGGTCGCGGAAGTCGAACAGGAACCCGACCGGGTCGAGCTCCTGCCAGACGAAGTGCGACGGGTCGAAGTTCAGCCCGAACGCGGGCCGGTGCCCGATCGCCTCCAGCGTCCGGACGGTCGTCCAGTAGTCGTAGGCGATCTCGCTCGGGTGGACCTCGTGCGCGAACCGGACGCCGGCCTCGTCGAACACGTCGAGGATCGGGTTCCAGCGGTCGGCGAAGTCGGCGTAGCCGCGCTCGACCATCGCGTCGGGGGTGGGCGGGAACATCGCGACGGTGTGCCAGATCGACGACCCGGTGAACCCCACGACCGTGTCGACGCCGAGGCGGGCGGCGGCGCGGGCGGTGTCCTTGATCTCCTCGGCGGCGCGGCGGCGGACGCCCTCCGCCTCGCCGTCGCCCCAGATCCGCTCCGGCAGGATCGCCTGGTGGCGCTCGTCCGGGATGTCGCAGACGGCCTGCCCGACCAGGTGGTTGGAGATCGCGAACACCTTCAGGTCGTGCTTGGCGAGCGTCTCCAGCTTGCGCGGGACGTAGCCGTCGTCGGCCAGGGCCTTGTCGACCTCGAAGTGGTCGCCCCAGCAGGCGATCTCCAGGCCCTCGTAGCCCCAGCCGGACGCCAGCCGGCAGACCTCCTCGAACGGCAGGTCGGCCCACTGGCCGGTGAACAGGGTGATCGGTCGCGCCATGTCAGCTCCCCTCGACGTCGGCCCAGCCGCCGGACGCGGCGCTCGCCGCGACCGCGTCCAGCACCCGCTGCACCCGCAGCCCGTCGGCGAACGACGGGCTCGGGTCGGTGCCGTCCGCGATCGCGGTGAGGAAGTCGGCCATCTGGTGGGTGAAGGTGTGCTCGTAGCCGAGCATGTGACCGGGCGGCCACCACCGCCCGGCGTAGGTGTGGACGGGCTCGGTGACGACGATCCGCCGGAAGCCCGCCGTCTCCGGGTCCTCGGTCCCGTCGTAGAACGACAGCTCGTTCATCGACTCCAGGTCGAACGACAGCGCGCCCGACGAGCCGCTGACCTCGATCCGCAGCGCGTTCTTGCGCCCGGTCGCCATCCGGGTCGCCTCGAACGAGGCGAGCGCGCCGCCGTCCGTGCGGCCGACGAACAGCGCCGCGTCGTCCACCGTGACCGCCGCCGTGCCGCCGCCCGGCACCGGGCGCTCCCGGACGAAGGTGTCCAGCACCGCCGACACCCCGGTGAGCGCGTGCCCGGTGATGAACTGCGCGGTGTCGATGATGTGCGCGCCGATGTCGCCGAGCGCGCCCGACCCGGCCCGGTCGCGGTCCAGCCGCCAGGTGAACGGCGCCTCCGGGTCCGTCAGCCAGTCCTGCAGGTACTGCGCGCGGACGTGCCGGACCGTCCCGATGCGCCCGTCCGCCACGAGCTTGCGGGCCAGCGTCACCGCCGGGACGCGCCGGTAGTTGAACCCGACCATCGACCGGACGCCGTTCGCCCGCGCCCGCTCCGCCGCCGCCACCATCGCCTCCGCCTCGGCGGAGGAGTTCGCGAGCGGCTTCTCGCACAGCACGTGCTTGCCGGCGTCCAGCGCCGCGACGGCGATCTCGGCGTGCGCGTCGCCCGGCGTGCAGATGTCCACGATCTGCACGTCGTCGCGGCGCAGCAGCTGCTTCCAGTCGCCCTCCGACGACGCCCACCCGAGCGTGCCGGCGGCCGCGGCGGCGCGCCCGGCGTCGCGTCCGGCGAGAGCGGCCATCACCGGGGTCAGCGGCGGGCCGAAGAACGGCCCCACGGTGCGCCATGCCTGGGAATGGGCGCGCCCCATGAACGCGTGCCCGACCATCCCGACTCCGACGGTGGTCAATGTGCTCACCTCTCTGTGGTGCGGTCGCCCGGCGGCGCCGCGGCGCCGCGCGGGCTCAGGACTCGAAGCCGAGCGGCAGGTAGCGGTCCACGTTGTCCCGGGTGACGGTCTCGGACGCCAGCGTGAGCGACTGCGGCGGCTCCAGCTCCACCAGGTCCGCCATGCCCTTGCCCTGCGCCAGCAACCGGCCCAGCCGCACCGCGGACGCCGCCATCGTCGGCGGGTAGGTGACGGTCGCCTCCAGCACCCCGCCGCCCGACTTGATCTCCCGCATCGCGTTCGCCGACCCGGCGCCGCCGACCATGAAGAACTCCTTGCGGCCGGACTGCTTGATCGCGGCGAGCACGCCGATGCCCTGGTCGTCGTCGTGGTTCCACAGCGCGTCGATCTTCTTGTGCGCCTGCAGCAGGTTCGAGGCGACCTGGTTGCCGGTCTCCACGGTGAACTTCGCGTCCTGCTTGGCGGTGACGGAGTACCCGTAGGACTTCAGCGCGTCCGCGAACCCCTTGCTGCGGTCCTGCGTCAGCGGCAGCGTCGCGATCCCCTGGATCTCCACGATCACCGGGTTCGACACGCCCTTCGCCTTCAGCTTCTTGCCGATGTAGTGGCCGGCGGACACGCCCATGCCGTAGTTGTCGCCGCCGATCCACGTCCGGTACGACAGCTTGTCCGGGAACACCCGGTCCAGGTTGATCACCGGGATGCCGGCGTCCATCGCCTTGCGCGCGACCTGGTTCAGCTGCTCGCCGTCGTTCGGCAGCATCACCAGCACGTTCACCTTCTCCGAGATCAGCGACTCGACCGCGGAGATCTGCTGGTTGATGTCGTTGGTCGGCTGGACGGGCTTGAACGTCACGTCCTTGTACTTCTTCGCCTGCGCCTCGGCGTTCTTGGCGATCGCCGCCGTCCAGCCGTGGTCGGCGGCGGGCGCGGAGAACCCGATCGTGACCTGCTTGCCGGGCTTGTCGTTGTCGCCGCCGAGCGCGCCGGTCTGCGCGGCCGGGGCCGGGTCGTCCTTCTCCTTGTTGCTGGTGCAGGCGGTCGCGAGGGCGCCGGCCGCGACGGCGGCGCCGCCGAACAGGACGCCTCTGCGGGTGGGGCGGGTGCTCTGGTCGCGCATGACGTGCTCCTGGATCTCCGGGGGTGGGGGCGGGGGGCGCGCGGCGGGACGGGGCCGATCGGCTCGAGGGGGGACGACCCCCCGGCCCGACTCCGTCGGGATCAGGTGGGCGAGCGCAGGCCGCGGCGCTGCAGCAGCACCGCGATCCCGATGATCACGCCCTTGGCGATGAGCTGGTCGCTGGTCTGCAGGCCGTTCAGGATGAACAGGTTCGTGATGACGGTGAACACCAGCACGCCGAGGATCGACCCGGCGACGGTGCCGCGCCCGCCGGTCAGCAGCGTCCCGCCGATGATCACGGCAGCGATCGCGTCCAGCTCGTACAGGTCGCCGTGGGTGCTGGACCCGGTGGTGGTGCGGGCCATGATGATGATCGCGGCGACGCCGCAGCAGAACCCCGACAGCGCGTACAGCAGCAGGGTGTGCCGCCGGACGTCGATGCCGGCGAGCCGCGCCGCCTCAGGGTTGCCGCCGACCGCGAACGTGCGGCGGCCGAACGTGGTGCGGTTCAGCAGCACCCAGCCGGCGACGGCGACGGCCGCGAAGATGTAGACGACCAAGGGCAGCCCGAGCACCTTCGTGGTGGACAGCGACTCGATCGCGTCGTTCTCCGGCCTGATCAGCTGCGTCTTGCGGTCCGACATCCGCTGCGCCAGCCCCCGCGCCGACACCAGCATCGCCAGCGTCGCGATGAACGGGACCATCCGGCCGTAGGAGATCAGCAGGCCGCTGACGACGCCCGCGCCCGTCCCGACGAGGACCGCGCACAGCGCCATCACCGCAGGGCCGTACGACTGCGTCGCGACGGTCGTCGCCCACACCGACGCCAGCGCCATCACCGACCCGACCGACAGGTCGATCCCGCCGCCGATGATCACGAACGTCTGGCCGACGGTGATCACCCCGATGGTGGCGGCCAGCGCCAGGATGCCGACGAGGTTGCCGGAGGTCAGGAAGTTGTCCGGCTCGGTGACGACGCCGACCACCGCCAGCAGCGCCAGCGCGGCGACCAGCCCGAGATGCCGGAACTCCCCGCCCCCGCGCCCCGCCCCGTCCCGCGCGAACGGCCGGAACGGTCTCCTGTCCCGCTTCGCCGGGGCGCCCCGCACCCCCGCCTCCGTCTCGGTCACAGCGCGCTCCCTTCCATGATCATGTTGAGTACGGCGGCCTCGTCGAGGGCGGCGGCGTCGCCGCTGTGCACCACCCGGCCCTCGCGGACGACCAGCACCCGGTCGGCGAGGCCGAGCACCTCGGGCACCTCGCTGGACACCAGCAGCACCCCGATCCCGCGCGCCGCCAGGCCGCGGATCACCGCGTACAGCTCGGCGCGGGCGCCGACGTCCACGCCGCGGGTCGGCTCGTCCAGGATCAGCAGCCGCAGGTTCCGCGCGCCCGCCAGCCAGCGGGCCAGCACGACCTTCTGCTGGTTGCCGCCCGACAGCGTCACCACCGGGCGGCGCGGATCGGGCGGCCGGATGTCGAGCGCCTCGATCTGCTCGCGGACGTCCGCGAGCTCGCGGCGCCGGTTCAGCCAGCCGAGCCGCGCGTACCGGCGCAGGCCCGCGACCGTCACGTTCCCGGCGACGGAGTCGTTCAGCAGCAGCGCCTGGCTCTTGCGCTCCTCCGGCGCCATGCCCATCCCGCGCCGCACCGCCGCGCCCGTGTCGCCCGGACGCACCGGCCGGCCGTCCACGAGCACCCGCCCGCGCGCCGGGCGCCGCGCCCCGTAGACCGCCTCGAGGATCTCCGAGCGGCCCGACCCGACGAGCCCGGCCAGCCCGACGATCTCGCCGCCGCGGACGGAGAACGACACGTCCTCGAACGCGCCGGGCAGCGCGAGCCCCTCGACCCGCAGCACCTCGGCCGGGTCGCCGTCCGGCGCGGGCCGGTCGGGGAAGACGTACTCGATGTCGCGGCCGGTCATCAGCGACACGATGTGGTCGGTCTTCGTGGTCTTGGCGGGCAGCCCGTTCGCGACGGACCGGCCGTCCTTGAGCACGGTCACCCGGTCGCCGATCTCGCGGATCTCCTCCAGCCGGTGCGAGATGTAGACGACCGCGACGCCGGACGCGGTCAGCTCCCGGATGATGCGGAACAGGTTCGCGACCTCGTCGTGCGCGAGCGCGGCGGACGGCTCGTCCATCACGATGAGCCGCGCGTCGTGCGACAGCGCGCGGGCCATGCTGACGACCTGCTTGCCCGCCGCGGGCAGCCGGCCCGCCTCGCGGCGCGGCGGGATCTCGCCGTGCCCGAGCCGGCCGAGCAGCTCCCGCGCGGCCCGCTCGGCGTCGCCGCGCCGGGTGAACCCGAGCGTCGCGCGCTCGTGGCCGAGGAAGACGTTGTCGGCGACCGACAGCCCGTCCACCAGGTCGAGCTCCTGGTAGATGGTCGCGATGCCGGCCCGCATCGCGGCGGTCGGCCCGGCGAGGCGCACCGCCCGGCCGGCGAAGGCGATCTCGCCCTCGTCCGGCTGGTGCGCGCCGGCGAGCACCTTGATCAGCGTCGACTTGCCGGCGCCGTTCTGGCCGAGCAGGCAGTGCACCTCGCCGGCCCGGACGTCGAGGTCGACGCCGTCCAGCGCGCGGACGCCGGGGAACTGCTTGACGATGCCGCGCATGCGCAGCAGCGGTTCGGGTTCGGACGGGCCCATCGGGCCTCCTCGGGGGTCAGGAGGGACGCGGGTAGGGCGGGGACGGGGGTGGAGCGCGGGTCAGGCGGGGCGCGGGTCGGGCGGCGGCGAGAAGACGTGGTCGCTGATCAGCCGGGCGCCGCCCACCACGCCGGCGGCGCCGGCCAGCTCGGACAGCACGATCGGCAGGTTGCCGGTCGCGAGCGGCGCCGACCGGCGGTAGACGACGCTGCGGATCTCGGCGAGCAGGGTGTGGCCGAGCCCGGCGACGCCGCCGGCGATGATCACCAGGCCCGGGTTGAAGAAGCTGACCAGCCCGGCGAGGACCTGCCCGACGTGCCGGCCGCCCTCCCGGATGATCCGCACCGACGCCGGGTCGCCGCCCGCCGCGGCCTGCGCGACGTGCTCGCCCGACAGCGACCCGTGCGCCTCCAGCAGGGCGGCGAGCTGCGGCGACTCCCCCGAGCGCGCCGCCGCCTCCGCGTCCCGCGCGAGCGCCGCGCCGCCGAAGTAGGCCTCCAGGCAGCCGGCGTTGCCGCACGCGCACATGGGCCCGTCGTCGTCGATCCGGATGTGCCCGATGTCGCCCGCGCTGCCGGACACGCCGCGGTAGATCGCGCTGTCCACGACGATGCCGCAGCCGATGCCGGTGCCGATCTTCACGAGCAGGAAGTCGTCCACCGAGCGGGCGAGGCCGGCGTGCAGCTCGCCGAGCGCCATCAGGTTCACGTCGTTGTCCACCAGGACGGGGCAGCCCAGCTCGGCGCCGATCGCGTCGCGCACCGGGAACCGGTCCCAGCCCGGCATGATCGGCGGGACGACCGGCATCCCGTCCCGGAAGCTCACCGGGCCGGGGACGCCGATGCCCGCGCCGTGCACCCGGGTGATCAGGCCCTCGTCGCGCAGCTTGCCGAGCAGGTCCAGTGCCCGGTCGAGCACCGCGGTGGCGCCCTGCCGGACGTCGCACGCCTCGCTGACGTGGCCGAGCACCTCCAGCGTCCCGTCGGTCACCGCGACGTCGACGGAGGTCGCGCCGATGTCGAACGCGACGAACCGCAGGCTCGGCGACAGCCGGACGATCCCGGACCGCCGCCCGCCGCGCGACGCGGCGAGCCCGGCGCCCTCGACCAGCCCGAGCTCGACCAGCCGGTCCAGCTCGACGGCCAGCTTCGAGCGCGAGAGCCGGACGACGTCGCCCAGCTCGGCGCGCGAGCGCGGGCCCTCGTCGCGCAGCAGCCGCAGCAGGCGTGCCTGATGCACGTTCTGCGGACGAGCCGGCATGCGCATCACGCCGTCCTCTCGGGTTCCGTTCGGCGGCCGGGGGCGGTGTGGCCCCGGTCTCATGCGGAGACCGTAACCGGCTTTCGCCGCGTTGAGAAGATCTTTCCCCTAACTCTTTCGAACTTTCTCCACTCGCAGGACAAAGTCGCGGACGCGAAAAAGCCCCGGACCGGAACGAGACCGGGTCCGGGGCTCTCCCGCTCGATCAGTACGTGACGGCCTGCCGGGAACCGCTCATCGTCCGCATGATGTGCTCGACGAGCGTGATCAGCACCCGCTTGGCGTCCTCGCGGTCGCGCACGTCGCAGTCGATCACCGGGATCTCCGGCGACAGGTCGAGCGCGTCGCGCACCTGGTCGTGGGTGTGCCGCCCGGCCCCGTCGAACCGGTTGACGCCGATGATGAACGGCACGCCGCGCCGCTCGAAGTAGTCCACCGACGCGAAGCAGTCGGCCAGCCGCCGGGTGTCGACCAGCACCACCGCGCCGAGCGCGCCCTTGGCCAGCTCGTCCCACATGAACCAGAACCGGTCCTGGCCCGGGGTGCCGAACACGAACAGCACCAGGCCGTTCGGCAGCGTGATCCGCCCGAAGTCCATCGCCACGGTCGTCGTCGTCTTGGACGCGACGGCCGTGGTGTCATCGATGCCGATGCTCTTCTCGGTCAGCGCCTCCTCGGTGCGCAGCGGTCGGATCTCGCTGACCGCGCTCACCAGGGTGGTCTTGCCGACGCCGAAGCCGCCGGCCACGAGGATCTTGACGGTCAGCGCGGAATCGCCCGCCTGGGCGGCCGCGTCAGAGCGCACGGATTCCATCGATCACTTCCTTGAGTACGCGCTCGCTCGGGAACTGCGCCACCGGCGCGGGGCGCCGGACCTGAATCAGCGAACGGTCGAGCAGGTCGCCGAGCAGGACGCGGACGACCCCGAGGGGAAGTTCCAGATCCGACGCTATCTCGACAACCGACAACGGGGTGCGGCAAAGCTCCAGGATCATGTCATGTTCCGGCTCCGGCGACCACGGAGACGCCGGAATCGCCGGAGATGCGGCGGTCTCGTCCGGTGCGTCGAGGGCCTCGATCAGCGCGACGAGGTCGAACTCGACGCCCTCGTAGTGGGTGCGGCCGCCGGTGAGCGCGTAAGGGCGCACGACGGGCCCGGCGGCGTCGTCGAACCACGCCGTGCCGCCCGTCCCGCCCGCCGTACCGCCGCCCGCCGTACCGCCGCCCGCCGTACCGCCGCCCGTCGCGCCGACGGCCGGGTGCCGGTGCGGCCACTCGGGCTCGGAACCCTCGGTGCCGTCCACCTCACACGCCGCCCTCGGCGGCGGCCGTCCGCGGGTTGGCCGACAGGTGCTGGCCGACCCGGGTGACGAGCATCGCCATCTCGTAGGCGATCATGCCGAGGTCGGCGTCGGCGTCGGCGAGCACCGCCAGGCACGCGCCGCGTCCGGCGGCGGTCACGAACAGGAACGCCGACTCCATCTCCACGATGGTCTGCCGGACCGGGCCGCCGCCGAACGACTCGCCCGCGCCGCGGGCCAGGCTCTGGAAGCTGGCGGCGACCGCGGCGAGGTGGTCGGAGGCCTCCTGGCCGAGGCCGCGGGAGGCCGCCATGCGCAGGCCGTCGCTCGACAGGACCACCGCGTTCTGCACCTGGGCGACGCGCTGGACCAGGCTGTCCAGCAGCCAGTTCAGCTCGCCGCCGGCACCGCCCGCGGCGTCCGCGCCGGAGTGCTGGGCTTCTGTCATGGGGCGTCGTCCTCCTGGTCACCTCGGTTGGGGTGGTCGTCACGGCCGGGCGGGGCCTGCCGCGGCGGGGCCTCCGCCTCGGCTTCGGCCGCGTCCCGCCTGCCGCGCTGCCAGCCCTGCTGCATGGCCGACATCATCGACCGCATGGTCTCGGGCGAGCGGGCCGGGTCCGGAACGTCCGGTGGAGCGGTCCCGGCGCCGGGCGCGGCGTCCCCCGGCCCGGCGGGCGCGTCCGCGTCCCCGGGGCCGGCCGGCTCCGCGTCGGCGGGGCCGGGCGCCGCGAGCGGCAGCGACGGCTCGGGTGCCGCCGGCTCCGGCGCCGACGGCTCGGAAGGGGTCGCGGCGGATGGGGGCGCCTGGCCTCGTGCCGCCAGGTGCGCGTCCACACGCTCCTTCAGCTGCGGCGCGAGATGCGTCTGGCGTCGGCGCTTCGGAAGCTCGCCCTCCTTCAGCGGCCGCGCGGGCTCCGCGTCGGACGCGGGCGGGGGCTCCGGCGCGGGCGCCGGCTCCTGCGCGGCGCGCGGCCCGTCGGCGCGGCGCGAACGCCTGCGCTCCGGCAGCGGCGTCAGCCCGGGCGCCTGCTCGGGCCGTCCGGACTCCATCCGCACCGGCTCGGGCCGCACCGGCTCGGGCTGCTCGGTTTCGGGCTGTGCGGGCTGCGCGGGCTCGGCGCCGAGGGAGTCGGCGCGCACCGGCTCGGCCTCCGCGACCAGCCGGACGACGCCGCCCTGCTCCACGGCGGGACGCGCGGGCGCCGACAGCGCGGCCGCGGGCGCGGCGGGCAGCCGCATCGGGCCGGTGTTGCGGCGCGCGATCGGCTCCGGCTCCGCGGTGTCCACGATGAGCGAGCCCGGGATCAGTGCGATCGCGGTCGTGCCGCCGTACGGCGACTGCCGCAGCGTCACCTTGATCTCGTGCCGCTCGGCCAGCCGCGCGACGACGAACAGGCCGAGCTGCGCGCTGTCGGACGGGTCGAACTCCGGCGGGTCGTCCAGCCGGGCGTTCGCGGCGCGCAGCGCCTCCTCGGTCATGCCGAGGCCGCGGTCCTCCACCTCGATCGCGAAGCCGTTGGCGACCGGGTGCCCGCTGACCCGCACCGGCGACTGCGGCGGCGAGAACGTGGTGGCGTTCTCCACCACCTCGGCGAGCAGGTGGATGACGTCGGCGACGGCGGAGCCGAGCAGCGCGATGCGCGGCAGCGGCTGCACCCGCACGCGCGGGTAGTCCTCGACCTCGGCGACCGCGCCGCGCACCACGTCCACCAGCGGGACGGGCCGCCGCCAGCCGCGCCCGGCGGTCTTGCCGGCGAGGATGACCAGGCCCTCGGCGTGCCGCCGCATGCGGGTCGCGAGGTGGTCGAGGCGGAACAGGTCCGACAGCTCCGACGGGTCCTCGGTGCGGCGCTCCATGGTGTCGAGCAGGCTGAGCTGGCGGTGCAGCAGCGCCTGGTTGCGGCGGGCGAGGTTGACGAACACCTCGCTGATGCCGCGCCGCGCCGCGACCTCGCCGGCCGCCGCCACCAGCACCGCCTCGCGGGCCCGGTCGAAGGAGTCGGCGATCTGCCGGATCTCCCGGATCCGGAAGTCGACGCCCGGCTCCGGCTCGGGCTCGGCGGGGCGCCCGGCGCGGACCTGCTCGGCCAGCAGCGGGAGCCGCTTGCGGGTGAAGTCCACGACGGCGCCGGCGAGCGTGCGGCACTCGCGCAGCAGCCGGCGCGACACCCGGACCGCGATCAGCGTGGACAGCAGCACCGCGACCAGGCCGAGGCCGCCCGCGATGCCGAGCCGGACGAACACGCCGACCGCGATGTGCTGGGCCCGGCCGGTGATGTCGTCGAGGGAGCGGTTCTCGAAGTCGTAGAGGCGCCCGTCGGCGTCGTCGGCGATCGTCCGCCACTGGGCCGTGTCGACGACGGGGGCGCGCGTGGTGCGGGCGGGCCGCCCGGCCGTCCCGGTCCTGGCGCCCGCGCCGGACGCGGCGCCCTGCGTGACCCCCGTCCCGTTCCCGGTGTCGGTGCCCGTGCCCGTCCGGCCCGGGGTCGGCTTCTTCACCTTCCCGACGGTCCGGACCTGGTCGGCGCCCCGGATGACCTGGTCCTCCAGCTTGCGCAGCTGCGCGAACTGCGGGCTGGCCGTCAGGCGCTCGTAGCGGGCGCGGTCGGCGGCCGGCAGGTTCGGGACGTTGTCCGCGTACGTCATCCGCTGCGCGCCGACGAGCTGCGCGAACTCGCCGCGCTCGGCGGCGCTCAGGTGCCCGGCGGCGAGCGCGCCGGTCAGCAGCGCGTCCTCGCGGGACAGGAACTCCCGGCCGCGGCCGACGGAGGTGAGCGTGCGGGCGTCGGCGGTGATCGTCCCGTTCGACGGGGTCGTCGCGCTGTAGATGGCGAAGCCTGCGTCGATGATGCCGCTGTAGTCGGCCAGCACGTCGGCGCGGCCGGACGCGCGGTCGTCCACGCCGCGCCGGGTCGCCTCCAGCGTGCCCAGCCGGGCGAGCAGGTCGTCCATCCGCTTGACGACGCCGGGCAGGATCGAGCCGCGCAGCGACCCGTCGCCGAACCCCTTGCGCACCTCCCGGACGGCGCGGTCGGTCGCCTGCCGCTGCGCGCGCAGCCCGCCGGGGTTCACCGCGCGGCCGGAGCCCGCGTCGGCCATCGACAGCCGGCGCTCCTTCTGCAGCGCGTTCATCAGCCGCTGCGTGGGCAGCACCGCCTCCTGCTGGAACTTGCGGCTCTGCAGCAGCTGGTGGGCGTCCCCGTAGGTGATCCCGGTGAGGAACATCCACAGCGCGGCCAGCGCGAGCAGCGGCACGAGGACCAGCAGCGTGATCCTCGCCCGGATGGAGGAGAAGCGGTTGGCCATCACGGCAGCTGGACCATGCTCACATCGGCGGCTTTCGGCGAGGGGGGATGCGACATGCGGGGGAAACCTCCCGATGCGTGGTGTACGGGGGTCTGCGGGACTCTACTACGTCGCGGGTCCGCGACGATCAGGTGACCGAGCGTCATGCCCGGGGGCGCCCGCGTCCGGCCAGCTCAGCACGTGCTCCATCAGCGCGATGAGGACCTGCTTGGACGACTCGCGGCGGCGCGCGTCGCACAGCAGCACCGGAACGCCCGGGTCCAGGTCGAGGGCGATCGCGACGTCGCGCGGGTCGTGCCGCGCAGCGCCGTCGAAGCAGTTGACGGCCACGACGAACGGCAGGCCGCGCCGCTCGAAGTAGTCGATGGCGGGGAAGCAGCCGGTCAGCCGGCGGGTGTCGGCGAGCACGACCGCGCCGATCGCGCCGGCGGCGAGCTCGTCCCACATGAACCAGAAGCGGTCCTGGCCGGGCGTGCCGAACAGGTAGAGCAGCAGCTGGTCCGACAGCGTGAGGCGGCCGAAGTCCATCGCGACGGTCGTGGTCGTCTTGCCCTGGACGCCGGTGACGTCGTCGACGCCGACGCCGCGGTCGGTGAGCGGCTCCTCGGTGTGCAGCGGCCGGATCTCGCTGATCGAGCCGACCAGCGTCGTCTTGCCCGCGCCGAACCCGCCCGCGATGAGGATCTTGGTGGTGACCAGCGGGCGGGCGGTCCCGCCGGGACCGGCCCCCGCGGCGGGGCCCGGGCCGGCGGCGGGATCAGAGGGCGCGTAGACCATTGAGGACCTCCCTCAGGACGCCCCGTCCGGGCCGCCCCTGCGCGGGCGCGGCGGTGTCCACCACCGCGATCAGCCCCTCGTCGCGCAGGTCGCCGAGCAGCACCCGGACGACGCCGAGCGGCAGCCCGAACTCCGCGGCGAGGTCGGCCACCGCGACCGGGCGGGCGCAGCCGCGCAGCAGCCGCACGTGGTCGGGGCTGTAGCGCAGCCGGTCGCCCGGCCGCGCGCCGGTCGCCGCGACGACCGCGATCAGGTCGAAGCCCTCCCCCGCGGGACGGGTGCGGCCCCGGGTCCGGGCGTAGGGGCGGACGAGCGGGCCGGCCTCCCGGTCCAGCCACCGCTCCGCCGACGGGTTCATCGGTCAGTACCCCCACATCTCCCCGGGTCGGGGACCCGTCCGGATCAGCGGCCCTGCGGGGCCGCTCCCCCGGCGCCGAAGCCGCCGCCGAAGCCGCCGCCCGCCGCCTCGTACCGCGGCGCCGCCTGCAGGTGCTGCCCGACCCGCTTGACCAGCACCGCCATCTCGTAGGCGACCAGGCCCGCGTCGGCCTCCGCCTCGGCGATCACCGCCAGGCAGGTGCCGTCGCCGGCGGCGGTGACGAACAGCAGCAGCGCGTCCATCTCGATGATCGTCTGCCGGACGTTGCCGCCCGCGAAGTGCCGGCCGGCGCCGCGGGCGAGGCTCTGCACGCCGGACGCCAGCGCGGACAGGTGCTCGGCGTCCTCGCGGCCGAGCTCGCTGGACGCGGCGACCGCGAGCCCGTCGCGGGACAGGATCACCGCCTGCCGGACGCTCGCGACGCGCCCGGCGAAGTCGTTGAGCAGCCAGTTGAGCTCGCCGGAGGCCGTGTTGTGCATCATCGGGTCCCCTCATCCTCCCCATCGGACGCGCGGCCGCGCCGCCATCCCTGCTGTACCGAGGCCATCAGCGAGCGCGCCTCCTCCGGGGACCTCGCGACCCCGTCGCCGCCGCCCACCGGGGGCGGCTGCGGCGGCGGCTCCTTGCGCAGCTGCGGCGCGAGGTTCTCCTGCCGGACCCTGCGGGGCAGCCCCGCGTGGGTGCCGGCGGGACCGCCGCCCTCCGCGCCCGGAGGGCGCTCGCCGGGAACGACGGTACCGGTCCCGGCCGCGGCGTCCCACTCCGCGTCACCGGCCGGATGCGCACCGCGCTCCGGCTCGGGCGGCCCCGGGCGGTGCCGCCGCGGGTCGTCGCGGTCGTAGACGGGCGCGGGCATCCAGCCGTCGGCGTCGGACGGGTCGTCGGACGCGTAGGCCGGCACGGGCTCGACGTCGTCGGACCACGGGTTCGCCGAGCCGCCGCGCAGGCCGCCGGCCGGCACGTTCGGCGGCACGGTGGGCGGCACTGCGGGCGGCGGGTCTTCGGGGCCGCCCCACGGCGCCGCCGGTCCGGCGAGCTGCGGCAGGAAGGGCGGCGCCTCGCGCAGCGTCTCGGGAGGCTCGGGCGGCTCGGGCTCGCGGCGGGCGAACACCCCGATGTCCGGGACGACCTCGGCGCGCGTGACCACCTCCGGGCGCTGCGTCGCACCGAACGGGACGTCGGCGTAGGGCGTGCCCATGAACGTCGGCCCGGTGTCGGCGGGCACCGCTGCGGCGGGCTCCCCGCCGGGGGCGTCCGAGGGCGGGGCGCCCCAGGCGCCGGACGGCGCGGCCCCGCCCGCCGGCGCCTCGACGGCGGGCGCGTCCGCCGCGTCGGCCTCCAGCGGGACGATCTCCTCGTCCATCCGGTCGGCGGGCACCACGAGGTCGTGCGGCATCAGCACGATCGCCGTCACGCCCCCGTACGGGGAGCGGTGCAGCGACACGTCGATGCCGTGCCGGGCGGCGAGCCGGGCGACGACGAACAGCCCGAGCCGGTCGGTGTCGGCCAGGTCGAACTCCGGCGGCTCGGCGAGCCGCCGGTTGATCTCCGCGAGCGTCTCCGGCTTGACGCCGAGCCCGCGGTCCTCGATCTCCACGACGAAGCCGTTGCCGACCCGCTCGGCCATCACCCGCACCTCGGTGTTGGGCGGGGAGAACGTCGCGGCGTTCTCCAGCAGCTCGGCCAGCAGGTGCACCACGTCGGTGACGGCGGCGCCGACCAGGCCGTCCTCGGACTCGGTCAGCACGACCGCGCGGGTGTAGTCCTCGATCTCGGCGACCGCGGCGCGCAGCACGTCGGTGATGTGCACCGGGCGCCGCCAGCCGCGGCCCGGGGTGGCGCCGGACAGGATGATGAGGCTCTCGGCGTGCCGCCGCATGCGGGTGGTGAGGTGGTCGATGCGGAACAGCGCCTCCAGGTCGTCGGCCTCGGCGCGGCTCTCCAGCCCGTCCAGCATCGTCAGCTGGCGGTGCAGCAGCGACTGGTTGCGGCGGGCGATGTTGAGGAAGATGCGGCCGACGCCGGCGCGCAGCTCGGCCTGGCCGACGGCGGCGTCCACCGCGGTGCGCTGCACCTTGGCGAACGACTCGGCGAGCCGGTTGACCTCGCTGGTGCGGCCGCGCGGCAGCGGGGGCGACTCCGCCTCGACGTCGACGGCCTCGTTGCGGCGCAGCCGGTCGACCAGCCGCGGCAGCCGCTCGTCGGCCAGCTCCTCGGCGGAGCCGCGCAGCCCGACCAGCTCGCGGACGACGCCGCGGCCGAACCGCAGCGCGAGCAGCACCGACAGGGCGATCACCAGCAGGCCGGCGCCGCCGACGACGCCGAGCCGGACGTAGGCGTCGCGGCCGAGCCGGTCGGCGCGCGCGGCGGCCCCGTTGGTGTTCGCCATGATCATCTGGTTGACCGACAGGACGAGCGGCTGCGCGGTCTCCTGCCACTGCCACTCGCTGATCGGCAGCGGGCCGCGGTCGCGCGCGGCGATCTGGTCCTCAAGGCCCTTGTACGCGTGGTACTGGGTGGAGGCGAACACCGGCGCGGTCAGCCGGGCGTAGACCTTCGGGTCGGCCAGCGAGCGCTGCCGCTGCCACTGCCAGCGCTGCTCGCCGAGCATCTCCAGGAACGTCCGGTGCTCGGCGGCGCTCATCCGGCCGCGGGTGACGAGCGCGCCGGCGACCAGCGCGTTCTCCCGCTGCAGCAGCTCCATCGCGCGCCCGGCGGCGCGGTCGGACAGGGTCCAGTTGTAAAGGGACGCGTCGTTGATGACGATCAGGCTGTCGTACAGCCGGTGCATCACGTCGACCATGCTGCTGTAGTCGTTGATCGCGGCCAGCCGGTCGATCCGGCGGGCGTCGACGGCCGCGCGCAGCTCGCCGAGGCCGCCGAGCGCCTTCAGCACGTCCGCGACCCGCGAGCGCATCTCCGCCGTGGTGGCGCCGCGGGCGGCGCCGGACGTCGAGGTGCGGCGGAAGGTGGCCACGGCCTTGTCCAGGTGCGCGCGCTGCGCGGTGAGCGCCGCGGGGGTGGCCGCGGCGGTGCGCGGGCCGCTGAGGTAGACCACCGACGCCTGCCGCTCCTTGCCCAGCTCGACCAGCAGCCCCTGACCGGACGCGGCGAACTGGTCGTTGAGCGTGTGGTACTTGCGCTGGGCGAGGGCGGCCCGGCCGGTGATGTCGGCGGCGTAGCCCCAGATCGCGACCAGCGAGACGAGCGGAACGAGCAGGAGCGCGGCGACCTTGGACCGGATCGGGCGCGTGCGTGCGGTTCTCATGGGACCTCGGACGTTCCGGCACGTAGTCGGAGTGTGCGCGCGGGTGGCCCGATCATAGAGGCGGCCTGCGACGCCTCCGCAACCCCTTCACCACCTTTCGTCCGTATTCGGAACCGGAATCGGTTAACGACATTCGGGACATTTGCTTCATTTCCCCCTGTTGCCGGGCGGCGATGGGCCATACTCTGCTGTTTCGCCCGCCGATCGCGGCCCGGCACGGGAGGGAGACCGACGATCAGTACCGCCAGCCACGGCGCGGCCGGCCCGTCCGGCCGGAGCGGGAGCCCGCCCTCCCCGCCCGGGAGCGTTACCATTCCCGCCGTGAGTCCCGAAAGCCAGGCATCCGAGGCACTTCCGTCGCGACGCCGCCGCGCTCCCCGCGGCGGCCGACATCGCGGCGACGAGTCCTTCCTGCTGCCCCCCGGATCCCCCGCGCTCATCCTGGCCGTTCCCGGCCCCGCCCGGCAGGGCGGCACCGACATCGCCGTCGAGCTCGCCAGGCTCGTGGAGATCGAGCACACCGGCCAGCCCGCGCACGTCGGGCACCTCGACGGCGACGAGGGCAACCTCGGCGCCCTCCTCGCCGGGCTGCACCGCCCGCAGGACGAGCTCGCCGCCGTGGTCGTGCCGATGTCCACCGGCCCCGACCCCGCGCTCGACGCCGCCGTCCGCGCCGCCGTCGCGGCCGCCCCGGTGCACGCCGTCGCCGCCGAGCCGCTCGGCCCGCACCCGCTCATCGCCGAGGCGCTGCACGACCGGCTCGCCGACGCCGGCCTCGCCCGCGCCGACCGCATCCGGATGATGACGATGGTGACCGCCGCGACCGGCGTCATCGTCGCCACCCCCGGCGACGCGACCGCCGTCCGGCAGGCCGAGGTCACCAGCGTGCTGCTGGCCTCCCGGCTCGCCGCGCCCGTCTTCACCGCCTCGCTCGCCGACGAGGCCGGCATGCGGGCCGCCGGGGAGCAGCTGCGCGCCGCCGGCGCCGCGTCCGTCGCGGTCGCGCCGCACGTCATCGGCTCCGAAGCGGAGGCCCGCCTGGTCCCCGCCGCGGCCGCCGCCGTCGGCGCCGCCCACGCCGCCCCCCTCGGCGCCCACCCGGCCCTCGCCCGCCTCGCCGCCCTCCGCTACGTCGAAGCGCTCTCGCTAGCACTCGCTGATTAGTCCAGGCATGGCCGTGGCCGGGGCCCCACCCAGGACCCCGGCCACAGGCGTCTGAGCACCAGCCCGACGGCTCGAACCCCAGCCACCGGCACCGGCAGGCACGCCGCCCCCAGCCCCAACGGCTTGAAGCCCGGCCACCGGCCACGGGCAGGCACGCGGAGCGAGCCCTGCGAGCGGAGCGGGCCTGCCCGACGACGGACGAGGCGTTTCACGCGGAGCTCCAGCGGAGCGGGAAACGCCTCGCCCGTCGCAACGGGGGTTCCAGGGGGTCGCCCCCCTGGGAAAACACAGCTAGCGGTTTTTGAAATCTGGGGGGCGTTTCTGCATGGTCGCGGTCATGCCTTCCGCGAGGTCCTCGGTGAAGAAGGCGAGGGCCTGGACGCCGGTCTCCGCGGCGATCTGCTGGCGCAGGCCGGGGACGTCCAGCGACATGTTGAGCAGCTCCTTCGTGCGGCTCAGGCCGTACGGGGACTTGGCCAGCAGCTCGTCGGCGAGGGCCTGCGCGGCGGCCAGGTCGGCGCCCTCCGCGCAGACCTCGGTGACGAGGCCGAGGGACTCGGCGCGGGCCGCGTCGAGGCGCTGCGCCCGGTAGGCGATCTCCGCGGCCTTCGCCGGGCCGACGAGGCGCGGCAGCAGCCAGGACAGCCCGCAGTCCCCGGCCGACAGGCCGAGGTTCACGAACGGGACGACGAACCGGGTCGTCGGGTCGGCGACCCGCAGGTCGCAGGCCAGCGCCCAGGAGACGCCCATGCCCGCGACCGGGCCGTGCAGCGCCGCGATCACCGGCTGCGGGATCTCCCGCAGCCGCGCGGTGACCTCGCCGCCGCGGGCGATGCCGCGGTAGAGCCGCTGCGCGCGGCCCTCCTTGGTCTCCCGGCCCGGGTCGCCGCCCTGGATGTCCATGCCCGAGCAGAAGCCGCGGCCGTCGCCGGTGAGCACGACGACCCGGGTGTCCGGGTCGCGCGGCAGCTCGTTGAGGACGTCCAGCATCCGCTCGGTCAGCGCGCCGTCGACGGCGTTCAGCCGCTCCGGGCGGGACAGGGCGATGGTGAGCACCCCGTCCCGCCGGTCGAGCCTGATCCCGTCCAACGGCTCAGGAGGTCAGCTGCTGGATCAGCGGGCCCATCTGCTCCATCGGGTTCTTGAACACCGCGAGCGGCTCGGCGGCGTTGATCGCGGCCCAGTTGTCCCGGACGGCCTCGACGGAGAGGGTCTCCTTCTGCCCGTAGCCGGGGCCCTCCGCGACGAAGATCTTCGCGATGCGGCCGCCGCCGACGGTGTAGACCTCGCCGGAGTCCTCGTTGGACTCGTGCACGAGGAACGCGACGAGCGGGGTGACCTGGTCGACGCCGAGCTTGTCGGCGAAGTCGGCGGGCAGCAGGTCCTCGGTCATCCGGGTCCACGCGACCGGCGCGATGGCGTTGGCCTTGATGTTGTACTTGGCGCCCTCGTGCGCGAGGGTCTTGGTGAACCCGACGAGGCCCATCTTCGCGGTGGCGTAGTTGGCCTGGCCGAAGTTGCCGAACAGGCCGGCGGGCGACGAGGTGTTGACGATGCGGCCGTAGGCGTTCTCGCGCAGGTGCGGCCACGCGGCGCTGGAGACCAGGAACGAGCCGCGCAGGTGCACGGCGATGACCGAGTCGAACTCCTCGACGCTCATGTTCTTGAACGACTTGTCGCGCAGGATGCCCGCGTTGTTGACGACGATGTCGAGCTTGCCGAACTCGTCCAGCGCGGTCTGCACGATCGCCTGGGCGCCCTCCGGGGTCGCCACGTTGTCGGGGTTGGCGACGGCCTCGCCGCCGTTCTTCTTGATCTCGTCCACGACCTCCTGGGCGGGGCCGGCGGAGGCGCCGACACCGGAGCGGTCGCCGCCGAGGTCGTTGACGACGACCTTCGCACCGCGCGCGGCGAGCTCCAGCGCGTGCTGGCGGCCGAGGCCGTGGCCCGCCCCGGTCACGACCGCGACACGGCCGTCGTAGCGCAGTTCCGACATCTCTGTCTCCTCACATCGCACCGACTACGCCCCCAGGTAATCATCCGGGGGTTACCCAGTGGTACCACTAAACCGAATCCCGCTCGGCCGCGGCCCCCTCCGTTGCCTCCCCGGCCCGCGGCGGAGGCAAGCACCGGGACGGGTGGGACTTCAGCGAAACTTGCGGCAAATGACGCAATTCCAGGGACGCACGGCGTAGTGTCCACACCCACCCCACAGGTGCCGCCTCGACTTCGGAGGTCCCGTCTCGATGAGCCCTGCCGACGCGTCCAGCGCCCCCCGCCCGTACCGCGTCGTGCAGTGGGCCACCGGCACGCTCGGCCGCGCCGTGATCCGCGGCGTGCTGGACCGCCCCGGCCTCGAACTCGCCGGCGTCTGGGTGCACACCCCCGCCAAGGACGGCGCCGACGCGGGCCTGCTGGCCGGCCGCGGCCCCACCGGCGTCGCCGCCACCCGCGACCCCGCCGCCATCCTCGACCTCGACGCCGACTGCGTCGTCTACGCCCCCGGACGCGTCGGCGACCCGCTCGCCGACCTCGACACGGTCTGCGCGCTGCTCGCCTCCGGCAAGAACGTCATCTCGATGAACGGGCTGGTCTACCCGCAGGCGCACGGCCCGTCCCTGGTGAACGAGCTGGAGCAGGCGTGCAAGCGCGGCGGCTCCTCGGTGCACGGGACCGGCTTCAACACCGGGTTCATGGCGGACGTGATGCCGCTGGCGCTGTCGCGGCTGTCGCGCCGGATCACCCACGTCTACTCCCGCGAGTGCTCCGACTTCGCCCGGCACCCGTCCTGGCGGATGGTGCACCACATGGTCGGGTTCGGCCGGGACGAGGAGGCGTTCCTGCGCTCGCTGCGGCCCGCCCGCACCGCGATGCGCACGCTGTACACCGAGAGTCTGCACCTGGTCGCCGCCGGGCTCGGCGTGGACCTCGACGAGATCGACGTCGACATGGACTACCGGCTCGCCGGCACCGACCTGGAGATCACCGCCGGCCGGATCCCGCGCGGCACCGTCGCCGCGGCCCGCTGGACGTTCAGCGGGCTGACCGGCGGACGGCCGGTGATCAGCGTCGAGGTGATCCACAAGGCGGACGCCGCGCGGATCCGCGACTGGGGCGACCCGGGCCACTCGGTGCGGGTGCACGGCCGCCCGTCGATCACGCTCACCACCGACGACGAGTGGGTGTCGGACGAGGTGTCCGCCGCCGCGGCGCACGCGCTGAACTCGGTCCCCGTCGTGTGCGCCGCCGAGCCCGGCATCCGCACCTACCTGGACCTCCCGCCGGTCATCGGGCGGATGGAGGCGGCCCCTCCGGGCGCCCTGTAGCGGCTACGGGAGGGTCTGCTCCACGCGGGATCCGGCCTCGCCGTCGGAGTCGGAGTCCGCCTCGGCCTCTTCGCCGGCCTCGCGGCGGTGCTTGCGGACGCTCCACACCACGATCGCGGCGACCGCGATCACCGCGATCCCGATCGCGAGGCCGCGCCCGGCCCACTGCGCGGCCCGGTCGAACGCCTCGCCGGCGAAGTACCCGCCGAGCGTGAACGTGACGACCCAGGCGAGGCCGCCGAGGAAGTTGAACAGCAGGAACTTCGGATACGGCAGCCGGGAGCTGCCCGCCAGCGCCGGCATCAGCGCCCGCAGCAGCGCGGTGAACCGGCCGATGAACACCGCGACCGCGCCGCGCCGCCGGATCAGGTCCTGGGCGCCCTCGACCTTCGACCGGTGCTTGGACACCGCGCGCAGGTCCAGCAGCCTCGGCCCGTACTTCTTGCCGATCTCGTAGCCGACCGAGTCGCCCGCGACCGCCGCGACGACCCCGATGACCAGCAGCAGCGGCAGCGACAGCGTGCCCTGGCTGGCGAGCACGCCGCCGACGACCACCGCCGTCTCGCCCGGGAACACGAACCCGACGAACAGCGCCGCCTCCGCGAACACCAGCGCGGCGATCAGGCCGTAGATCAGGCCGGGCGGCAGGCCGTCCACCAGGGTGTTGAAGGTCTCGAGCATGGTCCCCCGCCATCTCGTCCGGTCCGGGGCCGCCACGTGCCGGCCCCGCTGCGTGCCATGCGATCGTCCGGGCCCGTTTGGCGCGGGCCACCGACGGTTATCGTATGCGCGGGGCCGGTGACCCAGGATCCCCCGGAAGGACGACTTGCCGGTGGCCGTCGGGGTCCCCCTACCGGCGGTCCGCCTCCTCCCGGGGTCTCGGCCGCCTCCCCGGAACGTCGCACCGCATCGCTGACTTTCGGAAGGAACCGGACATGACGGCACAGGAAGTCGAGCGGGGCCGGTTCGTCCGGCAGCCGAACCGGTTCACCGCGCGGATCACCGCCGACGGCGCGGGCGGGTACCCCGCCGAGGCGGGCCGGTACCGGCTCTTCGTCTCCTACGCCTGCCCGTGGGCGCACCGCTCGCTGATCGTCCGGAGCCTGCTCGGCCTGGAGGACGTCCTGCCCGTCGCCGTCGTCGACCCGATCCGCGACGAGCGCGGCTGGCGGTTCCCCGACCCCGACCCGGTCACCGGCGCCGCGTTCCTGTCCGAGCTGTACCTGGCGAGCGACCCGTCCTTCGAGGGCCGCTACACCGTGCCGTGCATCTGGGACACCGTCACGGAACGCCTGGTCACCAACGACTTTCCGAACATCACCACGATGCTGGAGACGGAGTTCACCGCGCTCCACGGCCCCGGCGCCCCCGACCTGTACCCGGAGGCGCTGCGCCCGGAGATCGACGAGCTGAACGACCTCGTCTACAACACGGTCAACAACGGCGTCTACAAGGCCGGCTTCGCCACCGAGCAGGAGCCCTACGACGAGGCGTTCGACGCCCTCTTCGCCACCTTCGACCGGCTCGAGGAACGGCTCGCCGACCGCCGGTACCTGTTCGGCGACCGGCTCACCGAGGCCGACGTCCGCCTCTACCCGACGCTCGCCCGGTTCGACGCGGTCTACTACTCGCACTTCAAGTGCAACCAGCGCCGCCTCGCCGACCTTCCCAACCTCTGGGCCTACGCCCGCGACCTCTATTCCCTCCCCGCGTTCGGCGGGACGACGGACTTCGACCACATCAAGCGGCACTACTACGTCACGCAGCGCAATATCAACCCGTCCGGCGTCGTCCCGAAAGGCCCGCTGATCGACTGGACGGCCCCGCACGGACGCGAAACGCTCACCGAAGGCTGACCGGCCTCCCGGACGCGCCGGAACCGAACGCCGCTCAGTTCACGTCGTACCGGTCACATACCGTCGTTATGCTGGCGGTCCTCCGGAACGATCTCGACGTGAGAGGCAGTACCTCCGACAATGCGCAGCCAGTTCTTCGGAAACATGGACCAGGGGCAGCAGCTCCCCGGCCACTTCGCCCTCCAGAACTCCAAGATGCTCCGCGTCCACCTCAACGGGGACGTCCTGGCCCGGCAGGGCTCCATGGTCGCCTTCCAGGGCCAGATGGAGTTCGACTACGAGGGCGCCGGAGGCATCGGGAAGTTCATCAAGAAGGCCGTGACCGGCGAGGGCGTGCCGCTGATGCGCGTCCGCGGGCAGGGCCTGCTGTTCGCGGCGCACGACGCCGCCGACATCCACCTGTTCTACCTCGAGAACGAGGGCCTGACCGTCAACGGCGCGAACATCCTCGCCTACGACTCGCACCTGCAGTCCGACATCCAGCGCGTCCAGGGCGCCGGCATCGCCGCGGGCGGCCTGTTCAACACCACCCTCACCGGCACCGGTTTCGTGGCGCTCACCACGCACGGCACCCCCGTCATGCTGGACTGCGGCCGCGCCCCGACGTTCGCCGACGGCCAGTCCGCGGTGGCGTGGAGCACCAGCCTGCAGGTCGGCGTCAACCGCACCTTCAAGGCCGGCGCGCTGATCGGCCGCGGCAGCGGCGAGGCCATGCAGCTCGCCTACCAGGGCCAGGGCTTCGTCCTCATCCAGGCCAGCGAGGGCCCCACCGTCCCGCCGCACACCCACTGATCACGGGCCCTCGGGCCCCGGCGGGATCGAGCCTCAACCCCGGCCCGGGTTGAAGCTCAGCCGCCGTCCACCCGGGGGGCGTCCCCCCGGGCAGATCGGTGTGGCGGGCGGGGAATGGGACGTAATCGGAACGCGCTGGCATGGGAAGAGGTCAAGTGCGAGTAGCCTTGATAGGTCTCTTATCTCACCTGCGAGCTGCGGAAGAGGGCGATCTCCGCCGTGTCGACAGAGTCGTCGCAAACTAGTGCCGACCCAAAGATCACAGATTTCGGTGCCAACGAGTGGCTGGTCGACGAGCTGTACCAGAAGTACCTCGAAGACCCCAACTCGGTTGACGAAGCCTGGTGGAACTTCTTCGCGGACTACCAGCCGGACACCCGGCCGGCGTCCGTGACCCCCGCGTCCCCCGGCGCACCCCAGACCAGCACCGGAACCGCGGCCCGGGCGGCCGCCAACGGCACCGCGGCCGCTCCGCCGACACCGCAGCCGCCGGTGTCGCCGCCGAAGGCCCCCGCCAAGCCGGCGGGCAAGGCCCCGGCGCCCGCGGACGACAAGCCGGCGCCGCCGCCGGTCCCGGCCGGCGCCGAGGAGGTCCGGCTGCGCGGCGTCGCCGCGCGGACGGCCGCCAACATGGAGGCCAGCCTCGCGGTGCCGACCGCGACCAGCGTGCGCGCCGTCGCGGCGAAGCTGCTGATCGACAACCGCATCGTCATCAACAACCACCTCAAGCGCGGCCGGGGCGGGAAGGTCTCCTTCACGCACCTGATCGGCTACGCGATCGTCAAGGCGCTCGCGGCGATGCCGGAGATGAACGCCGCGTTCACCGAGGTGGACGGCAAGCCGGTGCTGGTCCGGCCCGAGCACGTCAACTTCGGGCTGGCGATCGACCTGCAGAAGCCGGACGGCTCCCGGCAGCTGGTCGTGCCGAGCATCAAGGCCGCCGAGACGCTGGACTTCCGCCAGTTCTGGGCCGCCTACGAGGAGATCGTCCGCAAGGCGCGCGGCAACAAGCTGACCATCGAGGACTACCAGGGCACCACGATCAGCCTGACGAACCCGGGCACGATCGGAACGGTGCATTCGGTGCCGCGGCTGATGCCCGGGCAGGGCACGATCATCGGCGTCGGCGCGATGGAGTACCCGGCCGAGTTCGCCGGGGCGTCCAGCGACACGCTGGCCCGGATGGGGATCAGCAAGGTCATGACGCTGACCTCCACCTACGACCACCGGATCATCCAGGGCGCCCAGTCCGGCGACTTCCTGCGCCGGATCAACGAGCTGCTGCTCGGCGAGGACGGCTTCTACGACGAGATCTTCGAGGCGCTGCGCATCCCGTACGAGCCGGTGCGCTGGGTCAAGGACATCTCGGCGGGCCACGAGGACGACGTCGCCAAGATCGCCCGGGTGCACGAGCTGATCCACGCCTACCGGGTCCGCGGCCACCTGATGGCCGACACCGACCCGCTGGAGTACAAGCAGCGCCGCCACCCCGACCTCGACATCCTCAAGCACGGCCTCACCCTGTGGGACCTGGAGCGCGAGTTCGCGACCGGCGGGTTCGGCGGCAAGCCGACCATGAAGCTGCGCGACATCCTCGGCGTGCTGCGGATGGCGTACTGCCGGACGGTCGGCATCGAGTACATGCACATCCAGGACCCGGAGGAGCGCGCCTGGATCCAGGAGCGCGTCGAGGTCCCGCACGACAAGCCGTCCCGCGAGGAGCAGCTGCACGTCCTGCGCCGGCTGAACAGCGCCGAGGCGTTCGAGACGTTCCTGCAGACCAAGTTCGTCGGGCAGAAGCGGTTCTCGCTGGAGGGCGGCGAGTCCGTCATCCCGCTGCTGGACTCGGTGATCTCCGCGGCGGCGAAGGAGAGCCTGGACGAGGTCGTCGTCGGGATGGCGCACCGCGGCCGGCTGAACGTCCTGGCCAACATCATCGGCAAGTCCTACGGGCAGATCTTCGGCGAGTTCGAGGGCAACCTCGACCCGCGCAGCGCGCAGGGCTCCGGCGACGTGAAGTACCACCTGGGCGCGTCCGGCGACTTCGTCGCCGACGACGGCTCGAAGATCCACACCGAGCTGGTCGCGAACCCGTCCCACCTGGAGACGGTCGACCCGGTGCTGGAGGGCGTCGTCCGCGCCAAGCAGGACCTGCTGGACGTCGGCGAGGCCGGGTTCACGGTGCTGCCGATCCTGATCCACGGCGACGCCGCGTTCGCCGGGCAGGGCGTGGTCGCCGAGACGCTGAACCTGTCGCAGCTGCGCGGCTACCGCACCGGCGGCACCGTGCACGTGATCATCAACAACCAGGTCGGGTTCACCACCGCGCCGGAGTACTCGCGCTCCAGCGTGTACGCGACCGACGTGGCCCGGATGATCCAGGCGCCGATCTTCCACGTCAACGGGGACGACCCGGAGGCGTGCGCGCGGGTGGCGCGGCTGGCGTTCGAGTACCGGCAGACGTTCAAGAAGGACGTCGTCATCGACATGGTCTGCTACCGGCGCCGGGGCCACAACGAGGGCGAGAACCCCTCGTTCACCCAGCCGCTGATGTACGACCTGATCGACGCCAAGCGCTCGGTCCGCAAGCTGTACACCGAGGCGCTGATCGGCCGCGGCGACATCACGGTCGAGGAGGCCGAGCAGGCGCTGCGCGACTACCAGGAGCAGCTGGAGCGGGCCTTCACCGAGACCCGCGAGGCCGTGAAGAAGCCCCTGGAGCCGGGTTCGGTGGTGAAGCCGGACGTCGAGGAGCGCATCCCGATCGACCACGGCGGCGCCGGCACGGCGATCCCGCAGGAGACCGTCAAGCGGATCATCGAGACGCAGGTCAGCCTGCCGGAGGGCTTCACGCCGCACCCGCGGCTGCAGCCGATCCTGCAGCGCCGCGCGCAGATGATCGAGGACGACGCGATCGACTGGGCGACCGGCGAGCTGCTGGCGATGGGCTCGCTGCTGATGGACGGCCACCCGGTGCGGCTCGTCGGGCAGGACACCCGGCGCGGCACGTTCGGGCAGCGGCACGCGGTGCTGGTCGACCGCAAGAGCGGCGAGGAGTACACGCCGCTCAAGCAGTTCGGGCAGGGCGTGTCGAAGTTCTACGCGCACGACTCGCTGCTGAGCGAGTACGCGGCGATGGGCTTCGAGTACGGCTACTCGATGACCCGCCCGGACGCGCTGGTCGCGTGGGAGGCGCAGTTCGGCGACTTCGCCAACGGCGCCCAGTCGGTGGTGGACGAGTACATCTCGTCCGGCGAGCAGAAGTGGGGCCAGCGCTCCAGCCTGGTGCTGCTGCTGCCGCACGGCTACGAGGGCCAGGGGCCCGACCACTCGTCCGCGCGGATCGAGCGGTACCTGCAGCTGTGCGCGCAGGACAACATGACGGTGGTCTACCCGACGACCCCGGCGAACTACTTCCACCTGCTGCGCTGGCAGGTGCTGTCGGGCCGCGGCAAGCCGCTGGTGGTGTTCACGCCGAAGTCGCTGCTGCGGCTGAAGGCGGCGACGTCGCCGGTCGAGCAGATCACGGCGGGCGCGTTCCAGCCGGTCATCCCGGAGGTGAACCCGGCGGTCGACCCGGCGGGCGTGAAGCGGGTGCTGCTCACCACCGGCAAGATCTACTACGACGTGGCGAAGGCGCGCGACGCGGCGGGCGCCAACGACACCGCGGTCGTGCGGGTCGAGCGGCTGTACCCGCCGCCGGTCGACGAGATCAAGGCGGAGCTGGCCAAGTACCCGGCCGGCGCCGAGGTGGTCTTCGTGCAGGACGAGCCGGCGAACATGGGCGCGTGGCCGTTCATGGCGCTGAAGCTGCCGCACCACATCGAGGGGCTGAAGATGTCGCGGGTGTCGCGCCCGGCGTCGTCGTCGCCCGCGGTGGGGTCGGCGAAGCTGCACCAGGCCGAGCAGGAAGCGCTGCTGTCCAGGCTGTTCTGACCCTGTTCGCGAGCTGAACGGGCAGGCCGTGTCGCTCCGCGTCCCGCCGCCGTGGCGGCGGGACGCGGAGCGACTGCGTTAGAGGGATGAATCCGTATGTACTTCACCGATCGGGGTATCGAGGAGCTCACCGAGCGCCGCGGCGCGGAGGAGGTCAGCCTGACGTGGCTGGCGGAGCGGCTCCGCGAGTTCGTCGACCTGAACCCCGAGTTCGAGACGCCGGTGGACCGGCTGGCGACCTGGCTGGCCCGCCTCGACGACGAGGACGACGACTGACCGCCGGCTGACGTCGGTTCCGTGACGCGATACATCTTGACTTTTCGGGAACGCGACATATCGTGTTATCCGAAGGAACCCTCGGACGAAGGGCAAGAGGCGATGTCGCGCTGGACCATCGACGAACCGGCCACCCTCGACTTCGACGGCGTGGTCACGCTGCGCACGACGCTGATCGCCGGAAGCATCAGCGTGCTCGCCTCCGACGAGCGGCCGTCCGTGATGGTCGGCGAGGTCGAGGGCCCGCCGCTGGTGATCGCGCACGAGGCCGGCATGCTGACGATCACCCATGAGCGGCTGCTGGAGGGCGTGCTGAGCTGGCTGCGCACCCGCAACGCCCGCGCCGCGATCACGGTGACCGTCCCGCACGACTGCCCCGTCACCGTCAACCTGGTGTCCGCCGACGCGGTGATCACCGGGCTGACCGCCCGCACCTCCATCAAGTGCGCGTCCGGCGGCATCACGCTCGACGGGGTGACCGGCACCGTCGACGCCAACACGGTGTCCGGCGACATCGAGGCGCAGGGCCTGGACGGGACGGTGTCGTTCACCTCCGTCTCCGGCGACCTCGCGCTGGCCGGCGGCGCGGTCGAGCGGCTCACCGCCCGCAGCGTCAGCGGCCGCATCGCCGCCGACCTCGACCTGGTCGGCGACGGCCGGGTCGAGGTCAACACGGTCTCCGGCGAGGTCGCGCTGCGCGTCCCGGAGTCGATCGGGGCGCGGGTGACGCTGAACGCGGCGGCCGGCCGGATCGAGACGTCCTTCCCCGAGCTCGCCCGGACCGACAGGGCCGTCGCCACCACCGTCTCCGGCAAGGTCGGCGACGGGTCGGGCCGGCTGTCGGTCAACACGGTGTCCGGCTCGATCACCCTCCTCGGCCGCGACGACGAGGCCCCGGAGATCAGCACCCCGCGAATGGAGAAGTGAGTTGAGCCCCGTTTTCGGCCACGGCCGGCTCCGCCTGTACCTGCTGAAGCTGCTGGAGGAGAGCCCGCGGCACGGCTACGAGGTGATCCGGATCCTGCAGGACAGGTTCCTCGGGGTGTACTCGCCCTCCCCCGGGACGATCTATCCGCGGCTGGCCCGGCTGGAGTCCGAGGGCCTGGTCACCCACGAGGTCGTCAAGGGCAAGAAGGTGTACTCGCTGACCGACAAGGGCCGCGAGGAGCTGGAGCGCCGGATGGACGAGCTGGCCGAGCTGGAGGAGGAGATCACCGCCTCCGCGCAGGAGTTCGCGCGCGGCGTGCAGCAGGACGTCCGGCAGACGGTCCGGTCGCTGCGCGAGGAGCTGACCGAGGCCGCGCGGACGATGCGCGACCAGGGCAAGGCCGCGTCCAAGGAGGCGTGGAAGGAGTCCACCGGCCGGCAGAAGGACGAGTGGAAGCGGCAGAAGGACCTCTGGCGCGAGCAGAAGCAGGCGTGGAAGGAGGAGTGGCGGCAGAACTGGGAGGACGCCTGGAAGACGGCGACCGGCAGCCGCGAGGACATCGCCCGGCTGAAGCTGGAGCGCCTGCTGCGCCGCTTCGTCGAGGACGTCCGCAAGTCCGCCAAGCACGCCCGGCTCGGCGAGGACGACCTGGCCGCCGTCCAGTCGCTGCTGGACGAGACCCGCGACCGGCTGCGCACCGAGATCCTCGACAAGGACATCGACGCCCGCGACTGACCCGCGGTGGGCCGCCCCCATGAGGCCGGCGCACCGCGGGCCGGCGGCTACGGGTTGAAGACGATCTTGCCGAAGAGGTCGCCGTCCGCCATCGCGGCGAAGCCGTCCTTGGCCTCCGCGAGCGGCAGCGTCCGGTCGATCAGCGGCCGGGCGCCGGTCTTCACCAGGAACCGCGCGAGCCGCTCCAGCTGCTCGCGGGTCCCCATCGTGGAGCCGACGACCTGGAGCTGCAGGAAGAACACCCGGTTCAGCTCCGCGGGCGGCACCTGCCCGCTGGTCGCGCCGGACACCACGATCCGGCCGCCGGGCCGCAGCGACTTCAGCGAGTGCGACCAGGTCGCCTCGCCGACCGTCTCGATGACCGCGTCGACCCGCTCGGGCAGCCGCGCACCGGACTCGACCGCGACGTCCGCGCCGAGCTCCAGGGCCCGCTTGCGCTTGGCCTCGCTGCGGCTCGTCGCGAACACCCGGAACCCCGCGGCGGACGCCAGCGCGATCGCCGCGGTCGCGACGCCGCCGCCCGCGCCCTGCACCAGCACCGTCGAGCCCGGCTGCAGGCCCGCCTTGTCGAACAGCATCCGGTAGGCGGTCAGCCACGCCGTCGGCAGGCACGCGGCCTCCTCGAACGACAGCTCCGCCGGCTTGCGGACGAGGTTGCGGCGCGGCACCGCGACCTTCTCGGCGAGCGTCCCCTGGTGGTGCTCCGACAGCAGCGACCGCTTCGGGTCCAGGGTCTCGTCGCCGCCGCCCCGGTCCGGGTCGCCGATCACCGCGTGCACGATGACCTCGTTGCCGTCCTCGTCGACGCCCGCGGCGTCGCAGCCGAGGATCATCGGGAGCCGGTCGGCGGGGAGCCCGACGCCGCGCAGCGACCACAGGTCGTGGTGGTTGAGCGCGGCCGCCTTCACCGTGACGGTCGTCCAGCCGTCCGGCACCTCGGGATCGGGCCGCTCCCCCAGCGTCAGCCCGTTCAGCGGATGGTCTGCGTCGATCTGTGTGGCCGTGACAGCGAACATGAACGCACACTAACCGCCGGACCCCCGCACCGGACGGCCCGCCCCGTGCCTTTACAGGGTCACCGTCCTCGGCGAGCATGGTCACGTGCGGATGCGAGCGCTGTGCCTCGCCGGGCTGATCCTTCTGCCCGCCGCCTGCGCGGACGGCAACGCCGGCGGAACGGAGCGCCCGATGGACGCGGCAGCGACCGGCGGACCCGCGAACCCGCGGGTCCTCGACTGCGAGAACCGCGGCGTCTCCTTCCCCGAGGAGGACGACGGCCCCTACCGCACCGGTCCCGACGACCTCGTCGCCGGACCGCTGATCATTCCGGGGCTGCGCGCGTGGGCGGACGCCGACCCCGCCGCCTACGGCCGGGACGGCCGGTACAAGGTGGCCGTCGTGATGCGCGCCGGAACGTCGGCCACGCTGTCGATCCCCGCCGAGCACCACCGGGACGCGGGCCTGCTCTACGCCGCGGCCGCGCGGGACGCGCGGACGCCCCTGCAGGCCGACCACGCGATCACGTTCACCGCCTGCGCGGGGCACGACACGATCTTCCCGGGGCTGATGTTCGTGCCGCGGCGCACGGAGGTGCCCCTCCTGGTCCGTCCGCTCCGTCCGGCCTCCGGGGCGGCGGTCCGCGAAGTGGTCTCGTTCTTCGCGGACCGCCGCTGACCCGGTCAGCCGGCCAGCGCGAGGACGCCCGCGGCGACCGCGAGGACGCCCGGCGCCGCCCGCCGCACCCGCGGCTCCCAGTCCCCGAGCCGGTCGAGGAGCCACACCGGTTCGGGCGGGCCGTCGCCGCCCGTCCGGGGCGGTACCAGCAGGATCAGCACCGCGCTCGGCACCAGGAACCCGGCCGCGTAGGCGACCCCCGCCCACCACGGCACCAGGCCGAGCACCGTGACCGCCAGCGCGCCCCACGTCAGCGACGTGACGCGGAAGGTGGTCACCACGAGCCCGGTGTCGAGGCCCCACAGGAAGGCCCCGCGCGCCGGACCGAGGCGGTAGAAGTACGCCTGCGGGGTCTGCCTGCGCAGCATGGGGGTGCGCAGGCCGAACAGCCCGGTGTCGACGATCAGGCAGGCGGCGAGGACGCCGACCGCCACGAGCTGCGCGACCGTACCCGGTCGCGATCCCAGCGCCGCGCCCACCACATGGACCGCCCCGTAGAAGGCGGTCGCCGCCGTGGTGAACCCGAGGGCGAGCGCGGCGAACGCGCGGCGCCGGGCGGGCTCGTCAGAGGCTCTCCCCTGGACCAGGGGCCGGAGGTACCCGATGAAGGAGACGCCTCAAAGGCTGAACAGCTGCGCGAAGCCGGCGGCGGCGATGAGCAGCATCAGCACCGACAGGAGCACGGAGTGCTGCACCGGGGCCCCGGGGTCAGCAGGAGTTCGCGCGGACGGTCCAGCCCGCCGAGCAGTAGAACGGCCCGCTGCCGCAGCTGGAGCCGCCGGTGCACTCCCCGCACGCGTACTTGCGGGACCCGGTGCAGCAGTACCAGACCTTCATGCTCCCCTTCCTGCAGTACGCGGAGCCGGAGGAGTTGATGGGGCAGTTCGGCTGCCCGAACGCCAGGTTGCAGCACCGCCACGTCGCCGCGGCGGCGGGCTTCTGCAGCGCCCCGATCCCGGCGGCGACGCCGACGGCGCCGACGCCGATCTTGCCCATCCAGCCGAGGAACCCCCTCCGGCCGGAATCGAGCGTGGCCGCGTCCCCGTGGGCCGCCTGGACCAGTTGCCGCTTGCGCATGCCGTTCACCTCTCCTCGGATCGGGCGGTCATCCGCGAGCCGCCCCGGTCACCGGACGATCGCTGCCGTCTTCCACCGGCAGCGCCGCGTACATCTGGCGGGACGAGGGGACGCTGTGCGCCTTCGTCAGCCGCCCGTCCCGCACGAGCACGGCGGCGGGGGTGGCGTCGATGCCGAGGGCGCCGGAGATCCGCTCCCCCACGTCGACCACCACCCGCTCGCCCCGCAGGTCGAACATGTCGATGAACTCGGCGGCGTCGCCCAGGACGGGGACGACGACGACCCACAGCTTCCGCGGCCGCACCCGGCCCTGGAGCGCGGCGGCCAGCGTGAAGCATGTCCGGCACTTGTTGGACAGCAGCAGCACGAGCGCGTCGCGCGCCTCGTCCAGCTCGGCCGGCAGCCCCACCGCGCTCGGCGCCTCCCCCTGGACGGGGCCGAGGTCCATCAGGACCGGGCTGTCCTCGATCTCCAGGTACTCGCGCATCTGCTTGAGCTGGTGGAACATCTCCACGAGCGCGCAGAACGCCACGAACAGCAGGGCGGCCAGCAGGCACACGATGATGAGCAGGGCCAGCGTCATCCGAGCGTCAACTCCTTAGCACGGACCGGGTCTTCGGCGCCGATGCCGGTGGATTCGGCGAACGCGGCGCGGTCGCCCTTCAGCCCCCGCCAGGCGCGCGCGCCCTGCGGGATGTGCCGGGCGGAGAACGCGACCAGCAGGGCGGCGAGCCCCGCGAGCCCCTCTTCGGCGCTCCAGTGCGGCGCCCATGCCTGGGCGGCGGCCGCGGCCGCGAGCCAGCCGGGCAGCAGGACGAGCTGCCGGGTCCCGAGCGCCGCGCCGCCGCCTCCGGCGCCGAAGCAGTTGCAGTGCACGCGCTCGCGCAGCAGGAGGGCGCGCAGGCCGGCGGCGGCGAAGCCGGCGGCGAGCACCGCCACCAGCAGCCGGGGCCAGGCCGACGCGGGGGCCGCGAGCAGCGCCACCGCGGCCACCAGCTCGCCGGTGACGACCAGCGCCGCGGCCGGGGCGGCGGTACCGCCCGCGCCGAGCCGGCGCAGGACGTCGCCGAAGGCGCCGAAGGACGGCACCTTGGAGAGCGAGGAGTAGGCGAGGACGGCGGCGAGGCAGATCTGCGCCGCGGCGCCGATAAGGCCGGTACCCGCCATGCCGCACCTCGCATCCGACAGGACCCCGCCGCGGCCGTCCGGCGCGGAGTGGCCTCCTGCAGATGATCACCTGCGGATCGGCGACTGTGAAGATCGTCACCCCGGCCGCAACCGGCCAGGACCGCGGGCTGGACGCCGCATGGGGTATATGCCGCGCGCGGCGTCCAGCCCGCCTCCGGTCCGGCTCAGCGGACCCGGGTCACAGGACCTTGGACAGGAAGTCCCGGGTGCGCTGGTGCCGGGGGTCGGCGAGGACGTCGCGGGGCGTGCCCTCCTCGACCACGACGCCGTCGTCCATGAAGACCAGCGAGTCCCCGACCTCGCGCGCGAAGCCCATCTCGTGGGTGACGACGACCATCGTCATGCCGTCGCGGGCGAGCTGCTTCATCACCTCGAGGACCTCGCCGACGAGCTCGGGGTCCAGCGCCGAGGTCGGCTCGTCGAAGAGCATCAGCTTCGGTTCCATCGCCAGCGCCCGCGCGATCGCGACGCGCTGCTGCTGTCCGCCGGACAGCTGGGACGGGTAGCTGTCCTTGCGGTCGCCGAGCCCGACCCGCTCCAGCAGCGCGGCGGCGCGCTCGCGGGCCTTGCCGCGGCCCTCGCGGCGGACGCGGATCGGCGCCTCGTACACGTTCTCCATCGCCGTCATGTGCGGGAAGAGGTTGAAGCGCTGGAACACCATGCCGATCTCGCGGCGCTGCGCCGACACCTCCTTGTCGCGCAGCTCGTAGAGCTTGTCGCCCTTCTGCCGGTACCCCATCAAGTGCCCGTTGACCCAGAGCCGGCCCGCGTCGATCTTCTCCAGGTGGTTGATGCAGCGCAGGAACGTCGACTTCCCGGAGCCCGACGGGCCGATCACGCACATGACCTCGCCGGACGCGACCTCCAGGTCGATGCCCTTGAGGACCTCCACCCGGCCGAAGTGCTTGTGCACCGCCTCGGCCTTGACCATCGGCCCCGCGGTCCCGGCCGCCTTCGCCGCGCCGTCCGGCTCGCTCATTTCCCGCCTCCGAAGCCGAGCGCCCGGAACCCGGCGCGCCGCTCGCCCGCAAGGGCGGTGCCGCGGGCGAAGTACCGCTCGATGTAGTGCTGCGCGACCAGCAGGACGCTGGTCAGGACCAGGTACCACATGCAGGAGGCGACCAGCATCGGGAACACGTTGAACGACTTGTCCCCGACCGACTTGAGCTGGAAGAACAGCTCGTTGGTCACCGGGACGAAGGCGACCAGCGAGGTGTCCTTGAGCATCGCGATCGTCTCGTTGCCGGTCGGCGGCACGATCACCCGCATCGCCTGCGGCAGCACGATCCGCCGCAGGGTCTGCATGCGGGACATGCCGAGCGCGCCGGCGGCCTCGTTCTGGCCCGGGTCGACCGAGAGCATGCCCGCCCGGACGATCTCCGCCATGTACGCGCCCTCGGACAGCGCCAGGGCGAGCAGGCCCGCCATGAAGCCGGTCAGGAACGTGTTGGCGTTGATCGAGAACAGCGTGCCGCTCATGTCGACGCCGAGCAGGTCGCCGACCTGCTCGGAGAACGGCACGCCGCCGACGTGGTACTTGGTGTACAGGATCCCCATGTTGCCGAACAGGATCGCCAGCACCAGGCGGGGCACCGCCCGGAAGAACCAGGTGTAGAGCCAGGCGACGCCGCTGAGGATCGGGTTGCCCGACAGCCGCATGATGGCGAGGACCACGCCGATCACGACGCCGATCACCATCGACAGCACCGTGAGCAGCACCGTGGTGCGCACGCCCTCGACGATGTTCGGCCGGAAGGCGTTGTCGATGATGAACGACCACTGGAACGCCTTGTTCGTGACCAGCATGTGCACGAACATGGCGGCCAGCACGGCCAGTACGGCCACCGCCACCCAGCGGCCCGGATGCCGGACGGGCACGGCCTTGATCGCCTCGGGCGGCGCCGCGTCCGGCTTCACCGTGTCAACTGAACCGGGCATGCGGTCAGGAGGCCTTCGGGTTCACGGCCGGGTCCGTGATGGCGCCCTTGGAGACCTTCCACTTGGCCAGGATCTGCCCGTAGGTGCCGTCGGTGATGATCGCCTTGTAGGCGCCGGCGAGGGCCTCGGCGAACTGCGTCTGGCCCTTTTTCAGCGCGACGCCGTACGGGGCCTGCCCGTAGGGCTCGCCGAGCATCTCCAGCTGGCCGTGGGCCTTGTCGACCGCGTCGACGAAGACCGGGTAGTCGGCGGTGCCCGCGTCGTCCTTGCCGGACACGACCGCGGCGGTGGCGGTGCTCTGGTCCTGGAACTGGTCGATCTTGATGGCGGGCTTGCCGGCCTTCTTGCACGCCGCGTTCTTGGCGTTCAGGTCGTCGACCTCGATGGTGCCGGTCTGCACGGCGACCTTCTTGCCGCAGGCGCTGTCGGCCTGGACGCCCTGCGGGTTGCCCTTCTTCACCACCCACTGGATCGGGGAGTTGAAGTAGCTCACCATCTCGGTGTCCTTGAGCCGGTCGGGGTTGATCGTGAGCGAGGACACGCCGGCCTCGTACTTGCCCGACTTCACCCCGGTGATCACGCCGGTGAACGGCGTGGTGATCCACTGGGTCTTGAGGCCGAGCTTGGCGGCGGCCGCGTCGAACAGGTCCACGTCGAAGCCGACGGCCTTGTTGTTGTCGAGGAACTCGGCCGGGGCGTAGGTGGTGTCGGAGCCGATCTTGATGACGCCGTCGGCCTTGATGTCGGCCGGCACCATCGCCGCCAGCTTCTGGTCGGGGCCGCTCTTCGGCGTGATGGTCGCCGAGGGCTCCGTGGAGTCCTTCTTCTCACCGCAGGCCGACAGGGCGAGGGCGCCTGTCAGCACGAGCGCGCCGGCCGCGAGGGCGTTGCGGCGCAGAGAACCAGTGATCACAGGTCCCCCTCCAGAGGTCGCATCGGATCCGGACGGATCCTGAGGTCAAGTGCACATTTTGGCGCACACCTGGCCCTATGCGGATAAAGGGTGCGACACAATCGGACAACGAGGCGGCCCGGCGCACCCCGCCGCCGCCCAGGGCCCCAGCACTCTACGCGATGATCGGCGCACCGTCCGTCGCGATCAGTGACGGCCGCCACCGCCCCGCGCCCCGGACCGGCGGGGCCCCGTGTGGCACAATCGGACAACGGGTGACCCCCGTACGTCGCGAGATGTCCACCAGGTGACCGGCCATCCAGACCGCACCACCGCGGCGGCATCGCCCGAAAGCCAACTTTCACTGACAGGGGTCGCTGTGGCCGCCGAGCCCATTCCCACCGAACCGCACTCACTGGACGACGATCCGGCCTTCCCGCTGCACCGCGGCGGCAAGCTCGAGATGCGGTCGACCATCCCCGTCCGCAACAAGGACGATCTGTCCCTGGCCTACACGCCCGGCGTCGCCCGGGTCTGCACGGCCATCGCCGACAACCCCGAGCTCGCCTACGACTACACCTGGACGTCCAAGGTCGTCGCCGTCGTCACCGACGGCACCGCCGTGCTCGGCCTCGGCGACATCGGCCCGGCCGCCTCCATGCCCGTCATGGAGGGCAAGTCGCTGCTGTTCAAGGAGTTCGCCGACGTCGACTCCGTGCCGATCGCGCTGAACTGCACCGGCGTCGACGAGATCGTCGACACCGTGATCCGGCTGGCGCCGAGCTTCGGCGGCATCAACCTCGAGGACATCAGCGCCCCCCGCTGCTTCGAGATCGAGGACCGGCTCCGCGAGGCCCTCGACATCCCCGTCTTCCACGACGACCAGCACGGCACCGCGATCGTCGCGCTCGCCGCGCTGAAGAACGCCGCCCGGTTCGTCGGCAAGCCGCTGTCGGAGCTGCGCGCCGTCGTGGCCGGCGCGGGCGCGTCCGGCATCGCCGTCTCGCAGATCCTCATCGAGGCCGGCATCGGCGACATCGCGCTGTCCGACAGCAAGGGCCTCATCCACGAGGGCCGCGACGGGCTCAACCCCGTCAAGCAGCGGATCGCCGCGATCACCAACCGGTCGCACCTCAAGGGCTCCACCGAGGAGGCGCTGCGCGGCGCCGACGTGTTCATCGGCCTGTCCGGCAGCACCGTCCACGAGTCGTGCGTCGCCACCATGTCCGACAGCGCGATCGTGTTCGCGCTGTCCAACCCCACCCCCGAGGTGCACCCCGAGGTCGCCCGCCGGCACGCCAAGGTCGTCGCGACCGGCCGCAGCGACTTCCCCAACCAGATCAACAACGTGCTCGCCTTCCCCGGCATCTTCCGGGGCGCGCTGGACGTCCGCGCGCACACCATCACCGAGGGCATGAAGCTGGCCGCCGCGAACGCGCTGGCCGGCATCGTCGGCGACGACCTCACCGCCGACTACGTCATCCCGAACCCGTTCGACGACCGGGTCGCGCCCGCCGTCACCGCCGCGGTCGCCGCGCAGGCCCGCGCCGAGGGCGTCAACCGCATCTGACCCGGCGCGCCGCCCGCCCGGCCCGCGCTCGCCACCCCAGAGCGCGGGCCGCGCCGCCTCCTACCGTCCGCCCGCGGCCCGACCGGCCCCCGGACGGACGGACGCGCGCCGCCACGGCCGGTACCGCGCCACGACGCGGCCGACGACGTGGCCGTCCGGGACGGCACCGAAGTCCCAGCTGTCGCGGCGGCCGCGGGCGCGCTGGTTGTCGCTCTCCAGCCACCAGCCCGTCCCCGACCGGTGCGCCACCCGCTTGACGATCAGCAGGTCCGCCCGCTCCGGGTGCCGCGCCACGACCACGTCCCCGGGGCGGGGCCGGGCGCCCGCCAGCACCACCAGCCAGTCCCCCGGCGCCAGCGCGGGCAGCATCGAGTCGCCCTCGACCGCGACCGCCCGCAGCCGCCCGCGCGCCCCGGCCAGCGCCGCCAGCAGCGCGCCGCCGAGCGTCCAGGCCACCGGGTGGCGCATCCGCATCGCTCTCCTCGCCTTCTCCGTGGACCGCGCTTTCGCGCGCCGGGCCGCATACTCGCGCGCCCTCGGGTCACAAACACTGCTGGAAGGGGTTCCGGACCGCGCCGCGGGCCGGGTCCTAGGCCGAATTACCGAGCGCCCTGGCCGGACGCGCCCCGGGGCACAAGGGTAATGTCGGTGACCTGAGCATGATCCGCAACGAGGGAAGGGAATCGCAGGTGTTCAAGCTTCTGCGCCCGAAGACCACGGTCTCCGCGCACTGCGACCTGCCGTGTGGCGTCTACGACCCGGCGCAGGCCCGGATCGAGGCCGAGTCGGTCAAGGCGATCTGCGAGAAGTACGCGGCCAACGAGGACCCGGAGTTCCGCGCCCGCGCGATTCTGATCAAGGAGCAGCGCTCCGAGCTGGTCAAGCACCACCTGTGGGTGCTGTGGACCGACTACTTCAAGCCGCCGCACTTCGAGAAGTACCCCCAGCTGCACCAGCTGTTCAACGAGGCGACCAAGCTCGCCGGCGCCTCCGGCACCAAGGGCAGCATGGACCCGAAGGTCGCCGACGACCTGCTGGGCAAGATCAGCGAGATCGACAAGATCTTCTGGGAGACCAAGCAGGGCTGACCGGCGCCCTGACAATCGAGGCCCGGCCCTCTCGGGGCCGGGCCTCGGTCGTTCGGTCAGGAGCGGGCGGTGTTGGTGAGGGCCTCGCCGGTGAGGCGGTAGGTCGTCCACTCGTCCTGCGGGACGGCTCCGAGCGACTTGTAGAAGCCGATCGCGGGCTCGTTCCAGTCGAGGACGGCCCACTCGACGCGTCCGTAGCCGCGGGCGTCGGCGATGCGGGCGAGCTCGGTGAGCAGGGCCTTGCCGTAGCCGTGGCCGCGGACGGCCGGGTCGACGAACAGGTCCTCCAGGTGGATGCCGTGCGTGCCGTTCCACGTGGAGAACGTGAGGAACCACACGGCGAACCCGGCGACGCGGCCCTCGTGCTCGGCGATGAGCGCGTGGACGCGCGGGTCGTCGCCGAAGAGCCGGGCGTGCAGCTGCTCCTCGGTGGCCTTCACCTCGTGCAGGGCGCGCTCGTACTCCGCCAGCTCGCGGATGAGCCGGAGGATGTCGGGGACGTCGTCGGGGGCGGCAGGGCGGATCATGCGGAAAGGCTATGCCAGGCCGCCGCGTGCGCCGTCCGGGCCTGCGGGACGCCCGCCTAGAGCGCGGCCAGCGGCGCCTCCGGGTCGGCCCAGCGCTCGTTGGGGACGAGCGGGTACCAGCCGGGACGGCCCGGGTCGCGGTCGTAGGGGTAGCCGCCGAGCTCGCGGTAGAGCTCGGCGTACTCGGCGACCTTGTCGCGGTCCAGCGTGACGCCGAGGCCGGGCCCGGACGGCACCGCGATCCGCCCGTCCGCGTACTGGAACGGGCCGCCTTCGATGACGTCGCCGGCGAGGTGGTGGTAGTGCGCGTCGGCGGCGTAGGTGAGGTTCGGCAGGACGGCGCCGAGGTGCAGCATGGTGGCGAGCTGGACGCCGAGTTCGCCCGACGAGTGCACCGACACCCCGAGCTGGAAGGTGTCGCAGATACCGGCCGCCTTCACACACGCGCGGATGCCGCCCCAGAACGTGGTGTCGAGCAGGATCACGTCCGCGCTGCGGTGCAGCACGTTGGTGGCGAGCTGCTCGAAGTTGACGACGACGGTGTTGGTGGCCAGGGGCGTGGACGTCCTCTCGCGGACGAGGCGCAGCCCTTCCAGGCCCCAGACGGGGTCTTCGAGGTAGTCGTTGTTCAGGTGCTCGATGGCCTTGGCGAACCGCAGCCCTTCGTCGAGGCTCAGCACCGCGTTGGGGTCGTAGCGGAGCCGGTCGTCCGGGAACGCCTCGGCCAGCGCCCGGTAGCACTCCAGCTCGTAGGCGGGCGGGAAGACGCCGCCCTTCAGCTTGTGGACGGTAAAGCCGTGCCGTTCCTTGAGGTCGCGGGCGTGCGCGACGAGCTGCCCGGGGGTGCGGACCTCCGGCGTCCGGCCGTCCGCGCCCGGGTAGCGGTAGAAGAGGTAGGACGCGAACGGGACGCTGTCGCGGACCCGGCCGCCGAGCAGGTCGTGGACGGGCACGCCGAGGTGCTTGCCGACGAGGTCGAGGCAGGCGAACTCGATGGCGGCGAGCATCTGGGTGCGGTTGTTGTACAGGCTCGCCGTCGGGTTGGCGATCTTGAAGCGGAGGGCCTCCAGCTCGAACGGGTCGTGCCCCTCCAGGTAGGGCGCGAGCGCGCGGAAGGCGTCCTCGGCGCTCTGCCCGCCGCCGCCCATCTCGCCCAGCCCGACCAGGCCGTTGTCCGCCTCGACCTCGACGATCGTGCGGACGAAGCGGCCCCAGTGCGCGCCGTTGCTGTGCAGCAGCGGCGCCTCCAGCGGGACCGCGACGGTGGTGGCCCGGATGTCGGTGATCTTCATGGTCAGAGGTTCCCCTTCACCGTGACGGCGACGATCCCGCAGGCGGGCAGGCGGACGGTCGCGGCGCCGTCCCGGACGGGCGCCTGCGCGGCGTCGCGGCCGAGGCCGGAGTCGACGGTCGCGCCGCGCATCCCGGGGACGGTCAGCGTCGTCTCGACGGGCGCGGCGGACAGCGAGCGGAGCCGGACGACGAGGTCGGCGCCGTCCCGCCCGATCGAGGTGACGTGCACGTCGGGGTCGTCGACGGACGCGAACGCCGCGGCCGGCGGCGCCGGCTCGGTCCCGGTCGTCAGCGTCGCGACGAACGGGTCGGTGAGCCCGGCGGCGGCGAGGGCGCCGAGGCGGCGGCCCGGGAGCCCGCCCGCGGCGGACGCGACGGCGTACCGGAAGGTGGTCTCGCCCTGCTGCTGGGACGGGAAGTTGGTGTCCCAGATGTTGTTCAGCGCCCAGGAGTAGACGGTGGCGGGCTCGTCGTCGGTGGTGGGCGGGAACGGCGCGTACGGCATGTGGATGGAGCCGAACTGGACGAGGGGCGCCTCAAGCGTCGCCCACGCCACGGTGAGGTCGGGGTCCTCGAACGCGACCCAGTGCCGGATCGGGCGCATGTGCTCGGCCGATCCGGGGACGCTCGGCACGCCGGTGCCGCCGACGCCGCCGGTCAACTCCCAGGCGGCGGGCGGCCCGCCGGCCGCGAAGGGGAAGGCGAAGAACACCGCCTCCTTGGTCGCGGTGGGCTGCTTGCCGAGCTGGAAGCGCAGGTCGAGGCGCGGCACGCCCGCGTGCAGGTCGAGGGTGGTGCGGATCCAGTCCACGCCCTTGCCGGTGAGCTCCACGATGAGGCGTTCTCCGACGGCGGTGCGTTCGCACCTGACGACGGCGGCGTGCCGGCCGAGGGCGCGGTCGCCGAGGAGCGTCTTGTCGTGCACGAGCATGTGCCCGGACATGTGGTTGAAGTGCGGCGCGGTCGCGTACCGGTCGTAGACGTACTGGCCGAACCCGGCGGCGGCGTCGGCGTTGACGAGTTCGCGTCCGGCGGCCTTGTCGAAGACGGAGGCGAGGTGGCCTTCGGCGAGGTCGTAGGTGACGCGGTAGTACTCGTTCTCGATCACGCCGTCGCGGCCGAGGTCGACGGGTTCGGGGGCCGGGTTCTCGCCGCGGACGACGTCGAGGCGCACGCGTCCCATGCCGGGGACGTCCGGGACGACGACTTCGAGGTGGCGGCCGATGGGGCGGGTCGGCCACTCGTCGGGGTCGACCTCCTCCTCGTGGTGCGGCAGCGGTTCGCCGGTGCGGGCGTCGAGCAGCGTCACGGGGACGTCGACGGGCACCACGTCCCGCGGCAGGAACGCGCGGACGGCGTCGGTGCGGGCGGCGCCGCCGGGGTTCAGGACGGCGAACGAGGCGAGCGCGTCCGGGGCGGGCCCGAGCGTGGCGCCGAACCGCCGCGCCCCGGCCTGCAGCAGGTCGAGGGCGTCGTCGTAGGACTGGTAGCCGACCGCGGACTTGCGGGTCCACTGCAGGCCGCCGGAGTCGCCGCCCTCCTCGGCGTCCTCCCACGGGTTGGCCGCGCCCCAGGTGTGCTCGTCGAACAGCGCAGCCTTGTCGTAGGCGTCGTCGAGGCCCTCGGCCTCGGCGCCGGCGAGGGAGTGCAGCGTCTCGGCGGTGCGCAGGACGTTCTGGGCGCGCCGGACGTGCCCGAGGGGGCGGGCGCCGGAGCCGAGGCCGTCGGCCCACCAGTCGGTCCAGTCGCCCTCGTGGACCTGGAGCCGGTCGTAGTGGTGCTCCTCGACGTGCTCGAAGAAGTCGGCGTTGGTCGCCGTCCGCAGCCGCGGGTACTCCCATGTCGCGTTCCAACGCAGCGCGATGTCGGCGGGCATGATCGACGGGCCGGCGTTGTCGGCGTGCGCGCCCTGCACGCGCAGGTGCACGGCGTCGAGGACGTCGGGGGCCTTGTCGGCGCCGACCTGGCCGGGCGCCGCGTACCAGCCGAAGGTGCCGGGCCCGTACGGGTAGGGCCGGTCGGCGAGGGAGGACAGGTAGCGCGGCAGCAGGTCCTCGGCGAGGTCGTAGCCGTCGACGAGCCCGACGGTGTTGCCCTCCATGTACGCCATGCCGTGCGGGGTGTCGGTGAACCAGACGATCAGCTCGCGTCCGCTCGGCGCCCGCCACCGGAACGGGCGGCCGAGCTTGTCGCCGCCGGTGATGTACGGGACGGACCGTCCCGCCCAGTTGTGCGCCGCCGCCAGATACCGGACGCCCGCGGCGTTCAGCGCGTCGACGACGCCGACGACCGCGCCCGGGATGTCGGTGTGCATCGCCGAGCGGACGCCGATGCCGTGCCGGTCGCGCAGGTCCGCGACGAACCGCAGCTGCCGGTACAGCTCGTCGATCGAGCACGCCTCGGTGTGCAGCTGCATGGGGAACGCGGTGACCTCGATGTTCCCGCCGCGGGTCCGGTCGACGAACTCGGCGACCTGGTCGGCCGGGCGGGTGGCGAGCCAGCGCAGCGCGGGCAGCGACGACTCCACCGACCAGCGGAACCGGGCGTCGTCGGGCCGCCCGTCGGTCTCCCGGGACAGCCGGAGCGCCGCGTCGAGGTAGTCGAGGTGGTGGCGCAGCACGGTGCCCTGGGTGTCGGTGTAGCCGATGTCCAGGTGCGAGTGGTGGACGACGAAGACGCTCCACTTGCGCTGCGGGGTGACGTCGAGGGGCGCGGCACCGACGAGGCCCGCGCCGTCCCGTACCTCCAGGGTGAGGCGGCGCGGGGCGTCGACGGCGGGGACGAGCAGGGTCGCCCGGCCCGCGTCGTCGGTGCTCTCCTCGGCGTCGCCGAGCCGCAGCGTCAGCCCGGGGCCCGCCTCGATCCGGACGGCCTGCCGGAGCGCGCCGGCCTCGTCCCGCCTGAACAGCGGGACCACCGCCGCCCGCACCGACAGCCCGCGGACCGCGAGCACCTCGGCGGAGGTGTCGTGGCGGAGGGCGGCGCGGATTCCGTCGTAGTCCGGGGAACCGAGGCTCTCCGTCAGGAGCCGACTGGTCATCCGTGTCCTCTCAGAATGACTGTGACCGAGGGGTCAGAACTGGGCGAGCGTCAGCCCGCGGGTGAACAGCCGCTGGGTCGCCAGGAACAGCACGACCGTGGGGAGCGAGACCACGAGCCCGGCGGCCAGCGCGACCGGGACGGGCGTCCCGGCGTACACGTCGGTGGTGAGCGCCGACAGCTCCGCCCAGACCGGCCGGACGTTGTCGGACTGCGCCAGCGTCAGCCCGAACAGCAGGTCGTTCCAGACGTAGGTGAACTCGAGGATGAACACGGCGGCGAGCGCGGCCGACGACAGCGGCAGGTAGATGCGCCAGAAGATGCGGAAGGTGGACGCGCCGTCCAGCCGCGCCGCCTCGAAGATCGAGACGGCCACCGAGCCGAAGAAGTTGCGCATCACCAGCGCGGCGAGCGGCACGCTGATCGCCGTGTGGACCAGCACGAGGCCCATCTGGTTGTCGTACAGCGACACCTTGCTGTAGCCGACGAACAGCGGCACGAGCAGCATCTGGAACGGCACGACGGTGCCCGCGAAGATCACGATGAACCAGAGGAACCCGAACCGGACGCGCAGCACGACGATCGCGTATCCGGCGAGCGCGCCGAACAGCACGGCGAGCGCCGGCGCGACCAGGCTGTAGATCGCGGTGCTGCCGAGGGTGGCGCCGACGTCGGTGCGGCTCCACGCCTCGGAGACGTTGTCGAACAGGCCCATCGACCCGGGCGGCTTCACCGCGTCGGAGGGGTCGTAGTCGCCGGCGGGGCGGACGGCGTTCGCGACGATCAGGTACGTCGGGAACAGCCACACCAGGCCGAGGACGATCAGCACGGCGCGGCGCATCAGGAGCCCTCCCTGGCGAGCTGGTGGCGCAGGTAGACGTAGGAGGCGAGGCCGGTGACGGTGGTGAGCGCCACCGCGATCGCCGACCCGTAGCCGTACTCGTCGGCGACGAAGACCTGCCGGTACATGGTCACCGCGAGGGTCTCGGAGGTCCGGCCGGGGCCGCCCTGCGTCATCACCCAGACGATGTCGAACGTCTTCAGGCTCGCGACCAGCGCCAGCCCGAACACGACGGTGGTGAGCGGCCGCATCAGCGGCCAGATGACGTGCCGGAACAGCTGCCAGCCGGACGCGCCGTCGATGCGGGCGGCCTCGATCGGCGCGCGCGGGATCGACTGGAGTCCGACGACGAACAGGAGCATGTTGACGCCGAGCTGCTGCCACGCCCACACCACGATCATCGCGAGGGTGTTGCGCGGGCCGTCCTGGAGGAACTCGGTGTGGCCGCCGGGCATGCCCAGGAACGTCAGCACCTGGTTGGCCATGCCGTCGGGCTGCAGGATGAAGCCCCAGATGAGGCCGAGGCCGGCGCCCGACATCGCGTACGGGATCAGGAACGGCAGCCGGTACCACGCGCCGCCCTTGATGTTGTACGACAGCACCGCGACCAGCAGGCCGAGCCCGACCGGCAGGATCGTCGTGCCGGCGACCCACAGCAGCGTGTTGCGGACGGAGGTGAGCAGCGCCTCGTCCTGGAACAGCCGCCGGTAGTTGTCGAGCCCGGTGAACTTCGGCGACCCGAGGCCGTCGTAGCTGGTGAGGCTCAGGTACGCGGTCCACAGGAACGGCAGGTAGATCAGCACCGCGACGAAGAGGACGGCCGGGGTGAGGTAGGCGTGCCGGAACCGGCCGTGCATCGCGAACCCGCTCGGGAGGCGCCCGCCTCCCGAGCGGCGGTGGGGCCCGCCGCGCGCGCGGCGGTGCGGGGTCCTCGCGCGCACGGCGGTCGTCTGGTCGGTCATCGGTTCAGCTTCCGGCCTTGTGGTTCTTCCAGTAGTCCTCGTTGGCCTTCTGGATGTCCTTGAGCACGTCCATGTACGAGCCGGGCTTGCTGAGGAAGCCGTCGAACCCGCTGAGGGCGGCGGTCAGGACGGGCGCGGGCGCGGCCTCGAAGTAGCGGAGCACCAGCCGGTTCCGGCCGTTCGCCGCCTCCTTGGTGATCTTGTCCAGCTCGGGGTCGGCGATCTTGACCTTCGGGTTGCCGGACACGTCGCCGCGCGCGTTCGCCCACTTCTCCTGGGCGCCGGGCGTGACCCACCACTTCAGGTACTTGGTGCTGGCGGCGGGGTCGGGCGCCTTGCGCAGCGAGCACAGCGGCCCGCTCTCGAAGACCAGCGACCGCTTCGGCAGCGACGGCGTGACGTTCGGGATGAGGAAGAACCCGTAGTCGGTGCCGAGCTTGAGGCCGCGCTGGGTCATGCTGGTGTTGAACCAGGTGCCGTTGATGACCATGGCGGCGTCGCCGGACTTGAAGTGGTCGGCGGGGTCGGCCTTGTCGCCGGGGTTGGAGAAGTAGCCGGAGTCGATCATCGACTTCCACTGCTCCATCACCTTGACCACGCCGGGGTCGGTGTAGGACGCCTGCCCGGTGGACAGCCGCTCGTAGAGGTCGGGGTCGGTGCCGGCGAGCAGCTGCTCGAACCAGGCGAAGGAGAACAGCGAGGTGGGCGTGGTCTGGTTGAAGGGGACCTGGCCCTTGCTCTTCAGCGTCTGCGCGATCTTCATCAGGTCCGCCCAGGTGCTGGGCGGCGTCAGGCCGTACTTCGCGAAGATCTTCTTGCTGTAGAACATGCCCCAGTACCCGGTGTTGAGCGGCACGCAGTACTGCTTGCCGCCGACCGTGTAGTACTTGGCGAGGTCCTGCGTGAGGTCGCCGCTCTTGATGGCGTCCTGCCAGATCGACGTCGTGTCGGCGACCTGGTTCTGCTGGACGATCTCCTCCAGGCGTCCGCCGGTCTGCCAGGTGAACAGGTCCGGCTTGACCTTGGTGCGGAACGAGGACTTGATGAACGCGGTGTAGGTGGGCTCGTCGGTGTAGCCGACGGGCTTCATGTCCAGCCCGGTCTGCTGCTTGCCCAGCGCGCTCATCTGCTCGAAGAAGGGCTTCCACGCGCCCTTGTCGTTGTAGAGCCTGAGCCCGGACTTCGACCCTCCCGAGTCGTTGCCCGAGGCGCAGCCCGCGACCGCGACCAGTGCCGCGGCCGCCGCGAGGGCGGCGGTGGTGCGCGTGCGCATCGACGGCATGGGGGCCTCCTTGGTTCATGGGGGTGGGGTTGGAGGTCGTGCTGACGGTGTTCCGGGTGTGCGGTGTTCCGGGAGTGGCGCTGAGGGTGTGCGGGAGGGGGCCGCGGGCCCTGCGCGGGCGGGCGGCCGGTGACGGGCGGTGGGTCGGGGGCCGGCGAGGGCCGGCCGGGGCGGTCAGTCGAGCCGGGACGCGATGACCTTCGTGACGTCGCGCAGATGCAGCCGCATCAGCTCCTCGGCGCGGCCGGCGTCGCCGGCCTCGATGGCGCCGAGGATGGCCCGGTGGTCGTCGTGGTCGCGGCGCCGGTCGTCGAAGATCCGCAGTATCTCCCGCTGCTCGGCGCCGTGCACCGACAGCAGCGAGTCGATGACCTCGCCGAGCACTGCGTTGCCGGACGCCTGGGCGGTGGCGCGGTGGAAGGACCTGTTCGCCGCGTCCAACTCTAGGTCCTCGCCCTCCAGGTGCCGGCCCGCCTGGTCCAGGACGGCGCGCAGCCGCTCCAGGTCGCCGGGTTCGGCGCGGCGGGCGGCCATCGCGGCCAGCGGGGGTTCGATGAGCAGCCGGGCGTCCAGCAGCTGGAGGAGCAGGTCGCCCTGCAGCGGCCGGACGTTGGGGTTGGGGATGACGACCCGTTCCAGGTCGGCGCCGACGTAGATGCCGGATCCGTGCCGCATCTGGACGGCGCCGGTGGCCTCGAGCCGGCGGAGCGCCTCGCGGAGCGTGGGGGTGGTGACCGCGAAGCGCTCGGACAGCTCCCGCGCCGAGGGCAGCCGGTCGCCGGGACGCAGCCCGCCGGAGCGGATCAGCTCCAGCACGCGCTCGGTCAGCGCGTCGGAAAGGCTGGGCCTGGCGACATCCTTGGACATTCGTTACCTCGTTCACTCCTGGAAGAAGTCAAGTCATCTAATCACTTGATGTGCCGGGCTGTCCAGGGTCGGGACCGGGCCGGCCGGGGCCGAGGCGGAACGCTCCACGCAGCGCCTCGTGCTGGTCGGCGAGCGCCCGCCGCGCCACCGCCGCCGACAGGACGCCGTCGAAGCCGTGGTAGGCGCCGGGAACGTGCCGCAGCTCGACCGGCACGCCCGCCTCGATCATCCGCCGCGCGTACGCGAGGTCCTCGTCGCGCAGCGGGTCCGCCTCGGCCGCCAGCACGTACGCGGGCGGTAGCCCGGACAGGTCCCTGGCGCGGGCCGGAGCGGCGTACACGGGCGTCTCCCAGCCCGGCGTCCCCCGGTCCGGGCCGAGGTAGTGGCGCCACATCTGCTCCACCTCCCCCCGGTTGAACAGCGGCGGCTCGGTGTAGGCCCGCATCGACGGGGTGTCCATGCGGTCGTCGAGCACCGGGTAGAGCAGGAGCTGGAACGCCAGCGGCGGGCCGCCCTCGTCGCGCGCCCGCAGCGCCACCGCCGCCGCCAGCCCGCCGCCCGCGCTGCCGCCGCCCACCGCGACCCGGCCCGGGTCGGCGCCGAGCGCGGCCGCGTGCGCGTGCGTCCAGGCGGTCGCCGCCCAGGCGTCCTCGAACGGCGCGGGGAACGGATGCTCGGGCGCGAGCCGGTAGTCCACCGACACCACGACGATGCCGAGCCCGGCCGCGAAGTCCAGGCAGCGGTGGTGCTCGTTGCCCAGGTCGCCGGTGACGAAGCCGCCGCCGTGGAAGTACACCAGCGCGGGGCCGGCGGGCCGCTCCGGCCGGTAGACGCGCACCGGGACGCCGCCGGGGATCGTCCGGTCGGCGACGTCCACGCGCGGGTCGGCCTCCGGCTCCCCCGACAGCGCGGCCGACAGGTCCCGCATCGCCGCCCGCGCCTTGACCGGGTCGGCCAGGCTCACGTATGGCATCCCGGCGAGCGCCTCGGACAGTTCGCGATCCATCGGGTCAGCCCGTCACGGGGACGTCGATGAAGCGCGGGCGGTAGATGCTCACGTCGCGGTACACGTCCCGCGTCGGCCCCGTGGTCGTGTCGAGGCTGTTGACGTTGTAGGACACCACGAGCCTGTTCGCCGTCGTGAGCGAGGCATGCGCGTGCGCGTTGTAGGTGTAGACGTCCGGGTCGCCGTACGAGCCGAACGCCCCGCCCTCGGGCGTGTTGTAGACGGTCTTCTCGTCGGTGAACGGCCCGGCAGGCGAGCAGGACAGGTAGGTGTCGACCTGCGCGCTGAACGCGTCCTTGGTGTCCTGCGTGAGCAGGATGTAGAAGTTCCCGCGCTTGCTCACGCTGAACTCGTTGGACACGCCGCCGAGCACCTCCACCGCCGCCGACTCCGACGTCGACCAGGCGCCGCCCGCCGCCAGGTAGCTCCACGTCCCGCGCAGGTCGGTGCCCGCCACCCGAGCGACGTACATGTGCTTGCCGCCGGTCCCGAGGTCCTCGGTGCCATAGACGTAGGTGTAGCCGCCGTCCCGCAGCAGCGCCGACCCCCACATGACGCCGCTGCCGGACGGCAGCGAGGTCACCGACACCGGCCGGGTGAGGTCGCTCGTCGAGAACCGCGCGAGCACGTTGGCGTCCCAGGTGACGTTCAGGTCGCCGGACCCGACCTTGTACTCGCGGTACGGCTGCTGGATCTCCGAGCCGTTCATCGTCATGTCGCCCGCCCAGTAGACGTGCGAGGCGTCGCGCGGCGGCAGCAGGGCCGTCGGGTTCGCGGCGGTGCCGCCGTGCGCGGTCCCGGTCAGCGCGCCGGCCGCCGACCGCACGACGAAGGTGTTGTTGACGAACGGGGTCGTGCCGCCGTCGGCGACGGCCATCGGCCGGGACCCGTCCGCGTTGACCTTGCCGAGGAAGGTGTCGGAGAAGCCGAACACCGTCCGGCCGTCGGGCAGCTTCACCGAGTAGGTGCTGTCGGCGCCGGTCCAGTCGTCCAGCAGCGCGTTGCCGTTGCCGTACGAGGTGAACCGCGTGTTCAGCGAGGTGTCGGGCGTCGCCGTGCCGAACGCCGGCGCGGCGCTCCCGCCGCAGGTCACAGCGGCGGCGTGCGCGGCGGCCGAGGGTGCGAGCAGTGCGGTCGCGGCCAGCGTCGAAGCCGCGGCCGCACGAATGAGAAGACGCATGCGGACCTTCCTGGGGTTCGGGACTGTTGGGTGGGAGGTGCATGTCTATGTGTGCTGTTGCGTCCGAGCCTCGCGCTACTCGCTTTGTCAGGGGTCCCGGCTACGGTTCGTGTCATGCAGGTGACGCAGGCGTACCGGTTCGCGCTGGACCCGACCCCTCGGCAGGAGCGGGAGTTGCATTCGCATGCGGGTGCGGCGCGGTTCGCGTGGAACTGGGGCTTGGCCGCCTGCCTGGACCGCCACGACGCCGAGGGCAAGTGGTGGACGGGTATGGAGTTGCACCGGCTGTGGAACCGGGTGAAGAAGACTGACCCGGCCCTGGGCTGGTGGGCTGAGAACTCCAAGTGCGTCTACCAGGAGGCCTTCCGTGACCTGGACCGGGCACTGCGTGAGTTCGTCCGGGCTCGCAAGGGTCTCCGGAAAGGCCGCCGTCTGGGGTTTCCCCGGTTCAAGAAGCGGGGCCGGTGCCGTGACTCTTTCCGGTTCGGGTCGGGGGTGATGCGCTGCAGCGGCCTGACCGTGACGCTGCCCCGTCTGGGGACGATCGCCACTCACGAGTCCACCCGCAAGCTCGCCCGCCGTTTGGAGAACGGGACGGCGCGGATCCTGTCGGCGACCGTGACGCGGACCGCGCACCGCTGGTTCGTCTCGTTCACTGTTCACGTCGACCGCGACGTTCCCGCACGGCATGCCCGGCCAGGCAGCGTCGTGGGTGTCGACCTTGGCGTCAAGACACTGCTCACCGGCGTCGACGGCCTCGGCACTGTGATCGAGGTCGGCGGGCAGAAGGCGTTGCGGGCCGCGCTGCGGAGACTGCAGCAGCTCGGCAAGGCCCACCCCCGTACACGGCCCGGCTCGGCCAACCGCGCCAAGGCCGCCGGACGGCTCGCCCAATGTCATGCGCGCGTCGCCGCCGTCCGCGCCGACGCGCTGCACAAGGCCACCAGCGGCCTGGCCGCCCGCTACGAAACCGTTGTCGTGGAGGACCTCAACGTCACCGGCATGCTGGCCAACCGGCGGCTGGCCCGCGCTGTCTCCGACCAGGGCTTCGCGACGGCGCGGCGGATGCTGGAGTACAAGGCGGGGTGGAACGGCGGCCGCATGGTTGTGGCCGACCGCTGGTTCCCCTCGTCCAAGACTTGCTCGGGGTGCGGTGGGCGAAAGCCAAGCCTGTCCCTGTCCGAGCGGACCTTCCGGTGCGGCGCGTGCGGCCTGACGCTGAGCCGGGACGTCAACGCCGCGATCAACCTGCGTGACCTCGCCGCCAGTGGGGCGGAGAGACGAAACGCCTGTGGAGGCGATGTAAGACCCGGCCCCGCCGGGCGACCGCCCACGAAGCAGGAACCCGGCACCGCACGAGTGGGCAAGACCGGGACCGCCGCCGCGCAAGCGGGGGCTGTCCGGACAGCGGATGCTCACATTCGCTCCCAGTTCGGATAACGGTCAGAGGTCGAACGCGCTGATGTGCCAGCGGCCCAGGTTCGCCACGAACGCCGTGGTCCCCCGGAACGCCAGGTTGGTCGGATGGCAGAGCAGGTGGGCGGTGGGGTCGCGGACGACCGTCTCCGGCCGCCCGTCCGGGGTCAGCCGCAGCACCTCGCTGGGCTCGTAGAGGCCGACGTAGAGCAGGCCGTCGGGACCGAACGCGATGCCGTCGGGAACCGTGCCGGGCAGCTCGGCGACCGTCGAGCGGTCGCCCGCGGTGCCGTCCGCCCGGATCTCGACGCGGGTGACGCCGGGCAAGAACGACTCGGCGACGTACAGGGCCGACCCGTCCGGCGCCAGCGCGAGGCCGTTGGCGAACGCCATCGGCCGCTCGTCCCAGACCTCGCCTGCGCCGTCCGGCGCGTAGCGGAACACCGACGGGCCGGGGGCGTCGATCTGCCGGCTGTCGGAGACGTAGATCCGGCCCGCCGCGTCGATCACCGGGTAGTTCGGGTTGACGAAGCGGTGGCCGTCCGCGCCGTCGGCGAACAGCGACACCTCGCCGGTCGCCAGTTCGAGGCGGAACACCCCCGGATACTTGATGTCGCAGATGTACAGGTGGGAGGCGGACGCGTCGAACGCGATGCCGAGCACGAACCCGTGGGTCGTGGCGACCTGCTCGATGCTCTCGCCCGCCGGGTCGACGCGGAAGATCTGGCCCGCCTCCCCGCCGCACCAGACGCTGCCGTCGGGATGGACCGCCACGCACTCGGGATGGTCGAGGCGCGGGCTGCTGAACAGGCCGTCGAAGAAGACGCGGGCGTCGGGCATTCAGACCTCCGGGAGTGCGGCGGGGTTGCGGGCGAGCAGGCCGCCGTCGACGCGGTGCTCGGCCCCGGTGATGAACGAGGAGCGCGGGCCGGCGAGGAACGCCACCACCTCGGCGACCTCCTCCGCCCGCGCGACGCGGCCCAGCGGGTGCGCGCGGCCCCACTCGGCGACCTGGTCCTCCTGGCTCGTGTCACCGCGGAACAGGTCGGCGGCCCAGCGCAGCATCGGGGTGTCGACGGAGCCGGGGCACACGACGTTGGCGCGGATCCCGTCGGCCGCGTGGTCGAGCGCCATCGCCCGGGTGAGCCCGTTGATCGCGGACTTGCTCGCGGTGTAGGCGGCGACCCGGTCCTGCGACGCGAACGCCTGGACCGACGAGACCGTGACGATCGTGCCGCCGCCGCGCCGCCGCAGCTCCGGCACCGCCGCCTTGCAGACCAGGAAGACGCCCTTGAGGTTGACGTCCAGGACCTCGTCCCACAGCTCCTCGGCGGTGTCCTCGACGGTCCCGTACCGCTGGATCCCGGCGCAGGTGACGACGGTGTCGAGCCCGCCGTGCGCGTCGACGGCGCGGCGGACGAGCCGGCGCATCTGCCCGGCGTCGGTGACGTCGGCGACGGCGCCGGTCACGTCCAGGCCGTCGCCGCGCAGCTCGGTCTCGGTGGCGCGGACGCCGTCCTCGTCGATGCCGCAGAAGACGACCGCCGCGCCGTCCCGCGCGAGCCGCCGCACGACCGCCCGGCCGATGCCGAGCGACCCTCCGGTGACCACGGCGACCTTGCCGGCGAACTCCTTCATCGCGCTTCCTCCCCCTCGATCACGGCCGCGCGCAGCCACAGCGGCCTGGTCTCGCGCGGCCGCAGGGCGAGCGCCGACCCGTTCCGGACGGCCTCGGCGAGGCCCTCGGTCGGCCGCCCCGCGAAGGGCTCCAGCCCCACCACGTACGCGCGGCCCCACCAGGGCGCCTCGCGGGTGGCGCCGAGCTCCCGCCACAGCCACAGGTCCGGCAGGACGGCGGCGTCCCAGCGGACCCGCAGGCCGAGGGCCGCGTCCGGGTCGATGATCTCGTAGCGGCCGTCCCGGAACCCGGACAGGTAGTGGATGTCGCTCGGCGCGCCGCGCTCGGGGACGACCGTCAGCCCGGGGTCGGCGGCGACACCGTCCGGCAGCCGGATCCGGTGGCCGGGACGCAGGAACGGGGCGCCGAAGACGATGTGGTGGCCCCACATCGCCTCCAGTTCGACGTCCGACTCGTTGGTCAGCTCCTCGTCGACGCGCAGTTCCGCTTCGCCGGACAGGAGCCGGAACGTCTTCACCACGCGCAGCGGCATGCGCCGCGCCCGCACGGTCAGCCGCACGGCGACCTCGGACGGGTCGTCGGCCGCGATCTCGACGTCCCAGGGCAGCCCGGCGACCTCGCCGTGCTGCGCGAGCGCGGCGCCGCGGTAGGCGCTCGGCTCGCCGCCGTTGGGCAGCACCTCCTGCCAGCCGCCCTCGTAGTGGTCGAGGAACGCCGCCACGTCGTCGCTCGCGCCGCCCGCCACGTCGCGCGGGTTGCGGATCCCGTCCGGGGCGAGCCAGACGAAGTCCATGTCGCGCGGCTTGTAGCAGAACTCGGCGACGTCACCGCCCTTGTCCGCCAGGACGGTGACGCGCAGCAGCTCGTTCTCCAGCACGACGGCGCGCATCCCGAACCAGGTGATCTCGTGCAGGCGCGCGCCCCAGTTGCGGACCGGGCGGTGCCGTCGGTACGCCATCGGTCAGCCGAACTTCAGGTCGACGAAGCGGGGCCGGTAGATGGTGACGTCCTTGTAGTGGTCGGTGTTGACGAAGCTGTTGACGTTGTAGGAGACGACGAGGCTGCCGGGGCGGCTCAGCTCCGGGTGGGCGTGCGCGTTGTAGGTGAAGATGTTCGGGTTGCCGTAGCTGCCGTTCGCGCCCGTCTCGGGGGTCGAGTAGACGGCGGTCTTGCCGGTGAACGGGCCCTGCGGCGAGCAGGAGAAGTACGCGACGATGCTCGTGCTGAACTTCTCGGTGGTGTCCTGGGTGATGAGCATGTAGGCGTTGCCCATGCGGGTGACGCTGTACTCGTTGGCGACGCCGTTCATGATCCGCGCGGAGTCGGCCTCGTTCCGCGACCAGGTGCCGTCGCCGGCGTAGAACTCCCACGGCCGGGTCAGGTCAGCGCCGCGGACGCGGGCCAGGTGCATGTACTTGGTGTCGCCGAGGTCCTCCACGCCGTAGACGTAGATCATGCCGTCCCGCCGCTCCAGCCAGGACGCCCAGGAGATCTTCTGGGACGACGCGATCGGGGTCACGCTGACGGGTGCGGACAGCCGGTCCGGCCGGAACTTCGCGACGACGTTGCGGAGCCAGCGCCAGTCCCAGATGCCGGGCCCGAACCGCTCGTACTCCTGGTAGGTGACCTGGACCTTGCCGCCCGCGGTGATCGCGTCGCCGGCCCAGTACCAGTGCTTGTCGTCGCGGGGCGGCATCACCGCCTTCGGCTGCTCGCGGGTCCCGCCGTGCGCGGTGCTCAGCCGGTCGCCGGACTTGACCACGAACGAGTTGTTGATGAACGGCGTGGTGCCGCCCTCCTCGACGACCGGCGAGCGCGTGCCGTCGGCGCCGACCTTGCCGAGGAAGGTGTCGGAGAACACGAACGCCACCTTCCCGCCGGGCAGGGTGGTGGAGAACGTACCGTCCGCGCCGGTCCAGTCGTCGGTCCGGCGGTTGTCGTTGCCGTACCGGGTGAACAGGGTGTTCAGCCCGGCGTCGGGCGCCGAGCCCCGGAAGGCGGGGGTCGGGGTGCCGCCGCACGCCTGGGCGGCGGTCGCGGCGGCACGGGCGGGGGCGGTGAAGGTCGTCGCGGACAGGGCCAGGGTGAGAACGCCGGCGGCGAGGCCGCGCCAGGGGGATCTTCTGCGCACGGCCAGAAGTCTGGTCATCAGATGACTTGTTGTCTAGATGTATCGTGCTGCCCGTGAACGTTCCCCGGGTCGCCCTCATCGGCGAATGCATGATCGAACTGCGGCATCTGGCCCCGGACCGGCTCGCCCTCGGCTACGCCGGGGACGTCCTCAACACCGCCGCCTACCTCGCGCGCAGCGCCGCCCCCGGCACGCTGGACGTGCAGTTCGTCACGGTCACCGGCGACGACCCGTACAGCGGCGAGATGCGCGCGCTCTGGCGGGCCCACGGCGTCGGCGGCCGGTACGCGCGGGTGCGTCCCGGCGGCCGCGCCGGCCTCTACCTGATCCGCACCGACGAGCACGGCGAGCGGACGTTCCAGCACTACCGGGGCGAGTCGCCCGCCCGCGACCTGTTCGGGCCGGACCAGCCCGCCTCGGTCGACGAGGCGATCACCGGCCACGACCTGGTCTACCTGTCCGGGATCACCCTCTCGATCATGACGGAGACCGCCCGGGCCCGGCTGGCGGAGGTGCTCGCGGAGACCCGGCGGCGCGGCGGCCTCGTCGCCTACGACGGCAACCACCGGCCGAGCGGCTGGCCCTCCCCCGGCGAGGCGGCCGGGGCGGCGGGCGCGGTCCTGGCGCACACCTCCATCGCGCTGCCGTCCCTGGACGACGACCGGCTCGTGCACGGCGACGCGTCCGCGCGGGCCTGCGTCGAGCGGCTCCGCGACGCGGGCGTGCCGGAGATCGTCGTCAAGCTCGGCGCCGAGGGCTGCGTGATCGCCGACCGCGACTCGATGGAGGCCGTTCCCGCCGTCCCGGACGTCCACGTGGTGGACACCACGTCGGCGGGTGACGCATTCAACGGCGCCTATCTGGCCGCCCGCCTGGCCGGCGGGGACCGGCGCGCCGCCGCCGAGGCCGGCGCCCGGCTCGCGGCCGAGGTGATCGGCGCTCCCGGCGCGCTCCTGCCGCCGCTTCCGGGCCGCCGCCCCGGGCCGTGACGGCCCCCGGCGACCCGGCCGGAACACCGCTCGCCGACCAAGTCATTTAGTCAATACTCGGACAACCGGTCGAAACCTGTGCGCGGCGAAGTCTCGCAGTGGGCCCCGCAGGCGGTAGTTTCGGAAGCAGCGGGACCATCCTGCGAGGGAGTGACGTGACCGAGGAAACCGCTGCCATGCCTGCCAGTACACAGTTGTCCGTGCGCGACGTGGTGACAGTGAAGCTGCCCGCCGCGAGCGCCTACCTGTCCGTGCTCAGAACCGCGACCGCGGGTCTGGCGGCCAGGCTGGACTTCACGCTGGACGAGATAGAAGACCTGCGCATCGCGGTCGACGAGGCGTGCGCGATGCTGCTCTCCCAGGCCGTCCCCGGGACGGACCTGTCGTGCGAGTTCGAGCTGACCGGGGAGGCGATGCGCATCTCGGTGTCGGTGATCACCGTGGACGGCGAGGTGCCCAACCGCGACACCTTCGCCTGGACCGTGCTGTCGTCGCTGGCCGGGGAGGTCGACGCGCAGATCGGCTCCGACGACCGGGTGACCGTGACGCTGCAGAAGCGGCGCGGTACGGCGGGGGCCCCGTGACAGAGAAGACGACCATCGCCGGCGCGAGCAACGAGCGGTCCGAGAGCAGCGGCGTACCGGACCGCGCACGGGCCCGCGCGCTGTTCGAGCGCCTCGCGGAGCTGCCCGAGGGCGACCCGGAGCGGCAGCGCATCCGCGACCAGCTCGTCGAGCTGCACCTGCCCCTGGTGGAGTACCTGGCGCGCCGCTTCCGCAACCGCGGCGAATGGCTGGACGACCTGATCCAGGTCGCCACCATCGGGCTGATCAAGTCGATCGACCGGTTCGACCTGGAGCGCGGCGTGGAGTTCTCCACCTACGCCACGCCGACGATCGTCGGGGAGATCAAGCGGCACTTCCGCGACAAGGGCTGGGCGGTGCGGGTGCCGCGCCGGCTCCAGGAGCTGAAGCTGTCGCTGACCAAGGCGATCAGCGACCTCGCGCAGCGCGAGGGCCGGGCGCCGACGGTCAGCGAGCTGGCCGCGCACCTGCAGATGAGCGAGGAGGAGGTGCTGGAGGGCCTGGAGTCGGCGAACGCCTACTCCACGGTGTCCCTCGACGCGCCCGACTCCGGCGACGAGGACGCGCCCGCCGTGGCGGACTCGCTCGGCATGATCGACGAGTCGCTGGAGGGCGTGGAGTACCGCGAGTCGCTGAAGCCGCTGCTGGAGAAGCTGCCCGCGCGGGAGAAGAAGATCCTGCTGCTGCGGTTCTTCGGGAACATGACGCAGTCGCAGATCGCCGCGGAGCTCGGCATCTCGCAGATGCACGTGTCGCGGCTGCTGGCCCGCACGCTCGCGCAGCTGCGCGAGGGCCTCACCGCCGACGAGTGACGCCGAACGCCGAGGGGCCCGGGGACGCATGTTCCCCTGGGCCCCTCGGCGTTCCCGGTGGCGTCCCGGCCGTGTCCGGCCGGGACGCCCGGTCAGTTCTTCGCGGACGTCCCCTTGGCGGGCGCGTCCTTGGCGGGCTGCTCCTTCAGGCGGTCCATGAGCCTCTGGCCGAGGGACCGGCCGTCCTCGGGACGCGGCTCCGCGGCGCGGGACGCGGGCTTCGCGTCGTCCTCCGGAGCGTCCTCGTCGTCCTCGTCGTGGTCGTGGACGAGCCAGGCGGTGCTCGCCGGGCTCAGCACGGCGACCAGCGCGAGCACGGCGACGATCCCCATCGGCACGGCGACGGCGGGCCGCTCGCTCTGCCACAGCGACCAGGCGACGGGCAGCGCGAACAGCTGGGTCAGGACCGTCGGGGCGCGGCTGCCCTGGGCGCCGCGGAGCAGGCCGCGGGCGCAGGCGAGCATGCCGAGGCCGCCGGCGAGGGCGAGGACGGTCACCCCGATCGCGCTCACCGGGTCGACGGCGGCGCCGGCGGCGGTCTCGACGCCGGTGTAGGCGCCGAACGCGACGGCGCCGAGGCCCTCCGCGCCCTCCAGGGCGGCGGCGGCGCGCACGGTGATGGGACGGTCGGTCACAACGAAACCCTACTCGCCCGCCGCAGCGGCCGATGCGTGGGGAAACGCACGGGAAACGCTCGATACGCTGGCGCCGTGCGCGCCATGCTCATCGCCAACCCCAAGGCGACCTCGACCTCCCGGCGGGCCCGCGACATCCTGGTGCGGGCCTTCACCGGCGATCTCGACCTCGAGATCGCCGATACCGCCCACCGCGGGCACGCGACCGAGCTGGCCCGGCGGGCCGCCATCGAGGGCTACGACGCGGTGATCGCGCTCGGCGGCGACGGCACGGTCAACGAGACGGTGAACGGCCTGCTCGCGGACGGCCCGTCGCCGGACCTGCCCGCCCTCGCGGTGCTGCCGTCGGGGAGCGCGAACGTGTTCGCCCGCGCGCTCGGCCTGCCGAACGACCCGGTCGGCGCGACGAAGGCGGTGCTGGAGGCGCTGCGCGCCGGGCGGTACCGGACGGTCGGGCTCGGGGCGGCGTGCCTGCCGGACGGCGTGCAGCGCTATTTCACCTTCAACGCGGGCGTGGGGCTGGACGCGGAGGTCGTCCGGGAGGTGGAGCGGCGGCGCGGGGCGGGCGCGAAGGCCGATCCGTCGCTGTACGTGCGGGCGGCGGTCCGCCATTTCTTCGCGGGCACGGATCGGCGCCATCCGGCGCTCACGCTGGAAGTGCCGGGGCGCCCGCCGAAAGCGGGCCTGTTCCTGGCGTTCGTCTCCAATACCGCGCCGTGGACTTTCGCGGGCCGGCTGCCGGTGAATCCGAGTCCGAAGTCGAACTTCGCGCGCGGGCTGGACGTGTTCGGGATGCGCACGATGGCCGCCGGGCCGATCCTCGGGGCGCTCGCGCAGATGATGCTGGTGCGGACGCGCCCGGTGCAGGGCCGCCACGTGCTGAACGTGCACGACGCGACGGAGGTCACGTTGCGCGCGGACCGTCCGATCGCCTTTCAGCTGGACGGCGACTACCTCGGAGAACAGCGCAGCGTGACGTTCCGGTCGGTGCCGAAGGCGGTCCGCATCCTCATCTGAGACCGCCGTCACGCCCTGCTGAGAGCCAAGTAACACGGCCGACCCACTGGTGTGACACATGCGACACCCATACTTTGAGAATCCTTTCTCAAAGGTCTTGCGTCTGCCCGCGCCCGGCTGACACGCTCAAAGTGCGCCAGCCGACAGGGGCCCCAACGACGTCCGCCTCCTGATCGCAGCGCCGCGGAACAATCACCCCTGGATCGCCGGCCACCGCCGCTCCGGGCGTTCGCGACATGTGAAACCGTTCACAAACGTGGAGTGTCTCACACCACCTGACGAAGGAGTGGACCGCATGGACTGGCGCCACCGCGCTGCCTGCCGTGACGTGGACCCCGAGCTGTTCTTCCCGATCGGCAACACCGGGCCCGCGATCCTGCAGATCGAAGAGGCCAAGCAGGTCTGCCGGCGCTGCGACGTCACCGACGCGTGCCTGCGCTGGGCGCTGGAGTCCGGCCAGGACTCGGGCGTCTGGGGCGGGATGGGCGAGGACGAGCGCCGCGCCCTCAAGCGCCGCGCCAGCCGCGCCCGGGCCCGGGCCAACGCCGGTCTGTAACCCCACTCGCAAACCGCTCGCACCGACGCGCGGCGCCGCCTCCGAACCCCCAGGGCCGGAAGCCCCGGCGCCGCCCGCATCGCACTTCGAAGTGCCCGCTGCCTAGAGACCAGGCATGCGGGCACTCGGTGTCTCCGGGCTCGCGCGGCCGGGCCCGGCAGGCCGGACCTAGCGGGGCCCGTGGGGCCGGTTGGTGTGGTCGAGCGGGACGTCCACGATGACCTCGGTGCCGCCGCCCGGCCGGTCGCGGAAGTCGAGGCTGCCGCCGAGCTCGCCGACGATCAGGGTGCGGACGATCTGCAGCCCGAGGCTGTTGCTGCTCTCCACGTCGAAGTCGGCGGGCAGGCCGACGCCGTCGTCAGCGACGACCGCGACGAGCCGCGGGCCGGTGGCGGCCGGGCGCGCGGCGGAAGGCTCCTTCCGGGCGCGCGGGTCGTGCGCGTCGGAGCCGGGCCACTCGCCCCAGACCGGCACCCCTTCCGGCTCGCGGGGCGGGGTCCCCTCGCCGTAGCGGTGCGCGACGACCTCCAGGGTGCCGAACCGGTTCGTGAGGCCGTGCTCCAGCGCGTTCTGCAGCAGCTCGGTGAGCGCCATCGCCAGCGGCGTCGCGATCTCGGCGGGCAGCACCCCGAAGCTGCCGGTCCGCTTCGGCGCGACCTTGGTCTCCGGCGTCGACACCTCCCCCGCCATCATGATCACCCGGTCCGCGATGTCGTCGAAGTCGATCAGCTCGTCGGGGGTGTGCGACAGAGTCTCGTGCACGATCGCGATCGACCCGACCCGGCGGACCGCCTCGTCCAGCGCCGCCCGCCCCTCCGGCACCCGCAGCCGGCGGGCCTGCAGCCGCAGCAGCGCGGCGACGGTCTGCAGGTTGTTCTTCACCCGGTGGTGGATCTCCCGGATGGTGGCGTCCTTGGTCATCAGCTCCCGGTCGCGCCAGCGCAGCTCGGTGACGTCCCGGCACAGCACGATCGCGCCGATCCGGGTGCCGCCGACGACCAGCGGGATCGTCCGCAGCTGCATGACCGAGCCGTTCGCCTCGACCTCCACCTCGCGCGGGGCGCGGCCGCTGAGCACGACGCTGAGCGCCTCCTCCAGCGGCTCGCCGGTGTCGCACAGGTCCGCGGTGACCTTGCCGAGCGCCTCGCCGGCCAGGTCGGACGGCAGGCCGAGGCGCCGGTAGGCGGACTGGGCGTTCGGGCTGGCGTAGGTGACCGAGCCGCCCCGGTCCAGCCGCATCAGCCCGTCGCCGACGCGCGGCGAGCGGACCATGTTCGGCTCCTCGCCCGGCACCGGGAACCGGCCCTCGGAGATCATCTTGGCGAGGTCGCTGGCGCTCTGCAGGTAGGTCAGCTCCAGCCGGGACGGGGTGCGCGCCGAGCTGAGGTTGGTGCTGCGCTGGATCACCCCGAGGACCTTCGCGCCGCGCCGCACCGGGATCGACTCCTCCCGGACGGGGATGCCGCTGCCCCACTCCGGGTCGCCCTCCCGGACGATCCGCCGCTCCCGCCACGCCACGTCGATCAGCCCGCGGCGGCCCGTCCGGACGACCTTGCCGACCAGGTCCTCGGGGTAGGCGGTGGGACCGGTCGTCGGCCGCATCTGCGCGATCGCGACCCAGCCCTGCACGGCCGCGCCGGTGTCGATCGTGCCGCCGCCGCGCCGCCCGCCGCGGGCGCCCGGGCCCTCGGCGGGGACCACCGCGCCGGACCGCAGCGGCACCCACAGCAGCAGGTCGGCGAACGACAGGTCGGCGAGGAGCTGCCAGTCCGACACCAGCGCGTGCAGCCACTCCACATCGGTCTCGGTGAGGTCGGTGTGGTCGCGGACCAGATCGGTCAAGGTAGGCACACCACAATCATCGCCCATCGGATCTGGTGCCCCGCCGCCGTCCCCGACCCTCGCCACCTGGCAGGATTCGGACATGAGCGACGACCCCCTCGCCAGGTTCCGGGACGCCGCGGACCGGCGCGCCGAGGCGGGCCTGCGGCGGGCGCTCCGCCCCCGCGACGCCGGCCACGGCGGGCTCGCCGACCTCGCCTCCAACGACTACCTCGGCCTGTCCCGCGACCCGCGGCTGGTGGACGGCGCGGTCGCCGCGGCCCGCGCGTGGGGCACCGGCTCGTCGGGGTCCCGGCTGGTCACCGGCACGACCGCGCTGCACGCCGAGCTGGACCGGCGGCTCGCCGCGTTCACCGGCAGCGCCGCCGGGCTGGTGTTCTCCTCCGGCTTCCTGGCCAACCTCGGCGCCGTGACCGCGCTGTCCGGGCCCGGCACGCTGGTGGTGTCGGACCAGCTCAACCACGCCTCGATCGTGGACGCGTGCCGGCTGTCGCGGTCCCGCGTGGTGATCGTCCCGCACCGCGACCCGGCGGCCGTCGAGCAGGCCCTCGCCGAACGTGACGAAGACCACGCGATCGTCGTCACCGACGCGGTGTTCTCCGTGGACGGCGACCTCGCGCCGCTCGCCGGGCTGCACCGCGCGGCGCGGGCGCACGGCGCGCTGCTGGTGATCGACGAGGCGCACGCGCTCGGCGTCGTCGGCGACGGCGGGCGGGGCGCCGCGCACGCCGCCGGCCTGGCCGGCGAACCCGACGTCGTCCTCACCCTCACCCTGTCGAAGTCGCTGGCCTCGCAAGGCGGCGCCGTGCTCGGCGCCCCCGAGGTGGTCCAGGCGCTGCTGGACACCGGCCGCGCGTTCATCTTCGACACCGGTCTGAACCCGCCCGCCGTGGGCGCCGCGCTCGCCGCCCTCGACGTCCTGGAGGCCGACCCCGGGCTGCCCGCCCGCGCGCGTGCCACGGCCCGCGCGATGGCAAACCTCGCGGCCGGTTCCGGACTGGAGACCGCCGATCCGGCCGCCGCCGTCGTCCCGGTGTTCCTCGGCGAACCCGACGACGCGCTGCGCGCCGCCGCGATCTGCGCTGAGCACGGACTGCGCGTCGGCTGCTTCCGGCCCCCGTCCGTCCCGAAGGGCCGGGCCTGCCTGCGGCTCACCGCGCGGGCGACGGTCGACGAGTCCGACCTCACAAGGCTGCGGGCCGCCCTGGCGGAGATCGCGGGCTCTACCGGCCGTAGTCTTCACGCATAACATCGGGGGAAACCGATGATGAACGTGAGGAGATGCCGTGACGGAGGTCAGGGGCGGGCCCCGGCACGGGGACGGCTTCGAGCGCGGATTCGACCGGGCGGCGCTCGGCGACCTGGGCAAGCACCACACCAACCAGGCGCCGCGCATCCCGAAGTACTACAAGCTCAAAGAACTCCTCGTCGAGCTCATCCAGTCGCTGCCGCCCGGCAGCCCGCTGCCCCCTGAGCGGGCGCTGGCGGAGAAGTACGAGACGTCCCGGACCACCGTACGGCAGGCCCTCGCCGAGCTCGTCGTCGAGGGGCGCCTGCAGCGCATCCAGGGCAAGGGCACGTTCGTCGCCAAGCCGAAGGTGTCGCAGGAGCTGCAGCTCGTCTCCTACACCGAGGACATGCGGCACCACGGGCTGCGGCCCGAGACCCGCATCCTGGACGCCGGGTACGTCAGCGCCGACGAGCGCCTCGCCGCGCTGCTGTGCATCCGGCCGGGCGGGCGCGTGCTGCGCGTCCACCGGCTCCGGCTCGCCGACGGGGAGCCGATGTCGGTCGACACCTCGCACCTGCCGGCCCGCCGCTTCCCCGGGCTGCGCCGCGAGCTGCCCCGGCACCGCTCCCTGTACGAGACCCTCGCGACCGCCTACGACGTCCACCTGACGGAGGCGGAGGAGACGATCGAGACGGTGCTGGCGACGCCGCACGACGCGCAGCTGCTCGGCGTCGACGTCGGCCTGCCGATGCTGCTGCTGTCCCGGCACGCGTTCGACACGACGGGCCAGCCCGTCGAATGGGCGCAGTCCCTCTACCGCGGCGACCGGTACAAGTTCATCACCCGGCTGCGCCGCGACACCTGACCCGGCGAAGCCTGCCAGATCCTCTACTGCGCCTCGGGGGCGTGCGCCTCGCGGAAGACCGCAGGGTCGAAGGAGCCGCCGAACGCCGGGGCCAGGCCGCGGTGCGCGGCGACGAGGAACTCGGCCGGGTCGAGCGCCGACGCGCCGGCCGGGAGCGCGCCGGACAGCGGGCGCGCCGCGATGGTCTCCAGGTCCCGGATGTTGCTGCGCATCGCCAGGTCCGGCTCGTCCGGCCAGGACCCGATGACCACCCCCGCGAGCTGCACACCGCGGTGCGCCATCGCCTCCAGCGTCAGCGCGGTGTGGTTGAGCGTGCCGAGGTCCGGTCGGGTCGCCACGACGACCGCGGCGCCGAGCCAGCGCGCCAGGTCGGCGATGGTGGTGCCCTCCTCGTCGTAGCGGACGAGCAGCCCGCCCGCGCCCTCCACGAGCACGAGCCGGCGGGTCGCGGCGAGTTCCTGGACGTGCTTGGCGACGTCCGGCAGCCGGACGGGCGGGACCCCGGCGCGGCGGGCCGCGGCGGCGGGCGACAGCGGGTCGGGGAAGCGCGCGGCCTCGTGCACGTCCTCGACGCCGGCGAGCCGCCGCACCTCGTCGAGGTCGCCGGGCTCGCCGCCGGCCATCCCGGTCTGGCCGGGCTTGACCACGGCGACCGACGCGCCGCGCGCGGCGGCGACGGCGGCCAGCGCCGCGGTGACGACGGTCTTGCCGACGCCCGTACAGGTTCCGGTCACTACGAGCACGCTCACGCCCGGCACACTAGCGCGGGGAGCAGGGCCTGGTCGGTCGCAGATTCCCACAGTCTTCCGGCGCGGAATTTGTATCGGCGCCGGACTCTCATCAGGGGAACCGGCGGGCGCGGCGGCGCGTCCAAGGCCCATGGCCGGTTCGCACACACGTACCAGCGTGGTCGTGGCGCTCGCGTGCGCGGGCACGCTGACGGCATGCGGCGACGCGTCCGGCGTCGCCGAGCCACCGCACTCGCTGAAGCCCGGCGGCTCCACCACGACCCCCGCGAAGGACTCCCCGCGCGGCGAGCACCTCGTCCTGCGGATGCGCAAGTCCGGCGGCATGGCCGGGCTGGGCGGCCCGGGCGGCCTGCCCGACTTCTCGCTCTACTCGACGGGCCGCGCCCTGGTCGCGTCCCAGGGGAAGCTCACCGAGTACCGGTTGAAACCGGCGGCGGTGAACCGCCTGCTGGCCGAGGCGCGCGCCGCGGGCCTCGGCCGCTCGCACACGGTCGGGCCGGGGAAGGTCTCCGACGCGTTCATCCTGGAGTTCACCATGGGCGGCGCGCACAGCAGCATCGCCCAGCCGGGGTCGCGGCCGGACCCCGCGCTGACGTTCCAGAAGCGGCTGGATCCGAGCACCTGGGCGACGTCCGACCTGGCGTCGGGGCCGGCCCCGTTCAAGCCGTCGAAGGTGGCGGTGCTCGCGTCGCAGGGCGCGGTGGCGGACGGCCCGGTCAAGACGTGGCCGCTGGCGCCGCTCGGCAAGGGCGCGCAGGTCGGAGCGGCCGTGTGCACGGTCGCCGCGCCCGCGAAGATCCCGGCGGCCGGCCCGAACACCGCCTGGCGCAGCGGCGGCGCGACCTACACCGTCCGCGTGCGCCCCCTCCTTCCCGACGAGCGCTCCTGCGCCGACCTCCGCTGATCCGCGTTCACCGGCGGCGCGCCGCCGGTCAGCGTCCGGCGGCGAGTTCGGCGGCGACCTCCCGGGTGATCGCCCGCAGGTCGGGGGCGAGCTGGTCGAGGCGGTCGTCGAGGTCGTCGGCGAAGGCCAGCCGCTCCAGCTCGGGCGCGGAGGCGGCCTCCGGCATCCACGCGGAGTGGATGAGGAACGGGACGGTGGTGCCGGGCGGCGGCGCCAGCACGGCGAGCGGCCCGCGCCCGACGTCGGCGGCGTCGAACAGCTCGACGCGGAACCGGTCGTCGTTGTGGACGGCGACGACGAGGTAGCCGTCGTGCCCGCCCGGGTCGGCGCCCGCGTACCGGCTGCCGCCCCGCCCGCGCGGCACGAACGACGGCGACGTCGGGTAGTCGTCCAGCGCGAACGTCCACTCGGCGAGCGGTTTCAGGTCGTCGCGGTCGTGGCTGACCAGGACGGCCGGGGTCTCCTCCGGCGGGAACAGGTCGGCGTCGATGCGGCCGGTGTAGTTGCGCAGCGCCCGCTGGTTGATCGCCTCGGGGTGGAAGCCCAGGTAGACGAGGTGGTGCCGGGTCGGGGCGGTCTGCCCCTCGATGCTCCAGTCGATGGCCGACAGCTCCGCCTGCCACCAGCGCGCCGGGTCGCCGGCCCGGGCACGCTCGCTCACCTTCCCCGTCTCCGGGTCGAACACCAGGACGGTGGTGAGCGCGGGCGTCATGCCGTGGCAGTACATGCCGCGCAGCGCCGGGTCGACGGGGCGGCCGAACGCGTCGAGGTCGTCCTCGCGCAGGTACATGCCGATGTCGACGCCGGGCGTGTGCTCCATGACCACCTGGACGCCGTCGGAGTCGTCGTACTTGGCGTAGAAGTGGTTGACCTCGGGCGCGACCCGGAACTCCTTGCACGCGACGGTGCCGCCGCCGGGGCGCAGGTCGTCCTTGCGGATCAGCAGGACGGGCCCGTCGGGGTTGTTGGCGACGGTGCGCTCCGCGCCGAAGACCTCGTCGGTGTCGATCTTGTAGGCGGTGTCGGCGAGGACGAGCCAGTCGCGGGTCTGGGTGATGGTGTGCGTGGCCTGCGGCAGGACGGCGTCCGCCACCTCCCAGCGCTCGACCCGGGCGCCCTCCCCCGCGTACCGGATCACCGACACCGTGCCGGTCAGCACGTCGCGGCTGACCGTCCACATGCAGCCGCGCTCGGGGTCGATCACCGGGTGCGCGGACGTGGAGACCAGCGGCAGCACGGCTTGGTCGATCGCGGGCTTCCAGTCGTCGCGGTGCCCGACCTCGGCGACGAACCCCAGCGTGACCGGGTCGACCTCGACGGGCCGCCCGGCGTCCCAGGTGGCGAACAGCCGGTCGCCCCACGGCAGCGGCGCGGTGTTGGCCGCGTTCACGAAGCCCCACGGCGAGCTGGTGCCGACCGGCCCGGCGGTGAACAGGTCGGGGCGCCGGCGGCGCAGCCGGACCGACGGGGTGCCGATCACTCGGGCGCGCCAGCGGAACCGGCCGCCGGCGTCCGGCCGGAGCGGCAGCCGCGCGATGATCCCGTCGCCGAAGAACGCGTGCACGGGGTGGGTGCGCTGGTCGGAGGTGCTGACGACGAAGTGACCGCGGACGTCGTCCGGCCACGCGCCGGCGACGACCTCCAGCTCCAGGTCGCCGACGTCCTGCGTGCCGAGGATCGAGCGGGGGACCGGCATGGCGCCTCCTGGGGTCCGGCGGGCTGCCGCCCGTTGCCTCCCGCCAATCAACACGCCTCGGGCGCTAGTCGTCAAGCTGCTAACGACTAGCGGACCGCGCGCGGGCGGGCCGCCGGTCGCCCGCCTGTCCCGGGGCGGATAGCCTGATATGTCGCGGCCCCGGCCGCGTCGATCCCGCACCACCGGCTCCCCCGCCTGGAGAAGCACCCGATGCAGCCCGTCACCGTCCGCGACGCGCGCCCCCACGAGTACGACCTGATCGGCGACCTGACCGTCGAGGTGTACGTGCACGGCGGGCTCGTCTCGCCCGAGTCGACCTACGTCGGCAAGCTCCGCGACGCCGCCGACCGGGCCGCCAAGTCGCAGCTGCTCGTCGCCGAGGTCGCCGGCGAGATCGCGGGCGCCGTCGCCTACTGCCCGCCCGGCAGCCCGTACGCCGAGCTGGCGGCCCCGGACGAGGCCGAGTTCCGCATGCTCGCCGTCCTGCCGAAGGCCCGGCGGTCCGGCGCCGGGCGCGCCCTGGTCGGCGAGTGCGTGGCGCGCGCCCGCGCCGCGGGCCTGACCGGGCTGCGGCTGTCCACGCAGGCGAACATGGAGGCCGCGCACCGCATGTACGAGCGGCTCGGCTTCGTCCGCACCCCGGACCGCGACTGGTCCCCCGTGCCCGGCCTGCGCCTGCTCACCTACTCGCTGACGTTCTAGCCGTTCAAACGGCGGGGGACGCCCAGAGCCGGGGCCCGGACCGGGCGTCCAGGCGGCGCAGGAACGACAGGATCCCCGCGGTGCCGGTGCCCCAGGTGAACGCCTGGGTGTCGAGGTCGTTGCCGGGAAAGACCGGCCGTGCGGGCTCGCCCCCGCTGCGCACGAGCATCAGCTCGACGATCTCCTCGGCGCCCTTCCAGTACGCGTCGTCGCCCGTGACCAGGGCGACGTCGATGAGCGCCTCCCCCATGCCCGCCAGTCCGCAGCACTGGGACGACACCCACGCGCGCGGCGCGATCGCCAGGCAGGCGCGGGCGCCCCGTTCGGCGAGGTCGAGGTAGTGCGCGTCGTCGTAGGCGCGGGCCGCGCGCAGCAGCGCGCCGACGACGCCGGACATGCCCTGGCACCACGAGGCGCCCATCGGGCGCGCGGCCGGGCCGTCCAGCTCGCCGATCAGCGCTGCCGTCCGGTCGGCGAGGGCGGTGAACGCCTCGCGGGCCGCGGCGCCTGCGGCGGCGTCGCCGGTGGCGCGGTGGTAGGCCAGCAGGAAGTCGGCGACGCCCGCGTCACCGTGCGCGAACGCGGTGTCGACGGCGACGCCCGAACCCGGCTGCTCGACCGACACCGCCGCGTCCGGCGCGGCGACGTCGCCCGCCAGCAGCCGCCTCGCGCACTCGGCCGCCATCTCCGCGTTGGCCGGATCGGGGGCGAGGGCGTCGAGGAGGAGGTGGCCGGTGCCGATGCCGGCGACGCCGTGCGCCTGGTCCGCGCGCTCGCCGCCGGACATCCGGACGGGCCGCGGCATCGCGACCCCGGCGGCGGCCAGGAAAACCGCCGTCCCGGTGAGGCCGAAGTAGAGCGAGGCGGGCAGGTTCGCGTCCGGCAGGTTCTCCGCCGTCCAGCGGGCGAGGTCGGTGCCCGCGGCCTTGCCCTCGGGATGCCGGAGGAGCTCCGCCCCGACGCCCGCCGAACCGGCGTAGACGTTCGTCACCGGCGGGCTCGTCCGGTGGTCCGGCGGCTCGTCCATCAGCCTTTCGGCGAACCGGACACACTCGCGCACCGTGTGCGTGAGGACGGACGACAGCAGGTCGCCGGTCAGGCGCGGGACGGGCACCGGGGCCGCGGCCTTCGCGGTCGCGTGCCGCCCGGCGCGGATCTCGGCGGCGGCGCCCGCCCGGACGCCGGGGTCGAGGCTGAGCAGCCGCGGCACGAGCGCGACGGTGCCGCCCCCCGGCGACGTCCGCGCCAGGCACTGCAGCGTCCGCTCGACGCCGCGCTCCGGGTCGGGGTCGATGATGACGGGGTTCATGCCGGTGGCGGCGAAGAACAGCGTCGCGCCGAGCGAGAACAGGTCGTCGGACGGCTCCGACGGGCGGCCGGTGCGCTGGTCGGGCACGCTGAAGCCGCGGCTCCAGCCCGGCATCTGCAGGTCGCCGTGGCGGCTGGTGCCGAAGTCGATGAGCGTGCAGCCGCCGTCCTCGCCGAGCACCACGTTCTTCGGCGACAGGTCGCGGACGACCACGCCGCGCGCGTGCACCGCGTCGAGGACCGCGAGCAGCCGGGACGCCAGGTCCGCGAGCTCGGGGCCGGTGAGCGCGCCGTGCTCGGCCACGTGCCGGTTGAGGTCGGTGGCGCCGGCGTCGCTCATCACGAGGAACTCGTCCTCGCCGTGCCGGAAGTGGTCGAGCGCCTCCGGGACGCCGCCGACCCCGGCGAGGACGGTCAGGATGCGCAGCTCGTTGCGCAGGTACATCCGCAGGTCATAGCCCTCGGGGTGCTCCCCGACGTAGGCGCGGCCCTCCTTGACGACGACGGGCCGCCCGGCGGGGTCCTCGGCCCGGTAGACGTTGCCGCGCGGGCCGCGCATCACGCCGGTGGTCACCCGGTAGCGGCCGCCGATCGTCCGGACGCGCGGCGCCTGCGCGCTCGCGGTCGAGGGCGTGGAGGGCGCGGCGCCGCCTTCCGGGGCGGGCGGGCGGAACGGGTCGGCCGCCCACGGCGGGCAGCTGAACTCGACGCCCGCCGCGCCGGGCTCCGCCGTGCCGTCCGGGCCGACGACGACGAGCTCGAAGTCGCCGTTGTCGTCCACCTTGTACTGCGGAACGAACGGGGCGTAGCGGTAGTGGACGGGGGCGTCGGGGCGGACGCGGCGGTCGCTGACCACGCGCGGCCCGGCCATGCCGGCGAGGGCGCCCGCGAGCGCGTGCCCCAGCCGGACGACCTCGTCCTGCGGCGGGTAGACGGTGACGGCCTTGCCGACGGAGGCCGCGTCGAGGTCGCCGGAGTTGAGCTCGCGCAGCATCTCGGCGGAGCGCGCCGCCTTGAAGTCGCACGGGGTGGCCAGCAGCAGCGGCAGGATGCGTTCGAGCGTCTCCGCGAACGTGCCGGGCCGCGCGGAGACATGCAGTTTCCAACCCTGCCGGGGCATGTCGAAGCCGGGATCGCGCACGCTGATCCAGGTGTCGTCCGACCGGATTTCCCGGCCGCGCTCACGGACGATCGCAGAAATGAGCCCGAATATCGATGACTCCATTGTCGCCCTTCGGTCGCGGCCCGTATCCGGCAATGGCGAACGCGCAGGAAGAGGCCACCGGTGGGAGCCAATGGCCTTTCCCGCGTGCGTTCGGAGAGGGTCAGACGATGGACGGGCAGCACGGGTAGCTGCTGCACACCGTGCGCTTGCAGGTGTTCACGCAGGCCTGCGGGCCGTGCAGCAGTTCCAGCAGTTCCATCTCGAAGTCCACGTCGAGGTCTTCCGGGTCGATGACGCCGGCGTCGCGGGGCTCCAGGGCCAGCACGGACATGGGGGCTCCTTCCTTGGCCGCCGTTCGGGCGGCCGCTCGGGATCTGAGCCCGGAGAGCCGGCATCGGGTGCCGCCGGGCTCTCCAGAGCAAACGGACGCATTATGAGCAGATGATCAGCGGGCTGTCCAGACACTCATTCGTCACCGGTACGGCAGCGCGAACGCGGCGCTGGAACGAGGCATTTACAGCCGCCAATCGATGATCTAGGTTGGCTCTGTGTTCCGACGCTCCCCGGCCCTCGCCGACGACAGGTCGGGGCTCGAAATCACCTATTGGGAAAGCCGCGACGAGGAACTGCTGAAAGCCGGCCTTCCGGCGATGCTGCGGCGGTTTCCGATGCTGGTCACGGCGGCGGTCCGGCTGGCCTGGCGGGCGAGCCGGGCGGACACGGCGGTCGCGCTCGGCGGCAACCTCGCGGCCGGGGTCTTCACCGCGTTCGGGCTGCTGGCCACCTCCGACGTGCTGGCGTCGCTGTTCGCGGCCGGGCCGACGCCCGGCCGGGTCCGCGCCGCGCTGCCCGCGCTGGCGCTGGTGGGCGCGGCGGCGGCGCTGCGCGGCGCGCTGCTGGCCGCCGCCGGCTGGGCGCAGGCCCGGCTGAAGCCGCAGGTCGAGCGGCAGGCGGAGACGCGGCTGTTCGAGCTGACCACCCGGGTGGAGCTGACCGCGTTCGACGACCACGAGTTCCACAACGCGATGCGGCGGGCCCGCGACAACGGCGTGCCCGACACCGCCACCGTCGTCGAGATGACGGTCAGCGCGCTGACCGGCGCGGTCGGGCTGGCGGCGCCCGCCGTCGCGCTCGGCCTGCTGCACCCGGCGCTGATGCCGCTGCTGCTGGTCACGGCCGTGCCCGCGGGCTGGGCCGCGCTGCGCACCGCGCGGCTGCGGTACGCGGCGTTCTACCGGCTGTCGGCGGCGCGGCGGCGCAAGTTCATGCTGTCGGACCTGATGGCCGAGCGGCAGCCCGCCGCCGAGGTCCGCGCGTTCACCCTGCGCGGGTTCCTGCTCGGCGAGTACGACCGGGTCGCGGAGCTCGAGCAGCGCGTCCAGCTGGACGTCGCGCGCCGGCAGACCGGCGCCAAGGCGGCCGGCGACCTGCTCACCGGCGCCGCGACCGTGGCCGTCTACGCCGCGCTCGGCGGGCTGCTCGCCGGCGGCGTGATCCCGCTGTCGGTCGCGGGCGCGGCCGTGCTGGCGATCAGGGCCGGGCAGTCGTCGCTGGCGGCGTGCGTGCTGAGCCTGAACAAGCTGTACGAGGCGGGCCTGTACTTCGGCGACTACCTGAACTTCCGCGCGCTCGCCGCGGAACGGCTCCCGCCGCCGGACGGCGCCGCCCCGCCCGCCGGGGACTTCGGCCGCGTCACCGCCGAAGGGGTGACGTTCCGGTACCCGGGCGCCGCCGCGCCGGCGCTCACCGACGTCAGCGTCACGGTGCGGCGCGGCGAGGTGATCGCCCTGGTCGGCGAGAACGGCTCGGGCAAGACCACCCTGGCCAAGCTGCTCGCCGGGCTGTACCGGCCCGACTCCGGGACGATCCGCTGGGACGACGCCGACCTCGCCGGCCTGGACGGCGACGCGCTCCGCCGCCGCGTCGCGGTGATCGCCCAGGACCACACGCGCTGGCCGCTCACCGTCCGGGAGAACATCGTGATGGGCCGCCCCCTCGACGAGGACCGGCTCGCCGGCGCCGCCGCCGCGGCGGGCGCGGACCGGGTGGTCGACGAGCTGCCGGGCGGGTACGACGCGCTGCTGGACCGGCGCTTCCGCGGCGGCCACGACCTGTCGGGAGGGCAGTGGCAGCGGGTCGCCGCCGCGCGCGGCTTCTACCGGGACGCCGCGCTGGTCATCTTCGACGAGCCGACCTCCGCGCTCGACGCCCGCGCCGAGCACGCCCTGTTCGAGCGGATCCGGCGGCACGCGGACGGCCGCACGGTGGTGCTGATCACCCACCGGCTGGCCAGCGTCCGCTTCGCCGACCGCATCTACGTGCTGGACCACGGCCGCGTCGCCGAGAGCGGCGCGCACGCCGACCTGCTCGCCGCGGACGGGCTGTACGCCGAGCTGTACCGGCTGCAGGCGTCGGCGTTCCAGCCGGACCCGCAGGAGGTCGCGTGACCGTCCTGGCGTCGGCGTGGCCGGCGCTGATCGCGGTGCTGCTCGTCGCGGCCGGCGGCAAGGTCCGCGACGTGCGCGGGTTCGCGGCGGCGATCGGCGCCTACCGGGTGCTGCCCGCCCGGCTGACCGGCGCCGCGGCGGTGGCGGTGCTGTCCGCGGAGGCGGCGGCGGCCGTGCTGCTGGCCGTGCCCGCCACCCGGCGGTGGGGGGCGCTGGCCGCGGCGGCGCTGTTCGCGGCGTTCCTCGGCGCGATGGCCTCGGTGCTGCGGCGCGGCATGGTGATCGACTGCGGCTGCTTCGGGTCGGCGCGCCGTCCCGCGCCGGTCGGCGCCGCGTCGATGACGCGGACGGCGCTGCTCCTGCTGCTGGCCGCCATGGCGGCGGTCGCCGGGCCCGCGGCGTACTCGCCGGTGCGGGCGGTGCTCGCGGTGGTCCTCCTCGGCGCGGTCGCGGCGGTGCCCCGGCCGCGTCCCGGGGTCGCCGAGCCGGAGGCGCCGCCGCCGGCGGGCCCGCGGCCCGGGACGCAGTTCGCGCTGAACTCCGCGATCGGGGCCCCGACGGTGTTCGCGCTGGTCTCGCCGGCGTGCGGCCTCTGCCGGACCATGCTGCCGGTGTTCGCCGAGGCCGCGTCCGGACGGCGGGTGGTGCTGGTGAGCGCGGCGGGCGAGGACGCCGTCCGGCGGCACCTGGACGAGCATGGCGCCGCCGGCCTGCCGCTGGTGACCGACCCCGACGTGTACGACGCCAACGGCATCCCGTGGCCGCCGTACGTCGTCGTCACCGACGCCGCCGGGACCGTGCTGGCGGCGGGCGGCGCGGACACGGCCCCGCGGTTCCGCGCGCTCCTGCAGCGGGCGGAGTCGGCCGGAGCAAATCCCGCCCGCTGAGCAGGTGGAAGCCGGGCTCAGCGGATGCGCATGCGCGCCACCACGCCGGAGTCGTACGTGCCGTCGACGAACTCGCGGTGTTCGAGCAGCTCCGCCAGGAACGGCAGGTTCGTCGCGATGCCCTCGATGCGGAACGCGCCCAGCGCGGCGCGCGCGCGGGCCAGCGCGTGCGCGCGGTCGTCGCCGTGCACGCAGAGCTTGGCGAGCAGCGAGTCGTAGTACGGCGTGACGGTGTTGCCCTCGTAGTAGCCGGCGTCGATGCGGATGCCGTCGCCGACCGGCTCCTCCCACACCTTGATCTCGCCGGCCCCCGGCCGGAAGCCCTGCGGGTCCTCGGCGTGCACGCGGAACTCGATCGCGTGGCCGCGCGGCGCGGCGGCGGGCGGCGCGACCCGCTCCCCGGCCGCGATCCGGAACTGCTGCTCGACGAGGTCGACGCCGGTGACCATCTCGGTGACGGGATGCTCGATCTGCAGCCGGGCCGTCAGCTCCAGGAAGAAGAACTCCTGCGCGACCGGGTCGACCAGGAACTCGACCGTCCCCGCGCCCCGGTACCCGACGGCCTCCCCCGCGCGGACCGCCGCGGCGAGCATCCGCTCCCGCAGCGCCGCGCCGACGCCCGGCGACGGCGTCTCCTCGGCGACCTTCTGGTACCGCCGCTGGACGGAGCACTCCCGCTCCCCCAGCGCCACGACGGTGCCGTCCACCAGGCCGAGGATCTGCACCTCGACGTGCCGGACGCCCTCCACGTACCGCTCCAGCAGCACGTCGCCGTGCCCGAACAGCCGCGTCGCGGCCGTGTGGGCCGCCTCGAACGCGGTGCGCAGCGTCTCCGCGTCGTAGGCCGAGCCCAGCCCGGCTCCGCCCCCGCCCGCGGCGGGCTTCACCATCACCGGGTAGCCGATCCGCTCGGCCTCCTCCAGCGCGGTCGCCGCGTCCGGGACGGGCTCCCACGCGCCCGGCGACACCGGGACGCCCGCCTCCTTCATCAGGTTCCGGGCGTTGATCTTGTCGCCCATCCGGGCGACGACCAGCGGCGGCGGGCCGACCCAGACCAGGTCCCGCGCGGCGACGGCCCGCGCGAACGGGGCGCTCTCGGCGAGGAACCCGTAGCCGGGGTGGACGGCCTGCGCGTTCGTGCGCTGCGCGGCCTCCAGCACCGCCGCCGCGTTGAGGTAGCTGCGCGCCGGGTCGGCCGGGCCGATCAGCACCGCCTCGTCCGCCTCGGCGACGTAGGGCAGGCCGGCGTCGGCCTCGGAGTACACCGCGATCGCCTTCAGGCCCATGGCCTGCGCGGTGCGCACGACCCGGCCGGCGATCTCACCCCGGTTCGCCACCAGCACGGACTCGAACACCTGCGGACTCCCTCGGCGAGCTGCGGTCCGCCGGCTGCCCCGGCGGTCCTGACCAGGCCGACACTAGTGCCCGTACCGCCCCCGGTCCGGCGGTACGGCCGACAAATCCCGGCCGCGGGCCCGGCCGGGGGCGCGGCCGGGGGCGTGGTCAGGGGCGGGGGCGGCGGTCGACGACGCGGCTGAGCGCCTCCACGACCGTCGGGTCGTACTCGGCGGCGGAGTCCAGCCGCAGCCGCTCCAGCACGGCGGCGCCGCGGTCCCGGTCGGCGGAGTCGCCGACCAGGTCGTCGTAGGCGTTGGCGACCTTGATGATGCGGCCGGCCAGCGGCGGCGCCGGGACCGGCTGCCCGGCCTCCCCGGGCCCGGCGAGCGTCTCCGGGCCCGTCCGGTACGGGTGCGACGACAGCTGGACGATGTGCGCGACCCGGTCCAGCACGCCGGTCTGCTTGATGACCTCGGCGCCGAGCTCGGCGATGCGGCGCTGCTCGGCGGGCGAGGCGAGCACCGTCGCGCCGCCGGGGATCGGGTCGCCGAGCGACAGCTGCCCGATGTCGTGCATCAGCGCCGCGTACTCCAGCTCCAGCAGCTCCTCCTCGGACATGCCGAGCTCGCGGCCCATCGCCACCGACAGCCGCGACACCCGCCGCGAGTGCCCGGTCTCGACGTACCCGCCGACCTCGGTGACCCGCGACAGCGCCCGGACGGTCTGCAGGTACGTCGCGCGGATCCCCGCGTACCGGCGGAACGCGAACTGGGTGACCAGGATCGGCACCGTGAAGATCAGCAGCGCGGCCTCGCCCATCGCCGTGGTCGCGACCGCGATCAGCATCGCGGTGGCGCTGGTCGCCGCGCACAGCGCCATCTTCGCGTCGATCTCGTCGCGCAGCGCGATCCCGAACCGGGCCCGCACCGCCTCCGCCCGGATCATCGCGGCGATCAGCACGTCGGTGAAGCAGGACAGCACGACGACCAGGCCCATCACCGCCAGCAGCAGCTGCCAGGGCAGCCCGAGCGACAGCATCGGCCGGAAGCACAGCGCCACGACCGCGACGGTGAACAGCCGGCGCGCCATCGCGTCCGGGCGCGGCGACCGGCCGACCATGATGTGCGGCAGCGAGCCGACCAGCATCCCGACCGACGTCACCGCGACGACCTGCAGCGGCGAGTGCTCGGCGGGGACGACGCCGAGCGGCGCGTCCGGCGGGGCGCCCTCGGGGCCGATGCCGACCAGCAGCGCGTAGCCCATCGCGCCGGCGCTGGCGATCGGCGCGACCTCGCGGTTGCCCGGCATGACCATCCGGAACAGCTCGCCGAGCGCGATCAGCACGCCGAAGATGATCGCGACGTTGGGCTGCCGGAGCCCGGCCGCGGCGACCTCGGCGATCGCGACGACGACGAACAGCCCGGCGGTCGCGATCAGCAGCAGCTGGCCGGAGTCGATGGTCTGCCATGCGGCCCGCTCGCGGCGGGCCCGGATCTGGGTGCTGCTCATGGGGGGTCCGGTCACCGCCGTGCTTCGTCTCCGGCGACCCGCAGCGGGGCGCTCGGGTCGTCATGGTCCTGCTGGGTGGTCTCGACGACGTCGTCGTCCGGCAGCACGACGGGCCGCGGCGGCTCCCAGCCGTCCCGGTCCAGCGCGCGCAGGAACGCCTCCACGATCACCGGGTCGAAGTGGTCGCCCATGCCGCGGCGCAGCTCCGCCACGGCCTCCGCCACGGTGCGGGCCGCCCGGTAGGAGCGGGTGGAGGTCATCGAGTCGAACGCGTCCGCGACGGAGATGACCCGGGCGAACTCGGGGATCTCGTCGCCGGCCAGGCCCATCGGGTAGCCGCGGCCGTTCACCTTCTCGTGGTGGTGCATGATCCCGGCGAGCGCCTCGTCCAGGAACCCGATCTCCCGGACGATCTCCAGCCCGCGCATCGGGTGCAGCTGGATCGCGGCGAACTCCTCCTCGGTGAGCGAGCCGGACTTCTGCAGCACCTTCGTCGGGACGCCGAGCTTGCCGACGTCGTGCAGCATCCCCGCGTACCGGATCGCCTCGACCCGGTCGGCGCGCATGCCGATCTCCTGCGCGATCATCACCGAGCCGCGGGAGACCCGCTCGGAGTGGCCGCGGGTGTAGTAGTCCTTGGTCTCGACGGCCTGGCAGAGCGCGGCGAGGGTGGCGGCGTGCGCCTGCTGCTGCGCGTACGCCTGGTCCATCGCCCAGCGGGCGATGAACAGCGGCAGCAGCACCAGCACGGCGGCGAAGGCGCCGATCCGCGGCCAGAGCCCGGCGATCAGCAGCCCGACCATGCCGTAGCCGAGGCAGCCGACGGCGAGCTGGCCGCTCTCGTGCAGCAGCTCGCGGGGCGCGGCCTGCCGGGACAGCAGCAGCACCCCGGCCATCAGCAGCAGGTTGACCAGGACGAAGGTGACCAGGGCGCCGAGGAACGGGCCGATGACGTTCTCCACCCAGCGGGACTGCTCGGGGTGGAAGCGGTCACCGCCGAGCAGGTCGAAGACCGTGCCGGCGCAGAAGCCGCTGAGCGCGAACTGCGCGCCGTTGAAGGCGCGCTTCTCGGGCGCGAAGAACCGCTGGCCGGTGACCAGCGCGCTGAGCCCGAGCAGCGCCGCGCCGGCCGGGCCGAGCAGCACGACCCCCGCCAGGCTGGCGGCGAAGCTGAGCGAGACCCGGGCCCGCTCGACGTTCAGCCGGGCGGGCGCCGAGTCGCAGATCAGGAACAGCAGGGCCAGCACGGCCAGTTTCGTCCAGTCCACCCCCGTGAAGGACGACGTGGCGATCAGCGCGGCCGCTAGCGCGACCACCCCGCACACGTACGCCCAGGCAGCGAGAGGTAGTCCACGCATTGCCGCCCCTTAGGGAGTGACGAACGAGCGGGCCGCCGCCGGGATCGACCGTGCCTGCCGGCACCTAGACCCAGGAAACGCCCTCGGGCATCATCAGCGACGACGACCCCGTGGCGCCCTGGCACCGGCCGCGTCCGGCCGGACTCTCGCACTTGAGCATGGCTTCCGCCTCCCCCCGTTGACCGGGCCCGCCGGCCTCGCGGCCGACTCACCGGAACCGCACGGCCCCGATCTCCAGGTCCCCACATACCCCGAATTCCCGGGCATGCACGCGTTCCCGTCGCTGATTTCGGCCCAAGCCTAACGCGAACTGCCCAGGTCACACAGGCATGGCGGGAATCGTGAGCAAAGCGTGAAGCAAGGGTCACTTTAAGTGATCAATTGCCGGGGATAATGCACCGAGCGTACCCGCACAATGCCGCTGCACAATCTCAATGCACGTGCATCCGCAAATGGCATTCCTAAACCGGGCAGAATCAACCCATCAATGGCACCAAGCCGCATTCCCCGGCTCTCCGGCACGGAACCGGCCCTCCCGGGCGGCCGCGCTCAGGCGGTGCGCCCGCGCGCCCACGCGGCCGTCTCGGCCAGCCCGTCGGCGAGGCCCACCCGCGGCTCCCAGCCGAGCGCCTCCCGCGTCGGCCCCGGATCCACCGCCATCGCCGGCAGGTCGCCCAGCCGCGGCGGCGCGAACTCCGGCTCGTCCGGCGCGCCCACCGCGGCCGCCACGAGCGCGTGCAGGTCCCGGTCGGTCGTCTGCAGGCCCGTGCCGACGTTGAACCGGCCGCCGCCCCCCGCCTCGCCCGTGGCGCGCGCGAACGCGTCCACGACGTCCAGGACGTACACGTAGTCGCGGGTCTGCTTGCCGTCCCCGAACACCCGGGTCGGACGGCCCGCCAGCAGCGCGTCGGTGAAGATCGAGATCACGCCGGCCTCGCCCTCCGGCGTCTGCCGCGGCCCGTACACGTTCGCCAGCGTCAGCGTCGTGAAGTCGAGGCCGTGCAGCGCCCGGTACATCCCGGCGTACACCTCGCCCGACACCTTGGACGCCGCGTACGGCGACGCGGGCCGCAGCGGCGCGTCCGGCGGGACCGGCAGCGCGTCCGGCACCCCGTACACCGCGCAACTGGAGGTGAAGACGACCTTGCGGCTGCCCGCCGCGCGCGCCGCCTCCAGCACGTTCGCGGTGCCCGTCACGTTCACCCGCGCGTCGTGCAGCGGGTCGGCCACGCTCGCACGCACGCTCACCTGCGCCGCCAGATGGCAGACGACCTCGGGGCGGCGCGCCGCCATCCGCTCGGCGAGCGCCGGATCGGCCACGTCCATCCGCCACAGCTCGATGGCCGGGTTCTGGTTGGCGCCCGACGACAGGTCGTCCACGCCGACGACCTCATGGCCGTCGGCGAGCAGCCGGTCGACGAGATGGGACCCGATGAAGCCGGCCGCGCCGGTGACGAGAGCGAGCACCCCAGCACGATACCCAGCCGGGGCCCCGCCGACCGGCGCCCGCGCCGTCCGGCCCCGGACACGCGGGGGCCGGCGTCAGGCGGACGCGGGCCCTACCCGGACTCCGCGGTCAAGCGGAATCCGCGGTCAGGCGGACTCGGACGCGCCGGTGCCGCCGCCCGCCGCGACGCCGCCGCCGGTCGACTTGATCTCGCCGCAGATCTCCTCGATCCGGCCGAGCACCTTGGAGCGCAGCTCGGCCGGCGCCTGCTCGCATCCGCAGGACTTGTTCACGATCTTCTTGACGGCCTCTTCCAGGCCGTACTCGCGCAGGCAGGGCCCGCACTCGTCGAGGTGCTCGCGCACCTCGCCGCAGCCGCCCTGGTCGAGTTCGCCGTCAAGGTAGGTGTAGACGCGCGCGAGGACCTCTTCGCAGGACGTCTCGTGGTGGTCGCCACAGCTCATGGCTCACGCACCCCTCTCGCTCACCGCGCCGCGCCCGGCCGCGGTGTCCGGCATGTCGCTCCGTGCTGCGCGTCCGGCGCGTCCCCGGCTCATGCCGGCCCCCCGGTGGCGCGCGTCAGGCCGCGGTCCTGAGCGTAGTCCTCCAGCATCCCGCGCAGCTGCCGCCGTCCCCGGTGCAGCCGCGACATCACCGTGCCGATGGGCGTGCCCATGATGTCGGCGATCTCCTTGTAGGCGAAGCCCTCGACGTCGGCGAGGTAGACGGCGATGCGGAACTCCTCGGGCAGCTCCTGCAGCGCCCGCTTCACGTCGGAGTCGGGCAGGTGCTCCAGCGCCTCCGCCTCAGCGGACTTCAGCCCGCTGGAGGTGTGCGACTCGGCGCGCGCGAGCTGCCAGTCCTCGATCTCCTCGGCCGCGGACTGCTGCGGCTGGCGCTGCCGTTTGCGGTAGGAGTTGATGAACGTGTTGGTCAGGATGCGGTACAGCCACGCCTTGAGGTTGGTGCCTTCCTTGAACTGGTGGAAGGACGCGAACGCCTTGGCGAAGGTCTCCTGTACGAGATCCTCGGCGTCCGCCGGGTTGCGCGTCATGCGCAGCGCGGCCGAGTACAGCTGGTCCAAGAACGGGAGCACGTCGCGCTGGAACCGCTCCTGGCGCTGCTCAACGGTCTCCGTGGTGCCCGGTACCTGACCCACCCCCTTGACTGTGGCGCCCTTGGCCTTGGCCGGCCTGGTGGCGTCGTATCCCACAGACGATATCGGGCCGCGCTGCCTGATCACGCCCCCGGGGGCGCGCGCGCCGCCGGGCGGGGACACTACCCCCGCGCCGCGCGGGTAATCGGCAACGGCTGTGGTCATCGGCCTGCACCTCCGCTGTAATCGTCCGTCGCACCGCCCGCGAGCGCGGGGAGTGCGGCCCGTCCGGTCGTGCGACTCCACGTATGCGGACGGTTATGAGACGGTGCAACGCCGGGACGTGCCCGCCGATTCCCCGACCGGGAGCCGCGCGCGGAAAAGATTCCGGACGTCCCCGTGCGGCCCGGGTCACCCCGCCCGGCCTGCACGGAGGGTGATGACCGGGCCCTGACGGGGAAAGAACTCACATACACGGCGAGAACAGGAGCAAACCGTTGCTACCGGTGCCGGCGCGACCTCCCGAGCCCACCATCGCCAGCCTGCGCGACTCCCCCACGGAGGGCGACGCTTTGGCGCGCTACTGGAGGTTCTACTGGGCGGTGGCCGACGCGCAGCTGACGCGCTGGCTGCCGCGCAGGCCGTCGCGCGTCCTCGACATATCCGGCGACCACGGCCGCTGCGCGGAGCGCGCCGCCGAGGCCGGCCACACCGTCGTCGAGGTCCGCGACCCCCTGCTGGAGCGCCGCACGCGCGGAGCGCTCGCCGCGGGCGCGTCCGGCGACGGGTCCGCGGCGGCCGGGCCCGCGACGACCAAGGTCCTCGGCGACTCGGGCTCGCTGGCGTTCCTCGGCGCCGCGTCGATGGACGCCGTCCTCGCCGAGAACCGGGTGCTGTCGCGGCACCTGGCCACCGAGGAGACGATCGCGGAGATCGCGCGGGTGCTGCGGCCCGGCGGGCGGGTCCTGCTGTGCGTGGACTCCCTGACGCTCGGGATGGCGCTGCTGGCCGAGCAGAGCCACTGGGCGCACCTGTCGGACGTGCCGGCCGCGGAGGTCGTGCTGGTGCCGTGGCCGGACGGGACGATCACCCGCTGCTTCGGCGCCGACCAGCTGCGCGAGCTGCTCGCCGAGGTCGGCCTGGAGGTGGCGTGGATCAGGCCGCGCACGGCGCTGTCGCCGTCGACGGTGGAGCACGTGCTGGCCTCGTCGCCGGACGCGCTGCCGCGGCTGGTCCGGACGGAGCTGAACGCCCCGCCCGGGGACGAGTCCCTGGGCTTCCATCTCCTCGCCAGCGCCAAACGGCTCTAGGACGGCCGCCGGGGCCCGCGCCTCACCGTCCGCGGCGGTCGTGCCGGGCCTGGCAGGGGACGCAGCGAGCGGCGTCGGGACGGGCCTCCAGCCGCCCTTCGGGGACCGGGCCGCCGCAGCCGACGCAGCGGCCGTAGGTGCCGGCGGCGAGGCGGTCGAGCGCGGCCCGGACGGCGCCGCGGTGCCGGCGCAGGGCGTCGAGCGCGGCCTCGACGCGGTGGTGCTCGGAAAGGCCCGACCCCGCGTCCGCCGGCGCGTTCTCGCGCTCCGGGCTCTCTCCCCGCAGAATGGCGATGGACCGATCCAAATCCTCGATCATCGCCTCCAGTCGGGAACGGGCTGCGGCTGCGTCCACGAGGTCCGAACTCCTCCCGGTGGGGGTCTCCGGGCAAAGCCGTCCGGCGCGCGGGAGGGCCGGTCCCGGCCGCCGGTGCCGGGAGGGGCCGGAAGCGGCGGCGGCCGGAACGCGGTCAGAACAGCGAGCCGGAATGATTGCCCGGATTATCCCCATCACTGGCGGGTTCTATGAGTTCCGGGCCGTTGTTTTTCACGCTGTTGACCGCCTTCGACACCGGATAGGCGTCCATCGTCCCCGCCATCGCCGGGACGAGCAGGCCGCGCACCTCGTCCGGGTCGGTCAGCCCGGGGTCGAGCCAGGCGTCCCACTGGTCCGGGCGCACCACCATCGGCATCCGGTCGTGGATGCGGCCGAGGTCGTCGGGCGCGTCCGTGGTGATCACCGTGCACGTCCAGAGCCAGTCGGCGTCCTCGTCGTCGCGCGGCTTCCACAATTCGTAGAGCCCCGCCATCGCCATGACGGCGCCGCCCTTCGGGCGGATGAAGAACGGCTGCTTCTGCGGCTTCCTCTTCGCCTTCTTCTCGCCCTCCGCCGGATCGTCGGACTCCTGGAGCACGTACCACTCGAAGTAGCCGTCGGCGGGCAGCAGGCAGCGCCGCTTCGCGAACGCCCGCCGGTAGGACGGCTTCTCGTGGACGGTCTCGGCCCGCGCGTTGATCATCCGGGAGCCGATCGACAGGTCCTTGGCCCACGACGGGACGAGCCCCCAGCGCAGCGTGCGGAGCTGCCGCACCGCCTCCTCGCCGTCCGGGGCGTCCTTCGGGGCCCGGGCGAGGACCGCCGGGACCTGTTTCGTCGGGGCGACGTTGTAGTCGGGCTGGATCTCCCCGCCGGCCGCGTCGACCTGCACCTGGAACTCGTCCAGCAGCTCCTGACGCGCGCGGGTGGTGGCATATCGACCGCACATGGTCCCCATCCTGCCGCGCTTGAGGCGCATCGTGGCGGGCATGTAGCGGGTCATGCGACCCATCGAGACCCTGGCCCGCCCCATGGTGGCGGCCCCGTTCATCATGACCGGTCTGGAGGCGGTCCGCGATCCGCGCCCGCGCGCCGAGCAGGTCGGGCCGTCGGTGAAGCCGATCGCCGACCGGATCGACTGGATGCCGAAGGACCCCGAGACCCTCGTCCGCATCGAGGGCGCGATCAGCGTCGGCACCGGCGCCCTGCTCGTCATGGGCAGGTTCCGGCGGCTGACGACGCTGCTGCTCGCCGCGCAGATGCTGCCCGCGCTGGCGACCGAGCACCGCTACTGGAGCGAGGACGACCCGGACCGCCGCGCCGAAGAGCGCTCCCACCTGCTGAAGAACGCCGCGCTGTTCGGCGCGCTGCTGATCTCGGCGACCGAGCCGCGGCGCCCCCCGCGCCTCGCCGAGCTGCGCCGCGTCGCGCGCGAGTCCCAGATCAGGACGGGCGCCGAGGCCAAGGCGATGCGCCGGGAGGCGGCGGCGACGCTGCGCGAGGCGCGCCGCGAGGCGGCCCGGCAGGCCCGGGTGGCCCGCGCCGAGGGCGGCCGGAAGGCGGCCCGGCAGGCCGCGCGGGCCGCGAAGGCCGGCAGCGGCGGCGGTGCCGTGCTCGGCGCGAAGCTGGGCAAGGCGTCCGCGAAGGCGGGCAAGGCGTCGGGCAAGGCGTCCGGGATGATGGCGCAGGCCGGCAAGTCCATCAAGGCGGGCGCCGCGACGCAGGCCGCGAAGGCCGCGAAGACGGGCCGGGGCGGCGGCGCGAAGCTCGGCATGAGGCTCGGCCGGGCCTCCGGCAAGGCGTCCGGGCGCGGCGGCGCGCTGCTGGGCGGGCTGAAGCTCGGCAAGGCGTCCCGCAAGGGCGGCAGGCTGGGGCTGATGGGCGGCAAGGCCGGGCTCATGGGCGGCAAGGCCGCGGGGAAGGCCGGCAAGGCGTCCGGGATGGCGTCACAGGCCGGCCGGACCATGAAGGCGCAGACCGCCGCGCAGGCCGCCCGCGCCGCGAAGGCCGGCCGGACGGTGCAGGCCGGCACGGCGGTGCAGGCGGGCAAGGTGCTGCAGGCCGTCAAGCACTGAGCCGCCGCGGGCGCGGCCGGGCGGCCGGTTTCCCGAAGCGGGCCTTAACGCGGCCTCAAATCCGTTGAACCGCGCGCCGGGCCGGCCGCGTACTGCCTGGTGACCGCCCGCACACCTGGGTCCTTCGACCGACACGGAGACGCCCGGCCATGGCAGCACCCGGATCGACCGGCCGGACGGGCGGCCTGCGGAGCCTGCTCCGCAGGCCCGGCCCGGCCGCCGTTCCGCGCCCGCGCCCCGCGCCCGGCGGCGAGGAACTGGTCGCGCAGCTGTACCGGGAGTACCAGCGGCCGCTGATGTCGTTCGTCCTGCGGCTGACCGGCGGCGACCGGCAGTGGGCGGAGGACGTGGCGCAGGAGACGATGATCCGGGCGTGGCGCAGCGCCGACCGGCTGGACGTCCGGACGGCCTCGCTGATGCCCTGGCTGGCCACCGTGGCGCGGCGTATCGTGATCGACGACCGGCGGCACCGCGACGTGCGGCCCCCCGAGGTCGGCGACGCCCCCCTGGAGAACCTCCCGATGGCGGACGAGATGGACGCCCTGCTGCGCAAGGTCGTCGTGGCCGAGGCGCTGGCCTCGCTGTCACCCGCGCACCGGCAGGCGCTGACCGAGACGGTGCTGCGCGACCGGACGGTCAACCAGGCGGCCGAGCATCTCGGGATCCCGGTGGGGACGGTGAAGTCCCGGGTGTACTACGCGCTGCGCGCCCTGCGCGTCGCCTTGGCGGAGAGGGGGGTGACCTCATGAGTTCCCAGGTCGAGCACACCGATGTCGGCGCCTACGCGCTGGGGCTTCTCGAAGCCGGTGACCGGCGGGCCTTCGAGGCGCATCTGCGGGGGTGCGGGTTCTGCCAGGCCGAGCTGCGGGAGATGGGCTCGATGGCCGAGGCGCTCTCCGGGCTCGACCCGGCGGAGGCCGAGCCGCCCGGCGAACCCGCGGCGCCGCCCGCTCCGGTGATCGACATGGTGCGGCGCAGGCGGGCGGCGGACCGGCGCAGGCGACGCGTCGCGTACGCGGCGGGCGCGGCGGCGGCAGCCGCGCTGGTGGCGGTCGGCGTGGGCGTCGGGACGGCGCTCGGCGGCGACGGCGGGAAGCCACAGCAGCCTCCGGCGCAGGCGATCGTCGGCGAGCGGCATCAGGCGGCGGACGCGCGGACCGGCGCGTCCGGCACCGTCGGCCTGGTGGACAAGAAGTGGGGCACGCAGGTGAGCTTCGAGCTCACCGGTGTGAAGGGCCCGCTCAAATGCCATCTGGAGGCGGTGTCGAAGTCGGGGGCGCGGTCGGTCGTCGGCGGATGGCGCGTGCCCGAGCCGGGATACGGCGTCCCAGGGTCCCCGAAGCCGCTCGACATGCAGGGCGCGACCGAGCTCTCCCGTGGCGAGATCACCAGCTTCCAGGTGGTCGTGGACGGCGGCGGGACGCTGCTCACCATCCCCGTCTGACCGCCGAAACCGTTCGCGCCGCCCACCGGGCCGCCCGATAACCTTGGGGCATGCCCTCTCCGCACTGGAACGCCCCGGTCGCCGACGGCCCGGTCGACGCCACCGTCCGGCTGCCCGGCTCCAAGTCGATGACGAACCGGGCGCTGATCCTGGCGGCGCTCGCCGAGGAGCCGGTGCGCATCGCCCGGCCGCTGCACAGCCGCGACACCGAGCTGATGGCGGACGCGCTGCGCGCGCTCGGCGCGAGCATCGAGGAGGCCGAGGGGGCGTCCTCGGCGGCGGAGAGCGACTGGCGGACCGTGCCGGGCGGGCTGCGCGGGCCCGCGCGCGTGGACACCGGGCTCGCCGGGACGGTGATGCGGTTCGTGCCGCCCGTCGCGGCGCTCGCCGCCGGCGACGTCGCGATCGACGGCGACCCCTACGCCCGCAAGCGGCCGATGGGCCCGATCATCGCCGCGCTGCGCGCGCTCGGCGTCGCGATCGACGACGGCGGGCGCGGCGCGCTGCCGTTCACCGTGCACGGCACCGGCGCCGTCGACGGCGGGCCCGTGACGATCGACGCGTCCGGGTCGTCGCAGCTGGTGTCCGGGCTGCTGCTGGCCGCGCCGCGGTTCGGCAAGGGCGTGGAGGTGCGGCACGAGGGGCCGCCGGTGCCGTCCGCGCCGCACCTGGAGATGACCGTCCGGATGCTCCGCGACCGTGGCGTCGCGGTCGAGACCGAACGGGACGTGTGGCGGGTCGCGCCGGGGCCCGTCCGCGGCGGCGAGTGGACGATCGAGCCCGACCTGTCGAACGCCGCCCAGTTCCTCGGCGCTGCGCTCGTCACCGGCGGGCGCGTCACGGTCCCGGACTGGCCGGCCGACACCGCGCAGCCCGGCGACGCGCTGCGCGGCCTGCTCGCCCGGATGGGCGCGGGCGTCGAGCTCGGCCCGGACGGGCTGACCGTCCGCGGGCCCGGCGGGTTCGGCGGGCTGGAGGCCGACCTGCACGACGTCGGGGAGCTGACCCCGGTGCTCGCGGCGCTCGCCGCGCTCGCGGACTCCCCGTCCCGGCTGACCGGCATCGCGCACCTGCGCGGCCACGAGACCGACCGGCTGGCGGCGCTCGTCACGGAGATCAACGGGCTCGGCGGGGACGTCCGGGAGCTGCCGGACGGCCTGGAGATCCGGCCGCGCCCGCTGCACGGCGGCGTCTTCCGCACCTACGACGACCACCGGATGGTGATGGCCGCGGCGGTGCTGGGGCTGGCCGTCCCGGGCGTCGAGGTGGAGAATCCCGCCACGGTGGGCAAGACACTTCCAGGCTTCACCGAGCTGTGGGCGTCGATGCGGGCGTCCGCCTGAGAGCGGCGCCCGCCTGAGAGCAGCGCCTGCTCAAGAACGGAGATCGGACCACTGGCACGACGAGTACAGGACTACGACGAGGACGACGTCCGGGTGCGGCCCGGGCGCCGCGGGTCGCGGCCGCGCACCCGCCGCCGCCCGGCGCACGAGGACGCCTCGGCCGGGTTCGTGACGGCGGTCGACCGCGGCCGCTACCGCTGCCTGGTGGGCGCCGGGAGCGGCGGCGAGCGGGCCGTCACCGCGATGCGGGCGCGCGAGCTCGGCCGCAAGGGCGTGGTGGTCGGCGACCGGGTCGCGCTGGTCGGGGACGTGTCCGGCGCGCAGGACACGCTCGCCCGGATCGTCCGGGTGGAGCCGCGGGCGTCGTCGCTGCGCCGCACCGCCGACGACACCGACCCGTTCGAGCGGATCATCGTCGCGAACGCCGACCAGCTGGTGATCGTGACGGCGCTGGCCGACCCGGAGCCGCGGCCCCGGATGATCGACCGGCAGCTCGTCGCCGGCTACGACGCGGGGATGGACCCGCTGCTCGTCCTCACCAAGGCCGACCTCGCCGACCCGGCGGGCCTGGTCGCCGAGTACGCGCCGCTCGGCGTCCCGTACGTGGTGACCCGGCGCGGCGGCGACCTCGACGAGCTGCGCGGGCACCTGTCCGGCCGGATGAGCGTGCTCGTCGGGCACTCCGGCGTCGGGAAGTCGACGCTGGTCAACGCGCTGGTCCCGGACGCGGAGCGGGCCGTCAGCCACGTGAACGCGGTGACCGGCCGGGGCCGGCACACCTCGTCGTCGGCGATCGCGCTGGAGCTGCCCGGCGGCGACGGCTGGATCATCGACACCCCGGGGGTGCGCAGCTTCGGGCTCGCGCACGTCGAGCCGGAGAACGTGATCAACGCGTTCGAGGACCTGGCGGAGGGCGCGGCGGAGCGCTGCCCGCCGCTCTGCGACCACCTGCAGGAGTCCTGCGGCCTGGACGGCTGGGTCGAGGACGGGCACGCCAGCCGGGCCCGGCTGGACTCGCTGCGCCGGCTGCTCGCCGCCCGCGAGGGCGAGCCGGAGTAGCCGCCGGCCCGGCGAACCGGGGCGAAATGGCCCTTCACTCCGCGTGAGACGTCGGTATCGTCGCCTGCATGCCGCGCACGATCCACGATGGCCGCTACGAGCTCCTGGACGAGCTCGGCCGCGGCGGCATGGGCGTGGTCTGGCGCGCCCTCGACACGCTGCTGGGCCGCGAGGTCGCGGTCAAGGAGGTGACCCCGCCGCGCGGCCTGGACGGGACGCAGGCCGAGCACGTGAACGCGCGGACGATCCGGGAGGCGCGGGCGGCGGCCCGGCTCCGCCACGCCGGCATCGTGACGGTGCACGACGTCGTCCTGGAGGACGGCCGGCCCTGGATCGTGATGGACCTGGTGCAGGCGCCCGGCCTGGACGCCGTGATCAGGCGGGACGGCCCGCTGCCCCCGGACCGGGTCGCGCGGATCGGGCTGGACCTGCTGGACGCGCTGCGGGCGGCGCACAAGGCCGACGTGGTGCACCGCGACGTCAAGCCGGCGAACGTCCTGCTGGGCGCGGAGCACGCCGTCCTCACCGACTTCGGCGTCGCCACGATGACCGGCGAGGACACGCTCACGCAGACCGGCGCGATCGTCGGCTCCCCCGCCTACCTGTCGCCCGAGCAGGCGCGCCGGGAGGACGCCACCCCGGCGTCGGACCTGTGGTCGCTCGGCGCCACCCTCTACGCGGCGGTCGAGGGCCGCCGCCCGTACGAGCGCCCCGACATCTACGGCCTGATGGGGGCGCTGCTCCAGGACGAGCCGGACCCGCCGCGCCGCGCCGGACCGCTGCGGCCGGTCCTGCACGGCCTGCTCCGCCGGGACCCGCGCGAGCGGCTCTCCCACGACGAGGCGGAGCGGCTGCTGCGCGCCGCGGCGGCTCCCCCGGAGCCGCGGCATGAGGGCCACGATCCGACGGTCGACCCGTCGCCGAACCCGTCCCCGGCGCCGGTGCCTCCGGCTCCCGAGCCCCCGGGACCGCCCCCTGCGGGCCCGCATCCGAACCCGGGGCCGTGGCGGCCCGACAGCACCATCGAGCCGAGCGACCAGAGGACCCTGCCGCCGCACCCCGTCCCGCCGCGTCCTGATCCGGGGCCGGGGCCTTCACCGTCCCCCGTACCGCCCGCCCCTGGACCCGAGCCCGGACCTCGGCGGCGGCGGTGGGAGCTGATCGTTCCGGCCGGGATCTTCGCGGCGGCGCTGGTCGCGGCGGCCGTGGTGCTCGCGGTGTTCCTCGACGGCGGCGGGAACGGCGGGCCCGGCCGCACGCCGAGCGCCCGCCCGTCGGCCGGCGCGGGTTCAGGAGTACCGGCGGGCTACCGGCTGTACCGGGGGTCGGCGTTCCTGGCGGCGGTGCCGGACGGGTGGAAGGCCGACGGCGAGGGCGACGCGGTCACCTTCACCGCCCCCGAGCAGGGCGCGACGCGCGGCGTGGCCGTGACGCGCGCGAAGCCCGGCCCGTTCGACACCACCGACCCCGGGGACGCGCTCGCCGAGGCGGCGAAGTCCTTCGCCGGCAAGGACTCCGGCTACACCGACTACCGCCAGGTGGGATTCGACCGGAACGTGTCCTACCGGGGCGGGAAGGCGGCCGAGCTCGAGTTCACGTTCACCGAGAACGGCAAGCCCGCCCGGGCGCGGGTGCGCGTGTTCCCGTTCGACGGCGTGCTGTACCAGGTGGTCCTGGCCGCCGACCAGGCGCACTGGAACGAGACGGTGCCCGCCTACGAGACGCTCCTCGGCACCTTCCGCGCCTCCAGCTGAGCGACCGCGGCCGGTCCCGGGCTCAGCCGGCCGGCGGCTCGCCGAACAGGCCGCGGGCGCGGGTCTCCGCCTCGTTCAGGGCGCGGACGTGCTCGGGCGCCAGCTCCTCCACGCACCGGGTCATCTCCTCGGTGACGTGGCTGAACGCGCTCTCCTCGGCGGCGCGCAGCGCGGCCCGCACGCTCGCGGACCGGGCGCCGAGCGCGGCCCACTCCAGCTCCAGCCGGGCGACGGCCTCCTCGAACGCGCGGGCCGTCCCGGCGCCCGCGTCCTTCAGCTCGTCCGGAATCGGGCCGCGGCCGGACCTGCGGGCCTGCGCGGACAGCGCGGAGATGCGGCTGGCGAGCGCCAGGCCCTCGCGGGCCAGCGGCAGCACCTCGGTGATCAGGTCGGTGACGGCCCGGGCCAGCTCCTCCACCCGGGTGAGCAGGGTCTGCGTCGCCTGCTCCAGCGCGGCGGAGGTGCGCGCGGCGACGCGTTCGGCCACGTCCCGGCGGCTGCGCGACAGCACCGGGACGACGTCGCTGTCCAGCCGGCGGCGCAGCTCCTCCTCGCGGGCGGCGCGGCCGTCCGGGCCGGTGCGCTCCGCCCAGTCCGCCCAGAGCCGGTCAAGGCGCTCGTCGCCGGACGCGGCGATCTCCGCGGTGATCTCCTCCATCGCCTCCCCGGCCCGGGCCTTCAGCCGCTCCACCCGCCCGTACAGGGCCTCCCGTTTGAACGGGTCGTTCAGCTCGTTCAGCTGCGCCTGGAGGCGGCGGGAGACGTCGATGGCGTGCTCGGCCAGGGGGACGAGGCGGTCGGCGAGCTCGTCGAGCGTCCGCGCGCGGCGCGGATCGGTCAGCTCGGCGACCCACTCGGGCAGTTCGTGGGCCATGCGCCCATGCTGCCAGGCGCCCGCGCCCGGCACCGGCCGCCGCGCCTCACGGGCGGGCCGAAAAGCCGTAACGGCCCGGGGTGAGTGTGTCGGTGCGGGCCGTGATCGCGGTAGCGTGGCACGCCGTGGCGGGCTATTCCGATGACCTGCGTCTCGCGCATGTGCTGGCGGACGGGGCCGACGACATCACGACCAGGCGTTTCCGCGCCCTCGATCTGGACATCGAGACCAAGCCGGACCTGACGCCGGTCAGCGACGCCGACCGCAGCGTGGAGGAGCAGATCCGCGGCACGCTGAAGCGGGCCCGGCCGCGGGACGCGGTGCTCGGCGAGGAGTACGGCCGGACCGGGTACGGCAACCGGTGCTGGATCATCGACCCGATCGACGCCACGAAGAACTTCGTGCGCGGCGTCCCGGTGTGGGCGACGCTGATCGCGCTGATGGAGAACGACGAGATCGTCGTCGGGGTGGTGTCGGCGCCGTCGCTGAACCGGCGCTGGTGGGCGGCGCGCGGCGGCGGTGCCTGGTCAGGCCGGAGCCTGACCCGGGCGAGCCGGATGACGGTGTCGGCGGTGGCGGAGATGTCGGACGCGTCGCTGTCGTTCTCCAGCCTGAGCGGCTGGGAGGAGCAGGGCCGGCTGCCGCACTTCCTCGACCTGACGCGGCAGGTGTGGCGGACGCGGGCGTTCGGCGACTTCTGGTCGCACATGATGGTGGCCGAGGGCGCTATCGACATCTCCACCGAGCCCGAGGTGTCGCTGTGGGACCTCGCGGCGCTCCAGGTGATCGTGGAGGAGGCGGGCGGGATGTTCACCGACCTGTCCGGGGTGCCGGGGCCGGACGGCGGCAGCGTGGTGTGCACCAACGGCCTGCTGCACGCCGAGGTGCTGCGCACCCTCGGCGGCGGGCAGCTGTCCCTGCGCGTCTGACGGCGCCGCCGCGCGTCTGAGGGCGCCTCCGGCGGCGTCCGGGGCCTCCGATGGCTGGCCTCGCACCCGACTCGCGACATATCGTGGAACAGCGGTCGCGGGACGGCCGTTGTACAGGTGGGCGGCCCGTAAACGGAGGTAACTGATGTCGACCAAGACCAAGGTAGTGATCGGTGGAGTCGTCGTCGGCTTCCTGACCCTGTTCGTGTTCCCGTGGTGGCTGAGCGCGCTGATCATCCTGGGCGTGCTCGGCGCGCCGCTCGCCGGCTACCTCATGCTCGACCCGTCGCAGCGCAAGCGGGTCCGCGCGCAGGGCCGCAAGCGCCTGGGCAGCTGATCGGATCGATCCCCGTCCGGCTCCGCGCGTCCCGTACGCCCTAGCATTCGCCTGTGGCGGAGATGCGGATCGGCGTCGTCGGGGCCGGGATCCTGGGGCTGGCCATCGCGCGGCGGCTGGCGGAGACGCGGCCCGGCGCGCAGGTGACCGTGCTCGACAAGGAGGCCCGCGTCGCGGCCCATCAGACGGGCCACAACAGCGGTGTCGCCCACGCGGGCCTCTACTACGCGCCCGGTTCGCTGAAGGCGACCCTGTGCCGCCGCGGCATCGGGCTGCTGAAGGACTACTGCGCGGAGAAGGGCCTGCCGTACGAGGAGTGCGGCAAGGTCGTCGTGGCGCGGGACGCGGGCGAGCTGGGTCCGCTGGACGAGATCGAGCGCCGCGCCACCGCCAACGGGGTGCCCGGGCTGCGGCGGCTGACCGGCTCGGAGCTGCGCGAGATCGAGCCGCACGCCGCCGGGGTCGCGGCGCTGCACTCCCCCACCACCGCCATCGTCGACTTTCCGGCGGTGGCGCGCGCGTTCGCCGCCGACGTCACCGCCGCGGGCGGCGAGGTGCGGCTGGGCTTCGAGGTCGTCCGGCTGGGCCGGGCGGGCGACCGCGTCCGGGTCGGCTCACCGGACGAGGAACTGCTCTTCGACCGGTTGATCGTGTGCGCGGGCCTGCAGTCCGACCGGGTCGCGCGGCTGGCGGGCGACGCGTCCGGGCCGGCGATCGTCCCTTTCCGCGGCGAGTACTACCGGCTCGTCCCGTCGCGGACGGACCTGGTCCGCGGGCTGATCTACCCGGTGCCCGACCCGCGGTACCCGTTCCTCGGCGTCCACTTCACGCGCCGCGTGGACGGCGGCGTCGACGTCGGCCCGAACGCCGTGCTGGCGCTCGCCCGGGAGGGCTACCGGCGCCGCGACGTCCGTCCCGCCGACCTGTGGGAGACGCTGCGCTTCCCCGGCTTCCGGCACCTCGCCCGGCGGCACTGGCGGACGGGCGCGAAGGAGCTGTACGGGTCGGCGGTCAAGCGGGCGTTCGTCGCGCAGGCGCGCGGGTTCGTGCCGGAGCTGACCGCGGACGACGTCGTCGCCGCGCCCGCGGGCGTCCGGGCCCAGGCGGTGGACCCGGACGGCTCGCTCGTCGACGACTTCCGCATCGGCCGCGCCGGCCCCGTCGTGACGGTCCGCAACGCCCCCTCCCCCGCCGCGACCTCCTCGCTGGCGATCGCGGAACACGTCACCGCGCACCTTTGAACCGTCAGGGCCAGAGCTTGCGGTCGTCGCCGCGCGGGTCGTGGACGATCTCGTCGGACGGGTGGCCGAAGAGCTTCACCGTGCGGGCGGACGCGTCGAAGCGGTCCCAGCCGGGGTCGCCGTCCACCGCGAACGACACCCAGGCGCGGTGCATGCGGCCGGCGAGATCCTGCGGCGGGTTCGGGCCGGCGAGGCCATCGGGCTCGCTGGCCAGGTTGTCGAAGACGAAGCCGAGTTCGAGCGCGTGGCAGGCGCCGAGGTCGTGGTTCGGGGACCGCCAGCCGAACTCGTACATCCACGTCCCGCCGGTGCCGCCGGACGCGGCGTGCCGCTCGGCAAGCCGGTTCGCCGGGATGCGGAACAGGCTGTCGGTGATGATCGTCGCCATCAGCTCGCCGGGCGTGAGGCCGGGGTGCCGGTCCCGGTAGGCGGCCGACACCGCGGTGGGCACGCCCATCCCGGCGGTCGCGGCGAACACCAGATCGTCGGTGAGGGCGGCGGCGATGCCGGTCGGCATCAGGAACAGCCGGAACTCCTCGGAGGTGTAGCCGGTGAGCAGGTCGACGCCGCGTCCGGCGCCGGCGCCGACGGCGTCCTCGGGCCGCCGCTTGAGCAGTTCGCCGTCCAGCACCGGAGTGAGGGACATGCCGCCCGCGGCGGTGGTGACGCCCCAGCGGCCCGGGTCGGGCAGCGCGGTGACCTCGGCGGCCACCGCGGACTGCACGGGCATGATCGCGGCGGGGTCGAGCGCGGCGAACCCCTCGGCGGTCGGTTCGACGCCGAGCCGCGCGGCCATCTCCTTGGTGACGAGCAGGGCGTCCGCCGGGTCCTGCACGATGGCGCCGGCGCCGCTCTGCGCGATCGCGCGGTGGAACAGGCCGAGGTCGAGGGAGAGCAGCGTGCTGACGCTCATCGCGCCCGCGGACTCCCCGAACACCGTGACGCGGGCGGGGTCGCCGCCGAACGCGGCGATGTTGTCGCGGACCCATTCCAGCGCGAAGATCTGGTCGAGCAGGCCCCGGTTGGACGGGGCGCCGGGCAGATACGCGAAGCCCTCGACGCCGAGCCGGTAGTTGATGCTCACGCAGACGACGCCGTCGCGGGCGAAGTTGTGGCCGTTGTAGACGTCGACGCCGCCGGACCCGTTGCGGAACGCGCCGCCGTGGATCCACACCATGACCGGCAGTCCTGACGCGCCGGGCTCGGGCGTCCAGACGTTCAGGTTGAGGCAGTCGTCGCCAGGCACGACCGGGTCGGGCAGGAGCCGGTCATAGGGGCGCGGGTAGGGAGGCTTGGGGACGGTGGGGCCGTACTCGGTGGCGTCGCGGACGCCGTCCCACGGCTCGTGCGGCTGCGGCGCCCGGAACCTGTTCGGGCCGAACGGCGGCGCCGCGTAGGGAATGCCCAGGAAGGCGGTGACGCCGTCTCTGGTGGTGCCGCGAACCTCGCCGTACGCCGTCCGAACGACCGCCGCCATGCCGCGCCTCCGATTCTAGAACGAAATTCGACAATCAGAGGGTACGGGACGGGCCCCGTGGGCGGAATGGGCGATTCAGCCGGTCTCGTCCCCGGGCCGCAGCATGCGGGTGAGGTAGCCGCGGGCGAACGCGCGGATGCCGTCCTCGTCGTCCAGCGCGAGCCCGCCGCCGGGGACGAGCAGCAGCGACACCGCAACGCGCAGCAGCACCTCGGCGACCGCGTTGTGCTCGTCGGCCCGGTCGGGGCGGGCGCGGCGCAGCCGGTCGGCCAGGATGTCGCGGGCGGCGAGCATCACCGCGCCGCCGTTCATGCTGAGCTGCGGCAGGAACGCCTCCGGCTCGCTCTGCAGGACGCGCGTCATCAGCGGGTGCGTGCGGGCGCTCTGCAGGCCGGCGACGAACCCCTCGACCACCGCGTCCTCGGGGGACGCCAGGCCCTCGGTCGCGCGGGCGAGGCCGGTCAGGAAGCGGCGGCACTCGCGCAGGATCACCGCCTGGAGCAGCTGCTCCTTGTTGGTGAACCGCCGGTAGATGGTGGTGCGGGCGACCCCGGCCCGCTTCGCGACGTCCTCGACGCTGACCCGGCGCAGCCCGTAGGTCTCGAACTCGGCGAGCGCGGCGTCCAGGATCCGCGCGTCCAGGCCGTCGCCGTCGGCGGCGGGGTCCGACAGCCGGGCGAGCAGCCCGCCGTCGCCGCGGCCGGCCGGCCCGGCACCGGTCAGGGAGGAGGCGTCCGTGGTCATGGACGCACCCTAACCGCCCCGGAGGGCCGTTCCGCGACAATCCGCGCAACACAGCTACAATTATCGTCGTTCTGTTCCATCCTCGTTCCCCCTCGGCGGTGCCCATGCCCGACTCCGCGCCCACCCCCCTCGGCCCCGGCTCGCTGACCTGGCGGTACTTCGGCGACACCCGGATGCTGCTGGTCGGCCCGCGCGCCGCCGTGCTGCAGAACATGCTCCCGGCGCTCGGCCAGGGCGTCCTGGACCACTCGGTGTTCTTCTCCGAGACGTTCGCGCGACTCAAGCGCTCCGCCGGGCCGATCCTCAACACCGTCTACGGCGGCGACCGGTCCGCGGAGACGGGACGCGGCGTCCGCGACTTCCACGTCGACATCAAGGGGACGATGCCGGACGGCTCCCGCTACCACGCGCTCGACCCCGAGACCTACTACTGGGCGCACGCGACCTTCCTCGACAACATGCTCTACGGGATCGAGACGTTCGTCCGGCCCCTCGGCGAGGCGGACAAGCGCCGCATCTACGAGGAGTCCAAGACCTGGTTCCGGATGTACGGGGTCAGCGACCGGGCCATGCCGGAGGACTGGGAGGCGTTCCAGGCGTACTGGAAGCGGATGCTGGACGAGGAGATCGTCGCGCACAAGACCGCCCGGTACGGCGTCGGCTACGTCACCAAGGGCCTGCCCGCGCCGCCGAAGGTCCCGGCGCCGGTGTGGCGGGCGCTGTCGCCGCCGCTGAACGCGGTCGCCCGGTTCGTCACGGTCGGCGGCCTGCACCCCCGGATGCGCGAGCTGCTGGAGCTGCCCTGGAGCGCGGCCGACGAGCGCCGCTACCGCCGGTTCGCCGCGGCCGTCCGCGCCGGGAACCGGCTGTGGCCGCTGCTCCCCGAGGCCGTCCGCTACCTCCCGCAGGCCCGCAAGGCCTTCCGCCGCGCCCGCGCCACCCGCCCCCCACGTTGACTTGCGGCGTGTCGGCCTTAAAGGGCGCCTCTTAAGGCCGACACGCCGCAAGTCAACGAAAGTCATGAGCGGATGCGGGCGTCGTAGGACTTGCGGGCGTCGGGGTCGAAGTCGAGGAAGAGGGTGTCCAGGCCGTAGCGGCGGGAGACGGCCTGGCGCAGCCGGTCCGGCAGCAGGGCGCCGAGCCTGATCTGCCGGCCCAGCGCCTTCGGCACGACGACCTGCGGGCGCGGGCGTCCGATCACGTCCGCGACGGCGGCGGCGATCTCCTCCGGTTCGCAGTTGCGCATCCCCTTCGGGCTGCGCGTACCGGCGATCAGCTCGGTGTTGGTGAACGTCGGCAGCACCGCGCTGACGTGCACGCCCTTGCCCTGGACCTCCAGCCGCGCCGCCTCGGTGAACGCCACGACCGCGGACTTGCTGGCGTTGTAGAGCGCGAGCCCCGGAGTCGGCAGGACCCCGGCGACGGACGCGACGTTGATCACGTGGCCGCGGCCGCGCGGGAGCATCCGTGCCAGCGCGAGCTTCGTGCCGAGCATGACGCCGTGGACGTTGATGTCCAGGCAGCGGCGGGCGTCGGCGTCGCTCTCGCCGGTGACGGACCCGATCGGCATGATCCCGGCGTTGTTCACCAGGACGTCCAGCGGCCCGGCCGCGTCCTCGGCGGCCTCCAGGAACGCCTCGAACGACTCGCGCGACGTCACGTCCAGCGGGAGCGCGGGGACGCCCAGGGACTCGCCCGCCTCCTTCGCGGCGGACTCGTCGATGTCGCCGATCACGACGGCGGCGCCGCGGGCCTTCAGCGCGCGCGCGGACGCCAGGCCGATGCCGCGCGCCGCCCCTGTGATCGCGATGACCTTGCTCACGGGGCCTCCTAGAGGCGGTCGATGCGGACGGGCAGGCCGTCCTTAGGGGACGGCAGGGACGTGGTGTCCAGCGGCCATTCGTACCGTGCGGGCACGCTCCACCGGTACCGCTGCAGCACCTGGTGCAGGATCGTCTTCACCTGCATCCCCGCGAAGTACATGCCGATGCACTTGTGCGCGCCGCCGCCGAACGGGGACCACGCGTACTTGTGCACCTTGTCCTCGCGGCGCTCGGGCGAGAACCGCTCCGGGTCGAACGTGTCGGGGTCCTTCCACCAGTCGGCCATGTGGTGGTTGCTGAGCATCGGGACGACGACGGTCGTGCCGGCGGGGATGTGGTAGCCGAGGATCGAGGTGTCCTTGACGACCCGGCGCGGCAGCGCGGGGACGGGCGGCACCATCCGCAGCGACTCCTTCATCACCATGTCGATGCCGGTCAGCTCGTCCAGGTCGGCGTACTCCAGCGACGGCCGGCCGAGCCGCTCCGCCAGCGCGAACGTCTCGTCGCGGAGCCGCTCCTGCCATTCGGGGTACTTGGCGAGGTAGTACGCCATCGTGGTGAGCGTGATGGTGGTGGTGTCGTGCGCCGCCATCAGCGCGAAGATCATGTGGTTGACGACGTCCTCGTCGGTGAAGCGCTGCCCGTCGTCGGTCTCCGCCTCGCACAGGGCCGCGAACAGGTCGTCGCCGCCGTTCCGGCGCTTGTCGGGGAGGTGGTGGTAGAAGAACGCCTCCAGCTCCCTGCGCGCCCGCAGGCCCTTGTTCCAGCGCAGGCCGCGGACGTTGAACCGGACGTAGGCGGTGCCGGCGCGGACGGCGTCGATGAACGCGCCGTTGACCCGGTCGGCCTCGGCGCGGTCCAGCCCGACGCCCATGAAGACGTCCGTGGCGAGGTCGAGGGTGAGCTGCTTGACGTGGTCGTAGACCTTGAAGCCGGACCGCGGGTCCCACGCCTCGACGCCCCGGACGATGCCGGGCGCCATCGCCTCCATGTACGCCTGCAGCCGGGGCCGGGTGAAGGCCTGCTGCATGATGCGGCGGTGGTGCAGGTGCTCCTCGAAGTCCAGGAGCATGATGCCGCGGCGGAAGAACGGCCCGATGAAGTAGCTCCAGGCGGGCCCGTTGGCGAACGCCTTGTCCCGGTTGACCAGGACGGCCTCGGCGGCCTCCGGGCCCTGGACGGTGCAGGTCCGCATGCCGAGCAGCCAGCCCCAGGCGATGGGGCCGTACTCCTCGTAGCGGCGGCGGGCCATCCCGATCGGGTCGCGCATCACGCTGAGGGTGTTGCCGACGTACGGGATCCCGGGGACGCCGGGGACCGCCTTGAGTCCGCTGCCCTCCGGCGGCGGCGCGAGCACGCTCGTCATGAACCCTCCGGACGCCGCCGCCCGGACCGGTTCCGGGCGGCGTGCAACAAAAGCGCAGTTTCTGTCGCTTTGTTGTAACGCAACGGGCGCCCGTAAGTCCAGGCTTACGGCAGGTGAGTTACGCCGCCGGCCGCGGGCGCGCGCAGCAGCCGCCGCCGCGCCGCCTCCGTCAGCGGCCGGTACGCGCCCACCCGGTCCCGGTAGTACGTCCGCCCGCCCGCCGCCGGCGGGACGCCCTCCGCGCGCAGCGGCGCCGTCCGCAGCCGCCGCCCCGCCGTGACGGGCACCTCGTCCACCACCCGGACGATCGACGGCCGCAGCCCCGGCTCGACCCGCAGCAGCGCCTCCGACAGGTCCACCGGCTTCAGCTCGGCCACGCCCCGCAGGCTCACGGCCGCCGCCGCCAGCTCGGTGTCGCCGACCGGGACGCCGTAGACCGCGACGGTGTCGATGTACGGCAGGTCGCCGAGCGCGTCCCGGATCGGCCCCGGCGGGACGATCCCCTCCGCCGTGCGGATCAGCTCCGCGTCCCGCCCGACCAGCCAGAAGTCGCCGTCGGCGTCGCGCCGGAACAGGTCGCCGGTGATCGTCCACGCGTCCTCTGGACGGAACACCCCGCGCACCGGCCGCGCCGCCGACCCGAGCGCCGACGGCCGGACCCGCGCGAGCAGCATGCCGATCTCGCCGGGCTCGCACTCGACCCCGAGGCCGTCCGGGCCCTGCACGAGGCCGCCGCTCTCCAGGTCGTAGCGGACCAGCCGGACCTCGGCGCTGCCGGGCAGCGGGCGCCCCAGCGAGCCGGGCTTCTTGCCGCTCAGGTTGACCAGGACCGCCGCACCCTCGGTCGAGGCGTAGAACTCCAGCACGCGCGCGGGCGCGAACCGGTCCTCGACCCGCCGCCACAGGTTGCGCGGCATCCCCGACCCGATGAACAGCCGCACCGCGTGGTGCCGCTCGGCCGGGTCGGGCGGCGCGTTCACCAGGTCGCGCAGCAGCGTCCAGGTGTAGGACGCGACGGTCACGCCGTAGCGGCGCGCCTCGTCCCAGAACGTCTCGGGGTCGTAGCCGCTGGCGAGCGCGAGCCGCGCGCCGCCCGCGACGGCGCCGCCGAGGCTCATCAGCAGCGCGGACGGGTGCTGCAGCGGCGTGATGCTGTAGACGGTGTCGGCCGGGGACAGCGCGGCGGACGAGGCCGTGCCGAACGCCGACAGCGCCCAGCGCCGGTTGGTGATCCGGTTCGCGCGCAGGTGCTCGCCGTCCCCGCTGAAGATCACGAACGCGAGGTCGCCGGCCCGTCCGGGGTTCGGCCGGTACCAGCGCGGCAGCTCCACCGTGTCGGGGTCGATCAGCTCCATGTCGGTCAGCGGCCCGCGCGCGCCCTGCCGCCCATCCTGCTGCCGCCCATCCTGCTGCCGCCCACCCTGCTGCCGCCCACCCTGCTGCCGGTCGCCGCGTCCCGCGCCGCCGAGCAGGTAGCCGTCGATCCCGTCCAGCCGGGCGGCCCGCGCCGCGTGCTCGGGGTCGGCGATCACCCGGGTGACGCCGCCGAGCCGGGCCTCCGCCGCCGGGTCGCCGTCCGGGCGCAGCAGCACCGCGACGGCGCCGAGCCGGCTCAGCGCCGCGACCAGCGCCAGCGCCGTCGGCCGCGTCCCCATCAGCACGCCCACCGCGTCCCCGTGCCGGACGCCGATGTGGATCAGCCCGCGCACGACCGCGTCGATGCGCCGCTTCGCCGCGTCGTGGGTGTGCGCACGCCCCTGGTAGAGGAAGAACACCTCGTCGGGCATGTGCCGGGCCTGCTCGTCCAGGAGCAGGCCCATCGACATCCGCGTGTTGGAGTGGATGCGTTCCAGCCGGGCCAGCCGCGGCAGGTTCTGCGCGGCCTCCCCGCCCAGCTGCCGCGTCCCCTGGACGGCCCGCGCCGCCGTCCGCAGCGCCGAGCGCGCCGCGCTCGTCCCGATGCCCATCGCCAGCTGGAGCCCGTAGCCCGCGGGCCCGCCGGGCAGGGACGCCGGCGGCACCTCGTCGTCGCCGGTCACCGGCGCGACGATCTCGGGCAGCTCCCCGTCGCCCTCGCGCCAGCGCACCCACGCCGCGACCGACGGCCACGTCCGCGAGATCGCCATGCTCCCCACCACGAGCCCGAAGTGCCCGGCCCGCAGGCACGCCTCGTACACCTGGGCGCGCGGCGCGGCCCGCCGGATCCCGCGCACCATCGGCGGCGCCGCGATCTCGTCCACCTCGCCGACGAACGTCAGCACCGGGCAGGTGATGTCGGCCAGCGTGACCAGCCGGTCGCCGATGACGAACCCGCCCGTGAGCATCCGGTTGTGCTGGATGAACTGCCGGATGAACTCCGCGAGCGCCGGGCCGGGCCACGACACCCAGCCCTCCCGCTCCAGGAACCGGCGCTGCCGCTCGCGCGGCGCGAGCCGCTCCCGGTCGTGCAGCTGCATGATGAACTCGGCCCGCGACCGCACCGACTTCACCGGGCTGAGCAGCTGGAACCCCAGCCGCGTCACCCAGCCGGGCACAGCGAACCCGCCGAGCATCCAGTCCGGGATCCGCTCGGCGCCCTCCGTCGCGATCCAGCTCGGCAGCCCGAACGGCAGCCCGACGCTGGTGTCGGACGGGCTGCCGAACGTCACGATCGACGCGACGCCCTCGCTGCGCCGGTACGCCGCCGCCTGGTAGACGAACATGCCGCCCTGCGAGTACCCGGCGAGGTGCACGTCCCGCCCGGTGGCCGCGCGGACCCGGTCGACCGCGTCGCTGACCGCCACGACGTGGTCGGTGACGGTCCGCTCCAGCCCGCCGGGTTCGCGCTCGGGCGCGCCGAAGTCGACCACCCACGGGTCCACGCCGAGGTCCCGCAGCACCCCCACCGCGCTGACCCGCGAGGAGATGTCGTACACCTCCGAGGTGATCATCAGCGGCGGGACGAGCAGCATCACCGGCCCGCCCGCCGACTCCGGGAAGTAGTGCCGGAGCCGGTACACGCGCTGCTCGGCCGCCACCTCGAACGGGGAGGCGTCCTCCTCGGTGTCGAGGCCGCCGAAACGGGCGACCTCAAGGGCGTTCTGGGCGGTGGAACCCAGGCGGGAACCCAGGCGAAAAAGCGTCGTGGCAACAGACGGCATCGTCGACCTCTCAGAGCGTCAACCCATGTTGTCCGTTATCACCGGCTTTAGCAATTGGACGCCCCGTACAGAGGCTCACCTCACAACGGGGCTCCCCGCCCGCCCGCACGGGCTCAGTCCACGACGCGGGCGCCGTCCATCTTGCCGTCCTTCAGCCGCTCCCACATGTACCGGCGGCGGGGCTTGCCGCTGGACGTGCGCTGGATCAGCCCGGTGCCGACCACGATCGTCACCTCGACGTCCTCGCCGACCCGCCGGCGCAGCGTCTCGCGCACCTCGGGCACCCACGCGTCGTCGAGGGTCTCGGCGAACAGCGCGAGGCCCTTCTGCCCGGCGCCCGGCACGCCGACGACCACGATGCGGCCCTTGCCGAGCCCGCTCACCTCGGCGATCTTGGACTCCAGGTCCTCCACGTAGACGGACCGGCCGCGCACCTTGATGCTGTCGCCCATCCGGCCCAGCACGAACAGCTGGCCCTCGTGGAAGAAGCCCGCGTCGCCGGTGTGGACCTCGCCGTCGATGAACCGCGTCGACTTGGCCTCCGCGCCCGCGTAGTACCCGGGGCACGCCGACGCGCCGCCGACGACGATCTCGCCGAGCACGCCCTCGGGCACCTCCCGGCCGCCGTCGTCGACGATCCGGACCGGCACGTCCTCCTCGGGCGTCCCGCAGCCGACGATCCAGCCGGCCTTCGCGCCGAGCGACTGCGCGCCCAGCGAATGCTGCTCCAGAATCCGCACCGGCTTGCCGAACGACAGCGACTCCGGGTCGGGCCGCACGGCCACCGGGTCGCGCAGCTCCTTGTCCATGGTGACGAGCAGCGTCGTCTCCGCCATCCCGTACGCCGGGCGGAACGCCGTCCGCGAGAACCCGAACGGCTCCAGCAGTTCCGCGAACACCTCCAGCGAGTGCGGGTCGATCGGCTCCGCGCCGATCAGCGCCATCTTCCAGCCGGACAGGTCGAGGCCCACCAGCTGCTCCGGCTTCACCCGCCGCGCGCAGTACGCGTACGCGAACGGGGGCGCGGCCGTGTGCTGCGCGTCGGCGAAGCACCGGATCCAGCGTGCCGGGTCGCGGATGAAGTGGTCGGGCCGCATCAGCCGCAGCGCGCCCTGCCGGGCGATCGGGGTGATGAAGCAGCCGATCAGCCCCATGTCGTGGTACAGCGGCAGCCAGGACGCGACGACGTCGCCCTCCTCGAACCCCGCCGACCGGGCGATCAGCTCGCAGTTGGCCTCGAGGTTGTCCCAGGTGACCATGACTCCGCGCGGCGCGCCGCTGGACCCGGAGGTGAACTGCAGCAGCGCCAGCTCGCCGGCGGGCTGCACCGGGGCCTCCGTGGCGGCCTGCCGCGGCAGCCACGGCTCGCCCTGCAGGCCGGCCTGCGCCATCGCCCGTCCGGCATAGTCCGACAGGTCCTCGGACGCGACGACGAGCACCGGCTCGGCCTGCGAAAGGATCGCCGCGACGTGCGCGACGTAGTCGTCCCCGTCCTGGAACAGCGGCGGCGTGATCAGGCAGACGGTGGCGCCGGCGGCCCAGACGGCGAAGTAGGTCTCGATGCAAGTGAAGTCCGTGGGCAGGACGAGGCAGACGACGTCGCCCGGGCGGACGCCCTCCTCGATCAGCGCACCGGCCGTGCGGCGCGCGGCGGAGGCCAGCTCACCGTACCCGCGGAACTCCCACCCGCCGTCGTCGGCCGCCAGGTGGACGCCGCGTCCGGTGTTCGGCTTGTCCAGCCAGTCCCGCAGCGCAGATGCCATCGTGTCCCCTTCGACATGCTTGCTCGGTCACCCACGTGACTCGCGGGTAACTTCACCAGCACCGCGCGTCCGGCGTCAACCGGCCCGACCGGCAAACAGACCGCCCGGTCATTTGGAGACATCCGACAACTCAGACACGCTCGGGTTTGTCACCCCGGATCGCCACCGCACCCCGCGCGACGCCCCGCCACCCGAGCAGCACCAACCCCAGGAACACGAGCGCGACCAGCACGAACGTGAACGCGATCCCCTGCCCGGAGACGACCCGCAGCACCATGCCGACGGCGACCGTCGACAGCCAGACCCCGATCCCCACCGGCACCACCGCATCGGCCCGCCGCCGCCACGCCCGCAGCGCGACCCAGCCGGCCCCGGTGCCCGCCAGGAACGGCCACGCGGTCGTGAGGAACCCGGTCACGCTCCCCGCCTCGTCATGCGAGCTGCGCCCGATCGCCACGAACACGAGCACGCAGCAGACATCGAGCACACCCGCCACCAGATTCCTCATGCCACCAGGTTATGTCCGCTGCCGGACCGCCCTACGATGACCCCGTCGCCCACGAGAGGACAGGCATGACGTACGTCCTGGTGCACGGAGCCTGGCACAGCCCCTGGTACTGGCGGGAGGTGACGCCCCTCCTGAACGCCCCGGCCGTCACCGTCGACCTGCCCAGCTGCGGCCCCGCCCGCGGAGACGCCCACGACGACGCCCAGGCGATCAAACAGGTGCTGGACGCCCACACCGACGTCACCCTTGTCGCCCACTCCTACGGCGGCATCCCGGCGACCGAGGCGGCCGCCGGCCACCCCGCCGTCCGGCACCTCGTCTATGTCGCCGCCTACAACGCCGACGAGGGCGAGACCCTCATGGGCTTCGGCGCCCAGGCCGGCGCCGAACCCAACGTCAACCCCCAGGTCGACTGCGACTTCACCGAGGACGGCCTGCTCGCCTTCAAGCCCGACCGCGCCGAGCACGTCCTCTTCCACGACTGCCCGAACCCCAGCGAGGCCGCAAGCCATCTCCGCCCCATGGCCCCGCCCTTCGCCCAGCAGTCACCCAATGCCGTCGCCTGGAAAACGATCCCCTCCACCTACGTGGTCTGCACGCAGGACCGCGCGACCGCCGTGGGCGTCCAGCGAACCCTGAGCACCCGCGCCACCCACGCACACGAACTGCCTTCCAGCCACTCCGCGTTCCTCTCCCACCCGACCCGCCTGGCGGAGATCATCAACAACGCGCACTAGCAGCTGCTGTGCTTGCCCTTCAACGCCGCGGTGAGCACCTTCGCAAGCGTCGCGGCGTCCGGCCGCCGCGCCCCGGGCACGTGGTTCCCGGCATCGAGCACGTCCTCGACGCACCCGCGGAAGGTCTCGCTGAACTGCGCGTAGTACGGCGTGATCGGACGCGGCTGCGCCTGGAACAGCGCGGTCCGCAGCGTGTTGGCGAACTCCTTGAACCGCTCAGGCGAAGGCAGCTCGTCGTCGCGGAACTTGGGATCCTTGCACTTGTCCGTGTCCCTCAACGTGGAGTTCCGCGTCGGCGTGAACCCGCCGCACGCAAAGAGGGTGCCCTGCGCTTCCCTGCCGGTCAGGGTTTTGACCAGTAGCCCCGCCTCGGCCTGGTGCTTGGACCGCGCCGACACCGCGAGGTCCCAGCCGCCGAGCACCGCGATGCCCGGATACGGCAGGGGCCGGACGTCGAAGCCGTTGCGGATGCGCGGGTCGGCGGTGAGCGTCCTGAACGCGTACGGCCAGTTGCGCATGAGCGGCTGCCCCGACGCGAACGCCTTCAGGGAGCCGTCCTCCATGGAGTCCCGGGACGCCGCCAGGGCGGACCCGCCGCCCACGAGGTGGTCGAGGCCGTTGAGAACGACCTGCGCCGTCCCCTCGTCCACCTTGTCGACGTGGTCGCCGCTGAGCACCACCTTCTGCGAGGCGTTCCAGATGACCTCCAGCGCGTTCGCGGTGAGCCCCTCGTAGTCCGCCAGCTGCGTCGCATATCCGGCCTTGAGCAGCGCGTCGAACGACTCCGGGGCCTTCGTGCCCTTCCGCACGTACAGCAGCCCGGCGTCGGTGAACCACGGCACCGCGTACTGCGTGCCCTTCCACTTGCCCGTGTCCAGCGTGGGTCGCAGGAAGTCGGACCGGTCCTCCATCCAGTCGCCCTTGACCGGCGCGAGGAAGCCACGATGCGCGTACTCCGGCAGCCACGCCACGTCGACGAGCAGTACGTCGTAAGCGCAGCTCCCCGACTCCAGCGTGGACGCGAGCTGGCTGCGCGTGGTGTCCGTGGACCGCGCCACCTCGATCAGCGTCGCCGGGTCACGGGGATGATGCTGGTTCCAGTCCTCGACGAGGGCACGCCGCCGGAAGTCCGGGCTGACGTCGACGTCCGCGGCGATCGTCAGACCCCGGTGCTCGCCGCAGCCGTGGAACAGCGGGTGATAGGACAGCGACCACCGGATGCCCTGCAGCAGCACCAGCGTCACCGCGAACGCCACGACCGACGCGACGACGCGCCTCCGCCGCGCGCCCATCACCCGGCGCTCCGGTAGATCTGGGCCGCCACCAGGCTCGTGATCTCATCGACGGTGTCCGCGGACTTGCAGGTGTCCGGGCCGAACGCCGCGGCGATCGAGGCGACGGGTTCGGCGCGGCAGTCCGACTGCGGGGTGAGCGCGATCAGCAGGGTCAGTTCGGGATAGTCCTTCTTGATCTGCCGGGCGAGCGCCGCGGCCTGGCCGCCGGCGCCGGAGTTGGTGGACGCGGCCTGCCCGTCGGTCACCAGCACCAGCGTCTGCTTGCCGAGCGGCAGGTGCGGAGCCGCCTGGGCGATGGCCGACGTGAGCGCCAGGTCCCAGCCCGTCGTGGTGGCCTTCTGGACGGCGGTCTCCACGTCGAGCCGGTCCGACTCGCCGCCCGAGGCGGCGACCAGCCCGCCGTTCGCCATCCGGTAGTCGGGTTTCGACCTGGGCGGGCGCGAGAACTGGAACAGCGACGTCGGGGCGCTCGGCCGGATGCCGCCCATGATGCGCAGCGCCATTTCCTGCGCGAACCCGAGGCGCGGTTCGCTCTGCGGCCCCGAGGGATTCGCCATCGAGCCGGAGACGTCGAGCATCACGCTCAGCGGAAGCGGCGGCCGGGCGTTCTGGAAGCAATGGAACAGCTCTTCCATCGGCCCGGCGCAGTTCGCGCCGCCCGCCAGCGGACGGGGCGGCACGAGGTCGGGAACGGAGTGGTCCCCGTTCCGCAGTCCCCCGACCGCGTGGTCGTCGGCCGTCAGCCGTCCCGACGGGGTGCGCAGCCCGTCCCGCGTGAGCGCGTCACGCTGGAGCCATTTCCGGAAATCCGCCACGGCCTCATCACGCCGCCCGTCGTCCTGGCCAGGCCAGCGGACGTGCACAAACGGGAAGTCGAGAACGGGGAGGTCATTGGCGTAGTAGGCGGAGAGCCGCCATTGCTGCGGAGGCCGCCCGCTCGGGCATCCCGGCGCATCGCCGTGGTCATACCTGGCAAGGACGCTCTCCGGCACGATGACGGCCATCCGATCGGGCGGAGCCGCAGCGCCCTTCTGCAATTCGCAGAGCATCGAGACCGCGTCGCCCGCGGGCGCCTCGGTCTGCGCGAGGGCCTCCTCCACCTTCGCCGGGTCCCCACCCGATCCCGGCATGACCTGGTACAGCAGCGGCGTCGCGAGCAGCCCGGAGGTGGAGGCGTCCGGGGACGGGCGGGCGAGGGACCGGACGAGGTCGTCCTGGTAGAACGCGTCCAGCAGCGACTTCAGCCCCTGCTTCCCGGACACCAGGCTCGGCTGGTCGGACCGGGGGAAGACGCCGAGGACCAGCGGCGACGAGGCCACCGACCCCTGCACGTCGAGGTGGGCCCGCACCAGCACGGGGCTCGCCTTCCCCGAGCACGTCCGCAGCCCTTCGACGTAGTCCCGCACGCCCCGCGCGATGATCGAGCTGGCGGGTATCCAGACGTCCGGCTGCGCGCCGAGCAGCGTCGCCCGTGGGGGCCGCGACGAGCAGTCGTCGGGGCTCAGGCCGGTGCCGGGGCTCGTCCATCCGTGCGCGAAGCCCGCCTCGGCCTGCTCGGCCGGCGCGTCCGCGGTGACGTCGACGGTGACCGTCCGGCAGCCGCCGCCGGACCTGTCCGCCATGTACCTGCGCGCCGCCGCCCCGAGCGGCCCGACGTTCTCCGCGTCGGTGACGACCCGCAGGTCGATCGGCTCCCCGCAGGCCCCGCCGGACGTGATCACCGACCAGAGCGGCGGCACGAACATGATCGCCAGCAGAACGACGACGGCGGCCGCGATCCCCGCGATCCCGAGCCGGAGGAGCCCCAGCGCCCACCGCGCCACCTCGACGGCCCGCCCCGCGACGGCCTTGATCTTCGTCCAGATCCCCGGCCCCGCCCCGGCGGAAGTGGTGACGGCGACGATGGCGATGCCCAGCACCACGATGCCGAGGATGACGAGCGCCTGCCCCCACCACGGCATTCGCAGAAGCGGCCCCTCATAGAGGGTGAGAAGGGTCAGCAGAAGTCCGCAGACCGCGGTGAATTGCTGGACCCTCGCATCCCGCCGACCAGAGGGATCCTCCGACATCCCACTCCCATCGGATGAGCAAGAATGCACATCCCCCCGCGTGCACCCCCCAGTCTAGGCACCCCGCCCCGCACCGACCGCAACGTATCAGTAACAGTTGATCACCACGCCGACAACCGCCCCCCATATCCCGAATTCAGGTCCCCCGAAAATCACCAATTGCAAGCCCCGCCCCCAAGACAGAGCGCAGAGCACCAACCCGCACGAAACAACGGGCGAAGCCCAAGGGGGGCAAGGGGCGAAGCCCCAGAACAGAGCGCAGAGCAGAACCCGCACAAAACACAAGGGGCGAAGCCCCAAAGAGGGCGCAGAGCAAGAACCCGCACGAACGAAAGCGATGGGCGAAGCCCGAGCCCGGGGGCGTGGGGGCGGAGCCCCCACACCGGGGGGCTCGGGGGGTCGCCCCCCCGATAAACGGCGAAGGGTCCCCCTGGGGAAAGCGCCGAAGGCGCTGACCAGGAGGACCCTAGGACCCGTAGCGGGGGCAGGATTTGAACCTGCGACCTCTGGGTTATGAGCCCAGCGAGCTACCGAACTGCTCCACCCCGCGGTGATGTCTTAACTCTATGGGGCTGGGGGTGCTTGCGCAAACCGGTTAGGCGCGGGGGGCGGCGGGGGTGTGGACGGGGGCTTGCAGGGCGGCGGTGAGCATGGCGGTGAGGTCGGTGACGAAGGCGTCGTGGTCGAGGAGGGTGGGGTCGGGGTGGCCGGGTTCGATGCGGCCGGTGCGGTCGGCGAGGGCGGCGGTGAGGAAGGCGATGGCGACGGCGATGCGTTCGAGGGCGCGGGGTTCGGGGAGGCGGGCGCGGCAGGCGGTCTGGAGGAGGTCGAGCTGGCGGGTGAGGGCGGTGCCGGCGATGACGGGCGGGACGCGGTGGCCGCGGATGCCGGCGCGGCCGGCGAGCTGGGCGGTGATGCGCAGGAAGTCGCGGCCGTGCGGGGTGCGGAGTTCGGCGGCGGTGGGTTCGACGATGGCGGCGACGATGGCGTGCAGGTCGGCGGGGTCGAGGGCGGGGAGGGTGGCGGCGCGGGCGGGTTCCATGCGCTGGACGCCGGCGCGGAGGATGGCGTCGAGGAGGCCGGCGCGGGAGCCGAAGTGGTAGGTGATGGCGGAGTCGTTGCCCTGGCCGGCGAGGGCGACGATGTCGCGGGTGCGGGCGGCGTCGATGCCTTCGGCGGCGAAGAGGCGGGCGCCGGCGCGGATGAGGCGGTCTCGGGTGGCGCTTGCGTCTCTCGGCACGCGGTGATACTAACAGGGGGCGTTAATAACGGTGCTCGTTACAACCTCCCGGAGGGCCCGCGCCATGGTGGACGTCTACGACCCGTTCGATCCCGGCTTCCAGGCCGACCCGTACCCCGCGTACCGGCGGCTCCGCGACGAGGACCCCGTCCACCGCCACGACGACCCGCCGTTCTGGGCGCTGTCGCGGTTCGAGGACATCTGGGCGGCGACGCGCGACGCGGGGGCGTTCTCGTCCGCGCAGGGGCTGACGTTCTACCCGGACGAGATCGGCACGCTGGGCCTGGCGCCGACGATCGTGATGCTGGATCCGCCGCGCCACACCGTCCTGCGCAGGCTGGTGAGCCACGGGTTCACGCCACGGCGGATCGCGGCGCTGGAGGACATGCTGCGCGGGTTCGTCCGGGAGAACATCGGGCGGATGGAGCGCAAGGCGGCCGACGGCGAGGTCCCCGACCTGCACCGGGACTTCTCCTCGCCGCTGCCGACGTTCGCGCTGGCGCACCTGCTCGGCGTCCCGGAGGCGGACCGGGCGCGGTTCGACCCGTGGGTGCGGGCGCTGACGACGCTCCAGGACGACGGGTTCGATCTGAAGGCGCTGAAGGACGACGCGGTCGCGGCCGTCGCGGAGATGTTCGAGTACTTCACCGGCGTGATCGAGGCCCGCCGGGCCGATCCGTCCGAGGATCTGATCAGCGCGCTGACCGCGGCCGAGGTGGACGGGGAGCGCCTCACCGACTGGGACATCCTCGGGTTCTGCTTCGTCATGGTCGCGGGCGGCAACGACACGACCGGCAACCTGATCTCGCACGGGGTCATGCTGCTGGACACCGATCACGCGCAGCGCGAGCGGCTCGCGTCCGACTTCTCGCTGATCCCGAACGCGCTGCTGGAGTTCCTGCGGCTGGAGGGCTCGGTGCAGGCGCTCGGCCGGACGACGACGCGGCCGGTCGCGATCGGCGGGGCGGAGATCCCCGAGGGCCAGAAGGTGATGATGCTGTTCGGGTCCGCGAACCGGGACGAGCGGGAGTTCGGCCCGTCCGCCGGCGACCTCGACATCACCCGGGAGATCCCGCGCCACCTGGGGTTCTCCAGCGGCGTGCACTTCTGCATCGGCTCGCACCTGGCGAAGCTGCAGGCGCGCGTCGCGCTGGAGGAGCTGCTCCGGGCCCACCCCGATGTGGGGGTGGACCTGGAGAACGCGCAGCGCATCGCGTCGCCGTTCACCCGCGGCTGGGTCTCGCTCCCGGCGACCGGGCTCGGCTGAGCCGGACGCGGCGCCCGCCGCCCGGGCGGCCTACGGCGCGGGCGAGCCGAACCCGAAGCCGTAGCCGAAGGGGTCCTGGTACTGGCAGCTCACGCTGGCGAACTGCCCCTCGGCGGAACGTTCCTGGACGACCTTGCCGTCCAGCGAGATGCTGCAGTGGATGCGCCCGGTCTTGATCCCGGTGTTGCCGCCGACGCTCAGGAAGGTGAAGCGCGACGCCTCGTACTTGGCGCTCCACGGCGGCTTGACCGTCTGGTTGGTCATGCCGCCGCCGGGAGGGAAGATCATGACCGAGACGGGCGAGACGCTGCCGCTCACCTTGTAGACGATCTTGTGGACCGTCGGCGTGGAGGGGGTCGCCGAGGGTGCGGTCGTGGGCGGGACGGTCGGCGGGGTCGACCCGCTGGTCGCGCTCGCCGCGCTCGCCCCGCCGTCCGGCGGGGAGGCGAGGAAGACGACGGTGCCGCCGATCACGAGGGCGGCGAGGACGAGCGCCGCGCCCGCCGCGAGCATCACCCGCACGGCGGGCCGGCCGGCGGCCGCCCGGCCGGGCATCACCACCGTGCCGGGGTTCATCGTCGTACCGGGGTTCATCGTCGTACCGGGGGTCATCGCCGTGCCGGGGTTCGTCCCCGGGCCCGGGAGCCCCGGCGCCAGAAGCCCGGCGGGAGGCGGGCCGGGAGGCGGCGCGACCGGCTGCGGGGCCACCGGCTGCGGTGCAGTCCCCTGGCCCTCCGCCCGGAGGAACGAGGCGACGGCGGCCGCGCTCGCGGGGCGCCGGTCCACCTCCTTCGCGAGGAGGTCGAGGACGAGCCGTTCCAGGTGCGGCGGCACGTCCGGGCGGACGGCGCCGACGCGCGGCGGGGGCTCGTTCAGGTGTGCGTACAGCAGGCCGGGCAGTCCGGTGCCGGAGCGGAACGGGGGGCCGCCGGTGAGGAGTTCGTGGAGGACGCACCCGAACGCGTAGAGGTCGGACCGGGAGTCGGCGGCCTCCCCGCGGAACTGCTCGGGGGCCATGTAGAGGGGGGTGCCGACGGACCCGCCGTCCTGGGTCAGCCGCGTCGCGGCGTCGGCGAGGCCGGCGATGCCGAAGTCGCACAGCTTGAGGCGCCCGTCGGCGAGCACGAAGAGGTTCGCGGGCTTGATGTCGCGGTGCACGATCCCGCGCGAGTGGGCCGCGGCGAGGGCGTCCGCGAGCTGGACGGCGAGGGCGACGGCCTCGCCGACCGGCAGCCCGCCCGGGCTGCGGCGCATGACCGTCTGGAGGTCCTCGCCTTCGAGGAGCTCCATGACCAGGTAGGCGAGGCCGTCCTCGGTGCGGCCGATGTCGAACACGACGGTGATGCCGGGGTGCTGGAGCGCGGCGGCGGCCTCCGCCTCGCGCTCGAACCGCTCCATCGCGCCCGGCACGGCGGCCGGCTCGGCGGGCAGCACCTTGATCGCGACCGGCCGGCGCAGCCTGGTGTCGACCGCGCGCCAGACCTCGCCCATGCCGCCGCGGCCGATCAGGCCCTCCAGGCGGTACCGGTCGTCGAGCTCGGTTCCGGCGGCGAGCCGCGGCCCGTCCGTCATGCACGCCTCCCGGCGGCCTGTGCGGTCACGAGCCATGATTATGCGAGCAGAAGAACGCAGTTGTCCATCTGACTCGCGGCGCCCGGCCGCACCGGCGCCGCGGCCGGGTGGTGCCCCGGCCGCGGCGCCGCCGGCGGTCAGCCCATGTGCGGGTAGCGGTAGTCCGTCGGCGGGACGAACGTCTCCTTGATCGAGCGCGGGGACGTCCAGCGCAGCAGGTTGAACACCGACCCCGCCTTGTCGTTGGTGCCGGACGCGCGCGCCCCGCCGAACGGCTGCTGCCCCACGACGGCGCCGGTCGGCTTGTCGTTGACGTAGAAGTTGCCGGCGGCGTAGCGCAGCACCTCGGCGGCGTGCGCGACCGCGGCGCGGTCCGTCGCGATGACGGCGCCGGTCAGCGCGTAGTCGGCGACCGACTCCATCTGCGCGAGCATCTCCTCGTACCGGGCGTCGTCGTAGACGTGTACGCCGAGGATCGGCCCGAAGTACTCCTTGGAGAAGATCTCGTTGTCGGGGTCGCCGGACACCAGCACCGTCGGCCGGACGAAGTACCCGACCGAGTCGTCGTAGGTGCCGCCCGCGACGACCTCGACCGCCGGGTCGTCCTTCGCCCGGTCGATCGCGGCCTTGTTCTTCGCGAACGCCCGCTCGTCGATCACCGCGCCGATGAAGTTGGACAGGTCGGACACGTCGCCCATGGTGAGGCCCTCGACCTCGTCCGCGAGCCGCTCCTTGAACCCGTTCTCCCAGATCGAGCGCGGGATGTAGGCGCGGGACGCGGCGGAGCACTTCTGCCCCTGGTACTCGAACGCGCCGCGCACCAGCACGGTCTTCAGCACGTCCGGGTCGGCCGACGGGTGCGCGACCACGAAATCCTTGCCGCCGGTCTCGCCGACGAGCCGCGGGTAGCTCCGGAACTTCTCGATGTTGTTCCCGACCGTCTTCCACAGGTGCTGGAACGTCGCGGTCGACCCCGTGAAGTGGATGCCGGCGAGCTCCGGATGGGCCAGCGCGACCTCGGAGACCGCGACCCCGTCCCCGGTCACGAGGTTGATGACGCCCGGCGGCAGTCCCGCCTCCTCCAGCAGCCGCATGGTCAGCACGGCCGCGTAGGTCTGCGTCGGCGACGGCTTCCACACCACGACGTTGCCCATCAGCGCGGGCGCGGTCGGCAGGTTCGCGGCGATCGCGGTGAAGTTGAACGGAGTGATCGCGTAGACGAACCCCTCCAGCGGCCGCAGGTCGGACCGGTTCCACACGCCGGGGCTGCTGATCGGCTGCTCGGCGAGCAGCCGCCGCGCGTAGCTCACGTTGAACCGCCAGAAGTCGACCAGCTCGCACGGGCTGTCGATCTCCGCCTGCTGGACGGTCTTGGACTGCCCGAGCATCGTCGCGGCCAGGATCGTCTCACGCCACGGCCCGGCGAGCAGGTCGGCGGCGCGCAGGAAGACGGCGGCGCGCTCGTCGAACGGCAGCGCCCGCCACGCCGGCGCGGCCTCCAGCGCGGCGCCGATCGCGTCGCGGGCGTCATCGGCCGTCGCGGTCCCGAACGTCCCGAGCACCGACGCGTGGTCGTGCGGCTGCACGACGGCGACCTTCGCGCCCGCGCCGAGCCGCCGCTCGCCGCCGATCGTCATGGGCAGGTCGATCGGGGCCTCGGCGGTCAGCTCGGCGAGCCTCGCCTCCAGCCGGGCCCGCTCGGCGCTGCCGGGCGCGTACCCGCGCACCGGCTCGTTCGCGGGCGTCGGAACGGTGGTCACGGCGTCCATGGAAGGGGGCCTCCTCATCAGCGAGAGACGAACGAACGAAGGAAGAACACGAGGTTGGCGGGCCGTTCGGCCAGGCGGCGCATGAAGTAGCCGTACCAGTCGCTCCCGTACGGCACGTAGACGCGCATCCGGTGGTCCTGCGCGAGCCGCCGCTGCTCACCGGCCCGGATGCCGTACAGCATCTGGAACTCGTACGAGCCGGCGGACCGGTCGTTCACGACGGCCAGCGTCCGCGCGATGTCGATCAGCCGCGGGTCGTGGCTGCCGACCATCGGGTACCCGTCGCCCGCCATCAGCACCCGCAGCCCGCGCACGTAAGCCCGGTCGATCTCGGCCTTGCCGTCGAACGCCACCGACGCGGGCTCCGCGTAGGCGCCCTTGACGAGCCGGACGCGCGACCCCTCGTGCGCCAGGTCGCGCAGGTCGCCCTCCGTCCGGCGCAGCATCGCCTGGATCGCGACGCCCGCCCACGGGAAGTCGGCGCGCAGCTTGCCGAGGACCTCCAGCGTGGAGTCCACGGTGGTGTGGTCCTCCATGTCCAGCGTGACCGTCATGCCGGCCCGAGCCGCCGCCGCGCAGATCTCCCGCGCGTTGTCCAGCGCGAGATCACCGGGCAGCGCCTGCCCCAGCGCGGACAGCTTCACCGACGCGTCCGCGCCCGCCGCGAGCCCCTGCTCGGCGAAGACCTCGAACATCGCCAGGTAGGCGTCCCGCGTGGCCTCCGCCTGCGCCCGCTCGCGCGTGTACTCGCCCAGGTGGTCCAGCGTGACGCGCAGCCCGCCGCCGGTCAGCTCCCGCACGGCCCGGACGGCGGCGTCCAGGTCCTCCCCGGCGACGAACCGGTCGACGACCCGCCGCGTCAGCGGTACGGAGGTGACCAGCCCGCGCATGCGATCGCTGCGCGCGGCGGCAAGCAGAACGGGACCGAGCATGAGGCGCCTCCTAACGACACCTCGAAGGTAGGAACCCCAGCCCCGCACCGCGTATAGTCAGATGCCACTTTCAACCAGCAGAGTCTTCATACAGATGTCCAATGGCCCCTGACCTTCAAGAGATCGTGGAACTCGCCGCCGACCTCCTCGGCGCCCCGGCGACCCTGGAGGACCGCGACTTCCACCTCGTCGCCTACGCCGCGCACGGCGACACGATCGACCCCGTCCGGATGGACTCGATCCTGCACCGGCGCGCGACCGAGGCCGTCCGCACCCGCTTCGAGTCCTACGGCATCGCCCGCGCCGCCGGGCCCGTCCGCATCCCCGCCGACCACTCCCTCGGCCAGCTCGGCCGGCTCTGCCTGCCCGTCCGCTGGAACAACGTCACCTACGGCTACCTCTGGCTGCTGGACGACCAGGAGCGCATCACCGACGCCGCCCCCGCCATGCCGCTCTGCGAGCGCGCGGGCCTGCTCATGGCCCGCCAGGCCCGTGAGCGCGACGACCTCGGCTGGAAGGTCGCCGACCTCCTGTCGGCCCAGCCGGACGTCCGCGCCCAGGCCGCCAACGAGCTCGCCGAGGCCGGCGTCCCCGACCCGCCGCTCGCCGTCGCCGTCCTGCGCACCCCGAGCACCGACCCGCTCAACCCGTGGCTGCTCCCCCACTCCGTCCTCACCACGGTCTGGCAGCGCGACCACGTCCTGGTGATCCCGGCGTCGGCGTCGCCGCGTACCGTCGTCGACCGGGCCCGCCGCCTCCTGGAGGAGCGCACCACGCCCGTCCACGCGGGCTTCTACTCCCCCTGCCCCACCCTGGAGACCGTCCACGAGGGCTGGCTCCGCGCCCGGGTCGCCGCCCGCACGGCCGCCGCCGGCGAGACCCGCGACTGGACGTCCCTCGGCGTCCTGCGCCTCCTGCGCGCCGCGGGCGACGAAGCGCTGACGCAGACCACCCGAACCCCCGGCACGGAGAACCTCCTCCGCCATCCCGACCTGGCCCTGACGGCCCGCACCTACCTGGACCTGGCGGGCAACGCCCAGAAGACCGCCCAGGCCCTCAACATCCACCGGCAGACCCTCTACCACCGCCTCCGCCGCATCGAGGAGCTGACGGCCCTGACCCTCACCGACGGCCAGGACCGCCTGACCCTCCACCTCGCCCTCACCCTCGCCCCGCACCTGGAATGATCAGGACTCCGCCAGCCCGGCGTGCCGGCCCCGCAGCTCGCGCTTGAGGATCTTGCCGCTCGGGTTCTTCGGCAGCGACTCCGCCATCACCACGTACTTCGGCCGCTTGTACCCCGCGAGCCGCTCCCGCACGTGCGCGTGCACGTCGTCGACGGCCAGCGCGGCCCCCGGCTTGGCGACGACGACCGCCGTGACCGCCTCGATCCAGCGCGGATGGGCGATCCCGAAGACGGCGACCTCCGCGACCCCGTCCAGCTCGTAGATCGCCTCCTCGACCTCCCGGCTGGCGACGTTCTCCCCACCCGTCTTGATCATGTCCTTCTTCCGGTCGACCACCGACAGGTAGCCGTCCTCGGTCATGACCCCGAGGTCCCCCGAGTGGAACCAGCCGCCGCGGAAGGCGTCCTCGGTCTTCTCCTCGTCGTTGTAGTAGCCGAGAGCCGCGTGCGGGCTCCGATGCACGATCTCGCCGACCTCGCCGGCCGCCACGGGATTCCCGTCGTCGTCGACGAGCATCGTCTCCACGTTGATCGCCGCCCGCCCGGCGCTCCCGGCCCGCTCCAGCTGCTCGTCCGGACGCAGGATCGTCGCCAGCGGCGCCATCTCCGTCTGCCCGTAGAAGTTCCACAGCCGCACGTCCGGCAGCCGCCGCAGCAGCTCCCGCAGCACCTCCACCGGCATCGCGGACGCCCCGTAGTACCCCTTGCGCAGGCTGGACAGGTCCCGCCGCGCGAAATCGGGATGCCGCAGCAGCGCGATCCACACCGTCGGCGGGCAGAACAGCTTCGTGACCTTCTCCCGCTCGATCGTCTCCAGCAGCAGCGCCGGATCGGGCCCCGGCAGGATCACGCTGGTCGCGCCCAGATACACATCGACCGAGAAGAAGCAGTCCAGCTGCGCGCAGTGGTACATCGGCAGCGCGTGCACCTCGACGTCATCGGCGGACATCTCCCCGTCGACGATGCAGCTCACGTACTGGCTGATCAGCGACCGGCTGGTCAGCATCACGCCCTTGGGCCGCGACTCCGTGCCCGAGGTGTACATCAGCCGCAGCGGATCATCGTCGCCGACCAGCACGTCCGGCGCCGCCGCGGAACCCTCCCGCCACCAGCCGTCGACGTCCTCCCACCCCTCGGACGCCCCGCCGATCCGTCCCCGCACCCCGCCCTGGACGCCCGCCGCGACCAGGGCCTTCTCGGCCGTGGCCACCAGCGCGTCCTCGGCCACGATCCCGGACGCGCCCGAATGCCCGAGGATGTAGGCGATCTCGTCCGCGTTCAGCATGAAGTTCACCGGCACCAGCACCACGCCGAGCTTCGCCGTCGCGAACGCCAGCACCGCGTACTGGAAGCAGTTGTGCGACAGCAGGGCGAGCCGGTCGCCCTTGCGCAGCCCCCGCTCCGCCAGCGCGTTCGCCGCCCGGTTCACCGCCGCGTCGAACTCCGCGTACGTGACGCGCAGGTCACCGCTGACCACCGCGAGCTTCCCCGGATACCGCCGGGCCGTCCGATGCAGCAGATCCCCATAAGAGTGCTGCCGTGCCCGCACCACCGACGTGGACATCGCCCACCCTCCCCTTCCGGACGAACCCGCTGATAGAGCCAGTGATCCGGATCATAACCACACACCGTCGCGGACGGGAGGCACGTCGGCGCCCCGGCGGCGGCCGTCCTCGAACCCGGCGGCGAACGCCTCGTCCCCCAGCGCCTCGCGCACGGCTGCGGTGATCCGGTCCACGTCGCCCCGCTCGGCCGGGGGCAGCGGCGCGCCGACCGACGCCCGCAGAGCCGCCGCGGCGCCCAGCAGCCGCGCCGCGCGCTCCGCGTCGCGGCCGGCGAACGCCCCCGCGAGCCCTTCGAGGGCCAGCGCCTCGGCCCGCGGGTCACCGATCGCACGGGCCGAGGCGAGAGCGTCCCGATGCAGTTTCTCGGCGGCCCCGACATCGCCCCGCTGCTCGGCGGCGAAGCCCAGCTCGGACAGCACCAGCGCAAGGCCGGGCTCGCCCTCGACCCCCCGCAGCCAGTCCACCCACCCGGCCAGCCGTGCTTCCGCCACGTCCGGTTCGCCCCGGCGCCGCGCGCTCAGCGCCAGGCCCATCTCGGCGAAGTGCTCCGCGGCCCGGTCGGACTGCTCGACGGCCAGCCGCATCCCCCGCTCGTGGTGCGCGTCGGCGGCCGTGAGGTCGCCCGTCAGCAGGGCGATCCTGCCGAGCCCCGAGTGCCGGAACGACGCCTCGCTCCACAGCGACAGCTCCTCGGCCATCCGCAGGCCCTCCCGGTGCAGGCGGGACGCGCCGGCGTGGTCGCCGGCGATCTCGGCCAGCTCGGCGAGGGTGTTGGTGGCCCTTACCTGCCCCCAGCGGTCGCCGAGCGCCCGGAAGCCCGCATAGCTCTCCTCCGCGTCGCGGCGCGCGGCGGCCAGGTCCCCGCGGACCCGGGCGATCGTCGCCCGCACACCCAGCGCGGCGGCCACGCCCCAGCGGTCGTCCAGCTCCCGGAAGCCCTCCAGAGCCTCACCGAGCAACCCGGAGGTGACGCTCGGGTCGGTGAAGCCGCGATGCGCGAAGGCGAGGAACCACACGGCCCTCGCCCGCTCGCGCGGATCGGCGATCTCCCCGTACGGGACGGACGCGTCCGCTCCCCCGCCCATCAGCAGCGCCACCCCGGTCCGCCAGACGGCGGCGCGGGGGTCGTCCTCCGCGCCCAGTGCCAGGTCCAGCGCGCGCAGGGCCTCGGCCAGCCGGCACCGCAGAACCCAGTACCAGGTGAGCGCGTTGACGAGACGGGCGGCGCCGCCCGTCCGGACCGCCGTGTCGAGGGCGGTGCGCAGGTTGGCCCATTCCCGGTCGAGGCGCTCCAGCCATTCCCGCTGGTCCGGGCCCTGGAGGTGCGCGGCGGCGCGTTCGGCGAGCGCGGTGTAGTGGTGCAGGTGGCGGCGGGCGGCCCGGTCGTGCTCGCCGGCCTCCCGCAGCCGTTCGAGGCAGTACTCCCGGACCGACTCCAGCAGGTGGTAGCGGGGGCCGTCCGCCACGACCACGAGCGAGCGGTCCACCAGGCGGGCCAGCACGTCGATCCCGTCCAGGCCGGCGACGTCCTGGGCCGCGGCGAGCGTGAACCCGTCGGAGTGCACGCCGAGCCCGCGCAGGACGGCCCGCTCCGGCTCGGACAGCAGCTCCCAGCTCCAGTCGATCATCGCCCGCAGCGTGCGCTGGCGGGCCGGCGCGTCGCGCCGGCCCGCGACCAGCACGCCGAACCGGTCGTCGAGCCGGGCGGCCAGCTCGTGCACCCCCAGCACCCGCACCCGCGCCGCGGCGAGCTCCAGCGCGAGCGGGATCCCGTCCAGGCGCCGGCAGACGGACGCCACGGCCGCCGCGTTGCCCGGATCGAGCGCGAAGCCCGGCGCAGCCGCCGCGGCCCGCGCCACGAAGAGCTCCACGGCCGCGAACCGCGGCAGGTCGGCGGCGGACGCCTCCTCCCCCGGAAACTCCAAAGGCGGCACGGTCCACAGCACCTCACCGGGAATGTCGAGGAGCTCCCGGCTCGTCGCGAGGACGCGCAGGCCCGGCGCCGCCCGCAGCAGCGTCCCCACCACCGCCGCCGCGGACTCGATCACGTGCTCGCAGTTGTCCAGGACGAGCAGGACGTCCCTCCTGCTCAGCGCATCCGCCAGCCGCGTGAGCGGATCGCGCGGGACGCCCTCGTCACCCCGGATGCCGAGCGCCGAAGCGACCACCCCCGCCAGAGCGTCACCGGAGGCACGGTCCAGACCGGCGAGCTCGACCAGCCAGGCGTCACCGAACCCGCGGGCGACCTTGAGCGCGAGCTGCGTCTTGCCCACCCCGCCCGCGCCGGTGAGCGTGACGAGCCGTCCCGACCCCAGCAGCGCGGTCACCTGCGCCACCGCCTCCGCCCGCCCGACGAGCTCGGTCACGGCCGCGGGCAGGTTCCCGCGCGGACGCGCCGCCTCCAGCGCCGGATCCTGCCTGAGCATCGCCTCGTGCAGGCCCGCGATCTCGGGACCCGGATCGACACCGAGTTCCTCGGCGAGGCGCGCACGCAGGTCGGCATGGCTCTCCAGGGCCGCGCCCTGGCGTCCGGCCTGGTAGAGCGCACGCATGTGCAGGCCCCGCAGCCGCTCGCGCAGCGGATGCCGGGCCACCAGCTCCTCCAGCTCGACGACCACCCGGCCGTGCTCGCCCAGCTCCAGAAGGGCCTCCGCGTGCTCCTCCGCCGCCAGGAGCCGCTGCTCTTCCAACCGGGCCGCGACCGGCCCGGCGAAATCGAACCCGTCGTACGCCGGCCCCCGCCACAGCGCCAGCGCGTCGCCCAGCAGCCCCGCCCGCTCACGAGCCCCACCCCGCGCCCGCGCCACCAAAGACCCGAACCGGGCGGCGTCCACGGCCTCCGGTTCCACCCGCAGCAGGTAACCCGGCGGCTGCGACACCACCAGGCCCCTCCCGCCCGGCTCGGCCTCCTCCAAAGCCCGCCGCAACTGGGAGATCCGCGTCTGCAGGGTCCCGGCGGGATTGCGGGGCAGCCGCTCGCCCCACACCAGATCGATCAGCCGGTCGGCCGACACGACGCGACCCTCGTGCGCGAGCAGTGCAGCGAGCACCGCCCGCACCTTCGCCTCAGGGATCCGCACCGGTGCGCCGTCGTCCGTCCAGACGGCCAGCGGCCCCAGCACCCCGAAACGCACCACGCCAGCCTAAAGCGGATCAACAGAAAACCCGAAGGCGCCCACCGCATCCTGAGACCCATGAACACCAACCGAGAGATCCGGCTGGCCTCCCGCCCCGCCGGCATGCCCGCCCGCGAGAACTTCACCCTGGCAGAGACCTCCGCGCCAGAACCCGCCCCAGGTCAGATCCTGGTCCGCAACACCTGGATGTCAGTGGACCCGTACATGCGCGGCCGAATGGACGACGCCCCGTCCTACATTCCGCCCTTCCAGCTGGGCGCCGCCTTGGAGGGGAGCGCGATCGGCGAGGTGGTCGCCTCGCGAAGCGAGACCGTCCCCACCGGCGCCACCGTGTCGCACTTCCTCGGCTGGCGGGAGTACGCCGTCATGGACGCCGCCGACGCCACCGTCGTCGACACCACGATCGCCCGCCCGCAGGACTACCTAGGCGCGCTGGGCACGACCGGCCTGACCGCCCACCTCGCCGTCACCGAGATCGCGCCGGTCCGGCCCGGCGACGTGGTCTTCGTCTCCGGCGCGGCCGGCGCGGTCGGCAGCGTCGCGGGCCAGATCGCCCGCGCGCTCGGCGCCGCCAAGGTGATCGGCTCGGCGGGCGGCCCCCGCAAGGCCGCGAAGGTCGTCGAGACCTTCGGCTTCGATGCCGCGATCGACTACCGTGCGGGCTCGCTGCCCGAGCGCCTCGCCGAGCACGCCCCCGACGGCATCGACGTCTACGTCGACAACGTCGGCGGCGACCATCTCGAGGCCGCCATCGGCGCCCTCAAGGCGCACGGCCGCGCCGCCCTCGTCGGCATGATCAGCCAGTACAACGCGACCGGCCCGGTCCCCGGCCCCCGCAACATCTATGACGTGGCCCTCAAGCGGCTCAACCTGCGCGGCGTGCTGGTGACGGACCACCTCGACCGCTTCCCCGACCACATCGCCAAGGCCGCCGCGTGGCTGACCGACGGAACCCTGCGCACCGAGGAGACGGTCATGGAGGGCCTGGACCGCGCCCCGGACGCCCTCCTCGGTGTCCTCAGCGGCGCCAACACCGGCAAGATGCTCGTCCACCTGGGGTGACACCATGACCACAAGCATGACCAAGGCCGAACGCGAGACGTTCCTGGCGGACACCCGCATCGGCATGCTCAGCGTCCCCGACGGCCGGGCGCCGCTCCTGGTCCCGATCTGGTACGCCTACGAACCCGGCGGCGACATCAGGATCAGCACACCGTCCACCAGCCGGAAGCTGACCCTCATCAAGCAGGCCGGCCAGGCGGGCTTCGCCGTCCAGCAGGAGGAGATGCCCTACAAGTTCGTCTCCGTGGACGGCCCCATAACCGGCTACGAACCCACCGACCCGGCCGAGTACCACCGCTGGTCGATCCGCTACCTGGGCCCCGCCGACGGCGAACGCTTCTTCGCCGCGATCGAGGAGACCCTCCCCCACTGGACCACGATCAGCATCCGCCCCACCCGCTGGCGCACCTTCGACTTCAGCAAGGAGTTCGCCTAACACCCCAGAGCAGCGAGCCCGCCAAGCAGGGCGCAGAGCACCAACCCGCACAAGCAGGGGCGAAAGCCCAAGGGGGCAAGGGGCGAAGCCCCAAAAGAGGGCGCAGAGCAAGAACCCGCACGAACGAAAGCGATGGGCGAAGCCCGAGCCCGGGGGCGTGGGGGCTGAGCCCCCACACCGGGGGGCTCGGGGGGTCGCCCCCCGGAAAACGGCGAAGGGCCCGTGGGGAAGCGCCGAAGGCGCGACCACACGGACCCTAGGACCCGTAGCGGGGGCAGGATTTGAACCTGCGACCTCTGGGTTATGAGCCCAGCGAGCTACCGAACTGCTCCACCCCGCGGTGATGACTCAACTGTATTGCATGGCGGGGGTTCGGCCAAATCGGCGGGTCACTTGGTGCAGGCGGGGACGGCGCCCTTGCCGGTGGTGATGGCGTTGACGGCCTGGATGGCGGTGTGGAGGGTGTCGGCGCGGACGAGGCGGAGGCCGGCGGGGCGGGCGCCGGCGGCTTCGGAGCAGTTCTTGGCGGGGGTGAGGAAGACGGTGGCGCCGGCGCGGCGGGCGGCGATCATCTTCTGCTGGATGCCGCCGATGGGGCTGACCTGGCCGTCGGGGTCGATCTCGCCGGTGCCGGCGATGAACTTGCCGGCGCTGAGGGGGCCGGGGGTGAGCTTGTCGTAGATGGCGAGGGCGAACATGAGGCCGGCGCTGGGGCCGCCGATGTCGCCGACGCTGATGTCGATCTTGAAGGGGAACTTGTACTGGTCGCCGAGGACGACGCCGACGACGGCGCGCTTGCCGGTGGGGTCGGCGACGGTGGTGAGGGTCTCGGTGGTCTGCTTGCCGCCGCGCTGGACGGTGAGGGAGACCTTGTCGCCGATCTTGCGCTTGGCCATGCTGCCGGTGACCTGGGCGGTGCTGGTGACCTTGGTGCCGTCGAGGGCGGTGACCTGGTCGCCGGGCTGGAGCTTGCCGTCGGCGGGGCGGCCCTTCTGGACGCCCTGGACGAGCACCTGGGTCTGCAGGGGGACGCCGAGTTCGTGCAGGGCGGCGGCTTTGGCGCTCTGCTGGGAGTCCTGCATCTGGCGGGTGTTCTCCTGGTCGACCTGCTTCTGGCTCTCGTCCTTGGGGAAGTAGAGCTCCTCGGGGACGATCGCGGTGTCGTGGTCGAGCCAGCCGCGCAGGGCGGTGAGGAGGTCGATGCGCCCGCCGGGGCCGCCGCGGTAGGTGACGGTGGTGAAGTTGAGGTGTCCCTCGTCGGGGTAGGTCTTGCGGCCGTCGATGGTGATGACCTGCTGACCCTTCTCGTTGGTGCCGAGGGTGTTGCTCGTCGGGCCGGGCATCAGCGCGATGTAGGGCACCGGCATGAGGGAGCCGACGAGGGCCAGCGCGAGGACGAGGACGCTCGCGACGGTGAGCGTGGCGGCACGACGAGACATGGTCGGAACTCTATGCGGACCGGGGGGCTCAGCAGGCCCCGACCCACTCGTCGGCGCCGTCGGCGAAGGTCTGGTGCTTCCAGATGGGCACCTGGGCCTTGAGGTCGTCGATCAGGCGGCGGCAGGCGTCGAAGGCTTCGGCGCGGTGGGGGCAGGACGCGGCGACGACGACGGCGAGGTCGCCGATGGCCAGGTCGCCGACGCGGTGGACGGCGGCGAGGGCGCGGACGGGGAAGTCGGCGGCGACCTTCTCCATGACGGCGAGGAGTTCGCGCTGGACGGTGGGGTGGGCACTGTAGGACAGGGCGCTGACGTCGCGGGCGTGGTCGTGGTCGCGGACGGTGCCGACGAACAGCGCGACGCCGCCGGCGGCGGGGTCGCCGACGGCGGCGAACACCTCGTCGACGGACAGGGGGGTGTCGCGGATCTCGGCGAGCCGGATGACGTTCCCGGCGGCGGCGCTGTCTTCGCTCACGTCCTGCAATCTACCTTTCTCCGGCGCCGCGGCCGGTGCCGAGTCCCGCCGATTCCGACCGGGCACCCGGCCGCCGGGGCCGGCACCGGCCACACCGGGCGGCGCCGCCGCGCCGCCGCCGTCCGCCGGGCTAGTGCGCGGCGCCGGGCTCGTCGGGGTCGAAGGTGGCGGCGAGGGCCTCGGCGAGAGCGGGGACGAGGTCGGGCCCGGCGAGGACCTCGTCGTCGGCGGCGTGGCGGCGCAGCCGCAGCGCGGAGTGCCGGGCGCCGTCCCGCAGCACTCCGACGATCATCCGGACGTCCTCGCGGTCGGGGTGGTTCGCCGCGTACTCGGCGGCCTCCGCCTCGCCCTCGGGGATCTCCTCCTCGGCCTCGGGGGGCAGCACGACCCGCTCGATCACCAGGGCGCAGCCCTCGACGGTGTCGGGCCAGGCGATGGCGGCGAGGGCGTCCTCGACGGCCGCCTTGTCGGGGAGGGCGGGCTGCTCCAGGGCGGCGAGGGTGTCGGCGTCGGGGGGCAGGCCGAGCTGGTCGGCGAGTTCGGGCTCGGCGCGGCGCAGCTCGGTGCTGCGGACGAGGGCGTAGAGGCGGGGCGCGGAGTCCCAGCCCTCCTGCGCGGAGTGGCGTTCGAGGTCCAGCACGACTTCTTCCAGAAGGCTCACGGGCCCCATCTTTCCCCGTCCGGGGCCCGGGAAATGCGGGAACCCCGGGGGTAGTCGGTAAGTTGCTTAGACAGCACCGGCCGGCGGCCGGTGGGCCGCGATCTCGATCGGAGGGGCAATTGGCCTTCCGGACTCCCGGTTCGGCGCGCCGGTTCGGCGCCGGCCGCACCCGGCTGATGCTGCCGGTACTGCTGGCGCTGGCGTTCCTGCTGGTCGCTTTCCTGGTCTTCACCGCGGTCTACACGAATCTGCTGTGGTACCGCTCGGTGGGCTTCTCGAAGGTCTACACGACGCAGTTGCGCGCCGAAGCCGTGCTGTTCTTCGGGTCCGGGCTGGTGATGTCGCTGGTCGTGGGCGCGAACGTGGTGGTGGCCTACCGGCTGCGCCCGGCGTACCGGCCGCTGTCGGTGGAGCAGCAGGGGCTGGAGCGGTACCGGTCGGTGATCGATCCGCGCAGGCGGCTGGTCTCGTCCGGGCTGCTGGCGCTGCTGGGCGTGCTGACGGGGTCGTCGGTGGCGGGCCAATGGCAGGTGTGGCTGGCGTTCCTGAACCGCACGCCGTTCGGTGTGAAGGACCCGCAGTTCCACAAGGACGTGTCGTTCTACGTCTTCACCTATCCGTTCCTGCGGCTGGTACTGGGCGTGGTGTTCGCGACGGTGATCCTGTCGTTCCTGGCCGCGGTGATGGTGCATTACCTGTACGGCGGGCTGCGGCTTCAGGGGCCGGGCGACAAGGCGAGCCCGCCCGCGCGCGCGCATCTGTCGGTCCTGGTGGGGCTTTTCGTGCTGCTGAAGGCGGTCGCGTACTGGCTGGACCGCTACGGGCTCGTCCATTCGGAGCGGGGCGTGACGACGGGCGCGTCCTATACGGACGTGAACGCGCTGCTACCGGCCAAGACGATCCTGGCCGTCATAGCGCTGCTGTGCGCGGTGATGTTCTTCAGCAACCTGCTGCGGCGCGGCATGATGCTGCCGGGCGTGGGCTTCACGCTGCTGGTGCTGTCGGCGATCCTGCTGGGCGGCGTGTACCCGCTGCTGATCCAGCAGTTCCAGGTGAAGCCCGACGAGCTGGCCAAGGAACGCAGGTACATCGAGCGCAACATCGACTTCACGCGGCGCGCGTACGGGGTGGGCGGCGCCCAGGTCGTTCCCTACGGGTCGGCGCCGGTGAGCGACCCGAAGCAGCTGCAGGCCGAGGCTAACGACCTCGGCGGCGTCCGCGTCCTCGACCCGAACGTGGTGGGCCCGACGTTCGAGCAGCTGCAGCGGATCCGGCCGTTCTACAAGTTCCCCGACACCCTGGACGTCGACCGGTACCCGGTGGACGGCAAGACCACCGACACGGTGGTGGCGCTGCGGGAGCTGTCGGGCGCGCCGTCGGGTCAGCGCAGCTGGGTGAAGGACCGGATGGTCTACACGCACGGCTACGGGTTCGTGTCGGCGTACGGCGACCAGATGGCGCAGGGCGGCAACCCCGACTTCATCACCCGCGACATGCCGGCCTCCGCCGGCCGGCAGATCCAGGTGGCCAAGCCGGAGATCTACTTCGGCGAGCGGTCGCCGCGCTACTCGGTGGTCGGCGGGAAGGGCCAGCGGGAGCTGGACTACCCCGACAACAGCCCGGACGACGGCCAGCAGAGCAACACCTACCACGGCAACGGCGGCGTCCCGATCGACTCGTTCTTCCACAAGCTGCTGTACTCGGCGAAGTTCCAGGACAAGAACCTGCTGCTGTCCGGCGCGATCAAGCAGGACGCGCAGCTCCTCTACGACCGGTCGCCGCGCGACCGGGTGCACAAGGCGGCGCCGTGGCTGACGCTGGACGGCGACCCGTACCCGGCGGTCGTGCAGGGCCGCATCCTGTGGATCGTGGACGGCTACACCACGTCCGGCGGCTACCCGTACTCGGAGCAGACGAGCCTGGGCGAGGCGACCCGCGACACCATCACCGACACGCGCTCGTCGGTGGCGCGGCAGGCCAACGACCACATCAACTACATGCGGAACTCGGTGAAGGCGACGGTGGACGCCTACAGCGGCGCCGTGCACCTGTACCAGTGGGACACCGAGGACCCGATCCTCAAGACGTGGATGAAGGTGTTCCCGAACACCGTCGAGAAGAAGTCGAGCATCAACAACGACCTGATGGCGCACTTCCGCTACCCGCAGGACCTGTTCAAGGTCCAGCGGCAGATCCTCACCAAGTACCACGTGACGGACCCGTCCGCGTTCTACAACGGCGAGGGCTTCTGGCAGGTGCCGCAGGACCCGACGACCCGAGGCCGGCTGCAGCCGCCGTACTACCAGAGCCTGAAGATGCCGGCGCCGTTCGGCGGCCCGGCCGCCTTCTCGCTCACGACCGTGTTCAACCCGCGCGGCAACCCGCAGCTGGCCGCGTTCATGGCGGTCGACTCCGATCCGTCCAGCAAGAACTACGGGCGGATCCAGATCCTGCAGATGCCGCGGGACGCGCAGCCGCCCGGCCCGGGCCAGGTGCAGAACTCGTTCGAGACGGACGGGCAGGTGAAGGGCGACCTGTTCGCGCTGAGACAGGGCGGGACGAAGACCGTCGCGGGGAACCTGCTGACGATCCCGTTCGGCGGGAGCCTGCTGTACGTCGAGCCGATGTACACCAAGGCGTCCGGCGGGAAGGAGCAGCAGCCGTACCCGCTGCTCGGCAAGGTGCTGGTGCAGTACGGCACCCGGATCGCGGCGGCGGGCACGTTCGAGGACGCGCTGAAGCAGGTCCTCGGCGGGACGGGCGCGCCCGCGGTGACGGGGTCCGGCTCGGGGGACGGCCGGCTGACCCCGCAGGAGCAGCAGGCGATCAACGACCTCCAGAAGGCCGTGACCGACTACGAGAAGGCCCAGCAGAAGAACGACTACACCGGCATGGGCGACGCCTGGAAGCGGATCAAGCGGGCGCAGGAGGCGCTGTCGGCGGCGCAGCAGGCCAACGCCAAGAAGCCGGCGCCGTCCGCGACGCCGACCCCGGACGCGACGGCCTCACCGCCCGCGACCCCGTCCCCGTCCGGCCCCGCCGAGGTCTCCACCGGCTGACGCCCCCGCCGCCGGACGCCCGCGCGCCCGGCGGCGGTCCGGCATCACGTCCGGGCCGCCCAGTCGCGGTTCAGCGGCGGCGCTTGCGGGCGCGGCGGATCGCGGCGGCGGCGCCGATCGCGGCGACGGTCGCGCCGGCCGCGGTCGCCATCGTGGCCTCCTTGCCGCCGACGCGGCGCCCGACCACGGCGTGCCGCCCGGCGGTCTCCTCCATCACCGCGCGCAGCGCGGCGGCGTTGTCGTGGCCCGGCTTCCAGCCCGCCGCGCGCAGCCGCGCGCAGTCGACCACCCACGGGTAGGCGACGTAGTGCAGTTCGGTGGCGGGCGCCGGGGTCATGCCGAGGCGGTGCAGCCGCTGCGCCATCCCGAACGTCAGCGCGGCGGGCAGCTCGAAGCTGCGCTTGCCGGTGATCTCGGTGACCTCCTCGGGGCCGAGCCAGCCCTCGCAGCCGACCGCGACCGGCCCGGTGATCTCGTCGGCGACGACCAGCTCCAGCGCGGACGCGAGGTCCTCGATGTGGCAGAACTGCCAGCCGGGCGTGCTGCCCTTCACCGACAGCAGCCGGGGCGCCTCGAAATGCCGGGTGACCACCGTGTCCACGCCGGGCCCGACCAGCGCGGCGGGCCGCACGACGGTGATCTCCAGGCCCGGGTGGGTGAGCGGCGCGGTGGCGGCCAGCTCCTCCATCTCCAGGTAGTCGCCCGCGATGCTGACGTTGGCCTCGGCGAGCAGCGGCGCGTCCTCGGGCAGCGGGACCTCGTTGCCGGGCCCGGCGCCGTACACCATGGCGCTGGTGACCAGCACCACCCGGCGGACCCGGGCCGCCGCGGCGGCGGTGACGACGGTCTGCGCGCCGCGCACGTTGTGGGTGCGGCGCTCCTTGGCGCCGACGTCCGGGGAGTGCTCGACGTCCAGGTTGACGATCACGTCGACGTCGGAGAGCCGGTTGGACAGCAGCGGGTCGCGGATGTCGACGACACGCCACGTGGCGCCGGTCACGTCGCCGCGGTGCCCGTCGATGGCGACGACCTTGCGGATGTCTTCCCGTTCGGCGAGCCGGGCGGCCAGCAGCCGTCCCGCCCCGGAGGCCGCGCCGGTGACGGCGACGACCGGAGCCTTGCTACGCCGAGGGCGAACCTTGCCCGTTGCCACGGAGGTGCCCCCTTCCTTGAGTACGCGACCTCGCCGGGACCGGCTAACGTTGCGGATATGAGCCCATCATGCATCCCAGGGGCGAACCGATGAGTGACACTCCCTTCGGCTTCAACCGTCCCGGCGACGGAGACGACGATCGTCCCCAGGATCCATTCAAGGGCATGGGCGGCGACATGGCGCAGTTCGCCGACATGCTGCACCGGTTCGCGGACATGATCGGCGCGCAGGGGCAGGGCGGCGCGTCCGGCGGCCCGCTGAACTGGGACCTGGCCAAGAACATCGCCCGCCACCAGGTGGTCGAGCAGGGCGACCCGTCGATCGTGGACGCCGAGCGGCGCCAGGTCGAGGAGGCGCTGCGGCTCGCCGACCTGTGGCTGGACGAGGGCACGACGCTGCCCGCCGGCATCCGGTCGCCGAAGGCGTGGAGCCGGTCGGAGTGGATCGAGCAGACGCTGCCGGTGTGGGCGAAGGTCTGCGACCCGATCGCGTCCCGCATGGTCGAGTCGATGGGCGGCGCGCTCGGCGGCGCCGGCGAGATGCCCGCCGAGATGCAGGCGATGGCCGGCCCGCTGATCGGGATGGTCAAGCAGATGGCGGGCGCGATGGTCGGCGGCCAGGCCGGGCAGGCGCTCGGCGCGCTGGCCCGCGAGGTGACCGGCTCGGCCGACGTGGGGCTGCCGCTGGCGCCCGACGGCGTCGGCGCGCTGCTGCCCGCCGGGGTCGAGGCGTTCGGCTCGGGCCTGGAGGTCTCCGACGACGAGGTCCGGCTGTACCTGGCGCTGCGGGAGGCCGCGCACCAGCGGCTGTTCGCGCACGTCCCGTGGCTGCGCGCGCACCTGCTCGGCGCCGTCGAGGAGTACGCGCGGGGCATCACCGTCGACCTGTCGGGCATCGAGCAGGCCGTGCAGGGGCTCGACCTGAGCAACCCGGAGGCGATCCAGGAGGCGCTGGGCGGCGAGATCCAGCTGCAGCCGGAGGAGACGCCCCGGCAGAAGGCGGCGCTGGCCCGGCTGGAGACCACGCTCGCGCTGGTCGAGGGCTGGGTCGACACGGTGGTCAACGAGGTGGCGCAGGGCCGGCTCCCGGGCTCGGTGAAGCTGGCCGAGGCGGTGCGGCGGCGCCGCGCGACGGGCGGCCCGGCGGAGCGGACGTTCGCGACGCTGGTCGGCCTGGAGCTGCGGCCGCGGCGGCTGCGCGAGGCGGCGGCGCTGTGGCGGACGCTGACGGAGGTGCGGGGCGCGGAGGGCCGCGACGCGGTCTGGGAGCACCCCGACCTGCTGCCGACGGCCGACGACCTCGACGACCCGGACGGCTTCGTGCACGGCCGGGAGATCGAGGGGCTGTCCGACCTCGACCTGACCAACCTGACCACGGCGGCCGAGGAGGACGCGCCCGCGGACTCCGGCGAGAAGCCCGATGACAAGCCCGGGGACGAGCCGGACGGCAAGCCCGACGACCCCGGCGAGGGCGGCGCCGGGCCGGGCGGCGAGGGGCCGCGGTCGTGAGCGGGACGCGCGTCCCGCACGGCGCGTCCCGGGTGAACGGCTGCCGGTACGAGCCGGGGTCGTCCACGAACGTGATCCGGCGGCGGGTCGCGCGGGAGAGCCTGTGCTGGCAGCGGCCCGTCGACCAGGAGCGGCGCCGCCGGCATCCGGCCAGCTCGCCCTACGCGCGCGCCAACCGGACGTGACGGCACCGCCCGCGGCGGCGCCCCTGTACGCCGACGCCTTCGAGGCGCTGTCGTCGTGGACGGCGCCGGATCCGGAGCAGGATCGGCTGCGGCGGGAGTTCCTGCGGCATCTGGAGGGGCATCCGGCGGACGGGGTGTGGCGGGAGTGCGCCGACGGGCACATCACGGCCAGCGCGGCGGTGCTCGACGCGTCCCGGTCCCGCGTCCTGCTGACGCTGCATTCCAAGGTCAAGGCGTGGCTGCAGCTCGGCGGGCACTGCGAGTCCGGTGACGCGACGCTGGCGGGCGCGGCGCTGCGGGAGGCGACGGAGGAGTCCGGCATCCCGGGCCTGCGGCCGCTGCCGGGGCCCGTCCAGCTGGACCGGCACCGGGTGCGCTGCCACCCGGAGGGCACGTGGCATCTGGACGTCCAGTACGTGATGATCGCGCCGGAGGGCGCCCGGCACGTGGTGTCGGACGAGTCGGACGATCTGGCCTGGTTCCCCGTGGACGCTCTGCCCGCGGACGCCGACGACGCCCTCCGCCGCCTGGTCGCCCGCGCGGTCGGCCGCTAGTCCGGGGCCCGGACTAGCGGAGCGGGGAGCCTTCCAGCAGGGCTCGCGTGTTCTCCCAGCCTTCCAGGCCGGGATCGAGAAGGCGCAGGTCGGCGGGGGTGCGGAGGCGGTGCCAGCCGGGTCCCTGCGGGACGAGCCCGGGTCGCGGCGCGGCGGCGCGCAGCCGCGCCAGCCCGTCCGGGACGTCGAGCGGGGCGCCGAGGTCGTCGAGGGCGGCGGCGAGCCAGCCGGGCAGGGGCAGCCGGGCGGCGAGCGCGACGAGCCCGTGGCCGCCGGCGGCCTGGCACGCGGCGGCGGGCGCGCTGCCGAGCGCGCGGAACAGCTTGCCGATCAGCAGCGGCGGCAGGTCGGGGGCGTCCGGCGCGATCAGCGCGGCCTCGCGCGCGCCGAGCGCGTGCAGGGCGGCGAACGCGGCGGCGGGGGCGGCTTCGTGGACGATCGGGGTGCCCGGCCAGGTGATCGTCTCGGCGGCGGCGGGGGTGTCCGGGGCGACGACGAGCGCGGCCGTGACGAACTCCAGCCCGGCGGCGACCTCGTAGACGTCCTCGAGCAGGGCCAGCCGGAACTCGGCGTCGTCCACCCCGGGGGGAGCGGCGGACGGGCCGGACGGGTCGAACGGCAGGACCGCGGCGACGCGGTCACCGGCCGGGGTCCCGGGCAAGGTCACCCGGCGGCCTCGTGGGCGAACCCGTCGCCGTGCAGGCCGTCGCCGTGGTGCATGCCGTCGTCGAGGGCGGGCTCCTCGTCGGGTGCGTCCGCCTCCATCGGCAGGTGCGCGGCGGCGGCGACGCCCTCGAGGTACCCGCGGGCCCGGTCGGCCTTGGGGTAGTTGCCGACGAGCTGCCAGAAGTCGCTGCCGTGCCCCGGGATCAGCAGGTGGGCCAGCTCGTGCACCAGCACGTAGTCGACGACCCAGGACGGCATGCCCCGCAGCCGGGTGGACAGCCGGATGGTGCCGTCGTCGGGGGTGCACGAGCCCCAGCGGGTGCGCTGGTTGTCGACCCACCGGACGCTGACCGGGTCGGCGCGGCCGTCCAGGTAGCGGCGGGACAGCTCGTGGGCGCGCGACTGGAGGGCGGCGTCGGAGGGGCGCCGGCGGCGTTCGCGCTCCTCCAGCCGTTCCAGGATGGTGGCGATCCACTGCTCCTCTTCGGCCTTGCTGAGCCTGGAGGGCACCATCACCACCACCTTGTCCCCGTCGCGGTAGGCGGACACGGTCCGGCGGCGCCTGGTGCTGCGGCGGACCTCAACGTTAGGGGGCACGGCGCAACCGTACCCAAAATTTTGCGTCCTCCACAGGGGGTGTTTGACGTCAGCGCAGGTCAGAGCCCATCTTTTGGTGGACGGTCAGGGGCTTTCCACAACCTGCTCAAGCGCCGGTGAAGCGGGCGGGACGCTTCTCCCGCTGGGCCGTCAGCCCTTCGATCATGTCCTCGGACGCCATGGTGACGGGCTGGGCGAGCGATTCCCAGCGCAGCGCGGCGTCCATGTCGGCGTGCCCGCCGCCGGCGAGGGCGACCTTGGTGAGCCGGGTGGCGATGGGCGCGTTGGCGGCGATCCGCTCGGCGGTCTTCAGGGTCTCGGCGAGCACGTCCGCGCGCGGGAACGCCTGGTTGACCAGGCCGTGCCGTTCGGCCTCGGCGCCGGTGAGGACGCGTCCGGCCAGCAGCATCTCGCGGGCCAGCGGCAACCCGGCGACCTCGGGGAACAGCCAGGTGGCGGCCATGCCGGGGTGCAGGCCGAGCGCGGTGAACGGGGCGAGCAGCTTGGCGTCGTCGGCGGCGTAGCGCAGGTCGCAGGCGAGGGCGAGGCACAGCCCGGCGCCGACGGCGTGCCCGTTGACGGCGGCGATGGTGGGGACTTCGAGGCTCCGGATCGTCAGCCACGTCCGGTAGAACTCGAGCATGCGGTCGCGGAGCGCGGGGACGGCGACGGCGTTGGTGTCGGCCAGCCAGGAGAGGTCGCCGCCGGAACTGAACGCGGTGCCGGCGCCGGTGAGCACCACGCAGCGCAGCCCGGTGTCGCCGCGCAGGTCCGCGATGGCCTGCTTGTACGCGGCGGTCATCTCGTCGGACATCGCGTTGCGCCGGCCGGGGTCGTTCAGCGTCAGGACGGCGACCCCGTCGGGACGGCGCTCGACCCGCAGCACCTCGGACTGTTCTCCGGACATGGCTCCGCACCGTACCGTGCGGCGCCCCCGCCGCGTCCACGCGCCCCCTCCAGGGGCCGGATCTCGGCTGTGCCGGGCCGCGCGAAACGCGTGAGAAAGCGCACACTTACCACGGAAGTGCAGGTCACAGCGTCCTGTTCCGCCGCGAGTCGGGATTTGCTTCCCGGTCGTTGTGGCGCGAACGACAGCGGATCACCGACAATGGTCCGCGTGAGCGATCTTCCCCGCCGCGCGGTGACGCGGTCAGCAAAGCTGGCGTCCCTCCCCCTCGGCTTCGCGGGGCGCACCGCCCTCGGCATCGGGAAGCGGACCATCGGCCGGCCCGCCGAGGCCGTCGCCATGGAGATCCAGACGCGCACCGCCGAGCAGCTGTTCAAGGTGCTCGGCGAGCTCAAGGGCGGCGCGATGAAGCTCGGCCAGATGCTGTCGATCTTCGAGGCGGCGCTGCCGCCGGAGATCGCCGGGCCGTACCGCGCCACCCTCACCCGGCTGCAGGAGGCCGCTCCCCCGCTGCCCGCCTCGGCCGTCCACAAGGTCCTCGCCGAGGCGCTCGGCGAGGACTGGCGCGACGGCTTCGAGTCGTTCGACGACAAGCCGGCCGCCGCCGCGTCCATCGGCCAGGTGCACCGCGCCGTGTGGTCCGACGGCCGCGAGGTCGCGGTCAAGGTGCAGTACCCCGGCGCCGGCAAGGCGCTGATCAGCGACTTCAACCAGCTCGCCCGACTCGGCCGGCTGTTCGGCATCCTCATGCCGGGCCTGGACGTCAAGTCGATGCTGGCCGAGCTGAAGGAACGGGTCGTCGAGGAGCTCGACTACACCATCGAGGCCGAGTCCCAGACGATCATCCGGGACGCCTACGCCGACGACCCCGACTTCTACATCCCCGAGGTGATCGCCCAGTCCGGCGACGTGCTGGTCACCGAGTGGATGGAGGGCACCCCGCTCTCGAAGATCATCAGCGACGGCGACCAGGAGACCCGCAACCACGCGGCGCTGCTGTACTGCCGGTTCCTGCTGTCGGGGCCGAAGCGGTCCGGGATGCTGCACGGCGACCCGCACCCCGGCAACTTCCGGCTGCTGGACGACGGCCGGCTCGGCGTCCTGGACTTCGGCGCCGTCGACCGCATCCCCGGCGGCTTCCAGAAGCGGCTCGGGCTGCTGCTGCGGATCGGCACGATGGCCGACATCGACGAGATCGAGGACGCCCTGCGCGACGAGGACTTCATCCGCGAGGGCGTGGACGTCGACGCCGAGGCGCTGCAGGGGTTCCTCGCGCCCATCACCGAGCCGTTCGTCACCGAGACGTTCAAGTTCAACCGCGAGTGGCTGCGCGACATGGCCGCCCGCGTCACCGACCTGCGGCCGACCAACGTCGTCCGGCAGCTCAACCTGCCGCCCGAGTACGTGATCATCCACCGGGTGCTGTCGGCGGGCACCGGCGTGCTGTGCCAGCTGGAGTGCGAGATCCCGGCCCGCGCCGAGTCGCTGAAGTGGGTGCCCGGCTTCGCCGACGACGAGGACGGCGAACTCGTCACCGGCTGACCGGCGCCTGGAGCGGAGCGCCAGCGGAACGGAAGGCGACGGTCAGCCGCTTTTGCCAGGGGGCGTGGGGCCCCCACCGGAATGCTGACGGGCGCCTAAAGGCTGGAAGAACGACGGGGCCCCGCCCGCGCTGATGAGGCGCGGGCGGGGCCCGTCGCGGTGCGTCCGGCAAGTGGGGGGCCGGTGCACCGGTGTCCGCCGGGAGGCGCGTCCCGAAATTTTCCGGTGGCGCCCGCCGAAACCATCCAAGAAGCGGCGGGCGGACGGCCTGCCACCGGCGGACCGGAGGTGGTCGTCAGTCGCGGGATGAGGTCGGCGCGAGCAGCACGCGCCGCACCCGCGACGCCCTCGTCTGCGCCTCCCGCCGCGCGCGCCGCAGGGCGCGCACGCGGGCGGCGAGCTCGTCGGGCGCGGTCGCGGGTATTCGCTCCCGGGACAGGTCCTGGCTGAGCAATGTCATCTCGTTCTCCCTCGCCGCCCGCAGGCGGGGTCCCCGCGCGGGGACCGCGCCTGCGGGTTCGATCCGGCTGAGCGTCGGTGCGGTCGGCATCAGGGCCTCACACGGCCGCTTCGTCCGGGAGCGGGTGCTTGCGCGGGCGGCCGCGGGGCCGCTTGCGCGCGACGATCACGCCGCGGACGAACAGCTCGCCGCCCCACACCCCCCACGGCTCCTTGCGCTCGAGCGCGCCGGCGAGGCACTCCTTGCGGAGCGGGCACTCCAGGCACAGCGCCTTGGCGAGCTCGACGTCGGCGGGCGCCTCGGCGAAGAACAGCTCGGGGTCGGTCCGGCACGGAAGAGTGAGGTCCTCCTCGCTGATGGCGAGAGCCCCCTGCATCACAGTCACCCTGGTTCCTCTCGTTGGATCTCAACGGGCGTGTCGGTTGGGTCGTCCGGGCAAAAGAGAAGGCCGCGGATCCGGTGTCGGATCCGCGGCCTGGGGGCTTGCCGGTGTCTTGCTAGACCGGTCGCCTCCAGGGATACGGACCCGACACGCCACCCGCCGGGGTGGCGCCCATGTGGGCCGTGGCCGGAGCCTTGGAGCTCATGTCTTCGGATGCGAAGACACTCCGCCCCTGCTCGTCCTGGATTCGCTGCTCGAAGCGCAGATCACGTAGATCGCGCAGACGGGTGCCGTCGACGCGGAGCCACTCGCCGGCCGCATTGGCCGGGGAGAGGTCGCCGGGACGCGCCGGTCCGCCGGGCTTCACGCCGAGCGGGGTCCGGACGCACGAGACGGCATACGCGGTCGAGGTGCCGGGGCAGGCCGCGGTCCAGGACGACAGCGATTTCATCGACGTGTTGATCACCGGACAGCACACCACCTCTCTGGCTCCTCGGGCCGGGGCCGGCGGATTCAAGATCCACACCGGTCGGCCGGTTGATTGCTCGCGACGAGCGTACGGGGACTTCGCCGAAGCAATCAAGGTATTTTTGACCTGCGGTTTTGTCAGTGACCTCACCCGGACTCCGGCGAACCCGCCGCTCTCGGCGAGCGTCGAAGACTCCGGGGAGTCACTGGAATCGATCATCTCACGGGTCCGGCCGCGCCGCCAGCGAACCGCCGGTGACGCCGCGGTGGCGGCGCCGTGACGCCGGTGCCGGCGGGAACCGGCACCGGCGCCGGGCTCAGGCCGCGGGCCGCCCGCCCAGGTCGCGGAAGAACTCGCGGATGTCGTCCAGGAGCAGGTCGGGGGCGTCGTGGGCGGCCCAGTGGCCGCCGCGGTCGTACTCGCGCCAGTGGACGATGTTCTTGTGGTCGCGCTCGGCGAAGCGGCGCAGCGGCCGGAAGTCGTAGGCGAACGAGGCCAGCCCGATCGGGAACGTGGTCGGTTCGGTGTCCTGCGGCTCGTGGTGGTTCTCGTAGTAGAAGCGGGCCGTGGACGCCGAGCTGTTCGTCAGCCAGTAGATGGTGGCGATGGTCAGCAGCGTGTCGGGGTCGGGCAGCCCGGCCAGCAGTTGGCCGACCCAGGCCAGCTGGCCGGCCGGGGAGTCCGACAGGGCGTGCGCGAGCGTCTGGGGCTGGGCCTGCTGCGCGGTGTCGTGGATCGAGTGCTCGACGAACCCCTGGAGGAACTGCAGGTACTGGGCCTCCTCCTGGCCGATCCCGGCCAGCTCGGCCGGGTCGCCGGTCGGGAAGGAGAAGATCTGATTGACGTGGACGCCGATCATCCGGTCCGGGTGGCGGCGGCCGAGCCAGGGGCTGACGATCGCGCCCGCGTCGTTGCCGTGCGCGCCGAAGCGCTCGTAACCCAGGCGCGTCATCAGCTCGGCCCAGGCGTCGGCGGTGCGCGCCGAGCCCCAGCCCTTGGTGCGGGTGAGCGCCGAGAACCCGAAGCCGGGCAGCGACGGGACGACGACGTGGAACGCGTCGGCGGGGTCGCCGCCGTGCGCGGCCGGGTCGGTGAGCGGGCCGATCAGGTCCAGGTACTCCACGAACGTGTTCGGCCAGCCGTGCGTGAGGATCAGCGGCGTCGCGTCCGGCTCGGGCGACCGGACGTGCAGGAAGTGGATCAGCTGGCCGTCGATCTCGGTGGTGAACTGCGGGAAGGCGTTGATCCGCGCCTCCTGGGCGCGCCAGTCGAAGCCGATCCAGCGGTTCACCAAGCCGCGGACGAAGGAGACGGGCACCCCGTACTCCCAGCCCGGCTGGATCGGGCCCTTCTGGACGCCGTCGGTCACCTCCTCCTCGGGCAGCTCGTCGGCGAACCGGGTGCGGGCCAGCCGGTCGCGCAGGTCGTCCAGGTCGGCCTGCGGGACGTCGATGCGGAACGGGGTGATCTCGGAGCTCATCTGCTTCCTCCTCGTCGGATGCTCCGAGCCTTCCGGGCCGCGGCGCCCGGGCGTAGTGTCCACCGCACCGGTCCGGCTGCTGTCCGCAGGTAGCGGACATGCAAACTGCATAATTGCGGCCATGGCCGACAGTCGCCTGCCGCTTCTCGCCGGGATCGTCCTGTTCTGGACGTACCGGGTCCTGCTGCTGTGGCTCGTGCCCCTGCCCGGCGAGCGGACCTCGGCGGCACTGCTCGCCGCGACGTGCACCGCGGCCGCCCTCGGCGTCGTGCAGGCGCGGGCGCTGACGCGCCGTGCCACGCTCGCCAATCTGGCGGTGCAGGCGGCGCTGACCTACGCGCCCCTGTTCGTCCTCGCCGACGGCTGGCGTCCGGCGGCGCCGCTGCTGATGGCGTCGGTGCTGCTGCTCGCCGCGCCGGGATGGGCCCGCTGGGCGGCGGCGCTGGCCATCGTGGCCGGCGAGTTCGCGATCCGGACGCTGTGGCTGCCCGGCGGCGGCCCCGGCTACGCCGTCTGGGCCGCCGTGGTGACGTTCACCGGCGGCCTGGAGTTCCTCGCCCTGGCGCGGCTCGGGCACCTGGTCCGGGCGCTGGAGGCCACCCGCACCGAGCTGGCCGCCCGGCGCGCCGCCGCGGAACGGCGGCGGATCACCCGCGGCCTGCGCGCCGAGCTCGGACGGCTCGCGGCCGCCGCCGCGGCGGCGGACCCCCGCGAGATCGTCGCGGCGGCGCGGGCGGCGCTGGTCCGCGCCCGCTCGGTCGCCGACGACTACCGGGACCGGTCGCTGGCGGCCGAGATCGACGCCGCCCGGACGGTGCTGGAGGCGTCCGGTGTGCCGGTCCGGGTCGCCGTGGACGCCGCGGCGCCGCGGACACCGCAGGCGGACGCGGCGCTGGCGGGCGTGCTGCGCCGCACGGTGATGGCGGCGCTGCGGCACGGGCGTCCCGCCGGCTGCGTGATCGAGTGCCGCACCGGTCCGGGCGGGCCCGAGCTGCTGCGGGTCGCCTTCCGCGGCCCGGTGCCGTCGTTCGCCGAGCCGCTCGCCGCCTCGGCCACCGAGATCGCCGCGCTCGGCGGACGGCTCGGCACCGGCCCCGCCGTCGAAACGGAGATCCCCCCGGCGCGGGCCTGGACGGGCGGCCCGGTCCGCACCGCGCCCTGGTTCGCCTTCGCCGTCCTGCTGGTCGTCGAACTCGACCATCTCGCCACGGTCGCCACCAACGCGGTCCAGGCGCGCGAGTCGGGCGTCGCCGTGGACCGGACGGCACTGGCCGCGACGGCGGTGATGCTGCTGCTGGTCGCGGCCCTGCAGCTGTACCACGTGCTGCCGCGCGGCGAGGCCCGGCCGCGGCGCTGGGCGCTGCCCGTCCAGCTCCTGCTGCTCCTGCTGGTGTTCGCGGTGGCGGGGCCGCACATCGCGCCGGGCTATGCCGGGCCGCCCGTGACGTACGGCGGCCTCGTCGCCGGCGTCGTCCTGCTGAACGTCCGCCCGCCCTGGTCGTGGGCGGCCGCCGCCGGGCTGGTCGTGGCGCCGCTGCCGCTGCTGTACGGGACGCACCCGCCGATGATGGTCGTCCTCGACCTGGCCGGCTCGACCGCCTTCATGATCACCGTCTACGCGCTGCAGCGGCTGCCGGTCGCGGCCGCCCGGCTGGACCTGGCCCGCCGCGACCTCGCCCGCACGGCCGTGCTGCGCGAACGGCTGCGGGTCGCCCGCGACGTGCACGACCTGCTCGGCTCCCAGCTGTCGGCGATCATCATCAGGGGCGAGACCGCCGCGGACGGCGCGCACCTCGCCGGCCTCGCCCGCGAGGCCCTCGCCACGGTCGGCTCGCTCGGCGCCGGCCCCGCTCCGCTGCGGCTGGCCGCCGAGGTCGAGAACGCCCGCGACCTGCTGCGGACGGCGGGGGTGCGGGTCGCGATCACGGTGGCCGAGCCGCCGGAACCGGCGGCCGCGCTGTTCGCGGTCGTGCTGCGGGAGGCGGTGACGAACGTGGTCCGGCACGCGCGGGCCCGGCACTGCGAGATCGCCGTCACGCCCGGCGCCCTGCGCGTCCGCAACGACGGCGCCCCGCGTCCCGGCCCGGGCGGAGCGGGTGGATCGGGGCTGGCGAACCTGCGGTCGCGCGCGGCCGAGGCGGGCGGCACGCTGACCGCCGAGCACGCCGGCGGCCGGTTCACCGTCCGCGTCGAGCTGTCAGATCCAGCCGGCCTCGGCGGCGATGCGGATGGCGTCGACCCGGTTGCGGGCGCCGAGCTTGGTCACCGCTGACGCGAGGTAGTTGCGGACGGTCCCGTACGACAGCCCGATCCGGGCGGCGATCTGCGGCGGCTCCGCGCCGGACGCGGTCAGCCGCAGCACCTCGCACTCCCGCTCGGTCAGCGGGCAGTCGGGGGCGTCGAGCGCGGCGAAGGCGAGCTGCGGGTCCACCACCCGGCCGCCCGCCGCGACGGTCCGGACCGCCGCCACCAGCTCCGCCGGCGCGCTGTCCTTGACCATGAACCCGGTGACCCCGGCGGCCAGGGCCCGCCGCAGCATCCCGGGACGGCCGACGCCGGTCAGGATCAGCGTGCGGCAGCCGGGCGCGTGCCGGGCCAGTTCCGCCGCCGCGCTCAGCCCGTCCAGGCCGGGCAGCTCGATGTCGAGCACCGCGACGTCCGGGGCGGTGCGCAGCGCGGCGGGCACGATCGCGTCCCCGGCCGGGACCTGCGCGACGACCTCGATGCCGTCCTCGCGGTCGAGCAGGCCGGCGAGCGCCTCGCGGAGGATCCGCACGTCCTCGGCCAGCAGAACCCTGATCACCCGCCGACGCTAGCCTTCCCGGCCGGAGTCCGACACCCGGACGAGGCCCTCCTGCATCACCGACACCACGAGCTCACCGGCGCGGTTGAACACCTGCCCGCGGGCGAGGCCCCGCGCGCCGCCCGCGAACGGGGTGTCCTGGTAGTACAGCAGCCAGTCGTCGGCGCGGAACGGCCGGTGGAACCACATCGCGTGGTCCAGGCTCGCGCCCATCGTCCGCTTGTCGCCCCAGGCCAGCCCGTGGTTGAGCAGGACGGTGTCGAGCAGGGTCATGTCCGAGGCGTAGGTCATCAGGCACACGTGCAGCAGCGGGTCGTCGGGCAGGTCCCCGATGACCTTCAGCCACACCACCGACTCCGGCGAGGCCAGCGCCGGGTCCTTGGCGGCCTCCCAGGTCAGCGGGGTCGCGTGCCGCACGTCGAACGGCCGCCGCTCGACGAACGCGCGGGCCCCCGCCTCGCCGAACAGCGGGGTCAGCCGGGTCAGCGAGTCCGGCAGCGTCTCGGGCGCGGGGGCGTCCGGCATCGGCGCGTGGTGCGCGGGACCGTCCTCGACGACCTGGAACGACGCCGAGAGCGTGAAGATCACCTTGCCGTGCTGGACGGCGCTGACGCGGCGGGTCGTGAACGACCGCCCGTCCCGGACCCGGTCGACGGTGTAGACGATCGGGACGAGCGGGTCGCCGGGCCGGATGAAGTAGGCGTGCAGCGAGTGCACCGGCCGGTTCACCGGGACGGTGCGTCCGGCGGCGACCAGCGCCTGCCCGGCCACCTGGCCGCCGAAGACCCGCTGCCGGCGCTCCTCGGGGCTGCGGCCGCGGAAGATGTCGTTCTCGATCTGCTCCAGATCCAGCAGATCGAGCAGTGCCTTCAGGGAATCGCTCACGGCCGCCAGTCTTCCCTATACACCCGTGTGAGCGGTGTCTCACCCCCGGGGTCGCCCCTTCCCGGCGGCCCGCCGCGCGGGCGGGTCAGACGCCGCAGAGGTTCAGGACGGCTTCGCCGTAGCGGTCGAGCTTGACCTTGCCGACGCCGGGGATGCGGGCCAGATCCTCCATCGAGTCGGGGCAGTGCTCGGCGATGGCCTGGAGGGTGGCGTCGGTGAACACCACGTAGGCGGGGATCCGCTGCTCCGCCGACACCTCCGCGCGCCAGTCCTTCAGCGCGACGAACAGCTCCTCGTTCAGCTCGGACGGGCAGTCCTCGCAGCGGCCGAGCTTGCGCTCGACGGCGGCGGTCAGCGGGCGGCCGCACACCCGGCACGGCTGCGGGCCCTTGGTGACGCGCCGCTTCGTGCGGTCGACGCGGGCGGGCATGTGCGTGGTCGTCTTGCCGGTCAGGCCGTCGAGGAACCGGGACGGGCGGCGCATCTGCGACCCGCCAGGCGAGCGCGCCAGCGCCCACGACAGCGTCAGATGGACGCGCGCGCGCGTGACCCCGACGTACAGCAGCCTGCGCTCCTCCTCGATCTGCTCGGGCGTCTTGGCATAGATGATCGGCAAGGTGCCCTCCGCGAGACCGACGAGGAACACCGCGTCCCACTCCAGGCCCTTGGCGGCGTGCAGCGACGCGAGCGTGACGCCCTCCAGCGGCGGCGCGTGCTGCGCCGCGGCGCGCTCCTCGATCTCGGCGACGAACTCGGGCAGGCCCGCCTTCGGATCGTCGGCGGCCATGTCCTCGGCGAGCTGCGCCAGCGCCGCGAGCGACTCCCAGCGCGCGCGGGCCGCGCCGGCGCCCTCCGGCGGCCGGTCGGAGAACCCCGCGCCCGACAGCACGTGCCGGACCGTCATGATCAGGCCCGTCCCGTCGGTCTCGGCGTCGGCGCCCGCGCGGGCCGCGCCCCGCAGCCGCACGACCGCCTCCCGCACCTCGGGCCGCTCGAAGAACCGCTCCGCGCCGCGCAGGACGTACGGGACGCCGGCCGCGGCGAGCGCCGCCTCGTAGGTCTGCGACTGCGCGTTGATCCGGAACAGGACCGCGATCTCGCGGGCCGGGACGCCCTCGTCGATCAGCTTGCGGGCCCGCCGCGCCGTGTCGTCGGCCTCGGCGACCTCGTCGTCGTACTCGTTGAACACCGGCTCGGGGCCGTTCTCGCGCTGCGCGACCAGCTCCAGCCGGTGCCGGGCGCCCTTCGCCTGGTCGATCACCCCGTTCGCCAGCCGCACGACCTGCGGCGTCGACCGGTAGTCGCGCACCAGCCTCACGACCTTCGCGTCCGGGTGCTCGCGGGTGAAGCCGAGCAGGTGGGACGGGCTGGCGCCGGTGAAGGAGTAGATCGTCTGGTTCGGGTCGCCGACGACGCACAGGTCGTGCCGGCCGCCGAGCCAGGTGTCCAGCAGCATCTTCTGCAGCGGGTTGACGTCCTGGAACTCGTCCACGACGAAGTACCGGTACTGCTCGCGGACCTGGTTGGCGACCTCCCGGTGCTCGGTGAGCACCGCCGCGGTCAGCTCCAGCATCCCCTCGAAGTCGAGCAGGTTGCGCTCGCGCCGCAGCTGCTCGTACATCGCGTAGACGCGCGCCACGTCCACGACCTCGGTGGACGGCTTGCGCCCCGCCTTCACCACCGCGGCCGGGTAGTCCTCGGGACGGTGCTGGGTGACCTTCGCCCACTCGATCTCGCCGGCGACGTCGCGCAGCTCGGTGCGGCCGAGCGACAGCCCGCAGGCGCGCGCCGCGTCCGCGACCAGCCCGATCTTCGAGTCGATGATCTTCGGTGGGTCGCCGCCGATGACCCGCGGCCAGAAGTAGCTGAGCTGGCGCAGCGCCGCCGCGTGGAACGTGCGGGCCTGCACGCCGGGCGCGCCGAGCTGCCGCAGCCGGCTGCGCAGCTCCCCCGCCGCGCGCGTGGTGAACGTCACCGCCAGCACCCGCTGCGGCGTCACCACGCCCGTGAGCGTCGCGTACGCGATCCGGTGCGTGATGGCGCGTGTCTTGCCCGTCCCGGCGCCCGCGAGGACGCACACCGGGCCCTGCACCGCCTCGGCGACCTCCCGCTGTTCGGGGTCGAGCCCCTCCAGCACCGACTCAGCCAACATGCATCCATACTCCCAGTCCGCCTCGACCGTATCCGCCCGCCACACGAATTGTGGACGGACGGACGGCCGCGCCGGTGGCGGCCCGGCCGGCGCTCGCGGAATGCCGGACGGGTATCTAGTGTTCTTCGGGAGGCGAGAGCACAGATCGTCCGAACGAACGAGGGAGACGACGTACCGATGGCGACGCCGACGACCGACCGGGCCGAGGGCCCGACCGGCCAGCTCACCATGTACACGACGACCTGGTGCGGGTTCTGCCGGCGGCTGAAGAGCCAGCTGGCCCGCGACGGGATCGAGATGGTGGAGATCGACATCGAGCGCGACCCGAAGGCCGCCGAGTTCGTGATGAGCGTCAACGGCGGCAACCAGACGGTACCGACCATCGTCTACCCCGACGGCTCCGCCGCGACCAACCCGAGCGCGAAGGCGGTCAAGGCGAAGCTCGCCTCCCTCGCCTGATCTTTCCGCGACCGAGCCCGGCGACTCCCACGAGTCGCCGGGCTCGTCCCGTTCCGGCTAGAACGCCGGCATATTGGGGAGTTCGCCGCCGTACCAGCGCATGATGAGCTGGGCGGCGATGGACAGCGGGCCGGGGGCGACGATCTCCTCGGCCTCGATCGCGGCGCGCAGCTCGTCGCGGGTGTACCAGCCGGCGTCGAGGATCTCCTCGGGGTCGGGGCGCAGCGGGAGGGTGCCGTCGGCGGTGGCGGTGAAGCCGAGCATGAGGCTCTGCGGCAGCGGCCAAGGCTGGCTGCCGAGGTAGCGAACGTCCCGGATGGCGAGCCCGACCTCCTCCTCCACCTCCCGCGCGACGGCCTGCTCCAGGGACTCGCCGGGCTCGACGAACCCGGCGAGGATCGAGCGGCGGTCGGCGGGCCACTGCGGGCCGCGGGCCAGCAGGATCCGGTCGTCGGCGTCGGTGACCAGCATGATCACGGCGGGGTCGACGCGCGGGAAGTGCTGGGAGCCGTCCTCGGGGCAGACCCGGACGTGCCCGGCGGAGGTGACGCGGGTCTCCGCGCCGCAGCGGGGGCAGAACCGGTTGGTGCGGTGCCAGTGCTCCAGCGCGACGGCGTGCGTGAGGAGGCCGGAGTCGCGGTCGGCGAGCAGCGCGCCGACGCGGCGCAGGCCGGCCGGCTCGGCGCCGTCCACCGCGGGCAGTTCGCCGGGCACGCCGAAGTAGGCGGTGCCGGCGTCGTCGACGCCGAGCAGCCAGCGCTCGCCGGCGGGCGCCTCGTCCGGCGCGACGAACGCCAGCGCCGGCTCGGACGCGTAGGTGACGAGCGTCCGCCCGTCCTGGACGACCAGGACCCGCGTGGCCGGGTCGGCCCACGCGGCGGCGAGCCACGCGTCGTCGCGCCGCTTCAGCGCGACCCGGTCGAGCGTGCCGCGCGCGAGCGCGAGCCATTCGAGCGGTCCTTCGGTCACCGTCATCGGGCTCCTTTCTCCCGTCGTACCCGACTACCTGTTCAGCGGAGTGCGGTGGCGAGTTCTTCCCACAGGTAGGCGGCGGCCTCGGCGCCCTTGAGCAGCAGGGGGATCTCGACCTTCTCGTTCGGCGCGTGGATCCGGTCGTCGTCGAGCCCGACGGCGACGAAGATGAGCGGCGCGTCGAGGACGTCGGCGAGGTCGGCCTCGGGGCCGCTGCCGCCCTCGCGGGTGAACAGGACCTCGCGGCCGAACGCGCGCTCCATGGCGCGGCGGGCGGCCTTGACGCCGGGCGAGTCGATGGGCGAGAAGCAGGGCCGGACGCCGCCGCCGGGGATGTGCACCTCGGCCTCGACGCCGTAGGGGGTGCTGGCGGCGACCCAGTCGCGGAACGCCTGCTGCACCTTGGCGGGGTCCTGGCCGGCGACGAGCCGGAAGGAGATCTTGGCGTGCGCCTCGCGGGGGACGATCGTCTTGCCGCCGGGGCCGGTGTGGCCGCCCCACATGCCGTTGATCTCGGCGGTGGGCCGCGCCCAGACGCGCTCCAGGGTGGTGTAGCCCTTCTCGCCGTAGGCGGCGCGGCTGCCGCCGGCGGTCCGCAGCCATTCCGCCTCGTCGAACGGGAGCTTGGCGAACAGCGCGCGCTCCTCGTCGGTGAGCGGGACGACGTCGTCGTAGAAGCCGGGGAGGGTGACGCGTCCGTCGGCGTCGTGCAGCGCGGCCATCAGCGTCGCCATGGCGTGCAGCGGGTTCGGGACGGCGCCGCCGAACGAGCCGGAGTGCAGGTCGGAGGACGGGCCCCGGAGGGTGACCTCGGCCTCGGTGAGGCCGCGCATGCCGGTGCACATCGACGGGACGTCGGCGGCCCACATGGTGGTGTCGCTGATGACGATCGCGTCGCAGTGCAGCCGGTCGCGGCGCTCGCGCAGCAGGTCGGCGAAGTGCACGGAGCCGGACTCCTCCTCGCCCTCGACCAGCAGCTTGATGGTGACGGGCGGGGCGCCGGCGCCGGACGCGGCGAGGCCGGCGCGGATGCCGAGGGTGTGGAAGAACACCTGGCCCTTGTCGTCGGACGAGCCGCGCCCGATGAGCCGGCCGTCCTTCTCGACGGGCTCGAACGGCGCGGTGTCCCATTCGTCCAGCGGTTCGACGGGCTGGACGTCGTGGTGCCCGTAGACGAGGACGGTCGGGGCGGACGGGTCGGCGGCGGGCCATTCCGCGTAGACGGCCGGGAGGCCGGGCGTCTCCCACGTCTCCACGGTCGGGAAGCCCTGGCCGCGCAGGTACTCGGTGAGCCACTCGGCGGACCGCCGCACCTCGGTGGCGTAAGCGGGGTCCCCGGAGACCGACGGGATCGCCAGCCACTCCTTGAGGTCCGCGATGAACCGGTCGCGGCCGGCCTCGATGTAATCGACTATTTCCTGAACTGCCTCGTTCAACTGGTCCTCCGAAAGATGCCCCCGGCCTTCGGGACGGGAAGGAACTCGTGCTCCGTCCGAGGCGGCCCGGTACAGCTTGGACCCACTGGCGGCGGGGTCCACCGATCCGAAACCTATTACAGCCGTAAGCCCGACGTGTAAAATCTACGGTCGTGCGGACAGCGTACAAGTGCCGGGCCTACCCCGACCCCGAGCAGGCGGCCGTGTTCAACCGTACGTTCGGATGTGTGCGCCTGGTGTGGAACAAGACGCTCGCCGAACGGCACCAAGCCTGGCACGCCGAAGGGCGGCGCGTCTCCTACAAGGAGACCGACGCGGCGCTGACGGCATGGAAGAAGACCGAGGATCTGGCGTTCCTCTCGGAGGTTTCCTCGGTGCCGCTGCAGCAGGCGTTGCGCCACCAGCATGCCGCCTTCGCCAACTTTTTCGCCGGACGCGCCCGCTACCCGCGTTTCAAAACCCGGGGCTCCCGCCAGTCCGCGCACTACACCCGCTCGGCGTTCCGCATGCGCGACGGCGAACTGCGGATGGCCAAGACCACCGCGCCCCTGGCGTTCGTGTGGTCCTTCGACGACGTGGACCTGGTGACGCTGAACCCGACGATGGTCGTGATCTCGCGCGACTGCGACGGCCGCTGGTACGTCACCTTCGCCGTCGACACCGACGAGCCCGTCCCCCTGCCGGCCGCCGCACACCAGATCGGCGTCGACCTGGGGGTCAAGGACTTCGCGGTGACCTCCGACGGAGACCGCATCGCCAACCCGAGGCATCTGGAGAAGAAGCAGCGGAACCTCGCCCGCTACCAGCGGCGCATGGCCCGCTGCCGGCCCGGGTCCAACAACCGCCGCAAGGCCAAGGCCAAGGTCGCCCGCGCCCACCGCAAGGTCCGCAACGCCCGCGCCGACTTCCTGCACCGCACCACCACCGGCCTCGTCCGCCGGGCCGACACCATCGTCATCGAAGACCTGAACGTCTCCGGGATGGTGCGCAACCACCGGCTCGCCCGTGCCATCTCCGACTGCGGATGGGGCGAGTTCCGCCGCCAACTGGAGTACAAGTGCGAGCGCGCCGGGCGCACCCTGGTGGTGATCGACCGCTGGTACCCCTCGTCCAAGACCTGCTCGCACTGCGGGCACCTGCTCGCGGAGCTGAGCCTTTCCACCCGGCGCTGGACGTGCCCGGGCTGCCGCACCCGGCACGACCGGGACGTCAACGCGGCCAAGAACATCCTTGCGGCTGGTCGAGCCGTAGCCGGGGACACCCCCGGCGATGTCTGTGGAGCTGATGTCAGACGGCAAGGGACCTCCCTTCCGCAGTCGGCCGTGAAGCAGGAACACCCACGGCGCGAGCCGTAGGAATCCCCTCACAACGAGGGGGGAAGTCAACTGCATGCCCCTTTGCACTGTGTCGTACTGTCAGGCGCGGTAAGGGATCCTGTTCGCTCGGCCTCCAGGAGGAGCTTTGGTCCTCATCGATCCGCCGCTGTGGCCGGCGCGCGGGCGCGTGTGGTCTCACATGGTGAGCGACGTGTCGTACGAGGAGCTGCACGCGTTCGCGGCGGAGCTCGGGATGCCGGTGCGGGCGTTCGACCGGGACCATTACGACGTGCCGTCCGAGCTGTACGAGGCGGCGGTGGCGCAGGGCGCGGAGGCGGTCGGCTGCCAGGAGCTGCTCCTGCGGCTGACGCGCGCGGGGCTGCGGCGGCGGAAGGCGGTCCGGCGCCGGTCCACGGCGGTCCAGGCGTTGAGGTCCAGGCGTTGAGGTCCAGGCGTTGAGGTCTAGGCGTTGAGGAGCATCAGCTCCGTCTCGATGTTGCGGCGCGCCCGCTCCTCGTAGCGTTCGCGGGCGGTGGCGGTGTGGAACAGGTGCGGGAGCGCGAGGAGGCCGTTGAGGACTTCGGCGCGTCCGGCGCGGAAGAGGTCCTCGGGGACGAACGCGTACTCCTCGCGGACGGCGGCGGCGTAGGCGCCGTACCGGCCGGGGTCGGCGCCGAGGACTGCGAGGTCGGCGTCGCAGAGGACCTGGCCGTCGCGGTCGCCGGGCTCGGGGGCGTGGGTGACGGTCAGCTCGACGAGCCGGACGACCTCGTCGACGGTCGCGGCGGGCAGGTCGGTGTCGGCGAGCATGCGGGCGGCGAGACGGGCGCTGCGCTCCTCGTTGTCGGCGCGCTCGGGGTCGTAGACGGCGTCGTGGAACCAGGCGGCGAGCCGTACGGCCTCGGGGTCGGCGGCGTCGGCGGCGAGCTCGTCGACGAGGTCGAGGACGGCGGCGAGGTGGTCGCGGGTGTGGTACTTGCGGTGCGGCTCGCCGTACCGCTTGTCCAGCTCCGTTCCGATGTGCCGGGTCTGCGGGCCGGCCAGCGCGACCCACCGCTCGACGAGATCCATGCGCCCATCCTCCCGGATCGCCGGACGCGGCGGGACACGCGGTGCCATCGTTCTTGCCTGCGGGCACCGGCCCGGCCACTATGGTGACGGTTGCGAGTTAGGCAAGGCTTACCTCACATACTCACTGGAAAGGCCGACCGTGGCCGCCTCCTTCTACCTGGTCGCCGGCAAGGCGACCGACTCGGTGACGCACGGGTTCCTGCCCGCCGCCGCGCGCCTCGGGCTGGACGTGGTGCTGCTCACCGACCGTCCCGCCGCCCACGCGCACGCCGCCGGACGGGTCGTCGAATGCGACGTCTCCGACTTCCGGCACATCATCGACCGGGTCGAGGGCGAGCCCGCCGGGATCTTCTCCAACAGCGACTTCCTGCAGGCGCCCGCCGCGCTCGCCGCCGCCTACTTCGGGCTCCCCGGCAAGGACTGGCGGGCCACGGCGCGCGCGAAGAACAAGGGCCTGATGCGCCGCCATCTCGCCGCGCTGGACCCCGTCTTCTCGGCGGACGCCTTCCACGTGCCGCCGGACGCGCCGTACCCGCTCGTCGTGAAGCCGCGCGAGGGCGTGGCCAGCGAGGACGTCTTCCTCGTCCACGACGCGCGGGAGCTGGAGACGCGGCGCGAGGACATCGCGGCGCGCCGCAGCGACCCGCTGGTCGCCGAGGAGTACCTGCCGGGGCAGCTGCACACGCTGGAGACGCTCGGCGACGGCCGTGAGCTGCGCGTCCTCGGCTCGTACCGGACGACCGTGTCGCCGCCGCCGTTCTTCGTGGAGGAGCGCCTGGAGTGGGCGCCGCCGCCTCCGGAGACGCCGCAGATCCTCGCGCAGCTCGACGCGCTGGGCGTCGGGTTCGGCGCGTGCCACACCGAGTTCGTCGTCCACGAGGGCCGCGCCCGCATCATCGAGGTGAACTACCGGCTGATCGGCGACCACTGCGACTTCCTGATGGCCGACCTGCTCGGGATCCCGCTGTTCGAGCGGATCCTGGGCGTCCACCTCGGGGAGCCGCCGGCGTTGGACGTCCCGGCGGTGCGCGGGCATGCGGTCGCGGAGGCCGTCATCGCGGACCGCGCCGGCGTCCTGCGCGCCGCACCCGGCCCCATGGAGCTGGACGACGGCGCCGTGCGGCTCGCCTACCTCCCGCAGCGCGCCGTCGGCGACCCGGTCGCCCTCACCCGCACGAACCGCGACTACCTGGGGACCGTCCGCGCGATCGGCCCGGGCCAGGACGAGGTGGAGGCCGCGCTGGCGCGCTTCCGTTCCGCCCACGAGTGGACGATCACGTGACCGATCCCGACATCGAGGGGCCGCTGGCGGCCCGGGTCCTGGACGCCCTGATCCGCGAGGACTACGCGGGCGTGCGGCGGTTCGTCGAGAACCGGACGCTCGCGGTGCCGGGCCGTCCCATACGGCTGGTGGACGCCGACCCCGCCTTCCTGTCCGAACTGCGCGTCGACCCGTCACAGAACCTCGCGCTACAGGACGTCTTCGCGCTGGTACGGCACCTGGCCGATCCCAGGGACGACACCGAGGCGTTCGAGCGCGAGTGCCTCGACGCGCTCGCCACGGTGAAGCTCCATAACGACGCACGTCCCGCCGTACACCGGCGCTTGGCGCGGATACCGGACGCGCTGAGGACGGGCCCCGGGACGTTCTACGAGAGCCTCGCCGCCTACAACGACCACCCCGTCCACCCGACGAGCCGCAGCCGCACCGGGCTCAGCATGGCGGACCTGAGCCGCTACGCCCCGGAGTTCGCGCCGTCGTTCCCGCTGCGCTGGGCGTCCGTCCGCGGCGCGACGCTGGTGGGCGAGCCGCCGGTGTGGTGGCCCTCCCCCGCCGACGTGGGGCTGCGGTCGGCGGACGCGCTGTTCCCCGTCCACCCGCTGGCCGTCCGGCTGGTGCGCGACCAACCTGCCGCGACGATGGCCCCGGAACCGTACCTCCAGGTCTCCCCGACCCTGTCGATGCGGACCGTCGCGGCGGCGCCGCTAGAGCACGTGAAGGTCCCGTTACCGACGAGCACATTGGGGCTGCGCAACCGCCGTACGATCGTCCCCGGCACGCTGCCGGACGGCGCGCTCGTCGAACGCGTCCTGCGGCGCGTCCTCGACCGCGAACCGCACCTTCCCGTACTGCTGGCCGATGAGCAGACCTACGGGCACGCCGACAATCCGCTCCTCGCCTACCTCGTGCGGCGCTTCCCAGCGGAGACGGCGCGCGCGCACGTCGTCCCCATCGCCGCCCTGGTGGCGAAGGCCCCGGACAAGGGCCACGTCATAGAGCGGTGGGACATCGAGGCGCTCTTCGACGCCTACCTGGCGGCACTGTTCGCATGGAACGTCACGCTGTTCCGCTATGGAATCGCGCTAGAGGCTCACCAGCAGAACGTCTCGCTCGTCCTGGACGGGCACGGGCCGCTGCGCCTGCTCATCAAGGACAACGACGGCGCCCTCATCGACCCCGCCCGGCTCCGCGCGCGCCTCGGCCCGTCCCCCGGCGCCGACCCCCGCGACCTCGTCGACCGGCGGATGGTCACCGCCGACCCCGACGCGCTCGCCCGCGTGTTCGTCACGATCACCCTGCACCTGTGCGCCGCGGCGCCCGCCCTCGGCCTCGCCGAGCGGGGCCTGCTGCCCTGGCGGACCGGCCGCGCCCTGATCCGCGACCGGCTCGACGCGGCGCTCGGCCCGCAGGACGCGTTCCTGCGCTCGCGCACGCTCGACGCGGACGCGCTGCCGGGCAAGGCGATGGTCACCGCCGGGACCCTCGTCGACAAGGCCAGGACCGGCGCCGCCGACATCAACAAGCACTACGGCCCGCCCGGGCCGAACTACCTACGGGATGCGACGTGCTTCTGACCGAACGGGCCCTGACGGCCGACGACGCCACCTCCACCGCGCTGCTCAACTGCCTGATCCGCGAGGTCTGCGGCCCCGAGCAGCAGGTGTGGCCGGACGGCGCGCACCTCGTCGCCCGGCTGCCGCGCGCCGGCGTCGTGCTGCGCACCGGCCTCGCCCGCCCGCCGGCCGGCCCCACGTACCGCCTCGCGCCGCCGTACGAGGAGCGGCGCGGCGACGCGTGGATCCCCGCCTCCTGGGACCGCCTCGCCGACCTCGTCGCCGGCGAACTCGAACTGGCGACCGGGCAGCCCAACCCGGAGTTCCTCGCGCAGGTCGGCGACAGCCACGGCGCGCTCGCCGCCATCATCGCCGCCAGGCACACCCCCCAGGACGATCGGTATCTCGAATCGGAGCAGTCGCTCGTGGCGGGCCACCGCTTCCACCCGTCGCCGAAGTCCCGGCAGGGCTCCCCCGCCGATTGGCTCCGGTACGCGCCCGAGACCAGGGCCCGGTTCCGTCCGCACTGGCTCGCCGTGCGGGACGACGTCGTCGCGGAGGAGGGCGACCCGCAGGCGTTCGCGGCGCTGGGCGGGCCGTCCGTACCCGGCTGCCGCACGCTTCCGGTGCATCCGTGGCAGTTCTCCCTGCTCGCCGGGAACCCGCTGCTACAGGACGCACTTGCGCGGGGGCTAGTGCGCGATCTGGGGCCGTCCGATGTCGAGGCCGTACCGACGTCGTCCGTCCGCACCGTGTACCTGCCGGACGCCGACCTGTTCTGCAAGTTCAGCCTGGACGTGCGCATCACCAACTGCGTCCGCAAGAACGCCTGGTACGAGTTGTCCGGCGCGGTGGCGCTTAACGACCTCCTGCGCCCGGTCTTCACGTCCCTGGGCGCGACGCTCCTCGCGGAGCCCGCCTACCGCAGCGTCGCCCTCGCCGACCGCCGCCTCTACGAGGGCCTAGGCGTCATCGTCCGCCAAGGCGTGAAACACCTTCCCGGTACACCGCTCTTGGCGGGGGCACTGGCCGACCCCTACAACACCCTGCTGAACGACCTGCCCGCCCTGTCCACCACCGACGGAGCCCTCGCCTGGTGGACCGCCTACGTCGCGCAGGTCGCGCCGCCGGTGCTCCGCGCATTCCTCGAACACGGCGTCGTCCTTGAGCCGCACCTGCAGAACGTCCTGATCTGCGTCGACGAGGACGGCATGCCGGTCCACGCCGCGTTCCGCGACCTCGAAGGCACCAAGCTCACCGCCGGCCGCTGGGACCTGTCGCACCTGCCCGCCCGCGTCGCCGAAAGCCTCACCTACGCGCCCGCGCACGGCTGGAACCGCGTCGTCTACTGCCTCCTCGTCAACCACCTCACCGAAACGGCGGCCGCCGTCGCCGACCTGCACCCCGCTCTCGAACCGGATCTGTGGAAGGCGGCCCGGGAGCATCTCGCGCGTCTCGACCACCACCCGCAGGTCAGGGCGCTCCTCGCCGGCGTCCCGCTTCCCGCGAAAGCGAACCTGCGCACCCGCTGGTCCCGTACCGCCGACCGCGGCGCCGCCTACGTCCCCGCCCCCAACCCGCTTGCCGCGCCCCTTCCGCTGTGAACCTCGACGACCTCCGCGACCTCGACCGTTTCCCCGCCTACGTCTACGACCTGCCCGGCCTGAAAACGCATGTGGAATCCATCCGCGCCGCGCTCGGCGGCACCGAACTCTTCTACGCCGCCAAAGCCAACCCCGACGCCGAACTCCTCCGCGCCATCGCCCCTCACGTGGACGGCATCGAGGTCTCCTCAGGCGGCGAACTGACCCACGTCCGCGAAACCCTCCCCCACGCCCGCCTCGCCTTCGGCGGCCCCGGCAAAACCGACGAAGAACTGGCCCTCGCCACCGGCATAGACCGCCTCCATGTGGAAAGCCCGCGAGAACTCGACCGCCTCCGCGGCCCCGCCGACGTCCTTCTCCGGGCCAACCTCCCACTCCACGCCCCTGGTGCCGCCCTCACCATGAGCGGCCCTTTCGGCATGGACGAGGACGCCCTCAACGAATGCGCCCACCGCATCGCCGAGAACCCGCACATCGCCCTCCGCGGCGTCCACGCCCACCTCGCCTCCGGCCTGGACGCCCCCACCATGCTCGACCTCGCCCGCCGAATAGCCGAATGGGCGATCCCCTGGCTGAAAACCCACGGCGTGGACGACCCCGAACTGAACATCGGTGGCGGAATGGCCGTCGACTACACCTCCCCCGAGACCCGCTTCGACTGGCGGACCTATGGCGACGGACTGGCCGACATCCCCGCCCGCCTGCGCATCGAACCGGGCCGGTCCATGACCGCCTACCACGGCTGGTACGTCACCGACGTCCTTGACGTGAAAACGACGCGAGGCGAGACCTACGTCATTCTCCGAGGCGGCACCCACCACCTGAGAACTCCCGTCACGAAAGGCCATGACCAGCCTTTCAAGGCCCTCACCGCGAACGGCCCCGAATCACCGGCGACCCTCGTCGGCCAGCTCTGCACTCCCAAGGACGTCTTCGCCCGCAACGTCCCCGTCCCACCACTGCGCCCCGGCGACGTCATCGCCTTCGCCATGGCCGGCGCCTACGCGTGGAACATCTCCCACCACGACTTCCTCATGCATCCCGAACCGGCGTTCCACTACATCCGCTAAGGTCACCGCCCGTGGCCGACATCTACGACTTCTTCCTGGCGATCAACCTCCGTGCCCTCCCCGACGCCGAGGCCGCCGAACTCCGCTGGCATCTCGGCCTCGGCCCGCAGCCCGCGGAGCTGGCGATCCCGATCGACTTCTCCGAGGTCATCACGGGCGACGACGGCGAACCGACCACCGTCCAGACCCCCGAACCGCAGCTCGCCCAACGCGGCCCGGCCTGGAAGATCGGCGGCGCGCTCTTCGCCGCCCTCGAACCTCGCGAGAACGGCGGCTGGGCCCTCACCGCCCGCCAGGAACTCCACCCCGACTACTACGACCATGTGGAGCCGCTTCTCGAATGGCTCGCCGCCCGCGCCGACTACGACTACATGGCCCCGGACGGCACCACGAAGAGCGGCGGCGCCGGCAACTATGTCGGCCACGAACGCTGGTACGAGGACAACACCATCGACCGCGTCCTCGTCATCGACGACTTCAAACTCCTACGCCGCTGACCCCCGCCCCCCGGGAAACAGCGCCCCCATGTCCGTTAATGGACTCGGGCCCGAGACACGTCCCGCTCTCGGGCGTGGACATGGAAGGATTCGGTATTCGCTCGTCACGCCGAAGCGCCTGGGGGCCATGTGAGCGCGACCATCTCGTTGCGGGGCCAGTCCGCCGACCTCGAGAACCTGCACGACTGGCTCGCCGGTGAGCGGGAACTCCAGGGCCGGGTCCGCCCGGCCGCGCCGCAGCCGGCGCCCGGCGAACTCGGCGACTTGTCCAACATCCTGCTGGTCACACTCGGCAGCGGCGGGGCGGTCTCCGTCCTCGCCGCCTCCTTACGCGGATGGTTCGCGCAGCCGCGCCGCGCGTCGGTGAAGATCCAGCTCAAGACGGAGAAGGGCGAGACCCTCACCATCGACGCGAAGAACGTCAAGGACCGCAGCGTCGAGACGATCCTGAACCGGGCGCTGGACGGAGGGCCCGACTGAGCATGCGGCTGCCGCACCCCCACAAGTCGAGAGTGGTGCTTCTCGGCAGCGGTTCCTATGCCGACGAGAGGCTGCCCGACGTCCCGGCGGTCCGCGACAACCTTGCGGACCTTGCCGCCGTCTTCACCGACCCCGACCACGGCATCGTCGCTGCGGACGGCTGTGTCCAGATCCTCGACGAGAGCGACCTGTCCCGGCTCGGCGCCACCCTGCGGTCCGTCTTCCGGGAGGCCGAGGACTCCCTGATCGTCTACTACTGCGGCCACGGCCTCACCGCCGGGCGCCGCCACGACCTCTATCTCGCCCTGCCCGGCACCGACGCCGAGGACCCGCTGTTCAACGCGCTGGAGTACGACAAGCTCCGCAGCGCGATCCTGGACAGCCCCGCGAAGACGAAGATCGTGATCCTCGACTGCTGCTTCTCCGCACGCGCCTTCGCCCAGACGCTCTCCGACGTGACGTCCGTCGCCGACATGCTCGACGTCGACGGCACTTACGTCCTGGTGTCCGCCGACCGAGAACAGGTCGCGCTCGCGCCGGAGGGCGAACGGCACACCGCGTTCACGGGGCGGCTTCTGCGGTTGCTCACGGACGGGGTGCCGGAAGGGCCGGAGCTGCTCACCCTCGACTTCCTCTACGGCCAGCTCCGGACGATCATGCGCGGCGCCGGGTTGCCGGAGCCGCAACGGTTCGGCACGAGCACCGCCGAGCAGTTCACCCTCGGCCGCAACCGGGCCCTGTCCGCCGAGCCGGTCCTGCTCGAACGGCAGGCGGAGGCCATCGCGCTCGCCGAGTCCGGCGACTGGACGAAGGCCGCCGGCCTGCTGCGTGCCATCCTGGACGACCAGCGGCGCTTCCTCGGCGACACCGACGAGGCGACGCTGCGGACCCGGCAGTACATCGCGCACGGCCGGGGCCACGCCGGCGACCCGCGCGGCGCCGCCGAGGATCTGGACCGACTGCTCATCGAGCAGTCGCACACCCTGCCCGCCGACCACGACGACGTCCTGCGGACCCGCCAGTACCTCGCCGTGAACCTCGGCGAGGCGGGCGACCGGCATCGCGCGATCGCCCTGCTCCGCGTCCTGCTGCCCGACCGGCGCCGCGTCCTCGGCCACCAGCATCCGGACACGCTCCGGACCTGCCACATGCTGGCCCGCAATCTCACCCTCACCGGCGCTCGCGACGAAGCCGCGGCGCTGCTGCGCGAGCTGCTCGAAGCCCGCGAGCACCTCCTCGGCGGCGACCACCCGCTCACCACCCGCACCCGCCGCGACCTCGACGCCCTGTCGAATTAGCCGGCCTAGAGGACGGAACATGTTCGAGAAGTTCACCGACAGGGCACGGCGCGTCGTGGTCCTTGCGCAGGAAGAGGCCCGGCTGCTGAGGCACGAGCACATGGGCACCGAGCACCTGCTTCTGGCGCTGGTCGCGGAGGGCGAGAGCATCCCGGCCCAGGTGCTCGCCGACGAGGCGGCCGACCTGCCGTCCCTGCGCCGGACGGTCGCGGCACTCGTCGGTGAGGGTGCCGAGTCCTCGCCCGAGCACCTGCCCTTCACGCCCCGGGCGAAGAACGCGCTCAATAGCGGCAACCAGGAGTCGCTCCAGCGGGGTCTTTCCTATATCGGCACCGAACACATCCTCCTCGGCCTGCTCAACGTCGTGGAGGACCCGGCCTGTACCGCCACGCGCGTGCTGGCGGCACTGGACGCCGAGCCGCGCCGCATCCGGCGGCACGTCATGAGGGCGATGGGGTATCCGATGGAGAGCACCGTGGCCGACGTGCCCGCTCCGCCGCCCCCTCTGCACGGGTACGCCCGCGACCTCACGCAGGAAGCGCGGGACGGCCTCGGGCCTCTCGTCGACCGCCGGGCGGAGATCGACGCCGTCCTGCGGGTGCTGTCACGGCGGACCCGGAGCAACCCGCTGCTGGTCGGGCCGCCGGGGGTCGGGAAGACGTCCGTCGTGACCGGGCTGGCCGTGCGCATCGCGTCGGGCGCCGTTCCGCAGCGGCTCAAGGCGGCGCGCGTCTTCGCGCTCGACCTGCCCCGGCTGGTGGCCGGGACGCGCGACGAGGCACAGGTCGCCGAGCGGCTGACGACGGTGATCGCTGAAGCGGGCACCCGCAGGAGTCTCGTCCTGTACGTGGACGACCTGCCCGAACTTCTCGGCATCGCGGGCGCCGGGGGCCTGCTGAGGGTCGCGCTCGCCGAGGGTCGGCTCCGGCTGATCGGCGAGGCCACGCCCGGCGGGCTCCCCTCCGTGGCCGAGCACCCGGGGCTCATGCGGTGCTTCGAGGCGGTGACCGTCCCGGAACCATCGGCCACCACGACCTTGGAGATCCTCCAGGGCCTCCGCGGCAGCATGGAGCGGCACTACGGGCTCACCATCACCGACGCCGCCGTCCGGGCCGCCGCAGACAGTGCCGGGACGCGCCTGCCAGGACGTTTCCTGCCGGAGGGGGCGATCTGGCTGATCGACGAGGCAAGCTCGCGGGCGCGCGTCGAACGGGCGGTCGGCGCCCCGCAGCTCACCGAGTTCCGGCGCAGGCTCGCCGACGTCCGCGCCGTGAAGGAGCGCGAGATCGAAGCTCAGCACTTCGAGGAGGCCGCCCGTCTCCGCGACGAGGAGACGGCCCTCGTCGCGGACATGACCGAGCATGAGGAGCAGTGGCGCAGCGGCGAACTCCATCTCGAGGTGACGGAGGAGGACGTCGAGGCCGTCACCGCCCAGCTCGGCTCCGCCGCCTCGCCCCGGCCGGACGTCCCGGCGGTTCCGTCCGCCTCGCGGCAGCCGGTGGAGCATGATCCGGAGGTTTGGTTGCTCAGTTGAGGTGGGGGGTGCCGGTCCAGCGCCATTTGGTGACGCGGGCGTGGCCGGGGAGGTCGCCGCGGCCCGTCGCCCAGAGGAGGGTCGGCCAGGGGGCGGTGTCGCGCGGGGCGTCCGGGAACAGGCGCGCGAGCGTCCTGGCGACCAGGTCGGCGGGCGGGTCCCAGGTGAGGCCGAGGCCCTGCGCGATGTCGTGGGTGTGGACGAGCGTCTCCACGATCCCCATCGCCGCGAAGCCCTCGGGGTCGGACGCCCCGAAGACATGGTGCGCGCGGACGTCGGGCGGTGTCGTCCGGACCAGCGCGACCAGCATCGCGCCGCATGCCTCCAGCACCTCCAGCAGCCCGCTCGGCCCCGCGTCGCGGTCCGCGTAGGTGACGTTGGCGGGGCCGCCGGGACGCCGGCTCTCCCACAGGAAGGGCACTTCGCGGTTCTTGGGCCGTGCGCCCAGCTGCGCCGCGTAGGCGAACAGGTCATCGCTCAGGTGCTCGACGGTCTCCCAGCACGTCCACTCCAGCCCTCCCGCCTTGCCGTCCCACGCCCCGTCGGGGGCCTTCTCCAGCACGGTCACGGCGAGTCGGACGGCCGACTCGAGGTCGTCGGCGGTGATGGTAGAGGGCATGCCGCCGACCGTACCTTCCTGCGTGATGAGGAAGCGGTAGCCGGCGATGCGGGCGTCGAAGGCGCCCTCGCCCCATTCCCGGGTGGAGAGCGGAGCCGTGGCCACGCCCGCTTCGGCATGCCGGGCGTGGACGGCCGCGATGTCGGCGGCGTCCGGCAGGCGGACGTAGACGGTCACGCCGGCGCCGCGGTGCTCGCGGGACGCCGCGGGCAGGAACTCCTCGTCGTCGGTGCCGAGCATGACCTGCGCGTCGCCGAGCGACACGCAGGCGAGACGGTCGGCGGAGTCGCGCGGGGTGGCGAAGACCAGACGCCAGCCGAGGCGTCCGGTGAAGAGATCCGCGGTGGCGTACGGGTCCTCGCATGCGAGGAAGACGGACAGCATGGCGGCACCCTAAGGGCGGGGTCCGACACCGCGGCCGTCGTGCCGGCGGCCCGGCATGCGTTACAAAGTGTTTGTCGCGGCAACGTATGTGCTGGGCGATGTGAGGAGATTGCGGTGCTCGAGCGGGTGCGGTCGGTGGCGAGTCTGGGCGTGCGGGCGACGCGGGCCGTGCGCGATACCGGGATCATGCACCCGGTGCGGCCCGACCGGGCGGCGCGGCTGCTGTTCCCGTACGTGCGGTTCGGGCCCGTTCCGGCGACGGTCGGGGCGATGGCGGCGCTGCGGTTCCCCGGGCGGACGGCGCTGATCGACGAGCGGGGCGCGCTGACGTACGCGGAGCTGGAGGAGCGGGCGGCGGCGCTGGCGACGGCGTTGAAGGAGCGGGTCGGCGACGGGAAGATCGGTGTGCTGTGCCGCAATCACCGCGGCTTCGTCGAGGCCGTTCTTGCGGCGTCGCGGCTCGGGAACGACGTCGTGCTGCTGAACACCGATTTCTCCGCGACGCAATTGGGACAGGTCGCCGAGCGGGAAGGCGTCGAGCTGCTCGTCCACGATGAGGAATTCGGCACGGCGGTGGACGAGTCCGGGTTCGCGGGCGAGCGGGTGCTCGGCTGGACGGACGGCGGCGGCGAAGGCGAGTCGATCGACGCGCTGGTCGCGGCGACGGGCGCCGAGCCGCTGAATCCCGACCGGACCAGCAACGTCATCGTGATGACGTCCGGGACGACGGGGACGCCGAAGGGCGCGCAGCACGACCTGTCGGTGTCGTCGCTGCTGCCCGCCGCGCTGAGCCATCTGATGCGGGTCCCGGTGCGGTCGGGGGCGCCCCTTGTGGTGGCGCCGCCGCTTTTCCACATTCTGGGGTTCGCGTACACGTCGGTGGGGCTCGGCATGGGGATGCCGCTCGTGCTGTTCCGGCGCTTCGACCCGGACGAGGTGCTGAAGGCGATCGCCGATCGCGAGGCGGAGACGCTGGTCGCGGTGCCGGTGATGCTGCAGCGGATCCTGGACGCCGCGCGGCGCGAGCGGCGGCGGACGCCGTCGCTGCGCGTCGTCGTGTGCGGCGGGTCGGCGCTGCACCCGCACCTGTCCGAGGCGTTCATGGACGAGTTCGGCGACGTGCTGATCAACGTGTACGGCGCGACGGAGACGGGCTGGGCGACGATCGCGACGCCGGAGGACCTGCGCGCGGCGCCCGGCACGGTCGGACGGCCGTCGTTCCGCCTCACCGTCAAGATCCTCGACGAGGACGGCGAGGAGGTGCCGGACGGCGAGACCGGCGAGATCTACACCGGCGGCGGCCTGCGGTTCGCCGGGTACACCGGGGGCGGCGGGAAGAAGGTCCGCGACGGCCTGACCGGCACCGGCGACCTCGGCCACTTCGACGCGGAGGGGCGGCTGTTCATCGACGGCCGCGCCGACGACATGATCGTCTCGGGTGGGGAGAACGTGTTCCCGGGCGAGGTGGAGAACCTGCTCGGCGAGCACCCGGAGGTCGCCGAGGTGACGGTGAAGGGCGTCGAGGACGACAAGTTCGGCCAGCGCCTCGCCGCCTATGTCGTGCGCAAGGAGAACTCACAGGTCACCGAGGACGACCTGAAGGCCCACGTGAAGAGGCACCTCGCCCGCTACAAGGTGCCGCGCGACGTCCATTTCGTCGACGAACTGCCGCGCACCAGCACCGGCAAGGTGCGGTCGAAGCAGCTGCAGGGCTGAGGCCACGTCCGGGCTCAGGGCCGCCGAACCCGGACGTGGCCGGCCCGGCGCCGCGATCGCGACGGGCTACGCGGCGCCGGCGCGGGTCTTGGCGGCCATGCAGATGCGGGCGAGGTCGTTGAGGGCGTCGGCGCGGCGCTCGTCGAGGCTGCGGCGGTCGCCCGGGCCCGCCTCCGCGAGGGTGTCGATGACCAGGGAGAACACCGGCCATTCGGCGGGGCCGATGGCGCCCTGGAAGTCGATGCCGTCCTCCAGGTCGTCGAGGTCGAGGTTGCGGGCGAAGGTGGCGAGCGCGGCCTCGGCGGCCACCACCCCGATGCGCATCGCCAGCGCGGCCGGCTCGCGGTCGAGGGGGCGCACGGTGCTGGAACCCATGGCCGATAAGATAGAACACATGAGCGATGCAAGTCGAACATTCGCTCGAAAACATTCCGGCGAAAACGCCGCGATTCAGCCGACGATCGCGTGCTGGAACAGATACGAGTGCGTGAAGTGCAGCGCGCCGTCCTCGCGGCTCGGCCGCATGCCGGTCGCGGGGCCGCCGGACAGCTCGTCCTCCAGCTCGCGGCGGATCCGCGCGGCCTCGTCGGCGGGCGTCCGCGCCAGCTCCAGCCAGGGCTCGAGCGGGCGGGTGAAGTCGATCCACTGCGTGCGCTTCACCTCGGCGCCGGCGGCGGTGGCGAGGTCCGCGATCCGCTCGCGGGTGAGCATGGCGCCGTGCGAGGGGTCGCGGAGCCGCTCGATCCGGTCGGGGTCGCCCGCCAGGCCGTCCGGCCGGACGAGGTCGGCGATGATCAGCGCGGCGCCGGGCCGGCTGACCCGCGCCATCTCCCGCACGACCGCCTCCGGGTCGGCCACCTGGTGCAGCGAGAAACGGGTCACGACCAGGGTGAACGTCCGGTCGAGGTAGGGCAGCGCGGTCGCGTCGCCGCGGGTGAAGGTGACGTTGGTGACGCCCTGCCGGTCGGCCTCCCGCTTGCCCTCGGCGAGCATCGCCGGGGTGAGGTCGAGGGCGGTGACGTGCCGGACGCGGCGGGCGATCGCGCGCGACACGATCGCGGTGCCCGCGGCGACCTCCAGGACGTTGTCCTCCAGGTCGAGTTCGGGGTCCATGAAGCGGACGAGGTCGTCCAGGTGCCGGGTGAACGCGACGTTCAGCCGCGGGTCGGTGAACCCGGCCGCCTGCTTGGAGAACTCGCGTACGACCTTGTCGCCGTGGGTCACCGTCACGTCGCCTCCCTCGATGCGGTTCCACGGATCATCCCTGAAACGGGGTGCGGTGACCAGGGGTGGTGACACTCTTCACTGACGGACGGTAAGCACGCGTCAGGCGGCGGGGACGGACTCCAGGAGGGCGGTGAGGCCGGCGGCGTCGAGGAGGTCGGCGGGCCGGACGGTGGTGTTCGCGGCGACGTAGTGGAACGCGGCGCTGACCTCGCCGACGTCGACGCCCGCGAGCTCCGCCCACGCGAGCCGGTACGCGGCGAGCTGCACGGACGCGAAGCGGGCCTCGTCGCCGGACGGCGGCCGGCCGGTCTTCCAGTCGACGACCTCGTAGCCGCCGCCGCGCCGCCGGAACACCGCGTCCATCCGGCCGCGGACGAGCCGGTCGCCGATGATGGTCTCGAACGGGACCTCGATGTCGAGGGGTTCGCGGGCCGCCCACTCCGACTCCTCGAACCGCTCCTGCAGGCGGACCAGGTGCGCGTCGTCGGCGGCGCCCTCGTCGGCGGCGCCGGGCAGCTCGTCGGGGTCGAGGAGGCGCTGCTGCCCCCAACGCCCCTCCAGCCAGGTGTGGAACGCGGTGCCGCGCCGCGCGTAGGGGGCGGGCGGGCGCGGCATCGGGCGGCGGATCTGCCGGGCGAGCGCGGCCGGGTCGCGGGCGAGCGACACCAGCGACGACACCGACAGGTGCGCGGGCAGCTCGACGAGGAGGCCGTCGCCGCCGCGGCCCCGGTCGCGTTCGGCGAGCAGGAGCTCGACGTCGCGCGCCCACGCGGTCATGCGGCCGCGGTCGGCGCCGGACAGGCCGTCGTCGCCGGCCCACAGCCGGTTCCGTCCGGCCATCGCGTCCTCGACCATGCGGGCGGCCTCGACGACGGCCTCGTACCGTTCGCGGGCGGACGCGTCGGTCCTGCCGCGCTCGCCGGGGGCGATGGGCCACTGCGCCTCTTCGGGGTCGGCGAGCAGCGGGTTCGTCTCGCCCTCCTCGGGCGGGTCGGCCCAGACCGCGACCGTCCCGGCGCCGGCGAGGCACACGGCCCGGACCTCCTCCAGGAACGGGGAGGGGCCGAGCGGGCGGCCGGACGATCCCCACCAGTATCCGGTGGTGATGAGCAGGCTCGACGCGCGCGTCACCGCGACGTAGGCGAGCCGCCGCTCCTCGCGCAGGTCGCGTTCGGAGCACGCCTGGTCGAACGCGGCGAGGTCGTCCTTCTCCAGGCCGTTCAGCGGCGGCAGGTCGGCGCGGTCGCCGCGCAGCATGAACGGCAGGACGCGCGGGTTCGCCGTCCAGCGGGTCGCGTTCTGCGGCGGCGACGGGAAGATCGACCCCTTCGCGGGCCCGCCGTTCTTCTGCGGCACGTACGACAGGCCCGGCACGACGACCACCGGCCACTCCAGGCCCTTGGACGCGTGGACGGTCAGCAGCTTGACGCTGTCGGTCTCGCCGACGCGGCCCGCCTCCAGCCCGAACTCCTCGGTCTCGGCGGCCTTGAGGTAGGCGAGGAACGCGCCGAGCGTCGGGTCCTCGGCGTCGCCGGCGAAGGTGGCGGCGGCGTCGATGAACGCGTCGAGGTCGGCGCGCGCGGTGACGGGGTCGAGGCCGGAGCGGGCGGCGACCTCGATGTCCAGGCCGAGGGCCCGCTCGACCTCGTTGACCAGGTCGGGCAGCGGCAGCCCGACCTGGCTCCGCAGCCCGCGCAGCTCGTCGCGCAGCCGCCGCAGCCGCCCGTACCCCTCCGGCGAGTACGCCTCGGGCGCGCCGAGGTCGTCGAGCGCGTCGACGAGGCTGCCGGTCTCCTGGTTCAGCTCGCTGACGAGCTGCCGGAGCGGGTCGTCCGGCGCCTCGGGGGCGTCCGGGGCGTCGCCGGCCGTCTCGGACGGCTCGTCCGCGGGACGTTCGGGCGGGGTGACGTCGCGCGCCGACTCCTGCGCCAGCGCGCGCGCCCGCCGGCCGAGCGCGACCAGGTCGCGCGGGCCGAGCCGCCAGCGCGGGCCGGTGAGCAGCCGGGCGAGCGACGCGCCCGCCGTCGGGTCGTGCATGACGCGCAGGGTCGCGACGACGTCCTGCACCTCGGGGACGGTCAGCAGCCCGCCGAGCCCGACGACCTCGACCGGGATGCCGCGCGCCTCCAGGGCCCGCCTGACCAGTGGGAACTGCGACCGCTTCCGGGCGAGGACGGCGACGTCGGAGTACTTCAGCGGCTCGGGCTGCGGGCCGCCGTCCGGCGCGACGCCGGGGTCGCCGGTCATCAGCCCGGCGATGCGCCCGGCGATCCTGTCGGCCTCGTCCTCGACGGTCTCGAACAGCGCGCACTCGACGCGCCCGCGCCCCTCGCGCCCGGCGCCGGGGATCAGCCGCGGCACGGCCTCGGTCTCCGCCCGCAGCTCCTCCTGGATCCTGGCGGCGGCCTCGAGGATCTGCTCGCCGTTGCGGAACGACCTGCTCAGCTGCACGACCGGCGCCGGCACCGGCCGCCCGGACCCCACCGCGGGCTGCGCCGGGAAGTCGTAGGCGAACCGCAGCAGGTTCCCGGCGCTCGCGCCGCGCCACCCGTAGATCGACTGGCACGGGTCGCCCACCGCCGTCACCGGGTGCCCGCCCGCGAACAGCGACTTCAGCAGGACGAGCTGCGCCTGGCTGGTGTCCTGGTACTCGTCGAGCAGCACGACCGAGAACCGGGACCGCTCGATCATCCCGACCTCGGGATGCCTGTAGGCGATGCGCGCGGCGAGCGCCATCTGGTCGCCGTGGTCGATGACCTCCCGGTCGGCCTTCGCCCGGCCGTACTTCTCGATCAGCGGCATCATCTGCTCGCGGACGGCCTGCCTGGCGAGGATGTCGCGCTGCGCCTTCAGCGGCTTCTTCAGCGCGGCGAACCGCTCGTCCAGCCACGCCCCGACCTTGCGGACGTCGTCGGCGGTGCGCAGATGCTCCGACAGGTCGCCGGACAGCTCCATGACGGCCTTGGTGACGGTGTCGGGCTGCCATTCGATGCGGTCCATCGGCCCGTCGTAGGCGTCGACGACCCGGGAGCAGATCTGCCACGCGACCGCCGGGGAGATCAGCCGCATCGTCGGTTCGAGCGCCTCGCGCAGCGCGTGGTCGCCGAACAGCCGCGCCGCGTACGAGTGGTACGTCGACACCATCGGCTCGCCGTCGAACAGCGCCTCGCCGCCGAGCCGCTCCAGCTCGTCGGCCGGCAGCACCTCGCGCAGCTTGTCGAGCCGCTTGCGGACCCGGACGCCGAGCTCGGCGGCGGCCTTGCGGGTGAAGGTCAGGCCGAGGACGCGCTCGGGCCGGACGAACCCGTTCGCGACCAGCCACACCACCCGCGCGGCCATCGTCTCGCTCTTGCCGGACCCGGCGCCCGCGATCACCGCCATCGGCGCCATCGGCGCCTCGATCACCCGGGCCTGCTCCTCGGTCGGCTCGGGGATCTCCAGCAGCCGCGCCAGCTCCCCCGGCGTGATCACCTCGCTCCCCCCGAGCCAATCAGTCGCCTACCTGCCCGCCCTCGTCGTGGACGGGACAGCAGGAGCGTACGGGACACGTCCGACACTTGTCGTTCGCACGCGCCTGGAAGACGTCGCCGGCCATCCCGGCCGCGACGATCTCGACCAGCTTCTTGGGCCACTCCGGGTCCTCGTCCTCGGCGGGCGGCGGCTGCTCCTGCTCGCGCGCCTTCGCGGTGAACGCGGCCTTGCCGACCTGGATCAGCTTCGCGCCGCCCGGCTCGATCAGCCCGTGCCGCTCGAACGCGCCGAGCATCACCGCGTACTGGTAGACGCCGAGCTGGGGGTGGCGGGCAAGGTCGTCCTTGGGGACGGCGGTGGAGGAGGTCTTGATGTCGATGATGACGGCGCGGCCCTGCTCGTCGCGTTCGGCGCGGTCGATGCGGCCCTTGATGACGACGCGGCCGAGGTCGACCTTGAACGACTCCTCCAGCGCGACGACCTCGTTCGGGTTGTCGCGGTGCCAGGTGAGGAACTTGTCGACCATCGCGGTGGCCTGCTCGCGCTGCTTCTCCGAGTACCAGGTGCTGCGGAAGTCCAGGTCGTTCCAGATCTGGTCGAGGCGCTCGGCGACGTGCACCTCGGTGACGCCGTCGTCGGCGCCGGCCATCTCGGCGACCGCGTGGATGACCTTGCCCATGGTGCTGTACTCGTTCGGGCCGCCCTCCTGCGCGCCGACCGCCGACGCCAGCAGCCAGCGCAGCCCGCAGGTGGTGAACGCCTCGACCTGCGACGGCGAGATCGCGATCTGCTCGTCGTCGGCGAACGCGGGGCCCTGGTCCGACAGCGCGGTGATCGCGTACCAGTTCTCGGGCCGCGCGCCGCGCACGCCCGCGCGCGCGAGCCGGGCGAGGTGCCCGGCGGCGGCGCGGCGCAGCGGCTCGGGGCGGGTCGGGTCGGACACGACCGACCGCAGGTCCGCGACCAGCGCGGACAGCGACAGCCAGCGGGTCTTCTCGTCCAGCTGGGACTGCTCGATCGCGCCGGGCAGCAGCTCGTTGAGGAACCGGGACGGCCGTTCCTCGGTGTCGTCGCCGCCGACCGCCGTCACCACGAGCCGCTTGCGCGCGCGCGTGACGGCGACGTAGAACAGGCGGCGTTCCTCGTCCAGCATCTTCGCCGCCATGGACGCGCCGGCCGCCGCGTCGGAGTCGGGCTCGGCGCCCGCCGCGTGCTCGACCAGCTCCTCGACGCCGAGCAGCGAGCCGCGCAGCCGCACGTCCGGCCAGACGCCCTCCTGGACGCCGGCGACGATGACGACGTCCCACTCCAGCCCCTTGGAGCGGTGCGCGGTGAGGATCCGGACCGCCTCGCCCTCGGGCGCCTGCTCGGCGAGGGTGTCCCCGGCGATCTCCTGCGCGGCGATGTCGTCGACGAACAGCTCGGGGCCGGCCTGCGGCAGCCGGTCGACGAACCGGGCCGCGTGGTCGAACAGCGCGACGACGGCGTCCAGGTCCCGGTCGGCGGACGCGCCGCGCGTCCCGCCCTTGACGCTCTGCTCCAGCAGGACGTCCGCCTGCCCGCTCTCCTGCCACACCGCCCACAGGACGTCCTCGGCGGACCCGCCGTCGTGGACGCAGCGCCGCGCCACGTCGATCAGGTTCGCGACCCGTTCCGCCGGGGCGCGCACCTTCTCGTGGACGAGCGTCAGCTCGCGCGGGTCGTTCACCGCCGCGATCAGCAGCTCGCCCAGCGGGCGCTGCCCGCCCGACAGCTCCTCCAGGTCGCGCAGCGCGCGCTTGAGGCGCCGCATCGCGAGGGCGTCGGCGCCGCCTAGCGGGCCGGTGAGCAGGTCCTCCGCGACGACCTCGTCCAGGTAGCCCTTCTTCAGCGCGGCCCGCAGCAGCACCAGGAACGGCCGGACGGCGGGCTCCTGCATCAGCGGCACCTCGTCGCCCGCGACGACGACGGGGACGCCCGCCTGCGCGAGCGCCCGCCGCAGCACCGGCACCTGCCGGACCGCGCTGCGCACCAGCACCGCCATCCGCGACCACGGCACGCCGTCGAGCAGGTGCGCGCGGCGCAGCTCGTCCGCGACCAGCGCCGACTCCTGGCTCTCGGAGTCCGCGATGACGGCGCGCACTTCGTCGGCGGGCCCGGAGGGCGCGCCCCCCCGGGAAGGCGCGGCCCCGCCCTCCTCGGCCTCGTCCGGCGTCAGGAGGGCCCGGTGCTCGGCGGCGCCGGCCGAACCGGCGGGCAGGCGGCGCGCGATCCGCCGCGACGCCTCCAGGATCTCCGGCCCCATGCGGCGGCAGGTGCGCAGCGCCACCACCGGCGCGGGCCGGCCGTCCAGCGTGGGAAAGCGGTTCGCGAACTCCTGGATCCCGCGCACGTCCGCGCCCCGGAACCCGTAGATCGACTGGTCGGGGTCGCCGACGACGACCAGGTCGCGGCCCTCCCCCGCCAGCAGGTGCAGCAGCGCCTCCTGCGCCGGGTCGGTGTCCTGGTACTCGTCCACGAACACCACGTCGTAGGCGTCGCGCTCGCGGATCCGGACCTCCTCGTCGGCGAGCATCCCGGCGGCCATGTAGATCAGCTCGCCGTAGTCGTAGGTGGGGACGGGGTCCAGCGCGAACCGCTCGACGTACCGCTCCATGAACGCGCCGATCGCGGGCCAGTCGTCGCGGCCCCGCATCCGCCCGAGCGCGACCAGCTCCTCCGCGGTGAACTGCCGCTCGACGGCCCGTAGCGTGAAGTCGCGCAGCTCCTCGGCGAACCCGCGCGTCGCCAGCGCCGCCCGCAGCCGCTCCGGCCACTCCCGCGCCCCGTCCGCCAGCTCGCCTTCGAGCAGCCGCCGCACTTCGAGGAGCTGCTCCGGGCCGGACAGCAGCCGCGGCGCGGGCTCCTCGTTCAGCACCGCGTCGCGGCGCAGCAGCGCGTACGCGTAGCTGTGGAACGTCAGCGCCAGCGGCGTCCGGGTCGTGCGGTGCAGCCGGCCGGTGATCCGCTCCCGCAGCTCCCCGGCCGCCTTCCGGCTGAACGTGAGCACCAGCACCCGCTCGGGGTCGGCGCCCCGGTTCTCGATCCGGTCGACGACCGCCTCGACGATCGTCGTGGTCTTCCCGGTGCCCGGCCCGGCCAGCACCAGCATCGGCCCGCCCGCGTGCTCGACGACCCGCCGCTGCCGCTCGTCGAGCAGGGGCGGGACGGCGCGCGCGGGACCCGCGCGGCGGACGAGACGGTAGGAAGCAGGCGGCACAACATTTCATTGGAGCAGATCACCGGGGCTCCTCGGACCACAACGGGCGCATGTCGCGAAGGTGACGGGCGGCGAACGCGTGCGACACGGGACTCGGCAGCCTGCACAAACGCGGACCCGCCGCGATGTGCGCTCTTCCGTTGCGGCCCGCGCAACCGATCATGAAGAGTCGCGGGAACCCCCGTGCACGGAACGCGGACGGCCGCGTCCCGGGGAGGTGGGAGGTTTCACCCCTTGTCGCCTGCGCACTGGATCTATCTCCTGGGCCTCGCCGCCCTCATCGCCACCGTCGTGGCGCGCAAGAACGTCGTGGGTCTCGCCGTCTGCGGGACGTTCGTCACGGCACTGGTCTACAGCGGCAGCGTCACGACCGGGATCGCGGCGGTCTTCAACGCCGGGATCGTCGCGGCCCGCGAACTGCTGCCGATCTTCCTCATCATCGCGATCGTCACCGCGATGCTCGGCGCCATGCGGGGGCTCGGCGCCGACCTGATGATGGTGCGGCCGCTGCAGCGGCTCGTCCGCAACGGGCACCTGGCCTACCTGGTGCTCGCCGTCGTCACCTACCTGCTGTCGATGTCGTTCTGGCCGACGCCGGTGCTGCCGCTGATCGCGGCGATCCTGCTGCCGGCGGCGGTCCGGGTCGGGCTGCCGCCGCTGGCCGCCGCCATCGCGATCGCGATCACCGGGCAGGGCATGGCGCTCAGCTCCGACTACATCATGGGCGTGGCGTCCGGGCTGTCCGCGCAGGGCGCGCACGTGCCCGCGGGCGCGATCGCCGACCGCGCGCTGATCATCTCGCTCATCGCGGGGGTGGTCGCGCTCGGCGTGTCCTACCTGCGCGACGTCCGCACCAAGCTGCTCGACCCGGTGGTGGCGGCGGCCGCCACCCTGGACCTCGCCGCCGCCGGCGACGGCGACGTCCATGCCGAGACGCACCGCGAGGCGGGGAGGATGGTGGGCGGCGCGGACGGCGGCGCCGCGACCGCGACCCTGACCGCGACGGGTCCCGCGGGCCCTGAGGAGGAGCCCGCCAGGCCCGGCGCGCGGGCCCGGATCGTGGCGGTGGCGGTGCCGCTGGCGTTCGCCGCGCTGCTCGCCGTCATGCTCCTCGGCCGGTTCACCTCCCTCGTCCCCGACATCGACGACGGGCAGGGCGCGCCGCTCGTCGGCGGGACGGCGGCGCTGGCGCTGGTCGCCGTCGCGGTCGTCGCGGACCGCCGGAACTGGCTGCAGAGCTGCGCCGACCACTTCACCGACGGCATCGGGTTCGCGTTCCGGACGATGGGCGTCGTCATCCCGATCGCCGGGTTCGTCTACGTGGGCCTGTCGGACTACTCCGGCGAGATCCTCGGGATGCCGGACGGCGCGAAGGGCCCCGCGCTGCTGCTGGACGCGATCGGGCGCGTCCAGGACCACATCCCGCACGTGCCGGTGTTCGCCTCGTTCGCGATGCTGCTGGTCGGCATGGTGATCGGGCTGGACGGCAACGGCTGGCCCGGGCTGCCGTTCACCGGCTCGCTCGCCGGGGAGCTCGGGCACGCGGCGGGCGCCGACCCCGCCACGCTCGCCGCGATCGCGCAGAACGGCGCGAGCTGGACCGGCGGCGGGACGCTCGTCATCTGGTCGTCGCTGATCGTCGTCGCGGGCCTCACCGGCGTGCCGGTCATCGACCTGGCCAGACGGTTGTTCGTGCCGGTGGTGACGGGCCTGGTCGTGGCCACGGCGGTCGCGGCGGTGGCGCTGTGAGCGCGGCGCCGGACGCGGTGGAGACCGCGGAACGGGTCAGGACCGGCGCCCTGGCGGCGCGCGACGCGGTCGCGGCGGCGCTGGACCGGATCGCCCGGCTGGACGGGGACCTCGGCGCGTTCGTCCATTTGGACGCGGACGGCGCGCTCGCCCGCGCCGAGGCGATCGACGCGATGGTGGCGCGCGGCGAGGACCCCGGTCCGCTCGCGGGCGTCCCGCTCGCGGTGAAGGAGCTGCACGCCGTCGCCGGCTGGCCGTACGCGATGGGCAGCGTCCTGCACGCGGACCGGATCGCGGACCGCACCTCGACGATCGTCGCGCGGGCGGTCGCGGCCGGGGCGGTCCCGGTGGGGCTCACCGCTTCGCCGGAGTTCGGCCGGGCGTCGTTCACCGCGTCCGTCCTGCACGGCGTCACCCGCAACCCGCACGCGCCGGAGCTGACGCCGGGCGGGTCCAGCGGCGGTTCTGCCGCGGCGGTCGCGTCCGGCATGGTGCCGCTCGGGACCGGCACGGACGGCGCCGGCTCGCTGCGCATCCCGGCGTCCTACTGCGGGCTCGTCGGGTTCAAGGGGACGTACGGGCGCGTTCCGCGCGGGCCCCGGCACCGCGGCACCGCCGAGAACGACCACTACGGCGTCCTCACCCGCACGGTGCGCGACACCGCCCGGTTCCTCGACTGCGTCTGCGGCGCGGACGAGTACGACCGCGCGTCGCTGCCCGCCCCGGCCGTCCCGTTCGAGACGGCACTGGAACGCGAGGACCTGCACGGACTCCGCGTCGCATGGTCGCCCGACCTCGGCTGCGCGCCGTGCGACCCGGAGGTCGCGGCGGTCGTCGGGGACGCGGCGAAGGCGTTCGTCGCCGGGACCGGCGCGCGGGAGGTGCCCGCCGGGCTCCGGCTGGAGTCCTGCGGGGCCGCGTTCCGCACGCTGTCGGTCCCGGACGTCCACGCCGAGCTGCGGGCCGCGCCGGACGACCGGCTCGGGTCCGTCCACCCGACCGTCCGCCGCTACGGCGACGCGGCGCAGGCGCTGGACGCGGACGCCCTGGTGGACGCGCACGAGGCCCGCGCGCGGCTGGTCGAGACGCTCGCCGAGGCGTTCGGCCGGTTCGATCTGCTGCTGACTCCGGCGACGCAGGCCCCGGCGTTCCCGGCGGAGGGGCCGATGCCCACCGAGATCGCCGGGCGCCCCGTGGACCACTGGGGCGCGCTGGCCGTCACGTTCCCGTTCAACCTGTCGGGGCATCCGGCGGTGTCGGTGCCCGCCGGGCGGGCGGGCGGCGCGCCGACCGGCCTGCAGATCGTCGGGCGCCGCCACGAGGACGCCCGCGTCCTCGCCGCGGCGGCGGCGTTCGAGCGCCTGCGCCCCTGGTCCGCGGGCTGATCCCCGCCGGGCCGGGCGGTGCGCGCACCGCCCGGCCCGGCGGGGCCTTCTAGGCGGTCGCGATCTTCTCCTGGAAGGCGCGGAGGGCGGCGGCGCCGACGGCCTTGTCCTGGTCGCCGTTGCCGCCGCTGACGCCGACCGCGCCGACGACCTCGCCCTCGTGCACGATCGGGAACCCGCCGACGAAGATCGCGAACTTGCCGGGCAGCATGTGGCTGATGCCGAACGCCTCGTTGCCGGGCAGCGCGGGCCCGTTCGGCGGCTCGTTGAACCTGTGGGTGTCGCGCTGGTGGCCGGCCGCGGTGAACGCCTTGGCGATCGCGATCTCCACGCCGGTGAGGCGGGCGCCGGTCATCCGGTGCAGCGCGATCGGGTGGGCGCCGTCGTCGGCGACGCAGATCGTCTGCTTCACGCCGATCCGCCGCGCCTCCTCCTCGGCTGCGGTCAGCATGACCAGGGCGTCTTCCAGGGTGAGCCGGTGAACGGTGTGCACGGGACCTCCGGTCGTCTCGAGCGGAAACGCCGTCCCGGCCTACCCTCGCCGCCGTTTCCACGGCGCCGAAGATTGGGTATTGCCGGAATCGGAATTGTCGCGCAGGATGTGGCCAACGGATGGAGCGCCGGCTCGCACCGTCCGCCACGCATTGCCTTGACTCCCGTCAGTCTCGGAGGCCCGCCGCCACCGGGGCTATGTACACTCTGCCGAACGATCCGGACGGGATGTGGGCACATGGCACAACCATCGGTATCCCCGACGACCCCCGCACCGGCCCCCGCCGGCGACCAGGTACCGGTGCGGACCCTGCTCGCCGAGCCGCTGCTGCGCGGCACCCTCACCGCCGGGGCGTCCGGCCTCGACCGCGGCGTCGGCTGGTGCCTGCCGCTGTCGGAGGTCCGCGCCGACCCGGGCACCGGGCCCGATCTCGCCGGCGTCGCCGTCCACCTGCCGGTGGCCGCGCTCGCCGCGCCGGACGAGGCGGCCGCGGTGGTCGCCGGCCTCGCCCGCCGGGAGGCCGCCGCACTGCTCGCCTGGCGCCCGCGCGGCACCGGCACCGGAACCGGCACTGGAACCGGCACCGGCACCGACCTTTCCGCCGCGGCCCGTGCCGCCGACGCGGCGGGCGTCCCGCTGCTGGAGCTGCCCGCCGAGGCCGACTACCGGACGGTGAGCCGGCTCGTCGGGCAGAAGGCGCTCGCGCAGGCCGCGCACATCCTGGAGTACGGGACGCGGGTGCACCGCACGCTCGCCGAGGTCCTCGCGCACGGGCCGGGCATCCCGGCGATGGCGCACGCGATCGTCGGGCTGTCGCGCTGCTCGGTGCTGATCTGCGACGCCGACGGCGAGCGCCTCGCGTGGGCGGAGACACCGGACGGCCCCGCCCCGGACCCGGGCGCCGTGCAGGCCGCGCTCCCCGCACCGGCTCCGCGCGGGCCGGACGCCGTCCTGGACGGGCACGCGCACGCCGCCGAGACCGAGCTGGCCGTCGAGCCCGGCGTGACGCTGAACGCGCTGATCACGCCCGTGGTCGTCGGCGGCGAGCCGTTCGGGCGGCTGGTGATGGTGGAGCGGACGTGCCCGCCGGACCCGCACGACCTCGCGCAGCACCGCGTCGTCGCCGAGCACGGCGCGACGCTGATCGGGTCGGAGATGCTGCGGCAGCGGTCGGTGCGGGCCGCGGAGGAGCGGGCGCGCGGCGACTTCGTCGAGGCCCTGGTGCACGGCCGGTTCGCCGACCCCCACGAGCTGGGCGCGCGCGCCCGGCACCACGACTTCGACGTCGACGGCCACTACGCGGTGCACGTGGTGTCGGCGGCGGCGCTGCTGCCGGTCGGCCGCGACTACCTGCGCCGGACCGTCACCGCGACGCGCACCGCGCAGACGCTGGAGCCCGCCGGCTGCACGCTGACCGCCGCGATCGGCTCCACGATCGTGGTGATCCGGCAGGTGGCGGCCGGGCCGGACCCGCTCAAGCAGCGCGCCGAGGCGGCCCGGTTCGCCGAGCGGCTGCACCGGGCGCTGCGCCCGCGGCTCGGCGACGACCTGCGGGTCACGCACGGCCGCCCCGGCCCGGGCGCGGCGGGCGTCGCGGCCGGGTACCACGAGGCGCGGCTCGCGATGGGTCTGGCCTGGCACACCTCGGCGGCGCCCGTGTGCGGCTACGACGACCTGCGGGTGTTCGCCGCGCTGAAGGACGTCGCGGGCAGCGCGGAGGCCAAGTCGTTCGCGCACGAGACGCTCGCCCCGCTGCGCCGCGCGAACGGCGGCGACCTGGAGCAGATCGTCCTGGCGTACATCAGGACGTCCGGGAACCTGAACGCGGCGGCGCGCGAGCTCGGCATGCACCGCAACACGATGCTCTACAAGCTGGACCGGGCGTCGCGGGCGCTGCGGATGGACATCCGGTCGGCGGACGCGCAGTTCATGTTCTGGCTGGCGCTGCACATCGACACGCTGGCGACGGTCACCGGCACCCTCGCCGACGAGATGGCCCCGCCCGCCGCCGCCCCCCGCTGACCGAACCACGTTCACTTGCGGCGTGTCGTCCTTAAGAGCGCGGTCTTGAGGACGACACGCCGCAAGTCAACGGAGGGGGTCGGGGCCGGCGAAGGAGGCCAGGAGGCCGAGCGCGGCCGTGGCGGCGCAGACGGTGAAGACCAGGCCGAACGCGGGGGCGTGGTCGAGGACGGCGCCGACCCACGCGGCGCCGACCGCGGAGCCGCCGAAGCGCAGCAGGTTGAACAGGCCGAGGCCGGCGCCGATCCGTCCGGCGTCCGAGCGGGTGGCGCCGGTCGCGGCGGGGGTCTGGACGAACGCGACGCCGGCCCCGGTGAGCGCCAGCGCGGCGAGCAGCAGCGCGATCGTCCCGGACCAGGCGAGGACGGCGGCGACGAGCGCCTGACCGGCGATGAGGACGGCGAGGCCGCCGCGCAGGACCGTCCGGGCGCCGAGCCGTTCCATCAGCAGGCCGGTGACGGGCCCGAGCAGCGACATAGCGAGCGGCAGGCTCAGCAGATAGGCGCCCGCGACGAGGGTGGCGGTGTGCCGCTGCGTGGTCAGGTACACGGGCACGGCCAGGAGCGTCGCGCCGAGGCAGAACATCTGCGCGAGGACGCTGAGGCACGACCGCAGGTAGCGGGTCTCGATGAGCAGGCGCGGCGGCAGGAACGCGTCGGGCCGTCCCCGCGAGGACGCGACGTAGCCGACGGCGGCGAGCAGCCCGGCTAGGGCGCCGCACCATACGACGGGCGAGGCGGCGCCGAGGCTGGCGGCGGCGGACGTGGCGCCGAGGCCGAACGCGGCGGCGAGGGTGAGCAGCGCGGCGCCGCGCCAGTCGAGCGGAACGGCCCGCGCCCGCCCCGGCGGGACGAACCGGACCGCGAGGACGGCGGCGGCCAGGCACACCGGCACGACCGGCCAGAACACCGCGTGCCAGCCGAACCAGGTGGCGAGGCCGCCGCCGAGCGCGGGCCCGGCGGCCTGCCCGACGCCGTTGGCGGCGGCCCACAGGCCGAGGGCGCGGCCGCGCCGGTCGCCGTCGAACCGGACGGCGATCAGCGCCATGACGGCGGGCAGCATCGCGGCGGTCGCGACGCCCTGCACGGCCCGCGCCGCGACCAGCAGCGGCAGCGTCCCGGCGAGCCCGGCGCCCGCCGAGGCGAGCGCCAGCATGAGCATCGCCGCGACGAACACCCGGCGCGGGCCGATCCGGTCGCCGAGCCATCCGGAGACGGGCAGCAGCACCGCGAAGGTGAGGGTGAACGCGACGACGACCAGGGTCCCGGCGGAGATCGGGGCGTGCAGGTCCCGCAGGATCAGCGTCAGCGGGACGTTGACGATGGTGTTCGCGACGGTCCCGGTGAACGTGCCGAGCAGCAGCGGGACGAGCGCCGCCCACGGCCCGCGCCCCGCCTCGTCGCGGCTCCGGGCGCCGTGTCCCCGGTCGACCGCGGTCATCCGCGGGCGAGATTGCGGCGGCGCGGGCCGCCGTTCGCGGCGTCCTCGGGTGGGACGTGCACGAGGATCTGCCCGTCCTCCTCCTTCACCGGGTACACGCGGATCGCCTTGGTCGCGGGGGGCGTGATCGGCTCGCCGGTGGCGAAGTCGAAGACGCTGCCGTGGCAGGAGCACAGCAGGCCGTCCTCGGTGGCGCTGCCGGACGACAGCAGGCAGTCCAGGTGGGTGCAGTAGTTGGACATGGCGTGCACCTCGCCGTCCCAGCGGGCGACGGCCACCTCGGCCTCGCCCACGAAGAAGCGGCGGACGACGCCCTCGGGCACCTGGCCCGACCGGGCCACGGGCTGGTATTCCATCGGTCGCTCCTCAGGGTGCGTGGGGCTGGGGGTCAGAGGGTGTCGAAGATCTCGGTGAGGTCGGCGTCCTCGTCGCGCAGGACGTCCGGGTCGGGCGCGGCGCCGGCGCCGATGAGCTGCCGCGCCACGGCGAGGTCGCCGCCGCGGTCGATGGCGAACGCGCCGCGCAGCACGCCGCCAGCGAGGTGGAAGGCGATGAAGTCGAAGTCCTCGACGCGGCCGCGGACGACGACCCGGTCGGCGCCGTCGCAGTGCCCGGCGTGCTGGAGGTTGCGGCCGAACTGGTCGGACCAGAACCAGTGCGGCGCGGTGTGCGCGGACTTCCCGCCGAGGATGTTCTTCGCGGCGGCCATTCCCTGCGCGTTGGCGTTGTCGAAGTGCTCGGCGCGGACGCGGCGTCCGAGGTCGGGCCGCCACTGCAGGGCGACGTCGCCGGCCGCGTAGACGCCGTCGACGGACGTGCGGCAGTACTCGTCGACCGGGATCCCGCCCGCGGTGTCGATGCCCGCGCCGGTGACGGCCTCGACGTTGGGCACCATGCCGGCGCCGACGACGACCACGTCCGCTTCCAGGGACGCGCCGCCGCTGGTCGTGACGACCGCGCCCGACGCGGTCTCGGCGTAGCCCTCGACCTTCTCACCGGTGCGCAGGTCGACGCCGCCGGTACGCAGCAGCGCGGCCATGACGTCGCCCATCAGGTCGCCGAGGACGTGCCCGAGCGGCCGTCCCGCCTGCTCGACCAGGGTGACCTGCGCGCCGAGGTCGATGGCGGTGGACGCGACCTCGCAGCCGATGAACCCGGCGCCGATCACCACGACCCGCGCGCCGGGCCGCAGCTCGGCGCGCAGCCGGTCCGCGTCGTCGATGGTGCGCAGGTAGCGGACGCGGTCGCCCTCGATGCCGGGCAGCCGGCGCGGCCGCCCGCCGGTCGCGATCAGCAGCGCGTCGGCCCGCAGGGACGAGCCGTCCGCCAGCTCCAGGCTCCGCTCGGCGGGCCGGATCGCGGTCGCCGCCGCGCCGAGCCGCAGCTCCACACCGTTGCTCTCGCACCAGTCGGGGGTGAGCAGGTACAGCTCGTCGCGGCCGTCCTCGCCCGCCAGGTACTCCTTCGACAGCGGCGGCCGCTGGTACGGGACGTGCGGTTCGGCGCCGGCCAGGGTCACGCGGCCCTCGAAGCCGCGGCGGCGCAGCGTGCGGGCGGCGACGGCGGCGGTCTGCCCCGCCCCGGCCACCACGACCGACTCGAGTTCCCTCAGGGGGGACGACCCCCCTGTACCCCCCGAAGAAGTGCGTGTCGTCATCTAGTGCTCCTCTTCCAGGACGCGGGGGCGCGGGTCCACGTAGACGGCGTCGCCGGCGATCCGCACGGCGTGGCTCGGCTGGCACTCGTCCCGGTCCTCGACGCGCCCGGTCGCCGGATCGATCAGCCACTGGTGGCCGGGGCAGATCACCCGCCCGTTCAGCACCGTCCCCTTCGACAGGGACCGCTGCTTGTGGACGCACACGTCGTCCAGCGCGTAGACGTCGTCGCCGACCAGGAACAGCGCGACCGGCCGCCCGGCCACGCTCACGCCGAGCCGCTTGCGCTTGCGCAGCTGCGCCAGCGACGCCGCCTCCACCCACTCCTCGTCCACGTGCTCCTCCTCGCGTGTGGTGCGGCGGCGGGGCCGCGGGGCCCCGCCGCCGGGTCGGGATCGGATCAGGCGCCGACGAGGTCGGGCTTGACGTAGGTGTCGTAGAGGCCCTGCGTGTAGGAGAAGCGCATGTCCGCGCCCCACCGGCACAGCTTCAGGCAGCGCTGCTGCAGGGCGGGCGTGTCGGCGTGGTCCAGGACGATCTGGTAGCCGCGCTCGCCGTGCACCACGTCGGAGGTGATGTGCAGGTCGAAGAACTCGATCTCGTCCTCGGTGAACCCGTACACCTCGCGCAGCGGCACGATCTGCTTCTTGTAGATGCTCGGCACCTGCGACTCCAGGCCGACCACGAGGGCGGCGGTGGCGACCACGAAGTGCTCGCGCATCGCGACCGCGTAGCACCACGCCTGCAGGCCGCGGGTGATGGCGTTCATGTTGTCGGGGTTCTCGACCCGCTCCTTGGTGGTGCCGCACGCCTCGGCGAACCGGATGAGCAGGTCGGTGTGGCGGATGTCGGCGAGCTCCTCCTCGTACATGTTCTGCAGGGTGAAGTCCTTGGCACCGGTGAACTCGTCGGGCGTGTTGCCGTAGACGTAGCCGAGGTAGTCGGCGAACGGCCCGACGTAGTGGTAGTGGTTCTCCGCCCAGCGGGCGAAGTGCTCCCGCTTCAGCTCACCGTTGGCCCACGCCTGGCTGAACGAGGCGTTCTTCGCCTCGCGCCCCTTGATCGCGTTCTCCAGCGCGGCGCGGAACTCCTCCTTGGACAGCAGCTCTGCCATTTCCTTGCTCCTTCCGGTGGTGCGGGGAATCCTTTTTCAGGGGGGTTTCAGGGGGTGATGTAGACGCTCTTCTCGCGCAGGTAGAAGAGCATCATCGAGGGGCCGGCCTGCTCCTTGAACGTCTGCGTGCTGGAGTCCTTGAGGCCGCCGAAGGGGACGGTCATCGCCATTCCGGACGTTGGCTGGTTCACCTTCACCAGCCCGCTGTCAGAACGGCGCGCGAACTCCAGCGCCCGGTCCAGGTCGCGGGTGACGATCCCGGCGGACAGCCCGTAGTCGGTGCCGTTCGCCAGGTCGACCGCCTCGTCCAGGCCGGACGCCCGCTGGAACCCCAGCACCGGCCCGAAGATCTCCTCGCGGGTGATCCGCATGTCCGGGGCGAGGCCGGCGAAGACGGCGGGGGCGACGAAGTAGCCGTCGCCGGGCAGGCGCCGCCCGCCGGTGACGAGCTCGGCGCCCTCCTCCTCCCCGATCCGGACGTAGTCGAGGAACTTCTCCAGCTGGAAGTCGGCGGCGAGCGGGCCCATCTGGACGCCGTCGTCCAGGCCGTTCCCGACGACCCGGGCCTCGGCGGCGCGCGCGACCCGGTCGAGCAGCTCGTCGTGGACGGCGTCGTGCGCGATGACCCGGCTGGTGCCGGTGCACGCCTGGCCGGACAGCCCGAACGCGCCCTTCAGGATGATCTGCGCGGCGCGGTCCAGGTCCGCGTCGTCCATGACGACGACCGGGTTCTTGCCGCCCATCTCCAGTTGCGCGCGCCGCGCCGGCCCGACCGCCGCGTGGACGGCCCGTCCCGCGCGGGTCGAGCCGGTGAACGTCACCGCGCCGACCCGTTCGTCGGCCGCGACCGCCGCACCGGCCTCGGCGCCGCCGTGCACCAGCGCGATCGCCTTCGGCGGCAGCCCGCCCGCGAGCAGCGCCTCGACGAGCCGCTGCGCCAGCAGCGGCGTCACCGGCGACGGCTTGAAGACCACCGCGTTGCCCGCCGCGAGCGCCGGGCCGATCTTGCGGGACGGGATGTTCAGCGGGAAGTTCCACGGCGTGATCGCGCCGACCACCCCGACGGGCTCGCGCCGCGTGTAGACGAGGCCGCCGTCGGTGGACGGGTAGCTGTCGCCGGTGATCCGGTGGGCCTCGGCGGCGTAGAAACGCAGGTTGCGGGGCGTGCGGGAGACCTCCATGGCCGCCTCGGCGCGGGTCTTGCCCTCCTCGCGCACCAGCTCGCCGACCAGGTCGGCCGCCCGGTCCTCCAGCCACCGGGCGGCCGCCTCCAGCACGTCGGCGCGCTTCTCGGCGGCCACCGCGCCCCATTCCGCAGCGCCTTCGACGGCATAGGCGACGGCCTTTTCGACGTCCGCTGCCGACGATTCGGGGAACTCCCCGACGACGTCGCCGAGATCGGCCGGATTATGGCGCCGGAACGTCACTCCCGACGAGGCGGGAACCCATTCCCCGCCGATGAGGCTCAGCCCTTCGTGCACGGTCACTCGTCCTCCACGTTCGGTGCGGCGATCGCGGTCAGCTCGACTTCCACCGGGGCGCCGCCGGGCAGCGCGCGGACGCCGATCGCGCTGCGTGCGGGCCGTCCGAGCCCGAGGGCGTCCAGGACCTCCGAGGCCCCGTCGGCGACGGCGGACAGGTCGGTGAACCCGTCGGCGCAGGCCACGTACACGGTCATCCGGAGCCAGCGCCGGACCCGCCCGGCGTCCCCGGCGGTCACCGCGGCGACGGCGTTGCGGGCGGCGAGCGCGGCGGCGCCGCGGGCCTGCGCCACGTCCAGGTCCCGCCCGACGAGGCCGGTCACGACGAGGCGGCCGTCCTCGCGGGGCGTCATGCCGGCGCTGGTGAGCAGCACGTCTCCCGCGCGCAGCGGCTCGGCGACGGCGGTCACGTAGGCGCCCTGCGGACGCGGCGCCGGGTTCGGCGTGGACACCGGGGTTTCAGACACCGAGGGCCACCCCGTCCTGGCGGGGGTCGGACGCGCCGAGCAGCGCGCCGCCCGCGACGGAGATGATCTGCGCGCTGCCGCCCGCGTCCCACGCGTCCTGGACGGCGACGTCGTGCCCGGACGCGCGGAGCGCCTCGATCCGGGCGGCGCCGAGCCGGGACTCGACGCGCAGCTCGGGCGGCCGTCCGAGGACGTCGGCGTCGCTGCCGGGGTGGACGGTGAAGCGGGGCGCGGCGACGGCCGTCGCGGGGTCGTGGCCGTGGTCGAGCAGGTGCGAGAGCAGCTGCATGTTCCACTGCACCTGGCCGTCGCCGCCGGGGGTGTTGCCGACGTGCAGGAGGCGGCCCGCCGAGTCGGTGACGAGCCATGCGTTCAGGGTGTGCAGGGGGCGGCGGCGCGGCCGGACCTCGTTGGGGTGCCCGTCGATGAGGTAGGCGCCGCGCCCGAGCCGGTTGTTCAGCACGACGCCGGTGCCGGGGACGGTCATCCGGGCGCCGAAGGTGAAGGCGAGCGAGTGGATGAGGCTGACCGCGCGGCCCTCCTCGTCCACCGCGACCATGGACGTGGTGTCGCCGCCGGCCGGCACCGGCGAGGGCGCGGTGGCGGGCAGCTCGCCGCCGTCGAGGCGGGCGCGGGCGGCGGCGATCGCACCGTCGGCGAGCAGGCCGCGCCAGTGGTCGCCGTCGGCGCCGCATCCGGCGAACCGGTCGGCGAACGCGAGCCGGGCGGCGGACGCCATCCGGTGGACGGCCTCGGCCGACAGCCACGGCAGCCCGGACAGCACGCCGTCGCAGAGGCCGGCCTGCTGCGCGACCATCCAGCCGGGCGTCGGCGGCGTCGTGAGGTGGACGGTGGCGCCCTGGTAGGTGCGGGTCAGCGGGGTCTCGGCGGCGGAGCGTCCGCTCGCCATCCACTCGTAGCCGGAGAACGGGGCGCCGGCGGCGACGAGCGCGTCCACGCACCGTTCGGCGAGCCCGCCCGCATACAGGTCGTTCGGGTCGGCGGCGAGGCGGCGCAGCGTCGCGGCGAGTTCGCGCTGGTGGAGCGGCTCGCCGGCGGACGGGACGCGGCCGCCCGGCAGGAACGCCTCCGCGGTGCCGGCGTCGCGGGCGAGGGCGTCGCGGCGCTCGACGATGTCGGCGCGGGTCTTCAGCGTGCAGGGCAGGCCGTTCTCGGCGGCGTCGATCGCGGGCGCCCACAGTTCGGGGAGGCCGCGGGACGCGGAGTCGGCGTGCAGGGCGGCGAGCGCGGCGACCGCGCCGGGGGCGGCGACGGCGAGCGCGCCCTCCAGCGGGACGGCGGTGAGGCCGCGGTCGCGGTAGAAGGCGGGTTCGCCGCCGTCCGGGCCGAAGCCGCTGCCGTTGAACGTGGCGACCGACCCGTCGGGGCGGCGCAGCAGCGCGAACGCGTCGCCGCCGACGCCGCACTGGCCGGGCAGCGCCAGCCAGGACAGGGCCGCCATGGCGAGCGCCGCGTCCACCGCGTTCCCGCCCTCGGCGAGCACGCGCGCCCCGGCCAGGCTGACCGCGGGGTGGCTGGAGGCGACCATGGCGCGGGAGGCGGCGGCGGGGCCGCGGCCGGGGTGCCCGAAGCCCGCCGACGTTGCGTTCCGTACTGACATGCCGCCCAGTTTCGGCGGGCCGCGAACCGCCCCGATACGGGCCGAATGCCGAAGATCGTCACCCTTCCTTGGGCACTGTGCACACACAGAACGGACACTTCCCAATGCTTGCCAACGAGTCCGACATCGTGCACAAAATGACTGGCTGTGCCGTGTGCACGTTCCTCATTGCTCACCGAGGAGGGATCGACCAGATTCTCTGCAACCGTTGCGCCGATCGCCTCACAGACGGCGCCGACAGGGAGGTGGCGCGCCCGTGGGAGCCGCTCACTGGGTCTATCTGTCCGGAATAGTCCTCATCATCGCCGTCATGATCGCCCGCAAGAACGTCGTGATACCGGCCATCGCGGCCACGTTCCTGACGGCCTGGACGTTCACCGGAAGCTTCGTCAAGGGACTGGAGTCCATCTTCAATGCCAGCCTGACCTCGGCCTCCGAGCTGTTCAACATCTTCCTCATCATCGCGCTGGTCACCGCGCTGCTCGGCGCGCTGCGCGCGCTCGGCGCCGACCGCCGCATGGTCGAGCCGTTCCGCCTGGTCATGCGGTCGGGGCACTCCGCGTTCTGGGTGCTGGCGTTCGTCACCTACGCGATCAGCCTGTTCTTCTGGCCGACGCCGGCGGTGCCGCTGATGGGCGCGATCCTGCTGCCCGCGGCGATCGCCGCCGGGCTGCCGCCGATCGCCGCCGCGCTCGCCATCGCCGTCGCGGGTCAGGGCATGGCGCTGTCCAGCGACTACGTCATCCAGGTCGCGCCCGGCCTGTCGGCCAAGGCCGCCAACGTCCGCACCGACGCCGTCGCCGACAAGGCGATGGTCCTGTCGCTGATCACCGGCGGCGTCGCGCTGTTCCTCGGCTACCTGATGACCCGCTCGCAGTACCGCAAGCCGGACGCGCTGCTCCTCGAACGCTGGGAGGCGGGCGAGACGGAGACCGCCGCGCCCGCGGCGCGCCGCTCGCTCATCCCCGGCCTGCCGCTGCGCCGCATCCTGCAGCCCGCGCCCGCAGCAACCACCGCCGAGGGCGAGAGTTCCGTCGCCGTCCTCGCCCCCGGCTCGGGGCCCGGGGCGGGCTCCGGTGCCGGTTCGGTCACCGTCCCGGCGCCGCGCAACGGCGACGGCCCGTCCGGCGGGCCACCGTCCGATGGAACGTCATCCGGCGGAACGTCTTCCGGCGGATCGGGGCGGTCCGGCGGTGAGCCGGGCGACGCGATGGCCGCCGCCGCGCTCAAGTCCTTGAACGGCGGCGACCGGCCGGGCGACGACTGCCCGAAGCGGTCCAAGGCGTTCGCGGCGATCATCCCGCTCGCGCTCGTCGGGCTCGTCGGCTACATGCTGCTCGGCAAGTTCACCGACGCGGTCCCCGAGGTCGTCGGCGGCGACGCCGCCGCGCTGGTCGGCGGCGTCACCGTCGCGCTGCTGCTCGCCGCCGCCCTCGCCCGCGACGCCGGCGGCGCCCTGCAGGCGTGCGCCGACCACATCGTCGACGGCCTGGTCTTCGCCGTCCGCGCGATGGGCGTCGTCATCCCGATCGCCGGGTTCTTCTTCATCGGCAACGCCGACTTCGCCGGCAAGATCATGAGCCTCGGCGACGGCGCGAAGGCGCCCGGGTTCCTGTTCGAGTCCGTCACGCACCTCGAAGGCGCCATCCCCGACAGCCGCTACGTCGTGGGCTTCGGCGTCCTGCTCATCGGCATGATCACCGGGCTGGACGGGTCGGGCTTCGCGGGGCTGCCGCTCACCGGCTCCCTCGCCGGCACGCTCGGCCCGACGTCCGGCGTCGACCCGGCGCTGCTCGCCGCGATCGGCCAGATGGGCTGCGTGTGGTCCGGCGGCGGCGTGCTGATCGCCTGGTCGTCGCTGCTCGCGGTCGCCGGGTTCGCCCGGGTGCCGGTCATGGACCTCGTCCGGCGCTCGTTCGTGCCGGTGGTGGCGGGACTCGCGGTCGCCACCGTCGCCGGCCTGATCATCTACTGACGCGCCCGCCCGCGCCCCGTCAGCCCGCGCGACGTCCCATCCCCCACGCGAAGGAGCAAGGTGACCACCTCGTCCGACCTGTCCACGGCCGCCGCGCCCGGCACCCCCGGCGCGGCGGCCCCCGGCCGGCCCGCCCTCTCCCCCGTCCGGCTGCGCGCCGTGCTGCTGGTGCTGCTGACGTTCGGCGCCGGCGCGACCGACATCGTCGGCTTCCTCGGCATGGAGAAGGTCTTCACCGCCAACATGACCGGCAACATCGTGCTGTTCGGCCTCGCGGCGGGCGAGGCGCACGGCATCGACCTGGCCCGCTGCGGGATCGCCACGCTGGCGTTCGCGCTCGGGCTGCTCGCCGGGTTCCGCGTCGCCGGGCGCACCGACCCCGGGCACGTCTGGCCGTCCCGCGTCACCGCCGTCCTGGTGATCGTGCTCGCCCTGCAGACGGTGTTCTTCGCGGGGTGGGCGCTCGCCGGCGCCGAACCGCACGGCACCGGGCTGCTCCTGCTGATCGCGCTGTCGTCCACCGCGATGGGCGCGCAGACGGCGGCGGCGCGCAGCATGGCCGCCGACGGCATCACCACCACGTTCGTCACCGGCACGCTCACCTCGATCATGGGCGGGCTCACCGCCGGGAACACCGCGGCGGCCGGGCTGCGGACCTCGGTGATCCTCGCGCTCGCCGCGGGCGCCGCCGTCGCCGGGGCGCTGATGGCGCACGCGCCCGTGGCCGCGGCGGCGCTCAGCCCCGCCGTCCTGCTGGTCGTGGTGCTGGCGGCCCGCCGCCTGCACCCCGCCCGCACCCCCTGACGGGCCGGCGGTTCAGGAAAGCCCGGACCAGCGCGCCCGGGCCATGTCGACGCGGCGGCCGTCCGGGCGCAGCGGGGTGCCCTCGGCGCGGTAGTGCTCGTGCGCCTCGACCTCGTTGCAGCTCGGCGGCCGGCCGTCCGCGCGGATCACCCGCCACCACGGCACGCCGCCGCCGAACAGCGACATCACCCGTCCGACCTGCCGCGGCCCGCCCCGCCCCACCATCTCGGCGATGTCGCCGTAGGCGAGGACGCGGCCCGGCGGGATCCGGTCCACCGTGTCCAGGACCGCCTCGGCGTACTCGTCAGGTTCCGACCACATGCCACGATTCTCCAGGCCGCGCCGCGATACCGCCACCCGGCGCCCGCCAGCCCGGCCAGGCACAGCAGGCACACGGCGACGCAGGTCAGCACCACCGCGCCGGACCGGTGGACGACCTGGACGGGCCGGACGTCCCCCGCCGCGAACCGGCGTCCCGGGGCCAGGCCCGCGCCGGCCGTCCGGGCGCCCGCGAGCGCGTCGGACGCGGTCAGCGCGGCGAGCGCGTCGACCCGGCCGAAGCCGACGCCGAGGTCGTAGCCGCGGGCCGGGCGGTGCCGGGTGCTCGCCGCGAGCGCCTGCGCGACCAGCGCCGGGGCGAGCCCGGGATGCCGCGACCGGACCAGCGCCGCGACGCCCGACACGAACGCCGTCGCGGGGCTGGTGCCGTCGCCGATCCAGTACCGGTCGCCGGGGCCCGCGCCGATGATCTGCACGCCGGGCGCCGACACGACGACGGCGGAGTTGCGGTTCGAGAAGCCCGCGTGGCGGCCCTGGGCGTCGACGGCCGCGACGGAGATGACGCCGGGGAACGACGCCGGGTAGGTGTAGCGGGCGTGGCCGCCGCGCCGGGCCGTCCGGCCGGCGCCGCCGTTGCCGGCCGCCGCGACCACCACGACGTTCCGGGAGATCGCGTAGGCGACCGCGGCCCGCTCGCGCTCGGTCGGGTACGAGCGGCCGAGCGACAGGTTGATCACGTCGGCGCCGTGGCCGACGGCGTACCGGATCCCGTCGGCGATCGTGCCGGCGTAGCGGCGGTTCCCGGTGAACGCCGCGAAGCCCGGTTCGTCGCGCTCCAGGATCACCCGCAGGGACAGCAGCCGGGCCTGCGGCGCGACGCCGACCACGCCGAGGGCGCCGCCGGGGCCGTGCCCGTGACCGGCGATGATGGACGCCATGTTGGTGCCGTGCAGCCGTTTCGGCGGGACGCCGCGCGGCGACGCGCCCGCGGTGTAGTCGGGTCCGGTGGTGACGGAGCCGGCGAGGTCGGCCTGCCCGGCGTCCACGCCCGAGTCCAGCACGGCCACGGTCGTGCCCGCGCCGCGCGCAAGGGCCCACGCTTGCGGGACGTCCAGCGACTCCAGCACCCGCGTCACCGCGTCGCGGACCTGGTCGGCGCGGGCGGCGCCGGGGACGAGCGGCGGGACGGCCAGCGCCGCCGCGGCCAGCGCCGCGCCGAGCCGTCTCAGCACGACCACTCCCGGGTGCCGCAGCGGATCCGGGCGGGCGCGGTGAGCGGGCGCAGCACCCCGTCGACGAGCTGCGGCGCGAGTTCGGCGAGGTCGGGGAGCTGCCGCGCGGCGCGCAGCGTCGGCCGCCCGTCGGCGTACCCGGCGGTCGCGGCGACGACGTACGGGCCGCGCTGCGCGGCGGCGGACGCCTGCCGGGCCGCGTCGGCGAACCGCGCCGCGACCGTCCCGGGGAACGGCAGCGCCCGCAGGCCGGGCGACGGCGCGTCCGGCGGGAACCAGGCGAGGACGGCGTGCGCGGACGCGGCGTCCCGGAACGCGATCACGCCGACGGTGACGGCGAGGCCCTGCGCCTGGTCGAGGTAGGTGGCGCGGAGCGCCGCGCGGCAGCCGCGCGAGGTCAGGGTCCCGGACAGCCGGGCGTCGACGGCGGTGCCGCAGCGGGTGTCGGTGCCGATCCCGACGCGCCGCGCCGCCTCCGCCGAGCCCTCGTCGAGGCTGTAGCGGAGTGCGGCGGGGAAGATCTTCCCGGCGGGCCAGGACCGGTACCGGAGCCCGATCTCGGCGGTGACGGCGGCGGACCGCTCGGCGCCGGTCGGCCCGCGCGTCGTCTCGGCGGCCAGCCGGGCGCCCGCGACGGCGAGGACGGCCGCGCATCCGGCGGCCAGCAGCGGCGCGGCGGCGCGCGGCGGCCGCCGGCCGGACGGCGCGTCCGGGGCCTCGTCCGGTCCGGTGTCCGGGGGTGTGATCTCCGCGCGCGCCACGTGCGGAGCGTAACCGACGGGCCCCCGGCGGCGCCGGGTGACCGGCCGGTCAGGCGGGTGGTCCGCCGGGCGGTTCGTCCGGCGCGCCGAACGACGGCCGCGCGCCCGGCGCGGGCGGTACGGATCTCGCCGTGCCCGGCGGCCGGGTCCCCGCCGGGTCCGGCGGGGCGAAGGCGGGCGGTGCGCCGCCCGGCTGCCGGGGCGTGTCGCCCGAGGTCACGGGTGGTGCGGGCGCCGGCGGACGGGGCGCGGGCGCGCCGAACCCGCCGCCGCCGGGCCCGGGACGGGCCTGCGGCGGCCCGAACCCGCCGCCCGGCGGGCCCGGCGGGCTCCCGGGACCGGGAGGCGCCATGCCCGCGGGCACGGCGCGCGGGTGGCGGCGGTGGAACGCGAGCGCGATGACGGCCGCGCCGACAACGCCGCCGACGCCGATCAGGGTGACGGCGATGACGGTGGGCGTCACCCAGACCGGCCGGTGGACGATCGTGACCGGCCCCGGGTCGCGGTCGCCGAAGCGCTTGCCGCCCGGCCGGCCGGCGGACGCGGTGGAGGCGCCCTTGGCGAGCGTGTCGGCGGCGTTGAGGGCGCGTTCGGCGTTGACCTCGCCGAAGCCCACGTCGGGGCCGTAGCCGTTCTTCGGGCCGAAGCGGGTGCTCTCGATGAGGGCCTGGGAGACCAGCGCGGGCGCCATGTTGGGGTGCCGCGCGCGGATCAGCGCGGCGATGCCGGAGACCAGCGCGCTGGCGTCGCTCGTCCCGTCGGAGACGTAGTAGGAGTCGCCGGGCCCGGCGACGGGCAGTCCCGCGCCGGGGGCGGACAGCACGACCGACAGGTTCCGGTTGGAGAACGGCGCCCGCTCGTGCGACGGCTGCGTCGCGGCGACGGCGATGACGCCCGGGTAGGACGCCGGGTAGGAGTACGGCGAGAAGCCGTCGCCGTCGACGAGGCCGCTGTCGTCGCCGTTGTTGCCGACCGCCGACACCACGACGACGCCCTTGCCGATCGCGTACCCGATGGCGTCGCGCTCCGCGGGGATCTCGGTGTCCCGGCCGGGGACGCTGATCTTGCCGAGGGACAGGTTGATGATGTCGGCGCCGTGGTCGGCGGCGTACCGGATGCCCTTCGCGACGGCGTCCTCGGCCTCCCGCGAGCTGCGGTAGCGCGCGTAGCTCGGGTCCTCCTTCTCGCCGATGACGCGGATCGCGAGGACGCGCGACTCCGGGGCGATCCCGATGATCCCGGCGCGGCCGCCGGGCCCGTGGCCGTGCCCGGCGATCAGCGACGTCATGTTGGTGCCGTGCAGGTGGGCGGGCTTGCTGCCGCCGTCGATGGCGGCGAGCATGTTCGGCCCGACGGTGACGGACCCGGCGATGTCCTTCTGGTTGGGGTCGACGCCGGAGTCGACGACGGCGACGGTGACGTTGCCGCCCTTGGTGACCTTCCAGGCGGCGTCCATGCCGAGCTCGTCCAGGACGCCGCGCTGCCGGTCCCTGATCTCGTCGGCGTGCGCGGGCGGCGCGAGGAGCGGGAGCCACGCGCCGGCGAGCGCCGCCGCCAGCACGGCGGCCGCGCCGCGCCGGCGGGCGGGGCGGGCGCGGCGCGTCCGCGCCCGCGTCAGCACTTCCACCCGCTCTCGTGGCAGTCGGGCAGGGCCTTGGCGGACAGCGTCCGGGCGATGGTGTCGCCGAGCTGCGGCGCGATCGCGAACGGCTCGCCGGGCCGCTCCTTCCGGACGGCCGCGGCCGGGCGGCCGTCGGTCTCCCCGGAGGTGGTCAGGACGACGTAGGGGCCGCCGCGGCCGGACGTGCGGTCCTGGCGGGCGGCGTCGGTGAACCGGGCGGACGCGGTGCCGGGGAACGGGGCGGCGCGCAGCGCGGGGCGGACGGAGCCGCCGGTGGCGCCGTGCGAGCCGGGGATCGTCTTGAAGGCGCGGTCGGCGGCCCACGGGTCGGCGAACACGACGACGCCGACGGTGACGGCGATGCCCTGGAGCCGGTCGGTGTAGGTGGCGCGCAGCACGGCCTTGCAGCCCTGCTGGATCAGCGGCTGCGCGAGCTCCTGGTCGACGCCGGTGGCGCAGTTGGTGTCGGGGACGATCCCGGTCCGCGACGCGTACTCGGTGCGCCCCTCCGCCGGACTGTAGGTGATCTTGGACGGGAAGATCCGTTCGGCGGGCCAGGCCTGCCAGCGCCGCGCGACCTCCGCCTTCGCGGCCCACTCCAGCTCCGCGTTGGTGGGGTCGCGGTGCAGCTCGCCCCATGCGCCGACGATCGCGATCGTGCCGCTGACCAGGTAGACGCAGCCGACGACGATCGCGACGACCATCCACTGCCGGGCGCGCAGCCCGAGGACGGTGGCCAGGGGCGCGCCGGTACCGGGCGGAGCCGGCGGCGGGGGTGGACCGGCGGGCATGCGCGGGGGCGGTCCGGCGGGCATGCGGGGCGGCGGCCCGGGCGGGCGGCCCGGAGGCGCGCCCGGCGGCGGGCCGGGGGGAGCCGGGTGGCCGGGCCGCAGGGGCGGGCCGGGCGGGGGCGGCTGCTGGGAGGGGGGCAGGAATGCCACAACAGCCAAGATTAACTCTGGTTCATGACATTCCACCCTTCCATCGGGGTGAGGGCGCCCGTCCTAACCCGGACGCCGCCGCCGCGGACCGCCCCGGACGCCCCCGCTCCGGACGCGCGGAGGGGCCCCTCCGAAGAGGGGCCCCGGTCGCGCCGCGCGGGCGGCGGAGATCACCGGTCGATGGTCCGGCGGGCCTCCTTCGCCGCGTCCTTGACCTGCTCGCCGACCTGCTTGGCGCCGCCGGCGGCCTGGTCCTTGCGGCCCTCGGCCTCCAGGTAGGGGTCGCCGGAACGGCGCCCGGCCTCTTCCTTCCCCTGGCCCTTGGCCTTCTGACCCTTGTTCTTGAGCTTGTCGAGGATGCCCATGGCTCCTTCTTCCGTACGAGGTCCGTACGTGGGGTCAGGTGCCCGGTGTGTCCCGATCCATGCGGCCCGTGGCAAGGGGAATGCGCGCGGACATGGCAAGGTTGTCCCGTGAGGGGACGACGACGTCCCGCCCCCGTTACAGCCGAGCGTCAGCACAGGAGCACCCACCGTGTCGTTGCCACCTCTGGTCGAGCCCGCAGCGGAGCTCACCCGCGACGAGGTCAACCGCTACTCGCGGCACCTCATCATTCCCGACGTGGGGATGTCCGGGCAGAAGCGCCTCAAGAACGCCAAGGTCCTGGTCGTCGGCGCGGGCGGTCTCGGCTCCCCCGCGCTGCTGTACCTGGCCGCCGCCGGCGTCGGCACCCTCGGCGTCGTCGACTTCGACGTCGTCGACGAGTCGAACCTGCAGCGCCAGATCATCCACCGGCAGTCGTCGCTCGGCAAGCCGAAGGTCGAGTCGGCCGCCGACACGGTCCGCGAGATCAACCCGCTGATCGACGTGGTCGTGCACGACTTCGCGCTCGACCGCGACAACATCATGGACGTGTTCGCCCAGTACGACCTGATCCTGGACGGCACCGACAACTTCGCGACCCGCTACATGGTGAACGACGCCGCGGTGCTGCTCGGCAAGCCGTACGTGTGGGGCTCCATCTACCGGTTCGACGGGCAGGCGTCGGTGTTCTGGGCCGAGCACGGCCCCTGCTACCGCTGCCTCTACCCCGAGCCGCCGCCGCCCGGCATGGTGCCGTCGTGCGCCGAGGGCGGCGTGCTCGGCGTGCTGTGCGCGTCGATCGGCTCGATCCAGGTGAACGAGGCCATCAAGCTGCTGACCGGCATCGGCGAGCCGCTGGTCGGCCGGCTGATGATCTACGACGCGCTGGAGATGACGTACCGGTCGGTCAAGGTCCGCAAGGACCCCGAGTGCCCGCTGTGCGGCAAGAACCCGACGCAGACCGAGCTGCTGGAGGACTACGAGGCCTTCTGCGGCGCGGTGTCGGAGGAGGCCACCGAGGCCGTCAAGGACTCGACGATCACCGTCGTGGACCTCAAGGGCATGCAGGACCGCGGTGAGGACATCTTCCTGGTGGACGTCCGCGAGCCGAACGAGTACGAGATCGTCTCGATCCCGGGCGCGACGCTGATCCCGAAGGGCGAGTTCCTGAACGGCTCGGCGCTGGAGCGGCTGCCGCAGGACAAGAAGATCGTCCTGCACTGCAAGTCGGGCGTCCGGTCGGCCGAGGCCCTCGCCGTGGTGAAGAGCGCCGGCTTCGGCGACGCCGTGCACGTCGGTGGCGGCATCCTCGCCTGGGTGAACCAGATCGATCCGAGCCAGCCCTCCTACTGACGCATCGCCACCGAGCCCCCGGATCCGCCCGGATCCGGGGGCTTCGTGCTGCCCGGGTGCACTCGGGCCGGCCTGCCTACTCCTTGGGCGGGGTGTAGGTGAGGCCGAGGGGCGGGGCGATCTCCTGGAGCATCAGCTCGAACATGGGCGCGGCGTCCTCCAGGGCGAAGCTGAGGTGCCCGAACGCCTCGAGGCTGACGCTGCCCTGCAGGCGCACCCAGCATTGGAGGAAGCGCTGGAGGACGCCGAGCGGGAGCGCCACGCCGAGCCGCTCCTCGCGGTAGCGGCGCAGCTGGGGCAGCAGGACGGGGTCGATCTCGTCGTCCGACGGGACGGGGAACGGCTTCTTCTGCCACAGCTCCAGGAACAGCGCCATGAACGTCCAGCCGAACTGCCGGGCGCACCGCTCGGCGAAGTCGGTCTGCTCGTCGGGGTCGAGGCCGCCGATCGGCGCGCCGAACAGCAGCGCGTACTCGCGCGGGTGCCCGAGCGACCAGCGCCGGAACTGCCGGGCGACCGACATGAACTTGCCGCTCATGTCGTCGTGCGGCACCCGCGCGATCGCCGCCTGGAGCTCGGCGGTGAGCTCGGTGTAGATGTCGCCGACGACGTGGCGCAGCAGCTCGGAGTGGCTGTCGTAGTAGCGGTAGAGCGCGGGCGCGGTCATCCCCATCTCGCGGGCGATGGCGCGCAGCGTCACCGCCTCGGGCCCCTGCTCGACCAGGATCCGCCGCGCGGTCTCGGAGATCTCCCGGACCGTCGCCTCGCGCAGCCGGTCACGCCGTGTCGTCACGCTCCGCCCCACTTCCTCCCCGAGGTGGCCGTCACCGGCCGCTCCCGCATGATTCCCCAAAAACACCATTGACGAAAGTGAACGTCATATGCAAAGTTTACAGCGTTCGCTAGTTTACGGCGTTCACCGATGTGACGTGGTGTAACAGGTAGGGGGAACGACGATGTTCGAGCGATGGGGCCGATGGGTGCACCGCCGCCGGCGGTGGGTCCTCGCGGTCGCGGGCGCCGCGCTGGTCTTCGCCGGCGTCTGGGGGACGGGCGTGTTCGGCGCGCTCACCTCGTCCGGCGGCTTCGACACGCCCGGCAGCGAGAGCGCGCGGGCGACGAAGATCGCCGAGCGCGACCTCGGACGCGACCAGGCCGACGTGGTGATCCTCTACAAGGGGCGCCCCGGCATGACGGTGGACGACCCGTCCTACCGCGCGTCCGTGGAGAAGGCGCTGGCCGCGCTGCCGGCGGGCAAGATCGCCGGGACGTCCACGTACTGGACGACCAAGGCGCCGCAGTTCGTCAGCAAGGACCGCACGTCCACCTACGCCGTGCTGCAGCTCGCCGGCAAGGACGAGGGCGCGCGGCAGGACTCCTACGACGCGGTCAAGGACGACCTCACCGGCGTGGGCGGCGGGCTCACCGCCAAGGTGGGCGGCCAGACCGGCACCCAGACCGCGATCAACGAGCGCGTCTCGTCCGACATCGGCCGCGCCGAGGGCATGGCGATGCCGGTGCTGCTGGTGCTGCTGGTGCTGATCTTCGGCGGGCTGGTGTCGGCGAGCCTGCCGCTGCTGGTCGGCGGCCTCGCCATCCTCGGCTCGTTCACCGCGCTGCACCTGCTCACCTACGTCACCGACGTGTCGATCTTCGCGGTGAACATCACCACCTTCCTCGGCCTCGGCCTCGCGATCGACTACGGCCTGTTCATGGTCAGCCGGTTCCGCGAGGAGGTCCGCCGGGACGGCGCCACCACCGAGGACGCGCTCGCCGCGACGATGGCCACCGCCGGCCGCACGGTCGCGGTCTCCGGCGTCACGGTCGCGGTGTCGCTGTCCGGGCTGCTGCTGTTCGACCAGAACTTCCTGGTCTCCATGGGCTACGGCGGCATCGCCACCGTCTTCGTCTGCATGCTCGGCGCGCTGACCGTGCTCCCCGCGCTGCTCGCCGTCCTCGGCACCAAGGTGAACGCGCTGGCCATCCGGCGCCGCCGCAAGGGCGCTCCCGCCGAGGCGCAGAACGGGTCGGACGGCTGGTGGGGCCGGCTCGCGCACAGCGTGATGCGCCGCCCGGTCGTCTACGCCGTCGCCAGCGTCGCGCTGCTGCTCACCCTCGCCGGCCCCTTCCTGCACATCAACTGGGGCGGCATCGACGCCAAGGTGCTGCCGTCCGGCGCCGACGCCCGGGTCGTCGCCGAGACCATGCGGACGCAGTTCCCGAGCAACCCCACCGAGGCGATCCAGACCGTCGTGACCGGTACGTCCGACCGGGCCGCCCTCAAGTCCTACGGGGAGCGGCTCGCGGCGCTGCCCGGCGCGACCGGCGCCACCGTCACCGGCGCGAAGGGCACCACGACCCGGATCGCGGTCACCTACTCCGCGCAGGCCGACTCCGCCGCCGCCCGCGACCTGGTCCACCGCGTCCGGGACGTCCCGGCGCCGCCCGGCGCCCGCGCGTACGTCGGCGGGGGCACCGCCGACGTCGTCGACCAGCTGTCCAGCATCGGCGGGACGCTGCCGTGGCTGGCGCTGCTCGTCGGCGGCGTCACGTTCGCGCTGCTGTTCCTGGCGTTCGGCTCGGTGGTGCTGCCGCTGAAGGCGATCGTGATGAACATGCTGTCGCTGTCGGCGACGTTCGGCGTGGTCGTGCTGATCTTCCAGGACGGGCACCTGTCCGGCCCGCTGGACTTCACCGCGACCGGCGCGATCTCCCCGTCGATGCCGATCCTGATGCTGGCCATGCTGTTCGGCATCTCGATGGACTACGAGGTGTTCCTGCTGTCGCGGGTCCGCGAGCAGTACGACCTGACCGGCTCCAACAGCGCCGCCGTCGCGGCCGGCGTGCAGCGCACCGGCGCCATCATCACCAGCGCCGCGCTGCTGTTCATCGTCGTGATCGGCGCGTTCGCCACGTCCGGCGTCGCGTTCATCAAGATGACCGGGGTCGGGATGGCGGTCGCGATCCTGGTGGACGCGACGGTCGTGCGGGCGCTGCTGGTGCCGGCCGCGATGCGGCTGCTCGGCCGCGCGAACTGGTGGGCGCCCGGCCCGCTGGCCCGGCTGTACGGGCGGTACGGCATCCGCGAGGGCGGCGCCGCCGCGCCGCCGCGGGAGCCGGAGCCGGCCGCCGCGCGCTGAGCACCGGCCGCTCCCCCGCGAGGCCGCGTCCCGCCGTCCGGCGGAGCGCGGCCTCGCGGGGTCTCCCGGGGCGGCCCGGAAGGGCGCGGGAGAAAAGGGCCGCCAAGAATGGCAAAGCGCTTGTGGTCCGCCTCACCCGGCGGGAAACTGAATGCCGTTCGCCCCGGCCCGCGCCGTCCGCGTGACGCGTACCGCGACGGCCCGCGCACGGCGACCTCTCCCGCACGGTTCACGGGTATCCACCCTGGAGGCATCATGCCCACGCTGGCGACCACCGAGACCGAGATCGCCCTCGGCCACCTGGAGCGCCTGACCGAGGAACTGCGCTCGCGCGGCTGGACGGTGGAGATGGCCGCGCCGCCGGACCGCTGGCCCTCCGCGCTCGTCGCCAACCCCGAGATGCGGATGTTCAACGAGAACGTGATCGCCGTGCAGGAACGTTCCGACGGCTCGTGGTCGTACTTCTACGGCTGGGGCGAGCGGATCGCGCCGTGCACCGACCCGTCCGCCGCCGCCTCGATGCTCGTCCGCGTGCTGGCCGTCCGCCGCGACGCCTGACCTGCCGCCCGGCCTCCCGGGCCGCCCGCGGCGAGAACAAACTCACATCCCGGACGGCTCGGAGATCACCGCAGGTCACATAGCATTTCCGTCATGCTCTGGACGCGTTATGCGGCGATCGGCGACTCCTTCACCGAAGGGGTCGGCGACCCCTATGAAGCGGGCGCCGCGGGCGGGGGCTGGCGCGGTTGGGCGGACCGGGCGGCGGCCGAACTCGCCGCCCGGTCGAACGGATCCGGCCCGCACGGGGCCGCCGCGAACGGCTCCGGATCGCCCGGCTTCGGCTACGCCAACCTCGCGATTCGCGGCCGGCTGCTCGACCGGATCGTCGACGAGCAGCTCCCCGCCGCCCTGGACCTGAAGCCCGACCTCGTGTCGGTGTCGGGCGGCGGCAACGACCTGCTGCGCCCCGGCCTGGACATCGACGCCCTCGCCGCCCGGATGGACGAGGCCGTCGCCGCGATCCGCGCCACCGGCGCCGACGCGGTGCTGTTCACCGGCGTCGACCCGGTCGGCTCCCCCGTCATCCGGCGCACCCGCGGGCGCGTCGCCGTCTTCAACGAGCACCTGCGCTCGATCGCGGCGCGCCGCGGCGCGTTCGTCGTCGACCAGTGGTCCATGGACGTCCTGCGCGACTGGCGCTGCTGGAGCGTGGACCGCCTGCACATGTCGCCGGAGGGGCACCGCCGCGTCGCCCTCGCGATGCTGGAGGCGCTCGGCGTGCCGGGCGCGGGCGACTGGCGCGAGCCGGCGCTGGCGCCGCTGCCGGAGCTGGGCCGGGGCGCGCAGCGGCTCGCGAACGCCCGCTGGGCGCGCGGCTACCTCGCCCCGTGGATCGGCCGGCGGCTGCGCGGCCGCTCGTCCGGCGACACGGTCACCGCCAAGCGCCCGACCCTCGCGCCGATCGAGTAGGCCGCGGGCCGTCCGGAGCACAGGCTCAGGCGGACTTGCGGGTGCGGCTCTTCGCCGGCTCCTTCTTCGCGTCCGACTTCGACGAGGTCTTGCCCCCGCGCGAGGCGGTCTTCTTCTGCGCCGGCTTCCGCGACGACGCGGCCGCCTTGCCGCCGCCCCCGCCACCGCCGCGGCTCTTCTTCGCGGCCTCCACGCTGGCGCGCAGCGCGCTCAGCAGGTCCGCCGCCGGCTCCTCCTCGGCCTCCTCCGACGGCCGCGTCACCTCGCGCCCCTCGACCTTCGCGTCGATCACCGCCTGGAGCGCCTCCCGGTAGGCGTCCTTGTACTCGCCCGGGTCGAAGTCGCCCGCCATCGAGTCGATCAGCGACGACGCCATCGACAGCTCCTGCTTGCGGACCTCGATGTCCTCGTCCAGGAACGGGAAGTCGGGCTCGCGCACCTCGTCCGGCCACAGCATCGTCTCCAGGACGAACACGCCGCCGCGGACCCGCAGCGTCGCCAGCGACTCGCGCTGGCGCAGCGCCACCTTCACGATCGCGACCTGGTCGGAGTTCTCCAGCGCGTCGCGCAGCAGCACATACGGCTTGGCGCCCTGCGCGTCCGGCTCCAGGTAGTACGACTTGGCGAAGTAGATCGGGTCGACCTCGGACTCCTCGACGAACTGCAGCACGTCGATGCGGCGGCTCGTCGACAGCGGCAGGTCGGCGAAGTCCTCGTCGGTGAGGATCACCATCTCCCCGCCCGGCAGCTCGAAGCCCTTGGCGATGTCGGAGTACGGCACCTCCTCGCCGTCGACGGAGCAGACCCGCTTGTACCGGATCCGGCCGCCGTCCTCCCGGTGCACCTGGTGGAAGCTGACGTCCCGCTGCTCGGTCGCGGAGTACAGCTTCACCGGGATCGTCACCAGCCCGAACGAGATCGCGCCCTTCCAGATGCTGCGCATGCCGATGTCCTTACCCAGCCCGGTCCGCTCCTCCCCTAGCGTCGCAACCCCGCTCGATTTGCGCCATAACGGGCTCTTGATCCTTTTCTTGGGCGCGGGCATCGGGTAAGACGCGGGTATGACCATGCCATGGCCCGTCGAGCCGATGATGGCCGCCACCGGCGACCTCCCCGACGACGGCGCGCGCTGGGGCCTGGAGCTCAAGTGGGACGGCGTCCGGGTGGTGTCGCAGGTGTCGCCGGACGGGGTCCGCGCGGCCGGCCGGCGCGGCACCGAGGTGACCTCCCGCTACCCCGAGCTGACCGCGCTCGCCGACCTGCTGCCCGACCACGACGTCGTGCTCGACGGCGAGGTCGTCGCGTTCGAGCGGGGCCGGCCGAGCTTCGAGCGCCTCCAGCGCCGGATGCACGTGTCGCGTCCGCACCCCCGGCTGATCCGCGAGGTCCCCGTCCGGTACGTGGTGTTCGACGTGCTGTTCCTGGACGGCCGCGTGCTCTACGACGTCCCCTACGCCGAGCGGCGGGCGCTGCTCGCCGAGCTCGACCTCGCCGGCAGCGGCCCCGTCGAGGTGCCCCCCTACCTGCACGGCGGCGACACCACCCAGGTGGACGAGCTGCTCGCCTTCACCATCGAGGAGCACCTGGAGGGGCTGCTCGCCAAGCGGCTGGACTCCCCGTACCGGCCGGGCCGCCGCGTCGACTTCTGGCGCAAGGTGAAGAACTTCCAGACCCGCGAGGTGGTCGTCTGCGGCTGGAAGCCCGGCCGGGGCCGGCGCGAGGGCGGCGTCGGGTCGCTGCTGCTCGGCGAGTACGACCCGAAGGGCCGGCTCGGGTTCGTCGGGCACGTCGGCACCGGCTTCAGCGACCGCGTCCTCGACGAGCTGTACGAGGCGCTGTGGCCGCTGCGCCGCCCCACCAGCCCGTTCGACGAGCCCGTCCCGCGCGAGCACGCCCGCGACGCGCAGTGGGTTGAGCCGCGCCTCGTCGGGGAGGTCGCCTACAGCGCCCGCACCAGGGACGGCCGCCTCCGCTTCCCGTCCTGGCGCGGGCTGCGCGACGACAAGGACCCCCTGGAGGTCACCAGTGAGCAGTGACGCCCCCGCGCCGGAGCACGCATGGTGAGCGGACGGCAGGTCGAGGTCGACGGGCGCCGGCTCAGCCTGTCCAACCTCGGCAAGAACCTGTACCCGGAGTTCACCAAGGGCGAGATCATCGACTACTACGCGCGGATCGCGCCGGTGATGCTGCCGCACCTGAAGGACCGTCCGGCCACCCGGATCCGCTGGCCGGAGGGCGTGGACGGCGGGAAGTTCTTCGAGAAGAACGCCCCCTCGCACACGCCGGACTGGGTGCGGACCGCGGAGATCCCGACGCCGGGCAGCTCGTCGGGCCGCGAGACGGCGGACTTCGTCGTCGTCGACGACCTGCCGACGCTCGTGTGGTGCGCGAACCTCGCCGCGCTGGAGCTGCACGTCCCGCAGTGGAAGGTCGGGCCGCGCGGCGGCCCGCACGCCCCCGACCTGGTCGTCTTCGACCTGGACCCGGGGCCGCCCGCGACGGTCGTCGAGGCGTGCGAGGTCGCCGCGCTGCTGCGCGACGTGCTCGCCGAGGACGGCTTCGACTCCTACCCCAAGACCAGCGGCAAGAAGGGCCTGCACCTGTACGTGCCGATCAAGGAGCCGAGCGAGGCGGCGCGGACGTCGGAGTACGCCAAGGCCGCCGCGCAGCGCCTGGCGTCCGAGCATCCGGACCTGGTCGTCGCGAAGATGGACAAGCGGCTGCGCAAGGGCAAGGTCTTCGTCGACTGGAGCCAGAACAACCCGGCGAAGACGACCGTCGCGGCCTACTCGCTGCGCGCCGCGGCCCGCCCGTCGGTGTCCACGCCGGTCTCCTGGGACGAGCTCGGCTCCTGCAAGGACGCCGCCGACCTGGTGTTCTCCCCCGACGAGGTGCTCGCCCGCGTCGAGCGGGACGGCGACCTGCTGGAGCCCCTGCTGGACGGGCGCCGGCGGGCCCTCCCGTGACCCCCGCCGGCCCGCGTCCCTGACACGATCTCTCACTTCGCGGGCGCCGTATGTGTCCGAACCGCCACGCTCCGGCGTCGTCTTCCGCCACCATGTGCACGGGGACGCAATGTGAGCGGGGACACACCCCGCGCTGTGCGGAAGGAAGATCAGTTGTCGCAGAACCATCACTACGACGCCGTGGTGCTGGGCGGGGGGACGGCGGGAGAGCTGGTCGCGACCGGCCTCGCCCGCGCCGGGCGCGACGTCGCGCTCGTCGAGAACCGCCTGGTGGGCGGCGAGTCGCGGTACTTCGCGTGCGTCCCGTCCAAGTCGCTGCTGCTGTCGGCGCGGCGCGGCGAGACCTGGGAGATGGCGGTCGCCCGGCGCGACGCCCTCACCGGGCACCGCGCCGACGAGCGGATCGTCGCCGGGATGGCCGAGGAGGGCGTCACCGTCCTGCGCGGCCGCGGCACCGTGACCGCGCCCGGCCGGATCGAGGTGGACGGCGCCGAGCACGGCTTCGGCGACCTCGTGCTGTGCACCGGCAGCGAACCGGTGATCCCGCCCGTCGACGGCCTCGCCGACGTCCCGCTGTGGACGAGCGACGGCGCCCTCGCGGTGCCGGACCTGCCGCGCCGGCTGGTGATCCTCGGCGGCGGCCCGGTCGGCTGCGAGCTGGCGCAGGTGTACGCGGCGTTCGGGTCGCAGGTGGCGGTGGTCGAGGCGTCCGGGCGGCTGCTGACCGCCGAGGCCCCGTTCGCGGGCGAGGTGCTCGCCGACGCGCTCCGCCGGATGGGCGTCGACCTGCGGCTCGGCGCCGCCCTGTCGCAGGTGGAGCGCAAGGAGTCGGGGCTGCGGCTGTGGCTGTCGGACGGCGGCACGCTGGACGCCGACCGGATCCTCGTCGCCGCCGGGCGCCGCCCCCGCGTCGAGGGCCTCGGGCTGGAGACCCTCGGCGTCGCCACGTCCCCGGGCCACGGCGTGCCGGTGGACGAGACGTGCCGGGTGCCGTCCTCGTCCGGCGACGTGTGGGCGGCGGGGGACGTCACCGGCGTCGCCCGGACCACGCACGCCGCCCGCTACCAGGCGCGGCTCGTCCTGGCGAACCTGCTCGGCGAGCACCGTGCGGCCGACTACCGCGCGATCCCCCGGGTCGTGTACACCACGCCCACCGTCTACGCGGTCGGGATCTCCCCGAAGCAGGCCGAGGAACTCGGAATAGACCTGCTCACCGCCGGGTACGACCTCGCCGCGACGGCGCGGGCGGCGGTGGAGGCCGACGAGCGCGGCCGGGTCGAGCTGTACGCCGACCGCTCCCGCGGGCTGCTGATCGGCGCCGCCGCGGCCGGACTCTACGCTGAGGAGTGGATGAGCGAGATCGCGCTGGCCATCCGCGCGGAGACGCCGCTGAGCGTGCTCACCGACGTCGTGCACGCGTTCCCGACCTACGGCGAGTCCGTGGAGGCGCCGCTGCGGGAACTGGCCGGGCGCCTGTGACGGACCTTCCGATGGGCACGTGCGAGGAGGACGCGTGATGAGCGAGACCGACGACCTGGAGCGCGAGCCGCTGCCCGAGGACGCCAACGAGGCCGACACCGCCGAGCAGCGGGCCGATCTCGACGAGGACGCCGAGGAGACGACCGAGTGGGCGGCGCAGCTGCCGATGGACGTCAACGAGGCCGACGCCGCCGAGCAGCACCGCGAGATCCCGCTCGACGACGACGACTACCGGTGAACGGCGGCGACCCCCGGCCCTAGGGGCGCCCGTACGGGCCGCCGGTCCGCGGCGTCCGTCCGGAGGGGCGGGCGCCGCGTCCGGCTGCGGCGGGCCGCCGCCGGAAATACACTGACCTGCGCGCGCGAGGAACGTCGGCGGTCTTTTGTTAGTGACCCACGAGGTTACCGGCGCGTAGACTGGTGGGATTGTTTCCCCGCGACGGACACCCTCTACCGTCGCACGATCTGGTGATCGGAGAGTGTGGTGACGGCTACCCCGGACGCCCGCCCCCGCGGCACGCGACTGCCGCGGCTGGCGCGCCGCAGGCAACTGCTCGGCGCGGCCCAGGAGGTGTTCGTCGCGCAGGGGTACCACGCGGCGGCGATGGACGAGATCGCCGAGCGCGCCGGCGTCAGCAAGCCCGTGCTCTACCAGCACTTCCCGGGCAAGCTGGAGCTGTACCTGGCGCTGCTGGACGAGCACGCCGAGGCGCTGGTGAAGACCGTGCGCGACGCGCTGGAGTCCACCACCGACAACAAGCTGCGCGTGCAGGCGAGCATGCAGGCGTTCTACGACTTCGTCGCCGGCGACGGCGAGGCGTACCGGCTGGTCTTCGAGTCCGACCTGCGCAACGTCGCCCCCGTCCGGGCCCGCGTCGACCGCGCCAACCAGCAGTGCGCCGAGATGATCGCCCAGGTGATCGCCGAGGACACCGGCGCCGCCAGCGACGAGGCGCACCTGCTCGGCATGGGCCTGGTCGGGATGGCCGAGGTCAGCGCCCGGTTCTGGCTGTCGCAGCACCGCGCCATCCCCAAGGACACCGCCGAGAAGATCATCGCCCGCCTCGCCTGGCGCGGCATCTCCGGCTTCCCTGCGCTCTGATTGCATCGCCCTCGGCGGTCAGGCGCTAGAGCGCCTTCCCTTCAACGGGCGCTGCGTGCGATCGCTGCATCGCTCCGGCTCGCCCAGGGGCTCGCTGCGCGATCGGATTCTCGCTTCGCTCGAATCCGGCTTCGCTCGCGATCGCGACGGTTCGGGTCGGCGCGGGGCCGGGGCGGCGGGCTGATGTGGTCGCGTCGGTGATCGTGCGACCATCGTGAGAGACCGCCCGCCGGGCGGGGGTACGGGACGGACGAGGGGAGCAGCGCGTGCAGGTTCGCATCGGCGTGCAGAACGTGCCGAAGGAGATCGTCGTGGAGACCGACCAGTCCGCCGACGAGGTGCAGGAGGCCCTCGCCGGCGCGCTGGCCGAGCCGCGCGGGGTCTTCGTGCTGAAGGACCGGCGCTCGGGGCGGGTCGTCGTCCCGGCCGAGCGGGTCGGCTACCTGGAGATCGCCGAGGACGAGCGGCGCGGCGTGGGGTTCGGCTCCCAGTACGCGTGACGGGCGGGCGCGGCGTGGCTTTGCCGCGACCGTACCCCGCTTGACCAGGTCTTTGTTTCATTCCGGCAGAACGGGCATACCGGTCTGCGACCACGGGCCCGGGAGTGACTGCGGGCCCACCGAAACGGAATGGACTGATCTGACATGCTCTCGACGATCCTCTGGTTCATCATCGTCGGTGCCGTCATCGGGGCCCTGGCACGGCTCCTCGTTCCCGGCCGCAACCCGATCGGGATCCTCCTGACGATCGGGGTGGGCATCGTCGGCGCGATCGTCGGCGGGGTGATCGCCAGCGCGCTCGGCGCCGGCTCGATCATCGCGTTCGTCTTCGCGCTCGTGATCGCCGCGCTCTGCGTCGCCGGGCTCACCTCGGCGAACACCCGCGGCGGCGGGTGGCGGCGCGGCGGCTGGCGCGGCCGGCGCCGCAGCCGCACCTTCTGACCTGATCGGCGACCGGCCCCCGCCCGTCCCGGCGGGGGCCGTCCCGTGCCCGGGTCAGGGGGACGGCGCGGGGACGGGCGCCCCGGCCGCGCGGAAGACGTCCGGCCGGAGGTACCGGCCGAGGCGCCGGTACGGGACGCTGAACGCCCGGTACTCCCGTCCGCACGCCATGCTGTAGCCCATCCGCGACAGCGGCAGGTAGAAGTCGACGCCCTTGCGCGTCGGCATCGCGTGCACCGAGCCGTCCCTGATCAGGCCGGGGCTGACGTCTTCGGCGTCCGGCGGGACGGCGGCGTAGCGCCGCTGGTCCGGGTTCCAGAACGGGCCCTCGCACAGCGAGCCGCCTCCCGGGCCGTAGTCGGTGAGCAGTCGCGTGAAGGCATGGGTGGCGGCGGTGGTGAGCGCGTCGGCGCGGAACATGTCCTGGACGGGGACGGCGCGCCCCGTCCCGAGATCGACCGTCACGACCTGGACCAGCGCGGAGTTCCGGTTCAGGACCGTCCCGTCGAAGCTGTACCGGACGGAGAGCAGTTTCGGGCCGGAGAGCCCGATGTCGTACCGCACATCGCCGGTGAAGGGCTTGGGCGGGTCGCTGGGGCCGGTGAAGGCGGACATGTCCGGGCCTGCCGTCCGCGACCAGGTCTCGGCGGGCTCCCTGATCACCGCGTTGACCTTCGCCTGGAGCGCCGCCGGAAGCCCGCTGACCTGGGGGTACTTCGCCGTCACGTGCGTCGTGGGGTGGTCGGTCGTCCGGGTGAACGAGACGGGCCGGACGTGCAGCGCCTGCGGCGAGGGCCGCGGCTTGGTCCCGGAGTTCGCCGCGTACACGCCGGCGCCACCCGCGGCGACCGCCGCCGCCGCGGCCACCGCCAGCGCGGCCTTGGCTCCGGCCGCCGCGAACAGCCCGCCGCCGGCCGCCGCACCGGCGCCCGCGCCTCCACCGGCCGCGGCCGCTCCGCCCGCCGCGGCACCGCCCGCCGCGGCGCCACCGGCCACCGGCGCCAGCCCCGCCGCGGCCAGCGGGAACAGGGCCGCGAACGCCACCGCCGCACCCGCGAGGGCGCGCACGCCCCGGCTCTCCCAGCCGGGCCCGTACGCCGCGGCGGCCGCCGCCTCCAGCTCGGCGGCGAACGCGGCGGCGCCCGGCGGCCGCTCGTCCGGGGACTTGGCCATTCCCCGCGCGAGCAGGTCGCGCAGCCCCTCGGGGACCCGGTCGACCGGGACGTCGCCGCGCAGATGGCCGCCCATGAGCGCCGCCAGGTCCCCGGAGAACGGCCGCGCACCGGTCACGCACTCGAAGAACACGCAGGTCGCGGCGTACACGTCGGTGGCCGGCGAGGCGGGCCGCCGCTCCCACTGCTCGGGCGCCATGTAGGCGGGCGTCCCGGCCCCGGCGCCGTCCCCGGTGACGGTCGCGACCCCGAAGTCGATCAGCTTGCTCAGCCCGTCCGCCCGGACGACGACGTTGGCGGGCTTGTAGTCGCGGTGCACCACGCCCGCCGCGTGGGCCGCCGCGAGCCCGCGCAGCGAGCCTTTCAGCACGGTGAGCGCCGCCTCCGGCTCCAGCGCGCCGTGCTCGGCCAGGATCCGCCGGAGCGACACCCCGTCCACGGCCTCCATCACCAGCGCGGCCCCGCGCGCGGCGCTGACGAACCGGTAGAGCCGGACGACGTGCGGATCGTCCACCCGCCCGAGCATCACCGCCTCGGCGCGCAGCCGCTCGATCGCCTCGCCGTCGCCGTCCCGGCGGACCAGGTACTTGATCGCGACGGGCGCGCCGACCGCGGCGTGCCGCGCCAGCACCACCCGGCCCTGCGCGCCGGAGCCCAGCTCCCGCACCTCGGTGAAGCCCTCGACGCGCCATGGCGGCGGCTCTGCGGCGGATGATGGCGCGGCGGACGGTTCGGCGGCGGCGGACGGTTCGGTCACGCCCCACAATCTGCGGCACGGCGCGCCGCCCCGGCAACCGGTGATCGTCCGCGGCCGCCGGTGTCCGGATGTGGCCGCGGGGGCGGCGGCGCGCGGCGGTCCGTCCGGGCCCGTTCCACGCTGCGGATCGGCGCTGGCGGGCGGGGATGGAATAGACGAAAACGCGGAAACGTTGGGTCCAGTGATCGGCTATTGGTGTATGCAACTGACGGTCGGTACACTGCGTGGCGGAGTGTGACCGCACGCAGCCACAGCGAGTGACTGCTTTCAACCCCTGACTGCGGTCGCCGAGAAATTTTGATTGACGGCTGGTCCCTCCCGCGCGAGCGCGCGGCCACAGGAAGCGATCGGCGGGCGCGCCAGGACGGCGAAGACCTGCCGGCGGCCACTGTGACCTCGATCGAGAGCGCCCCTGACGGGCCCGCCCACCGGCATCCGGCCGACGTGGGCGCCGAGCCGCGCCGCACCGGGGAGCGAGGACCCCGCATATTGGAGGCTGAAAGCCCTGACTACCTTTCGTGAACTCGGGGTCGTCCCCGAGATAGCAGATGCCCTGCAAGCCGAGGGCATCGTGGAAGCGTTCCCCATCCAGGAGCTCGCCCTGCCGATCGCGCTGGGCGGCCACGACATCATCGGGCAGGCCCGGACCGGCACCGGCAAGACGCTGGCGTTCGGCGCGGCCCTGCTCCAGCGCATCGAGCACGGCGGCAAGAAGCCGCAGGCGCTCGTCGTCGCCCCGACCCGCGAGCTGGCCCTGCAGGTCACCGACGACCTGCTGGTCGCCGGCGGCAAGCTCGGCACCCGCGTGCTGTCGGTGTACGGCGGCCGCGCCTACGAGCCGCAGATCGACGCGCTCCGCGAGGGCGTCGACGTCGTCGTCGGCACCCCCGGACGGCTGCTCGACCTGGTCAAGCAGAAGCACCTGGACCTCTCGCAGGTCGGCGTGCTGGTGCTGGACGAGGCCGACCGCATGCTCGACCTCGGGTTCCTGCCCGACATCGAGCGGATCATCGACCGGATCCCCGCGCAGCGGCAGACGATGATGTTCTCGGCGACCATGCCGGGCGAGATCGTCGCGCTGTCGCGCCGCTACCTGACCCGGCCGACCAACGTGCGGGCCGAGGCGCACGCCGAGTCCGAGACGACGCCGCAGGTCGTCCAGCACGTCTTCCAGGCCCACCAGATGGACAAGCCGGAGATGCTGGCGCGGCTGCTGCAGGCCGAGGGCCGCGGGCTGACGATGATCTTCTGCCAGACCAAGCGGGCCTGCGACCGGGTCGCCGCCGACCTGGTCCAGCGCGGCTTCGACGCCGCCGCCGTGCACGGCGACCTCGGGCAGAGCCAGCGCGAGCGGGCGCTGCGCGCGTTCCGCAGCGGCAAGATCGGCGTGCTGGTCGCCACCGACGTGGCCGCCCGTGGCCTCGACGTCGACGACGTCACGCACGTCGTCAACTACGAGTGCCCCGACAGCGCGGACACCTACGTGCACCGCATCGGCCGCACCGGCCGGGCGGGCAAGGAGGGCGTGTCGGTCACGCTGATCGACTGGTCCGACCTCACCCGGTGGAAGCTGATCAACAGCACCCTCGACCTGCCGTTCGCGGCGCCCGAGGAGACCTACTCCACGTCCCCGCACTTCTTCGCGGCGCTCGGCATCCCCGAGGGCACGAAGGGCACCCTGCCCAAGGAGCAGCGCCACGAGCGCGCCGGGCTGGACGCCGAGGAGCTGGAGGACATCGGCGAGACGGGCAAGGCGCGCAGCACCGCGCGCCGCGACGACCAGGAGCGGGAGCGTCCGCGCCCCCGCCGCCGCAAGCGCGCCCGGACCCGCACCCGCGGGGGCAAGCCGGTCGAGGGCAAGGCGACCGAGAGCGGCGAGGCCGCGGCCGCCGAGGCGCCCGCCGCCGACAACGTCGTCGACGCCGTCGCCACCGAGCGCAAGCGGAGCCGCACCCGGCGCCGCACCCGCGCCGGCAAGCCCGCCGCCGACACCGAGGCCACCCAGACGGCCTGACGACCACGCCGACCGCGAGACACGGCCCGCCCCGTGCTCTCGCGGTTGTCCGTCTCCGGCCGCGCAAAGCGGCCGGTCAGGGGGAAGCGCCGCAGGCCTCAGACGTCGCGATCGCGATCAAGCACCGTCCCGCATGCCGAGGGCGGTCGTCGGATGGTCGGTGACCAGGACCGCGACGCGGGGGTCGCCGAGGAAGCGGCGCATCAGCGGCTCCGCGTTGACCGTCCAGATCATCGCGGGGATCCCGGCGCGGCCGCACTGGCGCAGCACCCCGACCCGGGCGAGCCGGTGGTTCAGCGCGACCATGTCGGCGCCGGCGCGGCGGATCTGCCGCAGCGGCGCCAGATCCCGCGCGACGCCCGGTTCCCACAGGTTGCGGCCCACCGACAGGGCCGTCCGGGTCCGCGGGAACGTCCTCTTGATCTCTACCAGCGAGGACACCTCGCGGGTCGTCACGACGAACCGGCCCGGCCCGAACGCCTCGATCGCGAGCGCGACGGTCTCGTGCTCGCAGCCGCGCTCCTTCAGGTCCAGGTGGCCCTGCGCGCCCGCCGTGGCGATGATCTCCATGGCCTCGTCGACCAGCGGCAGCGGGCGCGGCGACAGCTCCCTGGCCCGCCGGTAGGACAGCCGCGCCAGCGGCACCCCGCCGATCTCCCGGTCGTGGTGGACGACGAGCCGTCCGTCCCCGGTGCGCCGGACGTCGATCTCGACGTACTCGGCCCCCGATCCGACCGCGTCCCGCAGGCCGTCCAGGCCCGCCTCGTCCCGTCGATGCGCCGAGACCGCCGGCTTCGCTCGCACGCTGCGACGCTACCACCGCGGGGTTTCGCGGCGGTGGCCGGCGGATGCCCGGTTGGTATGGTGGCACTCCGTGAGTACGCCCCGGTTCCTGACCCTGCCCCCCGGCGTGAGCCGGACGACCGTCGAGACGTCCCGCGGCCCCTTCGCCGCGCTGGAGGCGCTCCCGGGGTCGCGGGTGCCCGAGCGGTGTCCCGCCCTCCTCGTGCCGGGCCTGACCGGCAGCAAGGAGGACTTCCTCGCGATGCTGCCGACGCTCGCCTCGTCCGGCCGCCGCGTCGTCGCGATCGACATGCGCGGGCAGCACCAGACGCCGGGGCCGGACGACCCGGACGCCTACGGCCGCGCGGCCCTCGGCGACGACCTCGCCGGCCTGCTGGAGGCGCTCGGCCCCGACCCGGTGCACCTGGTCGGGCACTCGTTCGGCGGGCTGGTGGCGCGGGAGGCGGTGCTGGCGGGGCCGGAGCGCCCGGCGTCGCTGACGCTGATGAGCTCCGGGCCGTCCGCCGTCACGGGGAACTCCGCCGACAAGGCGCGCGCGCTGAAGGACGCGATCCCCGAGCTGGGGATGGCCGCGATCTGGAGCATCGGCCTGGAGCCCGACTATGTCGCGGGCGGCGTCCAGGAGGAGATCCTGGCGTTCCTGAAGGACCGGACGCTCGGCAACTCCGAGGCGGGCCTGATCGGGATGTCCCGCGAGATCCTCACCGCGCCCGACCGCGTCGACGAGCTCGCCAAGCACTGCGGCGACACGGGTCTGCGCACCCTCGTCCTGTACGGCGAGGACGACGACGTGTGGGACCCGCGCGTCCAGGCGGAGATGGCGGAGCGGCTGAACGCGGCCCGGGTCGTGATCCCGAGCGCGGCGCACTCCCCCGCCTGGGAGGCGCCGGAGACGACCGCGGCCGCCCTCAGCGACTTCTGGAACCAGGCCGAGCACACCCTGAAGTGACGGTCACGTTCGGCGACGGAAAAGGCACGCACCGGAACCGGCCTGCTCCTACCCTGGGGGCATGCCGGTGGATTACCGAGCCCCGAACATCAACGCGCGCAGCCTCGGGCAGCAGCTGCGGAAGATCCGGGAGCTCCTCGAGCTGTCCTACCCCGACGCGGCCGCCCTGCTCGGCCGCGACGCCGACTGGCTCGCCCGCGTCGAGACGGGCTTCGGCGACGCCACCCCCGAGCAGGTCGGCGCGATGCTCGACGCCTACGGCGCGCCCGACCGGGTCCGCGCGGTCCTGGTCGACCTCGCGGGCCGTCCCGCCGGTCCGCCGTGGCTGGCGCGGCACGTCGGCCGGCTGAAGGCCCTCGTCCGCGACATCTACACCGTCGAGTCGGAGTCCCCGTACGTCCACACGTTCGGCATCGCCCGGATGCCGGAGCTGGTCTGGTGCGAGGAGTACGCCCGCATGGTCTTCGGGCACCGCGCCCCGGGCGTGGATCCCGACGAGGAGTGGGACCTGCTCCGCAACCGCCAGGAGCACCGCGCCGGCGGCGAGCCCCGCACCCTCGACGTGATCATCGACGGCTACATGCTCGACTACTCCGGCCCCCGCCCGGACGTCCTGCACGCCCAGGTCGCGCACCTGCTCGACCTCGCCGCCGGCGCCCGCACGACCGTCCGCGTCGTCCCCATGGGCATCGGCGCCTACCCGGGCCTGCACGGCGCCTTCGACGTCCTGGAGTTCCCCGGCGTCACGGAGCGCATCTCCCTCGTCCACACCGCCCTCGGCATCGACGCCGCCCAGGCCGACCTGTGGGACACCTGGAAACTCGTCGAGGAAAAGGCCCTGCCCCCCGCCCCTTCCCGCACCCTCCTCGAAGAGACCCGCACCACCCTCGCCGAACTCGGCTGAGAGGACGGCACTCGGCGCCGTCATACTCGGGGGATGGGGAAGAGTTATGAGCGTATTGAGGGCAGGTTGCGGGCGTTCATCGAGGCGCAGCGCATCTTCTTCACCGCGACGGCGCCGCTGGACGGGGACGGGACCGTCAACCTGTCGCCGAAGGGGCTGACCGGGTCGTTCGCGGTGCTCGACGAGCTGACGCTGGCCTACCTCGACTTCGCCGGGAGCAACGCCGAGACGATCGCCCACCTGCGGGAGAACGGCCGGATCACGCTGATGTGGTGCGCGTTCGAGGGTCCGCCGAACATCGTGCGGGTGCACGGGCGGGGCGAGCCGGTGTTCCGGGACGACCCGCGCTGGGACGGGCTGATGCGGCATTTCCCGGACATCGACGTGACCGTGCACGGGCTGCGCGCGATCATCGTCGTCAGGGCCGAGAAGATCCGCGACACCTGCGGGTACGCGGTCCCGTTCATGACGTACGAGGAGGACCGCCCGCTGCACGCGTCGCGGTTCGCGCGGGAGGACGACGAGTCGCTCGACGCGTACTTCCACAAGAAGGAGCACGTCGCGACCAGCATCGATGGCCTGCCGGGCCTGCCCCTCCCGCTGCCGCCGCTCCCGCCGAGCGCGTGACCCCGCCCGGCCGGCGGGCCGGGCGGGGGCTCACGGGCGTTGGAGGGGCCGGGGGACGACGGCCGTGACCAGCAGGGCCGAGAGGTCGGTCTCGGATCCGTCCCCCATGTCCTGCACCGCCTTGGCGCCGAGGTAGCGGTACGTGCCGGGGGCCAGGATGATCTCCACGCGGCCCGGGAACCGCGCATCGCCGAAGGGCCGGGCCAGCGCGATCCCCGTCCGTCCGAGAGCGTCCTTCTCGCCGCGGGCGACGTCGACGCCGGGGATCGTCGCGAGCGTCTCGAACAGCGCCGCCCGCAGCTCGGGCGGGAGCGTCATGCGCAGCAGGCGCCCGATGCGGTCGAAGACGCGCTCGTCGCGGGAGCCCCCGTCGCCCGGGTTCTGGCCCCGGTCGTGGGCGGCGTCGGAGTACAGCCGCCCGCGGAGCGCGGCCGGGTCGACCGGCAGGGTGCGGACGTCGGCGTGCGGGCGGTGGTCGTCGGCGCCGTCCGCGGGCAGCGGGGGGCCCTTCGGGTGGTCCTTGGGATCGCAGCGGCCACCGGCCCGCTCCGGGTATCCCTCGCCCGCCGCCAGGGAGCCGTCCCGCCGGAACCAGGTCTCCGCGCACTGCCTGGTGTCCGGCCCGGTGCCCGTGCCGACGACCAGTTCCCTGGTGTAGCTGTACGCGCCCGTCCTGACCGGCGGCGCGCTGCGGGCGGTGGCCGCGGCGTCGCGCAGCACCTCGGCGGCGGCGGCCGTGGCGGACCCGTGGCCGTCCGGCGCGACGACCTGCGCGATCGTGATCGCGGCGGCGCCGGCCACCGCGGCGGCCCCGGCGAGCAGGCCCATGGCCGCCGGTTTCGGGAGGCGCGGCCGCCGGCGGCGGGCGGGGCGCGCGGCGGCGGTGAGCCGGTCGCGTCCCGCTTGCAGGGCGGCGTCCGTGGGCGGCGCGACGTCCGGCCCGGCCGCGCGCAGCATCGCCATCTCATCCATCGATGTCCTCCTCGGTGGGGTCGGCGCCGCCGAGCGCCGCGCGGAGCCGGGCGCGGCCGCGCGACAGCCGGGACCGGACGGTGCCCACGGGGATCTCCAGCGCCGCGGCCACCTCCTCGTAGCTCAGGTCGGCCCAGGCGACCAGGAGCAGCGGTTCCCGGTAGATCGCGGGCAGGCCGGCGAGCGCGCGGGCGAGCGGGCCGCGCAGCGCCTGCGCGCTCACCCGCGCCTCGCTGTCGACGGGGTCGGCCGCCGTCTCGCCGCCGAGCCGTTCCAGCAGCAGGTAGCGGGCCGTCTCGGCCTTGCGGTGCCGCGCGACGAGCCGGGTCGCGATCCCGTACAGCCAGGGCCGGGCGTCGGCGCGGGCCAGGTCGTAGCGGGCCCGCTTGCGGAAGGCGATCAGGAACGTCTCGGCCATCAGGTCGTCGGCGGCGTCGGGTCCGAGGCGGCGCGCGACGTACCGGTGGATCGCCGGCGCGTGCCGGTCGTACAGGGCGGTGAACGCCTCCGGTTCCGCGAGGGACCTGCGGATCGGCTCGGCGTCGCCCCGCGCCGTCCCCGCCGCGGGGCCCGGCCGCGCCCGGATACCGATCACCACGCGGCCGGTCGCGTCGGCGGCTCTGTCATCGGGGGGCCTCCCATGGTTCGCGGTGTCTACACCGGTTATCCCTTGGAGGCCGCTCCCGGGTTCCCGCGGAAGGCGTCAGGCGAGGTCGGCGAGGTCCTCGGGGGTGAGGTGGAGGCCGGCCGCGGCGAGGTTCTCCTCCAGGTGGGCCGGGGAGCCGGTGCCGGGGATGAGGAGGATGTTCGGGGAGCGGGCCAGCAGCCAGGCGAGGGCGACCTGCGGGACGGTCGCGCCGTGCCGGGCGGCGACGGTGTCGAGGTGGTCGGCGGTGAGCGGCTGGAAGCCGCCGACCGGGGAGAACGGGACGTAGGCGATGCCGGCTCCGGCGCAGGCGTCCACGAGCGGGTCGTCGGCGCGCAGGGAGACGTTGTACTCGTTCTGGACGCAGGCGATCGGCGCGATCGCGCGGGCCTCGGCGACCTGGGCGGATGTGACGTTGGAGACGCCGAGGTGGCGGATCAGGCCCTCGTCGCGGAGCGCGGCCAGGGTCTCCAGGGGCGCGGCGAGGGACTCCTCGGACGTCCCGAAGACGCCCATGCGCAGGTTCACGACGTCGAGGCGGTCCAGGCCGAGGGTGCGGAGGTTCGCCTCGACGGCGCGGCGCAGGCCGGACGGGGTGAGGCCGGTGTGCTCCTCGGCCGGCAGATGGACGTCGGAGCCCTCGACGAGCGCGCCGACCTTGGTGACGATCACCAGGTCGTCCGGGTAGGGGTGCAGTGCCTCGCGGATCAGCTCGTTGGCCGACACCCCGTCGTGGGAGTAGTAGTTCGAGGTGTCGAGGTGGTTCACGCCGAGTTCGACGGCGCGGTGCAGCACGGCGAGGGCGGTGTAGCGGTCGGGGCGCGGGCCGCCCGGCCAGCCCGACAGCCGCATCGCGCCGTACCCGATCCTGGCGACGTCGAGGTCGCCGCCCAGCGCCCATCGTCCGGTCATGATCGTCAGCCTAGCCTCCGGCGTCACGGCCAGCGGTACGCGGTGCCCTGCGCGGGGACGTGGTACGGCAGGTAGCACTTGGTGGTGACGTGCTCGTCCTTGCAGTCGAGGCACAGGTAGGTGCGGTGGCCGCGCAGGCCGCGGGCGCGGCCGCCGCAGGGCGGGCAGACGCAGGGCGACCAGCCGACGATGACGCGGCCGGGGACGAGGCGGTGGCCGCGGGGGCACAGGAACGGGACATGCACGACTCGAACATACTATCGAGGCATTCGGGGGTAGTGTCGGGCCGGTGAGCGCGCCCGATCCCGACGTCGTGAGGCGTGCGCAACGCGGCGACCTGATGGCGCTGGACGAGGTGCTCGACGCGCTCGCCCCGTACGTCCGGCGGCTCTGCGGGCCGATCGCGCTGCAGGACGCGCCGGACGCCGCGCAGGAGACGCTCATCGCGGTCATGCGCGGCCTGAAGACGCTGCGCGACCCCGCCGCGCTCCTCGGGTGGGTGCGGGTCATCGCCGTCCGGGAGGCGGTCCGGGCCGCCCGGCAGTCGGCGCGGGCGGTCCCGGCGGAGCCGGCGGATCTGCCCGCGCCCGGCGACCCGTCGCTGGCCGCCGACGTCCGCGACGTGCTCGACCGGCTGCCGCCCGAGCAGCGCGCCGTGCTGGTGCTGCGCGACCTGGAGGGGCTGGACGAGGAGACCGCGGCGCGGATGCTGCGGGTGCCGACGGGGACGGTCCGGTCCCGGCTGTTCCGGGCGCGGGCGCGCTTCCGGCTGAGCTGGCGCGACGAAGGGAGCCCGCCGTGACGTGGCCGCTCGGAGAGCTGGACGAGGTGCGCCGGCTGCGCGCGCTGGCCGCCGCGCTCCCCGGCGTCCTGCTGGAGGAGGCGGTCCTGCCGGCGGCGTTCGAGGACGTGTGGGCGGTGCTGGGCGACCCGGAGGGCGGGTTCCCCGGCCTGGTGCCGGACGTCCGGTCCCTGCGCGTCACCGAACGGGAGGGCGAGCGGATGCGCGCGCTGGTGCGGGGCCGTTCCGGTCTGCGCGCGCGCTTCGACATGGTGCTGCGCCCCGGCTGGTGCCTGATGCAGAGCCGTTTCCTGGTGTTCGGCATGGCGGCGGTACGGGACGGGGACGCGACGCGCTTCGCCTACATGGCCGGGTTCCGCGTCCCGGGCATGCGCTTCGCGGGGCCGGTGCTGCGCCGGGCGCTCGGTCCCGTCGTGCTGCGCCGGTTCGTCAGGCGGTTCACGCCGGAGGAGTGACGCGGATCACTGGAGTGATACGGGGGCGTCGCGTCCTCTTCCAGGCATGCACATCTACGAACTGGCGGCCGTCCTGGCCGCGACGGTCCTCGCCCTGGACGCCCTCCTGCACGTGTACTGGATGACCGGACGCACCTGGCCCGCGCGCGACGTCACCGCCCTGTCCCGCGGCCTGCTGAACGCCGACGTCCCGTTCGCTCCCCGGGTGCTGGCGCCGCTCGTCGCCGTCCTGGCGGTCGGCGCGGCGGCCGTGCTGGCGCGGGCCGGCCTGATCCTCCCCGGCCTGCCCGGGTGGCTGACGGCGGCCGGGAGCATCGCCGTCGCCGGGGGCGTCGCGCTGCGCGCGGGTGCCGGCGTCGTCTGGGCGCTCGGCGTCGGCGCCAGCCGCGATTCGGCCTTCTACAAGCTCAACCTGGCCGTCTACACACCGCTGTGCCTCCTGCTGACGGCCGCGACCCTGCGCGTGGCCGCCGCCTGACGCCGGTTCAGGTGAGGCCGGCGTCGTGGGCGAGCAGCGCGATCTGGGTGCGGTTGTCGAGGTCCAGCTTGGTGAGGATGCTCGAAACATGCGCCTTGACGGTCGCCACGCTCATGAACAGCGCGGCGCCGATCTCGGCGTTCGACCGGCCCGCCGCGATCGCGGCGACCACGTCGTTCTCGCGCGGGCTGAGCCGGCCGAGCGCGGCGCGGGCGCGCTCGTAGGCGCCGGCCTGGGTGGCGGCCCGGTCCATCAGGCGGCGGGTGATCCGCGGCGACAGGATCGGCTCGCCGGCCGCCACCCGCCGGACCGCCTCGACGATCTGCGCGGGCGGGGTGTCCTTCAGCAGGAAGCCGCTCGCCCCGGCGCGCAGCGCGTGCAGGATGTTCTCGTCGGTGTCGAACGTGGTCAGGACGATGACCTCGGGCGCGGGGTCGCGGCCGCGCAGCGCCCGGGTGGCGGTGATGCCGTCGACGCGCGGCATCCGCAGGTCCATCAGGACGACGTCGGGCGCGTGCCGGTCCGCGGCCTCCGGCACCTCGGCGCCGTCCGCCGCCTCCCCGGCGACCGAGATCCCGTGCACGCCGTCCAGCATCATCGACAGGCCGGCGCGGACGAGGGCGTCGTCGTCGACGATCAGCACGCGCAGGGGGCGGTTCACGCCGGCCATGGTAGCCAGGCGCGCAGCCGGAACTCCCCCGCGGCGATCTCGTGGTCCAGCCGGCCGCCCGCGAGCTGCACCCGCTCGGTCAGCCCGACCAGGCCCGTCCCGGTGCCGGGGGCGAGCGGGACGGCGCCGTCCGGCGCCAGCGGGTTCCGGATGTCGATCACCAGCCGGCTGCCGGGGCGCCCCTCGACCGCCACCCGCACCGGGCGGCCGGCCGCGTGCTTGCGGGCGTTCGTCAGCCCCTCCTGGACGACCCGGTACGCGGTGCGCCCGGCGGCGGCGGGCAGCGCGGCGGGCTCGACCACCTCGTCGCGCAGCTGCACGCTGCCGCCCGCGTCGCGGGACTCGGCGACGAGCGCCGGCAGGTCGGTGAGGACGGGCTGGGGGCGGTCGTCGTCGCGGGCGTCCTCGTCGCGCAGCACGCCGATCACCTCGCGCAGCTCGTCGAGGGCCTGGTGCACCCCGGCGCGCACGACCCCGGCGGCCTGCGCGAGCTTCTCCGGCGGCGCGTCCGGACGGTACTCCAGCGCGCCCGCGTAGGTGGCCAGCAGCGACAGCCGGTGGGCGAGGACGTCGTGCATCTCGCGGGCCATGCGGGTGCGCTCCAGCATCCGGGCCTCGGCGACGCGCCGCCCCTGCTCGGCCTCGGCGCGGCGGGCCCGTTCGCGCAGCGACGCGAGCAGCGCGCGGCGCGCCTGTGCGAGCGCGCCCCAGCCGACCAGCGCGCCGTAGGCCAGGGCGACGACCAGCAGCCACCAGCCGTAGGTGATGCCGCCCTCGGGCCGCCACAGCCCCTGCACCGCGTGCCCGGCGACGCCCGCCGCGCCAACGGCCAGCGCGACCGGGAACCGGCGCCGCTGCGCGACGTGCAGCGCGCCGAACGTCGCCGCGGGCGTCGCCGCCGGGGACAGCGCGGCCAGCACGCTCAGCACGAGCGTGCCCGCCACCGGCCGCCACAGGACGAGCGGCGCCAGCACGCAGGCGAGCGCCCCGGCGGCGATGTCGACGGCGAGCGCCCCCGGCGGCCCGCCGGACCGGCCCCACACCGTCAGCGCGCCGAGCGCCCCCACCGTGGCGATCACCCCGGCCGCACCGGCGGCGAGCCGCGGGTCGCGCTGCTCCACCTCGCAGGCGTTCTCGCTGTTCACGGGGTCAGCGTAAGACGGGCCCGCGCGCCGCGACACCTACCGAAGTAGGGGGTGGCCCCGGCCGGCGGACGGACTCGCCGCAGCCCCGCGCCCGATGCGCCGCGCCGCGCCGGGCGGCGATCGTTGCGGTCATGAACGAGATGACCGGAACCCGTCCCGCCGCCGGAGGCACCGCCATCCGGCGCTCCCTCACCGTCGTCGCCGCGGCCGCCGCCGCGCTCGCCGTCTGGGTGGTCGCCGACCCCGTCCTCGGAGCCGGCATGCACGCCGGCGACCAGCACGTCGGGCCCGCCATGGTGGTCGTGTCCTCGCTGGTGGCGGGGCTGGCCGGCTGGGGGCTGCTGGCCGTCATGGAGCGCCGCGCGAAGCGTCCGGCCCGCACCTGGGCGATCACCGCCGCGGTCGTCCTCGGGGTGTCGCTGACCGGCCCGCGCGCCGCGCACGGCGGCACCTTCGCGGCGCTGACCGCGATGCACCTGGTCGTCGGCGTCATCGTGATCGTCGGCCTGGCCGCCACCGCGCGCGGCCGGGGCCGGGCGAGCGGCCAGGGCTAGGAGACCTGCTTCAGCGTGTAGCAGTAGTTCGACTGGCCCTTGAAGTAGTGCCGGGCGCGGGGGTCGTCGTACCGCCAGCGGCATCCCGCGTCGAGCTGCGCCTTCGACATCAGCTGCGCGGCGCGCTTGTGCGCCACGCAGTACGCGCCCGGCGCCGGAGTGGTCCGGTACTCCTCCCACTCCCAGCCGAGCTTCGCGCAGTACGCCGAGAAATGGCCGGGCCCCAGCTCGACCCGCTGGTAGGACGGGCTCGCCGACGGCCCGCCGGACGGCTTCTTCGACGGCGCCGGACGCGACGTCGCCGCGCTCGGGCCCGCACCGGGGCTCCGGCTCGCGGTCGTGCTCGGCGACCCGCTCCCCGGCACCGCGGCGTGCCCCGCCTCCGCCGTACCGCCCTGGCCCGCGGCCGTGCCCGCCGTCCCCTGCGGCGTCGCGTGCGGGCCGCCGCCGCCCGTGTCGCCGTCCGCCAACTGCACGATCCCGAACACGGCGGCGCCCGCGACGACCGCGGCGCCCGCGCCCGCCAGCACGCCCGCACGCCTCCGGTTGCGCCGCCGCTCCCGCGGCAGCGTCGACACGTCCGCCGCAGCCTCACCCTGCACCGGCACAGGCGCCGGGCTGCGCGGCGGACCGGGCGCGCCGACGCCGCCGGGAGACGTCTGCTGCGACCGGCGGACGAGCCGGTCCAGCACGTTCTGCGCCGTCGGACGCCGCGCCGGGTCCTTCGCGAAGCACTCGGCGAGCAGCCCGCGCAGCGGCTCCTCGACGCCGTCCAGGCGCGGCGGCTCGTGCGCGATCCGGTTCATCACGACCGGGATGGACTCGTTCCCGAACGGCGGACGCCCCGTCGCCGCGAACACCATCGTCGACGCCCACGCGAACACGTCCACCGCCGGCCCGAGCTCGCCCGGCTGGAGCTGCTCGGGCGCCATGTACGCGGGCGTCCCGACGGCGCGGCTCACCACGGTCTGCGCGCCCGACAGCGCCCGCGATATGCCGAAGTCGATGACGCGCGGGCCGTCCGCGCCGATCAGCACGTTGTGCGGCTTGAAGTCGCGGTGCACCACCCCGGCGTCGTGCAGCGCGACCAGCGCCGTCGCCGTCGCGATCGCCAGCCGGTCCAGGGCGCTGCCCGACCGCGGCCCGCCGTCCCGGACGACGGCGCTCAGCGGCGGCCCGTCGACGTACTCGCTGACGATGAAGCGCCGGGTGCCGAACGCCCCCGAGTCCAGCACCTGGGCGGTGCAGAACCGGGCGACCTGCTTGGCGGCCTCCAGCTCCCGGGCGAAGGTGCCGACCGCGCCCGGGTCGCCGGTGAGCTGCGCGTGGAACAGCTTCACCGCGACGCGGTCGCCCCCGCCCTCGGGGACGGCGGCGTAGACGACGCCCTGGCCGCCCTCCCCGATCCGCCCGGTGACCCGGTAGCCGCCGAGCCGCCGCGGGTCGGTGGGTTCGAGGGGGTGAAGGTCCGGCACACCCGCACTATAACGACGGCGACGCCGGGTTTTCCCGGGGTTGACAACGTCTGTCCGGCACCTTCCGCGCCCCCTCTCCAGCGCCCGTACGGCGGGCCCTCAGTGGTCCCGATGGGTGAGCATGTGCGCCACCGACCGCAGCTCCCCGGCGGCCGCCGGGACCGGGCCGGCCGCGTCCAGCTCGGTGAGGGCGCTCGCGACCAGCGCGTCCGCCTCCGCCGCCGCCCACGCGCGCCCGCCCGCCGCCTCGATCAGCGCCGCGGCGCGGGCCGGCTCGTCGCCGGCGAGCGCCCGGCGCCGCAGGTACAGCGCCGCCAGCTCCTCCCCCGCCGGCGTCCCCGACGTCAGCGCCGCCACCACCGGCAGCGACTTCTTGCGGTTGCGCAGATCGGAGTGGACGGGCTTGCCGGTGACCTCCGGGTCGCCCCAGATGCCCAGCAGGTCGTCCACCAGCTGGAACGCCAGGCCGAGCCGCTCGCCGAACGCCCGGTACCGCGCCGCGCGCCCGGCGCCGCCCCCGTACAGGGCGCCGAGCGCGCACGCGCCGCCGAGCAGCGCACCGGTCTTCCCGCCCGCCATCGCCAGGCACTCGGCGAGCGTGACGTCGGCGCGGTCCTCGAACGCGGTGTCGGCGCTCTGCCCCTCCACCAGCTCCAGGACCGCGCGGCTCAGCACCCGGACCGCGCCCGAAGGATCCGGGGACGGCGCCTCCGCGAGCGCCTCGTAGGCGCCGGCGAGCAGCGCGTCCCCGGCCAGGATCGCGGCGCTGACCCCGAACACCGTCCACGCGGTGGGCCGGTGCCGGCGGGTGCGGTCGCCGTCCATGACGTCGTCGTGCAGCAGCGAGAAGTTGTGCGTCAGCTCGACCGCGACGGCGGCGGGCAGGGCGGCGGCCGCCGTCCCGCCGGCCGCCTCCGCCGCCAGCAGCACCAGCGCCGGGCGGACGGCCTTGCCGCCCGCCCCCGCCGCGGCCCGGCCCGCCTCGTCGCGCCAGCCGAAGTGGAACTCGGCGATGCCGCGCATCGAACCGGGCATCGCCCCGATCACCGACCGCATCGCGGGCTCCACCAGTCCCCGGCTCCACGCCAGGATCTCGGCGGCGGACCGGGCGGACGTCTCCACCGACATGCCCCGTCCCCCCGTCAGCGCCCGATCTCGACGTTCTCCAGGACGCCGAGCGCGTCGGGCACCAGCACGGCGGCCGAGTAGTAGGCGCTGACCAGGTAGGACATGATCGCCCTGTCGTCGATGCCGGTGAAGCGCACCGACAGGCCCGGCTGCACCTCGTCGGGGATCCCGGTGCGCCGCAGGCCGATGACGCCCTGGTCGTCCTCGCCCGTCCGCATCGCGATGATCGACGTGGTGCCGGTCGGGGTGACCGGGATCTTGTCGCACGGGTAGATCGGGACGCCGCGCCACGCCTGGATGCGCCGCCCGCCCTCGATCTCGGCGGTGCCCGGGTACACGCCGCGCCGGGTGCACTCGCGGCCGAACGCGGCGATCGCCCTCGGGTGGGCGAGGTAGAAGCGGGTCTTGCGGCGCCGGGCGAGCAGCTCGTCCATGTCGTCGGGGGTGGGCGGGCCGCCGCGGGTCTGGATCCGGTGCCGCAGGTCGGCGTTGTGCAGCAGGCCGAAGTCGCGGTTGTTGACCAGCTCGTGCTCCTGCCGCTCCCGGATCTCCTCGATGGTGAGGCGGAGCTGCTGCTCGACCTGGTCCATCGGCTCGTTGTAGAGGTCGGCGACGCGGGTGTGGACGCGCAGCAGCGTCTGCGTGACGCTCATCTCGTACTCGCGGGGCGAGGCCTCGTAGTCGACGAACGTGCCGGGCAGCGCAGGCTCGCCCTCGTGCCCGGACGCCAGGTCGATCGCGGCCTCGCCGTGCCGGGTCTGCGGCGGCTTCGGCGCGTTGCGGTACTCCTCCAGGCGGGCGCGCAGCGTCTCCGACCGCTCGGTGACCTCCACGATCGCGGCCGGGGACAGCGTCAGCACGATCGTCGGGGTGAGGGCCCGGAAGGTGTGCGGCCAGGTGCCGGCGTCGCCGAGCAGGGCGTCGTCGCCGAAGAAGTCGCCGCCGTCGCGGATCCCGACCTGCGTCTCGCCGCCGTACTCGCCGGTCCCGGTCTCGGCGACCTTGCCGTGCGCGATGAGGTGGACGCGGTCGAGCGGGTCGCCGGCGGCGGCGATGGTGTCGCCGGGCGCGTACTCGGTCTGGGTGAACCGGCCGGCGACCGCGTCCAGCACCATCGGGTCCAGGCCGCTGAGCTGCGGCAGCTCAGCCAGCTCGCCGGGGATGACGCGGACGGCGGCGCCGTCGTTGACGAACGTGACGCGCCCGTCGCCGAGCTCGTAGGTGAGCCGCCGGTTCACCCGGTAGGAGCCGGCGTCCGCCCGCACCCACGGCAGCAGGGTCAGCAGCCACCGCGGGGTGATGCCCTGCATCTGCGGCACGGACTTGGTGGTCGTCGCGAGATTGCGCGCTGCCCGCGTGCTCAGGGCCAGCTGCGGGTCGGTCATGTGCCGCTACCTCCGGGGATGGCTGGTTGTGCCTCGTTGTGCCGGTCCGGTGCGGGGCGCACCGGCCGGAAGGGTGGGCGGGCCGCCGCCGCGCCGGGTCCGGGCGGGCCGGACGGAGCGCGGAACCCGGCGGCGGATGCCGGCGGCGGGGCGGGGCCGGTGCCGCCGGGCGGCGCGTACCGGCCGGTCGTCGTGGACCAGCGCAGGTCGCCGGCCGTCCAGTCGCGCATCGCGCGGACGTACCGGGCGAGGCCGTCGCGGGCGGCGGCGTCCAGCCCGGACTCGGCGGCGAGGATCGGCAGCTCGCTCGCGGCGGTCCGCTCGAACTGCCGGACGCGCGCCTCGACGAGGTCGGCGACGATGTCGGCGGCCTGCTGCGTCCCGCAGCCGAGGAACCGCTCGACGGCCACGACCGCGTTGTGGTGCTCGCCCTCCGGCCCGATCTCCTTGGGGTAGGAGAGCAGGTCGTTGCGGAGCCCGGCGATGTCGGCGAACGTGTCGTGCAGCGCCTGCATCGGCGTGGCCGCGAGGACGTCCGGCGGCAGCCCGCCCGCGTGGGCGTGCCGCAGCAGCGCGGCGGTGAACGCGGCGCCGCTCGTCCGGCGGCGCATCTCGATGTAGTCGACCGGGTCGGGCACGCGGTTGTGGACGAGCCCCGCCAGCTCCCACAGCCAGCTGTCGGTGAGCTCCCGCAGTGCCGCGTCGAGCCCGGCGCGCTCGTCCTCGGTCATGGCGGCGGCGGTGCGGGCCCGCAGGTCGGCGAGGCCCCGCTCCACCGGGTCGGACGGTTCGTGCCCGCCGGGCGGGTCGAGCAGCCGGGCCGTGTACGCGCGGGCGCCGAGCAGGTCGCGGGGCCGCTTGAACCGTGCGGCGAAGAGGTCGTCGAAGAAGAACCGCCACAGGTGCCAGTCGGCGATCAGCTCGAGCTCGGGCCCGGGTGCGCCGGGATGGGTGAGCGCGGCGAACAGGGCGTAGTCGGCGGCGTCGAACGCCTCCGGCGTCCACGTGCCGGGGACGGCGCCGTCCAGCATGCCCGTTCCGCGCGCCCACTCCGCGGTGTGCGCGCGGAGCCCGGCGATCCGGGGGTTGAGCAGCGGCTCGTACGGCAGGGAGAACTCGGGCGGCCGGAACCCCCCGCCGCCGGGCGGCGGCCCGGGCGGGCGCGTCAGCGACCGGATCCGCACGGCAGAGGTGCCGAGCCCGAGCAGCCCGGCGATCTCCGGCAGGCCCGACAGCCCGCGCCGCGGCACCGCCCCCTGGTTCATGTACCGGCTGGACCGCAGGTGCCACTGCTGCCCGCCGGACTGCCAGTCCTGCAGGCCCCGCGCGTAGCGCAGCACGTCGCGGCGCTCCGCCGGGCTCAGCCCGTGCTCAGCGAACAGGGCGGGCAGCTCGGTGACGGCGGTGTGCTCGAACTGCTGCATCCGGGACGTCAGCAGGTCGTTGGTGATCTCCGCGGCGCGCTGCGGATCGGTCCCGAAGAACCGCTCCATCACCAGGACGCCGTTGTTGACCTCGCCTTCGCTCTCGGTCTCCCGCTGGTAGGAGAAGATGTCGTTGCGCAGGTGGACGGCGTCGGAGAACGCGTCCTTCAGCACCCGCAGCGGGCGCGTCCCGGCGACCCGCGCCGGCACCTCGGCGGCCGCCGCGACCTCGACGAGGTCCGCCGACCAGGGCGCGCCGCCGACCTTGCGGCGCATCTGCACGTAGTCGACCGGGTTCGGGACGCGCGCCTCGTCGATGTTCGCCAGCTCCCACGCCGACTCCTGCAGCAGGTTGCGGGTGCTCTCGGCGAACCGGGCCCGCCATTCCTGCGACATGAGCGGGACGGTCCGCTCCCACAGGTCGGCGAGGCCCCGCTCGACCGGGTTCGCCGGCTCGGGGGGCGGCGGACCCCCCGCCTTCACCGGCATGAAGGCGGGGAGCCGCGCGAGGTACTCCTTGGCGCCCGCGAGGTCGCGGGGCCGCTTGTACCGCTCGAGGAAGTGGTCGTCGAAGTAGAACACCCACACGTACCAGTCGTTCACCAGGTCCAGGACGGGACCGGGCGCGTCCGGGTGCGTGTACGCGGTGAGCAGCGCGTAGTCGTGCGCGTCGTACTCGTCCTCGTCCCAGACCTCGGGCCCCGTCGGGTCGGGGCCGAGGATCCCCATGGCGTGCGCCCAGCGGCGGGAGTGCTCGCGGGCCGCCTCGGCATGGGGGTTCAGCCGCGCGGGGTGCGGCATGTAGAACTCGGGGAGTTCGAACGGCTGCACTACGCCGCACCACCGTGCGCGATCTCGACGGACTCCAGCATGCCGAGCGCGTCCGGGACCAGGACGGCCGCCGAGTAGTAGCAGCTGACCAGGTAGTTGATGAGCGCCTTGTCGTCGATGCCCATGTACCGGACGGACAGGCCCGGCTGGTACTCGTCGGGCAGCCCGGTCCGGTGCAGGCCGATGACGCCCTGCGTCGCCTCGCCGGTGCGCATCAGCAGGATCGAGCTGGTCCGGGTCCTGCTGACCGGGATCTTGTTGCAGGGGAAGATCGGGACGCCGCGCCAGCCCGGCACCTTGTGGCCGCCGACGTCGACGCTGTCGGGGTAGACGCCGCGGGCGCTGCACTCGCGACCGAACGCCGCGATCGCCTTCGGGTGGGCGAGGAAGAACGCCGGGTCCTTCCAGACGAGGGTGAGCAGGTCGTCCATGTCGTCGGGGGTCGGCGGGCCGGACCGGGTGTGGACGCGCTGCGTCAGGTCGGTGTTGTGCAGCAGCCCGAAGTCCCGGTTGTTGACCAGCTCGTGCTCCTGCCGCTCGCGCAGCGCCTCGACGGTCAGCCGGAGCTGCTGCTCCACCTGGTCCATCGGCTCGTTGTAGAGGTCGGCGACGCGGGTGTGGACGCGCAGCACCGTCTGCGCGACGCTCAGCTCGTACTCGCGCGGGGAGCCCTCGTAGTCGACGAACGTGCCGGGCAGCACCGGCTCGCCCTCGTGCCCGGACGCCAGGTCGATCGCGGCCTCGCCGTGCGCGTTGCTCGCCCGGTCCGGGCTCGCCCGGTAGGCGTCCAGGTGCTCGCGCAGCGAGGCGGACTGGCCGAGCGTCTCCTGGAAGTCGCTCTCGCTCATGCTGAGGACGGTGACGGCGGTCAGCGCCTTGACGGTGGTGTCCCAGGTCGCCGGCTCCGCGCCCTCCTCGGTGCCGAGCAGGGCCCGCTCGCCGAAGAAGTCGCCGTCGGCGAGGGTGCCGTGCACGGCCTCCGCGCCGTACTCGCCGGCCCCGATCCTGCTGAGCTTGCCGTGCACGACCAGCACGACCCGGTCGACCGGCCGGCCCTCCTCGACGACGACGTCGCCGGGCTCGTACTCCTGCTGGGTGAACCGGCCCGCGAGGGCGTCCAGGGCGAGGTCGTCGTCGTAGCCGCGCAGCGGCGGCAGCTCGCCCAGCTCGCGCGGGATGACCCGCACGTCGGCGCCGGTCGTCACGAACGTCACGCGCCCGTCGCCGACCGTGTAGGTGAGCCGCCGGTTGACGCGGTAGGCGCCGCCGTGCGCCTCCACCCACGGCAGCAGCTTCAGAAGCCACCGGGAGGTGATCCCCTGCATCTGGGGGACGGACTTGGTCGTGGTCGCCAGGTTCCGTGCCGCAGATGTACTGAGGCTCAACTGCTCTTCCGTCACGTCCGCACCACCGATTCGTCGTGGGTCTGCCATGAATGAACCAACGGAGACGCTACCCACGGTAATCGAACGGGCGCAACGAGCTATATGTTCGCCTTCCGGCCACACAAGTCACACCGCCGGGCGATAGCCCGGCGCGAACCCCCGCCGGGCGGCACCGCGGGGCGGGGGCCGGCCGGCCCGCCGGCGGCGCGGCGACGACCAGCGCTTTTTACCGTCCGTGGAGGTTTCGTCGCAGGTCAGCGAGGTGGGACGTGACCGGAATCACGCTGTGCGGCGGCCCGGGCAGGGAAACCGTGACCGCATCCTGGTGTTGGTTCTGATGCAGACCGGACGCGGGACGGACGCGCCCGGACCGAAGACGGAGGGAGGCCCCCGGTGACCACCGTGTGGACCGCACTGGCACTCGAGACGACCGCCGCGCTCGTGATCGCGGGTTCGCTGGCGGGCTGGGCCCGCCGGCACTTCGCCCGCTGACGCCCGCGGCCCCCGCCCTTACGGCGCGGGGGTCAGCGTTCCGCCCCGGAGCCCACGGGTTCCGGGGCGTTCTCCATCCCGACCCGCTCGATCGGCACGTTCGCCGTCTCCTTGATCATCAGGATCGGCACCAGCGCCACCGCCGCCGCGATCATGATGTAGTACGCCGGGATGTAGTTGCTGCCCGTCACGTCGATGAGCGACCCGACGAGCACCGCCGCCGTCCCGCCGAAGATCGACGTCGAGATGTTGTAGCCGATCGCGAACGCGCCGTACCGCACCTTCGTCGGGAACATCGCGGGGAACGTCGCGCCGATCACCGCGAGCATCAGCACCAGCAGCGCGCCGATGATCGCGTAGCCGAGGCCGACGCCGAGCCAGTTGTTCGTCTGCATCAGCGCGAACGCGGGCCAGCTCAGCAGCAGGAACCCGACCGCCGCGATGGCCAGCACCGGCTTGCGGCCGATCCGGTCGGACAGGTGCCCGGTCGGCAGGATCACCGCCATCATCGCGGCCTCCACCCCGATGGTGATCAGCTGCGACGTCACGCTGCCGAGGTGCAGGAAGTCGACCAGGTAGGACGGCATGAAGGTGAGCAGCGTGTAGTCCGCGACGTTCAGCAGGAACACGATCCCGATCAGCATCAGGATGATCTTCCAGTAGTGCTCCAGCGTCTCCTTCAGCGGCGACCGCGCCTTCTTGCCCGCCGCCTCCATCCGCTGGAACGTCGGGGTGTCCTCGATCCGCGTCCGCACGTACAGCCCGACGGCGCCGAGCGGCAGCGCGATCAGGAACGGGATCCGCCAGCCCCAGGCGTGCATCGCCGAGTCCCCGACCGCGAGGTTCACCAGCAGCACGAGCCCGGCGCCCAGGATGTAGCCGGTCAGCGTGCCGAACTCCAGGAAGCTGCCGAAGTAGCCGCGCCGGTTCGTCGGCGCGTACTCGGCGATCATCGTGGCGGCGCCGCCGTACTCGCCGCCCGTGGAGAACCCCTGGACGAGCCGCACCGCCAGCAGCAGCAGCGGCGCCGCGACCCCGATCGCGTGGTAGCCGGGCAGGATGCCGATGACGAACGTGGAGCCCGACATCAGGATGATCGTGGTGGCGAGCACCCGCTTGCGGCCGAGCTTGTCGCCCATCGGGCCGAAGAACATCCCGCCGAACGGGCGGGCCAGGAACGCCGCGGCGATCAGCGCGAACGAGCGCAGCGTCGCGCTGCCGGCGCTGCCCTCGGGGAAGAACTTGGTGCCGATGATCGAGGTCATCACCCCGGCGCTGAACACCCCGAAGTCGAACCACTCGATGCAGTTGCCCATCGCGGACGCGATGACGGCCTTGTGCACCGCCCCGAGGTCGACGTCCTCCTTCGCGGCGTGGTCGCCCCCCTGCGCCGTCTCCGTCCCCGCCGATTCCGCGGGCTCGGGACCGGACTCTGCGTTCATCCGCACCTCCCGGCCTTCCCTCTGCCCGAAGATCGGCGGAGTTAACGCCCGGTTTTGCGGTGCGATGACTCGGGGCGGGCCCCCGGTCAGCCCTTGCGGGCGTTCCGGGCGGTGTCCTCGTCGGCCTCGTCGGCCGCGGGCCCCTTCCGCACGGCTCCGGACTTCGCGGCCTCGGGCCCGTCCGCGCCGGCGTCCTTCGCGGCGTCCGCCGCTCCGGCGTCCGTGTCAGGGTCGAGGGCGGGGCCCGAGCCGTCGCCGAGGGTGTCGCCCGGGTCGCCGCCGAGCAGCTCGTCGGTCAGCTCCGGGAGCGCCGCGGTGCGGGTCGGGTCGTCCTCCGCGAGGTCCTCGTCGTCCTCCGGGATGGCCACCAGCGCCTGCGTCTCCTGCGCGCCCCGGCTGATCACGCCGCTGGCGAGGACGGTGTTGCGGTGCCGCAGCGCGCCGTTCTCGCGGAGCAGGTCGTCGACCTCGGCGCGGGCCCGCGCGATCCGCCGGGTCAGCCGGACGTGCACGAGGAAGCCGCCCGCGGCGAGCCCGATCACGAAGCCGGCGACGGGGAGCCCGACCAGCGCCGGCGCGAGCGTGGCGACCAGCGCCACGATGACCAGCCCGACGACCACCGCAAGTGCGCCAAAGTGCTGCTCCATCCAGTCCAGGACGGCGTTGACGCGCTTGGGAATCCTCACTCGGCTTCTCCTCCACTCGGCTCGGGACGGGCCGCTGCGCCCGGGGCAGGGGCATTTGAGGGCAACGATCGGCCGGCACCGCCGTGTTCCGGCGCTGCCGCGTTCAGGCGGCGCGGCCGGGGAGCGGCCCGGGAGTCGGCGCCGCCCGCGGGCCGTTGCGGGAACGCCGCCGGGCTCGCGGCCGGAGGCCACGGGTGCGCGCCACCGGCGGCGGCGCCGTCGCGCCGTCCGGGCGCCGCCCGCCCCCGCGCGGGTTCGGCGGGCGGGGACTCCGAAAACCTTAACAGCATGTGACGACGGAGCCGTACCGGAGCCCCGCGGTCACGCGGCGTGGCCGGCCGGTCCGCGCGGCGCGCCGCACGGCCGGGCCGGGGCCGCCGCGCCGCCCGTCCGGGATGCGAGCACGCCCCCGCGCCGAATATCGTCAGTGGATATGAGCGAACACTTTGACGTCGTGGTCCTGGGCGCGGGCCCGGGCGGATATGTCGCCGCGATCCGGTCGGCGCAGCTCGGGCTGAAGACGGCGATCATCGAGGAGAGGTACTGGGGCGGGGTCTGCCTGAACGTCGGCTGCATCCCCTCGAAGTCACTGCTGCGCAACGCCGAGCTGGCGCACGTCTTCACCCAGGAGCAGAAGACCTACGGGATCACGGTCGAGGGCAGCGTTTCCTTCGACTACGGCGTGGCCTACGAGCGCAGCCGGCAGGTGTCGGACAAGTTCGTCAAGGGCGTCCAGTTCCTGATGAAGAAGAACAAGGTCGCCTCCTATGAGGGGCGCGGGACGTTCACCGACGCGAACACCCTGCAGGTGGCCAAGGCCGACGGCTCGTCCGAGACCATCACCTTCGACAACTGCATCATCGCCGCGGGCGCGCACACCAAGCTGCTGCCCGGCACGTCGCTGTCGGAGCGGGTCGTCACCTACGAGGAGCAGATCCTCAGCTCCGAGCTGCCGGGAAGCATCGTCATCGCCGGCGCGGGCGCCATCGGCGTCGAGTTCGCCTACGTCCTGCACAACTACGGCGTCAAGGTCACGATCGTCGAGTTCCTCGACCGGATGGTCCCGAACGAGGACGTCGACGTGTCCAAGGAGCTGGCCAAGCGGTACCGCAAGCTCGGCATCGACGTGCTGACCTCCACCCGGGTCGACGGCATCGACGACTCCGGCGACAAGGTCAAGGTGACCGTCACCGGCAAGGACGGCGCGCAGCAGGTCATCGAGACCGACAAGGTGCTGCAGGCGATCGGCTTCCAGCCGAACGTGGACGGCTACGGCCTCGACAAGACCGGCGTGCGGCTCACCGAGCGCGGCGCGATCGACGTGGACGGCCGCTGCCGCACGTCCGTCCCGCACATCTACGCGATCGGCGACGTCACCGCCAAGCTGATGCTCGCGCACGCCGCCGAGTCCATGGGCATCGTCGCCGCCGAGACCATCGCGGGCGCCGAGACCATGGAACTCGAGTACGTGATGATCCCCCGCGCCACCTACTGCCGGCCGCAGATCGCCTCGTTCGGCTGGACGGAGGCGCAGGCGCGCGAGCAGGGCTTCGACGTCAAGGTCGCCAAGTTCCCCTACAGCGTCAACGGCAAGGCCGTCGGCATGGGGGAGGGCGACGGGTTCGCCAAGGTGATCAGCGACGCGAAGTACGGCGAGATCCTCGGCGCCCACCTGATCGGCCCCGAGGTGACCGAGCTGCTGCCCGAGTTGACCCTCGCCCAGCAGTGGGACCTCACCGTCCACGAGGTCGCCCGGAACGTGCACGCGCACCCGACCCTGGGCGAGGCCATCAAGGAGGCCGTGCACGGCCTCGCCGGCCACATGATCAACCTCTGATCCGATCCGGCGTGCCCGCCCGCCGCGGACGGGCACGCCGCGTCGCGTCCCACCTCCCAGGGGCCTGCCTCCCCGCGTCCCGCCGCCCGGTCACCGCAGCACGGACCGGGCGAGCCGGACGATCCCTTCCCTGACGCGCTCCTCTCCCAGTTCGGGCAGCAGCGCCGCCACATGCTCCGCGGACAGCGCCGCGAGCACCGCGTGCGCGGTGTACTCGGGGTCCTCCGCGCCCGCGGCCAGGATCGCCACGTGGCGGTGCCAGAACCGGTACGCGCCGATCCGGTACCGCGCGCCCGGCGCCGCGGTCTCCGACATCCGCACGAGCGCCAGGTGCTCCAGCAGGTAGTCGAGATACGCCCCGGCGAACGCGGCCAGGCGCTCCTCCTCCCCCGCTCCGGGGCCGAGCGGCGGCGGCCCGTGCAGGATCGCCTCCTGCAGCACGCGCTCCCGCGCGTCCAGGAGGGCGGCGGCCAGTCCCGCCTTGTCGCCGAACCGCCGGAACAGCGTCCCCTTGCCGACGCCGGCCTCCGCCGCCACCTGGTCCATCGACACCGCCTCGACGCCCCGCTCGGCGAACAGCCGCCCGGCCGCCTCCAGCACGGCGGCCCGGTTGCGGGCGGCGTCGGAGCGCTCCTTGGGCGGCGGGGTGCGCAGCAGTTCCAGCGGCATTGCAGAAGCGGACTGCGGTCCGGTATCGTCTCGGGACATAACCGGACTATAGTCCGTCTTATCTGGAGGCACAGCCATGACCGCACTCATCGGCCGCGACGACCTCAAGGCCGCGATCGACGCCGGCACCGTCACCGTCCTCGACGCGCTCGGCGGCGACTATTACGCCAAGCAGCACCTGCCCGGCGCCGTCCCGCTCGTCGCGGCGGACGTCGACGCGCAGGCGCCCGCCCTGCTGCCCGACCGGGCCGCCGCGATCGTCACCTACTGCTCCAACCCGGCCTGCCCCAACAGCGGCCAGGTCGCCGACCGGCTCACCGCGCTCGGCTACACCAACGTCCGCAAGTACCGCGAGGGCATCGAGGACTGGGTGTCCGCCGGGCTCCCCACCGAGTCCGCCTGACCCGCCCCCGCGCGGGCCGGGCGGGCCCACCGCCCGGCCCGCGCGGCGGCACCCCGCGACCGTCGCGAACGCGTCACTTAGAGTGAGCACATGGGGGGAACCGAAGAGGGCCGGCTGATCGAGACCGCGACGCGGATCTTCGCCGAACTCGGGTACGACGGGACGTCGCTGCAGATGA